>JAJEEO010000016.1 GCA_022820925.1 Acidimicrobiia bacterium | reverse complement strand
GGGTCAGCCGCAGCTCGGCGGGCAGCGTTGCGCTCATTGCAGGCCCCTCGATTGCTCAACCATGACCTGGCTGGCTTCCCACAGCCTGGCCCCGATTGCGGGGTCGGCCGCGCTCTCGGACACCTGCTTGCGGTGCATCAGGTGCAGGTAGAGCCCAGTGGAGCTGCCGGCTTCGGGCGCGCAGCACAGCCAGATGACGGGCTCGACGGCGTCTTCGGGCGACCGGAAGAACAGTCGAATCAGCGGGTCGACGACCGATCGGAGCGGCGCAGGCGCGCCGCGGGTGATGTTGGTGGCAACCCCTCCCGGGCACAGCGCATGCACTGCCACCTCGAGCCGTTCGCTCTCGTCGCCGTCGACGCCACAGTCGGCCTCACCACGGCGATTCAGCCGGCGCGACAACTCCGTTGCGTAGGTGCACAGCGCGAGCTTGCTCACGCCGTAGTGCCGCAGGCTGTCCTTCATTCCATATGGGACGAACTCGCCGAGGCGGTCGAAATCGATGGAAGCGCTGGATCGGTGCGCTTCCGAGGACACGAACACGATCCGTGGCCGGTCACCCCCGGGAACTGCCGGGGCGACGACGCCGTCAGGCAGCCAGCGGTCGATCATCACCCGGTTGGCCAGAAAATGAACCGCGAACATCTCGTCGTAACCCTGTGCAGAGCGCTGCGCGGCAGGCGTCATCAGGCCGGCATTCATCAGCGCGATGTCGATGCGGATCCCACGATCACGCAGCTCGTCGCAGCAACGGTGCACCGACCGCAGATCGGCGAGGTCGACCTCGACCAGCTCCACCGATTCCGAACCGGATTCGCGCTTGATCTCCTCGCAGACGCCGTCGTGGCCAGGACGGCAAGCCAGGACCATGCGGCCGCCACGCCGTGCCAGCTCGACGGCGGCCGCCCTGCCCAGCCCGCTGTTGGCGCCGGTCACCAAGCAGGTCGTGCCGTCGATCCTCACGCCGTCGGGGACCGGTGCGAAATCCGGCGCCTTGGGATTGCGGAGATCACGGAAGGCCGTCACTGCAGCACCGACGAAGCCACGGTCACCGAGACCGCGTTCCGGCCGTCCCCTGCTCGCGGGCACGTTGTCTTCTGCCGACGGCGACGGCGGGGGATCGGCGCTCGGTGACCCGTGCTGGTCGTCTTCGAACGGGATCGCGTAGGCCTCGCGGTACGCAGCGAACGTCTCGTCGACGCCGTGCTCGGTCAGACCGAAGTCATCGAGCCGGTAGACGTGCCTGCCGAACCGGTTCTGGGGGTTCGCCGCGATGAACTGCTCGGCTTCGCTCTCGGCCACTGCATCGAATCCGACGCCGGTCGCCTCGCAGATCCGTCGAACTTCGTTGATCGGATCGGCGATCAGGTCGTAGTACGACACGTCAACGAACTGGCCGGCCAGTGAACCGGTTCGAACCTGCATGGCTCGCTCCACCATCCGCTGCGTCTTGCGGCACCAGTGCCGGCCGATCTCCGCTGGGTCGACCTGATCGCTGAAGATGCCGCGGCCGTGGGGGACCATGCTGCAGAACGAGGCCAACGTGACACGGGGGTCGCGGTGGGCCTGGACCACCGAGGCGCTCCCGAACACCGTGCAGAACGCGTCAAGGTGCTCCAGGTGATGGGGTGTCTTGAGCACCCACGCGCCGGTGGGGCGCTGCCATGCCAGCACCTGCAGGACCCGGCGGAGGAACTCGCAGTTCTGGATGTGGTCTTGATCTTCCAGCCAGCGGGAATAGCCCGGCACCGTCATGGTGGCCTCGGCTGTCTGGCTCATGAAGTTCAGGTCGAGCAGCAGGACGTCCTCTTCGGCCTGGTCGTGCCCCACCGGGTGGATCGCCTGGAAATCGGGTGCCAGATATGAGACGGTTCGCTGCGCGAGCATCGCACGCCACCGGCGGGACCGCTCGGAGCGTTCTGCGGTCTCGCCTGTCGCCACCGGCACGAGCGCCTCCGCGCCGGTGATGCCCCGGATCTGAGGGTGCGAGCACAGCAGCCGCTGCAACAGGGTGGTGCCGGTGCGCTGCAGTCCGGTGATTAGGATGATCGTGCCCAGATCAATGTTCTCGATCTCGGGGTGCCGCGTCACCAAATCCTGAATCCGCAAGCGCTGCACCAGCGCATCGGTGAGCCGTGACTTCTGGATCACCCGCCCGATCGGAGTGAGCCGGGCCTCGTCGTTGATCGACGCGACGAGGACCTCAAGGGCCTCTGCGTGGCCATCGTCGCCGAAGTCGCTGAGACCGGTCCTGCGTCGCGCGGCGTCACGAAGCGAGTTGACGTCGAGGCGATCCGACAATCCGAAGTCGGCACCGGCCGTGCCGAGAAGGTTGAAGGCTCGCACCCCCAGAGGGCGGTACGGGTGCTCATAGTCCGTGGAGGTCATGTCGATCGCAGGCTGGCGAGCTTGACCACCTGGCACGCCGGCTGGGGGTGCTCGTCGGCCCGAACCCAGCGGAAGCACATGGTGCCGAAGGTATGGCCGGCGGTCTGCAGCCAGTTGGGCAAGCCGGGATCGTCGTGCGCCACGACGAGGCGCACCGAGCCGTCGTCTTCGTACCGGGCGAGGTGCATGTTGGTGTGGACGGTGAAGTGGCGATAATCCAACGACTCCATCCAGTAGTTGTTCAGCTGGAAGTTCCAGTGCTCGCACTCCGGCGGCGTGACTTCGATCACCAGCGCCTCGTCGGGTTCCAGCGCCCAGTGGCTGTGGTAGTAGGCGATGTTGGGGTCGCCGCCGGCGGCAAGCGAGGTATCCGGGTCGAATCTGGGCAGCTCGTTGCTGTGCCTGGAGAAGTCACGGGCCCACTTGGCGAACAGCAGCGGTGCACCCATCACCAGTGCCCCGGCCTTGCCGAGGCCTTCGTCCAGCGCCGCTGCGGTGAGGTGTGAAGGCTGGGCTTCCTCTGGCGTGCAATTGATGCGCTCGATCGACAGCTCTGCCGGTGTCTCGGCGCCGCGGTCCCCGAAGGTCTGACGCACCACCAGCGCGCCAGTCTCGGGAGTCATCGGCAGCCAGTTGCCGTCCTGGCGGCTGCTGCTGAGCACCAGCTCGAACCGCCCGTCGGCCTCCATCTCGATCTCGTCGGATTCGATGTAGCCGGTGGGGGGCAGCCCGCCTCCCTGGCCGTAGTTGCCGGACTGGGTCCCGAAGCTCAGGTAGGCGATGGTGTTGCGCCGGCCGGTGATCCTGTAGTCGTAGTTCCCGTCGAGCGAAGCCGTCAGGTAGAAGTTGTCGGGATTGTCCGCTCCCATCTTGGTGTTCTCATTGACCACGCGATGCAGCACAGGTGCCTTGGGGTCGGCGTGCTCGACGAAAGCCATCAGGCCTGCCCTCGTGATGCGGCTCAGGTAGCGGTATCCCTCCGCCTGGCTGAAGGGGTCCTGCGGTGCCCCTGGGAAGCTCAGCGCGGCGCCCGCGGCCTTGAGAGAATCGCAGAACTCGTTCCACGACTGCCCGCTCGTGACACGCTGCTCGGCTACGTCGTCGTCGGTGACGCCACGAATTCGCCGTGCGATCTGGGCGGCCTTCCGGAACGCAGCAAGCAGGCCGATGACAATGCGTCGCATGGTGTACGTCTACTGACTCGGGCGGCTCAGCGGCAACGGTCGCGGCCGCTAGGGCGCTCGCCGGAGCCGGTGGGCGGCCATGGCGTGGTACAGCGGCAGGCTGCGCTCGTACATCTCCGCCAGGCGGGGCGAGTCTTCCAGCGGCGGATACTCGGTGCGAGGCGGCGCGATGCCGGTGCTCTGACGCAGCGCGTCGTGCCACGGGCCGGTGCCCTCGCCGTACCAGCTCACCTCGGCGCGCTCGCCCGGTTCCCACACCAGCGCTTCGGCCACGTACTCGATGCCGACTGCCTCGCAGTAGGCCCGGGTGGTGCCTGCGGGATCGCCGGTCAGATCGGCCGCGTCGATGACGGGCGGGGGAGCGCCGTCGCGCTCAGCGATCCTGCAGAACAAGCGGTGCAGCGATTCGAACCCGACCTCGCCCCAGGTGCAGTCGGGCCAGTGATGCCCGAGCCCTTGCACCACCCGCTGTGGGTCACGGATGAGAAAGGTGTGGGTCATGGCGGCGAGCTTGCGATCGTCGAGGTCGTGCTCGACGGAGTAGGCGAAGTCCTTCACGAACACGTTCTGCGCCCGCGAGAGCTCCGAAAGGCGGTCCCAGAGCGCCGCATAGGTGTGGCCAGGACGCGCCTCGACGTGGGCGTCTCGCTGCGATCGGCGATCCTCGCCGTAGTAGTAGAGCTCGTTCCACGGCTCGTGGAAGCACTCGAAGTCGCCCCGCTGGCGCATCATCCACTCGAATGCGGTGGAGACCGAGCGAGGTGTGGCCCACAGCGTCAGGATCATCGGGCCGTCCTCCGTTTCCCCATGCACAAACTCGGGTGCACCCCTGAACTCAGCGGATTTCGGTTCGCTTGCGGGAGCGGTGGGCGAGCACCGAAGCGCCCTCTGGCGTTCCGTCGTGCCAGGCGCCGATCATCTCGTCCAGCGGCGACTCGTGGCCCCCGTAGTTGCATTCGATGAACCGGTGGTGGATCTGGTGGTGAAAGTCGCCCAACTCGAAACGGGCCTGGCGACGGGTGCGCGGGCCCAGCAGCAGGGCGTCGAAGCCGGTGTGGGACAGGGGCGCTCCCAGGCCGTGGTGCATCATCATGAAGTAGAGGTGCAGCGGGTGCGACGGCACCAACAGCAGCAGCACCACGTCGGAGAAGAGAGCGAGGTGCTCGACGGGGTGCATCGAGAGCCCTGACCACGGGCCGACGTTGGTGTTGCGGTGGTGCCACGAGTGGATGTGACGGTAGGCGGGGCCGGTGTGCAGCAGCCGGTGATGGGCCGAGAAGTACAGGATCGACCACCACGGGATGATCACCAGGAACGCCACGAACCAGACGGGATTGCTGTCGAAGCTGATCAGGCGTGCATGCCCGTCGGCGTACGCCCACAGCAGCAACGACTCGAAGCCAGTCCAGATCAGCACGGCAGGCACGAGCGTGAGGACGACGTTCTCCCTCACCTGACTGCCGAACAGGAACACCCGCTTGTTCCGACCGAACGGCCGGGAGTCGTATTGCAGCCCGTCGCCTTGGCGGCGCAGGATGTAGAACCAGGCATGCAGTCCGCCGGCGACGAGTGTCACGAGGATCAGGTTGCGAAGCCAGATCCCGAAGACCCAGCCGAATTCGAAGCTCTGCGTGCGTTCGAGCGACGGCATGAACCACGCCCAGAGGCCAAACGCCACAGCCAGCATCAAGAAGCGGGACCTCAGCGGCAGCCACGTTCGCCCGAGGTGCTTCGCGATTGCGCCGGGCCGTGGAGGCCAGTGCAGGAAGGGCGCCGAGCGCAGCGGCAGCTCAGGCGTGTAGTTCCACGCTGCGCGCCCGCCTTCGGGCGACGATGACGTCAAGGGCATCGCATCACCCCCCGAGCAGCCCCACGCTGCTGCTGTCAGGCCTGTCAGCCTGCTACCTACACCAGTGTATGTTCGGAGTACAGGTCGCAGACCGCCATATCACAGCCCGAAACGGGGCAGCATGAGCGAGCCGCAGTTCAACGAGAACGGGGCCGAGATCTCGGGCCGGCGCATCTTCCGCTGGGATGAACTCGACACGACGCGCTGGGATGCCGATCGGGTCGAGGCGCAGATCGTGACCGGCGAGCACATGCATCTGATCCGGGCGGTCTACGAGCCGGGCGGGACCTATGAGATGCACAGCCATCCTCACGAGCAGTTCAGCGTGCTGCTGGCTGGCCGCATGCTGCTGAGGGTGGGCGAGGAGACCCGTGAGATCGGGCCGGGCGATTGCTGGTACGCGCCGGGCGGTGTGCCCCACGGCGGCGAGGTCCTCGGCGACGAACCGGCCGTGTTCATCGACGTCTACTCGCCAGCGACCACCTGGATCCTCGACGTCTTCGCCCAAGGCCGGCGGGTCGACGGGGACCGGTAGCCGCCTGCTGGGTAACTCAGCGGCGCACCGCCAACCGGTGAGCGAAAGTCTGAGAAGCTAGGGAGATGGGCGAGTCGACGGCGCCGCAGGCCCAGCCGGTCGAGGGGCGGACGTTTCCGACCACGGCGCGCGGCGCACGGCCGACGTTCTTCGATGACGATGGCGCGACCGATGCGGTCCTGGCGATCGTGACGGCGCTCGCAGCCGAGGTGTGGGCGCTGCGTGAGCGGCAAGCCACGCTCGAAGCGGTGCTCGCACAAGCCGGCATCGACGTCGCGGCAGCGATCGAGGCCTACCGGCCCGACGGCGACCAGGCCGCAGCCCGAGCTGCGGAGGCGGCCGCGTACGCCGGTCGCGTCTATCGCGTCTTCGAGGAGATGCGCGAAGAGGCGCTGGCCGGCGAGACACAGGACCGGTATCTCCAGGTCGTCGATCGCGCATTCGCCGAGCTCTAGACGGGGAACAGCCAGATGAGCCAGCAAACACACCCGCTCCTGCCCACCGAGACGCACGACGAGCTCGCACGTGAGAGCTTCGTGCAGGCCCTGAAGTCGCACATTGCGACCCGGGTCAGCCCTGGCGTGCGCGAGATCTACGACCAGCGGGCCCGCCCGCAGTGGATAGACGAGCACGGCGACGAGCCGAAGGACCGTCACGAAGTCCGCGAAGCGCTCAGCTCGGACACGTACTACCGCCTGTGGAGCTCGGTGCGCCGATCCAGCCAGCACCTGCTGTGGAGCTCGGTCGGCGATGCCATTACCCGGCAGGCCGACGAACTCGCGGAGCGTGCTCGCTCAGCCGATGCGGGGCTCGGGTCGTTGCGCCTCGACCCCGATCTCGAGATCCCCTGGTACAACGCCGACGTCGATATCCACGCCATGCCGGGCGGCTACCGGGGCGAGTACATGGACGGCGACGTGTCGGTCGGGGCGCTGTTCGACCGGGGCGTGTACGTGTACGCGATGGGCCAGATGGGCGCCCTCAACGACGACTACGGGCAGTCCCTCTGCCAGAACTTCCTGGCGGTCTCGCATCCCGACTTCTCGCCGCGTCGAATCCTTGACATGGGCTGCACCTCGGGCAACTCGACGCTGCCCTACGTCGAGGCGTTCCCCGACGCCGAGGTCCACGCCATCGACCTCGGAGCGCCCGTACTCCGTTACGCGCATGCGCGTGCTGAGGCGCTCGGTCGGGCGGTGCACTTCTCGCAGCAGAACGCGGAATGCACCGATTTTCCCGACGAGCATTTCGATCTGATCGTCTCGCACATCGTGATCCACGAGATGTCGCCTGCGGCATTGCGCCGGATGTTCGCCGAGTGTCGTCGCCTGCTGGCCCCAGGCGGGCTCATGGCGCACGCCGACTTCGCCGGTTACGCCGGCGTCGACCCCGTCACCCAGGCGATGATCGACTGGGACACCTACTACAACCATGAGCCCTTCTGGGGTCCGATGCGCGACATGGACCTGGTGGCTGAGTCCGTCAGTGCAGGCTTCGACGACGGCGCTGTGACGCTCGAGACCGTGCCGACCGGACGCGTCTTGCAGACAGGCAAGCAGCAGAAGACAGGTCAGCTCACCCTGCTCGTCGGCCGGACCTGATCGGCGCAGGCGCGTCGCTCGCCCGCCAACGGACGCGCTTCAGTCGGCGACTCAAGACCGGCCTTCGTCCGAAGCGCACAAATGCGCGGTGGTAAGTTCGCATGCACAACAGATCCGGCCGGGTCTCCGAGGGGGAAGGAGAGTCCATGCCGATCGAGTCATCGGGCCACAGCGCGGGCAACCCGCGGCTGTACGAGGTGATCGAGGGTGCGCCCAAGGAAGGCGCGAGCCCGACGATCTGGGCGTGGCCGCAGATCATCGACTACCTCAAGGTTGCGGGGCAGCCGGTGCAAGGTCCGTGGCCCCCGCACCAAGAACGCCGTCCCGATCCGGATGCAGAGGGAATGCCGAGAGCGGTGCCTGACCCCGGCGGGCCCGGCGCGCCCTAGACGAGGAGCGGTCGCATGTACCCATCCCGATTCCGCTACGAGGCGCCGGCGACCGTCGCTGAAGCGATTGCTCTGCTCGCCGACGCCAACGGCGAAGCGAAGATCCTGGCAGGCGGTCAGAGCCTCATCCCGATGATGAAGCTGCGATTTGCCGCCCCGGCCATGCTGATCGACATCAACGGCATCGCCGGTCTCGACTACCACCATCCAGACGCCGACGGCACGTACCGGATCGGGGCGCTGTGCCGTCACGCAGATCTTGAGAAGTCGGCGGCGCTCGCAGCATCCCAACCCACCATGGCTGCGGCGGCTCCGGTGGTGGCCGACCCGCTGGTGCGCACACGGGGCACGCTCGTCGGCTCGTTGTGCCATGCCGACCCCCAGGGCGACTGGGCTTCGGTGATGGTCTCGCTGGGCGGCTCCATCGTCGCCCAGGGCCCGAACGGGCGGAGATCCATCGCAGTGAACGACCTCATCGACGGTCCGTTCCAGACCGTGCTGGCCGCGGACGAGATCGCCGTCGAAGCCGTCGTGCCCGCAGCGATCGGGACGAGGGCCGGCGGCTACCTCAAGCTCGAGCGCCGGGTGGGCGACTTTGCCACGGTCGGCGTGGCCGTCTCCGCCGAGATGTCGGGCGCCACCGTCTCACGGGCCGGCATCGGGCTCACCGGTGTCGGGCCGGCAACCATCAACGCTGCCGAAGCGGCTGGGTCCTTGGTCGGCACGTCGCTCGACGGCGATGCCCTCGACACTGCAGCGCAGCTTGCCGCTGAGGCGGCTCAGCCACGCTCCGACCACCGGGGGAGCGCCGACTACAAGCGCCACGTGGTGGCGACCTTCGTGCGACGCATCGGGGAGCAGATCCAGCGATCCGGACAAGAGGCGGCCTGACATGAGCACACTGTTCGAAGAGGTACCGGCCAGCTTCGGCGACGATGTACCGGTTCGCCGGGTCACCTTGACCGTCAACGGTGAGCAGCGCGCTGCCAATGTGGAACCGCGGCTGCTGCTGGCGCACCTGCTGCGCAACGGCTTCCGCCTGACAGGCACGCACACCGGTTGCGACACCACCAACTGCGGCGCATGCACGGTGCTCTATGACGGCGTGCCGGTCAAGAGCTGCACGATGTTCGCAGTCCAAGCCGACGGCCACGACATCGGAACAGTCGAAGGCCTGGCAACCGCCAGCGAGCTGCACCCGATCCAGGAAGGCTTCAAGGACGAGCACGGCCTGCAGTGCGGCTTCTGCACCCCAGGCATGATGCTCGCCGCGAAGGCGTTGCTGGACGAGAATCCGAACCCCAGCGAGGACGAGATCCGCTGGGCGCTGTCGGGAAACCTGTGCCGCTGCACCGGCTACCAGAACATCGTCAAGGCGGTGATGTGGGCCGCCGACAAGCTCGGCGGCGCGGCAGACGACAGCGACGACGGCAGCGCAGACGGCGCTGGCTCCGACGCAGGCGAGGAGGGCTGAGATGGCGCTCGACGAGATCAAGATCGGCGGCCTGGGCGCCAGCCGGCGCCGGGTCGAGGACAACCGCTTCATCCGCGGCAAGGGCAACTACATCGACGACATCGTCCTGCCCGGCATGCTGCACATGGAGATCCTGCGCAGCCCGCTGGCCCATGCACGCATCCGCTCCATCGACGCCAGCGCTGCTTGGGCCATCCCCGGCGTTCGCATGGTGCTCACCGGCGAGATGCTGGCCGCCCGGAATCTGGCGTGGATGCCGACGCTGTCGTACGACACCCAGGCCGTTCTCGCCACCGACAAGGTCCGGTTCCAGGGCCAGGAAGTGGCCTGCGTCGTCGCCGACGACCCCTACATCGCCAAGGACGGCTGCGAGGCGATCGTGGTCGACTACGAACCGCTGCCGCCGATCGTCAACCCGACCCAGGCCAAGGCGCCCGACGCCCCGCTGATCCGCGACGACAAGACCGGTCAGGACTCCAACGTCGTCTTCGACTGGGAGGTCGGCGACCGCGAAGGCACTGATCGGGCCTTCGCCGAAGCCGATGTGGTGTCGACCATCGAGATGCACTACCCCCGCTCGCACCCGTCGCCCATCGAGGCGTGCGGCTCGATCGCCGATTTCAACCGGGCGACCTCGAAGCTGACCGTGTACATGACCACCCAGGCGCCGCACATCATCCGGGCCGCGGTGGCGCTGGTGGCGGAGCTGCCCGAGCACATGATCCGCATCGTGTCGCCCGACCTCGGCGGCGGCTTCGGCAACAAGGTGCCGGTGTACCCGGGCTATGTCGTGTCGATCCTGGCGTCGATCCTGCTCGAGCGCCCCGTCAAGTGGATCGAGGACAAGAGCGGCAACCTCATCTCGACGGGCTTCGGCCGCGACATCTACCTCAAGGGCGAGATGGCATTGCGCAACGACGGCCGGATTCTCGGCGTGCGGATGCACACCGACTCCGACCACGGAGCGTTCTTCTCCGATGCCCAGCCGAGCAAGTTCAAGGTCGGCCTGATGCACTCGGCCTTCAGCTGTTACGACATTGGGGCCGCGCACCTCACCGCCCAGGGCGTCTATACCAACAAGGCGCCTGGGGGAGTTGCGTACCGGTGCTCGTTCCGGGTCACCGAGGCCATGTTCTTCCAGGAGCGCATGGTGCAGGCCGCCGCGTCCGACCTCGGCATGGACCAGGCAGAGTTCCGACGCATCAACCTGGTGCGCGACGACGACTTCCCTCATCGAACTCCGTGGGGGTTCCTGACCGACTCGGGCCAGTACGGCAAGTGCCTCGACCTCGGCCTCGAAGCCATCGGCTACGAGGACTTCCTGCGCCAGAAGGAGGAAGCACGCCGACGCGGCCGGCTGCTGGGCATCGGCATCTCCACGATGACCGAGCCGCTCGGCGCGGGCAACAGCCGCGAGTACGACATCTTGGGCATCAAGATGTTCGACTCAGCTGAGCTGAAGGTCCATATGACCGGCAAGGCGCTGCTTCGCACCGGCGCAAAGACCCAGGGCCAGGGTCACGAGACCACCTGGGCGCAGATCGTGGCCCACGAGCTGGGCATTCCTGCCGAGGACGTTCTGGTCGAGGAAGGCGACACCGACACGGCGCCGTTCGGCATGGGCACCTACGCCTCGCGCAGCACGCCGGTCGCCGGCGCGGCGGTCGCGATGGTGTCGCGCAAGATCCGGGCGAAGGCCCGCCGCATTGCGGCGCACCTGCTGGAAGTGTCCGAGGAGGACATCGAGTGGGAGCTGGGACGGTTCTCGGTGCGGGGCGCTCCCGATCGGGGCGTGACCATCCAGGAGTGCGCCATCGCCGCCTACAGCAACATGCCCGACGGCATGGAGCCGGGCCTCGAGAACAACGCCTACTACGACCCGCCCAATCTGACGTGGCCGTTCGCCTGCTACATCGCCACCGTCGAGGTGGATCCCGAGACCGGCGTGTGGGACGTGCTGCGAGTGGTGGCAGTGGACGACTGCGGCGTGCGCATCAACCCGATGATCGTCGAAGGCCAGATCATGGGCGGGCTCACCGAGGCCTACGCAATGGCCAACATGCAGTTCATCACCTTCGACGAGGACGGCAACTGCATCGGCTCCAACTACATGGACTACCTGCTGCCGACCGCCTGGGAGACACCTGGCTTTGAGCTGCACGAGGTGGTCACGCCCTGCCCGCACCATCCCATCGGTGCGAAGGGCATCGGCGAGTGCGCCACCGTGGGCGGGCCGGCGGCGTTCGTCAACGCTGTGATCGACGCCATCGGCGATGCCGGCGTGCGCAACATCGACATGCCGCTGCTGCCCGATCGGGTGCATGAGGCCATCACCGCAGGCCACGACGTCTCCGGCGCACCGCCGGTGAAAACAGAGCCATGAGCCGCACCCGCGCGGTCGAGGGCTGGGGCGTGCTGGAGCACGCCACCGAACTCGCACGCAGCGGCGAGCCGTTCGTGCTGGCGACGGTGGTCTGGCGCGAAGGACCGAGTTCGGGCCAGCAGGGCTCGCGTGCCATCTACACGGCATCCGGCGAGATGTACGGGTGGATCGGCGGCGCCTGCGCGGAGCCGACGTTCATCCGCGAGGCCATTGCCACACTCGAAACCGGGGCACCGCGCCTGCTGGCGCTGGGAGCGAGCGACCGATTCGGCGACCTGCTCCCCGGCACCACTGCCGTCGCCATGTCATGCCAGAGCGAAGGTGCCCTGCAGATCTACTTGGAGCCCGTCGTGGCCGTGCCTCACCTGGTGATCGTCGGAAGCTCGCCGATGGCGGCAACGCTGGCGTCGCTGGCACACGAACTCGACTGGCGTGTCGAGCAGGTCAGCGGGCCGGGTTTCAGCGAGGGACTGCTCAGGCCCCTATCGATGGTCGTGGTGGCCACCCAGGGCCACGGCGACGAGGATGTGCTGGCAGCCGCGCTGAAGGCGGCTCCGGCCTATGTGGGCCTCGTCGCGTCCAGCCGGCGGGGCGAATCCGTGCGTGCCGTGCTGGCGGCCGAAGGCGTGCAGGAGGACCGACTGGCCTCGCTGCGGGTGCCCGCGGGACTGGATCTCGGCAGCACTACCCACAAGGAAGTCGCGGTCTCGATCCTGGCCGAGCTGGTGCAGCTGCGGGCTCAGGGGGCGTTCGCTGCCCCGGTCACTGCGCAGCCGCCCGAGGTCCCGCTGGCCGTCGACCCCGTCTGCGGCATGTCGGTCCAGATCGATCCAGGCGCCCAGTCGCTGCAAGTGGGGGACGAGGTCTTCTACTTCTGCTGTGCGGGGTGCCGCACAACCTTCGCACGCGAGCGGGGAGTCGCTTGATGCAGATCACCAACCAGTTCGAAGTGGCACAGCCGACGGAGGCCGTATGGGATTTCTTCGGCGATGTCCCGCAGGTGGCCGCATGCCTGCCCGGCACGGAGCTGAGCACTGATCTCGGCGACGACCGGTACGGCGGCACGGTATCGATCGGTCTGGGACCGATCAGGCTGGACTTCGACGGCAGCGCCGAGATCACCCACCGTGACGAGGACGGCCGGACGATCTCGGTCAGCGCCAGCGGCACCGATCGCAAGGGTCGGGGACAGGCGACGATCGCCCTCGACGCGAGCCTTGCGCCCACTGCAGGCGGCACGGCGGTGGATGTCGCCATGGATCTGCAGCTCTCCGGGCCGGCCGCACAGTACGGCCGTGGCCTTGTGGGCGACATCACGGCGGTGCTGCTGGGCGACTTCGCCGCCAACGTTCAGAACCGGCTCGCTGCCCTCGCTGAGGGTCGCGATCCCGACCAAGTCGAACAGGTGCAGGCCGCCGGCGGTTTCGCCATCGGTGTGCGTGCCGCGCGAATGGGCCTCGCCCGCGTCGTGCGCCGGCTTGCCCTTCCGTACCGACCCGAGGCCGTCTGAGGAGGCGCTTGTGCTCTGGTGGATTGGAAACCTGATACTGCTCGTGGTGGTCGTGCCCGTCGCGCTCGCACTGCTGAACCGGGTGCTCGCCGCAATCGAGCGCATTCGCAAGGCCAGCGACGACATCCTGGCCGGCGGCGTGGGGATCATCGGCGAGCTCGACACCACGCAGGACTTGCTCGCGACCACTGACGAGACGATCACCGAAGTAGCAGACGGTGCGGTCCGCTACGCCGGCTCGGTCGGAAAGCTCCTGGGCTGAAAGGGGACGTGATGCCTGTTGTTGCCTGGGTCACTGTCATCATCGGCGGCCTGATCATCTTGGCGGCCGCCGTCGGGCTGCTGCGCGTGGTGCTGCACCTGGCAGCGGTGCACCGCACGCTCACCCAAGTGGCCGGCGGCGTTCACGTCATCGCCGAGCAGACCTCGACGGTGCCGACCGTGCTGCCGTCGGTCAACTCGACGCTCATGCCGGTCCACGATTTCTGCGAATCGATCTGAGGGAGGACACGTCGTGCTGCACGTACTCGCCAACGGTTCGGACGCCGGGTCCACCACCGGATGGGTGATCGGCTATGTCATCGGCATCGTCGTGGTGATCGCAGTGGTCGCCCTGGTGGTGCCGATCCTGATGCTGGCCCGCTCGATCGGCAATCGAGCAACCGAGATCAACGCCGGACTGGAAGACGCCGTCACCAACACGGCGGCGCTGTCGGAGCTGAATACGACGATCGCAGCGGCATCGGTGATCGTCGACGGCCTCAAGCGCGGCCGGAACCGGTTAGGAGGCTGAGATGGAACTGCTAGCTCTCACCGACACCCAAGAGAACCTGTGGTGGGGGGTCATCATCGGTGGCGCCGTCGTGATCGTGGCCGTGGTGGTGCTGCTCACCATGCTCGTGCTGCTGGTGCGCACGATCGAGCGCCGGGTGGAGATCATCAAGGACACGCTCGAACGGGCCGCCGCCAACACCGCTGACACTGCGCTGATCGCAGAAGCTGCCGACGGGGTCGATGCGGTGCTCACCGAAGGCCTCGAACACCACCTGTTCTTGGGCCGTGTACTCGACAAGGTGCGCTCATGACGACGCTCGTAGTTCTCTCCGTCATCCTGATCGGGCTGTTCATCGCCGGTCTCGCGTTCTACCTGTTTGTGGTGGGCAGCCAGCTCACCCGGATCGCCGGGCTGCTCGAGGAGTGCTCGCGGCTCGTGTGGAAGATCAAGTCCGACGCCGAAGCCGTCGAGCCCGGTGTCGAACGCATCAACCACACCGGCGACGTCATTGCCGGCGCCTTGCCGCTGCTGTACGGCATGGCTGAGGGCATCGTGGCCGGCGCCACCTACGAGCCCGATCCCGAGCCGCGCGAGCCGTCGTCGGCCCGGCCCGCCATGGGCACGCGCCGCAGCCGCTTCCACGAGGCCGTCGGCTACCAGCCCGACTAGCCGGCGGCGTTCAGTTCGAGTCCTCTTCGGGGGGCTGAGCAGACGAGCCGCTCGGGTCGCGGGTGGTGGTGAGCGGCCCGGCCGTGGGCGCCCGGTAGCTGCCGATCCACTCGTCTTCCCATTTCTGGTCGTACTGGTCGGGCGCGCAGCCGGGCCGGTAGACGGCGATCAGCTCACGGGCGATCTGGGCGCGATGCGAGCGCAGGCCGCCGGGCACCTCGTAGGTGCAGATGTGCAGGTTCCACTTGTTGCCGGCCCTCTGCTCCCAGCACTTTGCCCGGGGGTGGCCGAAGGGCAGCCCGGCTTGCGTCAGATCGTCGGCGTGGTCCACGTCGATGACCGCGTAGTCGTGGGGGCGGATCTGGGGGTCGGCCCGATACAGGATTGCGTAGACGGCCGCGGTGGCTGGCGGCGTCCACCCGCCCAGTACCCGCGGTCCCTCGAAGGGGTAGCCGGCGAGCGAGCCAAGTCGAATCATTGGGGCCGGATCATTGGGGCCGCATCATCGGGACAGCTTCACTCGTCGAACCCCAACTCGTCTTCGCCGATCACCTCGGCACGGGTCATCGGCCAGGCGGGGAGATCCGCTGTCTCGACGGCGGCAGCGAACGCCGCCATGGCCATCTCGACGGCTTGGTCTGAGTTCTCGGCCTCCACGACGATCTGGGCGCCGTAAGCCATCGCTCCGACGCCGGAGGCGATGCCCTCCAGCGGTGCCACAGCATCGGCCAGCGCGATCACCTCGTCCAGCTCGACGGGGCGGTCGCCTTCGGCCTGGATGGACACGCTCCAGCGGCTCATCGTCCGCGCCTCCCCGAGACCCATCGCGCCGCGACCCACCTCACCCCGATCACCCGACGTGGGCCAGCCTGGATGCAAACGACTCCAGGCTCGCAAGGTCATGGCCCGATTCGAGATCGTCGATGAACGGACCGGCGGCCATCATCCCGAGCGTGCTCGGCGGCGTGTCCGCGTGGTCGCTGACAAGCGGGTTCATCCAGATGATTCGGTGGCAGAGCCGGCTCAGGCGCTCCATTGCGATTGCGAGGGCGGCTGGCTCCCCCCGGTCCAGCCCGTCGGAGCAGATGACGACGGTGGCGCCGCGGCTGAGCCCTTTGCGGCCCCACCGGCGGATGAACGTGTCCAGCGATGCGCCGATCTGTGTGCCTCCATCCCAGTCGAGGACGCGGCCTGCGGCCAGCTTCATGGCGTCGTCGGGATTGCGCCGGTCCAGCGCCGGCGTGATGCGGGTCAGCCGGGTGCCGAAGCAGAACACCTCCACCTTCTGGGCCGCGCGGCGCATCGAGTACGCGAACTGCAGCAGATTGCGGGAGTGATCGGCCATCGACCCCGAGACGTCGAGTATCAGCACCAGCGGGCGGGCGTGCTCGGCCCTGCTCAGGCGATGCAGGGCCGGGGCGGCGTGACTGAGCCGCATGGCGTCGCGGGCCATGCGGCGGATGTCGAGGCGTGCCCCTGAGGGGTCGGTACGGCGGCGCCGGGTGCGACGCCGCGGCGGTTCGAGCCGGACCTGCGCCATGATCCGGCGCAGCGCGGCCAGCTCTGCGGGAGTGCACTCGGCGAAGCGCTTGTCGCGCCGGATCTCTACCCCGGAGGCCTGCCGACCGAGCACCATGGGCCGATCGTCGCCCGCCTCGGCGCCGGGTTCGCTGTCGGGCACATTCAGCGTGCCGCTGAGCCCCTGCGAGATCGGCTCGGCGGGGAAGGGCTCGGTACCTGGCGGGGGAGCGTGGCCGAGGAAGTACCTGCGGAACACATCGTCGTAGAGCGGGAGGTGGTCCCGACGATGGACCAGCGTCGTGCGGCCGCTCCAGTAGACGTCTTCGAGGTCGCTGGGGGTGAGTTCCGCGACCGCGGAGCAGAACATGACGACATCGTCGGCGCCCACCGGCAGGCCTTCGTCTCGCAATGCATGGCCGAATCCGACGAGCCGCTCGACGATCTCTGGGGGCTCGCTGTCAGGCTGCTGCCACGACCCTGGCAAGTTCGGGCTCGATGCCCCCTCAGGCATCGGCGACAACACCGATGTCAGGCATCGGCAACCACCCTGTCCAGCTCGGCTTCGACGAGTTCGAGGTCGTCACGGTCCTTGATGACCGCGCCGATCGTGTCGGCTGCGGCCGCTGTGTCGAGGTCGTCGGTGTCCAGCACGCCCAGCGCATCCACCCAGTCCAGCGTCTCGGCGACGCCCGGCGGCTTGGCCAAGTCCATGTCTCGCAGGCGCTGTACGGCGGCCACGACCTTGCGGGCGAGGGTGTCGACGGCACCGGGCGCACGCAGGCGCACGATCTCGATCTCCTCGTCGAAGCTGGGGTAGCCGATCCAGTGGTAGAGGCACCGCCGCTTGAGGGCGTCGTGCAGTTCCCGGGTGCGATTCGAGGTCAGCACGACGAGCGGTCGGCTGGTCGCCGCGATGGTGCCGATTTCGGGGATCGTGATCTGGAAGTCCGACAGCAGTTCCAGCAAGAACGCCTCGAATTCGTCGTCGGCACGGTCGATCTCGTCGATGAGCAGCACCGCATCGCTGCCGGCTCTGATGGCCGACAGCAGCGGCCGCTCGATGAGGAAGTCGGGGCTGTAGAGGCCGCTGACGGCTCCGGCGTCGGTCAGCTCGCTCTCCGACAGTGCCCTGACGTGCAGCATCTGGCGGGCGTAGTCCCACTCGTACAGCGCCTGGTAGGTGTCGATGCCTTCGTAGCACTGCAGGCGGATGAGCTGCCGCCCGCCGATCTGCGCGAGGCACTTGGCCATCTCGGTCTTGCCGACGCCGACTTCGCCTTCGAGCAGGATGGGCCGGCCGAGTCGCATGCCGATGAGCGTCGCGGTTGCCAGGCCGCGGCTGGCCAGGTAGCCGGCTGAGCGCAGCTGCGTCTGCAGGGCAGCAACGCTTGCCGGGCTCTCGCCGGAGGGCTGGTCGCTCACCGTTCGAGCCCGGGTCGACGCCGGCCTCAGTCCCCTGATGCGGGACCGAGGACCAGATCGCGCAGTGAGCCGCCGTCGGGCGATGACTTGCCCTCGCGCTCGAGCAGCCTCCGCCATGACGTGGCGATGTCCTCGTCGCCCTCAGCAAAGCCCTCGAACGTGAAGTGGCGTGCGTTGCGGCAGACCTTGGCGTTGCTCAGCCCCGCGTCGGGATCGCCGTCGTCGCCTGCCTGCCAAACGTCCGTCAGAACAGTCTGCGGCTCGTCGCCGGCAGTTGCCTGCGCCGGCAGCGGATCGATCGATGTCACCGACTCGATAGTAGCCGCAGGCACAAAATCCCGATCAGCGCGCTTGCCTGCGAGCTCGAGTTGGAGCCTGAGACTCTGTCGGTGGACCCGTAGCGTTGCACTCCGCATCGACAATCGTGGTGAGCGGGCTGGAGGAGTGCTGCCCATGAGCAACGAGCCATGGACTGCTGCGCGCATTCCCGATCAGTCCGGGCGGATGGCGGTGGTGACGGGTGCCAACTGCGGCAATGGCCTCGAGACGGCGCGGGCGCTGGCCGGTCGGGGAGCGCTCGTGGTGCTCGCCGTGCGAGACCTTGCCAAGGGCGAGGCAGCGGTTGCTGAGATTGCCGCAGATCACCCCGAGAGCCGATTGGAGCTTGCCGAGCTCGACCTGGCGCGGCTGGACTCGGTGCGTCGCGCTGCCGCTGAGCTGCGGGACCGATTCGAGCGAATCGATCTGCTCGTGAACAACGCCGGGGTATTTCACACGCCACGGCGGCAGACGAGCGACGGATTCGAGATCCGCATGGGCACCAATCATCTGGGGCACTTCGCGCTGACGGGTTTGCTGGCGGATCGGATCGTCGCAGTCGAGGGGGCACGAGTCGTCACGGTCAGCAGCAACGCGCACCGCTACCGCGCCCGCATCGACTTCGAACGCTTCGGAAGGGAGCAGGGTCGCAGCCAATCGGCCGCCTACGGACGGTCGAAGCTGGCCAACCTGCTGTTCACCCACGAGCTGCAGCGGCGTCTGGAGGCCGCGGGTTCGCGCGCTGCTGCGCTCGCGGCACATCCAGGCTGGTCCGAGACCGAGATCCTGCGCGACTTCAGGGGCATCCGGTTCATCCAGCCGCTGATCGGGCCGATGCGAAACAGCGCCGCAACGGGCGCCCTCGCCACGCTGCGGGCCGCGACCGACCCCGCTGCCGCGGGGGGCGAGTTCTACGGTCCCGACGGGTTGTTCGAGATGCGGGGGTCTCCGGTGCTGGTGAGATCCAGCGACCGTGCGAACGACACCGATCTGCAACGGCGAGTGTGGACTGCCTCAGAAGCCGTCACGGGCGTGACCTTTCCAGTCTGAGGGACCTCGCCGATCACGGCGTTCAGACCTCGAACGGCTCCAGCGCATCCCACCGGAACGAGACGCCGACGCCTGGTTCGTCCGGCGGCACGACCCGGTCGTGGCGGATCAGCAGGGGACGGGTGGTGTACTGGTCGATCGGGAAGCTGTGCACCTCGACCCACCCAGGGTCAGGCTGTGCCGCAACCAGGCTGACGTGCAGCTCCTGCATGCCGTGGCTGCAGACCGACAGGCCGCGCTGGCGAGCGAGGGCGGCGGCGCGCAGCCACCCGGTGATGCCGCCGCAGTTGGAAGCGTCCGGCTGCAGGTACGCGAGGCCGGCCCTCCCGCACGCAGCTGCGAACTCCCAGCGCGTGTGCAGGTTCTCGCCCATGGCGAGCGGCACTGCCGTTGCCCGGGCGATCTGCGCGTAGCCGTCGAAGTCGTCGGGAAGCGTCGGCTCCTCGAACCACACGAGGTCGAATTCGGCAAAGCGATTTGCTGCATCTATGGCCGCTGGGACCGTCATCGAGCAGTTTGCGTCGACCATGAGCGCCGCCTCGGGGCCGATTTCTGCGCGGACAGCCTCGACGCGAGCGGCGTCGTCGTCGAGGTCCGGGCGTCCGACCTTGATCTTGACGCTGGACAGGCCCCGTTCGAGATACTCCGTCACGCTGGCGAGCAGGCGCTCGGTCGAGAACGCCAGGTCGATGCCGCCGTGGTACGCCCGTGCGTCGGGAGCATGCGCACCCAGCCGTCGCCACAGCGAGACTTCCTCTCGGCGGCAACGCAGGTCCCACAGGGCGATGTCGATCGCCGAGACGGCGAACGTGGCGATACCGCCCCTGCCGACGTAGTGAATGTGGTTCTCCAGGGTGTCGTTGAGGGTTTCGACCGGTGTCGGGTCCTCGCCCACCAGCACCGGCGCGAGGTCGTGTTCGATAACAGCGCGGATCGCGTGCCCGCCGCGCCCGCCGGTGTAGGTGTAGCCGGTGCCGGCGCTGCCGTCGCTCAGCGTGACGGTCGCTGTGACCAGTTCGAAGTGCGTGTGGGAGCCATGGATGGCATCGACGAGCACCTCGGCGAGAGGGACTCGAAACAGGCGTGCGTCAACGCCTGAAATTTCCGCCTCGGCCATCAGCGACCCATTTGCTCGGCGATGTCGTGTACCTGCCCAGCATGGCGTGCTCAGCTGCTGATGAGGTCGAAGCCCTCGTCGAGCCAGCCGATGGCGCCGCCGATCATCTTCTTGACAGGTCGGCCGAGGCGGGCGAGCCGGACCGCTGCCTTGTCGGCTGCGTTGCAGTGCGGTCCGGCGCAATACACGACGAACAGCGTGTCTGGCGGGTATGGCGCCAGGGCTTCCTCGGTGATCGTCGTGTGGTGCATGAAGACCGCCCCCGGCACGTGTGCGGCATCGAAGCCCGCTTGGTCGCTGTTGGTCTGCAGCAGCACGAAGCCCGGCGATCCGCTCTGCATTGCCTCGTTCACGTCCCAGCAGTCGGTTTCGAGTGCGAGCAGGCGCTCAAAATGCTCGAGAGCCCGGGCTGGCGAGCTGGCCGGGGTCTCGGTGACCGCGTTCGATCCGGTGGCTTGGATCTCGGTTGCAAGGCTCATCAGGATGCTCGGTCCTCTCGGGTCGTCGGGCCGGGACAGCGTAGTGAGCCGCTGGCATGTGCTGGCTGACGGTTCGCGGCGAGCTGGCGGCCCAGGAGTTCCTCGAAATCAGTCGCTTGGGAGCGGCGTGGGTACGATCTCGCCGGACTATCTCCCGACAGGAGCGCACTCATGGTTGATTCCTCTGCTAGCGCCAACATCGACATTGCCGCGAGCCCCGAGGCCGTGTACGGGATCCTGACGGATCTGTCTCGCGTGAGCGAGTTCAGCCCCGAGTGCTACCGGTCCGAATGGGAGGACGGCTCGACCGGTCCCGAGGTCGGGGCGAAGTTCCGTGGCTACAACCAGGCCGGCGACATGAAGTGGGATGCGGGCTGCGTCGTCGTGGCCGCCGAGCCCGGCCGGGAATGGGCTTTCGAGGTGCCTGCCCCAGACGGCCGCACGACGCTGTGGCGCTACGAGATCGAAGCCACTGACGAGGGCTGCCGGGTCACCGAGAGCTTCGATTCGCCGATCCTCGACCAGGAGTTCTTCCAGAAGATGAACCGCCACAGCCTGCTGGTCAACAACATCGCCCAGTCGCTGGAGAACCTCAAGGCGGTTGCCGAGGGCTGACAAGAATGTGGGCCGTCAGCACGCGCCCTCGACGAGTGCAGCGTCGGCCACCACCTCGCCGGTCCAGCAGTAGAGCAGCACCGTTGGCGTTGCGCCGAAGTCCTGCTGATGCGGCTGCCATGGCGCGTGATGCACGGCGTCGCCGGGTTGCGCAGTTCGGGGTACACCGTCGCCGCTGGTGAACGTCGGCTCGCCGGCTAGCACGTGGTACAGCTCCTCGGCCTCGTGGTGGTGGCTGGGGTAGTGCAGGTTCGGTCCCCAGACGCCGATGCCGACCCGTACCGAGCGGTGCTCGACGATGGACTTCGGGCCGATGAGCTGCACGTAGCCGTAGTTGTCGTGGAATTCCTGGCTCAGCACGCCCCGATAGCCGGCGGTCTGAATCCACGGCAGCGCCGGCGCGAGCGACAGGAACTCCTCGAGCACGGCATCCACAGCGCCGTCGCCGCAGAGTTGGATTGCCTCAAGATGCCGCAGCACCGGCAAGTGGCGAGCTTCGACCACGGCCGGGCTGCGTGCCTTGTAGAGCGCGTCGAGCACCGCGGCAACCATCGGGTACTCCGGGACAACCGGACGGCTGCGGTGAAACTCAGCGATTCGCCCCAGCAGCTCATCAATGACACCCGTCACACCGCAATTGTCCCAGCCGCAGCCATTCATCAGTGTGCATACCGCTTCGCCGGTCTCGCCCTCGGTCGAGGGGGTAGTGCCGGTCAGCGGGCCCATGAGTCGCTCACTGGCGGCTGCAGGATTTTGGTTCTGTACTAATTTTGGATTGAGTCTATATTCTGATATAGTCGCCACATGCCTCAGGAATCTGTGCAGATGCTGCGGGAGCGTGGGATCCAGGTGACCGCGCAGCGGTTGGCGGTGTTCGACGCCGTTGGCGGCCGGCCGCATGCGACTGCTGACGATCTGGTCGACGACGTGCGTGCCAGTATCGGGTCAGTATCCAGACAGGCAGTGTTCGACGCCTTGGCCATGTTGACCGAAGAAGGTCTGATCCGGCGAATCCAGCCGGCACGGTCGGCGGCCCGATACGAGGACCGGGTCGACGACAACCACCACCACTTGGTGTGCCGGGGCTGCGACCGGATGGTCGACATCGACTGCGCCGTGGGGTACCGGCCGTGCCTCGAGGCCGCCGAAGACCACGGCTTCACGATCGACGAGGCCGAGGTCATCTATTGGGGCATCTGCCCGGTCTGCCAGGCAGCGCCCGCCATCGCCGAGAGTTCGCCATGACCACGGCACATTCCATCCATCGATCCAAAGCGCAATCATCAAGGAGCAGTAATGACTGACACCAGCACCGCCGACGCAGCAACACCCCCAGCCAGCAGATGCCCGGTTCTGCACGACCAGGCAAACATGGGCTCGCTCGCCAACCAGCAGTGGTGGCCCGAGCAGCTCAACCTGCGGCCGCTGGGCAAGAACTCGCCGCTGATCGACCCCACCGGCGAGCAGTACGACTACGCCGCCGAGTTCGAGAGCCTCGATCTCGCCGCCGTCAAGGCCGACCTCGCAGAGGTGATGACCACCTCGCAGGACTGGTGGCCGGCCGACTTCGGCCACTACGGGCCGCTGATCATCCGCATGGCGTGGCACAGCGCCGGCACCTACCGCATCCAAGACGGCCGGGGCGGCGGCGGCTCTGGCACGCACCGCTTCGCCCCGCTCAACAGCTGGCCCGACAACGCCAACCTCGACAAGGCTCGCCGGCTGCTGTGGCCGGTCAAGCAGAAGTACGGCCGCAAGATCTCCTGGGCCGACCTGATGATCCTGGCCGGCAACGTGGCGCTGGAGTCGATGGGCTTCGAGACCTTCGGCTTCGGCGGCGGCCGCGAGGACGTGTGGGAGCCCGAGGAGGACATCTACTGGGGTCCCGAGAACGTGTGGCTCGACGACGAGCGCTACAGCGGCGACCGGGATCTGGCGAACCCGCTCGGCGCCGTGCAGATGGGCCTCATCTACGTGAATCCCGAAGGGCCGAACGGCACGCCCGACCCGCTGGCTGCAGCACGGGACATCCGCGAGACCTTCGCCCGCATGGCCATGGACGACGAGGAAACCGTTGCGCTCATCGCTGGCGGGCACACCTTTGGCAAGACCCATGGCGCCGCCGACGGCGATGCCCATGTCGGGCCCGAGCCCGAAGGCGCTGCGCTGGAGGAACAGGGCCTGGGCTGGACGAGCACGTTCGGCAGCGGAAAAGCGGGCGATGCGATCACCAGCGGCCTCGAAGGCATCTGGACGCCCACGCCGGTGGCCTGGGACAACTCGTTCTTCGAGGTCCTGTTCGGCTACGAGTGGGAGCTGTCCCAGAGCCCCGCCGGTGCTCACCAGTGGGTGCCGACCGATCCGGCTGCGGCCGGCACGGTGCCGGACGCACACGATCCGTCGAAGCGTCACGCGCCGGTGATGCTCACCACCGACCTGTCGCTGCGGATGGACCCGATCTACGAGCCGATCTCGCGGCGGTTCCTCGAGAATCCCGACGAGTTCGCGGACGCATTTGCCCGGGCGTGGTTCAAGCTGACCCACCGTGACATGGGACCCGTTTCGCGTTATCTCGGGCCCGAAGTCCCCGACGAGCAGCTGATCTGGCAGGACCCGGTCCCCGCCGTCGACCACGAGCTGGTCGACGATGCCGACATCGCAGCGCTCAAGACCGCGATTCTCGAATCGGGCCTGTCGGTGTCCGAGCTGGTGAAGGCGGCGTGGGCGTCGGCATCGACGTTCCGCGACAGCGACCTGCGAGGTGGCGCGAACGGCGCACGCATCCGGCTCGCTCCGCAGAACGGCTGGGAGGCCAACGACCCGGCCGAGCTGGCAGCCGTGCTCACAGCGCTCGAAGGCGTCCAGGCTGCGTTCAACGACACCCAGAGCGACGGCAAGCGAGTGTCGATGGCCGACCTGATCGTCCTGGGCGGTTGCGCTGGCATCGAGCAGGCCGCCCGCGCCGGCGGCCACGATGTCGTGGTTCCGTTCTCGCCGGGACGCACCGATGCCTCGGCAGAGCAGACCGATGCCGAGTCGTTCGCCGTGCTCGAGCCCACCGCCGACGGGTTCCGCAACTACTGGCGAGCCGACGACAAGCGCCGCCCCGAGGTGATGCTGGTGGACCGATCGAGCCTGCTGTCGCTGACGGCTCCGGAGGTGACGGTGCTGGTCGGCGGCCTGCGAGTGCTCGGCGCCAACACCGGCGGCTCGTCGCAGGGAGTGCTCACCGAGCGTGCCGGATCGCTCACCAACGACTTCTTCGTGAACCTGCTCGACATGGGCACCGAGTGGCAGGTGTCCGACATCGAGCACACCTACGAGGGCCGTGACCGTGCTTCCGGAGATCTCAAGTGGACCGCCAGCGCGGTCGACCTCGTGTTCGGCTCCAACTCGCAGCTGCGAGCGATCGCCGAGGTCTACGGCAGCGACGACGCGGAGGCCAAGTTCGTGGCCGACTTCGTGGCGGCTTGGGCAAAGGTCATGGACCTCGATCGATTCGATCTGAGCTGAGTCACGCCGCCGAGCGCGGCACTACGTTGGGCGGCGGGGGATGAACCCATGACCGAACGCCCGCGACCGCTCATGATCGGCGCCACGGCGGCCGATCCGAAGCGAGCCGTCTTCATCTGGAACGCCATCCGCAAGTACTTCAACGAGGCCGGCCTCGAAACCGAGTACGCGCTGTATTCCACCTACGACGCGCTGTGCGGTGCCGTGCTGGACGGCCACGTTGACATTGCCTGGAACGCCCCAATGGCTCACGCGCAGCTCTTGCTTCAGTCGCCGGGCACATGCCGGACGCTGGCGATGCGCGATACCGACGAGGACGTCCACTCGTTCATCGTCGCTCGAGCCGATGCCGCCATCGCCGATCTCGACGACTTGCGTGGGCGGAAGCTCGCGCTGGGTGTTGACATCTCCAGCGAGCTGTACCTGCTGCCCGCGGCCCAGCTTGCCGAAGACGGCTTCGACATCCGGTCCGATTGTGAACTCGTCGATCTGGAGCCCACCGAGTACTCCAACCTGCAGATGTGGGTGGACGACCGGGCGATCTTCGGGGCCGTCATGGACGGCCGAGCCGACGCCGGGGTGATTTTCGAGCCATGGCTCGGGTACCTGTTGCGCCGCCATGAACTGGCCCCCGACGACATCGTGGAGGTGTGGCGCACCCGCCCCTACTGCCACTGCGCCTTCACATCAGGTCCTGACCTGAGCGACGAGGCGTGCGAGCAGTTCGTAGAGCTGCTGGTGGCTATGGACCCCGACGACCCTGACATCGCCGAGATGATGCGCATGGAGCACCTCACCAAGTGGGTGCGAGCCACCGACGACGGCTGGAACGACCTCATGAGCGCCGTCCAGAACGCCGACCTCGTCGGCAAAATCTTCTAGATCTCCCCAAAAGGAAAGGCATCCGACATGTCGAAACCCGCGCTCGGGCTGCTGTTGGGCTTCGAGGACACGATGGCCGACTTTGTGGAGTTGGCCCGTGAGGGCGAGGCCGCGGGGATGGATTCGATGTACGCGGTCGAGGCAGGGCGCAGCGCGTTCGTCTCGGCTGCTGCGGTCATCGCCGCGACCGAGCGAGTGACGGTCGGCACCTACATCGCCAATGCGTACGCGCGGGAGCCGTGGCTCACGGCGATCGCTGCCCGCGATCTCGACGAGATGAGCGGCGGACGCTTCACGCTGGGCCTAGGCACCGGCAACCGTCACTTCAACGAGTGGTACATGGGCGTCGACGACTTCCGGCCGCTCGGCAAGCTGCGCGATTACATCGAGATCGTGCGCAGCGCCGTGGCCGGACGTGCGGGCGAGCCGGTGCGTTACGAGGGCGAGCACCACCGGATCCGCTGGCGGGCGAGCTGGGAGCCGACCCGCCCGTCGATACCGGTGTACCTGTCGGCATCGGGACCCAAGATGGTGCGGCTCGCGGGCGAGGTGGCCGACGGCGTCGGCGTGGGCGTCATGTCGTCGGTGGAGTTCATGCGCGACATCGTCCGCCCGGCAGCCCAGCAGGCCGCCGGCGATGCAGGCCGAGACCCCGACAGCGTCGGATTCCTGATGGGGTCGTTCCTGAGCGTCAACGACGACGAAGAGCTGGCTCGACATGCCGCCAAGGCGACCATCTGCGGGCTGTTCCACCCGGTACCGCACCCGTACTACGACTCGCAGTTGCGCCAGCTCGGCTACGCCGAATTTGCCGACGTCGCAACCCGGCTGATGCCCGAAGGCCAGATACGCGAGGCAATCGGACTGGTGCCCGACGAGGTCGTCGACACCATGACCATCACCGGGACGCCCGCCCAGTGCGCCGGCCGCATCGCCGACTACAGCGGCCTGACCGCGGAGATCATCCTGTTCCGCGTCCCGCAGCGCACTGACCCGGCAGGGCTCGCCGGCTACGAGTCACTGTTCGAGGTGGTTTCGCTCGCCAGCGCCTGACATAGCCATCGCCAGCTCTCGTCGACCTTCGGCGGCACTGGCGAGTCAGTAGGCGACCGGCGTTGTCCAGCGGGGGTCGACGTGGGCGTCCCAGTAGGCCTGCCGGAGCCGCATCGTGATCGGGCCCGGGGTCCCGTCGCCGAGAGGTCGACCGTCGACTGACGTGACTGGCATGACTCCGCCCGCGGTGCTGGTCATGAACGCTTCGTCGGCGCGGCCTGCATCGGCGGCAGGGATCGGGGCCACATGGGCGGTCAGTCCCTGCACTGCGGCCAGATCGAGCACGGTCCGTCGGGTGATGCCCTCCAGCACCCCGGCATCGGGTGTGTAGAGCTCGCCATCGATGACGAGGAAAATGTTGAATCCGGGACCCTCGGTGAGGTTCCCGTCGAGGTCGGGCAGCACGACCACGCCACCTCCCCGCGCGCGAGCCTCGAAGGCACCGCGGGTCAGGTCGCCCCAGTGGAAGTTCTTGACCGTCGGATCGACGGAGGCTTCGGGAATGCGCACAGTGTCCCGGGCGATGATCAGGTGTGAACCGGCCTCCTGCTTGTCGGGTTCGACGATCCAGATGTAGGGGATGGCGTAGGCGTAGAACTGGTTCTGGAAGGTCCACGGGTCACGGGCTCCCCGGCCCGGCCGGCCCCTCGTCGCGATCATCTCGACATAGGACTCGCGTAGCCCCGACCGCCGGACGCATTCGTGAAGGATCTCCGACATCTCGGTGCGGTCGAGGCCGAGGTTCATGTGGAGGTGTTTCATGCTGCGCTCGAACCGGTCGAGATGTGCATCGAGGCGGAAGAACTTCCCGTTCCACACGGCAACCACGTCGTAGGTGACGTCTGATCGGCTGAAACCGGCGTCGAGCAGCGAGATCTTGGCCTCGCCGACCGGCACGTACTCACCATCGACGCAGGCGCAGCCCCGGCCGTAGGGGTTGTCGTCGGTGGCAGTGGGTTCGGTCACTGGTCTTCGGCTCTGGTCTCGGTGCCGGCACGGCGGTCGATCAGGCGTTGGAAGTGCTGCGCGCCGTTCATTGCCGGCACACGGCCGACGCCGGGGCCCATGTCGCCGAGCACTGGGAAGCCCGCCTCGACGCGGAAGCTGAACGGCATCGACTCGGGGAGGAAGCACTCGGCGTCGTCGCAGGCTTGCCAGCGGACCTGCCCGCTGATGGTGACGAAGCGGCCGTCGTCATCCTTCTGCATGTTGCGTGCGTTCTGAGCAACCGGCAGCCGCAGGACGACATCGCCCTCGTACACGGCGAGCGTGTCGCCCGAACCGGACAGCGTCAACGGCGAGGTAGGCGGCATCACCGGTTCGTAGGACAGGATCCCGTCGTTGTCGTCGAGCTCGATTGCTGCGGCCACCAAGCCGTCGGGCACCGGCTCGCTGTACAGATGCTGACCCTCGGGAACCCGGAACGTGGCGACTATCTGGCGGGTGACGCCCATCGGCAGGCGATCCCCGTCGATCCGCACGTCTGCTGAGACCCGATCGGCTGCGTCGTCGCCCGCTGGCGTCGGAACCTGGAATTCCTGACCAAGTGCGGCGGCAAGCAGCTGCTCGGGGCCCGGCCGGATGGCGAAGTTGTGCTCGAAGAACTTCGCCACGACGATGCCGTCTGCGTCGACCACGTACGACCCCGGGAACGGGAGGCCGTACCACGGGTGGTCGTCGGGCGGGATCAGCGTGTTGAGGATCCCGAACGACCGGATCACCTCGCTGTCGGGATCCGACAGCAGCGTGAACGTGGTGCCATGAGCCTCCGCGTAGTCGGCCAGCGCGTCAGGTTCGTCGTAGCTCAGCGCATACAGCCGGACGCCCGCCGCCCGGTAGGCATCCATGCCTCGTTCCAGCTCGACCAGCTGGGTGCGGCAGGGCGGTCACCACACCGCCGAGCGGTAGAACACCACCACGGCAGGCTGCCCGTCGCGGTCGGCGTGCAGGTCCACCTGACGACCGGTCTGGTCGGTGGCCACGATGTCGGGCAGTCGGGTGCCGACCTCAGGACCGGTGGGAAAGTCTCCACGCGGGATCCGGCGGCTCCCATGGCCGGGCGGCTCGGGCATGTTGAAGCCTTCGAAGTCCTCGTAGTACGGCCCGCTCGTCGGGCCGCCCCTGGTGTCGAGTTCGATTCCCATCATTTGCTCCGATCCCTTGACTGACGGCGCCGATCTGCGCCGTTGATCATGGCACGTCGGCCGCTTCGGGCCAGGGCTAGCGTCAGAGGCGCAGCAGAGGGGGAGACATGGCTGAGCGAATGGTCAAGGCCAACGGCATCGACATCTGTACCGAGGACTTCGGCGACCCAGCGGACATCCCCATCCTTCTGGTAATGGGCGCGAGCGCTCAGATGATCCTGTGGGAGGAAGGCTTCATCGCTGGCCTCGTCGACGCTGGCCGCTACGTGATCCGCTTCGACAACCGGGACACGGGCCAGACCACCAGCTTCGATCTCGAGCAGGAGTCCTACGGGCTCGCCGACATGGCCAACGACGCAGTGGGCGTCCTCGATGCCTACGGCCTCGCCAGCGCACACCTCGTCGGGGCATCGATGGGCGGGATGATCTGCCAGCAGGTCGCCATCGACCATCCCGGGCGCATCCGGACCATGACCTCGATCATGTCGACGCCTTCCGGCGGGGAGATCGCGCGGGCGATCTTCATGGGGGAGACACCCGACCTGCCGCCGCCGGAGCCGAAAGTCATCGAGGTCAACATGAAATACATGCTGGAGCCGCCGCTGACGCGTGAGGATCGGGTGCAGTCGCGGCTCGAGATGTTCGGGGCGCTCGCCGGCAGCCGTGTGCCGTTCGATGTCGAGCGCTTCACGGCGATCTTCGAGCGCGAGTACGACAGGGCAGCGAACTGGCCGGCGATGAACAACCACGGCCAAGCGCTGATGGACGAGGAGAACCGGTCGGCGAAACTGCGCAGCATCTCGACGCCGACCATCGTCATCCACGGCACCGAGGACTCGATCCTGCCCTATCCCCACGGCGAGGCAACCGTGGAGGCCATCGAAGGGGCCCGCATGGTGACACTGGACCGGGTAGGCCACGAGCTGCCCGAGGCGGTCTGGCCCCAGGTGTGGGAAGCCATCCTCAGCCACACCGCCGAGTAGCCCGGCCTCCCTGCTCTGCCTGACGGCAGCATCGCAAGTGCGCCGTACCTGACACCATCTATGTCGCACGCCGCGGGCTACGTTGCTGCCGTGGCTACTGAAGGATTCCGTGGGCGGCGCGAAGACGAGCCGCTCCTGCGAGGCGACAGCACCTATATCGACGGGCTCGACATCCCCGAACTGGCCGGCGCAGCGCAAGCGGTGTTCGTGCGCTCGATCGAACCCCACGCCCGGCTTGCATCGGTCGATGTGACCGGCGCACGCGAGGCGGACGGGGTGATCGCGGTGTACTTGGGTCCCGAGGTGGACGGCTGGCCGCTGCCGCCGCGGCTGCCATCGATGAACGGCGACCTGTGGCGGCCGCTCATGGCATATGACACCGTCCGCTTCGTCGGCGAGCCCATTGCGCTCGTGATCGCCGGGACGCGTGCCCAAGCCGTCGATGCCGCAGAACTGGTCGTAGTCGATTACGAGCCGCTGCCGCCGCTGGTCGATCTCGATGCCAGCCTCGCCGGCGACGTGCTGTTGCACGAGCACGCCGGCACCAATGTTGCCCTGGCCTGGGAGCTCGATCCGCTGCCCGATGACGTCTGGGACGGCTGCGACGTCACTGCGGAGTTCGACATCCGGCATCCGCGGCTGGGGCCGCATGCGATCGAGCCGCTCGCAGGCGCGTCGGCCTGGGGTTCCGACGGCCGCTGCACTGCGTGGGTCTGCTCGCAGCGACCCGCAGGCGCCAAGCACGTCATCGAGACGCTGCTCGGTCTCGAGCCCGGCACCGTGCGTGCGATCTCGCCCGATGTCGGCGGCGGCTTCGGATCCAAGGGCGGATGGGGCTGCTACCCAGAGGACGTCGTCGTGGCCTGGGCGGCACGCGAGCTCGGTCGGCCGATCCGCTGGGCGCAGACCCGCTCAGAGGCCTCGCTGGCGATGGGGCACGGGCGTGCCTCGCGCCACCGGGTCCGCATCGGCGGCATGCGCGACGGCACGATCGTGGCCTACTCGGTGGACGCGTTGCAGGACAGCGGCGCGTACCCAGCCATGGGCACCAACGTCACCGGCAATCTCCGCAACAGCGGCACCGGCGTCTATGACATCGCGCATGCAACGCTGCGCGGCACGTCGGTGGTCACCAACACCACTCCCACGGTGGCGTTTCGGGGAGCCGGCAGGCCCGAGGCGGCATGTTCGATCGAGCGAGCAGTCGACCGGTTCGCGGGCCTGATCGGCCGCGATCCGCTCGACGTCCGGTTCGCCAACCTGGTGCCGCCTGACCGGTTCCCGTACCGCACCGCGGTCGGGTCCACCTACGACAGCGGCGACTATCCCGCGGCGCTTCGGCTGGCCGCGGAGTCGGCCGACTACGAAGGGCTGCGGGCTGAGCAGTCAGCCCGGCGGGCGAGCGGCGACAACGAGATGCTGCTGGGCATCGGGGTGAGCTGCACCACCGAGATCACCGGCGGCGGCGAGGGCGAGCGGGCGACTGCCTTTCTTGCTGAAGATGGCACGGTGGATGTCGTGGTGGGAACGTCGCCGCACGGACAGGGCCACGAGACCACGTTCGCGCCGGTCGTGGCCGCACAGCTCGGCCTCGACGTCGACCAGATCACGATCTCGCACGACGACACCGACCGATCGCCGATCGGCGGCGGCACGATCGGGTCGCGTTCGGCGCAGCTCGGCAGCGCGGCGGCGTACGGGGCGGCGGTGGATCTTGTGGCTGCTGCGCGCGAGCGTGCTGCCGAACTGCTCGAAGCCGACCCCGACGACATCACGCTCGACATCGACCGGGGGTCGTTCCACGTGGTGGGGACGCCCGCCCGCTCGCTGGGCTGGGCCGACCTTGCCAAGCACGGGGAGCTCAGCACCCATCATCACTTCAGGCCCGAGGGCGGTGCCGGGGCGTTCTCGTTCGGGGCCTGTGTCGCGGCGGTGGAGATCGACACCGCGACCGGGGAGGTCCAGCTGCGCCGGCTGGTGAGCGTGGACGACGCCGGGGTGATCCTGCAGCCAGTGCTGGCGCATGGCCAGGTGCACGGCGGTCTCTCCCTGGCGGTCGGCGCTGCTCTGTACGAGGAGATGCAGTACGACCAGGACGGCGTTCCGATGACCGTCGGGCTGGCCGACTACCTCATGCCCTCCGCGGCGGAACTGCCCTTCTTCGAGTCCCACGAGACCGAGACGCCATCCCCGCTCAACCCGCTAGGCGTGAAGGGCATCGGCGAATCCGGGACGGTGGTCGCCACGCCTGCCATCCACAGTGCGGTGCTCGATGCGCTGGCACCGCTCGGCGTCGAGCATCTGGATCTGCCGCTGACACCCGAGAAGGTCTGGCAGGCGCTCCAGTCCTAGTTGCAGACCCTGCTGCAGACGTGGCGGCCGTCAGTCTCGACCGAGCAGCTCCCGGGACTCTCGGACGACTCTGGTGACGACCTCGCCTGCGCTCGGCAGATCGCTCAGCAGGTCGAATCCGGCGCCGGCGTAGAGCGGCTGCATCTGGTCGTCGTCGGCGGCCACCGCGGCCCGCTGCAAGTCGGCGCGTGCCGCGGCCTGCAGCAGGCCGGGCAACGGCTGCCCGCCGTGGGCGGCCCAATGGTCGGTGAACTCCGACCGCAGCACCCGGGCCCACTGGCCGGTGAACCCATCGGTCAGCACCGTCGTCCCCGCCCCTGACGTGAGCCGGTCCTTCCACAGGCGGCTGGCCTGTGACTCGGCCGTGGCCACGAAGCGTGTGCCCATGAGCACCCCCGATGCGCCGAGCATCATCGCCGCCGACAGACCCCGTCCGTCCACGATGCCGCCCGCCGCCACCACCGGAACTCGGTCGCCGATCGCCTCGATGACCTGGGGGACGAGCGTGAACGTGCCGGTCCCGGCGGCCTCCCCAGCAGTCAGCTTGCGACCGTGGCTGCGGTGCCCGCCGGCTTCGAGGCCTTGAGCGATCACGACGTCGCTGCCGCAGTCCACGGCGCTGCGAGCATCGGCGGTCGTGGCCACCATCGTCACGACCTTGGCGTCGACGCTGTGAAACCGCTCCACCAGATCGGGCTCCGGGATGCCGAGACCCGCCGAGAACACCGGAATCCGCTCATCGATCATCACTTCGAGCGCTGGGTCGACCAGGTCGGGCATCGGCCGGGGCGCCTCCAGCGTGGCGGGCAGCTCGAAGCGGGGACGCAGCTCGTTGAAGACGCTCTGCACCGAGCGGACGAGGTCAGCGTGATCGCTGACATCGGGAGGGTGGCGCACGTCGTCATGGAGCCAGATATTGACTCCGAAGGGCCGGTCGGTCAGTTCTCGCACCCGCCGGATGGCGTCCCGCACAGCATCGGGCCGCAAGTTGAGCGCAGCCAGGATGCCGAGCCCGCCGGCGTTGCAGACGGCAGCGACCAGCTCGGGGCCGGCCACCCCGCCCATGCCCGATTGCAGCACCGGGGCGGTGACTCCGATAGCGGATCTCAGCCGCTCAGGATTGCCAGGAGTGAAGATCTCCGCACCCTAGACGTGCCCGCCAAATTGTCTGTGGCGGATCGTCGGCAGCATGATGTGCTCAGTCGGCTTCGGCTGCTGCGCCGACATTGGGCGTGAAGCCTGACTTGGGCGTGCCGACGCCTTTCAGCGCCGCGGCGGCCCGCTCGTTCTCGAAGATCTTCGCCAGGATCGCCTTGCCGGCCCGGTCGAAGTACTCCCGGTTCTCGATCACGAACTCGTTGGACTCCTGCATCGAGGCGAGCTGCCCGTTGACCGCCGGCATGACGTGGCGCGCCACCAGGTCCCAGCTGCGGAACATGGCCTCGGGCTCGGCCCAGTCGTTGACGAAGCCCATCATCACGCCGAACCCGCCGGTGATCTCCTGCATCCGCAGGATGTTCTCGATGAGGTCGTCGGGCGTGCCGATGACGCCGGCTGCGGAGTCGGGGTCGGCGTAGAAGTCGATGGCCTCGGCTGTCGAGGCCAGCGGCTCCAGCCCCGGTCGCTGGAGCGTCGCGACGTTGTAGTCGTTGTGCCAGCGAAGCAGCCCGTGCTCGACGTCACGCCGGGCCTGGTCGCGGGTGAGTGCCACATGGAAGTTGAACATCACCCGCCAGTCGGCCCGGTCTACGACACGGTCGTGCTTGGCGGCAGCCTCCTCGGCGAAGCTCCACTGCAGCGGCAGCGATGCCAGGCCTTCGGTTGACATAGAACCGATCGACAGCACGCCCATGCCGTACTTGCCGGCGAGCGTCATGCCCGACGGGCTGATCATCGACGCCGTCACCATCGGGATCTTGTGCTGATAGGGCAGAATCTGCAGCTTCGCGTCGTACAGCGAGAACCAGTCGCACTCGTAGGTGAAGCGCTCGCCGCCCGCGAGCAGGCGCTGGATGACCGGGATCGCCTCGTCTTGGCGGTCCCGCAGCAGCATCGGGTCGATGCCCAGGGTGTGGGCGTCCGATGGCAGTGCACCGGGCCCCGTGCCGAGCATCGCCCGCCCGAAGCTCATCTGGTCGAGCTGGACGATGCGCTGGGCGACCATGAACGGATGGTGGTAGGGGATCGAGGTCACCCCGGTGCCCAGCTTGATGCGGCCGGTGCGCACCGCCGCAGCAGCCAGGAACATCTCGGGCGAGCCGATCGTCTCCCAGCCGGTCGAGTGATGCTCGCCGCACCAGAACTCGTCGTAGCCCAGCCGGTCGAGGTGGGTGACCAAGTCGAGATCACGCTGCAGCTGCAGCGCCGGGCTCTCCCCAGGCAGATGATGCGGTGCGAGAAACGCTGCGAACTTCACCGTCGGGACCCTACCGAAACCCGGTCATCGCCCGATGGGCCGCCTGCGGCTAGCTGATGCTGCGGCCCCCGTCGACATCGAGGCAGACGCCGGTGAGGAAGCCAGCCTCGTCGGACGCCAGGTACATCACGGCGTTGGCGATATCGACGGGATCCGACATCCGGCCCATGGGGATGCCCTCGACGACGCCTGCTCTCATCTCGTCGGTCATCGTGTCCAAGCCGGTCGCTCGCTCGAAGAAGCGGGTCTCCGAGGCCACGGGCGCGACGCAGTTGATGCGGATGTCGGGTGCGAACTCTTCGGCCAGACCCCGGGTCAGCATGATCGTGGCCGCTTTCGAGGTGTTGTACGGCGTCAGGCCGGGCCGGGGCCGCTTGCCGCCGATCGAGGCCGTGCTCACGATCGTGCTGCCTGGCGGCATGTACGGCGTGAAGTGCTTGGCGGCGAAGTAGACGCTGCGGGTGTTGACCGCCCACATGAGGTCGAACTCTTCGGTTGGGATGTCCGATGTGGAGCCCATCCGGTGGGCGAAACCCGCGTTGGCGGCGACGATGTCGATGCCGCCCCACGTGTCCACCATGAGCTGCGCCAGCTCGACGTGAGGCGCTTCCTCGGTGACGTCGAGGCGGAACGACTCGGCGCCCTCGAGGCCCTTGGCCACCGTGGCGGCACCCTCGGCGTCGATGTCGGTGACCATCACCCGCGCACCGCGCTCGGCGAATCCCTCGCTGATCGCCCGACCGAAGCCCGAAGCCCCGCCGGTCACGATCACCCGCTTGCCGTCAAACCGCATCGTCGCCCCCTCGCTGTCGTGCGATTCCCGCCCGACCCCTGGGCGGATGCTAGGTCGGGCGCCTGCATCGGGCTGTTACGCTGAGATTCAGAGGCCAGCCACCCCGGAGTTGGCAGAGCAACCCACTTGGGTAGCAACCGGGGGGCTGGCCCTTTCGCGACCGTAGTCATGTTCCGCTGCGCACTTGCCTGAATTTCGATGTATTTCAAGGCGTTGTCAGCACGCCGTCGCTGATGAGGCCGTCGATGGCCGCGGCGTCGTAGCCGATCTCGCTCAGTACCTGCCGGCCGTGCTCGCCGATCTTCGGGGCGGCTCGCCGGACGCTGGGCGGTGTCGCGGAGAACTGCTCGGGTGGTGGGATGACCCGGTACGGGCCCGCAACCGGATGCTCGTCGATTGGGAGTTGCGACACGAGTTCGTCGAGCGTCGCCGCCTCGGTTGCGGGGATGCCGTTTTCTTCGCACAGCTCCAGCCACTCGGCCGTCGTGCGCTGGCCCAGCACTGACGCGACGTCGCGGTACAGGCTGTCGCTGTGGGTGACGCGCTCGATGGGCGTCGCGAAGCGTTCATCGGCGGCGAGATCGTGCCGCCCCCCGGCCTCGAACAGCGCGACGTAGTGCTCCTGGTCGTAGGGGAGGATGTTGATCCACCCATCCGCGGTCCGTTGGGGCTTGCGCTCGGGCGTGAGGATGCGGGCATACCCGGCGCTCGCCACAGGCGGCTCGGAGATGGCGCCCGCGCCGTGCTCGGCGAGCACGAAAGCGCGCATCACATCGATCATCGGGATCTCGATGCACTGGCCCCGGCCGGTCTGTGCCCGGTGGTACAGCGCCGCGGTCACCGAGTTGGCGATCGTCAGCCCGCAGAACTTGTCGGCGACGAGGCTGGGCAGCAGCATCGGCTCGGCGCCCATGCGGCGGAACAGGTCGCCGATGCCGCTGGCGGACTGGATGATGTCGTCGTATGCGGGCGCATCAGCCTGCTCGCTGGCAGACGGGTAGCCGTGTGCCCGGCAGAACACGATGTCGGGGCGAACTTCCTGCACGGCCTCGTAGTGCAACCTGAGGCGGCGCAGCGGGCCTGGGCGCAGGTTCGTGATCATCACGTCGCACGTGGCGACGATGTCGAGAAACGCCTGGCGACCGCGTTCGTGCTTGAGATCCAGGGAAATGCTGCGCTTGTTGCGCAGCAGGTTGAGCGAGACGCCCGAGAACCCGTCCACCGGGCCTGAGCCCATGCTCCGATTCCGGTCGCCAGCGGCCGATTCGACCAAGATGACGTCAGCGCCGAAGTCGCCGAGCGTGCGCGTCGCTGCCGGCCCCATGAGCACCGACGACAGGTCCAGCACCCGGACTCCCGCCAGCGGCCCCGTCGCGCCCGCGCCATCGCTTTCGCTCATCTCGAATCCGTCCTGTCAGCAGGCGCCGTGCTCAAATGTCAGCAGGCGCACGGATGGTACAAACGGGGGCGGGGTGCCGGATGGGTCAACTGAGCGAGCAACCGGTGAACATCGACGTGGGCACGGGGTACGAACTGCCCGAGCCCGACGTCGCGCTGGACCTCGTCGAGGTGGAGCGCGGCACGCCCGCCGGCGAGCTGCTCCGCCGCTACTGGCATCCGTTCGCGCTCGCGGCCGACGCCACCGACGTCCCGAAGGCAGTGCGAATCCTGGGGGAAGATCTCATCCTGTTCCGCGATGGCGGCGGCCGGCCGGGACTGGTCCACGACCGCTGCTGCCACCGGGGCACGTCGCTGTACTACGGCAAGGTCGAAGAGCGCGGCATCCGGTGCTGCTACCACGGCTGGCTCTTCGATGTCGAGGGCCACACGCTGGACATGCCGTGCGAGCCCGGCGGCGGGCAGCACCTCGAGCGCTACCGCCAGCCGTGGTACCCGCTCGTGGACTACCACGGGATGCTCTTCGTCTACATGGGGCCGCCGGAGCGAAAGCCGGCGTTCCCGACCTACGACATTCTTGAGGACGTCGCCGAGGGCTGGGAGGTTGTCGCCGACGACAACAACATTGGGTTGCACGGCGACCCGACGCCGTGCAACTGGTTCCAGACTCATGAGAACGTCATGGACCCGTTCCACGTGTACGTGCTGCATGCGGGCTTCTCGGGCAACCAGTTCGTAGCTGAGATGCAGTCACTGCCCGACGTGAGCTGGCACTTCACACCGCACGGCGTCAAGTCGCATCAGGATCGGGAGCTCGACGACGGCCGCTTCTTCCACCGCGTCACCGAAGTGCTGATGCCCAACGTGCGCATCGTGGCGAGCCCGTTCGTCGAGCACGAGGGCCAGGCCACCAGCGTCGCATGGACGCTGCCGATCTCCCGCACCGAGACGAAGATCTTCACGATCCTCACACGCCCTATCGGCGCCCCGTCGAGGCGCGCTTCCTACGGAGGCAAGCGATGGGAGGACCTGACCGAGGCCGAGCACCAGCAGATGCCCGGCGACTACGAGGCCATGGTGAGCCAGGGGCCGGTCACCCTGCATTCAGAGGAGCACTTGGCCAGCTCTGATCGGGGAGTGGTGATGTTCCGGCGCAGGTTCCGCGAGTGCCTCAAGCAGTTGGCGGCCGGTGACGACCCGCCCTTCGTCGCCTACGACGCCGCATCCGCTCGCTACGAGGTTCGAGCGGGCAACTACATCGGCAACCGAGACGAGGTCATCAACCGAGGCTGACGTCCCGGGTTCTGCCGATGCAGCAGGGATATAGCTTCGACGCATGAGCGATGGCCTGGATGGGCTGCGACGCGAGATTGCAGTCGGGTGCCGGGTGATGGCGCATCGCGGGCTGGTCGAGAACATCCTGGGGCACATCAGCCTGCGGATCGACGGCGGTCGGGCGCTGGTGCGGTGCCGCGGGCCGCACGAGGCAGGGCTGCGGTTCACGACGCCTGACGATGTGCGCGAGGTCGAACTCGGCTCCGGCGAGATCACCGACGATCCGGCGGGGGACTACGTCGTGCCGGGCGAACTGCCGATCCACACCTCGGTGCTCGCGGCCCGGCCGGATGTGACCTGCGTGGTCCACGCCCACCCACCTGACGTCGTGGTGGCCAGCCTCGCCGGCATCGAGCTCGAGCCGATCTTCGGTGCCTACGACATCCCGGCCGCTCGCCTTGCCGCCGCAGGCATACCCGTCCACCCCCGTTCGGTCCTCATCCGCAATGACGTGCTTGCCGCCGAGATGGTGGCCTCGCTGGGCGATGCCCCAGCGCTCGTGCTGCGGGGCCATGGCGTCGTGACCACTGGCGAAGACGTCGCCGATGCCGTGCTGCGGTCGCTGCAGCTCGACACGCTGGCACGCATCCACCTGCGGGTGCGCGCCGCGGGAGCGACCCCCGAAGCCATTCCCGACGCCGATCTGGCCGAGTTGCCGGACCTCGGCAGCGCGTTCAACCGTGAGACCCTGTGGGGGCACCATGTGGCTGCACTCGAGCACGACGGGCATGGGCTGGAATAGGGCACTGGCAGGGGAGGAGACGTTATGGCAGCCGCCGAGCCCAACGGCATCGCCGACATCACCGGCGCCGTGCGCCAAGGCCTCATCCCCGCCTTTCTGTACAACGACGCCCAGGTGCACGAGCTGGAGCGCACCCGGCTGTTCGGCAGGTCGTGGAACTTCCTGGCCCACGAGTCCGAGATTGCGCAGCCCGACGACTATGTCGTGCGCAACATCGGGGACGACTCGTTCCTGGTGACCCGCGACAGCGACGGTCAGATACACGTGATGTTCAACATGTGCGTCCACCGGGGCATGCAGGTATGCCGGGCCGAGCGCGGCAGTGCCCGTACGTTCCGCTGCCCGTACCACGCCTGGACTTACAAGAACGACGGCCAGCTCGCCGGGCTGCCCTTCCACGCAGATGCCTACGGCGGCGAGGCCGGCTTCATCAAGGAAGGCCAGGCGCTGCTGCGGGCGCCCTCGGTCGCGATCCGCAACGGGATGATCTTCGCCAGCCTCGACCCCGACGCTCCCCACTTCGAGACCTGGCTGGGCGACTACGCGTTCTATCTCGACTTCTACACCGGCCAGAGTGCGGCAGGCATGGAGTTCCGCGGGCCGCAGCGCTGGCGTGTCGAGGCCAACTGGAAGATCGGCGCCGAGAACTTCATGGGCGACAGCTACCACACGCCCCACACCCACGCGAGCGTCGTGGACATCGAGCTGTTCGGCGAGCCGAAGCCGTACAAGCGCAAGGAAGGCGTGCTGTGGCATGCCGGCCCCGGCGGCGGCACCACCTACAAGCTGCCGCCCGGAAGCGAGTTCAGATCGGGGCTGGCCTACGTCGGCTATCCCGAGGAGATGATCGACCGGATGGCCGCCGCGCTGAGCCCCGCGCAGCGAGCGCTCGTCGACGAGCCGGGATTCATGCCGTCCGCCTCCACGCTGTTCCCGAACCTGAGCTTCGTGCACAACTGGCCCCAGACCGACGCCGAGGGGCGGATCACGCCGTTCATCTCCGTGCGGCTGTGGCAGCCCGTCGGGCCGGGCGAGACTGAGGTGTATTCGTGGTTCTGCGTGGCGGCCGACGCGCCTGACGACTACAAGGCAGCGTCGTACAAGGCGTACCTGATGTGCTTCGGCTCATCGGGCATGTTCGAGCAGGACGATGTCGAGAACTGGGTGTCGATCACGACGATGGCACGGGGCTCGATGGCGCGGAACCTGCTGCTCAACAACCGCATGGGACTGACGCTCGACGGCGATCCGATCGTCGACCAGTTCAGGGGCTTCGGCGGCCCGGGCACGGCCTACCAGGGCTTCGGCGAGCACAACCAGCGCCACTGGTTCTCGATGTGGGCCGACTTGGTGTCACAGCCTGCGCCGGCACGCGAGCCGATGGCGTTCGGCATGGGGGAGCGGCAGGCGTGAGCTCGGCGCGGTCTGCGGCGCCGCTGCCCTACACCGACGAGCGGCACCAGATGGCCGCACAGTTTCTGACCGAAGAGGCGCACCTGCTCGACACGTCCGACTTCGAGGCATGGCTGGGGCTGATGGACCCCCGGATCCGCTACCGCATGCCAGTGCGGGTCACCGCCGTCAAGGCCGCCGACGAGACCGACGTGCAGACCATGCACCACTTCGACGAGGATTTGTACTCGCTGCGCAAGCGGGTGCAGCGATTCCAGACCGACTACGCGTGGACCGAGGACCCCCAGAGCCGTATTCGCCATCACGTCTCCAATGTGCGGACCTTCGAGGGTGCCGGCGACGAGCTGATCGCGGAGTCGGCGGTGCTGCTGTACCGATCGCGGGGCGACCGCACCGCCCCGAGCCTGCTGTCGGCGGGGCGGACCGACGTGCTGATACCGACGGAGGAGGGCCTGCGCCTGCGCCAACGCGACATCGAGATCGACGAGTCGGTCCTGCGCACCCAGAATCTGGCGATCTTCCTGTGAAGCTGTCGGGCGACGTCTTCGTGAGGGCCCCGCGATGAGCAGGCTGGCCGGCAACCGGGCGCTCATCATCGGGGCGGGATCTGGCATCGGCCGAGGCGTGCACGATGCCTTCCTGGCCGAGGGTGCCAGGGTCGGCTCGCTCGAGATCGACCCGCACAAGTGCGAGTCGCTGGCCGCGCCATCGGCCGGACCGGTGATCTGCGGCGATGCCACCAGCGCGGACGACAACGACGCCGCCGTCGCCGCAATGGTGGACGCATTCGGGGGCATCGACACGCTGGTGAGCTGCGTCGGGCTGTTCGACTTCTACCTCAGGCTCGGCGAGCTGCCCCGAGAAGCGCTCGACGACGCGTTTGCCGAGGTCATGAACGTCAACGTGCGCTCCATGCTGCTGGCCGTCCGTGCAGCGATCGAGCCCCTGCGGGAAGCCCAGGGGTCGGTCATCCTGACCGGCTCCACCAGCAGCTTCATGCCGGGCCGCGGCGGGATCCTCTATGTGGCCAGCAAGTTCGCGGTGCGGGGCTGCGTGGAGTCGCTGGCCCACGAGCTGGCACCCGCGATCCGGGTCAACGGCGTCGCGCCCGGCGGCACCCACAGCACCGACCTGCGGGGCCTGCGCTCGCTGGGCCTGCACGATCGGTCGCTGGGATCCGAGCCGGACCGTGCCGAGTCGATCCGGCGGCGCAGCCGCCTCGGCGTCGCGCTCGGCCCGGCCGACCACGCCGAGTGCTACGTGTTCCTGGCCTCAGCGGCATCCCGCGGCATGACCGGCCGGTTCATACACAGCGACGGCGGCGCCAACCTCCCCGCATCCACTCGGTCCCAGAAAACTGAGTAGAGTCAGTTCTTCGTGACGCCGCTGCGAATTCATAGGCGACGGCCGCCGGCGGCATCGCCGCTGATGCATCACGGGGGCAGACATGGGGATGAAGACCGGCGAGGAGTACCTCTCGACGTTGGCTGACGGGCGGCGGGTCTATTACGACGGGCACCTCGTCACCGACGCATCGACCGAACCGGGCCTGCGCACGACAGCGCTCACCGTGGCGCAGTACTACGACATGCAGAACATTCCCGAACTCGAGGACACGGTCACCTACGAGACCCCCGACGGAGATCGCGCGCACTTGTCGTTCATCGAGCCGCGCTCGATCGACGACCTGCGCCGGCGGGCAGCGGCCTTTGGCGTGTGGGCGGAGGTGACCGGCGGGCTGATGGGCCGGGCACCGGATTACATGAACGCCTGCATGATGGCGCTGGGCAACACCGGCCACATCTGGGGGATGAACGACGAGCGGTTCGCCCGCAACGCCTATGAGACCTACCTGCACTGCCGGCGCAACGACATCTGCATGACCCACACGTTCGTGAACCCGATGACCGACCGGTTCACGCCGTTTGCGGAGCAGGAGAAATTCGTCAACGCCGGCATCGTCGACTCCAACGGCGACGGGGTCATCGTGACCGGGGCACGCATGGTCGGCACGCTCGCCCCGTTCTGCGAGGAGAACCTGAGCTTCGGCGCACCCCTCGGCCTCGAAGGCAACGGCGACGAGATCTACGCGCTCGGCTTCACCTGCAAGGTCAACCACCCCAATCTCAAGTGGATGTGCCGGGACAAGCTCGATCCCGAGCGGTCTCACTACGACCGCCCGCTGACAGGTCGTTTCGAGGAGATGGACGCGCTCGCCATCTGGGAGGAAGCGTTCATCCCGTGGGAGGACGTGTTCATCTGCAACGACATCGAGCCGCACAACCTGTCGATTCCCGGCATGAAGTTCTTCCAGTCGCTGGGCCATCACGTCGTGGTGAAGAACGTGGCCAAGACGCGCTTCCTGTTTGGCCTGGCGCACCTGATGGCCGAGTCGTCGCAGATCTCGCAGTTCGTGAACGTGCAGGACCGCCTCGGCGACATCCTCATGTGGCTGCACACCATGGAGTCGCTCGCCATTGCGGCCGTCGAGGGCGCCGAGCTGAATCCCGCCAACGGCCTGTACTACGCCAACGAGAGCGCCATCCAGGCGGCGCTGCGGCTGTATCCCGAGGTGTACCCCCGCATCATCGACCACATCATCCAGCTCGGCGGCGGGGGCTATGTGTCGCTGCCCCAGGAGGCCACTTTGGAGATGGCCGAGCTGGCCATCGACCGCTACTACCAGGGGGTCAGCCAGGAGGGCAAGGACAAGGTCGCGCTGTTCCGGATGGCGTGGGACATCTGCGGGACCGGCTGGGGCGGCCGCCAGGAGCTCTACGAGCGGTTCTTCTTCGGCGACACCCAGCGGATGAAGGGCCTGAACTACCAGTTCTACGACAAGGACGAGGCCGTCAAGATGGTGTCGCGGATCCTCCAGCCGCCCCAGGGCACCGAGCGGCTCCCGTGGCCGGACTGGTCCGTCGGCTGAGCGGCCCCGCGAGACTGTTGCCATGAAATTCGGCGCAGCGTTCGGCAACGTCAACATGGGCCTCGACTGGCCCGTCATCCGAGGGCTGGTCCAGGAACTCGAAGCCGCTGGCTTCGACGGCATCTCCACCAACGACCACGTGATCGGCGGCCATCCGGACCGGGCCGAAGGGCAGCGGGTCCACACCTCGGCGACCGGGGTCCACGAACCGCTGGTATTCCTGAGCTTCATCGCGGCGGTGACTGAGCGGGTCGAGCTCGCGACCGGCGTACTGCTGCTGCCCCAGCGCCAGACGACACTCGTGGCCAAGCAGTGCGCCGAGCTGGACCTGCTCTCAGGCGGCCGGCTGCGGCTCGGCGTGGGCATCGGCCGCAACTGGATGGAATACGAGGCGCTCAACGAGGAGTTCACCAACCGCGGGCGGCGCATCGAGGAGCAGGTCGAGATCTTGCGCAGCTACTGGACCGACGAGCATGTGAGCTACGACGGCGAGTGGCACCAGCTCGACCGGGTCGGGTTGAATCCGATGCCGGTCCAGCGGCCGATCCCGATCTGGATGGGCTCGTTCTTCGGGTTCGTGAGCGAGCGCGTGCTCGAGCGCATCGGCCGCATGGCCGACGGCTGGATGCCGCAGTTCCCGCCGGCCGATCTCGAGCCGATCCTCGGGCGGGTCAGGGGCTACGCGCGCGACGCCGGGCGCGACCCGGCCGAGCTGGGCATCGAGTGCGCCATCCGCACCCGGCCTGACGGCGACCCGGCCGAATGGGTCGACCTGGCCGAGGCATACCGCGATCTCGGCGTGACGCACCTCAAGGTCTTCGCCGGCGGGGATTCGCCGGACGAGATCGTGGCGCTGATGCGGCGCTGGCTGGATGCGGTCGGCCCGGTGGCCGTTGCCGGCTGAGCGGTCAGTTCTTCGGAGTCAACCCCCACAGCGCGACTCGCACGCACTGGTCGAGCTCGGCGGCCATCTCGGCATAGGACCACCTGTCGGTGACGAGCCGGCGCATGAGCAGCTGCCATTGCGCGTAGATGTTGAGCGCCAGCCGGCCCTTCGGCACGTCGGGATCGAGGTCGCCGTTCGCGCTCGCGACGTCCAACAGCTCGGCGAGCCGGGCGAGAAACCAATCGACCAAGGTGTTGGCGTCTGCGAGCCCGGATTCGCTGACGAACGGAAGCTCCTTGAAGAAGGAGCGAGCGAGCCGGCGATCCGCTTCGTGGTGCTCGGTGACATGCAGCAGCAGCGTCATGACCTGATCGACGACGTTCGCCTCGGGATC
>JAJEEO010000017.1 GCA_022820925.1 Acidimicrobiia bacterium | reverse complement strand
GACCCGTCGGTCTCGTCGGTGCTGTCGTCGGTCGTGGCGACGGTCAGGGTGGCGGTGCCCGATGTCGGTATGGTCACCTGACGCGTGCCGGTCGCTGCGCCGTAATCGCCTGTCTGGGTCACGGTCACGGTCGCTGTCAGCACTGCTGACGGCGCCGGGTCAGCGGTGACTGTGAACGTCGCGTCGCTGCCCTCGGTGATCGTGCTGCCTGCTGCGATGCTGACCTCAGGCGTCACCGCAGGCGGGTCGTCGTCATCGGCCACCGCAACCGACGCCGTGCCGGCTGTGGTCGAGACCGTGTAGCCCGTCCCGGCGCTGAGCGTCGCAGTCACCGACCCGTCGGGTTCGTCGACCGAGTCGCCGACTGTGGCGACGGTGAGGGTGGCGCTGCCCGACGAGGGAACCGTTACGGTGTGCGATCCCGGCGAGACGCCGAAGTCGCCCGCCGCTGTGACCGCCACGGTCACGTCCAACGCCTCCGACGGCGCCGGGTCGGCGGTCACCGTGAACGTCGCATCACTGCCCTCAGTCACGTCGGCGCTGGCAGCGATGCTCACCACAGGATCCGGGGGCACCACGGACTGGGTCCCGATGCCGTCCACCCTCAGCGTGAACGACCCCCCCGTCGACGAGTGATACGTCGTCGCCTCGATCGTGTAACCGCCCGCCCCGAGATGTCGGCTGATCCGCGAGTTGTACCCGGCGCCGCCGTCGTCGTCGGACGCCACCGCAGCACCCGACCTCTGGCCCACACCGCGGCGCAGATACAGATACGTGTCCGCCGACGACTTCAGATCGACCGTCACCCGGCTCGGGCTGTCCAACGAGAACGAAAGGAACCGCGCAAGGCGGCCAGCACGCGCCGACGAACCGCAGCCCGCAGCCCACACCCCGCTCACGCTCCCGTCGCCCGACAGCGCCCCCACACACCGATCGGCCACCCGCACCGCATCATCGTCATCAGCCACCGCAACCGCAGCCGCGCCCGCAGCCGCGGACACCGTGTAGCCGGAGCCAGCGGCGACCGTCGCGGTGACCGACCCGTCGACCTCGTCTGCGGAGTCATCGGTCGTGGCCACGGCGAACGTGGCGCTGCCCGACACCGGAACCGTGACCGTGTGCGACCCCGACGGCACGCCGAAATCACCGGTCTGGGCGACCCCCACCGTCACGTCCAAAGCGGCCGACGGCGCCGGGTCGGCGGTCACCGTGAAAGTCGCATCGCCGCCCTCGCCGACATCAGCACCCGCCGCGATGCTCACCACAGGCGGCGGGGTGTGGCAGCTCATGGCCGCGTTGATGGGCACCCAACCGGGCCATGTCTTGCCGTCGCTGAACGCTCTCACCGCCTCAGGAGTGGTCGAGGCCAGAACACCGCCGTCCGGCGGCGCGGGCATCGGATCCGCGCCCAGATAGGCCAAGATCTGCCAGAACCAAACCTCGTTGCCGCCGTCGTTGTCGGTGTGCCACACGAACGCAGCACGAGCCCGCGCTCTGGCATCCGCAGTGTCACACGGCGCATCATCGTCATCAGCCACCGCAACCGACGCCGAACCCGCCGACTGCGACACCGAATACCCCGAACCGCTGACGACCGTCGCCGTCACCGACCCGTCAGCCTCGTCAGCCGAGTCGCCGGTCGTCGCCACAGTGAGCGTGACGGTACCGGTCGTGGGGACCGTCACCTGACGCGAACCCGGCGAAACACCGAAATCGCCCGCCGCAGTGACCGCCAGCGTCACGTCCAACGCCTCCGACGGCACCGGGTCGGCGATCACGGTGAAGGTGGCGTTGTCGCCTTCGTCGATGTCGGGGCCTGCGGTTATCGATACCTGGGGCCAAGGCTCGAAGGTGGGCGAGGGGGTGAGGTTCGGGGTCGGGTCCGACGATTTGTGGCCGAAGAACCGCAGCGACCACGACTCCAGCGTGTTGGTGCCGCCGTTGGGCCGCCGGTCGGCCAGCCGCAGCGTCCAGGTGCCGGCGGGGTCCTCGCCCAGATGGACAGAGGTGCCGAACCGGAAGCTGCCAGAGATTCCGCACTCCGACGCCTGCTTGCAGTCGTATCCCGCATACCGGGCGCCCCTGACATCGCCGACCGGCACCGACAGCCTCGACACGGTGCCCGAGGGGGATTCCAGCTCCACTTCGAGGTCGCGGAACCACGGCGCGTCCAACACGAGATGGGCTTCGACGTACTCGATGAAGTCGATCTCAGGATCAACATCGAGGTCGGCCGTCACGGTGCTGCCGTCGTCAGGGAACGTCAGCGCCGATGACAGCGTCGGCGCCGATATGTGCTCGCTGCGGTACTCAGGCAGATACCGCCAGTTCCGTGCCAACAGCACCGCGGCGCCCGCGTCCACCACACCGAACCCGTAGCTGTGGTGATACCGGTAGCTCTGCTGGGCCGCACCATAGACCGCGGCGCCGTGCTGCCAGCCCGCGTCGTCGGGGTCGTTGTGCTGCGCGGACGCGGCCAATATCAGCTTCACGTCGCGCCATGACAGGTTGGCGTCGATGCTTCGCACCAGCGCAGCCACGCCCGACACCAGAGCCGTCGCCGGACTCGACGGAGTGCCGTTGGAGATGAAGTAACGGTCACCCAACTTCGCCTCCACGATGCCGCCGAGCGGCGCGCACACCCACAGACTCGGACCCTCAAGGCTCGTGTTGGACCGAGCGTTCCGCCGGCCCCAAAGATCGACGGCGCACGCAACGACGACCGCGGGATGGCTGCCCTCCTCCGCCAGCGTCGACCACTGCACCAGCCCCGGCACAGGAAACGTCTTGCCGCCCGACACCACGTTCAGCGTGCCCCGACCGCCGAAGCCGAACTCGGCCATCGTGCCGTAGACCTCATAAGCAGAAAGATGCCCCAGATCGCCGCTCTCATCCTTGTACGGGCGGGTGCGGTTGGTAGCGGTGTAGCTGCGGTTGACCACAGCGGCTTCCAGCAGCGAGTCCCACACCGGCGCCCACCGGCGCCCCGACTCGATGGCCTCAGGCACCGAAACGCCGTCCAAGCCGGCGACCTGAAGCGTGAACGAGCCTGTGCTGCGCTCGGCTAGGTACGTCGTCGCCTCGATCGTGTACACCCCCGCAGGCAACGTGCGACTGACCCGTGAGTTGCGCTTGAAGCCGTAGTCGTGAGCGATCCACCCGCCAGACAGCGCGTAGCCGTTGCGCACATACAGATTGGAGCCGCTGCTTGATTGCAGTTCTATCGTCACCTGCGACTCGGAGTCCAACGTGAACGTGTAGTACTGCGCAGGCGCCGGTGCTCCCCTGTACGACGCGCAACCCGGCACCCACGCACCAGCCACCGAGCCGTCCGCGTCGATCACCTCGACACACGTGCTCCAAGTGTTCGCGTCGTCGACAGCGAGATAGCTGTGAATCTCGACGGAGTTGATGCTCCTCCAGGTCAGCGCAGCACGAGGCGCGACACCCCGAAAGCCGACAGCGTTGTCACGCGCCGCGATGATGCTCGCCATGGCGGCGCCGTGACTCGTGTCGGAGCCTGTCACGGCCGCCTCGGTCAGCCCCGGCGAGCCGGCCAGATCGATGTTGTCGCGCAGATCCTCATGGCGATAATCGACCGGATAATCCACCACCAGCACCGTCACGCCCTCGCCCAACGTCGCCCCCCACGCCGGCTCGACATTGACGTCGAACACCCCAGCGCGGCTGTCGCTCAGATACCACTGACAGCCCGACAAACGATCTCGCCACTTGGCAGGCCTGCCCGTGCATCGGGAGACGGCGTTGGCATGGTGGCGGTCGAGCTGCCCCTCGTCCTGCTGGGTCAGCTCATACGGGTGTGATACCGGCCCAACGTGGGGGGGGGGGGTCGAAGAGCACAGCCGCAGCCGCGCAGCACACAGCCAACACCACCCCGCCGAACCATCTTGTGCGACTCATCGCCGCCATTCCACCACACCCTGCTCCGGCGCCCAAGCAGCCGCCGACGGCGCCAAGACATGAGTCTTGTGCATCCGGCAGTGATGGCGTTCACCGGACATGGTCAGAAAGCGGGATGCCCATTGCTCCGGCAGCGGCGTCCACAACTCGTACTCGAGCAGCCGGCTCGACACCAAGGTTTCGTCCCAGAGCGCTTCTGGCGGACGCCGGTCCTCGGCCAGAAGGTGCGCGAGCGCGACCGATGTGTCGAGGTAGATCAACGGTCGCCGCGGCTCTCATGCAGGTCGGCCAGCACCTCCTCCAGCCGAGCGACCGGCCGCGGCGCCGGCGGCGGTCCCGAGCCTGTCAACACAGGCGGCGTCATGGCGCCGGAGCGAACGGTCTCGGCCAGAAACGCATCGGCGAGCAGGGGGCTGCGGCTCTCACGGAGCGGGCCGAGTTCGGCTACCACGCGGTCGCGGTCGGTAACCAGGATCGTCTCGCCGGAAGCCGCGAGCCGGACGTACTCGCTCAGACTGCTGTTCAGGGCCTTGATGCCGACCGACCTCATGCAGCAAAGGTAGCCACTAGTGCTGTGACCACAAACGTTTGCGCGCTTTGGTCATGCGGCTTTTGGTGTGGTGGGGCGTCCCCATCGGTGGCCGCGTTCGGATCGGACGCGGGCTCGTTCTCGTCGTTGGGCGGCGAGCAGGTCGGGTGAGCGTTTGTTGGCGTTGCGCCAGCGCAGGTAGTCGTGAAGCCGGCGGGTGAGCATGGTGTGGTTGGGGTGGTCGCTGTTGTTGAGCACGAACTCGCGCAGCGGCCCGAAATGGGCTTCGATGGGGTTCGCCCATGAGCTGTAGGTGGGGGTGAAGCACAGCTCGACGCGGTTGCGGCGCGCCCAGCGGGCGATGTCGGCATGCTTGTGGGCGGACAGGTTGTCCAAGATCACATAGATCGGCTCGCCGTCGGGACGGCGAGACCGGATGGTCTTGAGCGCTGCGAGGGTGTTCGCAGCGGACTTGCGGTGTCGCGCCACGCCCCACAGCTCGTCGTCGCCGACGCTGTAGCAGCCGTGGAACTGGCGCACCCCGTGACGCCTGTTGTAGTTCGCGCGCTGCCGCTGGGGACGCCGGCGCGGCGCCCAGCACGAACCGCCGACCGGGCGGATCTGCAACGGCCCGAACTCGTCGAACGCGAACACCCGATCAGGGTGCTTGTCGATCACGTGCTCGATGCGGTCCAGCTTCGCGTCCCGCTGCGGGTCATTGGACTCCTTCCAGGTCTTGGTGCGCTGGAACGTGATCCCCGCCCGGCCCAACAGCACACGCAGCCGCTCCCGGCCGATGACGACCACCCGAGTCGGGTTGTCGGCCAGATACGCCGACAGCTTGCGGACGCTCCACCGCGTGAACGGCCGCCCCAGCTTGCGGGGACGCGTGCGGGCCGTCTCGACGATGAACGCCTCATCGTCAGTCGTGATCCGGCGGGGACGGCCACCCGCCCACTTGGGGTCCAACGACGCCATCCCCGACTCGTTGAAACGATGAATCATCCCACGCACCCGATCAGGCGACGTCGCCACCAACCGCGCGATCACCGCCACCGAGTTCCCGCCCGCCGACGCATGAACCACCACCGCACGCCGCCAGCGCACATGAGACCCCGACGACTTGCCCCCGCCACGGCGCACGATCTGCTGCAACGCCCGGCCCTCTTCATGGGTCAGCCGGCGAACCCGAACACGCTCACTCATACCCCCGACCCACCCACACCACACACCCCACCCCGCGGACACCACCCCCCCACACGTAACCGGCCACAGCACTAGTAGCCACCTCGTCAACGAAGCCTTTCCGTGCTGATGTTGCAGACGTCGCTCGATGCGCAGAATCTGTGACCGGCCCAGCCCGGCGTGACTCAGCTCGGCAGGTATCTGGCGAGTTCGGCGAGGTCGGGCGGGCCGCCGGGGTCGCTGCGGCACCAGGCGATGATGCCGTCGGGCCGCACGAGGACACAGGCGTCGGCTTGGTAGGGGCCCGCAGAGATGTTGGCGGGGAGCTGGCGCACCGCGACCGGTGCTGTGCCGGGCCCGAGGTCGGCGGCGGCTTCCCATTCGGTGCGGGCGCAGTCGGACCCGAGCAGCAGCACGTAGGAGCGTCCGTACCAGTCGAGGACCGACTCGGTCCCCTCGGCATCGATCCACACGTGGGGGGCGCGGCGCCCTGATCGGACGACCGGCACGAAGCCGGCGCTGCGGGCCTCGGCGGGCGGTGCGGGCTCAGTGTTGGGCGCGATGAGGTCCGAGGTCATCTCGAAGCCGAGCAGGAGGTGGTCGTAGTCGGCGTACTGGTGGGTGCGCTCGATGTGGTCGGCGATGTCGTCGCCTCGCATGTGGCCGCCCATCATCGCGGCCATGTACTCGGTGGTGCGGACCCCGAAATCGATCCGCTCGACGGCGATGGGCCGGTGCTCGGTCTCGTAGGTGGCGAGGATCGACTCGGGGGCCAGGCCTCGCACCACGTAGGCCAGCTTCCAGGCCAGGTTGCGGATGCCGGCGAACCCGGTGTTGTTGCCCATGCCGCCGGTGGGAACCGAGACGTGCGCGGCGTCGCCGGCGAGGAAGATGCGCCCCGCCGAGAACCGGGTGACGCATCCGGGGGTCGGCTGCCACATGCGCATGCTGAGGATCGAGAACTCGACGTCGTCATCGGTGCCGAGAGCAACACGGATGCGCCTGCTGACGGCGTCCTCGGAGATCAGGTTCTCGTCGCCGACGATGACTTGGCAACGCCACCGTCGACGCCCGTCGAGCGGCTGGAAGATGACGACGCCGTCGGGAGTGGTGGTGTACAGCAGCGATCCCTTGCGGTCCCCGACGTAGGCGTCGAGATCGGCGTGGAAGATCACATCCTGGGAGAACACCGGCCGCGGCTCGGCTTCGAGGCGGGTTCCGATCACCTCACGCGTGCCGCTGCCTGGCCCGTCGGCGCCGATGGTGAACTGCGCCGTCACCGACTGGCGCTCATCGGTGTTGGTATCGCGCAGCGTCAGATGGGTGGCGTCGTCGGATTGGGCGACGTCAATGGCCTCGGTGTCGAAGCGGACCTCGATCATGGGGTCCGCGGCGACTTGGGACATCAGCGCCAGCTCCACCTCGTCTTGCGCGGTCATCACCGGCACACACGGGCTGTTCGGTCCCGGAACGCTGAGGAAAGTGGGACTCGGGATGTTGGCGTACGGCTCGGCGGCCAGGCTGTCGGACCAGCGGTTGCAGGCGGTCCAGTCAGGCCCCAGCCCTGTGGCCTCCACCGCCTTGTCGATTCCGAACTCGCGGAACAGCTCCATGGTGTTGGTGTCGACGAAACGGGACCGGGGATGAGTGTTGAGCTCGCTTCGCCGCTCGACCAGCAGCGACGGCACGCCGTGACGCGACAGCAGCAGCGCCCCGGTGAGCCCGATCGGCCCGCAGCCGATGATGCAGACAGGAACCTCCATCAACGCCCTCCCTCGCCCCGAAGTCGCATTGCACTGCCGAACCTACCCACACAACCGCCCCCGCAGCGACAGGCGCAGCCCAGCTGCACCGGGCGCAACCGAGAGCGCCTGCACTGAACGCTGCCTCGGTCCGGCGCAGCGATCAGGCGAGCACCACCACTGGAGTGCCGATCGAGGCCCATTCGTACAGGCGCGCTGCTTTGTCGTCTCGCTGACGCACGCATCCGAGCGAACCGAACTCGCCGAGCTCGGCCTCGGTCTGCACCGGCCTGTCCTTCCAGCCGCGAGGGATGGAGTGGAAGCCGATCAAATCGCCCTCTTCGTCGGTGGTGAACCGCACCATGTGCTCCATGGTGACCAGCCAGTTGTAGGAGATCGCATCCTCCGACTTGGACGTGACCGCGTAATGGCCCGGTGCCGGCGACTCGGCGTGCCCGCTGACCGGGTAGTTGTCGACCACGCTGCCGTCGGCGCCGACCAGCCATACCCACTGGCCGCCCCGGTCGTAGATGACATGACGCGACTGCGTGATGCCCACATCGGGAGCCGCGTTTCCGCTGCGCCACAGCGCTCGACCCTGCGGCGTGACCACCGACATGACGCCGTCGTCGCCCAGCAGCAGCGATGCACCCGACTCGCTGCGGGTGTCGGTGGTCCACAGCTGTGCCGCCTCGCCGCTTGACCCTGCTTCACCGAATCCGGGGTGTGCGGTGTCGTAGAGCGCGAGCTCGCCGTCGGCGCGCATCACCAGCAGCGGCATTGCCGGACGGTCGGGATCGCGAGGCTCGTAGGGCCCGGTCGACCACAGCGCGCCGTACAGCCCCAAACCGTCGTCTGTGGCGCGCAGCACCAGCCGGCCGTCGGGTTCGAGCGTCAGCCGGTACCAGCCGTTCGGCGACATGGCCGATTGGCCGACCGAGAAGTACTCGCCGGGTCCGAGCACCACCGTCGTCGGCACCGGTGGCGGAGGCTGATCGGTCGGACCAGCGATGCCGATGTCGTCGCTGAGCGGCCAAGACAGATCAAAGTCATGGTGCCACTGCTGAGAGGGCTCGGCACTCAGCGCCGTGATCCGGCCCGCGGCCCCCGCCGGGCCGACGCCAAGCAAAGCCAGCACCGCAACCAAGCCCAGTGCAAGGGCAGTACGCGAAAGCCCCGTCGAAACGAGCACGCATGGCGAGAGTACGGCAGCAACCGCGACACGGCAAGGCAAGACAATATGAGCCGATTGCGTGCCACCGGGCCTACGAGTCCTGCCTGCCGATGCTGCGGTCGGCGCTGCCGAAGTGGCGGATCTGCCCGTTGAGGGCTGCGTTGCAGCGCCGGACCCGTTGGGCCCAGCGGCTCAGCTCCGACTCGGAGATGCCGCGGAGACGGCACAGGTCCGCAGCAATGGCGGCGATGCCGAGAGCAGCGGCGCAGTGCGCTCGCAGGCCGTCCTCGGAGGGCAAGTCGGGACGGTCCTCGACGTAGGTGAAGCCTTGCCGCCAGAGATGCAGGTTCTCAAGATCGACTTCGCTGCTGGCGAGCGCCCAGAAAGCGTCGGTGACCGATGCAGGCTGTGGCTCCAGCAGGCTGCGAATGTTGTGAGACCGCATCGGAGCGGTACCGCGTGACGCTACGTGGGTTACCTTGGCCGCTGACTCGATGATCGCCAGCACATCGGCCATCGCTGTTGCGAATCGGACGTCTTCGCGGTGACGGTGCTCGTCGGAGTCGTCTTCGTCGGCCGATGCGATCTCCGCGATGGTCGGCCGCAAGCTGGTTTCAAGGCGGACGACTGCATTGGACATGTCCATGAAGCGGCTCTGCAGCTCGGCGGTGGGGTCTGCTGGCAATCCGATCTCCTTGTCCCAATCGATGTCTGCATATGCACCGACATTCGCCAGCTCGACTGCGTGGCTAACGACACGCGCTTCGAGCGAGCACGGCACCCGAGTGGTGCGAACTGCCCATTCGGGAGCATCGGTAACCACAATGTCCACGACGCAGCCGGCTGCCGCCGCGGCCTTAGCCTCAAGCACACAGCGGCGCTGTCCACGGTCGCTGTAGTCGCCTAGGTCGTCATAGATCGCCACGAGATCGATATCGCTTCGCTCGGTGGCCTCGCCGCGCGCCACAGACCCGAACAGCAGCACTCGCCCGGCGCCGGCACTGACAAGTGCATCTGCGGCCCGCCGAGCCGCATCCATGTCGGGAGCGGCCATAGATGCAGATTACCGGCGCGTTGCCGCCGTGTTCGAGCGGTTTTCGCTCGCAGGCAGCTTCGACGACTGAGGCGCCGCTGGCCGCCGGGAGCCGCCCGTGCCGCGAACGTTCGCGGGCGACGCGGCAGCCTGTCGACATGTCCGTGCACCGGCCCCGAAACTCGACATGACTCACACAGACATCGACTTGCCTTGTGACGCAGCGCCGGTACGACGCACGCCGAGCTTCACCGCCGCTTCGATGCCGCCTGCGCTGGGGCGCGCTCATCTCACTTCGGTATGGGCTGAGCTGGTGGTGGAAGAGGGCTCCGTGCTGTTCGCGGACGAGAACTCGCGCCGCGTCGCGGTGCCGGCCGGCAGCCGCATCGTGATCGTGCCCCAGGTCTCCCATCACATCGAGCCCGCAGACGACGCGGTCTTCCACGTCCAGTTCTACAAGAGCGAGAGCGGCTCATAGGCCTGAATCGACCCGAGATCGAGTTTCTGGGCCGGATTGGCGCCGAGTTGTAGCCTCAGAACGTGGCATTGACTGCCCCTCGCAATCTGCCGACACTGGAAGACGCCCGTCGGGCCGCGACAGCACTCGAATCGGCGTTGGACCCGGGCGAGGTGCTGTTGTTCGGCTCAGTTGCACGCGGTGCACAGGGTCCCGGTTCGGACATCGACTTGGTGCTGGTGTTCGACGATTTGGGCGACTACGCCAATCGCCGCCAACTCGCTGAGAGCGCCAAGCAGACAGTTCTGCGTTCCACGGGGTACGGCTGCGATGTTCGGGTCACCGACCGACCTGAGTGGGAGATCCGCGCCAAGCGGTGCCGCTCGACATTCGAGGCGCATATCGCAGCCCATGCCATCACCCTCGGATCGCGCCCCCCGCGATGCGACATCGACTGGAGCAAGGAGATCGGCATGGCCCCATCCGACGCCGAGCAAGCCGCCTACAGTCTTGCCAACGCGACCAACGCGCTCATCAAGCTGCTGTTGATGATGGAGTCCTCATCTCGCGAGCGGAGGGCCCTGCGGGCGAACGACGTGCGCGAGGCCGGGAGCCTGAAGCGCAGCCGCTTGCTCGGCGTGTGCGAGCAGTCCCAGATCGTCATGGAGACATCGCTCAAGGCTCTCATCCACGCTCTTGAGGGCGAACACCCCGGCAGAGTGCATGGCATCGGCACGCTGCTTGACGCTGTCGGCATGCACCTCAGCGAATCGGCAGCACGCCGGCTCATAGCTTGTTTGGGCACAGTCAGCCCGCAGGACGCGTCGGTGTGGCGCGAGACCGGCACCTATCCCGATGACACGGGTACTGTCGGCGACCCCGATGCCGCCACCGACGACTTCGCAGCAGACATGGTCACAGCAGCCATCGACATGGCGAGCGCCTGCATCGAACTCATCGAAGATCAGCTCGGCCATCTGCCCTCGATCGCTCGGCAAGCGCTCGACCGCATCGAGCAAGTCCGCCAGGAACTCCGGCGTGGCACCGCCAGCCGACGGCAGCGCTAGTGCTCGAGGCAGACGCTGAGGTCGGTGGGCTCGTGCCCCCGCAACAAACCGATTTCTAACGAAGCAGAGTTCGGGGCAACCGGCCGGTCGAGGAGCGGGTGCCAGGCCTTCTAGCCTCGCGTGTCGAATGGACTTGACCTCAAGCTTCGAGAGCGTGGTGCCCAGAGCCCTCTTGGAACGCTACGAGTGGCGAGAGGTGCGCAATGCCGCTGCCATCGTGTCGGCGACCAATGCGGACGAATGGCAGGACCTGCTCGAGGTGCTTGCTGGATTCCGACTGACTGTCGGAGAGATGATGGCGGCAGGTGGCAACAAGTCGGACTTGACCGATCGCCTCGAAAGTGCCTTCAAGGACCTCGGCTGGCGCGAGACGCGCTTGGACACCGACATCACCTTGACGGCGCAACGAAAGCCGCATCGGCCCGCGGGTGAGAGGCTCACCTCAGTGCAGCGGTCCGAAGTGTCGAATCAGGGGTACCTCGTCGACGGCTTGAAGAACCGAGTCGCGTTGGATGTCGAGTGGAACGCCAAGGACGGCAATCTCGACCGTGACATCGGCACGTACCGAGCCATGTACGAGGCGGGGTTCCTGGATGCAGGTGTCATCGTGACGCGCACGCAAACCGATCTCCGCCAAGCAGCGGTAGACGCCGAGCCCAGCACGAGAAAGTTCGGCACCACCACCACGACGAACCTCGACAAGCTCGTGCCGCGGCTGACACGGGGTGACGCAGGAGGCTGCCCGGTGCTCGCTGCTGCAATCTGCGCCCGGACGCTGACCGCCGACGCGTAGTTCAGTCGGCAACAAGCAGTTTGGGTTGCACTGCGCTCGGTTGTGGCCGCTGGTCGGGTGCGCCGTAGCCAGCAAAGGTACGGCCGCGCGGTGTGATGTCGTCGGCAGCCTCGTTGCCCCATGCCACCCAGCCGGGACGGGGGTAACGAGCGAACATCTCAAGATACGGGCCCGGCGAGCACGCCTCGATGATGTCGTACTGCTCGTCGGGCTTGCGGGAGTGCTCCCGCTTACGCGACTCGATGATGTTCACTTGGCTCCTTGCCGGCGAGAGCGTCCTGAGCCTGCCGCGGACTCCGAACAGGATCGGCTCGGTCGTGTTGCGGAAGTAAAAGCCGACACCTCGGCCGTCGGGTCCGCCGTCCTTGCGGCGCTTCGCCCACACGAGCATGGCCTTGTAGGTGAAGCCCCATGCTTCCAGCGTCGCGAGGCCCTCCTGCAGGAGCGCGTTCGGCACCCACAGGTAGCAATGCGACTGCTCGGCCATCAGTGCGCCGACGCCGAGCGCAGCGATTTCCTGCCACTCCATCGTGTCGTAGCGCGAGAGGCGCCGATGCTCGGGCGCAACCTTCCCAGTTCGGTTCTGGAACCGCCAGGGTGGATCTGCCAGCACCGTCCCGAAGGGCGCGCCGCCGAGATCATCAAGCTCCAAGCTCGGTGCAAAGGCGGCGGTCAGGGCGGAGTCGGACATGGCCTCACTTGCGGCGATCATCAAGCGCCAAGCTGATCGCGCATTTGGCGAACTCAGCTTCGGTACCTAGTCCTAGCAGGCAGGAGTGACACATGACCGCATCCATTTCTCTATCTGCGACGATGGAAGTTCTCCCTGCTTCCGATCTGGCGGCGGGCTTGGGGCTGGTCGTCATTGGCGTAGGGTCGCGGCTGCATGTCGCTTAGGGAACGGAGGTGTCATGGGGTTGCGTCCTGGGGATGTGAACTTGGCGAGTCAGGCTGACATGGCTCGCATCGGCGGTGCGCCGGTTGAGTACTTGGAGGTGCTGCGGCGCGAGGCGCCGGTGTGGTGGAACCCGCCGCCGCCGGTGGATCACATGCATATTCCGTGCGTGGGCTTCTGGGTGTTGAGTCGTTACGCCGATGTGGATGCGGTGTCGAAGGATCCGGGCCGGTTCTCGGCGTGGGAGAACTCGGTGCTGTGGGTCGACGTCAAACAGGAGCCGATGGCGATCGGGGCGCAGCGGTCGGGCCTGTTGGGCATGGACCCGCCGCAGCACACTCAGTACCGGCGGCTGCTGCAGCCGGGGCTGACGCCGCGGCGCATCGCCGCGCTCGAGCCGTTCATCGAAGCCGAGGCCGCGAAGGTGATTGACGAGCTGGCCGGGTGCGATCGCGCCGAGTTCGTGTTCGAGGTGGCCGCGGAGCTGCCGATGATCCTGTTGTGCCAGATGATGGGCGTGCCCCAGGAGCTGCGCCGCGAGTACCTGCGGATCGCCAACAACGTCGCGAACGTCGAGTTCGCCGAGAATTTCGAGCACACGATGTTCGAGCTGTACCTGTTCTTGGACGATCTGGTGAAGAACCGGGGCGACCTCGACGACGACACAATGCTGTCGCGCTACACCGGCGGCGAGGTGGACGGGCGCAGCCTCACTCCCGATGAGATCACCCAGTTCTTCGTGACGCTGTCGATCGCCGGACACGAGACGACCCGCAATACCACCGCGCATTTCGTGCGGCTGATGGACGAGCACCCCGACCAGAAGGCGCTCCTGCTCGAAGATCTCGACGGGCGGCTGCCGAACGCCATCGAAGAGGTGCTTCGCTTCTCGCCGCCGGTCATGCAGTTCTGCCGCACCGCAACCGAGGACGTCGAGATCGGCGGCGTCACGATCCCCAAAGGCGACAAGGTGTACCTGTCGTACATCTCGGCCAACCGGGACGAGGAGGTGTTCGACGACCCGAACCGGTTCGACATACTGCGCCCGAATGCTGCCGCGCATCTTGCGTTCGGCACGGGGCCGCATTTCTGCTTGGGCGCGTCGGTGGCGCGAACCCAGTTGCGCTGCGTGCTCGCGGAGCTGTACCGGCGGCTGCCCGACATCACCCTCGCCGAGCCGTACACCCCGATGGGCAGCGTGTGGTTCAACGCCATCACCGAGATGCCCGTGCTCACCTGCCCCCACGCAGCGGCGGGCGGTGACCGATGAACGTCGACACAGTGAGCGGCCGTCTCGTGGTGGTGACCGGCGCGGGGAGCGGCATCGGCGCCGCACTGGCGCTCGAAGCTGCCCGGCGGGGAGCGGCGGCGGTGGCCGTGCTCGATGTAGACCTCACGACAGCCGAGCAGACTGCCGACGCCATTCGCTTCGCCGATACCGGAGCAGCGGCAGTGGCGGAGCGCTGCGACGTCACAGACGCGCTGGCGCTCAGGCGACTCGCCGAGGAACTCTGTGCCGAGCACGGCGCGCCGGGCCTAGTGTGTGCCAACGCCGGAGTCACGGCTGCGGGCGGACCGCTGCTCGAAGCCGATTTGGCCGATGCGCGCTGGGTGTTCGAGGTCAACTTCTTCGGAGTGCTGGCCACGCTGCAGGCCTTCGGGCGCCCGATGGCGACATCGGGCGAGCCGGGCCGACTGCTGGTGACCGGCTCAGAGCATTCGCTGGGCCTGCCCCATGCGGGCGCAGGCGCGTACACCGCGTCCAAGCACGCCGTGCTCGGCGTGTGCGAGGCGCTGCGGGCCGAACTGCCGCCGCATCTGGGCGTCAGCGTGCTGTGCCCCGGGCTCACCGCCAGCCGCATCTGGGCATCGGGCAGCAGGCGGCCCGCGCAGTTCGGCGGGCCCGCAGAGGCACAGCCGCTGGCACAGCAGGTGATCGAACGCGGCATGAGCGCCGAGGTGGTGGCCGCCCGGGCGTTCGACGGCATCGAGGCAGGCCATTTCCTGATACCCACCCACTACAACGCCCGCAGCTACGCCGACGCCCGAACCGCTGAGGCGGCCGAGGCGTTCGACCGGCTCGGCGAGATCGACACGCAGAGCTGGGACGTGACCGAAGTGGCCACAGCCATCTTCACCGAACTCGCCGCCGCCGAATCAGAGACTCACATCGAGCCGACGTAGACGCCAGCGCCGGGTCCCACGCCGCCTGAGAACGAATCGTCAGCAGCGTCGACACAAGACAAGGCGGCTGATGGCCGCGCGGCAGGCAGCCGTGCCGTCAGCCGGAGCGCAGCGCTTTGCGCATGCGAAGCGCCACGGGCAGCCGCGACGCCCCGACGGCGATCATCAAAAGGCCGCCCCACACGGCCAGCGCCAGCGCCGATCCGACCGGCACGACCAGCACCACAAACCCCGAGAGCGCGGTGATGAGACCGCCTGCGGTCCGCCACCCGCGATGGGGCGCACCACGGTCGCGCACCGTCTCGATCAGCTCCATCACGCCGGCGAGGAACCACGACACGCCGAGGAACAACGCCATCAATGCCAGCGTGCGGCCGGGTACGCGCAAAGTCGCCAGCCCGAAGACCATGACCGCCACGCCTGCGATGATCCCGAAGATCGTGTGACCGGCGCCTTCGCTTGCGACAGCGCGTGACACCACCAGCCCAAGCCCCCATGCGATGAGCTGGATGCCGATAACCACAGCTATCACCAGCAGCGTCCTGCCCGGCCACACCAGCATGAGCACGCCCAAGCCGATGGAGCCCAAGCTGGTCACCACCCCGAGGCGCCAGGCCATGTTGGCCAGCCGGGCCTCCTCGTCAGATGCGGCTGCTGCGGCGGTAGAAGAACTCTTGGCCATCGGTTACCCCTGTCGTTCATTTTGCGAACTCGCGACCGCACACCGACGACATCGACGCAACGGACTCGTCCCGAAGAGTACCCCCAACCAGCGGAGCATCCGCGAACGTCTGCCCGGAAGAGCTTTCGGCACACGAGCGCCGCAGCGCAGCCGAGGTCGAATCCTGCGATCCTCAGCCGCACCGCGGCGCTGTGAGAACTGAACCGGCAAGCGAGCCGGCAGCAGTCGTGCTAGTCGTTGTCGGTGATGGTCATGGTGGCTTGGCCGTCGGCGACGGTCAGTCCCGGGGTGGCCCAGATCAGCTTGACCACGAACTGCTCCTGGGGCTCTTGGCGGTCGTCTTCGAGGAGGGGGATCTCTGCCCACAGCTCGGTGTCGCCGGGGCCGAAGTCGAGCCAGCCGCGCGCAGTGCTGTAGTCGACGCCTGGCGTCGCAGCCAGGCTGCCGTCGCCGTTGAAGGTCATCCAGTAGGCGCTCACCTGTGTGCTGCGCGGCGCGCTGTTGAGCGTCACCCGGAACCGCAGCGACTCGCCTTCGGCGCCGGTGGCGTCGTGGACGGCGAAACCGGGATCGGACGGCGGCGGCGGCGGGTCGTCGTCGTCTGCCACTGTTGTGGTCGCCGCGTCGGCAGTCGCTGAGACGGTGTAGCCGCCGCCGCTGTCGACGGTTGCGGTCACCGAGCCGTCGGCCTCGTCGGTGCTGTCGTTGATCGTGGCGACGGTGAGCGTGGCACTGCCGCTGATCGGGATCGTGACGGTCCGCGGTCCCGGCACCGCGCCGAAGTCGCCGGCTTGCGCGACCGACACAGTGACGGTCAGCGGCACCGACGGCGCCGGCGCAGCGGTGAGGGTGAACGCCGCGTCGTCGCCTTCGGTGATGCCGCTGCCGGCGGTGATGCTGACCTCAGGAATCACAGGCGGCGGGTCGTCGTCGTCGGCGACCGCGACTGTCGCGACGCCCGCAGTGGCCGAGACTGTGTAGCCGCTGGCTGTGCCGACGGTCGCGGTCACCGAGCCGTCGGCCTCGTCGGTGCTGTCGTCGGTTGTGGCGACGGTGAGCGTGGCACTGCCGCTGATCGGGATCGTGACCGTCCGCGGTCCGGCCGCCACGCCGAAGTCGCCGGCTTGCGCGACCGACACAGCGACTGTCAGCGGCGCCGACGGCGCCGGGCTCGCTGTCACCGTGAACACGGCGTCGCCGCCCTCGCTCACCCCCGCCCCCGCAGCAACGCTGACCTCGGGCACCGGATCAGGCGTCACCGGATCCGGGTCCGGTGTCACCGGGTCTGGGTCGGGTGTGGCGGGGTCGGGGTCGGCGGTGCATTGTTCCATCGCTTCCACGATGGGCGTCCAGCCAGCCCAGCCCTTGCCGCTGCTGAAGTCCTTCACGTACTGGGCCGAGACCGTTTCCTCCGTCACCCCAGACGGCTTCGCCGGCAGGTCCGCGGCGTCGAGCGTGTTCAGGATGCGCCAGAACAGCGCGGCGTCGGAGCCATGGCTCAGATGCCATCGCAATGCTGCTGTCGCTTTGTCGATGGCGGCTGTTGGGTCGCATGGCGCCGGGTCGCTGTGAGCTGCTGCCAGCGTGGTCTGGTAGCCCGTCGTGGTCACCTCGTCGTGACCATCGGAGTACACGATCGCCGCGTACACAGTGCCGGGCTCAAGGCCGCTGAGCGTGTAGCTGTGAGTGTCGGCGTCCACCTCGACCGTGTGCGTGTCGCCGCCTCCGGCTGCTTCTGCCCAATACACCAGATAACGGTCCACGTCTCGCTGCGGCCACGACAGCGTCATCGCCGTCTCGGTCACACCCGAGAACGTCAGCACCCCGGGATCAGGGAACACAGCCTCCACCGCCGCCTCAGCGTCGGCGTCGGCCTGGCCTTCTAACTGCGACGAAGACGACGAAGACGAATAAGAACCATGCGCGCAGTTCCCGTCGCCGAACTTGCGAGTGGCCGAATAGCTGCTGTGGTGGCTGTGGGCGCCGCCGCGGCCGTCGCTGTAGCGGCTATGAGAGTGGTCCGTGTGCCCGTAATCCACCCTGCACGTCGTCCACACCGTCCGATAGCTGCCGCCGCCGCGGCCGTCGATCTCATCAGCCGTCAAACACCCGGTGAACCCCGACGCCGCATGACGCGTCACCTCCAGCAGATACCCGAACCCCCTGAGCTTGTCTCTGCCCAGCATGTCGACATCGGCCTGATCGACCATGCCGTCGCCGTTGAAGTCGGCATTGAGCACGTCGTAGGGGTGCGTGTCGCCCGCGCTCAACGGCACATTCGAGCCGTCCTTGTATCTGTAGCTTCCGGTGTTGCCGAACGTGCCGTGACGGGCCAACTGCTTGAGCCCTTCGGCGTCGATCGGGCCGATCCTCACCGCATACGGCGACGAAGCCGGATAATGCGTATGCCCGAACCAGCACTCCGCCGACGCAGGATCGAACGCCGTGGTCACCACCTCAGCACGCGAACCGCCCCCCACGCCATAGGCCACGTCGTCCTGCACCTCCACCCAGTAGTTGCGGCCCGTGATATTCACCGGATCATGCCGGAACAACTCAGTCGGCACCACCACAGTCGCAGACCCCCCCGAGCCCACATCCACATGCGAATACGCCGTGCGCTGCACCTTCCTGTCCTTGTTGCGAAGCCGAGGCTTGCAATGCCTGTACGGATCCCAATCGTGCCATTTGCTGTTCGGCCGGCCCGGGCTGATAGCGAAAGGACCGAACCGGGCGCACGGCTCGTCCTTCCCCTCGATGAACACCTCCCACGTCTTGAGATACACACGACGCGACTCACCCACACCCGGCGCCGGACTCACCGACACCCGAAAACGAGCATCACGGCCCGACATCACCGAACCGCCATCCAACGCAACAACAGAAACAACAGGCACACCCGGCCATGAGGACGGACACGTGCCGTTACCCACCGGCATGCACGCCCACTCGGCATCCGGATGCGGGGCGGTCGTGCTGCTGGCAATCGACGCCATGGCGATCCAGCCGTCACCGACGGCGCCGCCTGCTTCCTGACGGCTCTTGACGTAGATGTCGGTGTCGAAACCGGTGTCGTTCCGGTAGATGGTGCGCTCGAGCCAGGGGCGCACGTAGACGCCGTGCCTGCTCACCTTCGCGCCCGGAGCCCAATCGGGATTGACCTTGTACCGGTCCCACGTCGTCGGGCGGTGATCCGAGCGCGGGCTGAGCACATCGCCGCCCCAGGCCAGCTGTGTGCGGATACCGTCGATCTCGCGCGCCTGCGCCTCGCCGGTATCGAACCTGAACACCACTTTGGCGCCCGGGTGGGCAGGCCCGGCGCTGCCGTTGCCCAGCCCAGCGCTGGCCGACAGCTCGGTGAACTCCTCGTCGCTCTCGATCACTGTCGAGGCCGTGTTTTGGGTGTCGTGGGGTTCGTAGCCAGCGCCGTCGTTCACGGTGACCGTCACCCCGCCGTCGCGCTCGGCGAGGTCGTTGTTGTTCGTGCGGACCGTGAAGGTGACAGTGCCGGTGTTGGCCGGAACGGTCACGGTGCGGTCGCCGCGTTGGGAGGCAGGGATGAAGTTGCGGCCCCCGTCGGTGGTCTCGTCCACCGTGACGCTGATCGACTTCTGCGTCGCCGGAGGCGGCACAGACCTCACGGTGAACCGGATCGTGTCGCCCTCGGTGACCTTCTCCTGGGTGGCCGCGATGCTGATGGTGGGATTGGCCGCGTCGCCGGGGTCCACCTCGAAGATCCCCGACAGGCCGATGTAGACATTGTTGTTGCTCTGGGGGATGTCGCCCTGGTCGATCGGGTTCTGGTTCTGGACGCCGCCGCCCCAGCGCGTTTGGTTGCTGGAGTTGCCCAGCGCCCTGCTGGGCTTGCGGGTGCCGGCGGTGGCATGGGTGGTGCCGGTCCGAGTGCCGGTGTTGGGGCCACGGGTGTTGGTGGAGGCGTTGCCGTTGGCCCGGCGGTGGGCGGCGGGGCTGTTGTCGTCCCAGGTGCCGTCCCAGAAGTCGTTGTAGTCATCCGCGATCTTGGGGCCGTTGAGCCAGTAGATGCGATGGCTGAACGGCGTGTGGCTGGGCTCGCCGCCCACCATGATGCCCGTGGCGGTATGCCACGCCGCGTGGACCGACGGCGTGGAGCCCACCGCCCGGAACGTCGGCGCGTACTGGCGGATGGCCGCGTGGCCGGTGCTAGAACCGCTGATCCGGTCGCGCACGAACGTGTCATAGGTGGAGATGGCGCTGGAGGTGGCGTCGCGCTCGTTGTGGGTCTTGAACAGCAGCCGGAACTGCTCGCCGGGTTGGACGCCGCTGGGCTTGAGGCTCCAATTGTCGGGAACGACGCTGACGTTCACGATCTGCACTGAGACCCTGCCCCGTGCGCCGACGGTGAATCCCGACGGTGCCGAACCCAATTGAAGCTCGAGGGTCTCGTAGTCCTCGATATCGTCGTCCGCCAGGATGGGAAAGTCGAAGGTGTGGCTCGTCGAGTTGGCGGGCACTGTCACGTCCATCAAGCGATCGTCGAAGTCGGTACCGCCGACACCGATACCTTTAGCAGTGCGGTTGATTGGAATGATGGTGAACGTTGCCGCTGACGAGGTCGCCTGGCTGAACATCAGCTTCGGGCGGGCCGAACCGCCCTCGGCGGCCTGGTAGTCGCCTCTGTCGAACTGGACGGTGATAAGGGACTGGGCGCCTGCCTCAGGCGTCGGCGGGCCTGTGAGCACCAGCACCGCGGCCAGCATCGCCAGCGCTGTCGAACCGAGCAGCGCGCGCCACCATGGGCTGGCTACCCCCCCCCCCCGGAGTTCGGCCGCCGTTCAGCCGTCGAAGAGGAACGGTTTCCAGGCGACTTCAGATTCAAGGTCACTGCGAGGGCCTCCACGCTTCACA
>JAJEEO010000006.1 GCA_022820925.1 Acidimicrobiia bacterium | reverse complement strand
GGCGCCCACAGCGCCGCGAACACCGTCGACCAGCCGACCAGCGTGGCGGTCTCGACGATCACCGACGCCCCGGCGGCGGCACGGTTCACGCCGAGCGGGGCAGCCAGGCCGGCCCGGGCGACGATCGGTGCCAGTCCGGTCGGCAGATAGCGCGTGGCCTGGGACAGCATCCAGATGCGCAGCGCCGGGCCCTGCGCCAGCGGCGTGCCGTAACCGTCGATGAGCTCCCGCCAGCCGAGCGCCAGGCACCACGTGGCGGTCATCGACACGATGACGGCGGCCAGCAGCCCGACGGCATCCACCTGGAGATCGATCTGGCGCAGGTCGTCCCAGTACCGGACAGCCAGCCAGACGATCATCGCCGCGGTCGCCAACCCCAGCGCCCATCTCACGGCAGTGCCGGCCCGCCGCCGTTCGCCGATGCTGCCGTCCGGCCCCGTCACGACCGCACGCCCGCGCTGCTGAGCGTCTGGCATGTCCGGCGCACCCGGCACATCTGGTGCCCAGCCAGCATCCCGCCGAGCGTACCGGGGCTGTCGAGCGCCACCCGGAGCCCCCTCGGGCGGCACGCAGCCGCAACATTGCGAGACTGGGCGAGTGCGAGTGGTGCTGGTAGCCCCTGGGTTTCCGACGTCGCTGGATGACCATCACAAGCCGTTCCTGGCTGATCACGCACGGGCGTTGGCCGGTGCGGGTGCCCAAGTGACGGTGGTGTGCCCCGCTCATCCGGATGCACCGCGCCGTCACGAGGTAGGCGGCGTGGAGGTGCGCCGGGTGCGGTTCGCTCCGGCGAGCGTGGAGGCGCGGGTGGCGCTCGGTGAGAGCTACCGCGTGTTCTCCGGGCTGTCAGCGCTGTGGGTCATCCCGATGATCGCCAAGCTGACCCTGGCCGCAGGCCGTCACGCACGTCGCCGTTCGGGTGACGGAGCCGTGATCCATGGGCACTGGTGGTTTCCCTGCGGGCTGGTGGCCGTTGCTGCCGCCGCCCTAGCGAGAAGGCGGACAATCAGCGTGGTGCATGTTCACGGTTCGGATGCCGCCGTTACTGCGAACACGGTTCACCGGTGGCTCGCGCGCCGGGTGCTGCGCCGCGCGGGCGCCGTGGTCACAGTGTCGGAGGAGCTGCGTGACTGGGCCTCGTCGCTGGTGCAGCGACGCGGTGAGCGGCGTCCCAGGCCTCGCGCCGACGGCACCGAGGACGGGCGATCCCGAGCTCGAACGAGGGCGTTGCAGCCCCTGCCCGACATCGGGCGAGCCGTGCGGCGATCCAGCCCAGTGCTGCAGGTTGTGCCGATGCCGATGGGCGTCGACCGGCTCGGGCCAGTCACGCCGACGCCGGCCGATGGGCCAGTGGTCGCAGTCGGACGCCTCATGGCCGAGAAAGGCTTCGATGTGCTGATCGAGGCCGCGGCGCTGATGGATGCGACGCAACGACCAGACGTCGTCATCGTGGGCGACGGGCCTGATCGTGCCCTGCTCGAGGCGCTGGCGCTGCGGCGCGGCGTGAACGCGACCTTCGCCGGAGCCGTTGCACCCGGCGAGGTCCGCGAGTGGTACCGGCGAGCCCGCCTGGTGTGCATGCCCAGCCGGCGCGAGGGCTTCGGCATGATCACCGCGGAGGCTCTCGCTGCAGGCCGAACCGTGGTCGCCACCGCTGTGGGCGCTGCACCCCAACTCATCACCGACGGCACCAACGGCTGCCTGGTCCCGCCCGACAACGCCGAAGCGCTGTCGGCAGCGCTCACCAAGGCCCTGCAGTCAGACTTCGACACTTCGGCTGCATCGAACGCTGCAGCGCCGGCACCGTTCGGCCCCGAGGCCCATGCCGCAGCACTGCTGGAGATCTACGCCGAACTCAGTCAGAACTGACACGTATCGAGTACGCAACCCCGGAATACACGAGGGCCAAGCTCTAGAGCCCGGCGACGATCTCCGCCATCAGCTCGCCGGCCTCGGTGGGGTTGAGCCCGACCTGCGCACCGGCGTCGCGCAGCGCTTCCATCTTGGCCTCGGCGGTGCCCTTTCCGCCCGAGACGATGGCGCCTGCGTGGCCCATCTTCTTGCCCGGGGGCGCAGTCACGCCGGCGATGTAGCTCGACACCGGCTTGGACATGTGGTGCTTGATGAACTCGGCCGCCTCTTCCTCGGCCGAGCCGCCGATCTCGCCGATCATCATCACGGCCTTGGTGTCGGGATCGGCTTCGAACGCCTCGAGGCAGTCGATGAACGACGTGCCCGGCACCGGGTCACCGCCGATGCCCACGCACGTCGTGACGCCGATGTCCTTCTGCTGCAGCTCGTACAGCGCCTGGTAGGTCAGCGTGCCCGACCGGCTGACGATGCCCACCGGGCCGCCCGGCTTGGCGATATGGCCCGCGGTGATGCCGATGTTGCACTCCCCCGGCGTGATGATGCCCGGGCAGTTCGGGCCCAGCAGCCGCACCCCGGGGTAGTCGCGCTTGAGCATGTTGAAAAAGCGGGCCTCGTCGTGGGCCGGCACGCCCTCGGTGATGCAGGCCACGAATTCGATGCCCGCCTCGGCGGCGTCCATCACGGCGTCGAACACTCCGGGCGCGGGGATGAAGATGCACGAGGCATTGGCGCCCGTGGCTGCAACGGCCTCGGTGCAGTTGGCGAACACCGGCACGCCTTCCACGTCGGTGCCGGCCTTGCGGGGGTTGGTGCCCGCCACCACGTTGGTGCCGTAGTCGCGGTTCAGCATGCCGTAGTAGCGGCCTTGGGAGCCGGTGAGGCCCTGGTAGACGACCTTGGTGTCCTTGTTGACGAAGATGCTCACGTCACGCTCCTGCCGCGGCCGCCGTGACCGCATCACGATGTTCTGAACGAATTGCCCCTCGGGGGATGCTCATCTCACGCTCCCCTGATCAGGCCGCGGCCATCGCGACGGCTCGACGGGCAGCGTCGAGCATGGTCGGCTCCATCACCAGCTTCTCGTTGAGGTGCGGTGCGAGGATCTCGCGCCCTTCGGCGGCGTTGGTGCCGTCGAGGCGCAGCACGATCGGGGCTTCGATGTCGACCGCGTCGAGCGCCCCGATGATGCCGTTGGCCACTTCCTCGCCGCGGGTGATGCCGCCGAAGATGTTGATGAAGATGGCCCGCACGTCGGGGTCGTTGTTGATGACCTCGAGCGCGTTGGCCATCACCTGGGCGTTGGCGCCGCCGCCGATGTCGAGGAAGTTGGCGGGCTTGCCGCCCACCTGGTTCACCACGTCGACGGTGCTCATCGCCAGCCCGGCGCCGTTGGCGATCACACCGACGCTGCCGGCCAGGCCCACGTACTGCAGGCCCTTGGCGTGGGCAGCCTCCTCGCGCTCGTCACGGGGCTGGGTCTCGTCGTACTGCGCGTAGTCCTCGTGGCGGAACACGGCGTTGGCGTCGAGGGTGACCTTGGCGTCGAGCACGTGCACCCGGCCCTCGGGCGTGAGGATCAGCGGGTTGATCTCGACGAGGTCGGCGTCGCCCTCGGTGTAGGCCACATAGAGCTTGCGCAGGATCTCGACGGCCTGATCGGTGGCTGCCGGGTTGAGGTTGGCGCCCTCCACCCACGCCCGCGCGGCCTCTTCGGTGAGCCCCTCGGCGGGGTCCACGAGCACCTTGCTGATGGCATCGGGGTTCTCGGCCGCCACCGTCTCGATCTCCACGCCGCCCTCGGCCGACAGCATCCCGAGATGCTTCTTGGCCGAGCGGTCCAGCGTGAAGCTGGCGTAGTACTCCTCGGAGATGTCCGACGCCTTCTCGATCCACAGCCGCTGCACGATGTGGCCGTTGATGTCGAGCCCCAGGATGTTGGCGGCGTGCGTGCGGGCATCGTCGGTCGTGGCCGCGAACTTCACGCCGCCGGCCTTGCCGCGGCCGCCGGTGTGCACCTGCGCCTTCACCATCACCGGCGTGCCCAAGCGCTCCGCCGCGGCAACGGCTTGATCGACGCTGAAGGCGACTTCGCCGTCGGATACCGGCATGCCGTAGCCCTTGAAGAACTGCTTGCCCTGATACTCGAAGAGATCCACGGCGGGGAGCATAGGAGCCGAGCCCTGCCGCCCGCTGCGAAGCCAGCAGCGGATTCGGGCGCTCATGAGGACGCGCGGACTGCCGCACCTTCCCGTTGCGTCGCCTGTTGCTTCCCGCTCTTGTTCGCTGCGCTCACGGGCCGCTCGGGCCACGGCTTCGCCATGCGGCTCAGCCTCTCAGGAGCGGATGCGGCGGAGGTTGGCGAAGCTGGCGACGAGCGTTTTCGGGCCGATGTCGGCGAAGTGAACGGTGACCTCCCAGTCGTCGCCGTCGGGGCGCACATCCTGAACCACGCCGGCCCCGAAACGGTCGTGCAGCACGTCGTCGCCGACGCCGTAGCCGAGGTCGGCTGAAGGAGCGGGCTTCGGCTCGCCCATCCGGGCGGCAACCCGGCGGCGGGCCTCCTCCCGGCGGGACTCGCGCCCCTTGGCGGTGCTGTCGTCGTGGCGGGCGGGATCGCTGCGCTTCTGGCGGCGCTCGGCCAGCTCCGTCTCGCCGAGTTGGCTGTACTCGCTGGGCTCGCTGGCGCGGCGATTGGCGCCCCAGTCGCTCGTGGCGGGCCGCCATGAAGATCCGAGACGCTGCGTGTCGTCGGACCGGTCATCGAGCAGGTCCAGCGGGATCTCGTCGATGAAGCGGCTCGGCGGGTTGTAGCTGGTCTGGCCGTGCAGCAGCCGGCTCCACGCATGGGTCAGGTAGAGCTGCTTGCGTGCCCGGGTGATGCCGACGTACGCAAGGCGGCGCTCCTCTTCCAGCTCGAGAGGATCGGTCATCGAGCGGTGGTGCGGGAACACGCCGTCCTCCATGCCGGTCACGAACACGATGTCGAATTCGAGTCCCTTGGCCGAGTGCAGCGTCATCAGCGCCACTTGGGACGCATCGCTCATCTCGTCCACGTCGCCCACCAGCGAGACCTGCTCCAAGAACTCCTCGCAGTCCTCGAATTCCGCAGCAGCCCCGAGGAGTTCTTCGAGATGCTCCAGCCGCCCGTCTGCCTCGATCGTGCCCTCGTCCTGCAGTGACCGGAGGTAGCCGGACTCCGACAGTGCCAGCTTGAGCACGGCGCCTGGGCCGTTGGCGATCTGGGCCCGGGCCTGGTTCATCAGCTCGCGGAATTGCAGCAGGCCGGCGCGGGCCTTGCCGCGGATGCCCATGGCCTCGACCGCTTCGATCACCTCGGCCAGTGACCCGTCGCGCCGCGCCGCGGCGTCGTCGAGCTTGGCGACTGTGCGGTCGCCGATGCCGCGCACCGGCAGGTTGATGACCCGCTTGAGCGACACCTCGTCAGACGGGTTCACCGCAGCTCGCAAGAACGCCAGCGCGTCCTTGATCTCGCGCCGGTCGTAGAACCGGGTGCCGCCGATGATCTGGTAGGGCACGTCGTTGGCGACCAGCTCTTCCTCGATGACGCGTGACTGCGCGTTGGACCGGTAGAAGACCGCGGCATCGGACCAGTCGATCTGGCCGTCGCTGTGCAGGCGCCGCAGCTCAGCGCACACGTAGTGCGCCTCGTCTTCCTCGTCCCGGCCGCGGTAGCGGATCGGCTTCGCGCCGCCGGACTGGTCGGTCCACAGGTTCTTGGGCGGTCGTCCGAGGTTGTTGCGGATCACCGAGTTGGCCGTGTCGAGGATCGCCTGGCTGGAGCGGTAGTTCTGGTCGAGCACGTAGGTCGAGGCATTGTCAAAGGTGGCGCCGAACTCCAGGATGTTGGTGATGTCAGCGCCCCGGAACGCGTAGATCGACTGGTCGGAGTCGCCGACCACGAAGACGTTCTGGGCGGCCCCGCTCAGCAGCCCGATCAGCCGCACCTGCGCCAGGTTCGTGTCCTGGTACTCGTCGACGAGGATGTGCGCGAAGCGCTGCCGGTAGTGCTCGGCCACCTCATCGTGATTCGTGAGCAGCTCCACGCCCAGCATCAGCAGATCGTCGAAGTCCATGGCGCCGGCGCGGCGCAGCCGCTTCTGGTACTCGGAGTAGACGCGGGCCGCTTCACGGGCGAACGGGCCGCCGCCGTCGGGCGACTCGGCCAGATCGACTGCCCGCACCGGCGTCGTGAGCTGGTTCTTCAGCGTCGAGATCGCGGCGTGGACGGCTCGTTCGTTGAACTTGCGGGGGTCGAGGTCGAGGTCGCGCACCACGTAGCGGGTGAGCCGCCGCGAGTCGGCTTGGTCGTAGATGCTGAACGCCGAGGGATAGCCGAGCACATCGGCGTGACTGCGCAGGATGCGGGCACACGCGCTGTGGAAGGTGGAGATCCACATCCGGTGCGCCACCGAGCCGACGAGGCTGCCGATGCGCTCGCGCATCTCCCCCGCCGCCTTGTTGGTGAACGTGATCGCCAGCAGGCCGAACGGGCTGACCTGGCGGTGGGCCAGCAAGTAGGCGATGCGGTGGCTGAGCACGCGGGTCTTGCCCGAACCTGCTCCGGCGACAACCAAGGCGGGTCCGTCGCCATGCAGCACGGCGGCCCGCTGACCGGCGTTCAGCGGCGCCAGGATCGGATCGCTGCTCAGGTCGTCATTCACGGGCGGCCATGGGGATCGATTACGTCGTGTAGTCGGCGTTGATGCGGACGTACTGGTCGGTGAGGTCGCAGCCGTACACGGTGAACGAGCCGGCTGTGCCACCGGAGCGAACGCCCAAGTCCACCGAGATCAGCACCTCGTCGGATGCCAGGTACGCCTCCAGCTCGGCAAGTGCCTCGGGTGTTGCCGGTGTGGGATACACCTCCTGGTCGCCGAAGCGGATCCTGACGCGATCGGGGTCGATGTCGGTCTCGTCGCTGCACTTGCCGATCGCCATCGCGACGCGGCCCCAGTTGGGATCGCGGCCGTGCACGGCGGTCTTGACGAGCGGGGAGTTCACGATGGCCTTGGCGACTCGCTTGGCTTGCGCGTCGTCACGGGCGCCGTTGGCCGTCACCACGATCAGCGTCTCGGCACCCTCGCCGTCGAAGGCCAGCTGGCGTGTCAGGTCGAGGCTGACAGCGCCCAACGCTGCCTCCAACTCAGTCTCGTCGACCGGCCCGGCAGCGCCGTTCGCCAGCATCACCACCATGTCGCTGGTGGAGGTGTCGGTGTCGACGCTGAGCGCGTTGAACGTCGCATCGCAGACCCGGCGCAGCATGGCGTCGAGCCGGTCGGGAGCGATCTCGGCGTCGGTGGTGATCACCGAGATCATCGTGGCCATGTCGGGCTCGATCATCCCCGAGCCCTTCGCGATGCCCACCACCGTGGCGGCGCCCGCCGCAGCGCTCGCCGTCTTGGGATGCGTGTCGGTGGTCATGATCGCCGTTGCGGCGGCAACGGCATCGTTGCTGTCGAGCGCTGATCCGGGGCCGGCGATCAACCGATCGAAATACGTGTCGATCTTGCCTTCGGGATAGGGCACGCCGATCAGGCCGGTGGAGCCCACCAGCACCTGATCGGGGTCGCAGCCCACTAGCTCAGCGACGCGATTCGCGAGGTTCGCCGCGTCCCGCTCGCCCTGCTCGCCGGTTGCCACGTTGGAGTTCTTGGACACGACCACCACGGCCTGCACCCGTCCGTCGGCGATGTTGGCTTGGCTGCGGCGCACGCTGGCGCCAGAGAACAAGCTCTTGGTGAACACGCCGGCTGCAGCCGACACCCGATCAGCCGCCAGCACCATCACATCGTCGGTGTCGTCCTTGATGCCGATGTTGCCCACATGGCAAGCGAACCCCGCCGGCAAGTCCATCGATGCCGCCGCGTTCACGGCCCCTGCTGAGTTCATGATCAGCCCTTGTCGCACGCTTCCCGCGGCACGGCCGCGGTTGTGGGGCCAAGGTAGTTGCGCCCGTGCCGGGAGCCTCTGCCAATTTGCGCGGTCGGGCTCAGCGATCGCTGTCGGGCACGGGCGCTAGCCGCGCGGCTGCTGGCCGCGGTTCGGTGGCCGCATGATGTACGGCCACGGGAAGGGCACCTCGCCGAACGGCACCTCGATGACGGTCGGCTCGTCGGAGCCCAGGGCGTCGCGCAGGCATGGGCGCAGCTCGTCTGGCGTGGCTGCCCGCACGCCACGCACGCCGAACGAATCGGCCAGCTTCACGAAGTCCGGGCTCGTGAGCTCGCTGGCGATGACCCGGCCGTCGAACCGTTCTCGCTGGATCCGTCGTACGTTGCCGTAGGCGTGGTCGTTGAACACGATCGTCGTCAGCGGGATCCGGTGGTGCGCCGCAGTCGCCAGCTCGTTGATCGTGAACAGCGCTCCCCCGTCGCCGACGATCGACAGCACCGGCACGTCGCGCCGGGCATGCGCCGCGCCCAGTGCGGTCGCGAACCCGTAGCCCAGCGTGCCCTGGTATCCGGCGGTGAGGAACGTCCGCGGCCGGTACACCTCGAATCCGAGCCACGACACATAGCCGCACTGGGTCATCTCGTCGACGAAGACGCCCTCGGGCGGCAGCTCCGCCCGGATGGCCCCCAGCCAGCCGTACTGGGGCGCGAGCGCCTGAGCAGTGGCGGTCTCGGCATCGGCCCGGGCGACCTCGAGCTCGGCTCGCCATTCGGAGCGGTCGGCCTGCGTGGCACCGAGCGCGTCGGCAAGCAACGGCAACGCGTCGGCGAGATCGGCATGGATGCCCACCGTCGGCGGTCCGAAGCGGCCGATCTCATCGGCGTCCATGTCGACGTGGATGATCTTGAGGTCGCTGTCGACGCCCCACACCGACTGCTGCATGGCCATCCTGCTGCCGAGCCCGATCACCAGGTCGACGTGCGGCCAGAGCTGATACGCGGTCGGCGTGGTGATGCTCAACGGGTGATCCGAAGCCACCACGCCGCGCCCGCTGCGGAAGGCGACCACCGGCGCAGACAGCCGCTCGGCGAGCTGGGTGACGTGCGCTGAGGAGCTTTGCGCGCCACCGCCCACCACGATCATCGGACGCTTGGCGCCGGCCATGAGCTGCGCCGCTTCGGCGATGGCTGCGGAGTCGGGCTGCGGGCCCGGGCGCACCGGAGCGACAAGATCGCCAGGTGCGGATTCGACGGCCGCGCTCCAGACATCGGTCGGCACCTCCACAGCGACAGGCCCCTGTCGCCCTGAGCGCAAGGCGGTCATCGCACGCTGCAGCACGGCGTGAGCATCGGCACCGTCGCTGATGCGCTCGGCATGCCGGGTGAGCCGCTCCAGCACGCCCAACTGGTCGGGCAGCTCGTGCAGGGCGCCATACCCGCGGCCGATCCCCGCAGACGGGATCTCGCTCACCAAGGCCAGCACCGGTGCGTTCGTTGCGTACGCCGTGCTGAGCGCCGCGGCGGTGTTCAGCAGGCCGGGTCCCGGCACCACGCAGAACGCCTGCGGTTCGCCGGTCGCCAGCGCAGCGCCAAGCGCCATATAGGCCGCGCCCTGCTCGTGGCGGGTCTGGATGGGCGCCAGGGCGTCGCGGCGGTCGTACAGCGAGTTGAAGAACGGGTCGTTCTGCACCCCGGGCAGGCAGTACAGGTTGTCGAAGCCGTTCGCGATGAGGGTCTCCACCGCCAAGCTCGCCACCGACTGCGTCATCTGGCCGTTCCCATCCGCCTTATTCCCATTCGATCGTGCCGGGGGGCTTGGAGGTGATGTCGTAGACGACCCGGTTCACGCCGGGCACTTCGTTGACGATCCGGGAGGAGATCACTTCGAGCAGGTCGTGGGGCAGGCGGGCCCAGTCGGCGGTCATCGCGTCCTCGCTGGTGACCGCGCGCACGATGATCGGGCGGGCGTAGGTGCGCTCGTCGCCCATGACGCCGACGCTGCGGATGTCGGCCAGCACGGCGAAGGCCTGCCACACCTCGCTGTCGAGACCGGCTGCGGCGATCTCGTCGCGCACGATCACGTCGGCAGCCCGCACCGTCTCGACCGACTCGGGTGTGACCTCTCCCACGATGCGTACGCCCAGACCCGGTCCGGGGAATGGCTGGCGCTGCACGATCTCGGGAGGCAGGCCCAGCTCGGCGCCGACAGCCCGCACCTCGTCCTTGAAGAGATGCCGCAGCGGCTCCACCAGCTCGAAGGCCATGTCGGGGGGCAGCCCGCCCACGTTGTGGTGGCTCTTGATCTTCGCCGCGGTCGGCGAGCCCGACTCGATCACGTCGGGGTACAGCGTCCCCTGCACCAGGAAGCGGGCGTCGGAGATACCGCCCGCGGCACGCTCGAAGATGCGCACGAACTTCTCGCCGATGATCTTGCGCTTGTCCTCGGGATCGGTCACCCCCGCCAGTGCCTCGAAGAACTCGTCAGCGGCCCGCTCATGGATCAGCTCGATGCCCTGGGTGCGCCGGAACGTGTCGGTGACCTGATCGCCTTCGCCGGCGCGCATGAGCCCCGTGTCCACGAACACGCAGGTGAGCTGGCTGCCGATGGCCCGCTGCGTCAGCGCTGCAGCCACCGCGCTGTCCACCCCGCCCGACAGCCCGCAGATGGCCCGGGCGGCGCCCACCTGGGCCCGGATGGCATCGACGCTCTCGGTGATGACGTTGGCCATCGTCCACTCGGAGTTGATCGCGCAGATGCCGTGCAGGAAACGCTCGAGCTGCGCCTGGCCGCTCGGCGTGTGCATCACCTCGGGGTGGTATTGCACGCCGTAGAAGCGCCGCTGGGAGTCTTCGATCACCGCGGCCGGGCTGTCGGCGGTGGATGCGGTGACTGTGAAGCCCGCTGGCGGTTCGGTGACGGCATCGAAATGCGACATCCACACCGGCTCGGTAGAGCCGACGGCATCGCCGGGCTCCCCGAGCAGTTCGGAGGGCACCCCGGCGTGTGTCATCGTGGTGCGGCCATACTCGCCGCGCCCGCTGCGGTCCACCTGCCCGCCGAGGTCGCGGGCCAGCAGCTGCGACCCGTAGCAGATGCCCAGGATCGGCACGCCCAGCTCGTACACGCCCGGGTCGATGCCCGGGGCGCCGTCGACGTGCACCGAGGCCGGCCCTCCGCTGAAGATGATGGCCGCCGGCGAGCGATCGGCCAGCTCAGCTGCCGTCGAGGTATGGGGAACGATCTCGGAATAGACCTGCGCCTCGCGCACTCGCCGGGCGATCAGCTGCGCGTACTGCGCGCCGAAATCCACCACGAGGACTGTCGGGTGGGCGACCGGGCCGGCCGCCGGGGAGTGTGGGGACATAGGCCGCAGCCGCGCCGAGTCGGAGAAAAATATGAGGCTACCGCCGCCTGCTGCGCCAACCCGGAACTTCAGTGCTCGCTGGTCTGGGGCAGGGAATGCGAAGGAGCGAGCCGGCGGCACCTCTCGGCCAGCGGAGATCGGCCTCGACCTCTTGGAACCGTACGGCGGACCGCGCTTTGGACTCCGCCCGACAACGACGCAGGGCCGGCGCGAACGCCGGCCCCGTGCCTGTCCTGTTGGAGGAGTGAGGAGTTACATCATCCCCGGCATGCCGCCCATGCCGCCGCCCATGGCAGCAGCGGCCGCCGCGGCAGCGGCCGGATCGGCCTCCTCGGGCTTGTCGGTCACCAGCGTCTCGGTGGTGAGCAGCAGGGCCGCGATCGACGCTGCGTTCTGCAGCGCTGCACGGGTCACCTTCGCCGGGTCGATGACGCCGGCCGACACCAGGTCCTCGAACTTGCCGGTGTCGGCATTGAAGCCCGTGTTGCCGTCCGACGACTCGATCTGCTGCACGATGACCGCACCCTCGTAGCCGGCGTTCTGCGCAATCTGGCGGCTCGGGCCTTCCAGCGCACGATGCACCATGCGAGCCCCGGTGCCCTCGTCGCCGTCGAGGTCCAGCGCAGCCACCGCGGCACGAGCCCGCAGCAGCGCAGTGCCGCCGCCGGGCACGATGCCCTCTTCGATGGCGGCACGGGTCGCGGAGACTGCGTCTTCGATGCGGTGCTTCTTCTCCTTCAGCTCGACCTCGGTGGCCGCGCCGACCTGGATCACCGCAACGCCGCCGGCCAGCTTCGCCAGCCGCTCCTGCAGCTTCTCGCGGTCCCAGTCGGAGTCGGTGTCCTCGATCTCACGCTTGATCTGCACCACGCGGCCCTCGACGTCGCCACTGTCGCCGCCGCCGTCCACGATCGTGGTCTCGTCCTTGGTGATGATCACCTTGCGGGCAGTGCCCAGCAGGTCGAGGGTGGTGTTGTCGAGCTTCAGGCCGACCTCCTCGGAGATGACCTGGCCGCCGGTCAGGATGGCCATGTCGGCCAGCATCGCCTTGCGACGCTCGCCGAACCCGGGGGCCTTCACCGCTGCCGATGAGAACGTGCCGCGGATCTTGTTGACCACGAGCGTGGCCAGCGCCTCGCCCTCGACGTCCTCGGCGATGATCACCAAGCTCTTGCCGGTCTGCATGACCTTCTCGAGCACCGGCACCATCTCGGCGACCGCGCCGATCTTGCCGTTCACGAACAGCAGGTACGGGTCGTCGAAGACAGCCTCCTGGCGGTCGGGGTCGGTCACGAAGTACGGCGACAGGAAGCCCTTGTCGAACTGCATACCCTCGGTGAACTCGAGGTCGACGCCGAACGTGTTCGACTCCTCGACCGAGATGACGCCGTCCTTGCCGACCTTGTCGAAGGCCTCGGCGAGCGTCTCGCCGATCGTCGTGTCAGCCGATGAGATACCGGCGACGCTGGCAATCTTGCCCTTGTCGTCGGAGACGTCGGTGGACATGTCACCCATCGAATCGACGGCAGCAGCAACGGCAGCTTCGATGCCCCGCTTGAGCTCCATCGGGTTGGCACCGGCGGCCACATTGCGCAAGCCCTCGCGCACCATGGCCTGAGCCAGCACCGTTGCCGTCGTGGTGCCGTCGCCGGCGACGTCGTTGGTCTTGGTGGCCACTTCCTTCACGAGCTGGGCGCCCATGTTCTCGAACGGGTCGTCGAGCTCGATCTCGCGGGCGATGCTCACGCCGTCGTTGGTGATCGTCGGCGCCCCGAACGACTTCTCGAGCACGACATTGCGGCCCTTGGGACCCAAGGTCACCTTGACGGCATCGGCCAGCTTGTTCACGCCAGCTTCAAGGCCGCGCCGGGCCTCCTCGCTGAACTTCAGGATCTTCGGCATGTGTTGGTTCTCTTTCTTGTCGGCGCAGTCAGCGTCAGGCGACGATGGCCAGCACGTCGCGGGCGCTCAGGATGAGCAGGTCCTCGCCGGCCACGGTGATCTCGGTGCCGCCGTACTTGCTGTAGACGACGGTGTCGCCGACGCCGACGTCCATCTGGATGATGTCGCCCGACTGATCAGAGCGCTTGCCGGGGCCTACTGCGAGCACCTCGCCCTGCTGGGGCTTTTCCTTGGCGGTGTCGGGGATGACCAGCCCGCTGGCTGTGGTCTCCTCGGCGTCGCTCGGGCGCACAACGATGCGGTCCTCAAGTGGCTTCAGATTCATGGTCGGATGTGCCTCCTGTGGCTCATGGGAACGCCCGGCAGCACTTAGCACTCTCACCGGGCGAGTGCTAACGATACGAGCCCTCGCGATCAGCCACAACCTCGGATCACCAGCGCCGCAGCGGGTCCGCGGCTCAGTCGCTGAAGTCCATCCGGAGGTTGGGATCGGCGCCGCTGTCGAGTGCTGAAGGGCCGTCGCTGGCCAGCCGGTACCAGGCCAGCGCAGCGATCATCGCAGCGTTGTCGGTGCACATGGCACGGCTCGGCAGGTAGGCGTTGATTCCGTCTTCCACACAGATGTCGAGCGTTCGCTCACGCAGGGCGCTGTTGGCCGCGACGCCCCCGGCGAGACAGATGCCGGCGGCGCCCGTCTCCCGGGCCGCCTTGCGGGCCTTGTGGGTGAGCACATCGGTGACACATGCCTGGAATGAGGCCGCCACGTCGACGGTCTCCACCTCGGGATGGGCCCGCACCCAGTTGATGACCGCTGTCTTGATGCCCGAGAAGGAGAAGTCGTAGCCGTCGTCGAGCATGGCTCTCGTGAGCGGGACAGCCGTGGGGTCGCCCTGCGTCGCGAGCCGGTCGATGACCGGTCCGCCCGGGTAGCCGAGCCCCAGGTAGCGGGCCACCTTGTCGAACGCCTCTCCCGCGGCATCGTCGCGGGTTGCGCCCAGCAGCCGGTATTGGCCATGATCCTCGAACGAGATCAGCATGGTGTGCCCGCCCGAGACCAGCAGTGTGATGAGCGGGAACTCGATGTCGGTGTCGTGGGGGTCGAGCAGGGCCGCATAGAGGTGTGCTTCGTGGTGGTTGACGCCGATGTAGGGGACATCCCACACCAGCGCCAGTGCCTTGGCGGCGGCGACGCCCACCAGCAGGCTGCCGATGAGACCGGGGCCGCAGGTCGCCGCCACCGCGTCGACGTCGCTGTCGGCAGCGCCGGCTTCTACGAGCGCCTCGGCTACCACCGGCGTGATGAGGGCTTCGTGGGCCCGACCGGCGATCTCGGGGACGACGCCGCCATAGCGCGCGTGCAGGTCGACCTGGCTGCTGACGATGCTCGAGCGCACCTCGCGCCCGTCGTCCACCACGGCCGCCGCCGTCTCGTCGCAGGACGTCTCGATGCCCAGGATCGTGGTCATCGGACCCCCATGCTGGCTGCGATCTCGCCCAGCTGTCTGCCGTGCTCGTCGCTGTCGATGTCGTGGCACCACATCACCAGGGCGTCCTCTCGCTTGCCGCCGGGGCCGCCGCGGTAGTAGTTCGTCCGGCTGCCGACGGGCGCGTAGCCGAACCATCGATAGAGCCGCTGCGCCGCCTCGTTCGAGACGCGCACTTCGAGCGTGAGGGCTTCGAGCCCCTCGATGCGCCGCGCCTCGCGGTGGAGTTCGAGCATCAGGCGCGCCCCCACGCCCCGGCCCTGGCACTCCGGATGCACCGCCACCGAGGTGATGTGCCCTTCGCCGGCCACGATCATGAAGCCTCCATAGCCGATGACCCCGCCGGGACGACCCGCTGGATCGGCATGGCAGGCAACGCGGTACACCCGCTCGCCGTGCCGTTGCAGTTCGTCCAGGTACAGCGCCATCGACCACGGCCGCGGGTACACCAGCTTGTCGATGCGGCGGATCTCGCGCAGGTGCTTGCGGCGCATCGGGACGATGATCGGCGCCGGGTCAGCGTTCGCCCGCTTCTCCCCAGCCGGGACCGCCGGGTGCGGCGTCACGTGCGTGCTCACGATCGCTCCCGCTGCTGCCAGTTGATGCGCGCATCGGGTGCACGCAGATACAGCGGCGAGATCTCCGACGGGCTCACGAACTCCTCGCGCAGCGCCCTGGCGTGCGCCAGCTCCACCAGCGCGCCCGCATTCGGATGCCGCAGGCCCTCCCGGCCGATCTCGGCCCCCCGCACCGCTCCCAGCACGTCGGCGTAACGCTCGGCGCCGTCGCCCACGATCAGCGTCTCCGAGCCGAGGGCCATCAGGTGGTTTGCCACATCGGCGGGCTGGTCGACCGCCGGGGAGCTCATGAGCTGTATGCCGCCCGGCGCACGGCGGTAGGTGGCGTAGAAGATCTCGCCCCGGCGGGCGTCGACCGTCGAGACGATCAGCCGGTCGCTGAAGCGGGCCGGGAAAGCCGCTAAGTCGAGGCTGGAGACGCCGATCATCGGGACCCGGCAGGCATGCGCGATGGACTTGGCAGTCGCCAGGCCCACCCGCAGACCCGTGAACAGGCCCGGGCCGACATCGACAGCCACCAGCCCGATCTGGGACAGCTTCATCTGCGCCTGCTCGCACAGGAACCCGATGGCAGGTGCCAGCGTCTCGGCGTGCCGCCGGTCTCGCGTCGTGTGGAACGAGGCGATGATCCCCTCGTGGCCGCCGATGGCCACGCCGACCTGAGGTGTCGCGGTCTCGATGCCGAGTACTAGCACGGCGCTGCCTCCGCGCCGTCGAGCACTAGCACGGCGGCACCGGGGAGCTGTCGGCGAAGTGCCACGCGGCGGCAAGCGAGTCGGCGCGGGCGTGCCAACTCGGACCGACAAGGTCGGCCTCGAAGACGCGAATGTCGGGCGACTCTGCAGGGTCGGCGAGCCGGATGCGCACGCGCAGGAAGTCGCGCGGCAGCTCGCCGATGACCACCTCGCCCCACTCCACGCACACCACCGCATCGTCGTCGAGCAGTTCGGGCAGGTCGAGGTCCAGCACTTCGCCGAGGTTCTCCAATCGGTACACGTCGAGGTGGTGCAGCCGCATCCGGCCCTGGTAGCTCTGCGCCAGGGTGAAGGTGGGGCTGGTCACCGGCTCGGCGACCCCGAGTGCCGCCGCCAGCCCTTGGGTGAACACCGTCTTGCCGGCGCCCAGGTCACCCGACAGCAGCAGCACATCGCCGGGGCGCAAGAGCGGGGCGAGTGCCGCTGCGACAGCTCGCGTCCCGTCGGCGCTCGTGGTGCGGAACCGCATAACGCAGCTTGTCTAGCGCCCGCCGGCTGCGATTTCGACAGTCGGCGGGTCGCCGGCGTGGCGGTAGACACGCGGGACGCGTGCCGAAACTGACGTGAGCACTTCATAGGGGCTTCGACCCGACCAGCGCGCCAGGTCCACCGCACTGATGCGCTCGTCGCCCTGGTCGCCGATCAGCGTGACGAGATCGCCGTTGTAGGCACTGGCATCGCCGATGTCGATCATCGTCTGGTCCATGCACACGTTGCCGACGACCTGGTGACGGGCGCCGCCGATGAGCACGCTGGCGGGCGGCGTCGCCGCGCCGGTGCCCAGCGAGCGCGCGTAGCCGTCCGCGTAGCCCACGGGCAGGGTGACGACCCGGGTCTGGCGTGGTGCGGTCCACGTGCTGCCGTAGCCCACCGAGGCGCCTTCGGGCACCACCTTGAAGTAGATGACCTCGCTGTGCCACGACATCACCGGCTCGGTGGGCAGCGCTGCACCGATCTGGGGAATCGGGTGCACGCCGTACAGCACGATGCCGGGGCGCACCCGGTCGAAGTGCGCTTCGGGCAGCCGGGCAGTCGCGGCCGAACCGGCCATGTGGCGGGTGGGCATGGGCAGCGAGCGCCGCTCGTAGAAGCTGGTTGCTTCGCAGAAGCGCTCGAGCTGGAGCTTGGCGTCGGTGAGATCGTCGGCGTCGGCGTTGGCGAAGTGGCTGAAGACCCCGTCCACCTGCACTGATCGGCATGCCAGGGATGCTTCGATCAGCCGATCGGCGTTGTAATGGTGGATGCCGATCCGCTCCATCCCAGTGTCGATCTTGAGATGGGCCCTCGCCGTGACGCCTGCAGCCTGGGCTGCTTCGTCGATCTGGTGCAGCTTGTCGATCGACGGTGCCGTGAAGATCAGATCGTGCCGCAGGAACAGCGGGATCTGCCGCACGACGGCGCCGCCCAGCACGTGGATGTCGATCGTGATGCCGGCAGTGCGCAGGGTGATGGCTTCCTCGACGTAGGCGACGGCCAGCGTGGCCGCACCAGCCGCTTGCAGCGCACGACCCACCGGGCCGATGCCGTGGCCGTAAGCGTTGGCCTTCACGACCGGCGCAACCTCGGCATCGCCCACGAACGCTTGGATCGTCGCCAAATTGCGCCCCAGCGCAGCGAGATCGATGTCGCACCAGGTAGGACGCATCTCAGATGCGTCAATGGCACCCGGACGCATCTCAGATGCATCAATGGCACCCGGACGCATCTCAGAGGCGTCAATCGAGCCCGGACGCATCTCAGAGGCGTCGAGTGGGCCCGGACGCATCTCAGAGGCGTCGAGTGGGCCCGGTTGCATCTCTGACTCGTCGGTCACGGATGCCCTGACCCTGGCTGGGGCTGCTGGAGCGCAGCGCGGGCCGTCGGGAGTGCTTCGACCTGAGCGGTAGCGACCAGCGGGATCATGGGCTGCCCCGTGGCCGGTGAATCGACGCCGGCAGCGCGGCCATGCCAGTGGGCCGCCGCCGCGATCGCCCTCGTGACGCCGTGCGGGCCGTGGTCGCCGGTCAGCACCGCCGCGATGACACCCGACAGCACATCGCCTGAGCCTGCCGTCGCCAGTCGTGCGGTGCCTGAAGTGACCGCGAGCACCATCGGCGGCGCCGGCGGGCACGGCGGGCTGGCGATCAACGTCGCCGGACCCTTCAGCAGCACGAAGACGTCGAGCGAGTCGGCGGCGTCCCGGAGTGCCTCGAACCGGTCAGCGGCGGGCGGCGCGCCGGTGAGCCTGGCGAACTCACCGTCGTGCGGCGTGAGCACCGTCATCGAAGCCCGGCGTTGCAGGCACTCGGGATGCTCCGCGATAGCGGTGAGGGCGTCTGCGTCGACCACCAGCGGCACCGGACACTCGGAGATGAAGTGCGCCATCTGGGCCAAGGACGTGGGATCGGTGCCGACGCCCGGGCCGATGACCGCAGCGTCGAATCGCTCGATGCCCTCCAGCGCAGGCGCCGCCCAGGCGCCCGGTCGGAGGTCGCGGGCGACTGCCTCGGTGGGCCGGGCGATGTCGCCCGAGCGCACGCCCGGCGAGCTGATGACGACCATGCCCGCGCCCGCCTGCTGAGCGGCCGCGCACACCAGCGAGCCGGCCCCGCGCATCTGGGGCGATCCGGCGATCACCCGCACCGACCGCTGCCACTTGTGTGCTGCCGGTCGCAGGCCGGACAATGCGGCGTCGGCATCGGCGTCGGTGACAAGCCACGACGCAGCAGCACTGGCATCGAGACCGATCGGCGCCAGGCGCACCTCGCCGACTGCGGCGGCGCCGGGGTGCAGCAGCAAACCGGGCTTCAGCGCGCCGAACGTGACGGTCTCGGCCGCGGGCCAGCAGCCGTGATCCTCGCCGGTGAGCGCGTCGATGCCGGAGGGGATGTCGACGGCCAGAACCGGCACCCCGGGCGGCTGATCCGCGCCCCATGACCCGCGCAAGCCCGTGCCGTATGCGGCATCGATCACGAGATCGAAGCGGTTCGAGCCGCGTGAGGTTCCAGCAGCGACGAGTTCCAGCGCCTCGGGAGGCGTCGCGACACGGCAGCGGACACCCCATCGCTGCAAGACAGCGGCAGCGACCCGCCCGTCGGCGCCGTTGTTGCCCTTGCCTGCAGCCACCAGCACCCGGCGCCCGTAGGTTCCACCTAACAATCGACGGGCCGCGATGGCCACTTCAGCGCCGGCGCGCCCGATCAGCACGTCGGTGCCCTCCGGCGCTGCGGCGTCGATCTCTGCCATCTCCGCCGGCGTCACGATCGGCAGCACTGCGTCGCTCCGGGCCTATTGCGCCAGCACCATGGCGGCTGCAACCGAGTCGGTGTGGCTCAGCGATACCTGCCAGTCGGCCAGACCGGCTGCGTCCGCTCGCTCGGCGGCAAGACCGTGCAGCACCAGCTCCGGACGCCCGCTGGCGTGGCGGATGACCTCGATGTCGCGAAACTTGCATGCACCCAAGCCGACGCCGAGCACCTTCATCACCGCCTCTTTGGCTGCGAACCTGGCAGCGAGGCGGGTGTCGGGGTCGACCGTGGCCATTGCGTACGACAGCTCCCCTTCGGTGAACAGCCGCCGGCGCATGCCAGCGCGCCGTTCGAGCACGGCGGCGAAGCGGCGCACATCCACCATGTCGAGCCCGATCGCAGTGCTCACCCGGCTACGGCCCCTGCTCGCCGGGCGTGCCGGCAGCGCCGCCGGGGTAGTCGGTGCTCGCCGCCTGCCCCAGCCAGTGCTCGGCGAGCACGTACACGGGGCGAGTCAGCAGGTCGAAGACATCGATCGTGCCGAGCAAGTCATCCCGGAACCACGGCAGCGTCTCGGTCACTGCGTCGGCGAGCGCGCCGTAGCGGCCGCGGTAGCCCATCATCACCGAGCGCATTGCCGGCGCAGCCAGCCGCTCGGTGAAGCGGCAGTGCAGCAAGGTGAGCCCGGTGGTGGCGCCGTCCTTGATCTCGGGAATGTGCAGCACCGTCCGGTCGTCGCTGCCGCGGGCCACGGTGACTTCGCGCTCGTATGCCGCCCGGTGCTTGCTGCCGCGCAGCTGTGGGTTGGCAACGGTGCGCGACTCGATGCCGAGCGCTGTGCCGCCGCGATCGGTCAGCCAGATGGTGACTTCAGGGCTGCTGGCGGAGCCCACGTCGCCCTCGATGCGGTAGCGCGACCAGCCGGTGACCTCGGCCACGGCCGGATCCAGCGCGGCCAGCGCGCGCAGCGCGCCGTAGGAGAGCTGATCGCGCGGTGTCCCGGCGTCGAGAGCCGCAGCCACGAGCATCGAGCCCAGCAGCGTCTCATCGGCCCGCGATGTGCCCACGGTGACGGTCTTGGCCTGGTGCTTGATGGTGTCGATGGGTCGGGTGAGCTCGTCGATCGCGATGTTGAGCGCATCGGTGAAGTCGTCGATGACCACTGACGGCCGCCCGACCTTGCCGAGGTCGAGCTGGTACATCTCGAGCGGCGCCAGCCCGGCCGCGTACCGCAGCACAGCACCGAGGCGAGCCGCGGTGCCCGCACGCAAGTGCCCGTCGTAGCTCCCGGCACGGACGCCGTCGCGGAAGCGGTTGGCGGCAGAGCGGAGCCGCTCTGCCAGCACGCCGAGAAGATCTTCGTCGCTGCGGGCGGCAGCGAGCATCGCCTCGTCGCTGCCTTGGGCAGCGAGCATCGCTTCAGTCTCGGCGCGCATTTCGTGCAACGGATCGGCGAGCGCGTCGATGGTGAGCGCAGCCTCATAGCCGTACAGGTGGCCCGCGGCAGTTGCCAGCACGAAGTCCAAGGCGGGATGGACGGCGGGAACCTCCAGCAGGTCCGCTGCTGCGTCGAATCGGCCGGTGCCCGCCGAAGTGACCACGATCGGCGTCGCCCGGTGCGCCCGGTAGATGGCCACCTCCTTGGCCGCGTCGTCGGCTACCGAGCCCCGCAGTCCCGTGGCGCACACCCAGATGAGCGGCTCGCACGAGAGGTCGATGTGCTTCTTGTCCTCGGTGCCGTCCTCGGCAACGGCGTGGTAGCAGACCTCGGAGAGCTTGATGCGGATCTCGCGTGAAGCGATCCGGTTGGCGCCGTTGCCCACCACTGCCCAGTGGCGGTGCGATCCCACGTGGCGCCGTGCGATGCGGGCGATCTCGTCGTGGCTGGCCAAGACTGCTTCGAGCGCCCCGGGCATCTCGCCGAGCGCTGCGAGCAAGTCGCTGGTGGCGTGTGCGGTGCGAGGATCGTCGGGCCGGACCTCCTCCGCGATGGCGGCAGCGAGCAGCGCGCAGGCCGCGACCTGGGCATAGAACGCCTTGGTGGATGCCACCGACATCTCCACGTCCCGACCGTCGGACGTGTACAGCACGCCGTCGGCCCGATCGGTGAGGTCGCTGCCGCGCCGGTTGACGACGGCGATCACCGATGCGCCGCGCGCACGTGCGAGGTCGACCGTGCGGTTGGTGTCGGTGGTAGTGCCGGACTGGCTGACCGCGACGACCAGCGTGTCGGACAGGTCCGAGCGCAGTCCGAAGCCGCTGAACTCAGTGGCCAGCGATGCCACCGCTTCGAGGCTGCGCTGATCGAGGGAGTGTTCGAGCAACGTCTCGCAGAAGTGCGGCAGCGTTGCTGCAGCAGTCGCCGCAGTGCCTTGGCCGATGGCGACAATGCGCCGGATAGAGCCGTCGCGCAGTCGAGCGCGCACGTCAGGCGGCAGGATCTCGGGCCCGAGCCGGGCGCGGCGGGTGGGTCCCGCGGTGCCTATCCGGCCACGCAACGTGGCTGTGTCTATGCGGCCACGCAATGTGGCTGTGTCGATGCGGCCACGCAATGTGGCCCGGAACGACCTCGGCGCCTCGCGGATCTCCTTCAGCAGGAAATGCGGGTTGTCGCCCCGGTTGATGTCGCGGGTGGTGACCTCCGCATCGACGATGTCGTCGGGGCCGACGGGCAGTGCTGTGCCGTCATAGGAGAGGCGGCGCAATGCGGTGAGGTCGGCCGCTTCACCTGCGGGCGTGCCGACCAGCATGATCTGGCCGCGGCTGCCGACAGGGTTGGCCGGGTCCGAAGGCGTCTCGCCGTCGAGACGCACATAAGCACGACATTCCTCGACCAGCCCGTAGGGCTCGCTGGCGATGACATACGACAGCCCTGCCGATCCCACGTACAGCGCCTGACCGCTGCCCCGCAGCGCCAGCGCCACCACGTCGGGCACCTCGGTGGCATGCGCTGCGATTGCCACCGAGCCTTCGAAGCCGCTGGCTGCATCGACGAATGCCCTGCCGAGTCGTTCGGCGGCGGTGACGCCTCGCTCATTCGACTGTGCCAGCGATTGGCGCAGCATCGTGGGGATGACGCGGGCGTCGGTGGTGATCTCGGGCGGGATTTGCAGGCGACGCTGGGCGATCAAATCCGCGTAGTTGTCGACATCACCGTTGAGCACAGCGGCGACATGTCCAATGTCGCCGCCATCAGACCCAGCGACATGTCCAATGTCGCTGCCATCAGACCCAGCGACATGCGCGACGTCGCCCTGATCGGGTGCCCACGCATCGAGCGGATGGGTATTGGGCACCGAGACGATGCCGACGCTGGCCCAGCGGGTATGCGCCAGCACCACGGCTTCGGAACCCTCCGCGCTCAGCGCCCAGCGCAGCAGGCTGTCGTCGCTGATCTGCGCTCGCAGCGCAGCCGTGTTGTCGCCCAGCTCGCCGATCTCCGATGCGGTCTTGTAGACGAATGCCAGCCCATCGGGGGTATCCCGAACTGCGCCGGCACCGAAGAGCGGATCGTTCACCCGCCCGATCTGCGAGCCAACAGCGCCGCCGGAGGCGTCAGGGTCGAGCCGTGCGCCGCGCACGAACACCTGCAGACCGGCTGAGTCGCGCCCTCGAACCTCCAGCCGGTCGAGTGCCGACAGCGCGACCTGGATCGACCAGAGCCCCTGCACAGCCGCGGGCGGCGGCGTGCCGCCCCACAGATCGGCGATCTGACGAGCCGTCCGCAGGCGATCTCGGCGCACGGCGAAGGCGTGGTCCTTCAACTCCCCCAAGCCTGCGTTGATGCGCTCGAACTGGTTCTCTGCAGCATGAACTTCAGCAGCGTCGGCGCGATCACGCCTGACGCTCAGCAGCTCTCCCGTCTCGACCGAGCTGTCGATGTCGGCGATGCAGGCGTCCACGGCCTGCAGCACCGCTTCGATGTCGAGCACGCATTTGGCATCGGCGACCAGCAGGCGGACGCCTGGCAGCGATCGCAGCGACTCGTCGGCTCGCCGCAGCAAGTCCGCGGCGGCCTCGATCAGGTCGATGAAGGAGCTGCCGGTCCCGGCATCGGATCGACCGGCGGCCAGCGCATCGGCAAGCAGCGCCGCGGCGTCATGCAGGAGTGGGACAACATCCGCTGCCTGCAGCGCTTCGGTGTCGTCGCGGCGGCCGACGACGGCCACGATCCCGCACACACCAGCGAGGGTACCGAGCACCCGGAGGCCATCTCGCCCGCGCAGGGTCACGGGCGGCGGGTGCTCGGGCTGCGTGATTAGATATGTGAACCTGCTCACAAATTGGGGGTACCGCCATGGCAATCAGGGGAGTCATGCGAGCTGGCTACGTACAGATTCGCTCCACCGACATCGAAGGATCGATCGTGCACTACCGCGATCGAGTTGGCCTCTCCCATGTCGGGACCGGCGATGACGGTCGTGAGTACTTCAAGGCCTACGACGAGTTCGACCATCACAGCGTGATCCTGCGGCCCGCCGACCAACCGGGCATGGACTTCATGGGCTTCAAGGTGCGCAACGACGCCGACCTGACCGAGCTCACCGACCGGCTGTACAACCACGGGGTGCAGGTCGACCATCTCGAACCGGGGTCACAGCCGGGACTGGGCCGTGTGGTCAGCTTCCAGATTCCGGCCGGCCACACCATCCACCTCTATTCGGAGATGGAGATCGCGGACAAGACGCCGCCGACGCACAACCCCGACGTGTGGGATGAGGAGCCTCGCGGCATGCGGGCCACCCGGATGGACCACTGCCTGCTGTACGGGCCCAACATCGCCGAGACCGTCGAATTGTTCACCGAGGTGCTGGACTTCGAGGTCTCCGAGGTCGTCAAGGCACCGGACGGGTCCTACGTGGCGCCGTTCCTCACCTGTGCCAACAAGGCGCATGATGTCGCGTTCGTCGCGGCAGAGGAGCCAGCCATCTTCCACCACGTCTCGTTCTTCCTGGAGAGCTGGAACGACGTGGCCCACGCCGGCGATGTCATGAGCCGATACGACATTCCCGTCGACATCGGCCCGACCCGCCATGGCATCACGCGCGGCCAGACGATCTACTTCTGGGATCCGTCAGGCAACCGCAACGAGGTGTTTTCGGGCGGCTACCTCCACTACCCCGACGTCCCCCAGCGAACGTGGGATGCGGAACAGCTCGGCAAGGGCGTGTTCTATGTCGACCGGCGGCTCAACGAGGCGTTCCTGAACGTCTACACCTGATTGCGCGCGGCGGTAGCCGCGCCAGGCAAACCAGCGGCGCTAGCCGCGCCGCAGGAGTTCGACGAGACGGCCCGCGAGGGCCGTCGCGTCGCGCTCGTTCGCGGCTTCAACCATCACCCTGATGACCGGCTCGGTGCCGCTCCGGCGCACCAGCACGCGCACGTCGGGGCCCGCCTGCCCGGCCAGATCGTTGATCGCAGCCCGGGTGTGCTCATCAAGCGTCGCTGATTCGGCGGGCACGCCGAGCAGCACCTGCGGCGCTTCCTGCATCGCCGCGCTGGCAAGTTCGGCGCTCGTAGGCGCCGAACCATCAGACACAGCGGCGCTCGTAGGCGCCGAACCATCAGACACATCTGCCCTGCGGCGAGCCAGCAGATCGGCGAGATGCACGGCGCTGCGCAGACCGTCGCCGGTCGTGGCCTCGTGGCGGAATATCAGGTGACCTGACTGCTCGCCGCCCAAGCTGTAGCCGCCGGCATCCATGGCCTCAAGCACTGACCGATCCCCGACCGCGGTCTCCACCAGATTGATTCCCGCCGCGACCATCGCCCGGCGCAAGCCCAAGTTGGACATCACCGTGACGACGAGCGTGTTGCCGACCAGCAGTCCTCGCTCGGCGAGATCGGTTGCGAACAGCGCCATCTGGCGGTCGCCGTTGATCAGGCCGCCGTCGCTGTCGACGGCGATCAACCGGTCACCGTCACCGTCGAAGGCAAAGCCCAGGTCGGCACCCAGTTGGGTCACGGCTTCCTGCAGCGCCGCCGGATGGACCGAGCCGCAGCCGTCATTGATGTTGCGACCGTCGGGGTTGCAGAACAGCTCGGTGACCTGCGCGCCCAACCGTCCAAGCAACGCTGCCGCGTGGGGTGCGCTCGCGCCGTTCGCACCGTCGACAACGAGGCGGAGCCCCGCCAGGCTGCGTCCCGTGACTGCCTCGCGCAACGACGCCTCGTAGGCCGCCAGCGCACGCGGCGCCTCGCGGGCTGGTCGAGAGCCAGGCGCCTGAGCGGCCAGCTCAGGTCTGCGCGCCACCTCGGCGACCGACGGGCGATCGCCATGCGTCAACCGCAGATCTTCGAGACACTGCACCACGGCCGCCTGGGCGACATCGTCCAGCTTCGTGCCGCCTGGCGCGAACAGCTTGACGCCGTTGTCGTGCCACGGGTTGTGGGAGGCCGAGACCATCGCCCCTGCCGCTCTCTCGAGCTGGGCTGCGAACGCCACGACCGGTGTGGGTACGACTCCGAGATCGGAGACGTCGGCACCAGTTGCGCGCAAGCCCGCGGCCAGCGCCCCAGCGAGGGCAGGACTCGACTCGCGGGTGTCGCGGCCAACGACCCATCGGGCTCCGCTCGCGCCGCCTGATACGGCCCGGTTCGCCGCGCGGCCCAAGGCGTGCGCGACGACTTCGTCGATGTCGCTGAAGGCCCGCCCTCGAATGCCGTCGGTTCCGAAGGTGGGTTCCACGCTGGGCTGAGCCGCTAGCGCTTGGAGTACTGCGGCGCCTTGCGGGCCTTCTTGAGCCCGTACTTCTTGGATTCCTTGATGCGGGCGTCGCGGTGCAGCAGCCCGGCCGACTTCAGCGCCGGCCGCATCTCCGGATCCAGCACGAGCAACGACCTGGCGATTCCCAGCCGGATCGCACCGGCCTGCCCGGCCACTCCGCCGCCGTCGACGGTGGCGTCCACGTCGTAGGCGTCAGTCGTCCCGGTCAGCCGCAGCGGCTCGGTGATGTTCATGCGGTGCACCGAGGAGGTGAAGTACTCGTCGAAGGGGCGGCCGTTCACGGCGATGTTGCCGCTGCCTTCCCGGAATCTCACCCGGGCGACGGCTCGCTTGCGGCGGCCGGTGGTTTGCGTCAGCGGTACGGGCACGAACTCTGTGTCTTTCTGGTCGGATATCGCGTCGTCAGGGCGGCGTCAGGACTGTCTGGATCAGTGCGCCATCGCGCCGGGCAGGTCCAGCGGCTGGGGCTGCTGGGCGGCGTGGGGGTGGTCAGGGCCGGCGTACACCTTCAGCTTGCGCAGCTGGGCTCGGCCGAGGCGGTTGTGCGGCAGCATGCCGCGGATCGTCCGCCGGACCGCATCGGCGGGCCGGCGAGCCAGCAGATCGCCGTACGACTCGCTGTGCAGGCCTCCGGGATAGCCCGAATGGCGATGCACCAGCTTCTTGGTGGCCTTGTCACCAGTCAGCACGACCTTGTCGGCATTGACCACCACCACATGGTCGCCGCAGTCGATGTAGGGCGCGAAGGCGGGCTTGTGCTTGCCGCGCAGGATCTTGGCGACCTCGGTGGCCATCCGGCCCAGCACCATGCCCTCGGCATCGACAACGAACCAAGCACGCTCGATCTCAGTTGCTTTGGGGGCATAGGTGCGCACGCTGGGACTCCGCTTGAGGTCAGTGAGATCGGCTGGGAGCTGGGCTCGGTAGGGCGAACGGCCCCACGAGGCTACCGGCGCTCGGGCCGGATGCCGTCAGGAAGCCGCGGCAGCAGCAGGCCCCGATGCTCGAACGGGTTCGGTGTCGCGACCGGCTCGCAGCAACGTCCCCGGACGGGCGTCGGTGAAGGCGCCCCCGCTGACCGCAATCTGGCCGTTCACCAGCACGGTGTCGACGCCGTCGGCTTCGCCGTAGAGCCGCCAGGCACCGCCGGGCAGGTCCTCGCGCACTTCGATCGGCTGGGGCGCCACCGAATCGGGGTCGAACACCACGACATCGGCATGCCAGCCCTCGGCCAACCTGCCGCGGCCCGCGAGGCCGTAGAGGCGGGCGGGGATGTCGGTGAGCTTGTGCACGGCGTCTTCCAGCTCGAGCATCTCGCGGTCACGGGCGGCGGCCAGCAGGTACGTCGAGTAGTTGAACGTCGCCAGGAAGTCGAGGTGCGCACCGGCATCCGATGCCCCGATCACGCAGCGGTCGTCATTCCACAGCTCCTGGCGCATGGTCCAGCTGTCCGGATCGTCGCCGGCGGCTCGGGGGTACAGGCCGGTCTTGAGGTCGTCGGCCACCACCAGCTCGCACAGGGCATCCCATGGCGTGGTGCCCTGGCTGTCGGCGATCTCGCCGATAGTGCGACCCTCGAAATGCGCCAGCTCGGGCTTGGTGACCTCGCCCACGGTCAGGCGCTCCCAACGAGCCACGCCCCGAAAGGCGCTGGGCTGCTGTGCCAAGTCGTTCAGCTCGGCTCGCCGCTGAGGGTCGGCAAGCAGCTTCATCTTCTCGGCGAGCGGCAACGCCATCGGCTCGGCCCAGCCGGCCAGCGTGTCGAGCAAGAAGCCGCTCTCGAAGCACAGGCGGCTCACGGCGGGCATCGGTGCCGTGAGCGCCACCACGCGCCCGCCTTGGCGCGCCGCATAGTTGCTGGCTTCGAGCTTCTGGCCGATGACGTCACGGTGACGGCCGTTGGCGAAGATCACGTTCCAGTTGAGTGGCCGGTCGGCGGCCACGGACATGTCGGCGAGCAGCTGGTACACGTCGTCGTCGAAGCGTTCGATGGTGGGGATGAACTCGATCGCCACCGCAGGAGACGACCGCAGTACCGAGCACAGCTCGATCAGCTCGCTGGTCGAAGCGTGGCGCGACGGCACCGGCTCACCGGCGGCGTCGTTGTGGGTCTTGGCCCACGACGAGCTGAAGCCCAGACCGCCTGCCGCGATGCTGTCGGCCAGCATGCGCTTCATGGCGTCGAGCTCGTCGGGCGTGGCCTCGTGGCCGACCGAGCGCTCGCCCATGACGACCCGGCGCAGCGCGCAGTGTCCCACCAGGAATCCGGCGTTGGGCATCAGCGTGCCGTCGATCGAGTCGAGGTACTCGCCGAAGCTGCGCCAGTCCCACGGCACACCCTCTTGCAGCGACTCGAGCGGCATGCCCTCCACCCGGGCGAGCATGCGCATGAGGTAGTCGCCGTGCTCGGGCTCGAGCGGTGCGATGGTAAAGCCGCAGTTGCCGCCGATGACCGTGGTGACTCCGTGCAGCGGTGACGGCGACAGGGTGGTGTCCCAGAACACCTGCGCGTCGAAGTGAGTGTGGATGTCGACGAAACCGGGTGCGACCACCTGGCCGGACGCGTCGATCGTGCGCTCGGCGGGTCCCGCCGCAGCGGTGGCCTCGTTGCCGACGGCCACGATGCGGCCGTCGCGGATGCCGAGGTCGCCTTCGGTCCGCGGCGAACCTGTGCCGTCGATGATGGTGCCGCCCGCAATCCTGATATCGAGCATCTGCCGTGTCCCCCTGTGATGTGCCGATACGGTCCCGCCGATGTCCGGCGGTGCCCGCACCGCTTCCAGCGAAGTTACCGTGCCAGCGGTGAACGAGCATGGGGCGGCCGCAGGCGCCGGCCAGCGGACGGTGCGGCTGGATCTGGCCTACCGCGGCACGGGATTTCGCGGCTTTGCGGCCAATGAAGGCGTGAGGACGGTTGCGGGCGATCTGAGCGCTGCGCTGGAGCGAATCCTGGGCGAATCACCGGCGCTGACCGTGGCCGGGCGCACCGATGCCGGCGTTCACGCTACGGCACAGGTGGTGTCATTCCGGATCGGCGGCGAGGGGCTCCGGCGGATCGCCGGCGACGCGCCAGCCGCGGCTGACCCCGGCCGAGCGCGCTTGGCGTCGGGGCTCAACCGCTTGCTCAACCCCGAAATCGCGGTGACGGCGGCGTCACTCGCCGACGACAGCTTCGATGCACGCCACTCGGCGACGGCCCGGGCCTACGAGTACCGGGTCAGCAACGCCGCACATCTTGACCCCCGCCGCGCCGACCTCGAATGGCACGTTGCTGCTCCGCTCGACATTTCCCAGATGAACGCGGCCGCGGGTCACTTCGTCGGCGAGCACGACTTCACCTCGTTCTGCCGCCGGCCGAAGGGCCGTCCCGTCGCCTCGCTGGTGCGCACCGTCACCAAGGCGCTCTGGCGTGCTGACGGTGCTCGACTGACATTCGACATCGAGGCCAACGCCTTCTGTCATCAGATGGTGCGGGCCATCGTGGGCCAGTGCGTGGCCGTGGGGCGCGGCGAACGCGCTGCCAGCGACGTGCCTGCTGCGCTGGCTGCGCGCAGCCGGGATGCAGCGGCGGCAATCGCGCCGCCGCATGGACTGACGCTCGTCGCGGTCCGCTACCCAGACGATTGAGCGGCTGTCGACACGACGGCGACAGCCGCCTGCGCAGCTACTGCTCGGAACGGAACACCTCGATGCGGTTCTCGAGGTTGAACCACAGTGCGATGCGTGCCTGCACCTCGGCGGCCGTGATCCCGTCGAGAACTGCTCGACGTTGAGCGGGGGTGCCGACGCTGCTGTCATCGGCGTGGTGGCGCCGCAGAAGCGGGTTGACGATCGAGGAGTTCGACTCGAGCACGTAGTTGTCTCGCGACACCGAGATCGCCTGCTGCAAGTCGCGGTCGGTCGGACCGTCGGCAATCAGCTCCGCCACGGTTTCCACGATGGCTGCGTGGCTCGTCTCGAGCCCATCCGACGGCCCGGTGGTGCTGATGCGTGCCGTCCACTTGCCCGTGGCGTCGTCGGGCGACACAGACGCACTGACCGAGTAAGTCTCACCGAGCTGCTCGCGTACTCGACCTTCGAGCAAGTCGTTGATGACGGCTGCAGCCACGTCGGCGAGAACCAGGCTCTCGACGGTCAGAACCGTGGGGGCGCCGAACACGATGTCGAGACCCGCCGCGCCCGAGTCTGCGTCGACCGGAATCGTGATGCGCTGAACGCCCGACGGGAAACCCGGGTTGTGGTCGGTGAACGTGTCATCCGGACCGGCCGGCAGCGTGCCGATATAGCGCGCTGCCAAATCGGCCACCGTGGCCCGGTCGATGTCGCCGACCACTGCCACCACGAGATCGTCCACGTCGCTCAGCCGTGCTTGGTAGAGGCCGAGCAGCGAATCGGGGGTGGTGGCGTCGATCTGATCCTGAGTGGCAATGAACTGGTACCAAGGGCTGCCTTGGAAGAGCGCGTGCAGCAGCTCCAGCTCCGAGATCCACTGCGGGAAGGTCTCGGCGTTCGCCAGACGGGTTTGCATCGCTTGGATCTGCTCGTTGACCGCTACCTCGGTGATGCGCGGCTCGGTGACATACAGGTGCAGCAGGGCGAAGAGCGCTTCGAGGTCGCCCGCTCCCGCAGCGCCCGAGAAGCCTTCGGAGTGCTCGGCGATGAATGGACTCACCCGGGCTGTCGTAGTGGCCAGGTATTCGTCGAGCTGCGTGGCCGTAGCGTCGCCGAGGCCGCTCGAGGCGACCGCGCCGACTGCGTGACGCACCAGGGCCGAATCACCCACCGACAGTGACGACCAGCCGCCCAGGCTCTCCGCCACCACCGTCACCTCGCCAGCCGCGATGTCCGATGGCGCGAACACCACTGTCGCGCCATTGGGGAATTCCCATTCATAAGCACCGTCGAACAGGCCGACTGATCGTTCGGCGGCGGGCGCAGCCGGATCCGGCCGTGCCATGAGTGCGTCGATGGCCTCCTGCGCCGCCGGCGGTGCCAGCGGAACTGCCGCATCGACCGCGGCACGCAGTTCCTCCGCAGTCGGCACGTCCGCCGGGTCGGGCCCGATCGACACCACCAGCGGCGGCGCGATCTCCAGGAGCCAACGCAGGTGTGCAGTCAGCTCTTCGACCGTGTAGGAGTCGAGCAGCGCGGTCAGACGGGCCACCCGATCCGGCGTCGATGAGATATCGGCGCCGCTGAGGAAGTGCGCTGCGTAGCCGAAGGAGTACTCGCGGTCCTGCCGGGTCTCCTCGCTCTCGAGCTGGAACCCGAGCGAGGTGCGAAACGCGCTCACCGCTTGGTCGAGCTCCGCCTGGGTGAAGCCGAAGTGGGCCGCGCCGTGCACTGCCGAGATGTAGTCGGTGGTTGCCTGGTTGAGATCCGGGCCTTGATAGTTCGTGCCGTACAGGCGCAGGCCGCGTGCTGCGGCAAACGCGCTGAAATGCGGTTCTGTGGCTTGTGACAGCTGACCGGCCTGGAACGCGGCATCCAGCCGGATGTCGAGCATCCGAGCGATCAGCTCCTCCATGAACCGAAGCCGCTCGCCCCCGACGGTCCCCTCCGGCCACGCGGGCAGCTGCCAGTCGAGCGAGATGTACATCGGGCCGTGGTCGGGATGCGTGACCACATCGGTCACCGGCTCGTCCACGAAGTCTGCAATGAATGCCGATCGGTCGGGCTGCGGCGGGGCCGTCGGTGTGCGCGGCGCCAACTCCGCGAAGTAATGCTCCACCAGCGTCTCCATCTCGGAGACGGCCAGGTCGCCCACGACCACCACCGCCATGTTGCCGGGGCGGTACCACGTGTCGTAGAACTCGCGCAAGACCTCAGCGGTCATGGACAGATTGGATTCCTCGCTGCCGCCGATGAGCATGCCCTCATAGACGGTTCCCGAGTAGTAGATGGCGTCGAGGAAGTTCGAGACCCTTCCTGATGCCGATTCATCGCGCAGGCGGTACTCGTCGAGAACGATCCCCCGCTCGGCATCGACATCGTCGGGCAGGAGCGTGGCCGCTGATGCCCATTCGGACAGCACCGTGAAGCCCAAGCCGATTGCGCCGGGGTGGTCGAGCTTGAAATCGAGGATGTAGACGGTCTCATCGGGGCTGGTGTACGCGTTCACGTCTGGGCCGAAGTCGGTGCCGAAGTCGCGCAGCACCTGGAGGAGTTCGTTCTTGGAAAAGCGCTCGGTTCCGTTGAACATCATGTGTTCCAGGAAATGAGCTGCGCCCTCTGCGCCGTCGGGGTCGAGGACGCCCCCTGCATTGACGACCAAGTGCATCATGATCGACTTGCCGGGCGAGTCGTTCGAGCGCAGGTAGTAGGTGAGGCCGTTGGGGAGCTGGCCGATCAGCACCTCTGAATCCACCGGCAGCAGGGTCGCGTCAGGATCACCGGGCTCGTAGTCGTTGAACTCGCCCAGATCGACCGGGTCGCCTATGGGCTCTGAGGCGGGCTCGTCCTCATGCGCGGGCTCGTCTTCAGGCGCGGGCTCGTCCGCGGGTTCGGGTTCGGCCGCAGGCGCCGGTTCGTCGGTCTCTCCGGGCTCTGCCCCTGCATCGTCGGCCTCAGGCTCGTCGGTGTGAACTTCGGCTGTCTCGTCATCGTCCGATTCGGGTTCGCTGATCGCGTCATGCTCGTCTGGAGCGCACGCGGCCGCGAGCAGGGCCGCCGCAAAGAGCAGAGCCAGAAGCTTGCGCCAGAGGACTGGTTTCATCGACGGGTTCGCCTTTCGGCCGGCAGCGGGCGGCATCGGACGGTACTCGCCGATCGCCTGCCCGCGGTCGCGGTCGCCGGACAAGTTCTCATGCAATCTCAGCGTGCGCTGAGCCGCTTCGGGGACTGCGGGGTGCGCTCGCGTCTGCGGGGCGCGGGACCCGGTGATGCTGATTCGTGGGTTCCTGCTGGCATACTCGCCCGGGCCGGTGATGACGTGGGGCTCAGATGACCATTCAGCTTCCTGACCTTCCGTACGCGCCCGATGGATTGGCGCCGCACATCAGCGAGCGGACGATCAGCTTTCACTACGGCAAGCACCACGCCTCCTATGTCACGGCCGTCAACAACGGGGTCGCCGGAACGCCCGATGAGGGTCGGCCGCTCGAGGACCTGGTGTGCTCGCTGCCAGCGGGCGCTTTGTTCAACGCGGCGGCCCAGACGTGGAACCACAACTTCTACTGGCAGTCGATGTCGCCCGGCGGCGGCGGCGAGCCCGATGGCGACTTGGCGGCGGCGCTGTCGGCCGGCTTCGGCAGCGTGGACGCCTTCCGGGCCGACTTCGCCGCAGGAGCGGTCGGCAACTTCGCTTCGGGCTGGGGCTGGCTGGTGTTCGATGCAGCCGCGGCAGGCGCCGATTCGCTGCGGATCGTCCAGACCGACGATGCCCGGACGCCCCTGACTGACGGCCTGACGCCGCTGCTGGTGATCGACGTGTGGGAGCACGCCTACTACCTCGACTACCAGAACGCCCGGGCCGCCTACGTGGATGCGTTCGTCGAGCACCTGATCAACTGGGAATTCGCCTCGGCCAACTACAGCGACGCCCAGCGCGCCCACGCCTGATTCACGGGAAGGGCAGCAACGCGGCCAGCCTGGGAATGCTCTTGCATCTGCTCGCGTCTGCATATAGTTTGTATTGCAAAGTAATTTGCGTTACGGACCAAGGAGGCTGTGATGTCGACTGACACCGATGACTCGGCGGCGCTGCGCCCTGACGACAGCTGGGAGACGGTGCTCAGCACCGTGCACAGCGCTCGCAGCGCCATGTACACGGCCGGAAGCACGGCGATCCTGCTGATGTGGGCAGGCATCATCACGGTCGCCTACCTCGCCCAGTACGCCATCTCGACGTTCGCAACGGACTTCGCCGACAGCTACCCGTGGTTCCCGGGGCCGCTGTGGGTGATCATCACCTCCTTCGGCGTCATCGGAAGCATGACCATCGGCACCCGCGCCGGGCGCGCGGTCTCGCCGGGCCTCGCCATGCAACACGCCGGGATCCGCGTGTTCGCCTACTGGATGACGGTCACAGCGGCGGCGGGGCTGCTGCCGGGTGCAGCGGGACTGTGGAACGAGTCGGGCGCAGAGAAGATTCCCTTCGTCTTGATGGGAGTCATCGCGCTCGGGTACGTGCTCTTCGGCATCCTGCACCGCACGGTGATCGCCGCCTTCGGCGTGGGCATGGCCGCGGCCTTCTATCTCCCGCACTATCTGTTCGACGACATCGCCCCGGCAGTGTCGGGCCTCGCGATGCTCGCGCTGCTCGGTGCCATCGCCATGTGGGTGCGCAGGACCGGCGAATGGTAGATCCCAGCGAAGCACCCGACGGCGGTGCCATCGATCTCGACGAGATCATCCACCAGCCGACGCGCCTGCAGATCATGTCGTTGCTGCTGTCACTCGAGCCCCGGGACCGCTTGGCCTACGGATTCGTTCAGCAGCACCTGGGACTGACGCCGGGCAACCTCACAACGCACCTGCGGAAGCTGGAAGACGCGCACTACGTGGCGATCACCAAGGAATTTCACGGCGCGAAGCCCAGGACCTGGGTCGAGGTCACACAAGCTGGCCGGCAGGCCTTCGGCGGGTACCTCGCCAACCTCGAGCGGGCCCTCGGCGTGCGCACCAGCTCCTGACTCCGCGATCGCCCATTGCGTCAGGCGATCGACATCGGCGCGAAATCCTCATGACTCAGCGCGTCCTGAACGATGGGCGTACATCGTTAGGCTCCATTGCGCATGGTGATTGGCGATGCCCGATGCCGGTAGAGGCTGATGCCCGGACGCTCGCCGATCTGGAGCCAGAGGTCGAGCGACTCCTCGCGCGCCATCTCCGACAGACCAAGGAATGGCATCCCCACGCACTCGTGCCCTGGAGCCGAGGCGAAGACTTCGCGCCCGACTACGAATGGTCACCCGAGGAGGCGAACCTCACACCCGTGGCTCGCAGCGCCCTCTTCGTGAACGTTCTGACCGAGGAGAACCTGCCCTACTACTTCCGTGACAGCGAGCGGCTGTTCGGCCGTGACGGCGCGTGGGGCGAGTGGGTTCGCCGCTGGACAGCGGAAGAGGGACGGCACGGCCGGGTCATCTATGACTACCTGTCGGTCACCCGCGCCTTGGACCCGGTGGCACTGGAGCGGGCGCGCATGGCGCAGGTGCAGTGCGGCCAAGTGCCCCAGCCGCCGAGCCTGCTGGAAGGCCTCGCCTACGTGACGCTGCAGGAGTTGGCCACCCGCATCGCGCACTTCAACACAGGGCGCCACATCGACGACTCCGCCGGCAAGGCCATCATGCGGCGGGTCGCCTTCGATGAGAACTTGCATTTCCTGTTCTATCGGGACGTGATGAGCGCCGCGGTCAAGATCGACCCCTCCAGCGCCGTGGTGGCTATCGCCAACCAAGTCAAGAGCTTTGCCATGCCCGGAGTGGGCATCACCGACTTCGACACCCACTCCCGCATCATCGCTGAGGCCGGCATCTACGACCTCGCGATCCATCACGACCAGATCCTGCAACCGGTCGTGCTGCGTGACTGGAACCTGCCCGGCCTGACCGAACTCTCCGGCATCGCGGAAGCGGCTCGCGACCGCCTCATGAAGATGATCGATCGGATCGGGCGTGTGGGTCAGCGCCTCGCCGAGCGCTACGCCGAGGCTCGCGAAACGCTGCGCCGCAACGCGGCGCTCGTGCGATAAGACCCCCGCATCTGCACCCAAGCGCCGCGCGGGGCGCCTTGTGGGGCTAGTGGTCGCCCTTGGGGTCGAGCAGTGACGTAAGCCCCTCGATGCTGAAGTCCGGGCTGCGGGCAGCGTCGATGAGGACGCGTTCAGCGGCTGCGATCTTGGCGGCCGCGGCGGGAACCTCAGCAGCCACGTCGACCGGCACCACGACCGCACCGTGACGGTCGGCGTGGATGAGATCGCCGGGCTGCACCGACATACCGTGCACCGTCACCGGCACCGCGAACTCCACCACGTGCACCCACGCGTGCGAGGGGCCGATGGAGCCGGCCAGCGCGCCGAAGCCCGGCGCCCAGTCGGCCAGATCCCGGATGGACCCGTTGGTGACGACGCCGAGCGAACCCAGCCCCGAGTGGATGCTGCTGTTCACCTCGCCCCACCAGGCGCCGTAGCCCGGTGCCGCATCGATGTCCTCGATGACGGTGACAGTGGGTCGGGGGCCTTCGGCCATGTGGCGGTAGTAGCCGACCCGCATCGCGAGGTCGTCGTCGCCGCTGCGGCCCGACGGCGCTGCCGCTCGGATCGTGGCCGTGCGGGCGTAGCCGACCATGACGGTGTCGGGATCGGGGCAGACGAGCGGCGAGGTGGTGAAGCCGTACGCCCGGCGGTGCGGTGCAACGATCTCGAGCGCGTTGCAGATGGTCGGGGTGTCCAGCGTCGCCAAAGCGTCGAGCACCTCGGCACTCAGCGGATCGGCAGACATGTCCGTCAGCGGCGAGGAGGTCAGACCAGTTCGATCAGCGCCATCGGGGCGTTGTCGCCGCGGCGCGGGCCCAGCTTCAGGATGCGCGTGTAGCCGCCCGGGCGTCCCTCATAGCGAGGACCGATTTCGTCGATCAGCTTCTGGGCCATCTCCTGGTCGCCGTTGAGGCTGGCGATGATCTGGCGATGCCGTGCCAACCCGCCCTTGCGCGCCTTCGTGATGAGCTTCTCGGCGTACGGCCGCAGCGCCTTGGCCTTGGCCTCGGTGGTCTCGATGGCTTCCGCAGCGAACAATGACGCCGCCAGATTGGCCAGCATGGAGCGCTGGTGACTGGCGCTGCCGCCGAGGCGTCGGCCCTTCGTGGGCGTGGGCATGGTCAGCTCACCGCCGCTGGCGTGGCCGACTCATTCTGCTCGGACGGCTCCTCGGTGGGCGTCGGACTCATGCCACGCAGTGCCAAGCCTCGCTCGTCGAGCTTCTCGATGACCTCGTCGAGCGACTTCTGGCCGAAGTTCGGCACGGTCATCAGTTCGTCCACGGACTGATCGAGCAGCTCGCCGATCGTGTTGAACTGCGCGCGCTTGAGGCAGTTGCGTGCCCGCTCGGACAGACCCAGATCCTCGATCGGCCGCTCCAGGTCGCTGGTCCGACCGTCGCTCACCGCCACATCGGCAATGTCAAGTCCGAGGTTCTCCGGCGACAGCTCGGCAATCATGAGCATCAGCCGGCACAGGGTGTCGCCGGCCGACGCCAACGCTTCGCGCGGCGTCATCGCGCCGTCGGTTTCGATGTCGAGCACCAGCCGATCGAAATCGGTGGACTGCTCGACGCGCACCGGCTCGACTTCGACGGCCACACGCCGAACCGGGCTGAACAGCGCATCGATGAGAATCACGCCGATCGCGCCGCCGATGCGGTCGCTGTCGGGGGCCGAGTAGCCCCAGCCACGCTCGACCGTCAGGTCCATTGCGAGCCGCGCACCCTCGCCCAGCGTGGCGATGTGCAGATCAGGGGTCAGGCACTCGACATCGACACCCCAGTCGACATGGCCGGCGAGCACCGGACCCACGCCGCGCTCGTCGAGACGCACAGCGACGGCGTCATCGCTGTGGCACCGCAGCACGATGTCCTTGAGGTTCAAGACGATGTCGGTGACGTCCTCGACCACGCCTTCGATGGTGGTGAACTCGTGGAGCGCATCGTCGAACTGGACCTGGGTGATCGCGGCACCGGGGATCGACGACAGCAGGGTGCGCCGCAGCGAGTTGCCCAGCGTGTGCCCGAAGCCGGGCTCCAGCGGGCCGATGGCGAAGCGCTGCCGATTTGCATCGGGCTCGCCCAGGATGTCGATTGTCGGTCGGTGCATGACCAAGGTGTCGGAGACGGACACATTGACCCCTTCGTGGGTGATTACTTGCTGTAGAGCTCGACGATGAGCTGCTCGCGCACCGGGATCTCGATCTGAGACCGGATCGGCAGCTCGCGTACCGTGACCTGCTGGGCACCGTCGCTCGCCTCGAGCCACGGCGGCGGTGTGCGATCCAGCACGTCGAGATTCCACCGGATGGTGACGATCTCGCGGGACCGCGAGCGCAGCGCTATGACATCGTCCTTGCGGGCCCGGTAGCTGGGAATGTTCACCCGGCGACCGTTGACGTCGATGTGGCCGTGGCTCACGAACTGACGTGCCTGGGGGCGGGTCGCGGCCCAACCGGCCCGGTACACGATGTTGTCGAGGCGCAGTTCCAGCAGCCGCAGCAGGTTCTCGCCGGTGACGCCCCGCTGACGGGCGGCTTCCTCATAGAGGTTGCGGAACTGCCGCTCGGTCATCCCGTAGGTGAAGCGGCATTTCTGCTTCTCCTGCAGCTGCATCAGGAACTCGGAGTTCTGGCTGCGCCGGCGACCTCGGCCGTGCTCGCCGGGCGGGTACGGGCGCCGGTCCAGCGCCTTCGTCTCGCCTTCGGTGCCCCAGATGTTGGTGTTGAGCCGCCGCGAGACGCGGGCCTTGGGGCCTGTGTAGCGAGACACGTCAGACCCTCCGGCGCTTCGGAGGCCGGCAGCCGTTGTGCGGCACCGGTGTCATATCACGGATGCCCTTGATCTCGATGCCGGAATTCTGGATCGAGCGGATCGCGGTCTCGCGACCCGAGCCGGGCCCCTTCACGTGCACATGGACCCGGCGCACGCCATGTTCCATGGCTCGCTCCGCGGCCTGCTCGGCGGCCTGCTGCGCGGCGAACGGAGTCGACTTGCGGGAACCCTTGAAGCCGGCATTGCCTGCCGATGCCCACGACACCACGTTGCCCTGCAGATCGGTGAACGTGATGATCGTGTTGTTGAACGAACTCTTGATGTGCGCCACGCCGTCTCCGACGTTCTTGCGCTCCCGGCGCCGCCCGCGGCGAGGCTGCTGCTGGTTCACTTCCTGCCGCCTCTCATGCGTCCGGTCTGAGGTTGCCGACAGATTCGGCCGCGCACGCTCACTTCCTGACCTTCTTCTTGCCCGCGACGGTCTTGCGCGGACCCTTGCGGGTGCGTGCGTTGGTGTGGGTCCGCTGGCCTCGCACCGGCAAGCCGCGGCGGTGGCGGACGCCCTGGTAGCAGCCGATCTCGATCTTGCGCTTCACGTCCTGGGCGACGTCCCGCCGCAGATCGCCCTCGACCGTGAGGCTGGCGTCGATGTGGTTGCGGATGCGAGCCACCTCGGCATCGGTGAGGTCGCGCACACGGGTGCGCTCAGCGATGTTCAGGTCCTCGCAGATCTGCTGGCTGGCAGAACGTCCGATGCCATAGATGTAGGTCAACGCGATCTCCACACGCTTCTCGCGCGGAATGTCGACGCCGGCAATTCGGGCCATCGATACGGGACTCCTGTCTCAGCCTTGCCGTTGCTTGTGCCGCGGGTTCTCACAGATCACCCGGATCCGCCCGTGACGGCGGATGACGCGGCACTTGTCGCAGATCTTCTTGACGCTCGGACGGATTTTCATCGGGGGACCTGCGCTGTAGACGAGCGAGCAAGTATACGGGTCACGGCGCCGCCTCAATGGCCGCCACGATGTTCACGGTGCGGCCTCAATGGCCGCCACGATGCGCTGATGCACCTCGGCGGGGGTGCCGAGACCGTCGACGGTGACCAGCACGCCTCGATCGGCGAACAGCTTGCGCAGCGGCGCCGTTTCGGCTTCGTACAGCTCCAGCCGGCGGGCAATCGCCTCTGGCGTGTCATCGGCGCGGCCCCGATCCAGCATCCGCTGCGTGACGATGTCGTCGGCCACATCGAGGTCGATCGCCCGGCTCACCGTGTGCGGTGCCAACAGCGCGAACAGCCCATCGGCCTGCGCTTCAGTTCGCGGAAAGCCATCCAGCAGGAAGCCGGCAGCGGTGTCGGGCGCCTCGAGACGCTCGGCCACGATGCCCAAGATCAGCTCGTCGCTGACGAGCTCGCCCGCGTCCATCACCTCTTTGGCCTGGCGGCCCAGGGGGGTGCCGGCGGCCACCGCGGCGCGCAGCATGTCTCCCGTGGAGATATGCGCGACGCCGTAGCGCTCGACCAGCAGCTCGCACTGGGTTCCCTTGCCGGCCCCCTGCTTGCCCAGGATGACCAGCCGTCTGACGGCGGACTCGGACATCAAGCCAGGAAACCTTCGTAGTTGCGCATGAGGAGCTGGCTGTCCACCTGCTTCATGGTCTCGAGCGCAACGCCGGAGGCAATCAGGATCGACACGCCGCCGAAGCCGATGGCCGCACCGGCGCCGCCGGAGCCCAGCGCATCGAGGTCGCTCGTCAGCGACAGCAGCACGCTGGGCAGCAGCGCCACCATGGCAATGAACAGCGCGCCGGGCAGCGTGATGCGATTCAGCACCCTGGCCAGGTACCGCTCGGTCTGCGGCCCAGGCCGGATGCCGGGAATGAAGCCGCCCTGCTTGCGGATGTTGTCGGCCTGACGCACCGGATCGAACGTGATGGCCGTATAGAAGTAGGCGAAGCCCACGATCAGCCCGCCGAAGAACAGGATGTAGGCGATGTTGTCGGGCTGGGTCAGGTACTCGTCGACGGCGGTCTGCAGCCAGCCCCAGTTCGCCACGTTCGACAGCAGCACCGGCAGGAACAGGATCGAGCTCGCGAAGATGACCGGGATCACGCCCGACTGGTTGACCTTCAGCGGGATGTAGGTGTTCTGCCCGCCGTAGAGCCGCCGGCCCACCTGACGCCGGGAGAACTGCACCGGGATGCGACGCTGGCCCTGCTCGATGAAGATGATGGCGACCATCATCCCGATGGCGACGATGATCGCCGCCGCGAGATACACCGTGCCCTGCACCGCCATCAAGCGGGCCCCGTCGAAGGGGATCGTCGACACCACCGAGGCAAAGATCAGCAACGACATGCCATTGCCCACACCGCGCTGGCTGATCAGCTCGCCCATCCACATGAGCAGTGCCGTGCCCGCCGTGAGCGACAGGATGACCAGCGCCACCCGGTTGAACGTGAAATCGGGGATGACGATGACCCCCGCCGTGTTGCCGAGCGCCGTTCCTTGGCCCCGTCCGAAGATGAAAGTGATGCCGGTGGCCTGCACGAAGGCGATGCCCAGCGTCAGGTAGCGGGTGTACTGGGTCAGCTTGCGCTGGCCCACGGCCCCCTGCTGCTGGAGCTGCTCGAAGCGCGGGATCGCGACCGTGAGGATCTGGATGATGATCGACGCCGTGATGTACGGCATGATCCCCAGGGCGAAGATCGCGAAATTGGTGAGCGCGCCGCCCGAGAACAGGTTGAGCAGCGCCAGCACGCCGCCGGTGGATGAGGCCTGCTCGCGCAACGACACGATGGCGTCAAAGTCGATGCCCGGCACAGGCACCTGGGAGCCCAGCCGGTACGCCGCAATGATGAACAGCGTGAACATGATCTTCCGGCGCAGATCCTGGATCCGGAAGATGTTGCGCATGTGGCCGAGCACGACGAGCCCCTAGCGATTGGTGTGCTGGTTGCCCTGAGCGGCTGGCCGCGGGCCCTTGAATGTGGGCGGCAGGATCTCGATGCTGCCCCCGGCGCCCTCGATAGCCGCACGGGCCGAGGCGGAGGCTGCGTGAGCCTTCACCGTGATCGGCCGGGTGATCTCGCCGCGGCCGAGCACCTTGACCATCGAGCCCGCCGATACCAACCCACGGCCCAGCAGTGCCTCAGGCGTGATGTCGTCGAGGCCGCACGCATCAAGCGTGTCAAGGTTCACCGGCTGGTAGGCCACCCGGAACGGGTTCGTGAAGCCCTTCCGCTTGGGAAGGCGGACCTGCAGCGGCAGCTGGCCGCCTTCGTACCAGACCGGCACGGTCCCCCGTGCCCGGGTGCCCTTGGTGCCGCGGCCTGCGGTCTTGCCGCCCTTGCCGCCTGTGCCGCGGGCCACCCGCTTGCGCTTGCGCCTCGCACCCGGCGGCGGGGTCAGGTCATGCAGTTTCAGCATCGCCGACCTCCCCTGGAATCTCGTGAACGGTGATCAAGTGGCTGACCTTGCGCAGCATGCCGCGGATCTCGGGTCGGTCAGGAAGGGTATGGCTGCGGCCGATCTTCCCGAGCCCGAGGGCCCGCAGGGCGCCACGCGCCTTGGGCTTGGCCCCGATGGCCGAACGCACCTGAGTCACGACGATCTGGGTCATGTGTGCGCTCCCACGTCCGAATCGGTCAGCTTGCGAGTGCGCTCGGTCTCGCGGTAGGCCTCCAGCAAGCCGGCGGGGATGCACTCCTCGGCCGACAGCCCGCGCAGCTTGGCGACCTCGTCGGGTCGCTTCAGCGCAGCCAGCCCGGCGATCGTCGCGCGGGCCACATTGATGTGGTTGGACGAACCCAAGGACTTGGCCAGCACGTCGCTGATGCCCGCCTCCTCCAGGATCGCCCGCGCTGCGCCGCCGGCGATGACGCCGGTACCAGGCGCGGCGGGCTGCAGCAGCACCTTGCCGGCGCCCATCACGCCCAGCACGGGATGGATGATCGTGGAGCCGGCCAGCGGCACGTCGAACAGGCTCTTGCGCGCCTCCTCGGTGCCCTTCTGAATGGCCAGCGGCACTTCCTTCGCCTTGCCGTAGCCCAGGCCCACCCGGCCGGCGCCGTCGCCGATCACCACGAGCGCGGAGAACGAGAAACGGCGCCCGCCCTTGACGACCTTGGCCACACGGTTGATGTCGATGACCCGCGACTCGCGCAGGCCCTCGTCCCCGCTGTTGCGCGGGTTGTCGAACTGCCGCTCGCGCGGGCGCCGGCCGGCGCCGCGCTCCCGTGGAGCCTCGGTCGTAGGTGCGTCTGCCACGAGTTCTCCCTCAGAACTTCAGGCCGCCCTCGCGGGCAGCATCTGCAAGGGCCGCGACGCGGCCGTGGTATCGATTGCCGCCGCGGTCGAAGACCACGGTCGTGGTGCCGGCCGAGACGCCGCGCTCGGCAATCAGGCGTCCGACTTCGCCGGCGGCAGATACGTTGCCGCCGCCTGCAGTCGCCAGCACGGCCTCGCGCGTCGACGCGGATGCCAGGGTGCGGCCTGCGTCGTCGTCGATGAGCTGGGCGCTGATGTGCCGGTTCGACCGGAACACCGCGAGGCGCGGGCGCTCGGCAGTGCCTGACACCCGCTTGCGGACGCGATTGCGGCGTCGAGCCCGTCGCGCTGCCTTGGGGGGAACGCTCACTTCGCCGCCTTTCCGGCTTTGCGCTGCACGCGCTCGTTGACGTAGCGGATGCCCTTGCCCTTGTAGGGCTCGGGCTTGCGCAGCTTGCGGATGTTCGCCGCGACCTGCCCGACGAGCTGCTTGTCGATGCCCTTCACGATGATCTGTGTCTGGCTCGGCACCTCGAAGTTGATGCCCTCCGGTGCCTGCACCGGCACCGTATGGCTGAAGCCCAGCGACAGCTCCAGCGCTGCGGGCCCGCGGGCCGCGGCCCGGTAACCGACGCCGACGATCTGCAGCTCCTTGGAGAAGCCCGCCGAGACGCCTTCGACCATGTTGGCCACGAGCGCCCGGCTGAGCCCGTGCAGCGACCTCTGCGATCGGCTGTCGTCGGCCCGGTCCACGGTGGCGGTGCCGTCGTCGACGCTCACCGTGATGCCCGCGGCCAGCTCGCGGGTGAGCTCACCCTGCGGGCCGCTGACCGTCACCACGGCACCAGAGCCCGCACCGGCGGCATCAGGGGCCGGCTGTGCGGTCACCGTCACCCCGTCGGGGATCGAGATGGGCGCCTTGCCCACGCGTGACATCGTCGCCTCCTACCAGACGTAACAGAGGACCTCGCCGCCCATGCGGTTGCGGCGGGCTTCGCGGTCGGTCATCAGGCCCCGGCTCGTGGACAGCACGGCAATGCCGAGGCCGCCGAGCACGCGGGGCACCTTGTCGGACTTGGTGTACACGCGCAGCCCGGGCTTGGAGACCCGCTGCAGTCCCGAGATCGTCCGATCCCGGTCCGACGTGTACTTCAGGTTGATGGTGAGCTTGCGGTCGGGGCTGCCATGGGAGCCTTCCACCTTGAAATCGCTCACGTAGCCCTCGCGCTTGAGGATCGCCGCAAGGCGCTCCTTCTGCTTCGAGGACGGCATGGCCACCTCGTCCTTGAACACCAGGTTGGCATTGCGGATGCGGGTGAGCATGTCCGCGATGGGGTCGGTCATCGACATGTGCGCACCTCCTTCACCAGCTGGCCTTGGTCACGCCGGGCACCTCGCCGGCATGGACCATCTCTCGTAGGCACACTCGACACAGCCCGAACTTGCGGTACACCGACCGCGGTCGACCGCACACGCGACAGCGCGTATAGGCGCGCACCTTGAACTTGGGAGTGCGCTGCTGCTTGTTGATCAGTGCCTTCTTGGCCATCAGTACTGCCTTTTCTGGAGGTGTGAAGTGAGGTGCTAGGGGGTCGGACCCTGGCGGAATGGGAATCCGAGCGCATCGAGCAGGGCACGTCCGCCCTCGTCGTCGACTGCCGACGTCACGAGCGTGATGTCCATGCCCCGGATCTGGTTGACGCTGTCGTAATCGATTTCCGGAAAGACCAGCTGTTCGGTGATGCCGAACGTGTAGTTGCCGTGCCCGTCGAAGCTGCGCGGCGACAGACCGCGGAAGTCCCGGATGCGCGGGATCGCCAGCGACACGAGCCGGTCGTAGAACTCCCACATGCGATCGCGGCGGAGCGTCACGCGGGCGCCGATGGCGTTGCCCTCGCGCAGCTTGAACCCTGCGATCGAGCGCTTGGCCCGGGTGATCGCCGGTCGCTGGCCGCAGATGCGGCTGAGGTCGTCGATGGCGCCTTCGAGCAGGCCCCGGTTCGTGAGTGCCGCGCCGACGCCCATGTTGACGCTGATCTTGCTGAGCGCGGGCACCTGCATGATGTTTCCGAGCCCCAGATCTTGCTGGAGCTGGGCGCGCACGGAGTCTCGGTAGAGCACCTTCATCCGCGGCTCGGGCCGCGCCGGCGGGTTGGCGGCCTCGGGAGCTTCTGTCACGCTCATGACGGCAGTTCCTCCCCAGAAGCCCGGTGGTAGCGCACCTTGCGTTCGCCTTCGAGACGGAACCCGACCCGACCTGGCTGGCCCGTGCGGGGGCACACGACCGCGACGTTCGACACGTCGATCGGCAGCAGGTAGTCGATGATCTGGCCTTCCTGGTTCTGCTGGGAGGGGCGCTGGTGCTTGTGGCCGACGTTCACGCCCTCCACCGTGAGGCGGCGCCGCAGCGGGTCGACCGAGACGACCTCGCCCTCACGGCCCTTGTCGGGGCCAGCCATCACGCGCACGGTGTCGCCCTTGCGGACTCGCAGCCGGGGCAGCTGGTTTCGCTGACGTGACATCTCCACTCCCTCAGAGGACCTCTGGCGCAAGCGACACGATGCGCATGAAACGCTTGTCGCGCAGCTCGCGGCCGACGGGGCCGAAGATGCGGGTGCCCCGCGGCTGGCGGTTGTCGTCGACGAGCACGGCAGCGTTCTCGTCGAAGCGGATGTAGCTGCCGTCGGGACGGCGGCGCTCCTTGCGAGTGCGCACCACGACGCAGCGCACCACGTCGCCTTTGCGCACCGAGGCACCGGGAATCGCGTCCTTCACGGTGGCGATGAACACATCGCCGATGGAGGCGTAACGACGACCCGTGCCGCCGAGCACGCGGATGCACAGCACCTCGCGGGCACCCGAGTTGTCGGCGACTTTGAGTCGGGATTCTTGCTGGATCATCAGGTACGCAGTTCTTCTCTGGCCCGGCGCTCAGCGGGCCCGCTCGGTGATCTCCACCAGGCGCCAGCGCTTGGTCTTCGAGATCGGGCGGGTCTCCATGACGCGCACCCGGTCACCCGGACGCGTGTCTCGGTCGGGGTCGTGGACGTAGAGCTTCTTCGTGCGCTGAACGGTCTTGAAGTAGCGGGGGTGGCGCACGCGCTCGATCACCGCGACCACTGCGGTGCGGTCCATCTTGGTGGAGGTGACGATGCCCTCACGGATCTTGCGCCGGTTGCGCTCAGCGTCAGGTGCCGACTCTGTGTTCATGAGGGGTCTCCTGTCTCCGCAGTGTCGACTCCGGCCGAGCCCTGCGAGGCGCCGGCCAGCGCGTCGGCGGCAGCGATCTCACGCTCACGCAGCACTGTGTGAATGCGTGCGATGTCACGCCGGGTCGCGGACATCTGCGCTGAGTTGTCGAGCTGCCCGGTGGCGAATGCGAACCGCAGGTTGAACAGCTCCTGGCGGGCGCTCTCGAGCTCGTCGAGCAGCTGGTCGTCAGACAGCGTGCGAAGCGTCGCGGCCTTGGCCATCAGATGGCCTCCTCTCGCGAGATCACACGTGCCCGCACGGGCAGCTTCTGGATGGCGCGCTCCATGGCGCCGCGAGCCAGCTCGGCGTTCACGCCGCCCAGCTCGAACATCACCCGACCCGGCTTCACCACCGCAACCCACTTTTCCGGGTTGCCCTTGCCGGACCCCATGCGGGTCTCCGCGGGTTTTGCGGTCACCGGCTTGTCGGGAAAGATGTTGATCCACACCTTGCCGCCGCGCTTGACATGGCGGGTCATGGCGATACGAGCCGCCTCGATCTGGCGGGCCGTGATCCAGCCTGGCTCGAGCGCCTGGATGCCGTAGTCGCCGAAGTGCACGGCCGTGCCGCCCTTGGTGCGGCCCTTCATGCGGCCGCGATGCGCCTTGCGGTGCTTCACCTTGCGAGGCATCAGCATCAGTCGTCTCCCGGCCTGAAGTTGGGCGTCTGGGACTGATCGCGCGTGGCCCGCTCGATCTGCTCTTCCTCTTCGAGCAGGCGCTCGAATTCGGGGTCGGCCTCACGCAGCAGCGGGACCGGTTCTTCGGGCAGCTCATCGAGATCGTTGCGCCGGCCGGCCGATGTCACGACGCCTGCGGGAGGTGCGCCGTCGCCGGAGGTCTGCCCGGTTGCCATGGCGGCCTCGCGGTGAATGCGCTCGTCGGAGGACACCTTGTAGGGAAGGATGTCGCCCTTGTAGAGCCACACCTTGACGCCGATGCGCCCCGCGGTGGTACGGGCCTCGCGGAAGCCGTAATCGATGTCGGCACGCAGCGTGTGCAGCGGCACGCGGCCCTCGCGGTACCACTCGGTACGGGCCATCTCGGAGCCGCCGAGCCGGCCTGAGCACTGCACCCGGATGCCGAGCGCGCCCGCCTTCTGCGCGTTCTGCACGGCACGCTTCATGGCCCGGCGGAACGCGACGCGGCCGGCGAGCTGATCTGCCACCCCCTGGGCGATGAGCGCTGCTTCCAGCTCGGGCTGTTTGATCTCCTGGATGTTGAGCTGCACCTTGGGATTGCCGGAGATCTTGCCGAGCTTGGTGCGCAGACGGTCGGCCTCGCTCCCGCGGCGCCCGATGACGATGCCGGGACGGGCGGTGTGCACGTCAACCCGCAGGCGATCCCGGGTGCGCTCCACCTCGATGCGGCTGATGGCTGCATGCGGCAGCTCAGTCCGCAGGAAGTCGCGGATCTTCCAATCCTCGATGAGGTAGTCCTGGTACTCCTTGTCGGCGTACCAGCGCGACTTCCAATCGGTGGTGATTCCCAAGCGGAAACCGTACGGGTTGACCTTCTGACCCATGATCAGTTCTTTTCTTCGGGGTCGTCAGCTTCGGGGTCAGCGGCATCGTCCCCGCTGATATCGCTGGCTTGGTGTGATTCGGCCTCGTCCTCGGCAACGGCCTCGTCCTCGGCGGCTGCATCGGCGCCGGCTGCCTCGTCGACCGCGGCTGGATCTGGTGAATCGACCGCTTCGGCCGCCTCGTCCGCCTCGACAACCGCTGCTTCATCGAGTTCTGCCTCGATGTCGGGCTCGTCGTCGCCCGTTTCGGCTGCACGGCTGGCGGCCACACGTGCCGCGCGAGCCGCCGCGGCGGTCTGCGAGCCCGAGGCGGCCAAGCGGGCCTCACGCATCTCGAGCTCCTCGGGGCTGAGCTGCGCAACGATCACTGTGATGTGACAGGTCTGCTTGTGGATGCGCGTGGCTCGTCCGCGTGCCCGCGGGCGCCAGCGCTTCAGCACCGGTCCCTCGTCGGCCCAGCATTCAGCCACATACAGCTCGTCAGCGTCGAGTTGTTCGTTGTTGGTGGCGTTCGCCACGGCGCTCTCGAGCACCTTGGACACCACTTCGGCAGCGCCGCGCTCGCAGAATCGCAGCCGGTCGCGAGCCAGGGCCAGGTCTTCGTCGCGGATGAGATTGAGCACCACCCGGGCCTTGGACGCCGACAGCCGGCCGTATCGAAGCGTCGCTTTGGCCCCTGCGATGACGTCAAGGTCGATGAGACCGCTCATCGTCGGCCCCCTCGCTCCTGGCCGGCGTGGAACTTGAACGTCCGCGTCGGCGCGAACTCGCCCAGCTTGTGGCCCACCATGGACTCGGTGACGTACACCGGCAGGTGCTTGCGCCCGTCGTGCACGGCAATGGTGTGGCCGATCATCTCGGGGATGATCGTGGAGCGCCGGCTCCACGTCTTGATGACCTTGCGCTCGCCGCTCTCGTTCAACTCGTCCACCTTTGACAGCAGGTGGTCGTCGACGAACGGGCCCTTCTTGAGACTGCGCGGCATCGCTCTACCTCCGGGACCCTCGTGTCCGGCGACGACGGACGATGAGGTCGTTGGACTTGCGGTTCTTCGAGCGGGTGCGGCCCTCGGGCTTGCCCCAGGGCGATACCGGGTGACGGCCGCCGGAGGACTTGCCCTCGCCGCCGCCCAAGGGGTGGTCGACGGGGTTCATGGCCACGCCCCGGGTCTGGGGGCGAACCCCCTTGTAGCGATTGCGGCCCGCCTTGCCGATCTTGACGAGATCGGCCTCGGCGTTGCCGACCGAGCCGATGGTGGCGCGGCAGTCGATCGGCACCCGGCGCATCTCCGTGGAGGGCAGCCGCAGGGTGGCATACGCACCCTCCTTGGCCACGAGCTGCACGCTGGAACCAGCCGAGCGGGCCATGCGGCCGCCGCCTCCCGGCTTCAGCTCCACATTGTGCACGGTGGTGCCGACCGGCACGTAGCGCAGCGGCATGGCATTGCCGACTCGCACTTCGGCTCCTGAACCGTTGGCCAGCTTGTCGCCCACCTCGATTCCGGCGGGCGCCAGGATGTAGCGCTTCTCGCCGTCGTGGTAGTGCAGCAGTGCGATGCGTGCGTTGCGGTTGGGGTCGTACTCGATCGTGGCGACCGTGGCGGGCACCCCGTCCTTGTTGCGGCGGAAATCGATCACGCGGTAGCGCTGCTTGTGGCCGCCCCCGCGATGGCGGGAGGTCTTGCGGCCGTAGTTGTTGCGCCCGCCGGTGGAGTGCTGCTTGGCGATGAGGGAACGCTCGGGCTTGGACGCCGTGAGATCGGCGAAATCCGAGACCGTCTGGAACCTTCGCCCGGGACTCGTCGGCTTGCGTACTCGAATGCCCATCAGCAGTCCTACGAGTTGAAGATCTGGATCAAGTCGCCCTCGACGAGGGTGACGATGGCCCGCTTGGTGTCCGACCGCTTGCCGACGGTGTTGTTGCGCCGGTTGCGCCGCTTCTTGCCCTTGCGGTTGAGCGTGTTGACCTTGGCGACCTTGACGTCGAAGATCGACTCGACCGCTTGGCGGATCTCGGGCTTGCTCGCCGAGGGATGCACGCGGAACACGTAGATGCCCTCTTCGAGAAAGTCGTACGACTTCTCAGAGATGACCGGCGCGATCAGCACGTCGCGGGGGTCCTTCACTCTGCCGCCCCCTCGGTCTCGGCGTCGGCGGGATCGGCACTCGACGGCAGCGTGTCCGACGTGAAGACCAGCCAGTCCGAGCGCAGGATGTCGTAGGCGTTCAGCTCGGATGGGCTGACCGCGCTGACGTCGGGCAGATTGCGGAAGCTGCGGCCGGCGGTGCGGTGCGCGTCGCTGTCACCCAGAACGAGCAGAACCTGCCCCGACAGGGACAGGTTCTCGAGCACTGCGATCGCGTCTTTCGTGCGGGGCTGGGCAAAGCGCCACTCGTCGATGACCATGACGCGCTCGCTGCGAGCCCGGTCGCTGAGCGCCGAGCGCAGCGCGAGCCGCACCGTCTTGCGATTCACCTTCTGGCGGTAATCGCGCGGCTTGGGCCCGTGGGCGATGCCGCCGCCGACCCACTGCGGCGAGCGGATCGAGCCGTGTCGAGCCCGGCCGGTGCCCTTCTGGCGCCACGGCTTGGCACCGCCGCCCCGCACCTCGGCACGGGTCAGGGTGCTGTGAGAACCGCTGCGGCGGGCAGCCCGCTGTGCAGTGACGGCCTGGTGCAGCGCCGCCATGTTCGGCTCGATGCCGAAGATGGCTTCGTCGAGTTCGACGGTGCCGGCGGTTCCGCCGTCGGGGGTGCGAACGTCGAGCGTGAGCGTCATAGCAACCGCCTCAGACCTCTGCCGGCGCCTGGTTCGCGGACGCCTTGACCGCATTGCGGACGATGACGGTGCCGCCCTTGGGCCCCGGGACCGAGCCGCGCACCAGCAGCAGGCCTCGCTCGGCGTCGGCCTCGACCACTGCGAGGTTGAGCGTGGTGACCTTCTCCCCGCCCATGCGGCCGGCCATGCGGGTGCCTTTGAACACCCGTGAGGGCGTGGCGCAGGCGCCGATGGCGCCGGGGGCCCGGTGGACCCGGTGCGCACCATGGCTGGCGCGCTGGCCCGAGAAGTTATGCCGCTTCATGGTGCCGGCGAAGCCCTTGCCCTTGGAGGTGGCGGTCACATCGACAAGCTCCCCAGGACTGAAAAGGTCGGCACCCAATTCGGTGCCGACCGGTACTTCGCTCACATCGTCGAGCCGCAGCTCTACGAGCCGTACGCCAGGATCGATCCCGGCTCGCTCGTAGTGACCGTTGATGGGCTTGTTGACCTTGCGGGCCTCGCGGTGGCCATAGGTGACCTGCACCGCGGTGTAGCCGTCCTGCTCGGTGGTGCGGACCTGAGTGACCCGGCAATCGTCGACGCGCAGAACGGTGACCGGGACGACGCGGTTGTCGTCGTCCCAGAGCTGTGTCATGCCGACTTTGGTGGCGACCAGCGCCTTGTTCGCCATGGACGTCTCTCTCGTGCCTTCGCCGTGCATCTCGCTGCCCGCAGAGCGGGCCGCCATGCGAACGCTCCGCACGGCTGTGCCGGCGGAGCGGTTCTGGAGGTTGTGCCGACCGGTTCCGAACACCCGACCCGTTGCGGGGAGGCATCCGGCCTTGCCGGACGTCAATTCGGCGCAGACCGTCCTGCACCGCGAATGAAGCAGCCTACCGAGGGTCCCCCACTGCCCCAACCCGATCTATGGGCCGAAGCTCAGTCGCCGAGGCGGACGATGGTGGTGCCGATGGTGCGTCCGCCCAGCAAATCGACAAAAGCTCCGCCGGCGGATTCGAGGCCGTCGTAGGTGACATGGCGGGGCACCAGCGATCCCGCGTCGATCCACTCGCGCATCTGGGCGCGGGCCTCGTCGTAGCGGTCGGCGTAAGAGAACACGATGAAGCCCTGCATGCGCACCTGATTGTTCACCAGCAGGCCCGGGATGCCTCGCGGGCTGGGATCGGGATTGGCGGTGTCATAGGCCGAGACGGCACCGCAGCACACGATGCGGCCGAACGTGGCCATGCGGAAGAGCGCGGAGCCGAGGATCTCGCCGCCCGTGTTGTCGAAGTACACGTTGATGCGGTCGGGCGTGGCCGCCCGGAACTCGGCCCGGAAGTCGGGCGAATGGCGGTTGATCGCCGCGTCGAAGCCGATCTCGTCGACCAGCAGCGAGCACTTCTCATCCGAGCCGGCCACGCCGACGACCCGGCAGCCCTGCGCCTTGGCGATCTGCCCCGCAATGTGACCCACCGATCCCGCCGCTGCGGACACCACCACGGTCTCGCCCGCTTGTGGTCGCCCGACGTCGAGCAAGCCGAAGTAGGCGGTGAGCCCGTTCGTGCCGAGCACGCCGAGGTGCAGGGCGGGGTCGAGCGCGCTGTCCGCGACGCGCAGCTCGCCGGCGGCCATTACCGCGTGGCGGCGCCAGCCGGTCCACCCCACGACCGTGTCGCCGACGTTGATCCCCTCGGCATTGGAGACCTCGACCACGCCGGCGCCGGTGCCGCGCATGACCACACCCGCCTCAGGTGCGCCGGCATAGCTGGCACTGCCCTGCAGCCCGGCTCGCTGTCCGGCACCGATGGTGAGCGCCTGCACCCGCACGAGCACCTCACCCAGTCCGGGCTCAGGCACCTCTTCGGGCTGCAGCGCGAAGTGCTCTGCACTGAGCGGCCCGTCAGGCACGCTCGCCAGCACCACGCAGTCCGACACCCGCGTCGACACCGTCTCGGTAGCCATGTCCTTCTCCTTGCTTCGTCGCCGCCCGACATGATTGCCGGTTTCTTGCGACCTGTCCCAGTGAGGCAACCGCGTCAAGCGCCACGCCGCAGGCGCTGCGCAACTATCGTCCGCTGCCGGGAGTGCCGCCGCTGGGCGGCAGCGCTGCCGAATCCGCCGCTATCCGCCGCACACGAGGGAGATGCGCCGCATGAGATACGCCGCGCCGACCACCATTGACGAGGCCAGAGCCCTGCTCGCCGCTGACGGCGACGCCATCGTGTTTGCCGGTGCCACCGACGTTGTGCCGCAGATGCGTGGCGGGCGGCCCGAGCCGTCGATGGTGATCGATCTCAAGAAGATCGACCGGCTGATGTCGGTCGGTCTCGAGGGCGACACCTGGAGCGTCGGCGCTGCGGTGCCGACCTCGGTGCTGACCGCAGACGCCGCTTTCACCGCCGACTTCCCGGGCCTGTCAGAAGCCGCAGGCCTGATCGGTTCGGACCAGATCCAGAATCGCTGCAGCCTCGGCGGCAACCTGTGCAATGCCTCCCCTGCCGCCGACTCGGTGCCGGCCCTCGTGGTGAACGATGCCGTCGCCGTGATCGCAGGTGGTGGCGGCGAGCGCCGGGTGTCGGTGGCCGAGGTGGTGACGGGGCCCGGCCAGACGTCGCTGGCACATGACGAGATCGTCGTGTGCTTCGAGATGGCCCGTCCTGCGGCTCGCACCTCCGATGCCTACTTGCGGCTCATCCCCCGCACCGAGATGGACATCGCTGTCGTGGGCGCCGGGGTGCGCATCACGCTGGACGGCGACGGCACTGTCAGCGCGGCCTCGGTCGCGCTCGGCGCAGTGGCGCCGACTGTGGTGCGGGTGCCCGCCGCTGAGGCAGCGCTGGTGGGCAGCAGCCTCGACGATGCAGCGCTGGCTGCCGCAGCCGCGGCCGCCAGCGACGCCTGCAACCCCATCGACGACAAGCGGGGCACGATCGACTACCGGCGCCAGGTCGCCGGCGTGCTCACCCGTCGAGCCGCCGGCATTGCCGCCGACCGGATTCGCACACGCAACGGACAGACCAGCAATGAAGAGAGGGCGTCCTGATGAGCCGCACCCATGTGAACTGCGAGGTCAACGGCGACGCCGTTGACTTTCTGACCGAAGACGGCGAATCGCTGCTCAACGCGCTGCGTGACGAGCTGGGGCTGATCGGGGCCAAGGAAGGCTGCGGCACCGGCGACTGCGGAGCGTGCTCGATCATCATGAACGGGCGGCTGCAGTGCTCGTGCCTGATCTTCGCCCCCGAGGCCGACGGTGCGGCCATCACCACCTGTGAAGGTCTCGCCAGCGCCGACGAACTGCACCCGCTGCAGCAGTGCTTCCTCGAAGGAGCTGCGCTGCAGTGCGGCATCTGCACGCCCGGGTTCCTGGTCGCCGCCAAGGCACTCCTCGACGAGAACCCCGACCCCACCGAGACCGAAGTGCGCTACGCGCTCGCCGGCAACCTGTGCCGCTGCACCGGCTACGACAAGATCGTGCGCTCGGTGCTCGAGGCCGCCGTCCAGATCCGTACCCCAGCCTGATTGACATCGGCTGGCTGAGACTCGCCCGACATCGCAGAAGGACACCACAACATGAGCACCACTGAAGCTCCCGCAAGCACCGGCACCAATGGCAATGGCGCCAGCGGGTACCGCTGGGTCGGCACCCGCCCCGTCCGCCACGACGGACTCGACAAGGTCGCCGGCAAGGCCCGCTACGCGGCCGACCTGAACCTGCCGGGGATGCTGTACGGGCACATCCTGCGCTCGCCGCATCCCCACGCCCGGATCGTGTCGATCGACACCTCAGCCGCCGAGGCGATGCCTGGCGTGAAGGCCGTGGTCACCGGGGCCGACTTCCCCGAAGCACCGCCCAAGGGCGCGACCCGCAACCTGATGTGCACGGTCATCGCCCGCGACACGGTGCTGTACAGCGGCCACGCCGTGGCTGCGGTGGCGGCGTCGACGCGCCGTGAGGCCAAGGCCGCGGCGGAGGCCATCGAGGTCACCTACGAGCTGCTGCCCCACGTGCTGAACATCGCCGACGCGATGGCTGACGACGCACCGGTGCTGCACGACAACCTGTTCACCCGCGGCGTCGAGCCGCGGCCCACCGAGCCGTCGAACATCGCTGCGCGCACCGTGTACGAGCGCGGCGATGTCGAGCAGGGGTTCGCCGAGGCCGACATCGTGATCGAGCGGGAGTTCTCGACCCAGGCCGTGCACCAGGGCTACATCGAGCCGCACGCCTGCGTGGTCGACTGCGACCAGGAAGGCAAGGCGGTCATCTGGGCTTCGTCGCAGGGCCACTTCATGGTGCGGTCGTCGACAGCCACGGTGCTGGGCTGGGACACCTCGCGCATCAAGGTGATCCCCGCCGAGATCGGCGGCGGCTTCGGCGGCAAGACGACGATCTACATCGAGCCGGTGGCGGCGCTGCTCTCGACGAAGGCGGGCCGCCCGGTCAAGATCGTGATGAGCCGCGAGGACGTGTTCCGCGCAACCGGTCCCGCCCCCGGGGCGATCATCAAGATGAAGGTGGGCGCCCGCAACGACGGCACGATCACCACGGCGAAGGCCTGGCTGGCCTACGAGAACGGGGCCTTCCAGGGCATCGCCGCGATGCTCGGCTGCATGTGCGTCGTGTCGGCCTACACCCTCGATCACCTCTATGTGGAGGGCTTCGACGTGGTGCTCAACCGGCCGGTCAACGTGGCCTACCGGGCGCCGTCGGCACCCGCGGCGGCGTTCGCGATGGACTCGGTGGTCGACGAGATCGCGGCGCGTGTCGGCATGGATCCGATCGACCTGCGCATCCACAACTGTCCCTCCCAAGGCGATCCGACGCCGTACGGGCCCAAGTGGCCGATGATCGGCCTGCGCGAGTGCCTCGAAGCGATCCGTGACAGCGATCACTACCAGTCGGAGCTGCCCGAAGGGCAGGGCCGCGGCGTGGCCAGCGGGTTCTGGTTCAACATCGGCGAGGCGCCGAGCGCAACGGTCAACCTGAACGAGAACGGCACCGCCACGGTGATTACCGGCAGCCCCGACATCGGCGGCAGCCGGGCGTCGATGGCGCTGATGGCCGCCGAGGAACTGGGCCTCGATGTGCACCTGATCCAACCGGTTGTGGGCGACACCGAGGTGGTCGGCTTCACCGACGTGACCGAGGGCAGCCGCGCCACGTTCGCGACGGGCATGGCCGTCGTGGAGGCCTGCCGCGATCTCAAGGAGCAGCTGCGCAAGCGTGCGGCCAAGACCTGGGACTGCGACGTGGAAGAGGTCGAGTGGGTGGACGGCTCGGCCGTGCACGGACCTGGCGAGCAGGAGCCGCTGACGCTGGCTGCCATCACCGGCAACGCGAAGCGCACCGGCGGCCCGCTGGGCGCCACGGCGTCGCTGAATGCCCGGGGCGCCGGCCCGGCCTTCTCGGTCCAGGTCGCCGACGTGTCGGTCGACCAAGAGACCGGCCGGGTCACCGTCGAGCGCTACACCACCGCGCAGGACGCCGGCACGGCGATCCACCCGAGCTACGTGGAAGGCCAGATGCAGGGCGGCGTCGTGCAGGGCATCGGCTGGGCGCTGAATGAGGAGTACATCTACTCAGACGACGGCAACCTCGAGAATCCGGGATTCCTCGACTACCGCATCCCGGTGGCATCGGATCTGCCCATGATCGAAACCTGCATCGTGGAGGTGCCGAACCCGTCGCATCCCTACGGCGTGCGCGGCGTCGGCGAGGTGGGCATCGTGCCGCCGCTGCCGGTCATGGCCAACGCCGTGGCCGATGCCACCGGCGTGCGCATCAGCGACCTGCCGCTCTCGCCGCCGCGAGTGCTCGAAGCACTGACAGCCGCCGAGAGCTGATCGCAGCCCGAAGCCGCTGGGCCGATTCTCGGGGCGACTCGATGGCGGTCGTTCACTTCTCGACCGACCAGCGCCAGCACACCGGCGGCACATCTGAGGTCACCATCGACGCGGCAAACGTGCGCGAGCTGGTGCGTCAGCTCGCAGAGCGCTACCCCTCGCTCAACGCACACCTCGTCGAGACGTCCTCGACGGCAGTCGCCATCGACGGCGAGATCATCCCCGACCCCTGGCTCGAAGCCCTCACCCCAACCTCAGAGGTGCACTTAGTCCGCCCGCTCGCGGGCGGATAGAACCAGCACAGCGCCCGCTCGCGGGCGGATAGAACCAGAACCGCGCCCGCTCGCGGGCGGGCAGGTGCGCTAGGGCTGGACTTTGAGCTCGATCTCGACGCCGGCGGGCAGGTCGAGACGCTGGAGCGAGTCGACCGTCTTGTCGGTGGGATCGATCACGTCGATGAGGCGCTTGTGGATGCGCATCTCGAAGTGCTCCCGCGAGTCCTTGTCCTTGTGGGGAGACCGCACGACCGTGTAGCGGTGCTTCTCGGTGGGCAGCGGCACGGGGCCGCGCACCTTGGCGTTGGTGCGCAGCACCGTCTCGGTGATCTTCTGCGCCGACTGGTCCACGATCTCGTGGTCGTAGGCCTTGAGACGCATCCGGATGCGAGGTGCTGCCATCGAACTGTTCCCGCCGGTTCTACTGGATGATCTTGGTGACCCGGCCCGCACCCACCGTGCGGCCGCCCTCGCGGATGGCGAAGCGCAAGCCCTCGTCCATCGCGATCGGGTTGATCAGCTCGACCGTCATCTCGGTGTTGTCGCCCGGCATGCACATCTCGGTGCCTGCGGGAAGGTCGACCACGCCGGTGATGTCGGTGGTGCGGAAGTAGAACTGCGGCCGGTAGTTCGAGAAGAACGGCTTGTGCCGGCCGCCCTCCTCCTTGGTGAGCACATACACCTGGGCCTCGAACTTGGTGTGCGGCGTGATCGCAGCCTTCTGGGTGCAGACCTGGCCGCGCTCGACCTCGTCCTTGCCGGTGCCTCGCAGCAGCAGACCGACGTTGTCGCCCGCCTGGCCCTGGTCGAGGATCTTGCGGAACATCTCCACGCCGGTCACGGTGGTGGTCTGGGTGTCACGGATGCCGACGATCTCGATCTCGTCGCCGGAGTTGATGATGCCCTGCTCGATCTTGCCGGTCACCACGGTGCCGCGGCCGGTGATCGAGAACACGTCCTCGATCGGCATCAGGAACGGGCGGTCGGTGTCGCGCTCGGGCTCCGGCACGTACTCGTCGACCGCGTTCATCAGCTCGACGACCTGCTCAGCAGCGGCCGCGTCGCCCTCCAGCGCGTTCAGCGCGGAAACCCGCACGACAGGGACGTCGTCACCGGGGAACTCGTACTCGCTGAGCAGCTCGCGCACCTCGAGCTCGACGAGCTCGAGCAGCTCCTCATCGTCGACCATGTCGACCTTGTTGAGGGCTACCACGATGTAGGGCACGCCGACCTGACGGGCCAGCAGCACGTGCTCACGCGTCTGGGGCATCGGGCCGTCAGCCGCGGACACCACCAGGATGGCGCCGTCCACCTGGGCGGCGCCGGTGATCATGTTCTTGATGTAGTCGGCGTGACCGGGCATGTCGACGTGCGCGTAATGCCGGTTGGCCGTCTCGTACTCGACGTGGGCAATCGAAATGGTGATGCCACGCTCGCGCTCTTCAGGCGCCTTGTCGATCTCGTCGAATGCCGTTGCCTGGCCGCCGACCTGTTCGGACAGCACGCGCGTGATGGCAGCCGTCAGTGTCGTCTTGCCGTGGTCGATGTGTCCCATCGTGCCCACGTTGACGTGAGGCTTGGTCCGCTCGAAACGCTCTTTTGCCATGTCGTACCCGCCTTTCGGGGTTCTGCTCGCCTATCGGGGGAGAGTGAGGTGCAGGGTTGTCTGTTTTCTTTGTTTCTTCACCGTTCTGAACGGTGTGAGGCTAGGGATGCCGTGGCCGAGTTCCAATAAGAACAGCCACATTGGCCCGCACTGGCACGGGCCGCAGCCTGCCCGCCGCGGGCAGGGTCATTCACCGCGGATGCGCTTGATGATCTCCTCGGCGATGCTGGACGGCACTTGCTCGTAGTTGTCGAACTGCATGCTGTAGGTGGCTCGGCCCTGGGTACGGGACCGCAGGTCGTTCGCGTAGCCGAACATCTCCGACAGCGGCACCTTGGCATCGATCACCTGGTTGACGCCGCGCAGCTCCATCTGGCCGACACGGCCGCGCCGGGAGTTGAGGTCGCCGATGACGTCGCCCATGTAGTCCTCGGGCGTCACCACCTCGACCGACATGACCGGTTCCAGCAGGACCGGCCGCGCCAGGCGGGCGGCGTCGCGCATGGCCATCGTGCCGGCGATCTTGAACGCCATCTCCGAGGAGTCGACGTCATGGTGGTTGCCGTCGATGAGATCGACCGACACATCCACCAGCGGGAAGCCGGCCAGCGGGCCGTTCTCCAGCGACGACTGCAGGCCCGCATCCACCGAGCTGATGTACTCACGCGGGATCACGCCGCCACGGATGTGGTCCTCGAAGACGTACCCCTCGCCCGGGTCTGACGGCTTCAGGTTGATGACCACCACGGCGTACTGGCCCGAGCCGCCGGTCTGCTTGATGTGGCGGTATTCGAACTTCTCGACGGGAGCGGTGATCGTCTCGCGGTAGGCCACCTGCGGCTTGCCGATGGACGCGTCCACCTTGAACTCCCGCAGCATCCGGTCGACGAGCACTTCGAGGTGCAGCTCGCCCATGCCCGAGATGACGGTCTGGCCGGTCTCGTGATCGGTCTTGACCTGGAAGGTGGGATCTTCCTCGCTGAGCGCCGTCAGCGCCCGGCCCAGCTTGTCCTGATCGCCCTTGGACTTCGGCTCGACGGCGACGTGCACGACCGGGTCGGGAAAGTCGAGCTGCTCGAGCACGATCGGCTTGGACGATTCGCACAGCGTGTCGCCGGTGCGGGTGTTCTTCAGCCCGATCCCGGCGACGATGTCGCCGGTCGCGATGTTCTCGCGGTCTTCGCGGTTGTTGGCATGCATCTGCAGGATGCGCCCGATGCGCTCGCGGTTCCCGGTGGTCGTGTTGAGCACCTGGCCGCCCCGCTCGAAGCTCCCGCTGTACACCCGGAAATAGGTCAGCTTGCCGACGTGGGGATCGGTCATGATCTTGAACGCGAGCGCCGAGAACGGCTCGTCGTCGCTCGGCTTGCGCTCGAGTTGCTCGCTGCCGTTCAGCGAGCTGCCGCCGATGGCGGGGATGTCCACCGGCGAGGGCAGGTACGTCGTGACCGCATCGAGCAGCGGCTGCACGCCCTTGTTCTTGAAGGCGCTGCCGGTGAGCACCGGCACAATCTGACCGTCGATCGTGCCCTGGCGGATCGCGCGGCGCACGGTGGCGGCGTCGACGTCTTCGCCTTCGAGGTACGCCAGCATGATGTCCTCGTCGACATCGGCAAGTCGCTCGAGCAGCAGGCTGCGGTATTCGGCGGCTTGGTCGACCAGGTCGGCGGGGATCTCGATGGTGTCGTAGGTGGCGCCGAGGTCGTCGCCCTTCCACACCACTGCGTTCATCGCGACGAGGTCGACCACGCCCTCAAAGCCGGCCTCGATGCCGATGGGCAGCTGCAGCACTGCCGTGTTGGGGGTCAACCGGTCCTCGATGCTGGCCAGCGAACCGAAGAACGACGCTCCGGTGCGGTCCAGCTTGTTGATGAAGCACATGCGGGGCACGCCGTAGCGGTCGGCCTGGCGCCAGACGGTCTCGGTCTGCGGCTCGACGCCGGCGACGCCGTCGAACACGGCAACGGCCCCGTCGAGCACCCGCAGCGAGCGCTCCACCTCGACGGTGAAGTCCACGTGGCCCGGTGTGTCGATGATGTTGATGACGTGGTCGTTCCAGTGGCAGGTGGTAGCAGCGGAGGTGATGGTGATGCCCCGCTCCTGCTCCTGCTCCATCCAGTCCATCGTGGCGGCGCCGTCGTGGACCTCGCCGATCTTGTAGTTGACGCCGGTGTAGTAGAGGATCCGCTCGGTCACCGTGGTCTTGCCCGCATCGATGTGGGCCATGATCCCGATGTTGCGGACGCGGTCGAGAGGTTGCGTTCGAGCCATTTCAGACGTGCCTCAATTGATCAGATATCCCGATCAGATCACCAGCGGTAGTGCGCGAAGGCCTTGTTGGCCTCTGCCATGCGGTGCGTGTCCTCGCGCCGCTTGGCCGCCGAGCCGGTGCCGTTGGAGGCATCCATCAGCTCGTTCGCAAGACGTTCGGACATGGTGCGTTCGCGGCGCTCGCGGGCGAAGCCCACGATCCAGCGGATCGCCAGGGCGGTGGCACGGCGTGGCCGCACCTCGACCGGCACCTGGTAGGTGGCGCCGCCCACCCGGCGGCTCTTCACCTCGACCTGGGGTCGGGTGTTGTCCACCGCACGCTTGAGGATCTCGAGCGGCTCGCCGCCGGTGCGCTCGCCGACAAGGTCCATCGCGCCGTAGACGATGCGCTCGGCCAGCGAGCGCTTGCCGCGCCGCAGCACCTTGTTGATGAACTGAGTGACCAGGGTGGACTCGTAGACGGGATCGGGGTCGATGTCGCGGCGGGGCGCTGCGCCTCGGCGTGGCATGTCAGGACTCCCGCTTGGCGCCGTAGCGCGAGCGCGCTTGCCGGCGGGAATTCACGCCCGAAGCGTCGAGCGCACCCCGGATGATCTTGTAGCGGACGCCGGGGAGATCCTTCACCCGGCCGCCGCGCACCAGCACGATGCTGTGCTCTTGGAGATTGTGTCCCTCGCCGGGGATGTACGCCGTCACCTCGACACCGCTCGTGAGGCGCACACGGGCGACCTTGCGCAGGGCGGAATTCGGCTTCTTCGGGGTGTGGGTGTAGACGCGAGTGCAGACCCCTCGCCGTTGCGGCGATCCCTTCAACGCAGGCGTGCGCACCTTCGTCGACTTCGACTTGCGGCCCTTGCGGACCAGCTGCTGGATCGTCGGCACGAAAACCTCTGCGGGTTGGGGCTGTCAGCGGGACAGGCTCATGGACAGGAGCCGGCAAATCTGCGCATTGCCCCACCGGCAACGCGCCGAAACCGGCGGTCAAGGCTAGGCAGCGCGCCCCAGCGCCACAACTGGCAACCGCACGCGCTGGGATCGACTCAACTGGCGTCGACGATCGACGCCACGTTGTCCGCCGAGCCATCCGGATTGAGGCCATTGCCGTCGAGGCCATCGGGGTCGAGGCCAGTCTCCTCGCCGATCGACGCCAGCCACGCTGCTGGATCCTGAGCCTCCTCGGACGACCAGAACTCCATCGGCTCGTATTCGGGTGCGACCGTGTCGATGTTGCGGTACACGTCCTGGCCCGTTCCCGCAGGAATGAGCTTGCCGATGATGATGTTCTCCTTGAGGCCCTTCAAGCTGTCGCGGCGCGACTCGATGGCCGCCTCGGTCAGCACGCGGGTCGTCTCCTGGAAGGAGGCAGCCGAGAGCCATGACTCGGTCGCAAGCGATGCCTTGGTGATGCCCATGATGATCGGGCGGCCTTCGGCGGGGCGACGGCTTTGGGCCACCAGCTCCCGGTTGGCCTCGCGGTAGTTCCGTTGATCGACCTGCTCACCTGGCAGGAAGGGCGAATCACCCTGCTCCCCCACCAGCACCCGCCGGGTCATCTGGCGGATGATCAGCTCGATGTGCTTGTCGTGGATGGACACGCCCTGCTCGCGGTACACCTTCTGCACCTCGGAGACGAGGTACTGCTGGGTCTCGCGGACGCCGCGGATCTCGATGAGCTCCTTGGGGTCACGCGGACCGTCCACGAGGGGGTCGCCTGCTCGGATGTCCTCACCGTCGACCACGGCGAGCCGCGACATCGACGGAACCGTGTAGGTGTCCTCGGCGCCGTCGTCGCCGATCACATCGATCTGGCGTCCCCGGCCGTCGTCCTCGCCGATGCGCACCACGCCCGAGCGGCGGGCCAGCACGGCCTTGCCGCGCGGCGTGCGGGCCTCGAACAGCTCCACCACGCGCGGCAGACCGCCGGCGATGTTCTCGCCGCCGATGACGCCACCGGTGTGGAAGGTCCGCATGGTCAGCTGGGTGCCCGGCTCGCCGATGGACTGCGCCGCGATCACGCCGACCGCTTCGCCGACCTCGATGAGCTTGCCCGTGGCCAGCGAGCCGCCGTAGGCCATCGCCGACACGCCGAACTCGGAGTCGTCGGTGAGCGGGGACAGCACGCGCACCCGGGTGACCTCGGGATCGTCACGCAGGGCGATCAGCTCGTCCTCGCCGATGAGACGTCCGGCTTCGAGCACGGTGCCGTCGCTGAGCGTCACCTCCGACGCCAGGCAGCGACTGAACAGCCGAGTGTCGAGATGGGTGCGCTTGTCGGGACGGTCAGCGAAGACATCCTCGATCCACAGCCCGTTCACCGGACCGGATCGCTCGAAGGGGTCCTCGCTGTTGATGATGAGCTCCTGGGCCACATCGACCAGCCGGCGGGTGAGATAGCCCGAGTCGGCGGTCCGCAGCGCAGTGTCGACCAGACCCTTGCGGGCGCCGGGCGTGGAGATGAAGTACTCCAAGGTGGCGAGCCCCTCGCGGTACGACGACTTGATCGGGCGCGGGATGATGTCGCCGCGGGGGTTGGCCACCAGGCCGCGGATCGCCGCGATCTGGCGCACCTGCATCATGTTCCCTCGGGCGCCGGACCCGACCATCATGTCGATCGGGTTGAACGTGGTGCGGGCCAGCTCAGCCTCGAGCGAGCGGCGCACCTCGTCGGTGGCGTCGGTCCAGATCTCCACTTCCTTCTGGCGCCGCTCGCCATCGGTGATGATGCCGCGCCGGAACTGGGTCTCGACCCGCTCCGCCTCGCTCTCGTGGCGTTCGAGAATCTCGGCCTTGTCGGGCGGCGTGCGCACGTCGTCGACCGAGATGGTCAAGCCCGATCGGCTCGCGTACTCGTAGCAGAGGTCCTTCATGTTGTCGAGGCTGACGGCGATGTCGCTGGTGGAGTAGTTGTCCGACAGGGCTCGCACGATGCGACCCATGTCGCCCTTGCGCACCGGCCGATTCACGTACTCGAAGTCGTCGGGCAGCGCGGCGTTGAACAGCGCTCGGCCCGCAGTGGTGGGCTCATATCCGCCGTTGCCGTCGCTGAGCTCGGGAATGCGCCACTCGATCAGCTCATGCAGCCCGACCTGGGACCCTTCGAGCGCCCGCTGGATCTGGTGCAGGTGGCGGAAAACGGGCTTGGCGGCGTCCGCATCGGCGCTGCCGTCGCTGCCGCGCAATTCGGTCAGGTAGTAGCTGCCGATCAGCAAGTCCTGGCTGGGCACCGTCATCGGGCGGCCGTCCGCAGGGCTGAGAATGTTGTTGGCCGACAGCATCAGCACCCGGGCCTCTGCTTGGGCCTCCGAGGACAGCGGCAGGTGCACTGCCATCTGGTCGCCGTCGAAATCGGCATTGAACGCAGCGCACACCAGCGGGTGGATCTGCACGGCCTTGCCTTCCACCAGCAGCGGTTCGAAGGCCTGGATGCCCAGCCGGTGCAGCGTGGGCGCCCGGTTCAGCAGCACCGGGTGCTCCTTGATGACGTCTTCGAGCACGTCCCAGACGTCGGCCCGGCGGCGCTCCACCATCCGCTTGGCCGATTTGATGTTCTGGGCGATCTCGGAGTCCACCAGCCGCTTCATGACGAACGGCTTGAACAGCTCCAGCGCCATCAGCTTGGGCAGCCCGCACTGGTGCAGGCGCAGCGTGGGCCCCGCGACGATGACGGAGCGGCCCGAGTAGTCCACTCGCTTGCCGAGCAGGTTCTGGCGGAAGCGGCCCTGCTTGCCCTTGAGCATGTCCGACAGCGACTTCAGCGCCCGATTGCCGGGGCCTGTCACAGGCCGACCGCGCCGGCCGTTGTCGAACAGCGCATCGACCGCTTCCTGCAGCATGCGCTTCTCGTTGTTGACGATGATCTCGGGTGCCCGCAGGTCGAGCAGCCGCTTCAGCCGGTTGTTGCGGTTGATGACACGCCGGTACAGGTCGTTGAGGTCCGACGTCGCGAACCGGCCGCCGTCGAGCTGCACCATCGGGCGCAGGTCGGGCGGGATGCAGGGCACCGCGTCGAGGATCATCGCCCGCGGGTCATTGATGCGACGGCCGTGCTCGTCACGGCGGTTGAAGGCGCTCAGGATCTTGAGCCGCTTGATCGCCTTCTGCTTGCGCTGCGCAGACAGCGGTCGGCGGCCGTCGGACGCCTCGATGGCGGCGCGAAGCTCGGCCTCCTCGACGTCGAAGTCCATGTTGGCCATGAGCTGCGCGATGGCCTCGGCGCCCATGCCGCCCTCGAAGTACTGGCCGTAGCGGTCCTCCAGCTCGCGCCACAGATCCTCGTCGTCGACGATCATCCGCTCGTGCAGCTCAGAGAGTGCGCTGAAGGTCCGCTCGACGAGATCCTTCTCCTCGGCGGCCTCTTCGTCCAGCGCTTCGAGATCGCGGTCGGCCTCGCGCTGGCTGGACTTCATCTCGCGGTCGCGCGCACCCTCGGACTCCAGCGATGCGAGCTCGTCTTCGAGCTCCTTGAGCCGCTCAGCACGCCGTTCGGCCAGCTCCTCGTCGATGACGGTGAGCTCCTCGGCCTTCTCGGCTTCGAGCTGGGGCAGGTCCGCGTGCAGCTTCTCGCTGTCGACCTTGGTCACGAGATTGGCGGCGAAATAGATGACTCGCTCGAGCGCCTTGGCCTTGAGCTCCTGGCGGGGATCGAGGCCGGTCAGGAAGTACGCCAGCCACGAGCGGGTGCCGCGCAGGTACCAGATGTGCACGACAGGGGCGGCCAGCTCGATGTGGCCCATCCGCTCGCGCCGCACCTTGGAGCGGGTGACTTCCACACCGCAGCGCTCGCAGATGATGCCCTTGAACCGGACGCGCTTGTACTTGCCGCAGCCGCACTCCCAGTCCTTGGTGGGACCGAAGATCTTCTCGCAGAACAAGCCGTCCTTCTCGGGCTTGAGCGTGCGGTAGTTGATGGTCTCGGGCTTGCGCACCTCGCCGTTGGACCAAGTGCGGATGGCGTCGGCAGTAGCCAAGCCGATCCGGATGTCAGAGAAGTCGTTGACGTCGATCATGTGAGTGTTTCTGGCCCCGTGTGTCTGGCTCGTCGAGTTTCGGTCAGTGGTTGTCAGTGCCGCTCAGACGCGTTGGCGGCGCAGTTCGTCTTCTTCGTCGCTGCCGCGTTCGGGTCGGCTGATATCGATGCCCAGCGACTCCTCGGCGCGGAAGACGTCTTCGTCGAGGCCTTGGATGTCGATCTGCTGGCCGGCCGTCGACATCACCTCGACGTTGAGGCAGAGCGCCTGCATCTCCTTGATGAGCACCTTGAAGCTCTCGGGGATGCCGGGCTCGGGGATGTTCTCGCCCTTGACGATCGCCTCGTACACCCGCACCCGGCCCAGCACGTCGTCTGACTTGATGGTGAGCAGCTCCTGCAGGCAGTACGCGGCGCCGTACGCCTCGAGCGCCCACACCTCCATCTCGCCGAAGCGCTGGCCGCCGAACTGTGCCTTGCCGCCCAGCGGCTGCTGGGTGATCATCGAGTACGGACCGGTGGACCGGGCGTGAATCTTGTCGTCGACCAGGTGGGCCAGCTTCAGGATGTAGCTGTAGCCCACCATGATCGGCTCGTCGTACGGTTCGCCGGTGCGCCCGTTGTAGAGCGTCGTCTTGCCCGTGTCGGTCATGAGCCGGTCGCCGGTGACCGACTCTGGACGCAGGTTCGCCAACGTCTGCTGGATGGTGGGATGGCGGCCCGCGGCCTCCTCCTCGTCCCAGCGGGCACCGTCGAACACCGGCGTGGCGATGAACACCGACGGCTGGGTGGTGGGCCGCGTTTTGCGGGCGGTGTTGCTGACGGGCTCGGCGCCGACCATGTGCTCGTTGCCCTTCGCGTCGGTCGCCTTCCAGCCCCAGCGGGCCGCGTACCCCAGGTGCGCTTCGAGCACCTGGCCGACGTTCATGCGGCTGGGCACGCCGAGCGGGCTCAGGATGATGTCGACCGGGGTGCCGTCGGCCAGGTACGGCATGTCCTCGACTGGGAGGATCTTCGAGATCACGCCCTTGTTGCCGTGGCGGCCGGCCAGCTTGTCGCCCACGCTGATCTTGCGCTTCTGGGCCACGTAGACGCGCACGAGCTGGTTCACGCCTGGCGGCAGCTCGTCGTCGGCGTCGCGGCTGAACACCCGGATGTCAGTGACTACGCCGTTCTCGCCGTGAGGCACCTTGAGCGAGGTGTCGCGCACCTCGCGGGCCTTCTCGCCGAAGATGGCACGCAGCAGCCGCTCCTCGGGGGTGAGCTCGGTCTCGCCCTTGGGGGTGACCTTGCCGACCAGCACCGCACCCGGCTCGACCTCGGCGCCGATGCGCACGATGCCCTGCTCGTCGAGGTCGGCGAGGATGTCATCGGCCAGGTTGGGGATGACCCGGGTGATCTCCTCGGGCCCCAGCTTGGTGTCGCGGGCGTCGATCTCGTACTCGTGAATGTGGATCGACGTGAGCACGTCGTCTTTCACCAGACGCTCGGACAGGATGATGGCGTCCTCGAAGTTGTAGCCCTCCCACGCCATGTAGGCCACGAGGAGGTTCTTGCCCAGTGCCAGCTCGCCGTGGTCGGTGGAGGGGCCGTCGGCGATGACCTGACCGACCGACACCTTGTCGCCTGGGCGGACCAGTGCCTTCTGGTTGATACAGGTGTCCTGGTTGGAGCGGCGGAACTTGAGCAGCGGGTACACGTGCTCGTAGCCGTCGGCGGATTCGAGCACGACCTGGTCGCCGGTGATGTCGGTCGCGACACCGTCGGTTTCCGACAGCACCATCTCGGCGGCGTCGGCCATGGCCAAGCCCTCGATGCCAGTGCCGATGTAGGGGGCCTCGGCCCGCAGCAGGGGCACCGCCTGGCGCTGCATGTTGGCGCCCATGAGCGCCCGGTTGGCATCGTCATGCTCGAGGAACGGGATGAGCGCGGTGGCCACCGACACGATCTGCTTCGGCGAGACGTCCATGAGCTGGACTTCTGACGCCGGCACGTAGCTGATCTCGGTGGTGGCGGCGAAGTAGGTGTCGCGCTCCATCTGCAGCCGCAGATCCTCGAGGCTGGCGCCCTGGGGGCTCTTGCGGACCAGCACCCGGGGGTTGCGGAACGAACCGTCGGGATTCAGCGGCGCGTTGGCCTGCGCGACCACGAACTCCTCTTCCTCGTCCGCGGTCAAGTACCGCACCTCGTGGGTCGCCTTGCCGTCTTTGATGACCCGGTAGGGCGACTCGATGAAGCCGAACTCGTTGACCCGGGCGAAGGTGGCAAGCGCCCCGATGAGACCGATGTTGGGACCCTCGGGCGTCTCGATGGGGCACATGCGGCCGTAATGGCTGAAGTGCACGTCGCGCACTTCGAAGCCGGCGCGCTCACGCGACAGACCGCCGGGGCCGAGCGCGGACAGGCGACGGCGGTGGGTGAGTCCCGAGAGCGGGTTCACCTGGTCCATGAACTGGCTGAGCTGGCTGGTGCCGAAGAACTCCTTGGTGGCCGCCACGACCGGACGGATGTTGATCAGCGTCTGCGGCGTGATCGCCTCGACGTCCTGGGTAGTCATGCGCTCGCGCACGACCCGTTCCATGCGGCTCAGCCCGATGCGCACCTGGTTCTGGATGAGCTCGCCCACCGAGCGGATACGACGGTTGGCGAAGTGATCCTGGTCGTCGAGCCGGTAGCCGGGCTCGGCGTTGGCCAGATGCAGCAGGTAGCTGGCGGTGGCGAGGACCTCGCTGCGGGTGAGCACGGTCGACTCGGGATCGGGCCGGATCAGCTCGGGATGGTCCACTGCCCGCGCATCGTCGGCGTCGACGAAGTCCAGGTCGAACAGTTCGGCCACGCGGTCCAGCTCGGGACCCAGCTTGCGATTCAGCTTGTAGCGGCCGACCTTGGACAGCGAATAGCGACGCTCGTCGAAGAAGGCGTTCTGGAAGTAGTTGTTGGCAGCGTCCGCTGTGGCCATCTCGCCGGGGCGCACACGCTTGTACAGCTCGATGACCGACTCTTCCTGTGACGGTGCGACCAGGCGGTCCTTCTCCCACTGCGGCTCGAGGAAGTCGAAGTGCTCGACGAAGCGCTCGAGCAGCCCGGGGTAGCGGTCCTCGCCATAGCCCAGCGCCCGCAGCAGCGAGAAGATGCTGAGCCGGCGCTTGCGGGCGACACGGCTGCCGGCGGTGGGGTCCTTGCCGGGCTTGTGCTCGACGTCGAACTCGATCCACTCGCCGCGGTAGGGGTGGATGGTGGCGGTCACGAGCTGGTGCTTGGACATGTTGCGCAGCCGGTAACGCTCGCCGGGCTGGAAGATCACACCCGGCGATCGCACGAGCTGGCTGACCACCACACGCTCGGTGCCGTTGATGATGAACGTGCCCTTGGGGGTCATCATCGGGAAGTCGCCCATGAACACGGTCTGCGCCTTGACCTCGCCGGTGTGGGCGTTCTTGAACTCGGCGCGCACGAAGATGGGCGCCGAGTAGGTCATGTCGCGTTCTTTGCACTCCTCCACCGAGAACTTGGGCGGGGGACGAAGGTCCTCATCGTGCGGATCGAATGAGAAGACCAGCTGCAGGTGCCCACCGAAATCGCTGATGGGACTGATGTCAGCGAAGGTCTCTGCGAGTCCGACGTCGAGAAAACGTTGGAAGGAATCCTTCTGGATCGACACGAGGTCCGGGAGTTCCAGGACTTCGTCGAGGTTGCCGAACGAATACCGTTCGCGGCCGACACGAGACGACAACGGACTCTCCTAGTGGTTCAGTTGTGCGGGATGGGTCGCAGGCGACTGCCGTTGACAACTCATGGTGGGTTGGAGGCGCGCGCAGTCGCGAGGGTCCGCAGCGATCAGTGACCTCAACGCTCGGTCTCGATGCTGGGGACTGGTGGGGTGCGCGAGAAAAGAGGCCACCTGTGCCACGGCTGGATCAACGCTATCGGGGACCCCGCTAGCGCCACAACTGCGACGCCCGGGCTGCGTTGGAGGTGGCCGTGATGGATCAGGCGACTTCGACGGTGGCGCCGACTGCTTCGAGGGCCTCCCTGGCCTTGTCGGCGTCGGCCTTGGGAACGCCCTCGAGCACGGCCTTCGGCGCCGCCTCGACGAGGTCCTTGGCCTCCTTGAGGCCGAGGCTCGTGAGCGAGCGCACCTCCTTGATGACCTGGACCTTCTTGTCGCCGATCGCAGTGAGCGTGACGGTCACCTCGTCGACGGCGTCCTCGGCGGCTTCGCCCTCGCCGTCGGCAGCAACGGCTCCCGCTGCCACCATCATCGGGGCCGCCACCGCTGCGGTGACGTCGAAGCGCTCTTCGAACGCCTTCTTCAATTCGACCAACTCCAGCACCGTCATGTTGCCGATGGCGTCGAGGATCTCTTCGGTGGATGTACTCACTGGTTGCTCTCCGTGCTTGTTGAGTCTTCTGGGCTTGTTGAGTCTGTTGGGTCGGTTGGGCTTCGATCGATCAGGGCTTGAACGAGGCCGGACATTTCGCCGATGAGGTTGTTCATCATCGAGGCGAGCGAGCCCAGCGGCGCAGCGAGCGCTCCGAGCATCTGGGCCATGAGCTCGTCGCGCGACGGCAGATCGGCGAGGTCGCGCACCTGGTCGTCGCTGAGCAGGGTGCCGGCCAGGATGCCGCCCTTGATGACAAGGGCTTCGTGCTCCTCCGCGAACGTGCGCAGGGCCTTCGCCGCCGCAGAGGGATCCTTACCGCAGAAGGCAAGCGCCGTCGGGCCCAGCAGCAGGTCCATGGCACCGTCGGGGGCATCGTCGGTGAGCGCGCGGCGGACGAGCGTGTTCTTGAAGATCTTGTAGCGGCAGTCGGCATCGATGAGGCGACCGCGCAGGTCGGCCATCTCGGTCACGTCGAGGCCCCGGTACTCGGTGAACAGCACCGCCTCGGCCTCGGCGAATCGCTCGCGCACCTCGTCGACCACCGCCACCTTGTCGGCCCGCGGCGATCGGGGGGGCGCTGCAGTGGCTGCGGGCACTCGGGGACCTCCTGGTTGGTGGGCGTCGTCGCTGTCGGGCGGGTTGTCGCTCCCGGCCCCGGATCGGGCGCCGGTCCGCAGACCAGACAGAACCGCACCCCGACGCTGACGCGCACAGGAAGCCAGTCCGCCTCATCAGGCTCGGCCCGTGCCGCTTGCTCGAGACGAGCAAGCTCCTGAACTGGGTTCAGACGGGGCCGATTTCAGGCCGAAGCCACCGGATTTCTACGGCGAGCAGGTTGTAGAAGCCAGAACGCTACCGGCGGTCGCAGATGTGTCCAACCGCCGCGCTCAGCCGAAGTCGGCAGGGTCGATCTGGACTCCGGGACCCATCGTCGAGGAAACCACCATCTTGCGGACGTAGCGCCCCTTGGCGCTGGCGGGCCTCGCACGGGTGAGCTCGTCCATGACCGCTTCGAGGTTCGCGTTCAAGTCCTCGGCCGAAAAGCTGACCTTGCCGATCGCGAGGTGCACGTTGCCATAGCGATCGGTGCGGTACTCCACCTTGCCGCCCTTGAACTCGCCGACGGCCTTGCCCACATCGGGAGTCACCGTGCCCGACTTGGGATTGGGCATGAGCCCGCGCGGGCCGAGCACCTTGCCCAAGCGGCCCACCACGCCCATCATGTCCGGCGTCGCGATGGCCACGTCGAATTCGGTGTAGCCGGCCTCGACCCGTTCGGCGAGGTCGGCACCGCCCACGACGTCGGCGCCCGCCTCGGAGGCTGCCGCAGCCGCGTCGCCCTGCGCGAACACCGCAACGCGCACGTCGCCGCCAGTGCCCGAAGGAAGCGCCACAGTGCCTCGGACCATCTGGTCAGCCTTGCGCGGATCGACGCCGAGACGAACCGACAACTCGACGGACTCGTCGAATTTGGCGGTGGCGAACGTCCTCACCATGTCGATCGCCTGGGCCGGCTCGTGCATCATCTGCCGGTCGTAGCGGCGAGTGGCGTCGGCGTATTTCTTTCCTGCCATCTGGTGTCTCCTGTGCTGAGCGGCGATTCAGGCCGTCAGTTCGTGCATCATCTGCCGGTCGTAGCGGCGAGTGGCGTCGGCGCAACTGCTTGCTGCCATCTGGTGTCTCCTGTGCGGCGGGCCAGCTCAGCCGGCGACTTCGATGCCCATCGAGCGTGCGGTGCCGATCACCTGCAGCTTGGCGGCCTCGATGTCGCGGGCGTTGAGGTCCGGCATCTTGACCTGCGCGATCTCGGCAACCTGGGACTCGGTGACGTGAGCCACGGTCTCGCGACCGGGATTCTCGGCTGCCTTGGTGAGGCCGGCAGCTTGGCGCAGCAGCACCGACGTCGGCGGCGTCTTGGTGATGAACGTGAACGAGCGGTCCTCGAAGATCGTGATCTCAACCGGCACGATCGTGCCTCGCTGGCTCTCGGTCTTGGCGTTGTAGTCCTTGCAGAAATCCATGATCGCCACACCGTGCGGGCCCAAGGCGGTGCCCACCGGCGGAGCGGGCGAGGCTTGGCCCGCGGGGATCTGGATCTTGACGACTGCAGCGACACGCTTGCGCCTCGGTGCCCGTGCTGCGCTGTCTGCCATGTTGTGCTCCTGAATCTGGGGGTGAGTCTGCGCCGGGGCTGCAGCTCAGATCTTTGCGACTTGGACGAAGTCGAGCTCGACGGGAGTCTCCCGGCCGAAGATGTTCACCAGCACCTTGACCTTGAGCTGTTCCTCGTTGATCTCGATCACCTGGCCTTGGAAGTCCGAGAACGGGCCCTCCTTGATGCGCACGCTCTCGTCGATCTCGAAGATCATCGACGGCTTGGTGCGGCGCGGCATCTCGGGCCCCTCGTCGGGCTCAGCCAGGAACGCCTCGACCTCGCGGCGGCGCAGCGGCGAGGGCTTGCCTCCGGGCCCGGCGTAGCCCGTGACGCCCGGCGTGCTGCGAATCATGTGGTGCGCCTCGTCGCTCGGGCGGCAGCGGATCAGCAGGTAGCCCGGGAAGACCTTCTTCTTGGCAACCACCTTTCGGCCGGCCTTGAACTCGATCACGTCCTCCATGGGGATCGCGACCTCGTGGATCTGATCCTCCATGTCGAAGGTGCCGATCCGGGCTTCGAGGTTCTGCTTGACCTTCTTCTCGTAGCCCGACTGGGTGTGCACCACGAACCAGCGACCAGGCCGGTCATAGGGCGACACGCGCTTCGGCTCAGGCTCGGCGGGGGCGAGCAGTTCGTCTTCGGTGAGCACGTCGGCGAGGGCGCCCTCGCCGGCCGTGGGCTCGTCGACGCCTTCGACCGAGCCGGTGTCGTCTGCGGCCTCGGGCGCTGGCGGGGCCAAGGTGGTCGCGGACTGCGACGTCAGCAGGCGGCGAGCCGCGGCCATCGGGTCGGACTCGGGTGCGGTGGACGTTTCGGTCAGATCGCTCATGTTCGTCAGCTCGGTTTCGGTCAGTTCACGTCGAAGAGGCGCAGCACAGCCTCGCCAAGAATCCAGTCGAATCCCGCGATCATCGCCGTCAGGATGACGATCGTGATGAGGACCACGATCGAATAGTTGACGAGTTCGGAGCGGGTCGGCCAGATGACCTTCTTCAGCTCGGAGCGAACCTCGCCCACGAACTGCGTCGGTCCCGCCCGCTCCGTCGTCGGCGATGCCGCGGGGGCCTGGCGCCGCTCGCGCCGGCCCGCGGGCGTGCCGTCCGCCGTCATCTCGCCCTGGCGCTGCAGGTGACGGCGTGTCCGTCGGTTCATGGCCATCGGGGATGTCTCCGGCTTGGGTTGTCGTGGGTGTGGGCGTGGCCGGTCCGCCCTGCTGGCGCTCAGCGGGGCGGCGGAAGCGCAGGGCAGGAGGGACTCGAACCCGCAACCGCCGGTTTTGGAGACCGGTGCTCTACCAAATTGAGCTACTGCCCTCGGCATTGGCGTACCGCAAGCGGTGCGCGTATGACACAGGTGCGGGCTGAATGTCCGCCGGAACAGGCTACCGGCAGCCATCTGGGTCGCGTTCCAGGGGTTTGCGGTTGTGGTAGCGGTAGCGGGACTGGGACTCGAACCCAGGACCTCACGATTATGAGCCGTGCGCTCTGACCAACTGAGCTATCCCGCCAAAGTGCAACTGCGAAGCCTACCGATGCGGCCTCCGACGGCTCCCGCCGGCACGCTGCCTGGCGAGCCCCGTGCCGGAATCGAACCGGCGACACCAGCCTTACCATGGCTGTGCTCTGCCTACTGAGCTAACGGGGCAACGCTCGTGCGCCATCGCCAGCGATGTGCGCCGAACAGTGTGGGGTCCGGAGTGTATCTGTGGCCCTTCGGTAGCTTCGCAGCCATGCGAACCCGGCTGGCCACTATGGCCGACGCCGATGCGATCGCGGAGATCTACAACCGCGAGGTCACCGAAGGCACAGCCACGTTTGACATGGTGCCCCGCTCATCGACCGAGCAGGCCGCCTGGATGCGGGAGCACTCGGGCGCCTACCCGTGCATCGTGGCGGTGCCAAGCGACGGCGACGCCGATCCCGACGGCACGGTGCTGGGCTGGGCCTGCCTGTCGCCTTACCGCACCCGCCCTGCGTACTCGACCAGCGTCGAGGACTCCATCTACGTGCATCGCGACCACCAAGGGCGCGGCGTCGGCAGCCTGCTGCTCGGCGACCTCGTGGCACTCGCCGACGACCACGGCTTCCACGCCGTGTTTGCCCGCATCGCCGACGCCGGCGCTGCATCGGTGGCGCTGCACGCCAAGCACGGCTTCGAGCTCGTCGGCGTCGAGCGAGAAGTCGGCCGCAAGTTCGGGCGCTGGCTCGACGTGACCCTCATGCAGCGCCTCCGCCCCGCCTGAGGCGGGGCCGCTGGTCAGAAGTGCCAGGGGAACTGCTCGTATTCGGGGTCGCGCTTTTCCAGGAATGCATCACGGCCCTCCGCGGCCTCGTCGGTGCCGTAGGCCAGGCGGGTGGCCTCGCCGGCGAACACCTGCTGGCCCACGAGGCCGTCGTCGATCAGGTTGAACGCGAACTTGGCCATGCGCTGCGCGGTGGGTGAGCGCGACACGATCTCCGCGGCCCATTCCAAGGCCACCGACTCCAGCTCGGCGTGGGGCACCACTGCGTTGACGTCGCCCATCTCGAAGCGTTCCTGCGCGGTGTAGGTGCGGCCGAGGAAGAAGATCTCGCGGGCCTTCTTCTGGCCGATCTGGCGGGCGAGATAGGCCGAGCCGAAACCGCCGTCGAAGCTGGCCACGTTCGTGTCGGTCTGGCGGAAGCGGGCGTGCTCGGCCGAGGCGATCGTGAGGTCGCAGACGACATGCAGGCTGTGGCCGCCGCCGGCCGCCCAGCCGTTCGCCACGCAGACCACCACCTTGGGCATCATGCGGATCAGCCGCTGGCACTCCAGGATGTGCAGCCGTCCGGTGCGGGCCGGATCGATGTCGGCGGCTGTCTCGCCGTCGGCGTAGCGGTAGCCGTCCTTGCCGCGGATGCGCTGGTCGCCGCCCGAGCAGAACGCCCAGCCGCCGTCTGCAGGGGCGGGGCCGTTGCCGGTGAGCAGGATGCAGCCCACGTCGGGGGTCTGGCGAGCATGGTCGAGCGCCCGGTACAGCTCGTCGACGGTGTGCGGGCGGAAGGCGTTGCGCACATCGGGCCGGTCAAAGGCAATGCGGACCGTGCCGTGCTCGTCGCTGCGGTGGTACGTGATGTCGGTGAAGTCGAACCCGTCGACTGCACTCCAGCGAGACGGGTCAAAGATGTCCGAGACGTGTGGCAAGAACGGCATGGCGAATCCTGGGCCGATGGCGTGATGGCAAGTGAGGGCACGGTATTGGATCGGAGCACCGCTCCGGTTGCCACGAGCACGGGCTGAGCCGGCGGCGCCATTCGACCGGCGCGACCGCTGCGCTTCATCGGATGACGACCGCGGGTGCGTGCGAGACTGCGGGCCGATCATCGAGGACCGATCACGCCTCGCGTGCTCAGCGAAGGAACAGCGACATGAAGTTTGGGCTCAGGTATTGCAACACCGGCAAGTTCGCCACCGACACGGCGCTTGCGACCGAGCTGGTGCAGGCGGGCGAGGCGGCTGGCTTCGAGTCGGCATGGACGGTGGAGCACACGGTGATCCCGTCGGGCTACCAGTCGCAGTACCCCTATAGCCCCGACGGCAAGATGGCCGGCGGCGTCGAAGACCTGCTGCTGCCCGACCCGCTCATGTGGATGGCATACATGGCGGGCGTCACGTCCACTATCAACTTCGGCACCGGCATCCTGATCGTGCCCCAGCACAGCCCGGTGGTGTGCGCCAAGCAGATCGCCACGCTCGACCACATGTCCGGGGGTCGGGTGCTGCTGGGCATCGGCGTGGGCTGGATGCGCGAGGAGTTCGACGCCATCGGCGTCGGCGACCACTTCGACGACCGCGGCCCCCGCACCGACGAGTACGTGGCGGCGATGCGCGAGCTGTGGTCAGCCGAACGCCCCACGTTCCACGGCGAGTTCGTCAATTTCGACGCGGCGTACTGCCGGCCTCAGCCGGTCAACGGCTCTGTGCCGATCATTGTGGGCGGCGACTCCAAGGTTGCTGCCCGGCGAGCCGGACGCCTCGGCGACGGCTACTTCCCCGCCCGCGGCGCCCCGTGGGATCTCATCGACCTGGCCCGCCAGACGGCCGCCGAGCACGGCCGTGATCCCGACGCGCTGGAGATCACGGTTCAGTTGCCCAACGACCTCGACGAGATCCCTGAGCTGGCTCGCCACGGCGTCAGCCGGATCGCCGTGCCGGTGTCACCGATGGCCGGCCTGCAGACGGTCATCTCCACACCAGACGACGCCAGCGCCTGGGCCGAGACCATCGAGCGCTTCGCCGACCTCTAACAGAAACGGAATTCCACCAGTTCGTCGCGGGCGTACTGGTCGGGCAGGGCCACCTCCCAAACCAGGTAGGCCTCCATGGCGGCCCGTGCCACCTCGGCGTCGGTGGGGTCGTACGGCAGCGGGGGCTGGCGCGAACGGATCGCGGCGGCGGTCTCGTCGTCGGCGCTCTCGACGAGCTGTGCATCGTCGAGCCAACCCGGCTCCAGCACGCAGGCATCCCAGCCCATCTGGACGAGCCATGACGCTGTCATGGTGGTACCGATGCCGTCGCCGTCGGCCAGCACGACCCGGGCCCCGCGGGTCGCTAGGTACTCGTCGGTTGCTTGGACCAACTGGCCGCCAGGAGCACCGGTCGCGCCAGGCAGGTGCCCAGCAGCGAATTCCTCGGGTGTGCGCACGTCCATGAAGTAGGTCGTGCGCGTGGCGTCGGCCAGCCAGTTGTCGAGCTGGGCGCGGTCGATCGTGCGCACACCGCAGCGCTCTGCCACCGCCTGCGCCGCTGCCGTGGCCTGGGCCCTTCCGGCTTCGCTCGGTTCGGGGGCCAGCTCATCGCGGCCGTGCTCCAGCTCAAGGCCGGCCAGCTCCCAGCCCATCGTGCCGTCCTTCAGCGCCACCACCCGGTCCAGCCCGGCCGAGCGCAGCGACTGCGCGCCCATGATGCTGCGGGTCCGCCCGGCGCAGTTCACCACCACCGTGGTGCCGTCGCCGATCAGGTCATGCACCCGGCGCACCAGCTCACCGCCCGGGCACGACCGGCCCGTCGGGATGCTCATGCGGTTGAACTCCCGGCGGGTACGCGAGTCCACCACCACCAGGTCGCGGCCATCGGCCAGCCAGCCGGCCAGCTCGGTCGCAGTCACGTGCGGCGTGCCGAAGTGCTCCTCGACCAGCTCGCCGAACAGCTTGGAGGGCACGTTGATGCCCGAGTACAGCTCGCCGCCCGCAGCCGCCCAGGCATCGATGCCGCCGTCGAGCACCGCCGTGTCGGTGTAGCCGAGCACCGTGAGCTCCAGGGCGACGGCGGCGGCCTCTCCCCCGCCGTCGTCGCACACCACCACCGGCGTGCCCGGCCGCGGGATGCGTGCCGCCACTTCGAGGCCCACATGGCTGAGCGGCAGGTTCGCGGCGTACAACAGGTGCCGCTGTGTGAACTCGATGGGCGCGCGAGCATCGATCAACGCCAGTTCGGTGCCGTCGCCGCGCAGCAGTCCGCGATGCCGCTCCATCAGCTCAGTCGCCGAGATCGTGCGAACGTCAGCCATCACACGTCCTTCGACGCCGGGGCACGAGGATGCGTGGACTGGCGAACCTTCTCACCGCGCTACTCCTTGGCTCCCGCTCTTGTTCCCCATGCTCATGCGATTGGGATCACGGGCCGCTCGGCTGTAGCCGCACAGGTGACAGTCAGGCAGCGGCCGTCGCTGGGTAGCCCGGGCGGGCCTCGATGACGCTGCTCGTGTCGGTGAAGACGCGCCACTCGCCATCTTCGGCATTCCAGTAGCGGCGACCGGTCATGTTCTCCATCGCCAGTCCATAGCAGTGGAAGTTGGTCGACGCGCCCTCGATGTGGATCGAATGCACGTCGTGCCCCAGCATCGCGACGCCGGCACCGCGCTCGACCATCTCTTCGCGTTCGACGCGCGGTTCGCCTTCGCCGGCACAGCAGTCGTAGAAGCGGTTCAGCTCCCGGCCGCGCATGCCCACGATGACCGCCCAGGTGAGGTGCTCATGCGGCGGCGCGGAGGTGCCCTCGCTCACGCTTTGGACATACAGCGCCAGCGTGCCGTCGTCGCTCTGGGCGAGCCGGTAGTTGAACGAGCCGCGCTCGCCGTCGGGCGGCGGGAAATCCTCGTTCGGGAAGAGGTGCTCGTGGGTGGCCAGATCCAGCAGCCGCTCCTTGATGCGGGCGATGCCGGCCCGGTCGATGCCCCCGTGCTCGCGGCCGTGCGCGTCGATCTTGGCGATGTCGTCCATTGCGTCCGCCACCACCGCCGCCCGTGCTGCCGCTCGGCTGTCGGCCTCATCCGATGCGCTCATGCCGTACTCCCCCGGTTCAGCCCTGATGCGCATCGTAGGCAACGCGAGCGCGGCCGTCGTGCTGGCCTGAAGGGACCCTCGGGCCGCGCTCGGGGCGCTCAGAACAGGGTGAGGTACTGGTCGACCTCGCCGGCGGTGACGACGCTGTGGTGGGCCAGGAACTCTGCCTTCTTGGTCTGTGCGAAGTAGTCGCGGTAGGGGCCCTCGGCGGTGTCGCCCAGCCCTGCGGCGAGCACCTCGCATCCCTCGAGCTCCTCGGCGGCATGCAGCAGGGTGGGCGGCAGCACGGCGATCCCCTTTCTGGCCACCTCTTCGGCAGACATCGCGTGCAGGTTGTCCATGTTGGGCTCGCCCGGGTCGATGCCGTTGTCGATGCCGTCGAGCCCGCACGCCAAATACGCCGCGAACATCAGGTACGGGTTGGCGGCCCCGTCGCCGAGGCGGATCTCGATCCGGTCGGGTTCGGGGATGCGGATCATCTGGGTGCGGTTGTTGCCGCCATAGGCCGCATACGCCGGCGCCCACGTGGCCCCCGAGGTAGGCGCGCCCACCCCCATGCGCTTGTAGGAGTTCACGATCGGGCACACCACCGCCACCAGCGAGCGGGCATGGCGCAGCAGCCCGCCCACGAACTGGTAGGCGAGCTCGCTCAGGCCCAGGCCCTTGGTGTCAGGCCCGCCGGCAGTGCCGCCGATGAACAGCGGATCGTCGGTGTCGGCGGTCCACAGGCTCAAATGCGTGTGCAGGCCGTTGCCGGTCTTGTCGGCAAACGGCTTGGGCATGAAGGTGGCGTAGCGGCCGTCGCGCTGGGCCAGCGTGTGCACCATCAGCCGGAACAGGATCAGCCGGTCGGCAGTGGTCAGGGCGTCTGAGTACAGCCAGTTCTGCTCGTACTGGCCGTTGGCGTCCTCGTGGTCGTTGGCGTAGTTGCCCCAGCCCATGGCATCGAGGTTCTTCGACACCGCTTCGAGGTGCGGCAGCATCCGGGTGAGGCCCCGGGCGTCATAGCAGGGCAGGGTCAGGTTGTCGCGCTCGTCGGCCACGGCCAGCGAGCCGTCCTCGTTGCGCACCACCAGCGAGTACTCGGCCTCCACGCCGCACTTGAGCACCAGGTTGCGCTCGGCCGCAGCCTCCAGCGCCCGGCGCAGGATCACCCGCGGCGCATAGGGCCACAGCTCGCCCTCCACGGTGGGGTCGCACTGCATGGCAGCCACGTTCGGCTGCCACGGCAGTTGCGTGTACGACGCCGGGTCGGGCAGGGCCAGGATGTCGGGACTGGAGGGGTCCTGGCCCATCGGGCCGGCGGCGAATCCGGCGAATCCGGCCCCGTCGCTCAACAAGCCCTCCAGCGCGCTGACCGGCACCAGCTTGGCGCACGGCTTTCCGTGCATCTCCACGAACATGGCGTAGATGAACTCCACGCCGTCGGCCTCGGTCTTGGCTCGGATTTCTTCGAGTGCGTCGATCGCGCTGCTCATGATTCGCCCCCCGGCGTGTTCGGATCGAGGCCGTCAGATCGTCGGCCATGCCCCCGCGCGCACAGTAGTCAACGAAACCAAACAGCCTGAATGGACCCCGCAGGCATCTGGCCACAGGAGGCGAAGCGCTACGGTGCGGGAGGCCCGACGGACAGACGCGGATCGTGGGGCTGGGGGTGCGCCATGTGCGGGATTGTGGGCCTGTTCTGCAAGACCGAGACGCACCGGCACGAATTGGGACGGCTGACCGAGGTCATGCTCGCCGAGATGGGCGACCGCGGCCCTGACAGCGCCGGGTTTGCCGTGTACGACGCCGGCGTCCCCGGCCGCACCCGCATCACCGTGCTGGCCGAAGGGCTCGAGGTGAATTGGGACCCCGTGGCCGCAGCCCTCGAGGCGACCCTGGGCGCAGAGGTGACCGTCGCGGCAGTGCACGACCATGCGGTGTTCTCCACCGACGGCGACGGCCGGATCGCCCGCCAGTGGATCATCGACAACGTGGCGGGCGCGACCGTGCTGGCCCAGGGCAACAAGATCGAGATGTTCAAGGCCGTGGGCTACCCGGACCTCGTCGCTGAGCGCTACGACCTGGCGTCGCGCACCGGCACCCATGCGCTGGCGCACACCCGCATGGCCACCGAATCGGCGGTCACCACCAACGGCTCTCACCCGTTCTCCACCGGCTCGGACACCTGCCTGGTGCACAACGGCTCGCTGTCGAACCACAACCTGCTGCGCCGTCAGCTCGAAGGCCAGGGCGAGTCGTTCCAGACCGAGAACGACTCCGAGGTGGCCGCCGGTTACCTGGCCTGGCGGATGCGCTCGGGCGACACCATCTCGGAGGCCTTGGAAGGTGCGCTCGGCGACCTCGACGGCTTCTACACCTTCGCCATCGGCGTCGCCGACGGGTTCGCCATCCTGCGCGACCCCATCGCCTGCAAGCCCGCAGTGGTGGCCGAAACCGACGACTGGGTCGCCATGTCGTCTGAGTACCGCGCCATCGCCCGCCTGCCCGGTGCGCTGCACGCCGAAGTCTGGGAACCCGAGCCGGCCCGCATCTACACCTGGAGCCTCGCGGCGTGAGCACCGCAGTGCGGACGTTCGACCTCGCCGAATCGGCCCGGCGCAAGCTCAACCAAGCACTGCACGAAGCCGCCGACGGCGAGTCGTTCGAGGTCCTCAACCCCCGCGGCGCCCACGCGGTGGCCTGCGGCATCACCGCCGACATCGATGTGGTGGTGCGGGGCTCGGTGGGCTACTACGGCGCCGGCATGCACCAGCAGGGGCGTGTGCTGATCGAGGGCAACGCCAGCACCGGGCTCGCCGAGAACATCATGTCGGGCGAGGTGCGCATCACCGGCAACGCCACCATGTCGGCGGGCGCCACGGGCTGCGGCGGCCTGCTGGTGGTGGGGGGCAACGCGGGTGCCCGCTGCGGCATCTCGATGAAGGGCGTCGACATCGTGGTCGGCGGCAACGTGGGCCACATGAGCGCGTTCATGGCCCAGGCGGGGAACCTGGTGGTCTGCGGCGACGCCGCGGCCGACCTGGGCGACTCAATCTACGAGGCGCAGATCTTCGTGCGGGGCGAGGTGGAGTCGCTCGGAGCCGACTGCGTCCCCAAGGAGATGCGTCCCGAGCACGTCGAGACCGTGGCGGGGCTGCTGGCCGCCGCCGGCGAAGCGGCACACGGGGTCGACCCCGGCGACTTCCGCCGCTACGGCTCGGCCCGCCGCCTCTACAACTTCACGATCGACGACGTGGACGCCGCGCAGGCAGCGGCACAGGCCGCAGGCGGTGATCACCGGTGAGCACGACACCGAAAGGGGCACCGGGCGGGAGGCCCGCTGGCGACCTCGACCCGCTCGCCGCCGACGACCCCCAGAACTGGCACCTGCGCGAGTCGTACACCTTCGACCGCAACGTGATCGCCGAGATCCGCCGGGCCGCGAACACCGGCATCTACCGCATCCGCGGCTGGGGCGCCAAGCGCCGGATGCCCACGCTGGACGACCTAGTGTTCCTCGGCGCGTCCATGTCGCGCTACCCCTTGGAGGGGTATCGCGAGGCGTGCGGCACCGATGTCGTGATCGGCGAGGATCGCGCTTCGCAGCCGGTCCGCCTGCAGATCCCGGTCACGATCGCCGGGATGAGCTTCGGCTCACTGTCGGCGCAGGCCAAAGAAGCGCTCGGCCGGGGTGCGTCGGCCGCCGGCACCTCCACCACCACCGGCGACGGCGGCATGACGATGGAGGAACGCGAGCACTCGTCGGTGCTCGTGTACCAATACCTGCCGTCGCGCTACGGCATGAACCCCGACCATCTGCGGATGGCCGATGCCATCGAGGTGGTCGTGGGCCAGGGCGCCAAGCCCGGCGGCGGCGGGATGCTGCTGGGCCAGAAGATCACCGAGCGGGTGGCCGAGATGCGCACGCTGCCGACCGGGATCGACCAGCGGTCGGCCTGCCGCCATCCGGACTGGACCGGGCCCGACGACCTCGAGATCAAGATCGGCGAGCTGCGTGAGATCACCGACTGGCGAGTGCCCATCTACGTGAAGGTGGGCGCGGCCCGGCCGTACTACGACACCGCGCTGGCGGTGAAAGCCGGTGCCGACGCCGTGGTGGTGGACGGCATGCAGGGCGGCACTGCCGCCACCCAGGACGTGTTCATCGAGCACGTCGGCATCCCGACGATCGCGGCGATCCCCGAAGCGGTGCGGGCGCTGCGGGAACTCGGCGTGCACCGCCGCGAGGTGAAGCTGATCGCCGCTGGCGGCTTCCGGTCGGGGGCCGATGTGGCCAAAGCGCTGGCCCTCGGTGCCGACGCCGCCTCGATCGGCACCGCCGCGCTGATCGCCATCGGCGACAACGACCCCGCGTACGAAGCCGAGTACCGCGAGCTGGGCACCTCCGCCGGCTTCTGGGAGGACTTCCAAGCCGGCACCGATCCTGCCGGCATCACCACGCAGGACCCTGAGCTGTCAGCGCGGCTCGACCCCGAGCTGGCGGGCCGGCGCCTGGCCAACTACCTGCAGGTGCTCACCATCGAGACCCAGATCCTGGCCCGGGCCAACGGCAAGTCGCACGTGCTGAACCTCGAGCCCGAAGACCTGGCCGCGCTCACCGTCGAAGCCGCGGCCATGGCCAAGGTGCCGCTGGCCGGCACCGCCTGGGTGCCCGGCGCCGACTGAGCTGATTCTGAGCTGACTCAGCGGTGCGGGCGGGCTAGCGGCCTTGCCACTGGGGCGGGCGCTTCTCGGAGAACGCGCGCGGTCCCTCGATGAAGTCGGCGCTGTTGTTCATGGCCCGCACCGCCTCGTAGCGACCTTCATGTGCAGCCTGAACGCTGGGCTCGTTGAGACCAGCCATGGCGGCCTGCTTGGTGGCCCGGATCGACATCGGCGAGCACTCCAGCACCATCTCGGCCCAGCGGCGGGCACATGCGAGTGCCTCGCCCTGTGGCACCACCTCGGCCACGATGCCCATCTCCTTGGCCTCGGCTGCGGGCACGTGACGGCCGGTCAGCATCATGCTCATGGCGCGCTTCAGCCCGATGTGGCGCGGCAGGCGATGCACGCCGCCCGCCAGCGCAGCGAGGCCCACCTTGGGCTCGGGCAGCGCGAGCAGCGCATTCTCCGAGGCCACGATGATGTCGCAGGCGAGCGCGATCTCGAAGCCGCCGCCCATCGCCACGCCGTTCACTGCCGCAATGACGGGCTTGTCGAGATCCCAGCGCGAGGTCAGGCCGCCGAAGCCCGACGACGGCATCGCCGAACGGTCGCCGCCCTCGGCCTGGTAGCGCAGGTCGTTGCCCGCCGAGAAGGCCCGGTCGCCCTCCCCCGTCACGATTGCCACCCACAGCTCCGGATCGTTCTGGAACTCGTCGAACAGGTCCGACATCTCGGCATTGCCCGGCGGGTGCAGCGCATTCATCCGCTCCGGCCGGTTGATCGTGACGACGAACAGGTGCCCGTCGCGCTCCGCATAACAGAATTCGCCCATGCCGCGGCAACCTAGTGCTCTGCCCTCGCCGGTGCTTGCGGCCCTCGCTGGGAGAGGAACTGAGCTTCGCCAAGATGACGTGGGCGGCGTTCATATGGCCCGCGTAGTGTTCAGGTGACGAACCCGCTCACCAGCGGGAACGTCGAGCTCGGGGGCAGCAGATGCAAGCTCGGGGGTACACCCTCTCGACACTGCGCGGCGACGTCTTCGGCGGCGTCACGACGGCCGTGGTGGGCCTGCCCGTGGCGCTCGCATTTGGCGTGGCCTCGGGTCTCGGCGCGATGGCCGGGCTGTACGGCGCGATCGCCTTGGGCTTCTTCGCGGCGGTGTTCGGCGGGACTCGCTCGCAGATCTCGGGGCCCACCGGGCCGATGGCCGTAGCCATGGCGGTGGTCATCACCGAACATGCTTCGACGCTCCAAGAGGCGCTCACGGTCGTGGTGATGGCCGGGATCATCCAGGCGCTGCTCGGCGTGCTGCGATTCGGACGCTTCGTTTCCTACACGCCGTACTCGGTGATCTCGGGATTCATGTCGGGCGTCGGCATCATCATCATCATCCTGCAGACGCTTCCCGCACTGGGCGTCGACGGGGCCGGCGGCGGGCCGCTCGACGTGATGCGCGCCTGGCCCGACGCCATCGTGAACCTCAATGCGAGCGCCGTGGCGATCGCCGCTGTGAGCCTGGGGGTCTGCATCTTCTGGCCGGCCCGGCTGCATCGCTGGTTCCCGGCGACGCTCGCCGCGCTCGCCGTGGGGACGCTGATGGGCGTGCTGTTGTTGGGCGACGCCCCGACGATCGGCGAGGTGCCCACCGGCTTGCCCGGCTTCGAGGAACCTGTACTGTCGCTGGGGATCTTGGCCGGCGCAGTCCAGCCCGCCATCACGCTCGCCCTGCTGGGCGCCGTCGACAGCCTGCTGACTTCGCTGATCGCCGACTCGATGACCCGAACGAGGCACAACCCGAACCAGGAGCTCATCGGCCAGGGGCTGGGCAATATCGCTGCTGGCCTGGTGGGCGGGCTGCCGGGCGCAGGGGCCACCGTCGGCACCGTGGTGAACATCCGGGCCGGCGGCAGCACCCGGGTCTCGGGTGCGCTGCGCGCCCTGGTGCTCTTGGCGTTGGTGCTCGGAGCCGGGGGCTACGTGGAGTCGGTGCCGCTCGCAGCGCTGGCGGGAATCCTGCTGAAGGTCGGCTGGGACATCGTCGATTGGCGCTTCCTCAAGCGGATGCACCGGGTGCAGCGCGAGCACCTGGTGATCATGGGCATCACCATGGTGCTGACCGTGGTGCTCGACCTCATCACTGCGGTGGCGATCGGGCTGATCGTGGCTGCGATGTCTGCCGCCCGCCAGTTCGAGCGGCTGCAGCTCGACAGCGTGGTCTCGGTGCCGCTGCTGGATCAGAGCTTCCTGGGAGAGGACGCCGAACAGGCCGACGAGGCCGCGCCGGGCGAGTTCTCTGCACGGGTCGGGCTGGTCGCACTCCGAGGCACGTTCACAGTGGCCTCATCGAAGAGCCTTATCGACATTCTGGGCGCGGACATTGCGGAGCACGAGGTGGTGATCATCGACTTCACCGACACGGTGTACATCGATGACAGCGCGGCGATGCTCGTGGAGTACCTCATCGACACAGCGGTGGAAAGCGAGACCGAAGTCATCGTGATGGGGCTCGACGGCCCGCCGGCGACGAGCCTGCGCGCGTTGAACGCACTCGAGAAAGTGCCGAGAAACCGATTCGTGCCGACGCTGGACCAAGCTCGCGCAGCGGCTCGGATCTTGCTGAAGTTGCCTGAGCCCAAGTGAGTTGACGTCAGGCGAGCCCCTCGGGCCAGTCAGTCGTTCGGCGAATAGATGGGGTGTGTGCCGAACTGGTTCTTCCTGACGGGAGTGCCGGTCTCGGCGAAGTAGCCGGTGCCGCGCACCACCGAGTCGAGATATGACGGCAGCGGTCGACGGATCATGTGCTCGGCATAGTGCTCGCGTTCGGTGGCGGGCACGTCGTCGCGCAGCAGCGCTACCACCTTGATGGTGAAGTCACTGCCGTTGGTATCGCCGTCGGAGGGGGTGATGCGCCATCGCACCAGCGCAGTGCGAGCCCCCGGCGGGCCGAGCACCAGGTCGTAGCCGACGCCGTCGAGCCAGTCGCAGAACTCCCGCTGGTAGTGGACGCCGCTGTAGTAGTAGACGTGGTCGCGGCTGCGGGCGCCGTCCCAGACGTTCACCTCGTTGCGCTCGCAGAACGGGTGGATGTTGGTGAGGTTGCCGGCCGGGCTGATAGCCGCCCAGACATCAGTTCGCGGGGCAGCCACGGCGACCCTGCCGATGATCGGCTCCATCATCTTGTAGCCGTCGCCGGCGAACTGCACCGCCAGCGCCTCGTCAGATGGCGTCAATGCGCTGCTCGTCGCTTCATCCATGGGGCAATTGTGACCGACGGCCGACAGCGATGCAGAGGTTGCGTCGCCGCCGCTCCGCTGACTCATTGAGGGTTACGAGGCCCGCATTAGTGTCAGTCGCAGGTCCACATCCGCAGCCGAAGGGGGTCGAGCCGCATGACCATGGTTCTGGAGAAGATCAACAGCTACACCCGTCGGCAACGTGGCGGATTCGCGCTGCTGTACGGCAGCCTGCTCGCGCTGGTGATGGCCTTTCTCGAGCCCGGCGGCCTCATCGTCAACAGCGCAGACCGGGTGGATTTCGTCGGCCGCATCGATGCCATGACGGACTTGGCCTGGCTGAGCCACCTGACGTCCATCTTCACCGCCATGGCCGCTGTCACGGTCATCGCCGGCCTCATGGTGGTCTGGCTCACGGCGCACGAGGAAGGCCTTGACTGCACCGGTACGCGCTATGGCCTGATGATGGCGGGCATCGGCGCCGGCATAGCCATACTCGGCGAGGGCCTCGACATGATGATGGTGGTAGCGATCGACGACGGCCTCGGCGCCGGCGCAGCGGCGGGATCGGATGCTGTCATGCAGGTGGCGCTCGCGATGCACTCGGTCAAGCAAGGGTTCGCCTTCGTGTCGACCCCGCTGGTGATGCTGGGTGCCGCGTCGATGGCCCTCGGCTTGATGCCGATCCTGCCGAAGGGCTTCCACCGCGCCGCTGCGCTCATCACAGCCAGCGTGACCATCGTCTGGACCGTGCTGTTCTGGATCATTGCGGCGATCGTTGACTTCGAGGGCTGGAACGCCATCAACGGTGTCGGCGGATTCGTCGCGGTGCTGTGGCTGATGCTGCTGGGCCGGTCAATGATCAGCGGCTTGATCGGCGCACACAACAACAGCTAGTCGGGACGGGGCCAGACCACCGGGTAACGGTCCAGCTCCATCGTGGAGCCCGCCGCCAGTCCGTCCACGTGCAGCGCCTGGGCGGTGCCGATGCGGGGGTCATAGCGGACGTCGGTACCGATGTAACGGGCGGCGTAGCCCCTCCGCGCCCGGCCCTGGTTCGCGTTGCCCCGCGAGCCGTGCACGATCATCGCCCAGAAGGCAACCGCATCACCCGGCTCGAGATCGAACGAGATGATGTCGTAGCTGCCGCGATCGGCCTCGATGTCGGGCATGAGCTCGTAGTCGGGGTTGCGCTCGTAGTCGTGAGCGTTCGTGGGGGCGAAGGTGCGTGGCTGGAACCAGCGGTCCCAGGCGTGCGATCCGCGGACGTACTCGACCCGGCCGTTGGTGGCGTCGACGGTGTCGAGCGCGATCCAGAACGACATCACCTGGCGGCCCGAGATAGGCCAGTAGGGCTGGTCGTTGTGCCACGGCACCGGCTGGCTGGAACCGGGTTCCTTGACGAAGAGCTGGTCGTAGTACATGCGCACCACGGGCGAGCCGAACATGGCGGCGGCCAGCTCGCCGAGCCTGGACTGCGTGACGAATTCTTCGAAGAGCGGGTGGAAGCGCCACAGATCCAGCGATCCGAAGAAGCCGGTGGATTCGTAGTTGTGTGCTGTGGGGCTCGGGTTGGCCATCTCGTCGGCGACGCCGCCGCGCAGCCGCTCCACCCACTCCTCGTCGACGACGTTGCGCAGCGCCACCACGCCGTCGGCGCGGAATCGCTCGATGGTGTCGTCATCGACGATGTCGTGTGCCGGTCGATCCAGAACTGTGTCGCTCATCGCCGTCCCCTGTCGCCAACGCCGCCTGAACAGTGTCAAGTCAACACGATGGATGCGCTGCGGTGCCACAGGTCGCACCGCCAGACACGGCACGGCGCGCCGCTGCACTGCCAGACTCGCGGCGACAGGCTGAGCCCCGGGCCCCAGCGGCCCGCGAGCGAGGTGAACGAGATCGCGAAACAGGGCGGGGACATGAGCGACGATCACGGCAACGACAGCGGCGATTCGGGAGTCATCCCGGGGCTGCCGCCCCAGCCGCACCGGGGCTGGACGTTCGACGAGCAGCCGGTCGGCAAGCGCTGGAGCACCAGCCGGCGCACCATCACCGAGACCGACCTGGTGGTGTACGCCACCCAGTTCGGCTTCGGCGAGGGCCTGTTCCTGGATGCCACTGCAGCCGAGCGCGCCGGCTACAGCGGGCGGCTGGTGCCCGGCAGTCTCGTGATGTCGCTGGCCGAGGGGCTGGTGATCAGCGGAGGCGCCATCGCCGGCACCGGCATCGCCTACCTCGGCGCCACCGTCGAGGTGAAGGGCCCCACGTTCGTCGGCGACACGCTGCAGGTGGTGGCCGAGGTGACCGCCGCCCGCCTCACCTCACGCGGCGACCGCGGCATCGTGACCACCCGCAATGAAGTCTTCAACCAGCACGGCAGCCTCGTGATGGTCTACTCGCCCACCCGGATGATCCTCACCCGCCACGCCGACGTCTAGCGCCGCACCGGCTCCGGCACAGCAGTACGGTCGGCGGCTGGTGCGGCGGGCTGGCACTTGGCCCATCGGCCGGGATGGCGGGAGGCGTCATGAGCAGGTTTACGGGACGGGTGGCGATTGTGACCGGTGCGGCCGGCGGGATCGGGCTGGCCGCGTGCGAGCGATTCGCGTCCGAAGGGGCGTCGGTGGTGGCTGTCGACTTGGCCACGACTGACCTGGGTGCAGCGGTAGCAACGGCTGAGGCTCAGGGTGCTGCTGCGCTGGCCGTCGGGGCTGATGTCACCCAGTCCGACGAGGTCGCGGGTTACGTGCAGGCGGCCATGGACAACTTCGGCAGAGTCGACGTGCTGTTCAACAACGCCGGCATCGAGGGCACCTACTACCCGATGGTCGACTATCCCGAAGACGACTTCGACCGTGTCATCGCGGTCAACGTGCGCGGCGTGTGGCTGGGCATCAAGTACGCCGCACCGGCCATGATCGCCGGGGGCGGCGGGGCCATCGTGAACACCGCATCGGTCGCGGGCCTGTTCGGTGCAAGGGGCATCTCGCCGTACTCGGCGAGCAAGCACGCCGTGGCCGGGCTCACCAAGTCCGCCGCACTCGAGCTGGCCACATCAGGGGTGCGCGTCAACGCCGTGTGCCCGTCGCCGATCGAGACACGCATGATGCGCTCGCTCGAGACCTTCATCGGCGGTGAGAACGCCGACGACATCCGCAAGGCATTTGCCGAGCGCCTCCCGGCACAGCGCTACGGCGAGCCGCATGAGGTGGCCGCGCTGGTGGCGTTCCTGGCCTCCGACGAGGCCAGCTACATCACCGGCAGCCTCTACCCCATCGACGGCGGCTACAGCGCCGGCCGCTGAATCAGGCTGGTGGGCCGGGGAGGATTCGAACCTCCGTAGGCGTAGCCGACGGGTTTACAGCCCGCTCCCTTTGTCCGCTCGGGCACCGACCCCAGAGGTGGGCAGGCTACCGGCGTGCTTGGCGCCGACTGCATCGTCGAGTGCCCCGCACGTTGCAGAGTCCGGGGCCGGATTCGGCTCGCTAGGTTGCGGACATGGCTTCATTCGATGTTGTGTCCAAGGTGGACATGCAGGAGATCCGCAATGCGGTCGATCAGGCGTCCCGTGAGATCGCCAACCGCTACGACTTCCGCAACACCGGCAGTGCCGTGGAGCTGGGCGAGGGCGCCATCAACATGCGGTCGAGCACCGAGGATCGGCTCGCTGCGATGCGCCAGGTGCTGGAGGAGAAGCTGGTGCGCCGCCAGGTGAGCCTCAAGGCCGTCCATTACGGCAACGTCGAAGAGGCCGCCGGCGGCACGGTGCGCCAGGCGGCTGCCCTGCAGGCCGGCATCTCGTCGGACCGGGCCCGTGAGCTCAACAAGTTCATCAAGGGCCTCGGCATCAAGGGCGTGCAGTCGCAGACCCAGGGCGACCAGCTGCGGGTGAACTCGAAGAAGCGTGACGACCTGCAGACCGTCATCGCCGAGCTGAAGGCCGGCGACTTCGACGTGCCGCTGCAGTTCGAGAACTTCAGAGACTGAGCCCGCCTCACTCGGTCGCGGCCCTCAGGCCCCTGGCTGCTGGGTCAGGTGCGCCACCGTTCGCTCGATGCCGTCGGCCAGCGTCACTCGCGGCTCCCAGCCGAGATCGCGGCGGGCCTTGTCGATGCGGTAGTGCTTGCCGGTGACCAGGTACTTGACGGCGAACCGCGACACCCGGTCCTCGCCGTGGTTGCGACCCCTGGCGGCGCCGATCGCTTCGAGCACGGCGGCGCCGGCGTAGGCAAGCCAGAACGGCACCCTGCCGGTCGGCGGTGTGTAGCCGAGGCCCCGCAGCAACGTCTCCACGAACGCATAGAACGCCATCGGCTCGCCGTTGGTGACGAAGTAGGCCTCACCGTTCAGCGGTGACCCGGCATCCAGTCGCCCCTCGGCCGCGACGACAGCGTCTGCCACGTTGTCGATGTAGGTGAAGTCCTGCAGCGTGTCGCGCGACCCGATCTCGCGCTTCAGCCGTCCCGAGTCGGCCTGCCGCAGGATGCTCGGGATCAGGCGCGCATCGCCGGGGCCGAACACCATGCTGGGGCGCAGCGCGCAGGCACGTGTGCGCGACTGGCTCGCCGCAAATTCCAGAACGGCCTTCTCGGCGGCGATCTTGCTGGCCGCATAGGGCGCCAGTGTCACTGCGGCATACGGCAAGCGTTCGTCGCCGCCGGCGATGTCGTCCCCCGAGAAGACCACGCTGGCCGAGCTGATGTGCACCAGCCGTTCGATGCCGTGTTTCTCGCAGGCCGCCAGCACGTTCAGCGTGCCGCCGTGGTTGTGGTGCCAGACGGTGTCGCCGTCGTTTTGCCGGGTGCTGACCACCGAGGCGCAATGCACGATGCTGTCGACGCCGGCGGCGATCTGGGCCAGCGGCTCGGGCTGGGTGATGTCGAGGCGGGCATAGTCGACGTCGCCGCGCGGTTGCGCAGGGTCGGCGATGTCGGCTGCGATGACCTCGTGGCCCTCGCCCGCGAGACCGTCGACGATGGCGTGGCCGATGAAGCCGCTGCCCCCGGTCACCAGGATCCGCCGCGGCTCGGTCATCGCCGTGCCGTCCCGTTCGTCGAAGTCACTGCAGCCACGGGCGGTCGGCTAGGCGTACGTGCCCGCCAGCCGGTCCCAGAACGGGAAGATCGTGGCGTAGTTCTTGTCGAGGTGGCCTGCGTGGTGGCGGTGGTGCCGCATCACCCAGTGGTTCCACAGCACGAAGAACCGATGGGGGAAGACCAGGTTGGTGTGCGCGATCGTGTTGATCAGCCCGTGTATCAGCACGATGGCCAGGAACGCCCAGGTGCTCACCGGGCCGACGACGGCCACGCTCACCAGCAGCAGCGTGATGCCGGCCACCAGCTCGGTGTGATGCACATAGAGGCTGTCCTGCGCGATCGGGTACCGCACACGGTGATGCACGCCGTGGACGAGGCGCATCAGCGCGGGCCGGTGCATCGTGCGGTGCATCGCGTAGTACATGACGTCGTAGAGCAGCAGCGCGCCGAGGACCTGCAGCGCGGACACGGCGAGGCCCACCCGCTCGGCGCCATGCAGCCACGTAGAGGCCACCCCGAGCGCGACGGCGTAGCACGCCAGCGACAGCACCCCGTTGAGCGCGATGTTGGTGTGCCGCTGGGCGGCCGTCACCCGGATCGGCACCGGCGTGGCCGTGCGGTACGTGCTGAACCGGGGCGACGAGAACGCCCAGACAGCCGCCACACCCAGCGCGCCGATCACCGAGAACACGACCACGAGGCCCCAGACGACGTGGAAGGTCATCTCGGCCGCCTACTGCCAGGAGCCGTCCCGCAGGCGGCGGATGCGCTCCTCCATCGGCGGGTGGGTGGTGAACAGCCCCTTGAAGCCCATGCGACGGCTCGCCAGCGGGTTGGCGATGTACATCTGCGCCTGATTGGGGTCGGCCAAGCTCGGCACGGTCTTGGAGGCCACGTCGAGCTTCTCGAGCGCCCGGGCCAGCGGCTCGCCGTCGCCGATCATCCGGGCAGCGGTGCGGTCGGCCTGGTACTCGCGGCTGCGGCTGATGGCCATCTGCAGCAGCATCGCGGCGATCGGCGCCAAGAAGATCAGCAGCAGATCGCCGAGCGGATTGCGGTCGTTGTCGCGCCCGCCGCCGCCGAAGATCAGGGCCCACTGCGCCATGTGCGCCGCGAACGTGATGGCGGTGGCCACGGCCGCCGCGACCGAGCCGATGAGGATGTCGCGGTTGCGGATGTGGGCCATCTCGTGCGCCAGCACGCCGCGGATCTCATACCAGCTCAAGTGGCGGATGAGCCCCTCGGTGACGCAGACGGCGGCGTTGTTGGGATTGCGGCCGGTGGCGAATGCGTTGGGCTGGGCGTCGGGCGAGACGTACAGCCGGGGCATCGGCAGGCCCGACAGCGTGGTCAGCTCCTGCATGATCCGCCAGTAGTCGGGAAGCTGGTGCGGCTGGACCTCCTGCGCTCGCGCGGACCGGATTGCGAGCTTGTCGCTGAACCAGTAGCTGCCGCCCACCATGACCAAGGCGATGATGACGGCGAGAGTGAGGCCGCTCTGGCCCCAGAAGCTGCCGATCCACAGGATCAGGCCGGCGAGCAGCGCCAGCAGAAACGTGGTCTTGAAGGTGTTGCGCACTGTGTTCGACGCCCCTTTCGCGACGCTCAACCGAGACTGAACCAGACGGAATTCAGGCTAGTGACAGCCGGCCGTTCGCCGGTCGCGGCCCCTGTTCAGACAGGTCAGTTCTTGGCGTCGACGAGGCGCCAGTCGTCTGAGCCGGGGCTGTAGCGGCCCCGGAAGTCGGGGTCGTAGGCCGCGGCCAGTGCGGCGGCTTTGCCGATGGAGGACCGGTACGCGTCGATGATGGCGTCCTCGGCGTCGTAGTCGAAGGGGTCCTGCATGCGCCGCTCCTTGGTGCTGCCACGCCTGACCGGATTCTCATACAGGTCGCGGGCCGTCATGCCGACAGCTTCGACCACGCCGACCTTGTCGCGGTAGCCGAGTTCGGCGATCATCAGGTCCGGCGACATCGAGCGGTGCAGCGAATTCTCCTCGCCGAGGAAGGGTCGGGCCGGCGTCGCGAGCTCCTCGGGGAGGCTCACGATGTCGAGCTCGACATCCAGCGCCGCCGCGATGACCTCGATGGTCTGGCGGGCTGTGAGGGTGTGCTCGTCGCTGATGTTGTACGCCTTGCCGGCGGCAGCCTCGGGACGGTCCGCGGCCAGCGTGAGGGCGTGGCCGGCATTGGGGCCGTACGCCGCCGTGCGCAAGGTGAGGCCGCCATCGGCGACGATGACCCGGCGCCGGCCGTCGATGATGCGCCGCACGATCAGCCACTCACGGGGGTTGATCTGGCCGGGCCCGTAGATGAGCGGGTAGCGGAAGATGGTGGCGTCGGGGTGGTGCTCGAACAGCACGTCCTCGGTGGCGACGATCTTGGCCACCTTGTCGTTGGCGTCGTTCACCGCTCGGTCGGCTGATTCGCGCAGCGGTGTGAGCAGGCCGCGTGGCCAGTTCTGCGCCGGACGTGCGTAGCCCTTGTAGACGGGGATCCCGCCGACGGCGATGAACTGCCCGCAGCGGCCGACGAAGTACGGCGCCAGGTCGCGCAGCCGGCCGTACATGGCATACACGACATCGAAGGTGGCGCTGCCGAGCGCCGCTTCCACGTCGGCGATGCGGAACGGATTGGTGTGGATGTGCGGCACCTCGGTCTCGGGCGGGATGGTGTCGACCTCGTGGCGCCCGGTGTGCAGGACCGTGACGTCGTACCCGCGCTCGAACAGCCCGTTCACCACACCAGGCCCCGTCGGCCCGGTGCCGCCGATTACCAGCGCTGTACGAGTCACCGGCTCATGCTGTCAGGTCCGGAGTCGTCACGGCGGGGCTAGTGGGGGTGGTAGCCGCTGTCGATGTAGAGCGTGGGCAGGTCGAGGTCGCGGTACATGCGGACGTTGCGCATGTCGTCGTCGATGGCCAGGCGGGGTGTGTAGCCGCACTCCAGCAGCGCCCGGGTCTGCTCGCCCTTGAACAGCGGCGACGGCTGGAAGTCGCCCATCGGGCGCATGATGAGCAGGTCCCAGCGGACCTTGTGCTTGACGAGCCAGTCGAGCGTGGCGCCCGACACCCAGGTCGGGCGGGAGGTGAGGGCCACTACCACCAGTTCGGGATTCAGCAGCACGAGCAGCTCGAAGACTTCGTCGAGCACGTCGTCGTCGCCCACGTCGGCGAAGAACGAGTCCCAGTCGCGCCACGGGCCGTCGAGGTGATGCTGGCGGTGAGAGGCATCGGCCAGCACGCCGTCGATGTCGACGATCACGCAGTCGCCCGGCGGCACCGGCCCATCCCGCCACCACCAGTACGCCGGCCAATCGCCCTCGGCAACCGACGCGGCAAGGGTCCGCCTGTGCCTCGGGCCCTTCGCCATTTCCCGCTCAGTCTTCGCTGGGGGCTTCGGCCGCGCGGGTGCGGATCTCCTCCACCACGCCCGCGTCGGCCAGTGTGGTGGTGTCGCCGAGCTGGCGGCCCTCGGCCACGTCGCGCAGCAGGCGGCGCATGATCTTGCCCGAGCGGGTCTTGGGCAGGTCCGGCACCAGCACTACCGCCTTGGGCCGGGCGATCGCCCCCAGCTTGGTCGCGACGTGCTGGCGCACTTCGGCGCGCAGCTCGTCGGTGGCGTCGTGGCCGCCTCGCAAGATCACGTAGCCCACGATGGCCTGGCCGGTGGTGTCGTCGGTTGCGCCCACCACGGCTGCCTCGGCCACTGACGGGTGGTCGACCAGCGCCGACTCCACCTCGGTGGTGGAGATGCGGTGGCCCGACACGTTCATCACATCGTCGACACGGCCGAGCAGCCACAGGTAGCCGTCGTCGTCGAGCTTGGCGCCGTCGCCGGCGAAGTAGCGGCCTTCGTACGTGCTCCAGTAGGTCTCGCGGTAGCGCTCGGGATCGCCCCAGATGCCGCGCAGCATCGACGGCCACGGCTCGGTGATGGTCAGGTAGCCGCCGCCCCGTTCGACCGGGTCGCCGGCGTCATCCACCAGCTCCACAGAGATGCCCGGCAGCGCGTGGGTTGCCGAGCCGGGCTTGGTGGTGGTGACGCCCGGCAGCGGGGTGATCATGTGGCCGCCGGTCTAGGTCTGCCACCACGTGTCCACGATGGGGCAGGTGCCCCCGCCGATGTGGGTGTGGTACCACATCCAGGCTTCGGGGTTGATGGGCTCGCCGACCGTGCCGAGCACCCGCAGGCTGGACAGGTCGTGCCGCGCTGCTTCTTGGGCGCCCCACTTCATGAACGTGCGGATGGCCGTGGGGGCCGTGTAGAGCTGGGTCACGCCGTAGCGCTCGATGATGTCCCACAGCCGGTCCTTGGGCCAGCTCGCCCTGTCGCCGTCGCGGAATTCGGGTCGGGGGGTGTCGGGCGTGCCTTCGTACATCACCGACGATGCGCCGTTGGCGAGCGGCCCGTACACGATGTAGCTGTGGCCGGTCACCCAGCCGATGTCGGCCGCGCACCAGAACACGTCGACGTCGGGCTTGAGGTCGAACACGTAGCGGTGCGTGAACGCCACCTGGGTGAGGTAGCCGCCGGTGGTGTGCATGATGCCCTTGGGCTTGGCCGTGGTGCCCGAGGTGTACAGCAGGTACAGCAGGTCTTCGGAATCCATGTGCTCGGGCAGGCAGTCGGCGGACGCTGTGGGGCCGTCCATCAGGTCGTGGTACCAGTGATCGACGCTGTCGTTCCAGGTCACGTCCTGGCCGGTCCGCCGCACGACCACCACGTTCTCGATGGTGGTGGTGGCCTCGACGGAGGCGTCGGCGGTGTCCTTCAGGCCGAACGGCTCGCCGCGCCGGTAGCCGCCGTCGGCGGTGATGAGCAGCTTGGCCGAGGCGTCGTCGATGCGGTCCGACAGCGAGTCGGCGGAGAACCCGCCGAACACCACAGAGTGGGCCGCGCCGATGCGGGCGCAGGCCAGCATCGCCACCGGCAGCTCGGGGATCATCGGCATGTAGATGCACACGCGGTCGCCGCGCTCGACCCCGAGGCCCTTCAGCACGTTGGCGAACTTGCACACCTCGTCGAGCAGGTCGGCGTAGGTGATGGTGCGGGTGTCGCCGGGCTCGCCCTCCCACCAGTAGGCCACCTTGTCGCCACGGCCGGCCTCGACGTGGCGGTCGAGGCAGTTGTACGACACGTTGAGCGTGCCGCCCAGGAACCACTTGGCGAACGGCAGATCCCACTCGAGCACGGTGTGGAAGTCGGTGAACCAGGTGACGTGCTCGCGGGCCTGGCGAGCCCAGAACTCCAGCCGGTCGGCGGCCGCCTCGTCGTACAGCGACCGATCCGCCGTCAGCGCCGCCGAGCGGAAATCCCCCGCGGGCTCGAAGACGCGGTCTTCGACGTAGTAGTCCTCGATCGTCGCTTCCGGGCTCGTTTCAGTCATCGGTGTCCCTGTCTCGTCGTGCTGCCGGTGTGCGTGTGCGGACCAGGCCGGCATCGCGTGCGAGGCCCGATCCTTTGCGGCCAGATTCGCAGAGTAGTTGCCGACCGCTTGGCGTCCCACAGGCGTGTCGGTTCGGGCGCAGCGCCGCTGCCTGAGCTCAGCCGACGCGCCACTCCCCTACCCAGAAGGCACCCATGCCGTCGGGGTCGGTGAGCGCGGCTGCTTCGTCGAGCAGCGTCCGAGCTGCAAGCGCCTCAGCCGTCGGCTGGGATCGTTTCCGCTGCCACAGCGCCCGGGCGTCTGCCGTCATCGAATCGATGCCGGCAGCAGCCAGCCACTCGGCCTGGGTGCTCAACGTGGCACCCGGCGGCAGCTGATCGAACGCGACGTCACAGGTGATGTCTGCGCTGCCAGGGTCATCGAGCGGGTCGTGCCCGCGGCGTTGGGACCGGTAGGTGCGCAGCCACTCGCTCTGGGGACGCTGTGCCAGCTCGGCCGTGCGGCGCACGCCGTAATCGAACGTCAGCAGCCGACCGCGCTCGAGCGACCGCAGCGCCCGACGGACCCACACTGCCGCCTTCAGCTGCAACGGCACACGCGCACCCGGCGCGGCATCAGGAGCCATCGTCGCAGCCATCGCCGCCGCATCGGCAGGCGCCTCCTGCAGCACCTCGGCGGAACCCTCGGGCGCGACATGCACCTCCAGCCAGCCGGTCTGCGAGCGGTCGAGCAGGCGGAACGGCAGGTTGTCGAGCAGCTCATTGGCGAGCACGACGCCCACAAGCGGGCCAGCGGGGAGATCGGGCACTGCGACGACACGCTCCGACTCGCCGGCATCAGCGATCCGGGCGAGCGCGTCGTCGCGCTGGCTGTCCACCCGCTCGACCATCACGTACCGCACGGCATCGCGGCACGCCGCAACATGCCCGAGCACATCGCGACACAGCGTCCCGCGCCCGGCGCCGCTCTCGACCACGACGAACGGGTCGGGCCGGCCCAGCTCATCCCACGTGCGATCCAGGTAGCCCGCGATGCACCGAGCGAACAGTGTGCCCAGCTCGGGCGACGTCGCAAAATCACCGCCCCGAGCCGCTGGCCGTCCACCGCGCACATAGAACCCCGAAGCGCCATACAGCGCCTCGCCCATGAACTCGTCAAAGCGGTGGACCTCAGGCATGTGGCTGGGCGTCGGGACCATGCGCCCGCCAGGGATCAGCCGCCGAGGTAGAACGAGGCGACGTCGCCGAAGTGGCTGACCAGGCCGGGGAAGATGCCCAGCAACATGGTCGCAATCGCAGTGATCGCCAGCGCAGCGGCCAGCGCCCCGGTCATCGGGATCGGGCCGGGTGTGAAGCTCACCATGGTGGTCTGGCGTGTCTCGGTGGCGAGGAAGCCTTCGTGCTCATCGGCTTCGGCGCCTGCCAGCTCCGGCTCAGGTTCGAGCTCGTCGCCTCGGGCATCGACACCGAGCGCAACCGTTTCGGGCACCGGCTGGAACCACATCTGCACCAGCACCCGGGCGTAGTAGCCGAAGGCGATCACGGCGTTCACCGCGACGATCGCCGCCAGCACCCAGCCGGCAGGTGTGCTGGCATCGGCCAGCGCTCGGAACACCACGAACTTGGCGAACCACCCAGCCGCGGGTGGGATACCGGCCAGCGACGCGAGGAACACGGTCATCAGCACCGCCATGCCCGGCGCGTACCGGAACAGCCCGGCGTAGCTGTCGATCTCGCCCGAGCGGGTCCGGCGCGCCACCGCCAGCACCACGCTGAACGCCCCCAGGTTCATGAAGGCGTAGATGATGGCGTAGACGATCACCGCCTCGTACGCACTGGGCAGCGTCGTGGTGGTGATGCCGGTTCCGGGGACAGTCCAGGCATCGCCCTCGAACGCCACGGCGAAGGGCACCAGCATGAAGCCGCCTTGGGCCACGCCCGAGTAGGCCAGCATCCGCACGATGTTCGTCTGGCGCAGGGCGATCAGGTTGCCGATGGTCATCGTCACCACGGCCAGCACCCAGAAGAACGGCTGCACCACGTCGGCCGCGCCCTCGAAGGCCACGAACACCAGCCCCAGCAGCGCCACAAAACCCGCTGCCTTCGACGCCACCGACAGGAACGCAGTCACCGGTGTCGGGGCGCCCTCGTAGGTGTCGGGCGCCCAGGTGTGGAACGGCACCGCCGACACCTTGAACGCAAATCCGATCAGCACGAACAGGATCGCCACGATGACGATCGGGCTCGCTCCCTCCCCCGCCAGCGCCGCAGCGATCGTCCCGAAATCGGTGCCGCCGGCCACGCCGAACACCAGCGACATGCCATAGAGCATCACCGCCGAGGCGAACACCCCCATCAGGTAGTACTTCAGGCCCGCCTCGTTCGAACGCGGCCCGCCCTTGCGCCACGCCGCCAGCATGTAGGCCGGGATGGACAGCAGCTCCAGCGCCACGAACACGCTGACGAGGTCTCGCGAGCTGGCCATCATGATCATGCCCAGCAGCGACGTCAGCAGCAGCGTGTAGTACTCGTTCTCGTAGTAGTCGCCCTCGCGCACGTAGTCGACCGACATCAGCACGACCACGTAGCCGGCCAGGATGAACAGCGCCTTGAGCACGAGCGAGAAATCGTCGACGACATACGCCCCGCCGAACATCGACCGCTCGGCACCGTCGGCCGCCAGGGTCAGGATCGGGATCAGCGTCGCGAGCAGCCCGACGCCCGTGAGCGTCGGCATCATCCGCTTGGCCTTGTCGTCGAGCGCGATGTCGGCAACCGTCACCAGCGTGCCGACGGCCAGCAGCGTCAGCTCGGGAGCGAGCGCGTGCCAGTCAAGGTGCGGCCGGATGAAGCCCGCGAGGGCGACGAAATCCATCGTCACCCCCCGCCCACAGCGGCAGAGATGCTGTCCGCGATGCCGGTCGACACGTCATCGACCACACCGAAGATCAGTCCGGGCACGATGCCGAAGAGCACCATCGCGATGATGAGCGGCGTCCACGCTGCCCACTCGTAACGGTTCACGTCGGCGATGGCGTGGCCTTCCCACTCGGGCTTGGGCTCGCCGAACGCGCTGCGCTGGAACAGCCACAGCAGGTAGCCCGCGGCGAACACCGTGCCCACCGCGGCGATCACCATGTAGGTGCGGAACGTTTCTTCGGACAGTCCCGCGCCGGGGTTGTAGGCGGACAGGATCGCGGGGAACTCGCCCCAGAACCCCGCCAGACCGGGCAGTCCCAATGACGCCATGGCGGAGATGCCCAGGATCCAGCCCATGCGCGGCGCCGACTTGAGCAGCCCGCCCAGCCGGCTGATCTCGAGCGTGTGGTAGCGCTCCTTCACCGAGCCGGCCAGGAAGAACAGCATCCCGGTGATGATCCCGTGGGCCACCATGCCGAACACCGCAGCGTTGATGCCGATGTCGGTCAGCGTGGCAATGCCCAGCATCACGAAGCCCATGTGGGCAACCGAGCTGAACGCGATGAGCCGTTTCATGTCGGTCTGGGCCAGGCAGCCCAAGGCGCCGTAGATGATGCCGATCACCGCCAGCAGGCCGATCCAGGGCGCCCACGCGGCAGCTCCTTCGGGCAGGAACGGCAGCGCGATCCGCACGAAGCCGTAGGTGCCGAGCTTCAGCAGAATGGCCGCCAGGATCACCGAGCCCACCGTGGGCGCCTCGGTGTGCGCGTCGGGCAGCCACGTGTGGAACGGGAACATCGGCACCTTGATGCCGAAGCCCATGAACAGGCCCGCGAAGATGATCGCCTGGGTGCCCCGGGCCAGGTCGCCGCCGGCGGCGTCGGCCAGCACCCGCATGTCGAAGCTGCGCAGGTCCAGCCCGTCGGCACCGGTGGCCACGAAGTACAAGGCCACGAAGCTGACGATCATCAGCGCCGAGCCGAACAGCGTGAACAGGAAGAACTTCAGCGAGGCGTAGCGACGGTTCTCGCCGCCCCACACGCCGATCATGAAGTACATCGGCAGCAGCACGACCTCGAAGAAGACGAAGAACAGGATCAGGTCCTGCGCCACGAAGGTGCCGTTCATGCCCGACCCCAGGATCAGCATCAGGATCAGGAAGGCCTTGGCGTTGCCCGGCTCGGGAATGTGCTCCCACGAGTAGATCACGCACAGCGGCACGATCACCATCGACAGGATCAGCAGCGGCAGCGACAGGCCGTCGAGCCCCATGATGTAGTCGGCGTCGATCGCGTCGATCCAGCCCTTTTCCACGACGAACTGCAGCGCCCCGGAGTTGCCATAGTCGAAGGCGAACAGCAGGTACACACCGACCGCCAGCGACGCCAGCGACGACACGAGCGCGATCGTCTTCAGCTCGAGCTCGCGCGCACGGGGCACCGCCATCATCACGAGCGCGCCGACGGCCGGCAGGAATACCGCCAGCGTCAGCGCCCAAGCGTCGAATCCAGTTGCGTCCACTACGAAGCTCCCTCTTGGTTACGAACCTGTGTGCCCATCGCCGGTCACAGCACGATCACGAAGACGATGGCAACCACGGCCGCTGTGCCGAACAGCAGCGAGCCGTAGTTCTGGACTCTTCCGGTCTGCATCACCCGCAGACCCTGACCGCCCGCGTCGGCGCCGCTGCCGAGCGCGTTGACGGTGGTGTCGATGGTGCCCTGGTCGATCCGGCGGTACACCCACCTGCCGCCGTCGCGTGCCCCCTCGCCGGCACGGTTGACCACCAGGTCGATGACGTTGTCGTTGAACCAGTTCGCGGCCCGGGCGATGGGCTTCTTGATCGAGCCGATCACGATGTCGGTGTAGAGGTGGTCGAGGTAGTACTTCTGCTCGATGAAGGTGTAGCCCGCCTTGGCGTAGCGGTTGCGCTCGGTGAGCCCATGCGGCCCGGTATTGCGCCAGAAGTACATGAACGCGATGGCCATGCCGGCCAGCGCCAGGGCCAAGCCCACGAGCGCCAGCCACAGCGACGGATCGGGGTGCGACAGGCCGATCGCATTGAGGTAGTGGGTGGGCTCGGCGTAGGTCTGCACGAGGTGGGCGAGGCTCTCGAGGCCGAACACTTCGAGCACCGGCGTCGGCAGGTTGAAGGCACCGGCCACCACTGCCATGACCGCCAGGATCCACAGCGGCACGGTCATCACCTTGGGCGACTCGTGGGGGTGGCCGTGGCCGCGGTACTCGCCCCAGAACGTGTACCAGATGACCCGGGTCATATAGGCGGCCGTCATCAGCGCCACCACGCAGCCGAAGATCAGCATGAGCGGGTACGCGCTCTGCTGGCCCGCGAACGCGCCCAGCAGGATCTCGTCCTTGGACCAGAAACCGGCGAAGGGGAAGATGCCCGCCAGCGCCAGCGTCGAGATCACGAACGTCTTGTAGGTGTGCGGCATGTACTTGCGCAGGCCGCCCATCTCTCGCATGTCGAAGGTGTGGTGGGCGGCGTGGCTGACCGAGCCGGCCCCCAGGAACAGGCAGGCCTTGAAGAAGGCGTGCGTGAACAGGTGGAACATGGCAGCGGTCCACGCACCCACGCCCAGCGCCATCACCATGTAGCCGAGCTGGCTGACGGTGGAGTAGGCCAGCACCTTCTTGATGTCCCACTGGGCGAAGGCCAGCCCGGCGCCGATCAGCGCCGTGAAGCCGCCGATGAACGCCATCAGGTTGATCGACGAGGTGCCGATGGAGAAGCCCTCGAAGAAGACCGGGTACAGCCGGCCGATCATGAACACGCCCGCCACGACCATGGTGGCTGCGTGGATGAGCGCGGAGACCGGGGTGGGCCCGGCCATGGCGTCGGGCAGCCACGTGTGCAGCGGGAACTGGCCCGACTTGGAGCACACCGCCGCCATCAACGCGATCGACGCCATCAGCATGGCGAAGTGCACTTCTGAGCCCATCTCGCCGACCATCCGGTTGATGGAGTCGATGTCGAAGGTCTTGAAGGTGCCGAACAGGATGATGACGCCGACCAGCAGGCCGATGTCGCCGACGCGGTTGGTCAGGAAGGCCTTCACGGCCGCGTCGGTGTTGGGGCGTTCCTCCCACCAATGCCCGATGAGCACGAAGCTGCAGACGCCCACCAGCTCCCAGCCCACGATCATCTGGACCAGGTTCTGGGCCATGACGAAGAAGAGCATCGAGGCGGTGAACAGGCTCAGGAACGCGTAGTAGTGGACGAATCGCCGGTCGCCCTTGACGTACTCGGCGGAATAGATGTGCACCAGCAGCGAGATCGACGTGACCACGATCAGCAGCAGCACGGTCTGGCCGTCGACCAGCGTGCCGACGGCGAAGTCGATGCCGCCGCTCGACCACCAGCCGTCGACCTTGGAGATGACCGGCTCGGTGGTGGCGTAGCCGTAACTGCCATCTTTGGAATTGGCGTCGCCGTGGCCGTCGTCTTCGGCGGCCAGGTGCAGGTCGCCGTCAAGCGTGCTGGAGCCTGAAGCGCTCAGCCCTTCGTTGACCGCAATCTGGGCGTGCTCGGCGTCACCGGACTTCGACGCCGTGCTGTCTTCCACCCGGGTGATCCACGCCACCGCCGCGATCATCGAGAGCACCCACACGATGCCCACCGCCGCGATGCCCACCTTCTGGACGCGCTCGACGCCGATGTACTTGCGCCCGAACAGCAGGATGACGACGAAGGACACCGCCGGGATCAGCGGGATGAGGAACGCGTTCTCGAGGATCCACATACGCGCTCAGCCCTTCATCAGGTCGAACTCGTCGACCGCGATCGACTTGCGGTTGCGGTACAGCAGCAGCACGATGGCCAGGCCCACGCCCACCTCGGCCGCGGCGACCGCGATGATGAACAGGGCGAAGACCTGCCCCGAGACGACGTCGTGCTGCACCCCGAACGCCACCAGGTTGAGGTTGACGGCGTTGAGCATCAGCTCGATCGACATCAGCACCATCACGCCGTTGCGGCGCGCCAGCACGCCGTAGACGCCGACCGCGAACAGCAGCGCACCGAGCAGCAGGAACTGGTTCAGCAGCATCTGGAGCCCCGCCTCAGTCGCGCCGTGCCAGCACGACGGCGCCGATCAGCGCTGCCAGCAGCAGCACCGAGACGGCTTCGAACGGGATGATGTACTGCGAGAAGACCGAGTCCGACACGTCGGCGGTGCGGAAAACCCTGCTGTCGGTGGCCAGCGAATCGGTGCCGAACCGGTCAACCAGCGCATAGACGGTCACCCCGCCCAACGCGAGCGCCGACAGCGCCGCGACCGGCCAGGTCGCCCCGGTCATGCGGGGTATTCGCCCGATCGGCGCCCGGGTGAGCATGATGCCGAACAGGAACAGCACCATCACCGCGCCGATGTAGACGAGCACCTGGGTGGTCGCGATGAACTCGGCGGTGAGCAGCACGTAGTTGGCGGCCAAACCGCCCAGCACCGCTACCAGGAACAGGGCGGCGTGCACGATGTTGCGCGTCGAGACCATGCCAATGGCAGCCGCCACGGTGATTGCCGCGATGATGCCGAAGGCGATGTTCTGCGCAACCATCAGAGCGCCCCTACCCGTCCGCCGAGGTGGCGGCGTCCGCCGCAGGAGCGAGCACCGCATCGTCGTCAGCGAGCTTCCGCTCTGGCAGGAAATCATCGGGGCCGAAGTCGGGAACCTTGCGCACCTTCTGCTCCGAGCCGGGCTCGTAGTCCTCGAACGCGGGCACGGTCTCCATCCACTCGCTGAGCCGGATGCGATCGTGCAGCAGGTCGGCGATGTGAGGTTCGGAGTACTCGTACTCGGGCGACCAGAACAGCGCGTCGAACGGGCACACCTCCACGCAGATGCCGCAGTACATGCACAGCGCGTAGTCGATGTCGAACCGGTCGACCACGTTGACCGAGCGAACCGCGCCGCCGGCTCGCCGGGGCGGGGCCTTCACCTTGTGGCCCTCGATGTAGATGCACCAGTCGGGGCACGAGCGCGAGCACAGCATGCAAGCGGTGCAGTTCTCCTCGTGCAGGGCGATGACGCCGCGGGCGCGATCGGGCGGGGCTTCCTTCTCGTGCGGGTACTGCACGGTCACCGAGCCCTGCTGCGGGGCGGGGATGAGCGTGCGCAGGCCCCGCTTGGGGAACAGCGTGCGTGCGGCGGTGCGTGCCGTCACGCCGAGGCCCTTCAGCAGTCCGGGAAGTTGTGGCATCTAGACCACCACCTTGAAGATTCCGGTCACGACGATGTTCGCGAGCGACAGCGGGATGAGCACCTTCCAGGCGAACTTCTGGAGCTGGTCCTCGCGCAGGCGGGGGTAGGTGAAGCGGATCCAGAAGATGATGAAGGCCACCACCAGGATCTTGATGAGCATCACGACGGGGCCGAGCACGTTGAGCGCCGGGGCGTCGAAGTCGAAGCCGGGGATCCACCAGCCGCCCAGGAACATCACCGTGGCCAGCGCCGAGAAGGCGAACGCCGTGGCGACCTCCGCCATGAAGAACAGCAGGAAGCGGAAGCCCGTGTATTCCACGTGGAAGCCGCCGACCAGCTCGGTCTCGGCCACCGGCATGTCGAACGGCGTCTGGGTCAGCTCGGCCTGGGCCGAGATCATGAAGATCAGGAAGCCGATGAACTGGGTGAGGATGAACGGGTTGCCGATGAGGCCGAAGCCGAAGATCTCGCCCTCGGCTTGTGCCCGGACGATTTCCTGCAGGTTGAGCGAATCGGCCTGGATGACCACGCCCATGACGGCAAGGATCAGCGGCAGCTCATAGGCGATGAGCTGGCCGGCCGCCCGCAGGCCGCCGAGCAGCGCGTACTTGTTGGCCGAGGCCCAGCCCGCCATCAGCACGCCCAGCACCGACAGCGACGAGACCGCCATCGCGTAGAAGATCCCCGTGTCGAGGTTCTCCACGACCGCATCGGGGCCGGTGGGCAGCACCACGAACAGCAGGAACGACGAGGCGAGCACCACGACCGGGGCTGCCCGGAAGACCCGCCGGTCGGCGGTGGCCGGGTGGATGTCCTCTTTCTGGAGGAACTTCACCGCGTCGGCGATGAGCTGCAGCGTGCCGTAGGGGCCGACGTCCTGGGGGCCCAGCCGGCTCTGCATGAACGCCATCATCTTCAGCAGGAACAGGTAGCCCAGCAGCAGCGCCGCGGTCGGGATGACGATGAGGGCGACGCCCAGCTTGATGCTGGTCTCGGCCCAGTACGCCAAGCCGAGGAGCCCGGCCAGCTCTGCCGCCCCGCTCATCGGTCCCCATTCATCGGTCAATATCCCCGAGGATGAAGTAGAGCGATCCCAGGATGGTGATGATGTCGGGCACGTACGTGCCTCGCATCACCCACGGCACCACCGAGATGTTGCTGAAGCTGGGGGTGCGGATCTTCACCCGGAACGGTTCCAGCCCGCCCTTGGACACCACGTAGTAGCCCATCTCGCCGAGCGGATTCTCGGTGGAGACATACGCCTCGCCGGCCGGCACCTTGATGATGCGCGGCACCTTCGCCATGATCGGCCCGGCGGGAATGCTGTCCAGCAGCTGATCGACGATCTTGGTGGCCTCGCGGGTCTCCTGCAGCCGCACCCAGTAGCGGGCGAACGAGTCGCCGTCGGGGTGTGTCCACACCCGCCAGTCGACTTCGTCCCAGGCCAGGCCCGGGTTGGCGTCGCGGCGCAGGTCCCAGTCGACGCCGCTGGCCCGCAGGTTGGCGCCGGACAGGCCGAAGTCGAGTGCGACCTCACCGGGGATGACGCCCACGCTGCGGCAGCGGGTCTGGAAGATCTCGTTGCCCATCAGCAGGTCTTCCATCTCGTCGCAGAAGCCGCGCATCTTGGCCATCACGGCGTGGGTCTCGTCGATCCAGCCGCGCGGCAGGTCGTCCTTGAGGCCGCCGATGCGGTCGAAGTTGGGATGGAACCGGCCGCCGGTCACTGCCTCGATCTGGTTGAGCACCCGCTCACGGTCGCGGAAGGCGAAGAACACCGGAGTGAGGGCGCCGACCTGCACGCCCATGTCGCCCAGGAACAGCGACACGTTCGCGATCCGGCTGAGCTCGAAGAGGATGGTGCGGATCCACTGGGCACGAGGCGGGGCCTCGATGCCCATGAGCTGCTCGGCGGCCAGGATAAACGGCACCTCGTTGGCGAAGCTGCCGAGCCAGTCGATGCGGTTGATCAGCGTGGTGCACTGCGGGAACGTGCGGACCTCGCAGAGCTTCTCGTAGCCGCGGTGCATGTAGCCCATCAGCGGCTCGGCGGAGATGACCTGCTCGCCGTCGAGCTGGCAGGCGATGCGCAGCGTGCCGTGCGTGGCGGGGTGCTGCGGGCCGATGTTGAGCGTCATGTCGCCGGTGTCGAGCTCGACATTCACCCGGGCGTCGGCCGCCTGCGCCGCCACGTACGCCTGTTGGGAGCGCAGATCGGTCGCTGCTGTCATGCGCCCGCTCCAGAAGCCTCGAATTCGGCCATCACCTCGGCCTCGAGCTGCGCTTCAAGCTCGGGCGGGATCTCCTCGATGTCGACCACGCCCGGCCACGGCTTGACGGCACGGGCCAGCAGCGGGAAGTCCTTGCGCAGCGGGTGGCCCTCGAACTCGGTGGGCAGGTAGATGTGCTCCAGGTTGGGGTGCCCGTCGAAGACGATGCCGAACATCTCGTGGGCTTCGCGCTCGTGCCAATCGGCGCCGGCAAAGACATCGACAATCGACTGGACCGTCGCGGGAATGCCGTCGGTGTCGGGCAGGTCGGCCTTGATGAGGACAGCGGCATGCCGTGCCGGCGCGTGGAGCTGGGCGAGCAACTGGAAGCGAGTCTCGCCGCCGCCCCGCCGAACGGTCTCGGCGGCGGTGGCGCTGGTTGCGTCGTCGTCCTCGCCGGCGCCGGCAGCGTCGAATTCGGTGTCCTCGTAGCGGCCTTCGGGTGCGTCCGACCAATCGATGGCCGACAGGAAGCCGAAGTAGACGAAGCCGTGCTCACGCAGCGCCGCGAGCGACGTTTTCCAGTGCTCGAGCTCGATGCGCAGCCAGAGGTTCTGGCCAGCTTCGATGTGCGTCTCGACCACTGCGTCGCCCAGCAGCTCCGTCAACTCGGCCGCGAGCGCTTCGCGGGCTTCGTCGCCCGGCGCTGCGGCGTCGTCGCTCTGAGCGTCGTCGGTCTCTTCGGCCATCGTTCTGCCTACGCCGATCCCGCCGAGACAGCCGGCGCTGCGTCCGATCGTCCCGGCGAAGCCGGGACCACGATCGGCTCGCCGCGCCAGCGTTCTTGCATGTCCTCGCGCTGGATGCGCTCCTGCAGCAGCACGATGCCTTCGAGCAAGGCTTCGGGCCGCGGCGGGCAGCCCGGCACGTACACGTCGACGGGGATGACCTGATCGACGCCCTTGGTCACCGAGTAGCTGTCCCAGTACGGGCCGCCGCAGTTGGCGCACGACCCCATCGAGATCACGTACTTGGGCTCGGGCATCTGCTCGTACAGGCGGCGGATGACCGGCGCCATCTTGTCGGTGACGGTGCCCGAGATCACCACCAGGTCGGCCTGGCGCGGGCTGGCCGGAAACGGGATCACGCCCAGCCGCATGACGTCATAGCGAGGCGAGCCGAATGCGGCGCCCATCTCGATGGCGCAGCACGCCAGACCCCACTGGTACACCCACAGCGAGCGAGCCCGGCCGAAGTTCAGCAGCCAGGCGAGCGGCTTGGGCAGTTTGACCTTGTCGACCAGTGCCATCGCGAGATTCCCTCAGCCCCTCACACCCAGCGCAGGACGCCCTTGCGCCATGCGTAGAACAGACCCAGCACCAGGATGAAGATGAAGATCGCCATCTCGACCAAGCCGAACAGGGCGTAGACCTCGAGCCGTGTCGCCCAGGGGAAGATGAAGACGGCCTCGACGTCGAACAGGACGAAGAGGACCGCGAAGACGTAGTACCGGATCTGGCTCTGGGTCCAGTCGCTGCCGACCGGATCGACGCCGCTCTCGTATGCGATCAGCTTCTGCGGTGTCGGCCGTTGCGGGCGCAGAATGCGGGCGACGCCGAACATTGCGAAGGCCATCAAGACTGCCGCTGCGCCGAAGATTGCGACGGTCAGATAGCTCCGCAAGAGGTCGGACACGGACCGCAACGCTAGCGACTCTGCGACCCCCTGCGCCGAATCACGGCACCGGAATCGGGGCTAGGGGAAGATCGACAGGGCGGCGTCGGCGCTCCATTCGAGGAGCGTCTGCGGGAGGACGCCGATGACGAGGGTCACCGCCACCGCGAGGGCGATGGCCAGCACCGTCGTCAGGGGCAGGTCACCCCAGCGCGGGCGGCTGACACGGGCGGTCGGAGCATCGTCCTCGGAGGCGGCTGCGCCCTCCGGTGCGTACATCGCCAGCACGACCCGCAGGTAGGCGAAGGCGCTCACCACCGCCGTGACCATGGCGACGGCCGCCAGGACATAGATGCCCTCGCCGACGGCTGCGCGGATGACCTCGAACTTCGCCACGAACCCTGCCGTGAGCGGGACACCAGCCTGCGCGAGCAGGAGCACGGCAAAGGCGAGCGCCAGCACCGGACGGCGGCGGGCCAGCCCGCTGTAGCGGCTGACATCGTGGCGGCTGGTGCCGTCGTCGGGATCGGTCGACGATCCGACAACCGCCGACAGCACGGCGAAGCTGCCCAGCGCCATGAACGAATAGACCACGAGGTAGAAGACAGCCGACGAGACGCCGTCGCCGAGATCGGCGGCAGCGCCGACCGAGCCGGCGAAGTTCGCCCAGAGCCCGTCCACGATGTCGGGATCGACGGCCGCCAAGCCGACGAGGACGAAACCGGCGTGGCTGATCGAGCTGAACGCCAGCATGCGCTTCACGTCGGACTGGCAGATGGCCATCACCGCGCCGACCGCCAGCGATGCGAACGCCAGCGCCACGATGACCGGCGACCAGGCGGTGCCCTGCTGGAACACCGCCACGTACAGCACCCGCGCCAGTGCCGCGAAGCCCGCTGCCTTGGCGATCGACGCCAGGTAGCCGGTGACCGGGCTCGGTGCGCCCTCGTACACATCGGGCGCCCAGAAGTGGAACGGGACGGCGGCGATCTTGAACCCCAGGCCCACCAGCAGCAACGCGACGCCGGCCAGCAGCAGGTAGTCGTTGTCGCGGATCGTCCCGAAGAGGAACTCCGAGATCCCGCTGAGATTGGTGCCGCCGGTGGCGCCGTAGACCAGCGCGATGCCGTACAGGAAGAATGCCGAGCTGAACGCCCCCAGCACGAAGTACTTCATGGCCGACTCGCGGGCACTCGCGCGCCGGCCTGCCAGTGCGATCAGCACGTACAGCGCGATCGAGAGCGATTCGAGGCCCAGGAACAGCACGATGAGGTCGTTGGCGCCGGCCATCACCACGGCACCCGCGGCAGATGCCAGCAGCAACGCCGCGAACTCGGGCGGCGCCATGGCGTAGCGGTCGAGGGCGGAGTGCGCGACCAGGGCCGTCATCACCACACCCGCTCCCACGAGCACGGTGATGAGCAGGCTGAAGCCGTCGCTGACGAACGCTCCCGCCAAGGTGGAGCGCGGCGCAGAACCCCAGTCGGTCCACTGGATTGCGGCGGTGACGGCGACGGCAGCGCCAGTTGCGATCGTGACGATCGTGGATGCCCAGGCGGGCAGCGCTCGCGGCGCCAGCGAGGCCACCAGCAGCAGCCCGAGCGCAGCGGAGACGAGGATGATCTGCGGGACGAGCACCCACCAGTCAACGCCGGGAGACGCGAACGTCTCGTCGAACAGCTCGTCGAGCGACGGCATCAGTGGTCGTCCCCGTCGTGAGCATCAGCGCCGTCGCCGGCATCGACGATCACCGGATCACCCGGATCCGGCAGCTCGAAGTCGCTGTGCTCGACTAGGTGCTCGAGCAGCGTGTCGGCGGCGGGCTCGGTGGCGTTGAGCAGCGGCTTGGGGTACACCCCCAGCGCCACGGCCGCGATGACGAACGGCGCCAGCGTCAGCAGCTCTCCCTTGCGCAAGTCGGCCGTCTGGCGGTCGGCTGCCGCGGGCGGGCCGTGAAACACCCGCTGGTACGCCCACAGCAGGTACAGCGCCGCCAGGATCACGCCGGTTGCGGCGACGACCGTCCACCACCGCCTGGTCTCGAAAGAGCCGATCAGGATCAGGAACTCGCCGACGAAACCGTTGAGACCCGGCACGCCGATCGACGACAGCATGATCAGCGTGAACACACCCGCATAGACCGGAGCAGCCGACTGGATACCGGCCAGCTCGTCGATCTGCCGTGTCCGGCGCCGCTCGTAGAGCATGCCCACCAGCAGGAACAAGGCGCCGGTGCTGATGCCGTGGTTGACCATCTGGATCACGCCGCCGCCGATGGCCTCGGCGGTGAAGGCGAAGATGCCCAGCACGATGAAGCCCATGTGGGCCACCGAGGAATAGGCCACCAGCCGCTTGAGGTCGCGTTGCATGGCCGCGGTGATCGCGCCCCAGATGACCCCCACGACGCCGACGGTGACCAGCACCGGCGCGGCCCAGTCGGACGCCTCGGGGAACAGGTACAGGCCGAACCGCAGCAGGCCGTAGGTGCCCAGCTTCAGCAGCACCGCGGCCAGCACGACCGAGCCTGCCGTGGGTGCTTCGGTGTGCGCATCGGGCAGCCAGGTGTGCAGCGGCACCGCCGGCACCTTCACGAGGAAGGCGATCGCGAACGCAACGAAGCACAGACGTGCGGCGTTGGTGGCCAGCCCCTGTCCTTCGGCGAGCGTCACGAGGTCGAACGTGATGCCGCTGTCGGGCGAGCCCAGCACGGCGGTGGCGATGATCGCCACGAGCAGCAGCGCCGAGCCCGCCATCGTGTAGATGAAGAACTTCGTGGCGGCGTAGCGGCGCCCGTCGTAGCCCCAGCCCGCGATCAGCAGGTACATCGGCACCAGCACCACTTCGAACATCACGAAGAACAGGAACAGGTCGAGGGCGACGAATGCGCCGACCGAGCCGGCCTGCAGCAACAGCATCCATGCCGTGTAGGGCTTGGGGTCGTGGTGCGGGTCGACGCCGGCCAGCACGATCGGCACGATCACGCTGGTCAGCACCACCAGCCACAGCGAGATGCCGTCGACGCCGACATGCCACGAGATTCCCAAGTCCGGAATCCATGACTGCTGGCTGATGAACTGGAAGCCCTCCCCGACGGACTCGGCGTCCGCCGCCGCTGCGGTGTCGAATTGCCAGGCCAGCGCCAGTGCCAACGCGCCCCCGATGCCGGCAAACAGCGCTCCCATCGGGCGGGCGAGGTCCGGCCGGCTGCGCGGCAGCAGGGCCACCACGAGCGCTCCCACTGCAGGCACGAAGATCAGCGCATTGAGTATCGGGAAGTCGATTCCCGAGCCCGATGCGGCAAGCAGGGCGCCTGCGCTCACGAGACGCCTCGCAGCGCCAGCCAGATGACCAGGGCGATCGCACCCACGGCGACACCCGATGCGTAGTGACGCAGGTAGCCCGACTGCAGCGGCCGCACGGCTTGGCCCAGCATCCGCACGAGCTTGGCGACGCCATTGACGGCACCGTCCACGAAGCGCCGGTCAGCGGTGGCGGCGGCATCGAACGCCTTGGTGCCGGGCCCGCCGACGAAGTTGGAAATCGTCGAGTCGAGGTAGAACACGTTCTCGAGCAGCGCAGGCTCAAGCCGGTCGGCGGGGATGCGCGCCTGCAGCCACGCTCGGATCGCGACAGCGATGCCTCCGAGTGCTGCCACAACGGCAATGAGCGCGAGCAGCAGCTTGGTGCCCGTGCCCGAGGAGAAGTGGTGCGGGTGGGCCAGCACCGGCTCCAAGAAGTGCTCGAGCACCAGCCAGTCCTTCACCAGCGGCAGGTTCATGATGCCGCCGATGGCCGCAGCACCTGCCAGCAGCACCAGCGGCAGCGTCATGGTGGGCGGCGACTCGTGCGGGTGCGCGCCGTCGTCCCAGCGCTGGCCGCCGAAGAACACCAGGAACGTCTGGCGACTCATGTAGTAGGCGGTCAGCAGCGCAGTGACGAGGCCCACGGCCCACAGCAGCGGACCGATGTCGGACTGTTCCCACGCCGCGAGCAGGATCTCGTCCTTCGACCAGAAGCCCGACAGCGGCGGCACCCCGGCGATCGCCAGCCAGCCCACGATGAATGTGACCGCCGTGATGGGCATGACGGCCCGCAGACCGCCCATGCGCCGCATGTCCTGCTCGTCGCCGAGCCCGTGGATGACCGAGCCCGAGCCCAAGAACAGCAGGCCCTTGAAGAAGGCGTGGGTGACCACGTGGAAGATGGCTGCCACGTACGCACCCGAGCCGATGGCGAGGAACATGTAGCCGAGCTGGCTGATCGTGGAGTACGCCAGCACCTTCTTGATGTCGTGCTGAGCCACGGCGGCCAGCGCCGCAAACAGCGCAGTGGCAGCGCCCACGATGGCGATGATGAGCAGTGCCGTGTCGGTGAGCACCGGGTTGAGCCGCACCAGCAGGTACACGCCGGCGGTCACCATCGTGGCGGCATGCACCATGGCCGAGACCGGGGTGGGGCCCTCCATGGCGTCGGGCAGCCAGACGTACAGCGGGAGCTGGGCTGACTTGCCCGCGGCCGCCAACAGCAGCAGCAGCGACACGGCGGTGGCGGTACCGGTCGCCAAGCCGCCCGACAGTGCAGCGATACCGGTGTAGGAGACCGTGCCCAGCGCCGTCCACAGCAGGAACGTGGCCACCATGAAGCCGAAGTCGCCGATGCGGTTGGTGACGAACGCCTTCTTGCCGGCGGTGGCGGCGGTGGGTCGCTCGTGCCAGAACGAGATGAGCAGGTACGAGCAGGTGCCGACGCCCTCCCAGCCCAGGAAGGTCACCACCATGTTCTCGCCCAGCACCAGCATGAGCATCGAGAACAGGAACAGGTTGAGGTACAGGAAGAACTTCGAGTACTTCGGATCGCCCCCCATGTAGCCGACCGAATAGAGGTGGATCAGCGTCCCGACGCCGGTCACGAACAGCGCCATCGTCATCGACAGCGGGTCCACCAGCAGCGCGGCGTCTACCTCGAGGCCGCCGATCGGCATCCATTCGAACAGCGTCGAGACGAACGAGCGCCCGCCGTGCCCGCCGGCACCGCCGTCTTCGGCCGATTCGAGTCCCAGCAGCCCGCCGAACGTGATGAGCGTGAGCAGGAACGACCCGGCACTTGCCGCGGTGGCCAGCCAGCCGGCACGGGGTTCGCCCAGCCGCGGCCCGGCCACCAGGAGGATGGCGAACCCGGCCAGCGGCAGCGCGGGAATGAGCCACACCAGTTCGACCATCGATTCAGCCCCTCAAGGCAGACAGATCGTCCGCCGTGGCGCGTGGCGAGGCACGCAGCACCGCGACCACCAAGCCGAGGCCCACCACGACCTCGGCGGCAGCAACCACCAGAACGAACAGCACCACCGTCTGTCCATGCACATCGCCGAAGCGATCCGCGAACGCGATGAAGCTGAGATTGACGCCGTTCAGCATCAGCTCGACGCACATCAGCATGATCAGCGGGTTGCGCCGCACCAGCAGCCCGGTGCCACCGATGATGAACAGGAGCGCGCCGAGGACGAGGTACCAGCTCGTCACCACCTCGAGACCGCTCATTGGCCGGCCTCGCTCGAGGTGCCAGTGCTGGCGGCCTCCGACGCATTGCCGCTGTATTGACCGGCGCCGGGCTGGTCGGCGCGCGGTCCATCGGCGCCGTAACCGCTGCGGCGAGCCAGGATCACCGTGCCGATGACGGCAACGATGAGCAGCAGCGAGGTCAGCTCGAACGCGTACACGTAGTCGGAGAACAGCGACCGGGCGAGGGCGCTCACATCCGCGACGTAGTCCGTCGGGTCGCTGCCCGCGCCGGCGTCCGTGACGCCTGCGGTCTCGAGTGCCAGCGACTTGGCGCCCTTGAACAGCCGGTCAACGGCCGCCACCAGCCAGATCAGCACGGCTGCACCGCCGAGGCCGAACGCAGCAGCGGTCCAGCGCTGTGCCGGCAACGCACCCATGGACAGCTCGGTGGCCCGGTCGACGCCCAGCAGCATGATGACGAACAGGAACAGCACGACGATCGCGCCCGCATAGACGATCACCTGCACGGCCGCGATGAAGTGCGCCTGCTGGGCCACGAACAGCACCGCGATGCCGAACAGCGTCATCACCAGCATGAGCGCTGCGTGCACCGGATTGCGCGAGAGCACCACGCCGATCGCGCCGACGAGGCACGCGGCGGCGGCAACCGCGAAGACCACCACTTCGACCATCAGTGGCCGCTCCCGTGGCTGTGCTCATCGCCGGCGTCGCCGTGATCCTCCTCAGCGGGTTGGCCCTCGGGCTCGTCGTCGTCGGTCTCGGCGTGCTGACCCTGCTCGGGCGCCCGCACGCCGTACCCCAGCTCGCCGCTCCACGCGACACGCCCTTCATAGGCCGGCTGGCCGGAGGGAGACGTCGCCCGCATCCAGCCCGAGGTGTGCTCGTCGTCACCTTCGTGCCACAGCTCCCACGGCTGGCGCCGGGGCTGGCCGTCCTCATCGGTGAGGAGTTCGTCCTTGGTGTAGATGGCGTCCCGCCGGGTGGGGAAGCTGAACTCGAAGACCTTCGTCTCGGTGATGGCCTCGGTGGGGCAGGCCTCCACGCACAGATCGCAGTGGATGCAGCGCAGGTAGTTGATCTCGTAGACGTAGCCGTAGCGCTCCCCCGGCGCGACCGGATTGTCGGCAGGGTTGTCCGCCCCGCGCACGTAGATGCAGCGCGCTGGGCACACCCCGGCGCACAGCTCGCACCCGATGCACTTCTCCATGCCGTCGGGGTAGCGGTTGAGCACGTGGCGACCGTGAAAGCGCGGCGGCTTGGGTCGCTTGTCGTGGGGGTACTCGGTGGTGACACGCTCGTCGAAGAGCTTGCCGAAGGTGACGACGAATCCGTCGAGGTAGCCCATCAGCTCCTCCCTGCGGTGTGAGTCGGGAGCGCTTCGGCGTCGTCATCGACGGAGTTGCGCTTGGCTGCACGCAGCGCAGCCGCCAGCAGTGCCCACCCGAGGGCGAAACCGATCGCTGCTGCGACGAACACCCAGATCCTGTTCCAGCCCTGCACGCCCGACAGCTGCACGAGACCCAGGAACATCAGCCAGAACAGCATCACCGGGATGAGCACCTTCCATCCCAGCGACATGAGCTGGTCGTAGCGCAGCCTCGGCAGCGTGGCCCTGAACCAGACGAACATGAACAGGAACGCGACGACCTTGGCCAGGAACCACACCGTGGGCCACAGCCAGGTCCAGCCGAAGAACACCGGGCCGGCCGGTCCGCCGAAGAACAGCGTCACCATGATCGCCGACATCGTGATGACGTTCATGAACTCGGCCAGGAAGAACAGCGCGAACCGGATGGAGGAGTACTCGGTGTGGAAGCCGCCGACCAGTTCCTGCTCGGCTTCGACGAGGTCGAACGGCGGCCGGTTCAGCTCGGCGGTGGCAGAGATGAGGAAGACCAGGAACGGCACGATGCCGGTGGTCAGCAGCAGCCAGGTGTTCACTCCCCCGGCCTGGGACGCCACGATGCTCTGCGTCGAGAGCGATCCCGCCACGATCACCACCGCGACCACCGACATGCCCAGCGCCGCCTCGTAGGAGATCGCCTGCGCCGAGGCGCGCACCGAACCGATGAGCGGGTACTTCGAGCCCGACGACCAGCCCGCCAGCATCACGCCGTAGACGGCGACCGAGGACATCGCGAGCAGCAGCAGGATGCCGACCGGCGGGTCGGCCACCTGCAGGATGGTCTCCTTGCCGAACAGCGTGACCGTGCCCTGGCGGCCGGGCTCGTCGGCAAACACGCCGCCGACGGGAACGATGGCGAACGCCACGAACGCGGTGACCGCCGAGATGTACGGGGCCAGGCGGAACACCAGCGGATCGGCGTTCGCAGGGCGCAGATCTTCCTTGAAGAAGAACTTGACCCCGTCGGCGAACGCCTGCAGCAGGCCCCACGGCCCCGCCACATTGGGACCGATGCGGTGCTGCATGTCCGAGATCAGCTTGCGCTCGAACCAGATCATGAACATGGTGGCGACGAGCAGCGCGGCGAAGGCCACGACGACCTTGACACCCATGACCGCGATGTCGCCCCAGTCGACTCCATCGGCAAAGAGCGGGTCACCGGTCATGACAACGCCCCATCAGGCGCCGTGGGGTCGCCCTGCCCTTCGGGGCCATCGGCAAAGAGCGGGTCACCGGTCACGGCGCAGGCTCCTGGGTGCCGCGGGTCTCGATGCGGACATCGGTCACCGTCGCCGTCGCGTCAATGAGCGCTCCCACGTCGAGCTCAGGCGACGGGAACGCCAGCACGGCGTTGTGGCGGCCGACACCGGAATCCGCCACGATCGGCAGACGCAAGGCGCCGCGCTCGGAATGAACCTCCACCTCGGTGCCTGATGCAACGCCCACCCGCTCGAGATCAATGGGGTGCACGCGCAAGGCGGTCTCGGCCCGCAGCGACGCCAGGGCCGGCGTCTGGGCGACCGTGACACCCCCGTCGTAGAGCTTGCGGTTGCATACCAGGCGCAAGCCGTAGGCGTCTCGGGGCGGCGCCACGTGCGCGGGCGGCAATGCAGGCTCGAACGCGGCACCGCTCACCAGCACGCCGTCGCCGTCGACGGGCGACCCCATCGCTTCGGCATGTGTCTCGCAGACCGCAGCGATCTCGGCCGTGATCTCAGAGACCGACACGAATCCCAAGTCGGCGTCGCAGAGCATCGCCAACTCGGCGGCAATCATCCAGTCAGGGCGGGACGACCCGGGCGCGGTCACCAATTCGCTCAGCTCAGAGACGCGGCCTTCGAAGTTCGTCGTGGTTCCGGACTTCTCGCCGAATGCAGCAGCGGGCAGGAAGATGTCGGCCTCGATCGTCGACTGATTCAGGAAGGTGTCCACCGCGACGACCGTGCGCGCGCCCGCCACGCCGAGCCGTGCGAGCACGCTGTCGGGAAAATCGGTCAGCGGGTCGGCGCCGAGCAGGAAGAGCACATCGATGTCTCCCGCGGCGGCTGCCGCCAGGATCCCGGCCGCGTCGTGTCCCGGCTCAGGCGGCAGCTCGCCCCACACTGCTGCGAGCGCGGGCGTCGGGTCGGCGCTCAGGCTGCGCCCGGGCAGCAGGCCCGGTGAGAGGCCCATGTCGAGCGCGCCCCGGACGTTCCCCCGCCGGGCGGCCACCAGGAACTTGGCGTGGGGCACGCGATCGGCCAGCACCGATGCCACCTCGGCGGCTGCCTCAGCGGACTCCGCAACCGAGGAGCGCCCCAGCACCACCACCACCGATCCGGCGGCCAGCTCGTCGCTCAGCGGGTCATCGCCGTCGAGCAGATCACGCAGGACCGCGGCTGCTTCGCCGCCCCGGCACCGCTCGCTGCGTGCAGCATCGCGGGTGAGGCCGGTCTCCGTCGGGGAGATCTCGACCAAGCGAGTCGAGCCCGACCGCGCCGCTCCCCGCAGGCGGAGCTGCAGCACGGGCAGTTCTTCCCGCAGATCGCCGCACACCAGCAGCGTGGTGTCGGCAGTGCAGGCGTCGTCGATCGTCGCGGTGCCGAGGCCGACGGTGATGTCTGCAGCCAGACCGTCGCCGAGCTGCGCGTCGACGTGATTGGTGCCCAGCACGGTGCGGGCCAGCTTGGACCAGGCGTACGCGTCCTCGTTCGTGCCCCGGGCGCCTCCGAGCACGGCAATCGCCCCTGGCCGAGCGGTCTTGATGGCGGCGGCAACCGCGTCGAGCGCCCTGGCCCAGTCCGACGGTTCGAAGTTGCGCATGGGCTCGACTTCGGCGATGTCGGCGACCCGACCGCCCGAGCGCGCCTGCATCGGCCTCGTGACGCGCTCGGGGCTGCCGACCGATCCGTAGGCGAAACGACCCTTGTCGCAGAGCCAGCCATGGTTGACCGGATCGATGTCGACCCCCAAGCAGCGCACCAGTTCGTTGCGCGACGACTGGATTGCGATCCGGCAGCCGACCGCGCACGTCGTGCAGGTGGACTCGGTCTGGGCGAGGTCCCACGGCCGCGCCTTGAAGCGATACGGCGCTGCGGTGAGCGCCCCCACCGGGCAGATCTGCACCGTGTTGCCCGAGAAGTACGACGAGAACGGTTCGCCGGGGAAGGTCAGCACCTGGGTCTCGTTGCCGCGCTCGGTGAAGTCGATGAGCGGGTCGCCGGCGATCTCGTCCGCAAACCGGGTGCAGCGGTCGCACAGGATGCAGCGCTCCCGGTCGAGGTGCACCAACTCCGAGATGGGGATCGGCTTGGGGAAATGCCGCTTCTCCTCGACAAAGCGGGACTCGCCGGGGCCGTACGCCATCGTCTGGTCCTGCAGGGGGCATTCGCCGCCCTTGTCGCACACGGGGCAGTCGAGCGGGTGGTTGATGAGCAGCATCTCCAGCACGCCCTCTTGGGCACGCTGGGTGCGCTCGCTGGTGGTGTCCACCACCATCTGCGGCGAGACCTGGACCATGCAGGAGGCCTGCAGCTGCGGCCCGCGGCCGGTGTCGATCTCGACGAGGCACATGCGGCACATGCCGACCGAGCTCATTCGCTCGTGGTAACAGAAGCGCGGGATGTGCACCCCGGCGCGCTCGGCTGCCGCGATGACGAGTTCGCCCGGCTGTGCATCGACGGCGACACCGTCGATGGTCACCTCGACCGTGCTGGGTGTCGCCTCCGCAGCAGTCGTGTCAGACACTGACCGGCACCTCCGAGACGGGATCTCCCGACAGCTCAGCGTCGAGATGGGCGTTCGCAGCCACCCGGGCCTCGAACTCTTCGGGAAACAGCGTCAAGGCCGAGTGCACCGGTGCGAATGCCGACGGGCCCACGAAGCAGATCGTCGTCATCTGGTACGGGAACGGCTTGGCCTCGAGACCGCGCTCGGGCACCGCGGCATGCGGGAAATCACCCGGGCTGATCGAGGCACCCACCTCGAGCAGCACGTCGAGGTCACGCGGTGTGCCGGTGCCGTCGCACACGCGCCGCAGCACGCGCTCCAGCCAGGTGGCGCCCTCGCGGCAGGGCACGCACTTGCCGCACGATTCGTGCGCGTAGAACTTCGTCAGCGTCAATGCCGCGGCAGGGATGTCGGTGGTGTCGTCCATCACCATCACTGCTCCCGACCCCAGCATCGAGCCCTGCGGGCCCACCTCGGAGGCCTCGAAGGGCAGGTCGAGCTGTGCGGGCGTGAACCAGGGCGCTGAGCCGCCGCCGGGCACGAAGGCCTTCAGCTCGCGGCCCGGATGCATGCCCCGGCAGTAGTCCTCGCCGTAGATGAGGTCCCGGAATGTGGTGGTGCCGTTGGTGATCTCATACACGCCGGGCCGCTGCACGTGGCCGCTGACGGCGATCATGCGCGTGCCCGGCGAGGTGGACGTGCCGATGGCGGTGAACGCCTCAGCGCCGTTGCGCATGATCCACGGCAGGTTCGAGAGCGTCTCGACATTGTTGACGATGGTGGGCAGGCCGTACAGCCCGATCGCTGCGGGGAAATAGGGCGGCTTGAGGCGCGGCATGCCGCGGTTGCCCTCGAGGCTCTCGATGAGCGCCGTCTCCTCGCCCACGACATACGCACCGGCGCCGGAGTGCAGCACGATGTCCACCGAGAAATCGGTTCCGCAGATGTTGCGCCCCACCCAGCCGGCCTCGTAGGCCTCGTTGAGCGCCTGGGCCACACGCTCCTGCGCCAGCGCCATCTCGCCACGGATGTACAGGAAGCACTGCGACAGGCCCACCGCGTAGCAGGCGATGAGGCATCCCTCGATGAGCTGGTGCGGGTCGAGCTCCATGAGGAGGCGGTCCTTGTAGGTGCCCGGCTCGGACTCGTCGCCGTTGACGACGAGATAGCGGGGCCACACTCCCGGCGGGCAGAAGCCCCACTTCACTCCGGCGGGAAATCCGGCGCCGCCGCGACCCAACAAGGTCGCGTCGCGTACCTCGCTGTGCACCTCGTCGGGCGGCCGCTCGAGCGCGGCCCGCAGGCCGTCGTAACCGCCGGTGGCCAGGTAGCGCTCGAGCGTGAAGCTGGCAGGATCGTCGAACCGCTCGGTGACGATGCGCGGCGCGTCGTTCGCCACGAATCCGGGTGCATGGGGAATCGTGTACGACGCCATCAGCTGAGCCTTCCGCCGTCCGACGCGGACCGCACGCCAACGCGGCGGCTGCCAGCCCTCATGACGAACCTGCTCCGTTGGGGGCCGGCACTGCGAGCCACACGGGTGCCTCGTTCACCTCTGCGGGCGGTACGGCTCCGACCATCCGGTCTTCAGGAATGCGCTGGCGGACCCGTGCGGTGATGCCGTGCTGAGGGATCTCGCCCTCGAGGCTGCCCGATGCCAGATCGTCGATGAGCTGATCGAACCCCTCGGTGTCGACCCGGTAGCGGTACCGGTAGTTCACCTGCAGGCAAGGCGCCTCGGTGCAGGCGGCTTGGCATTCTGCGGATGCCAGGGTGAACATGCCGTCGGGCGTCGTGCCGCCGGCGCGGACCCCGAGGCGCTCCTCGGCGTGCTCCATCAGCTCAACCGCCCCGGCGAGAGCGCACGACATGGTGACGCAGATGTTCACGAGGTACTTGCCGACCGGCTCTCGCTTGAACATCTCGTAGAACGAGCAGGTGCCGAGCACCTCGGCCGGTGTGGTGTCGACGAGTTCGGCGATCTCGGTCATCGCCTCGGGCGTGACCCAGCCGGCTTGGCCTTGCGCGACGTGCAGCAGCGGGATCATCGCGGAGCGGCGCTTCGGGTAGCGGCCGATGATCTCGCCCGCGAGCGCCCGGTTCTCCTCAGTGAAGAAGCTCACCTCACTGTCCTCTTGCCGGCCGGCGCGGCGTCGGCACCAACGCGGCGGTCGCAATCGCTCACCTATCGACCTCCCCCATGATCGGGTCGACGGAGGAGATGACGGCGATCGCATCGGCGATCAAACCGCCGTACATCAGATGAGGCAGGCTTTGGAGGTTGACGAACGAGGGCGCCCGGATGTGCACTCGCTGCGGCTTGGGACCGCCGTCGGACACGAGGTAGCAGCCCAGCTCGCCGCGCGGCGACTCCACCGCCACGTAGGTCTCGCCGGGCGGCACGCGGAAGCCCTCCGTGAAGATCTTGAAGTGATGGATCAGGGCTTCCATCGACTCGTCGATGCGGGCCCGGGGCGGCGGTGTGACCTTGCGATCCTCGGTGCGGTAGGGGCCCTTCGGCATCTTGTCGAGGCACTGTGCGACGATGCGCATCGACTCGCGTATCTCGTTCAGCCGGATCGCGTAACGGTCGAAGGTGTCGCCGTACGCGCCGACCACGACATCGAACTCCACCTCGTCGTAGGCCAGGTACGGCATGGTGCGGCGCAGATCCCACGCCTCTCCGGTGCTGCGCAGCAGGGGTCCGGTCGCTGACATGGCGATCGCCTCATCCGCCGTGATGACGCCGACACCCTGGGTGCGATCCCGCCAGATCGGCTGACCGGTCATCAGCGTGTCGAACTGCTCCAGCCGGTCCGGCAGCACGGCCAGGATGTGCTCGACATCTGCCTGCCACCCGTCCGGCAGGTCCGCAGCGACGCCTCCCGGCCGGATGTAGTTGTGGTTCATCCGCAAGCCGGTGACGCTCTCGAAGAACCGCAGGATCTCCTCGCGCTCCTTCCACCCGTAGAGCATCATGCCGACCGCGCCGAGATCCATGCCGTTCGTCGCCAGGAACAGCAGGTGCGAGCTCATGCGGTTCAGCTCGCACATGAGCATCCGGATCCACGTGGCACGCGGCGGGATCTCGGTGCCGAGCAGATCTTCGACCGCCAAGCAGAACACCAGCTCGTTGAACAACGGCGAGGCGTAGTCCATCCGGGTGACGTTGGTCGGCCCTTGCAGGTAAGTGAGATCCTCGGCGGTCTTCTCCATGCCCGTGTGGAGGTACCCGATGATCGGCTTGGACCGCAGCACGGTCTCGCCCTGGAGTTCCATCGCGATGCGCAGCACGCCGTGGGTGGAGGGATGCTGGGGACCCATGTTGATGAGCATCGGCTCATCGGCTGGATCTGATTCCGTGGCGACCTCGGTCTCGTCATCGACGACAGCGGCGGCAAGCGCTGCCTCCTCTGAGATGCGCAGCACAGCATCGGCCGGCCGGCGCACGGGCGTCGTGGCGGTGCTCATCGGCCTTCGACCGCCTTGAACTGCACCGGGATCGCGCCGATCGCGTAGTCCTTTCGCAGCGGGTGGCCGACCCAGTCGGGCGGCATGAGAATCCGGCTCGGATCCGGGTGATCGCTGAAGCTGATGCCGAACAGGTCGGCCGCTTCTCGCTCCGGCGCTTCGGTGCCCGGGTACAGGCCTACTGCCGAAGGCACCTGCGGATCGTCCGCGGGAACCTGCGTGCGGATGCGCAGCCGCCGCCGGCCTCGCATGTCCAGCAGGTTCACCACCACCTCGAAGCGCTCGAGCTCGACCCCGGGAGGCACCACCCGGCTGCGATTCGTGAGCGCGTCGACGGCACACAGGTCGACACAGAGCTCGAAGCCGTCAGCGGCTGCCGCGGCGAGCACATCGGGATATTCCTCGCGGCTCGGATAGAGGACTGTCTGGCCGCGCTCGTCCGTGCAGGGAACGCCGTACATCATCGGCTGATCGGTCGCCTCCCCTTCGGGCGCGGCATCGTCGGTCTCTACGGCGTCGTCGGCCATCAGTTCGCCGCGGTGCTCGACTGCGGCACTCCATGTGCCGCCGTGCTCGACTGCGGCACTCCATGTGCCGCCAGGTCCACGGCGGCGCCGCCGCCGTGCTCGGCACGCCGCTGCATCAGCTCGCCGGTGCGGATCTTCTCGTGCAAAGCCAGGATCGCGTGCAGCAGCGTCTCAGGCCCCGGCGGGCAGCCAGGTGCGTACATGTCGACCGGCACCACCTGATCGACGCCCTGCACGATGGCGTAGTTGTTGAACATCCCCCCGCTGGAAGCGCAAACGCCCATCGACAGCACCCACTTGGGCTCCATCATCTGGTCGTAGATCTGGCGCAGCACCGGCGCCATCTTCTGGCTGACACGACCCGCCACGATCATCAGGTCGGCCTGGCGAGGCGATGCCCGAAACGTCTCCATGCCGAAGCGAGCCAGGTCATAGTGCGCGGTGCCGGTCGCCATCATCTCGATCGCGCAGCAGGCCAGTCCGAACGTGGCCGGCATCAGGCTCCGTCGCCGGGCCCACTTCACCAATTCCTCCACCGGTGCGGTGAAGACGTTGTGCCCGAGCCCGGCGAGGCCGTCGTCGATGCCCAGGCGCGACTTGAGGTCGTCGAGTCCCGCCATCAGCCCGCCTCCGCCATCGCCGCGCCGGGCTGATCTGCGCCGCTCAATGCGGCGCCGGGCTGGTCCACGCCGCCCAATGCGGCGCCGGGCTGGTCTACGCCGCCCAATGCGGCGCCGGATTGATCTGCGCCGGGCACGAACTCGCGTCCGGCCAGCCCGACCGTTCGCACGCCGGCCACGCCGCTGCGGGTGGCCGGCGGCAGCGGTACCACGCGGCGCTTGCGCGGGCCCCACTCCAGCCCGCCCATCGCCAGCTCATAGACGAACGACAGGAAGAAGATCACGACGAAGATCAGCATCGCCATGAATCCGAAGAGTCCCAATTCGGCGTTCGCGACCGCCCACGGATACAGGAAGACAATCTCGATGTCGAACATGATGAACAGCATCGCTACGAGATAGAAGCGGACCGGGAATCGCTCGGGGATGGCCGCCTGGTCGACGATGCCGCACTCATAGGACGCCAGCTTGGCGTTGGTGGTGCGCTGGGGAGCCAGCAGCCGCGAGGCGACGATGCTCAGCAGCACGAACACCACCGCAAGCACGCCGAGCACCAGCACCGGCAGGTATTCCGCCAAGCCGCTGTTCATGACCCGGTCCCCCTCTGCGCGTCGCCGATCAGATGCCGGTCCCAGTCTGGCCCAAGAGAGGCCAGACTTTCACTGGCCCGCAGCTTCGCGTACCGCCCAGATGGCCTGGTCCCTGCGATGCAGGTGATAGCAGCCCAAACCGAACAGCAACGCCGAGAAGATCGTCAGCAGGGCCGGTCGAAGCCTGACGCTGCCGTGGTCTCGCACCATCACGACGGAATACACGGGGGCGTCGTCGTCGATCTCGGCGACCGGCAGGATCAGCGCGCCCTCATCGTCGAGCCGGTTCGGGTCGATATCGGCCACCGGTGCGTAGGGCTGGATCTGCACGACCGCATAGTTGGGGCGGCCACGACTCGGGAAGAAGTACTGGGTGATGACATTGTCGGGAACGCCGAGCGGGCGGTACCGCTCGCCGCCGGTGACGACCACCCGGTGCGTGAAGTAGTCCGTGGCGGCAGTGAACAGGCACGAGTTCACGGCCAGCAGTCGCCGCGGATCGGCATCGGCGCAGACCACATGGCTGTCTGCCGCTGAGCGCGCATCGGCCTCGTCGACCTCGGTCCAGTCAGACGGCAGGCCGTCCACACCGCGGCCCGACAGCTGCTGCACCTCTTCGACGGGCACGACAGCGGGGTCGGTGGCGACCTGGATCACATTCCAACCCGGTTGGCTGCCGATCCAGCCGATGCCGAACACCCACCACACGATCGCCATCAGCAGCATCCAGCCCCACAGGCCGGTCCACGCGACGAGGAAGCCGAGCCGGACGCCGAGGTTGGTCGCGAGCAGCAGGTACACCGACCCGCACAAGACCAAGACACCGATGATGACGGCCAAGTAGCCGGTGAGAACAGGGTCCCAGCTGACGATCCCGAGAACGTGCGATGTGCTCATTCGGCGTCCTCCGGCTCATGCAGCTGCTCGAAGCTGGGCAGCACTTGGTCGTCTGGGTTGAGGCTGCGCTCGTACTCGGCGATCTGGCGGATCTCGTCGTCGCTGAGGACCCGTCCGAAGCCGGGCATGCCGTAGTTGCCGAGCCGTGCGAACTCACCGAAGGGAACGTTGTCGGCCGCGCCGCTCTCGATGAACGAGATGTGATCGGCAATGTCGGGGAACAACCGCTCGAGGCTCACCTTGTTGAGCGGCGGTCCGTAGCGACCGGCTCCGTCAGGCCCCGGCTGGACCTCGATGGTGCCGCCGTTGTTCGGCAACTGGGCGGAGCCGCGGCCGGGCCAGCGGGGCGTATGGCAGCGGGCACAGTGCAGGTCGAACAGGATCTTGCCGTCGGAGTCTCCGCTGTAGCTGTCGGATGCCTTGGCGGCGTCGAAGCGGGCCTGGGCGCGCGCCTGCGCCTCCTCGTCGGAAATGCGCTCGCTCCACAGCCAGGCCACCAGGTCGTCAATCTCCTGGTCGTTCAGCGGGCCGCCGCCTTCGAGCCCCCACGACGGCATGACTCCCCGGCCGTACACGAGGATCTGCCGCACCTCGCTGACCTCGTCCAGAGTCTCGGCGTCGGTGTCGAACCGGGTGAACACGTCGTCGAGCGAGGGACCCTCCCACGTCGTGTTGATGATGAAGGAGTCCCGGTCGGCAACTTGGTTGCCGATGTCGAGCACCACCGGCGCGAATCGCGCGCCTCCCAGGTCGGCGCCATGGCAGTCGGTGCATTCCTGCTCGGCGGCCAGCGCAGCGCCACGAGCGATCGACGCATCGGAGAACGCCGTCTCAGCACCTGAGCGGCGCCCGCCTTCAAGCATCCAGTAGATCGGCAATACCAGCGCCATGATCAAGAGCATCAAGACGCCGAACGCCTGGACCTTCTCGAGCCGGCGGCCCTCCAGCTCTTCGTCATCGGGCAGGTTGCCGCGATTGGGCGCCAGCTCGATCTCGCTGCCGACTTCGGCCTTGGCCTGACGGATGTTGATGAAGACGTAGATCGCCCAGCCGATCACCACGATGGCCAGCAGCACGATCGCGATCGAGCGCTCGGTGCTGACGCCCAGCAGGTGATGGCCTCCGTGCCCGACTGACGCGTTCGCGCTCATGTCATGCACAGTGCGGTCCCTCGAGGCCCTGTCCCGTGGTGTCGACGCCGATGGCGGGACCCTGGGACACCCGCCCGGTATCGACGAAGACATTCCCGTCTTCGATCGTCAACGGGAACCGGTCCATGCCGCGTGGCGCCGGACCCGACTTCTTCTCGCCCACACGGTTGTACTTCGAACCATGGCAGGGGCACTCGAACCACTGCGAGCTGCCGCACACCGGCACCTTGCAGCCCAGATGGGGGCACACCTGCCAGAGCGCCACGTATCCCAGCTGCATGCCTTCGAGCACAGCGCCGCCGTAGGTCGCCTCGGCGTTGGACAGCGTCGCCGCGTCGGTCGGGTACGGCTGGATGTAGCTGCGGGCCTCGGAGAAGTACGAGAAGTTCTCCGCGGGAGTCCCCGATGCGATCGCCTCGTCCACTGCATCCACGGTGCCGATCTTGATCTTCGAGCCGAAACCGCCGATCGGGCGGGGCCACAGGAAGGCGATCATGGCGGCGTTGAATGTGCCCAGACCGGTCGCCATCAGCAAGACCGACGACCGGTTCAGGAACTGCCGGCGCGTGACTCCCACTTCCTCGGCAGGCGGCGGCGCCCAGTCCTGGGGCAGCTCGGGCTCGTCGACCGCGACAGGCGGCGGGCGGCGTTCCAGCGCCACAGAGCGCTCGAGCTCGCGTGCTTCCGAACTGACGCCGAATGCGCCGGCATCGTCGTCGGGGGTTGCCTCGCCTGCACTGGCGGCCGCCATCTCGTCACGCCGGCGGGTCTCACGCGACAGGTAGCCGAGCCCCGAGACGTCACGGCGACGCAATGACACAAAGCCGACCACCGCACCGAGCACAACGATGACCGGTATGGCAATCGCGAGGATGGTTCCGGTGGACATGCCGACGTGCTCCTACAGGTGGAAGATGCCGTGCAGACCGGTGTCCCACGGGTAGGTGAAGTTGAAGCCCTGTCCGCGGAAGAACGAGCCGATGATGACCAGCACCGCCCAGAACATGAGGTGGATCGTCTGGACGGAGATGGCGAACTTGCGGTCCTCGGGCCGCTGCGACGGGTTCTTGTCGATGTAGGGCGCAAACCCCAGCAGCACCAGCACAACGCCGGGAATCGTCACGCCCGCGATCATCGGGTCGAACATCGTGAGCAGTTCCTGCAGGCCCAGGAAGTACCACGGCGCCTTGGAGGGGTTGGGCGTCTCGTTGTGATTGGCCAGCTCGAGCAGCGGCGCGTTGATGAACAGCGAGAACACCAGCGTGAAGGCCGTGATGAACAGCGCTGCGGTGAACTCCGCGGCCAGCAGGTGGGGCCAGACGTGCACCTTGTCGCCCGGGGAGGCCTTGACGTCTTGAATCGAGCCCGACTTGACGACCGTCAGCAGACGGTGAGTGTTGCCCGCCGGTCCCGCCATCAGCGGCGGGAGCGTCGTGGCCACGCCGCCGCCGGCCGCAGCTGGTCCGCCGGCGCCGACCATGCCAGCCACAGCGGGCGCCCCGCCCGGCTGCTGGCTGGCCTCGAGCAGCGAGCGCGGGATCGTGACGCCGTCGTCGTCACCGGGCTCCGCAGCAGCCGGAGCGTCGCCGTCGCCGGGCGCGGGCGCGCCCGTAGCGCGAGCCCTGGCTTCGGCGCTGCGCCGCAGGAGGTGTTCGGGGATCTCAGTCATCTGCGTGTACTCATCGGCCTGTGTTCACCAAGGACTTACAGGGGTCCCGATATACCGCCGTCCTTTCTGACTCTCCAGAAGTGGATCGCCATGAAGATGACGATCACGAACGGCAGCATCAAGACGTGCAGTACGTACCAGCGCAAGAGCGTCTCTGATCCGATGTCTTGGCTTCCTAGCAGCACGAATCGGACCTGGGACCCGAAGACGGGCGTGAAGCCCATCATGTTCGTGCCCACCGTCACCGCCCACAGGGCCAACTGATCCCACGGCAAGAGGTAGCCGGTGAAGCTGAGCAAGAGCGTCAGCTTCAGCAGGATCACGCCGATGACCCAGTTGAACTCTCTCGGTGCCTTGTAGGCGCCGTGGTAGAAGACCCGGGCCATGTGCAGGAACACGGTGAGCACCATGAGGTGCGCGGCCCATCGATGCATGTTTCGCACAAGCAGGCCGAACGCGACCTGCGTGTGGAGGCTCTCGATGTCGGCCCACGCGGCCGTGTCGGTGGGCCGGTAGAAGAACATCAGGAAGATGCCGGTGATGGTCAGCAGGATGAACAGGAAGAAGCTGAGCCCGCCGAGGCACAGCGTGTAGCTGACCTTGACCGCGTGCCGCTTCACCTTCACCGGGTGAAGGTGGTACAGGACGCTGTTCATGATGACGTAGGAGCGGTTCCGCGGGCTGTCGGTGTAGCCCTTGCGGAAGATCGACCCCGGTCGGAAGATCGATGTCCAGAACTGGCTGTCCTGCATCCAATCGGCCGCCTGCTGCTGCGCGTTCTGCATGCGCTGCGGCAGGTTCGGCTTGCTCTTGGGAGACTCGAGGGTGTTCGCCATATCTGTTCGATCTAGGTGGATCGGATCCTTCGCTGTCGCAGCACTACGAGCATCGGGCCCGGACTACAGCCGCATCCCGTAGGCGTAGCCGTGGGTGTGGGTCCTGCCATGGACATCGCCCGACGGCGGCGGATTATTGCTGACCCGCCCCAGTGTGATCACCCCGGTCGGGCAGCGGTCGACGCACAACGCGCAGCGAGTGCACACGTCGTCGTCGATGATGAAGATGGCGTTGTCGGTGGGATCGAGCCCCGGCAAGTCCACCCCGACGGCTTCGTCGACCGCTTCGGTGGAGACGTACCAGATGCACTTCCACGGGCAGATGTCGACGCAGCCCTCGCATTGGATGCACTCGGACTGATCGATGTTGATGAACTGCTTGGGCTTGACAGCAGCGTCGAGGTAGCCGGCATCGACCTGGTGCAGGACGTAGTCGTCCCGGAACTTGGGCATTGGCGGGTTTGCGTCGGTCGAAGCCATCCGGTCGCGCTCTCAGTTGCCCTTGATGAGGGGTCGGCCGTAGTCCGAGGTCGGCTCGGCGGTGGGCTGGGCCTTGTCGCGCCGCTGCCACCACATCCACAGCACCGGCAGTCCCACCAGCGCGGCGACGTGCTCGATCACGACGACCATGTCGCTGACCTTCTTGAGGTCGATGCGCATCGGCGGGAAGGTGATGGGTGAGGTGAGGAACTGCCCCTCCGTGACCAGGAAGCGCTCGACGGACCAGCCCCACTCGTTGTCGGTGAGGCGGACCCAGCGGTCGGGAACGATCCCGAAGACCATGAGCAGGATCATGAAGACGTAGGCGGCGCCGAGCATGGCTTCGCCCCAGGTCGTGGGACGGTCGGATGGACGGCGCTTGCCGTACCACACCACTCCGTAGATCATCAGCCCTGTGACGAGGATCGATGTGACGAGTGCGACCACTCCTGCGCTCCTCCCACGTTCTCCCGTCGGCGACTGCCGGCTGCTGATCGTCGACGCATCCGATCATGCATCGGGTGCGTCGGCGGCAGCAAGACCGGGGCAAAGATTACCGGCGCCCCGGCCATGGCGCGTGATGTTCTAGCACGGCAGCGTGCGGTCGCCACCATGACGGCTCATGCCCAATCGGGCGACGCAGTCTGCGCCATCGGCGCGACTGCATGGCAGACTTGCGCCTCGGTGTGCCGGAGCGCGTATCGTGCCCTGCGAACCAGGCGCCGCCGCCGATGCCAGACCCCCAGGGGGCAACCCCGCGGAGGAACCCGTGACCGAAGTTCCCGAGTACCTGCTGGAGCGCTCGCGACAGCGTCGAATCGCCTTGGGTGTGCTCGAAGACGACGGCAGCGGCGAGGGCGGTGCGGCGGCTCCTGCGGCCGCGGCGTCAGCCGAGGCTGCAGCAGCAGGGCCCTCGCAGGCGCAGATGATCGCTGCCGCCAAGGAGGCCGCGCTGCTCGAAGTCGAGCCCGAGCCCCCGGCCGATCCGGAGTGGGTGCTCGCGGCGCAGACCCGGCACCGGATCCCGATTTGGGTGCTGCCCGTGCTGTTCTGCCTGCCGCTGTGGGCGTTCGTATACGTGAAGCTGACCGAACCGCCGCCCGAGCCGATCACGGCCATCAACGAGGGCGCGGCGACCTACGCGGTGCGTTGCGCGAGCTGCCATGTCGGCGACGGCTCCGGCAGCGACGGCAGCGGTGTGGGACGGCCGCTGTGGAACGGCGAGGTGCTCCTGACGTTCCCAAGCCTGGACGATGCGTTCATCGAGTGGATTGCCGTGGGCTCTGAGGGCATCGGATTGGGGCAGCCCTACGGCGATCCGAACCGGCCCGGCGGCGCTCACATATCCGGCGACACCGGCTCCAACATGCCTGCATTCGGCGAGGTGCTGAACGACTACCAGCTCTATTCGGTCGCGCGGTATGTGCGCGAGGTGATCGGCGGCGAGGACATCAGCGAGGAAGTCGCCGCCGAACGCGACGCAGAGTGGGAGCACCGCGGGGGCGGCGCAATCACTGGCGGGGGCGGTGGCGGGGGCCACTAGCGCCCGAGATCGGGCGCGACAGCCCTGCTGTCACGCCGCACGCGAGCCCGAACCGACATCGTGACGCAGACGCTCTCATGCGATGTGCTGGTCGTGGGCGGCGGCCCTGCCGGCTGCGCAGCCGCGTACTGGTCCGCGCAGCAGGGGCGTGATGTGCTGCTCATCGAGCGCTCGTCGCACCCGCGTGAACGCGCGTGCGGTGATGCGCTCACACCGGTCGCTGTCGGCGAGCTCATCGCCATGGGCTGCGATCCGGTTGCTGCGCACTGGCATCTGCACCGAGGGCTGCGCATCACGGCGCACGGCCAAAGCCTCGAGGTGCGGTGGCCGCAGGACGCTCAGTGGCCGAGCTACGGCGCGGTCGTGCGCCGGCCGCGACTGGACGCGCTCATGTTCGCCCGCGCCCAGGCGGCCGGAGCGCGCACCCTCACCGGTACCGAGGTCACTGCGCCGCTGATCAGCGATGGACACCTGCGCGGCTGCCATGGGATTGCCCGCCAGAGCAATGACGGCGGTTGCGGGGAGCTGACCGCGCTCGCTCGATACGTCGTGATCGCCGACGGGCCACGTTCGGGCTTCGGCCGTGCGCTCGGCACCGTGCGGACGCGCACCTACGCGCAAGGCTTGGCGATGCGTGCGTACTACCCCACGCCGCGACACGCCGAACCGTGGATCGAGTCGGTCTTCGCCCTGACCGATTCGGGCGGCGAGCAGCTGCCCGGATACGGCTGGGTGTTCCCGGTCGGTGACGGCACCGCCAACGTCGGCATCGGCCTGCTCAGCCATCACTACGGCAACGAGGCCATCTCCCTGGAAGGCCTCTTCGAACAGTGGACCAAGCAGATCCCCGACCGCTGGGAGATCGACCCCGCTGGGCCGGCGAGTCCACCTGTCGGCGGTCGGCTGCCCATGGGGGGCTCGGTGAGACCCCGCTCAGGGCCGAATTGGGTCGTCGTCGGCGACGCAGCGGGCAGCGTCAACCCGTGGAATGGTGACGGCATCGGGCCGGCGCTGGCAACCGGCCGGCTGGCTGCCGAGGTCATCGGTCACGCGCTCGACGCGGATGACGGCCTCATGCTGCGCCGTTACGAGACGGCGCTCGCGGATCGCTGGGAGCGCTACCACCATCTGGGCCGCCTGACGACTCGCGCCCTTGGCCGCCCCGGGCTGATGCGCAAGCTGACCCAGCTCGCGATCCGCTCGCCGCGCATGGGCGACCTGGCGATGCGCGTCTCGACCGATCTGCTGCAGAGCAACACCGGACCGCTCGGACCCCGCGGGCTCTACCGGGCGGCCTCAGGAATGGCGAGGCTCTGGCGAGACCGCACCTGAACTCCGCCCCGCGTCCAGATACTCGCCGAGACCTCGTCCATATCGCAGGAATCGCTTCGCTTCCAGATATTTTGCGGCATGAAGGTCAACTATTTTGCGGTACAACTGCGCTACAGCGCCTGCTATGCCTGCCGTGCTGCCCAAGCATATCTAAACTTTAGAAAATCATGATAATCTAAAGTCGATGTATAGACGCGGTTTGCGGCTGCCCCCGTCGGGCACCGAGTCATTCTTTTTGTGGGGACCCCGGCAGGCAGGCAAGAGCACCCTGCTGAGGCGACAGTATCCGGACGGCGTATGGGTGGATCTGCTCAAAGCAGACGACTTTCGCCGCTACGCCACCCGGCCCGAGCGGCTGCGCCAAGAACTCGAAGCGACCGGCCCTCGCGGCCCGGATCCGAGTCGCCAGATCGTCATCGACGAAATCCAAAAGGTGCCAGCGCTGCTTGATGAGGTGCATTGGCTGATCGAAAGCCGCGGGCTGCATTTTGCCCTGTGCGGCTCAAGCGCACGAAAGGTCCGTCACGGTGCGGCAAACCTGCTCGGCGGGCGAGCGTTGCGCTATGAGCTCCGCGGCCTTACGTCCAGCGAGCTCGACGACGCGTTCAGGCTCGACCGCATTCTCAACCACGGCTACCTGCCGCGTATGTACGAATCAGAACGACCCCATCGCCTTCTGGATGCCTACATCGCCGACTACTTGCGGCAGGAGATCGCGGCGGAGGGTTTAGTGCGGAATCTGCCGGCGTTCTCGGACTTCCTCGACGCCGCAGCGCTCAGCGACGGCGACCCTGTCAACTTCGCCAACGTCGCCCGGGAATGCGGCGTCTCAGGGCCGACGGCGAAGGCACACTTCGGCATTCTCACCGACACGCTGCTGGCCCGATGGCTGCCGCGCTGGCGGCGACTGGCCAAGCGCCGTCTGGCCGGGGCACCCAAGCTGTACTTCGAGGATGTCGGCGTGGTGAACCGCCTCGCCCGCCGCGGCACCGTCGAGCAGGGCTCGGACGCGTACGGAAAGGCGTTCGAGAACTGGGTGTTTCACGAGCTGTGTGCCATGACGGCGTACCACGAGACCGGCGAGGAACTCAGCTACTGGCGGCTGCCCAGCGGCATCGAGGTGGACTTCATAGTGGGAGACATGCGCGTCGCGATCGAAGCCAAGGCCACCACCACCGTCACCACACGCCATCTGCGAGGCCTGCGCACGTTGGCCGAGGAGCATCCTGAGCTGAGCGCCCGAATGCTGGTCTGCCTCGAAGAGCGGCCGCGCCGTACTCACGACGGCATCGACATCATGCCCGCGGACCACTTCGCCCGCCGCCTCTGGCAAGAAGGCCTTGCGCAACATCAGCCGACGCCACCACGCGATTGAGTTCTGAGCCGTCAGACAGTTCAGACGCGGATGGTCTCGAAGTGGTCGCGGCCGGCATCGATAAGCGCGTGCGGCTTCTCGCTGCACAGCACATACAGCGCATCGCGGGCGCGGGTCATGCCTACGAACAACTTTGAGGCCGCCAGCGCCTCTGCGTCGACGCGTTCGGCCGGGCTGAGGCCACGACTTGCGGTGAACGGCCAAGCGCCATGGGAAATGCCGAGCAGAAACACCACCTTGAATTCCAGGCCTTTGGCGCGATCGAACGTCCCAACCTTCACGCGATCTGTCGGCGTTCCAGTGAAGTTTCGCAAGTTCACACATCGGAGATCCTCGCTCTCCAGTACCGCTATGGCTGCATCAATGTCCTCATTTCGTGCCGCCAGCACGCCGAAGTCTCCGATGCCAAGCTCAGCATTGGACGAAACGATCTTCTTGATCTCGCGAGAGACGAACGACCGCTCGCATGGCTTGTCAGGTGCGATGACGAGTTGCGGTCGTGTGCCGGATTGTTTGGTCTCCCGTGCCGCGTCGTCGCGTCGGCGCGGCGACGGCACGCCGCCACTGTTGTGCTCGTCGCCATCGTCGAAATCGGTGACTGCTAGTTGGCCCACGCATGCCATCGACGCTTCGATGATTTGGCGGGTGTTGCGGTAGTTGCGTCTCAGAGTCACACCGCGGCCGCGAATGTCGACCCCTGCCGATCCGAGCGTGTAACCGCCCGGGTAGATCCTCTGCGCTGCATCCCCGACGATCAGCAGCGAATTCGTGCCCAACACAAGCTGAGGCTCTCCGTCGTCACCTGCAGCTGACCGATCGGCAACGAGGGCACTCAACAATTCAAGGCCGACTTGTGTCAAGTCTTGAGACTCGTCCACTATTACCGATCGGTACCGGGGCTCCGGCATCGTTCGCGCATAGTCGCGCGCGCGGCGAACCTGATCATCAAAGTGCTCAAGACCCCGTTCTGTCATGAGAGCGCGACATCGTTCGAAGAGTTCCCAGGCTTGCTCTCGTACCTGTCGCCGAAAGGGGACTTCGCGTCCGATCCGCTCGAGAGCGAGGTAACTGTCCAGATCGTCAATTCCACGTCCGACGATGACCTTCCACAGCTCGTCCTCCAAGTAGGCATCGGTGCACTTGAGAGCGTGCAGAGGCGTACCGGCCTTGACGACGTCTCTCCTGGCTTTGGCGAACTGGTTCTTGATCTGCTCGACGTTGATGTTGCCCGGCTCCCCGGCTTCGGTGCACAAGCGGTTGGCGAGTTCATGAACGTTGACAAACTCCACGACGCCTTCGATGTGTTTCGGCAGGCGGCGGTACAGCACTTCAAGGATTGGTGGGAACGTCCTGATGAAGGTCGTGAACAGGATCGGCAGTGGCTCTTCGTCGAACATCGCCTCTTGCGGCGGCCGCTTGGCCAGCCACGCGGCCCGATGCAGTGCCACCGTCGTCTTCCCGGTGCCTGCCGAACCCTTCACCCGAGCCGGGCCACTGAAGTCGCGCTCGACGAACTCTTGCTGCGCCGGATGCAGAAAGACCATCCAGTCCTCGATGGGTGCTGCGATGAGCCTGCGCAGTTCTTCGGCGTTGAGCTCGACCGACAATGCTGCAGCTGCGCCCTTCTCGGTGATCTCCTTGGCAAAGCGCTCAACGGCAGCAGCTTCGGCGGTAGTCAGCTGCGCCTCGCGCCATTCCTCTGGCGAGAGTTCCGAGAACTCCAGCAGCAAGTCGAGCAGATTGGCACGCAGCTGCGCGTTTGCGTCCCCAGGCCAACCGTCCAAGAGCACGTCCTCGGCATTGGCGTCCGTCGCCTTGGCCAGAGCGTTCACTTGCTGATCACTGACATGGATATGTCCCAAGGTGTCCAACACTTCGAGCAAATCGGAGGGCGTCCACATCCACAGCAACGCTCGAGGTGGTTCCTCCTCGGGCACTCGCTCGCCTTTCGTCCGTGACGCTTCTGGCAAATGAGACCTGCTGTGCCGCTCTCTCGACGGTCGGGTCTTCTCCGGCGGGGCGATCTCAACCGGCGTGCTTGGCACAACAACGGAAGGAGGTGTGCTGATGCGCGACACACGGCGATAGGTCGCGTCATGGTGACCGGCATGCACCAGTTCGGCGACTGCGCCGTTAAGTCGCAGCAGGATCCGTAACTCTTTGGACGCTCGCGCCGACCAGACCGCGCCTACGGCACTGCCGCTGTTCAGTTTCTTGAGGTTGAGTCCTGTAGATGTGGGCGAAACCTGGAGGGACTGCACTGCATTCCAAATGCGCTCTTGTTCAGACCTGGTGAGCTCGCGGACCGATGGCAGGAACTCGTCGGCGAATCGCACGCTTAGCGAATGCTGGGAGGAACTCGGCGCCACAGCTACGAACCCAAGGTCTTTGCGGCGTCCCAGTCATCGAGATCGTCCGTCTCTGATGACCAAGCGAGGTCGCCAGCCGCATCGAAGATCTTGATGACGACGGGTCCATCGTTCCACGGCGCATCGCGGATCCAGTCGACTGTCACTTCGTGGCGGCGCATCACCTTCAGCCAATGCCTGTCCCTCCAAGCCTCTGCACCTATAAACGTGAAGCCGTCGGCCTTCAGAATCTTCTGGACGTCGTATGAGTTATGGACTCGGATTTCGCAGAACTCAGGTCCATCGTGCGGTATCGGTTCCAGGCTGTGCCAGTCCATCTGCTGAATCGAAGGACTTCCATCGATGTCAGCCAGGAAGGGGCTCCTCTTGCTGCCTTGTGTGCAGATGTACAGGTTCTTCTTTGCACGAGTCAGTGCCACGTAGAAGAGTCGGCGCTCGTCTTGCTCAATCGTGTCGAGCGTGTCGCCAAAGATGCGGCCGAAAATCCAATGAGGATGAATGAGCGGGTAGTGGTTAGCCACGGCGTCCAGGATGATGACCGTGTCCTGTTCAAGCCCCTTGTAGCCATGTGCGGTGCTTATGGCGACCCGCTCTTGGAGTTCCCTCGGGAGCGTCTCGCGTAGCGTCGCCAGGGCTGCGCTCAGTTTGCCGCCCGGGATCACGTCTGGGTTGTGAGTCCGGTTGAGCAGAACGACTGAACCTTGCCGTGCCGCGTGGTACGTCAATCGGCCAATTGCAATTTCGAAGCCTTCGTTGGTCACCGAGAATCCAGAGGCTTCGCGGCTCTTTCGCTCAGTCGGGAGTGGTCTGAATGTCTCCAGATTGCACATGTAGACGAGGCCCTCGTCTGCATGTACTGGCCGCGCCTTGGTGTCTTCCTCGCCGAGCAAAAGATTGCTCACATCGACGATGCGGCGAGCTGATCGGTAGTTGCGCGAGATGGCCCGTGACACCGCAGGCGAGAAGTGAGAGTCGAAATTCCTGAAGTACTGGAGATCTGAACCGGCGAAGCCATTGATCGCCTGCCAGTCATCCCCGACGCTGAACGCTTCCAGCTTCGGGTTGTGGCGTCGCATTGCCTGCGTCAGGTTGTGAAACGACCTAGAGAAGTCTTGGTACTCGTCGATGTGGAGGTAGCGAAGGCCCGCGATGGACCCACTAGTGCCTTTGCGCGCAAAGTGCAGATTGCCCTCATCGACCGCACTCGCAGCCGCGATCATGAGGCCGTTGAAGTCCTCGCGCCGGTCCAGCTCCAGTCGGTCCAGATATGCGCTGTACACGACAGAGCCGACTTCGTAGAACTCCAGTTCCGAGTGCGATGCCCCGGGTAGCGCCTTGTGTCCGATGATCTCCACGTCCAAGTCGCTTGGCGACCAGTCGCGCTGCCGGCAGCGTCCGACGAATTGCTCCATGGCTTTGCTGAATTCGTCGACTGCACGGTCCTTGATCTTCTGCCACAGTTCGTCTCGGCCCACGAGCCTTGGTGACTCGCCAAACTCCGTCAGCCTTGTGCACAGGTAAGAGACGAACCCAGCCGCCTCAAGATCCAGCAGCTCTTCCTGGGTGATCTCGAGGAGCCTGCCCTTGAAGATTCCATGCTCGATCGATTCGCGGAGCAGCGTCCACTCGTCGTCGGCCCGCGGTCGCCTCTCGGTCTCATCGATGTACCGGATGTAGATCGACTCTTCGTGACTGCCGCGAATCAGGAAGTCGGCGCGGAGCCGGCGGCCGCTCCATTCGAAGCCGTGATCGAACCGGTACGGGATGTCGTGCTCAAGAAGCGCGTTCGCGATGACCTTCTGCCCGAAGTTTCGAACGCGTTCGCCATTCAGCGTTTCGTGGGTAAGCGAACGGCGGTACCGGAAGAACTCGTCACCGCTTAGGTGGTAGCCGCCGGACTCGATGCGGCCCCAGTCGGCCTCAAAATGCCCCAGCATGAGATCGCGGATGCGACCCTGCCAATGGTCATCTCGCACGAATTCGTCGATGACCTGCTGAACCACCTCGGTCAGATGCAACTTGCCGTCGTCCCTATCGTCGTAGAGCAACCTCTTTCCTTCTTTGCGTGGTGGCACAAGAGCGTTGCCAAGGGCATGGAATGTCATCACATGCGGGATGCTGTCGCCCAGATGATCTCGCAGTCGGTTCTGCATCTCCGCCGCGGCTGCACGGTTGAACGCGAGCAGCATGATCTGGCTTGGCGGCACCCCACAGTGCTGCTGCAGAAAGATGGCTCGGGTCGTCAGCACTCGCGTCTTGCCGGATCCCGCCCGCGCCGTGACCAGTACGTTGCCCGCGACTGCTCCTACTGCAGCAGCCTGTTCTTCGTCTAGATCAAGGCCCAGATGCGCACATGCCCAACTTCGCACAAAGCGTGTCTTGTCCTGTCGGTAGTCGTCGTGGTCGTAGATGCCCGGCTTCAGCAGATTGATGCAAATCGCATCGGAGCTAAGGAAGTCACGTTCGAAGGACTCGGTGCACGCGATTTCGATCTCTGCGCGCCGCGCCTCCTTCAGGCGCGCTTCTGCAACAGCCTTTCGCTCCAGAAGCTCAACCTCGCGCTCGCGCTCGCGTTGTCGCTCTTCGCGGCGTCGCTGTTCGCTTCGGCGTGCTCGCTCAAACTCCCGAATGCGCTTCTCGTCAACGGCAAAGTGGGGCTTGCTGCCTTCGCGCAGCTGTTGAGCGGTGAGCGGAAGCAATTGCCATTCAGCCTGAGTGAGAACCCGCCGAAGTTCAAGCAACTGGGAATCGGTGCGGACCGCTTCTGGGAAATCGTCACCCGTAATGTTCTCGGTCGCGTTCGCTATGCGTTCTGCAAGCTCCAATGATGAGCACTGCCCAAACGTCTCAAAGACGAGCTTGTGGAGTGCACGCGCCGCCCTAGCTTCTCGATGCAAGTCTCTAAGTCGCATCGAACGCGGATTCATCCCAATCTCTCCGTCCGTCGTCGGGAGTTCCCGGAGCAAATCCTCCAGCAATCAGATTTCAGAGAATATGAGGCATTTTAATTGTGCGCGTGACACGTCTGGTCGGTCGTGCCAGGCGGCTGCTGGCTACTTGCTCGCGGCTGAGGCGGTGGCGATGGCGGTGAGGGCTTGGTCGATGATGTCGGGAGTGTGGGCGAGGCTGACGAAGATCGCCTCGTAGGCGCCGGGGGCGAAGGCCACGCCACGGCGGAGCAGCTCGGCGTGGAGGCGGGCGTAGGCCTGCTCGTCGGTAGAGCGGGCGTCGTCGTAGTCGACCGGAACCCAGCCGGCTTCGCGAACTGAGCCGCAGTACAGGCCGACGAGGGTGCCGACCTGGGTGACGACGGCGTCGAAGCCGGCGGTGGTCAGGACTTCGCGCAGGCCATCGGCGAACTGACCGGCACGAGCCTCGAGATCGCCGTACGCGGCGGGGGTCAGCAGATCCAGCGCGGCGAGACCTGCTGCTGTCGCGAGCGGATTGCCCGACAGCGTCCCGGCTTGGTACACCGGACCGGTCGGCGCCAGCGTCTCCATGATCTCCGAGCGAGCGCCGAGCGCGCCAATGGGCAGGCCGCCGCCGATCACCTTGCCGAAACAGGAGATGTCCGGCGTGACGCCGAAACGCTCAGCCGCGCCACCGGGGCCCAAGCGGAAGCCGGTGATGACCTCGTCGAAGATCAGCAGAGTGCCCGCTTCGGTACAGGCCTGCCGCAAGCCCGCCAGAAAGCCTGGCGCCGGCGGGACGAGCCCCATATTCGCCGCCACTGGTTCCACCACGACCGCGGCCACCTGACCGTCGAGTTCTGGCACGACGTTGTAGGGCGCAACAATCGTGTCGGCCACGGCGCTGGGCGGAACCCCGGCTGAGCCCGACAGACCGAGCGTGGCGACACCGCTGCCGCCCTCTGCCAGCAGCGCATCTGCATGGCCGTGATAGCAGCCGGCGAACTTGACGATCTGCGGCCGTCCGGTGAAGCCGCGCGCGAGCCGCACCGCGGTCATCGTCGCTTCGGTGCCGCTGCTGACCAAGCGCACCTGCTCGACTCCCGGCGCGGCATTCGCGATGCGCTCGGCCAGCGCTACCTCGCGTTCGGTGGGCGCGCCATAGGACGTGCCCTGCGCTGCAGCCTTCGCGACGGCCTCGGTGATTGCAGGATGAGCGTGGCCCGCGATGATCGCCCCGTAGGACTGCACGAAGTCGATGTAACGGCGACCCTCGGCGTCGGTGACGTACGGCCCGCTGGCAGATGCCACGAAGTACGGCGTGCCGCCGACCGAGCCGAACGCACGCACCGGCGAGTTGACGCCACCGGGAATCACCTTGCGCGCAGCTTCAAACAGTTCGGCGTTCGTGGTGTTCGGGCCGGTCACGGCTTCGCAGCGTAGGCCACGCCTCCGCGAGCAGTCATCGTCGCACTACGGGCCGAGTCGAGAGCCGAACCGGGACCCGAGCGGCCCATGGCCGCCGTCACACCGGGACCGCATCAGCCATGCACTGCGGCAACGACGGCCTCGACGAGACCTGCGTCGGTGGGGCCGTCGGCAACTGCGGCGATCGGAACCTCGGCGTCTTGGCAGGCCGCCGCGGTAGTGCGGCCGATGCAGACCACTCTGCCCGTGAGGGGATTGCCGCCGAGCTGCGACAGATGACCGCGCACCGCGGAGGGCGAGGCGAATACCACGGCATCCGCATTGGACACATCAGCGGCCAGATGATCAGACAGCGATGGCGTGACGGTGCGGTAGGCGTTCACGGCATCGACGTTCCAGCCGCGGGCACGCAGGCCGTCAGCGAGTTCGGGGCGGGCCTGTGCCGACTGGGGCACGAAGCACCAGTCGTCGGGGCGGGGTTCGGGGAACGCCGAGGCGAGCCCGACAGCATCATGTCGTTCGGGCACCAGCGTGACCGGGCGGTTGATCTCGGCCTCGACGCGAGCGGCCGTCGTCGGTCCGACGGCTGCTGTGCGGATGCGGGCGAAGCGGCGGCGCACACCCCGCCGATCCGCGCGAGCGAAGGTGGCTGCCACGGCGTTCGAGGAGGTGAACGCGACCCAGCTGTACTGCTCGAGCCGCAGCAGCGCATCGTCGAGTGGCTGACCGCCGTCGAGCGGTGGCACCACCGCGATCGCGGGTGCCACAACCACCGTCGCCCCTCGCTCACGCAACGCCGCCGCCAGCGGAGCGGCCTGGTGCGATGCACGCGTGATGACGACGGTCTTGCCGGCGAGCGGGTCGGGACGGCTGTCAGCCATATGCGCCGCCGGTGCGAGCGATCAGCTCACGCGCCAAGGCGATACCGAGCGCGTCTCCATCGGCATCAGTGCCCGAGGCGCGCTCGATTGTGCTGCTGTCGGGTGTCGCCAGCAGTGCCGTCATCTGCACGCGCCCATCGGCATCGACAGTGGCGTGCGCTCCGGTGGGCAGATCGCAACCGCCGCCGAGCGTCCGCAGAAAGGCGCGCTCGGCATGGACGCACCGTGTCGTCACGGCGTCGACGATCGCGCCGACTGCAACGGCGATGTCTGCGTCATCGGTGCGGTGCTCGATCGCGATGGCCCCTTGCCCGACCTGCGGCACCAACTCGCCTGGGCTGAATCGCTGCGCGATGCGGTGGGACTCGCCGAGACGCTCCAGCGCCACCGCAGCCACGACAACGGCGTCGATACCAGGACTGTCGGCTGCGCCAATGCGACGGGCCATGTTGCCGCGCAGACCGACGAATTGCAGATCCGGACGCATGGCGGCGAGCTGGCACTGGCGACGCTGCGAGCCGGTCGCCACGACGCCGCCGCGGGGGACTTGGCCAAGCGCCAGCCCGACGAGAGCGTCGCCTGCATCGCCTCTCGCGAGACAGCCCGCAAGTTCGAGTCCCGGGGTCGGCTCAGAGCGCATGTCCTTGGCGCTGTGCACCGCCAGGTCTGCGCGCCCATCGAGCACCGCTGTCTGCACCTCGGTCACGAACACACCTCGACCGGACATCTGCGAGATCGGCGTGGACAGGTCCTGGTCGCCGGACGTGGACACCGGCACCAGCTCGATGGGCGACCCGGACCATCCGGCTGCTGCCAGCGCCGCCTGTACGGCGCGCGCTTGCCAGGTTGCCAGCGGGCTCGATCGTGTCGCGATCCTCACGCAATCGCGATCTACAGATCGAACAGGTCGCGTACCGAGTCGGCGAGCCGGTCGCCCTTGGCCTTGCCCGCGGCGGAGCGAAGCGCCACCGTGGGCTGATGCATCAGCTTGTTCACGAAGGCCTTCGTCGCCTGCTCAAGCGCCTCGCGCGCGTCATCGTCAAGCTGGGGATTGGCCGCTAGCGCCCGCTCGACTTCGTTCTGGCGCACCGCTTCGGCCCTGCCGCGCAGCGATTCGATCAGCGGTGCCATCTGGCGGGCGGTGCGGTCGGTCGAGAAACGTTCCGTCTCGTCAGCCAGGATCGACTCGACCGCTGCCACCTCAGCCTGCCTGCTGGCTTCGCCTGCATGAGCAAAGCGGGCCAGGTCGTCCATGTCGAGCAGGGTGACACCGGCGATGCGGGCAACTGCCGGATCGACGTCGCGCGGCACCGCAATGTCCACGATCAGCAATGGACGCCCGGCACGACGCGCAATGACCTCTCCCACGCTGGCGTGGTCGACGATGACCGAACTGGCTCCCGTCGACGTCAGCAGCAAGTCGACTTCGACGAGCGCGTCCTCGAGACCGCCCAGCGGCAGATGACGGCCGCCGACACGAGCGGCCAAGGCCTCGGCGTGTGACGGCGTGCGGTTCGCGACCTGCACCGACGCGGGGCCGGCTGCCGCGAGCGCAACAACCATGCCGTCGGCCATCTCACCGGCGCCCACCACCAGCACATGGCGATCTGACAGCGAGCCGAGGTGGGTGACCGCCATGTGGACCGCCGCGTGGCTGATCGATGCGGTGCCCCGTGCGATCCCAGTCTCGGTGCGAGCGCGCTTCCCGGCGCTGATGCCATAGCGGAACAGCTGATTCAGCACCGTGCCGGCGGTGCCCTCGGCACGGGCCACGTCCCACGCAGTGCGAACTTGGCCCAGGATCTCATGTTCTCCGAGCACCGCGGATTCGAGGCCGCTGGCCACCCGGAACAGCTGGTGCGCCGCGGCGTCGTCGTAGTGCACATAGAGATGGTCGGACAGCTCGGCGGGCGCAGCCCCCGACAGGGTGCAGAAGAAGTCGCGCAGCTCGCCGAACGCAGCATGGAATTTCTCGGCGAAGACGTACGCCTCGGTGCGGTTGCAGGTGGAGACGACAACCGCCTCGCTGACGTGCTCGCAGGAGGCGAGATCGCTCAGTCGTTTCGGCACGTCGGCGGCGGCAACCGTGCAGCGCTCCAGCAATTCGAGCGGCGCGCTGCGATGGCTCACGCCCATGACAACGATGGACACGTGGATTACCCAGGGTTCGGGAATGCGGCCCGCACAGTCTCGCCGATGCAGCACTCGGTTTCCACGCGTTCTGCCCAACGTCGCGGGGCAATGCTCGCTCGGCCGATCAGGCGAAGAAGAAGACCAGCCTGATCGTCGCCGCAATCAGGATGAGCGCCGCGAGCGTGCCGAGCACGATCGCCGTGCGAAGACTCATGTCGCCCTGCGCAATCGCACCTCGGTGCCCGCGGCAAAGCCGAGGTGCTCCGCGCTCCCGCCGGCGACCGTGAGCTCCAGCAGGCCGTAGGGATCATCCGACAGCGCCAAGCCGGCGGCTGGCGCCGAACCCGGCGGCGCTAGCTGGACCGTCTGGGAATTCGTCTCCGCTGCGACACCGGTGCGCGCGGTCGAGGTCCATTCCGCAACCAGCACGCCGCCGAGCGGGGCCAGTACCTCGCGGTCCACGTTGAGCTGCACCGTGCCCCAGCGGGTAATGGACAGAACCTCCGCCGTCACCGATCCGTCGTCGGACGTGCGGGGAACGGCAACCAGGGACGGCAGCAGCAGCGTCGGATCGATCGGCTCGCCCAGCGTTTCGAGCGGCACTCCCGCTGCCAGCCGGCCCGCAGCGGGCGCAAGCACGTCGCGCGCGGGATGCAGTGCCTGCCCGCCGGCAGTGCCGTCGCCCCCGCTGAGGCGGACCGCCGCATCCGCGCCGCCCACGGCCGCCGTGGCTGCGGCCAGCACCCCGTTGTCGGGACCGACCAGCATCGACTGTCCCTCGCCGACAGACACGGCGATCGCCCCTCGATCCAGCCGCTGACCCACCGATGCCAGCACCACGCCGGGCGCGAGATGCGGCACGCTGCGCACGAGCATCAGCGCTGCGGTGCGGGTGTCGTTCGGGTCGATGTGGTGGCACAGGTCGATCACGGTGGCCTGAGGTGCTGCCTGGCGGATGATCGAGTGGATGAGGCCCACTGACTCGTCGGCGGCGCCCAAGTCGCTCAGGCACGTGACGGTGTCGAACCCGCTCATCTCGGTCCGCCGCGCCGGGTCCGCTGCGAATCGGGGCTCGCCTTCGGTCACGAAGCGCCGAGCTCGGTGGACCGGCGCGTTGCTGCCTCGACCGCGGCAGCGAAGGCCGCCCGCACGCCGTGGCGCTCGAGCTCGCGCAGACCGGCTGCGGTAGTACCGCCCGGCGAGGTCACGTCGGCGCGAAGCTCGGCCGGCAATCGACCGTCGGCGAGCAGCGTCGCAGCACCCAGCAGCGTCTGGTTGGCCAGCTCGGACGCTACGGGCCGAGCGAGGCCCATGAGCACGCCTGCCTCGATGAGCGCTTCGGCCACGAGGAAGACGTAGGCGGGCCCCGAGCCGGACAGTCCCGTCACGGCATCCATGAGGTGCTCGGGGACTCGCACCACACGACCCACCGATCCCAGGATCTCCTCTGCCCACGCGAGGTCGGCGTCGGTGGCGTGGCTGTTGCCGCAGATCGCTGCGGCGCCCACCGAGACGAGGGCCGGCGTGTTGGGCATCGCGCGCACTATCGGCGTGCCGGCACCTGCTGCGCCGTCGAGCGTTGCCAGGGTCACCCCAGCGGCAATCGACAGGATCCGTTCGGTGCCTGCAGCCGCGACCTCTGCCGCAACCGATCCGATGACGTCGGGCTTGGTGGCCAAGATGGCGCCGGCCGACGCGACGACATGATCCGAAGTCGAGACGCCGTAACGGCTCGCCAGCTCATCTCGACGAGCAGCGATGGGCTCGGTCACGCAGATGCTCTGCGCGGGGCGGCCGGCCCCCAGCAACCCGCCCAGCAGCGCCTCGCCCATCTTCCCGCCGCCGACGATCAGCAGTTCGACCCCAGATGCCATGCGCGTCACGGTACCGGACCGCATCCGGGCCGCTGCCGGGAATTCGCCCGCTGCGAGGAAACTCGGAGGGACGTGGCACTGGATCGCTCCAGACTCCTCACCCGACGTCTAACCGATCTGGTGGTGCCGGGGCATTCGCTGAGAATGGGGCACGTCCCTGCATGCCTGCCGTCGAATGCCCCGGCAAGCACAGAATTAATCAGAATTTACTGAAAATAGTCAAACCGATTTCAGGGCTGCTGGGAGAAGCCCAGCCGCAGCAGCGTCGAGAAGTCCCGCTCGATATAGGCCCACAGCGAGCCCACGATCCGGTCCAGTTCATCCTCGTCGAGGAAATGGGTCCCGATCTCGCCTGTCAGGAACAGGGCGTCCTCGGGTCCGATGCTGTACTGCGCGCCGACCAGCGAGTAGTTGCGGCGCAGGACGAAGTCAGCCACCTTCGGCGCTCGTTGCGGCGGCGTCGGCAGCACATAGGACTCGTAGGCCAGCGTGCGCTGGCGCAGCGTCAGCCACACGGCGATGACATCCCGGGAATCCCCCGCCAGGCGCACGTACCAGCGGCGGGGCACCTCGTCATCTCGCGTCACGTCCAGCAGCAGCGGACGGTCATCGGGTGCACCGGATTCCTGCGAGCTGGCCCACTCAGCCAGCCAAGCGTCCATGCGCGCCTCCAGCCGGTCAAGTTCGGCGTCTGTGGCTGGGCGGCGTGTCATCTGAGCGCAGCCCTGCGGCTCATGCGCAGACGACAAGCTCGTGCCGTGCGGCAGCGTCCAACGCGTCCAGTGCCGCCGCGGCGCTGGCGAGCCAGCTGAAGCGTCCCGCGCGTTGCGAGCCAGCATCTCCCAGCCGGAGCGCCAGCAGCGGATCGCTCAGGATGTCGGAGACCCGCCGGGCGTAGGCGTCGCTGTCGCGGCCCGCTACGAGATACCCGGTCCGGCCTTCGTCCACATTGTCACGCAAGCCTCCGACATCGGAGGCGACGACGGGCGTCCCGCACGCGGCCGCTTCCAGCGCAACGAGGCCGAACGACTCCGAGCGGCTCGGCACGAGACAGACATCGGCCGCCCGGTAGTAGGTGGACAGCAGGTGGTGCGGGAGCGGATCGACGAATCGCACGCAACCGGCAAGTCCCAGCTCATCGGTCATCGACCTCAGCCGAGCGAGGGTGTCGTCGCCCTCGGGTCCGCTCGGACCGCCCACGATGACGAGCTGTGCATCCCTGCCCGCCGGGGTGCTTGCCCTGGTCGCTGCGAGGGTCTCGACCGCCAGTTCGGCGCCTTTGAGCGGCTGGAGGCGGCCGACGAACAGCAGGACCGGCCCGGGCGGAAGATCGATGGCCGCGCGCGCCGCGTGACGCTGACCTGGTGCGAACATCGCCCGGTCCACGCCGGGCGTCAGCAGGTGCACCCGCTCCGGCGAGATGTCGTAGTGCGAACCCAGCAGGGCTGCTTCCGCATCGCCGGAGGTGAACACGGCGTCAGCGCAATCGATGATCTGCTGCTCCGCGTCACCGCGGAGGCGTGGTTCGAGGTCGCCAGTGCTGGACTTGACGCGTCCCAGCGTGTGGAAGGTGACCGCCAAGGGAATGTCCAGACGGTGCTTCAGATCATGACCGGCCAAGCCGCTCAGCCAGTAGTGCGCGTGGATGGCGTCAACGGGCCGTCGAACCAAGTGTTCGCCGACGCGATCTGTGAAGGCTGCAACGACGGCAGGAAGGTCGTCCTTGGCGAGAGACGGCCCGCCAGCGTCGATGTGGGTGACGCGCACCCCGGGCTCCACCTCGACGGTCTCGGGCTGTGAGCGCTCGGTGCGCCTGGTGAACACCTCACAGCCCACACCGTGATGCGCGAGCGCAGCGGTCAGCTCGCGCACGTAGACGTTCAAGCCGCCGCCGTCGCCGCTGCCCGGCTGATGCAGCGGCGAGGTGTGCATGCACAGCACCGCAACCGTCGAGATGCCAAGGGGGTCGCGCGCGGCGCGCTGGCGGGCAGGATCGTTTCGGGTGTCTTGCGGTGTGGTGCGGGCCACGGCCGATAACGCTACGCAGATCGCCGCACACCCACGTTCAGTTGCCGCATCACGACTGCCCGGGCGTGCGGTGACCACTCAGATGACCAGCAGTCCCAACCCCCACATCCAGGCGGGCGCAGTGATGCTGAGCGAATCGAGTCTGCGCACGGCCCAAGGCGCCCCCAGCCGCGATCGCGCTCGCTGGAGGGCTGGACGGCGCCCGCGATCGGCTGGATCGCCGGAGACGGGGTTCGCCGTGGCTGGTGCATCTGGCAGTCGCGCGCCAGCGCGAGCTTCACCGATAGTGATCGGACGGGCCAACGCCGGTCCCAGCGGCAGCGTGAGTGCTGCGAGCACGCCGTACCGGATGACGTCAGACGGCGCGAAGGGCGGAACGCTCACGCTGGTCAGTGCGAAGACGGCTGCGAACGCTGCGACTGCTCCCGCGAGGGGACCTCGCAGTCCCGGTCGACGGTCCGCCGCGGTGACGTACGCGCCGGCGTCGTAACAGGCCGCTGCGCCTACCAGCACAAGGGCCGCTCCTGTCGAATACCGGGCCACCGCCGCCGCACATGCCGCAGCCACGCCGACCTGCATCCAGCAGCGCACCAGCAGACCCAACCGAACCATCACCGACGGCGGCGCTTCATGCTGGGGCCGCGCGGCACCACCCGCTGGACGGCCGCTTCCCAACGTGGAGACCACGATGAAGCTGGCGACAACGGCTGCGCCGAGCACTGCGCCCGCCAGGCGGGTGTCAAAGATGCTGGCGAATCCAACCGCGCCCGCAAGCACTGCAGCCGGCAGTCGATCGCGCGGATCGCCTCCCGCAGCCGCGGCCCCGGCCAGGGGTGCCCGCGTCCGGGAGGCTCTATCGATGCCGCTGCGCACGCTTGCTGCCTGCCAAGCGCCGAGTGCGGCGACAGCGGACACTGCCAGCCCGAACACGGCGGCGCCTGCCCACAGCGCAGCGATAAGCAGTACGAACCACGCCACTCCCGCCGTGATGCTGGCGTCGCCCCTCGCAACAGGCGGGCCGAGCCACAGCGCCGCCGAGAGCATCGGCGGCGGATCTGGCGGCGGCGACGCAGGCTTCACGCCACCGCTGTCGCTGCTCAGCCGCCCGACACCGGCGGCAAGACGGCGATCTCGTCCCCGGCGCTCAACTGCGTCACCGGGTCTGCAGGCTCACCATTCAGCCAGACACGGCTGGTCGCCAGCACAGCGCTGAAACTCTCGCCGAAGTGTGACTTGGCCCAGTCCAGCGCATCCGCGACCGATGACGCCTCGGTTTGCGTAGTGCCGACACCGGCCGCCTCGCGCGCCCCCGCGAACAGGCGGATCGTGACGGTGGGCATCGCTGCGATGCTACCCATCTGTGCAGGTCAGGCCAGCTACGGTCAGGCGCCGTGACACAGCATTCAGAGTTGCTGGCGGTCCGCCACGGGCAGTCCGAATGGAATCTGCGAGGGCGCTGGCAGGGACAGGCTGATCCGCCGCTGACGGATCTGGGTGAGCGCCAGGCTGAGATCGCTGCTGATGCCTTGGCGAGACGGCTCGCCGAGTCGGACAACAGCTGGCGCACGCCCGCGATGCGCGGTCACGATCTGCACACCGCCCGGCATGCCTTCGATCTGCCGCCCTTCGACCTGATCGTCTCGAGCGACTTGCAGCGGGCGCGCCGGACGGCCGAGATCATCGCGAAACAGCTCGGCGTCAGCGAGGTGGTCGCCGACGAGTCGTTGCGCGAGCGCAGTGCGGGTCCGTGGGAGGGTCTCACCCGGGCCGAGATCGACGAAGGCTGGCCGGGCGATGTCGCGGCTCGGAGGTGGCCGCCCGGTTTTGAGTCTGAGGAGAGCATCGCTCGCCGGCTGCTGCCGGCCCTGCGCCGCCACCTCTCGGTCTGCGGTCGCGTGCTGCTCGTGGGTCATGCGGGCGTGCTCAAGACGATCGACGCGCGCGTCGGGCTCGGCGACGAGCGTGTGCCCAATCTCGCTGGTCGCTGGTTCTGGCTGGACGGCGCCGCCGCGGACGCGAATTGGAGCTGGGATCAGCTGGAGCCGCGCAACCGGGTCGAGCTCGTTTCGAGTGACATCGACCTCATGATCGAGTAGCCACGTCTGTCGCGTCCTGGGTGTCGGGTTCCAAGGGCGCAGCGATCCAGCCAGACGCAGCCACCGGGTCTACGTCGTCGTCAGCGAGCAGGCTCAGGGTTCGATCTGCCCGTGCGAGGTCGTCTTCGATCGCATCGAGCTCGTCGTCAGTCAGCAACTCTGCAGGGTTGTGCGGATCGGCTGGAGACGGCTCGTCGGGCACCGCCGCAAGGCTAGGGCCGCGCACCGGACCGGATCGGTACATCCCGCTCTAGCCTCGAGGCGAGTGCCGGAGCGCCGCAGGGATGCTCTCGGATGTGGGGCCGCTAGCTCATCGGGTAGAGCAGGGGACTTTTAATCCCAAGGTGCCGGGTTCTAGCCCCGGGCGGCCTACCCCCCGAATACACGCCGCCGCACCAGGGCCAATAGCTCATCGGGCAGAGCAGGCCCGCATCAATCCCAAGGTGCCGGGTTCGAGCCCCGGGCGACCTACCCCCCGCCGCACTCGCCGTGCCCCACCTCTCCTACAGTGCTCGACGTGGTGGTTGTGCCCATTCGACGCTTTGACCCCGACTTGCCGCTGCCGGCATATGCCAAGCCGGGCGATGCGGGCTGTGACCTGCTCGCGGCCGAGTCGGTCTCTCTCGCCGCTGGCGGCGGCCGGGCCATGATCCGCACCGGTATCGCAGTGGCCATCCCGCCGGGCTATGCCGGATTCGTCCAGCCGCGCAGCGGGTTGGCGTGGCGGCACGGGATCACGTGCGTGAACTCGCCCGGACTGATCGACAGCGGCTATCGCGACGAGCTGCGTGTGCTGCTGCTGAACACCGATCCCAACGAGTCCTACGAAATCCAGCGCGGTGACCGGATCGCCCAACTGGTGATCCAACGCATCGAGCAAGCCGAATGGGACGAGGTCGATTCGCTCGACGACACCGAGCGGGGGCTCGGAGGGTTCGGACACTCTGGCCGCTGAAGCTGCGGATCGTTCGCTTCGAATGTCACACCCCGTCTGTAGCCATGTCGGCATGGCCACGAAGCCGCCAACGCAGCCACCGCTCACCCTGTTCGATATGTCTCAGTTCGAGTTTGAGATCGATCACACGGCCAAGGCGCCATCCCGGCCTCCGTCCACCGGGCTAACGGCCCGCGGTCTAGCTGTGGCAGGCGCTGCCCGAAGGACCGCAAGTGCCGATGCCGTGAAGACTCGCAGACGCCGCGCGCGGGCGCGGCTGGCAAAGCGTCGCTACCTCGCCGACACCGAGGGGTACGAGCGCATCGAGCAGACTCGCCGCGCCTTGCACCTCGTGGGCGACTAGCGCTCGCCGTCGTCGGCTGCGTCCTGACGCAGTGCAGCCTCGGCCATGTGCGCTCCGCCGATCTGGTGCGGGTTGATCACGCGATCAGCTCCGGCTTGTTGCAGCTTCGGCAACGCGTCACCCGAATTCGCTCTCGCCACGATGAACAGCTCGGGACACAGGGCGCGGGCGCTCAAGGCGACATAGAGATTGTCGGCATCGGAGTCCAAGGCCACCACCAGCGAACTGGCCCGCTCGAGCCCGGCGTTCCGCAGCGTGCTGTCGTGGGTGGCGTCGCCGGGCACCAAGTGCAGGTCGCCAGGATCGACGTCGGCGTCGCGGTCGATGAGCACCACATCGGTGCCTGCGTCGATCATTGCCGCGGCGATGGCCCGACCGACCTGGCCGTAACCGCAGACCACCGCGTGGCCCGAAAGACTGTCGATGGAACGCTGCATGCGCCGCCTCCTGATGTGGTCGTCGAGCCGTCCCTCGAACAGCATTTCAATGACAACGCCGACGGTGTACAGCGACGTGCCGGTCCCGAGCAGGATGAGGGCGATCGTGAAGATCTGGTAGCGCCCTCCTGTGCCCGCTGGATCGCTGTAACCGACCGTCGAGACGGTGATGACCGTCTGGTACAGCGCGTCGAGCAGACCGAGGCCGAGCAGCACATAGCCCGTCGTGCCGGCTGCCAAGATGACCGCGAGCACCGTGAGGCCGGCGATGAGCCGCTCTACTGGCTCAAGTCCGCCGGAAACAAGGCGCCGCCGCGATCCGCCGCGAGATCGCTGAGCACGGCGCGCCTGCCGGCGTCCCAACACGACCCTCATCGATGGAACGCTATTGCGGCCAGCAGCTTGGGGCGTGCCCAAGAGGCTGAGCCGGCAGGCGAAGCCGTGGCCCGAGCGGCCCGTGAGCGGAGCGAACAAGAGCGGGCAACAACAGCCAGCGCGACGAGAAGGTCCGCCCATCGCGTCGCCTCTACCATGGCCGCCGTGCTGGTCTGGCTGGACCTCGAGATGACCGGGCTGGATCATCGCCGCCATCGCATCGTGGAGATTGCGACCGTGATCACCGACGACTCGCTCGAGATTGTCGCCACCGGTCCGTCGCTGGTGATCGGCGCTTCGCAAGCAGATCTCGATGCGATGGATGCCGAGGTCCGCAAATTGCACGAAGCCACAGGATTGCTCGACGAGATCGCAGCATCGAACATCACCGTCGCCGACGCGCAAGAACGCACGCTCTCGTTCATCACCGAGCACGTTCCCGAGCCGGGCACCGTGCCGCTGTGCGGCAACTCCATCGGCACCGACCGTCGCTTCTTGGACCAGTACATGCCGGCGCTCGAGCAGCACCTGCACTACCGGGTCATCGATGTGTCCACCATCAAGGAGCTCCTCAAGCGCTGGCAGCCAGAGGTGGCCCAAGCGTGGGCTGACCTCAGCAGATCGCGCGCCGGCACCACCAAACACCGAGCCCTCGACGACGTGCTCGAGAGCATCGACGAACTCCGCTACTACCGCACCGAATGGCTGCGGGGCGATGCGAACAAGCTGGTCGTCGGATCGGCGCCGGAACCGGACACAGAATCGAACGCTCCTTAGAAGGTTGGGGCAGTTCGCTAGCCTGCCTCGCGTGTCGCGCCCGACTCGCGAAGAGCAGATGCCGCCCGACGGCAAGATCACCGAGCTCGCTCCCGATGTGCGGCGGCTGCAGCTGCCGATGTCGATGCCGGGTCTCGGGCACGTCAACTGCTACATCCTCGATGACGACCGCGGCGCCGCACTCGTGGATCCGGGACTGCCCGGGCCCGCCAACTGGAAGGCGCTGATGGCAGGTCTGGCCGAGGCGGAGGTGCCGCCCGAGCGAGTCCACTCCATCATCGTCACCCACAGTCACCCGGATCACTTCGGCGCCGCCGGGCGCTTCCACCGTGAGTACGGCGCCGATGTGGTCACCCACCGTCGATTCCGCCTGTGGTGGGACACCGCCGACGAGGACGAGGAAGCCCTGGCGCCGGTGTCGTCCGACGGCGAGAACAACGAGCTCATCGCTGATCCGGTGTACAGCGGGCGTGACACCGGTCCCGGCGGACCCACGCCGTGGGGCGGTCAGCGATACAAGATGCCGTTGCGCGCCAAGGTCGGCTACTGGGCGATGCGCAACGGCTGGGGCGGTCGCTGGTTCGCCACCCCGCATCCCACCCATCGAGTCCAGGACGCCGATCGGATCAAGCTGGCCCGCCGGGAGTTCGTGGCGGTGCACACCCCCGGTCACACCATCGACCACCTGTGCCTGTTCGATCCCGAAGGCGGGCTGATGATCTGCGGCGACCACGTGCTGCCGACCATCACCCCGCACATCTCGGGCATCACCACCGCGCGCGATCCGCTGAAAGATTTCTTCTCGAGCCTCGACCGGGTTGCCAGCTTTGACGGCGTCACGATGGGGTTGCCGGCGCACGGCCAGCCGTTCACTGACTTGAGCGGGCGGGTCGACGACATCAAGCGCCACCACAACGAGCGGCTCGACCTGCTTCGCACCTCCTCAGACCGTCTCGGGCGCGCTCCTGTGCAGGACTACATGAAGCAGCTGTTCAAGGAACGTTCGTGGGGTCCGATGGCCGAGTCGGAGACCTTCGCCCACCTCGAGCACCTGCGCTATATCGGCGAGGCGAGCGTGTCTCGCCGCCCAGACGACGTACTGGAATACGAGTTCGGCTGACCGGGCGCGCGCCGCATAGATGCCTGCAGTTCCCGCGCAACTGAGACGCGCCGGAAAATAACTTGACACGGCCTGCGTCGAAGTGGTGCTCTAGCGGGCGCTGCGGCGTATCGTCGGGTGCCCGCAGCTGAACAACAGCCCCGACCAACAGTTCGACTGGATCCTCGAATGTCCGACTTCGGCACCTACAACACGGCGCGCGCCGCAGCTGGCCGCGTACGGGTGCCTGCACTCGGCGCACGCTGCGGCCAGCGCTCCGTCATGTGGCGGCCCGCGCGCGGCAACGTCATCGGCGTTCGCACCGCGATGGGTCCCATGCCGGCCGTGTTTGAGCACGCGGTGCGCGGTCGCGGCACGAACCCGACGACGGCCGCCAAGTGCCACCGCCTGCGGCCTTCGGAGTGTCTGATGTAGTCCACAGAGACACCAGAACTCTCCGAACGGCCGCCGGGACAACCCGGCGGCCGTTCTGCGTTCCGCCCCAGAGCCCGCACTACCGCTGAGTTCGGACAGCCCAACCCGACAAAGGAGCAACCACATGCTGGAACTCATCATCGACAACTCACCAGCCCGCACCAGCGAGGGTTGGCGCGCACGGGGTCGCTGCCGCGACCTCGTGGGCACCTTGACGCCGCTGTTCTTCTCGGAGGACTTCTACGAGATCGCCCGGGCAAAGGCCATCTGCTCGTCATGCCCAGTGCTCGACGAATGCTTCGAGGCCGCCAAGTCGAGCCACGAGCCGTGGGGCGTCTGGGGCGGCGAGCTCTTCGAGAACGGGCGGGTGTGCACGGACAAGCGCCCGCGCGGCCGGCCGCCCACGCTGCCCAGGCCGCCGTTGATTGCCGAGGAGGTGCCATTGCCTCCTGACCTAGTCCGCGCCTGAGTCTTCCCCTGCTCAGGCGCGTCCTCCGAGTGGACCCGTCCCTGCGGCGGGTCCCTCCGCCGGGTTTGCCGACCCCCTCCGGCAGGCCCGGCCGCCATGGCCTGCACTGTCCCCGCGGGCCTCGTCGAGACGGCCTGCCCCGCTGGACTGAGGCTGCCCGAAATGGGCGGCTGACAGCCTCGGGGCAGGCCGTCGAGCGATTCTGCACACGAGTGCTCACCCGACGTCGGCATAGCCACGTCGTGTGCCGGCCCTGAATCTGGCGTCATAGGGAGCACAAGTAGCCTCACGTCTGCATGGAGGCACCCGCACGAGCACGCTGGCGAGCACAGCTCGGGGGCTGGCGAGGCTGGCTGTTCGCGCTCCTCGGTGCGTATGTGGTCGGCGCGGCGGTGTTCCTGATTGCGGGCGGCGCGCGGCCGGCGATGACATCGCTGGTGGCCATGGAAGAGGAGGTCGAAGCCGGCGAGACAGACGTCGTCCAGGGCCCTGCAACCACAGCTTCGGCGACGCCAACAGTGGTCGCGGCCGCGGCGGAATCCGAATCCGAGCCGGCACCGGCGTGCGGCGACGTACGTCCTGTCGAGCACGACGTGGATCCGGGCCTGACCGGCGTGCACGCCCTGGGATTCGTGACGCTCGATGAAGAGCCTGCCGCTTTCTCCGGATATGCGGGATGCCCGCTCATCGTGAACTTCTTCGCGTCGTGGTGTGTGCCGTGCGTGACCGAGATGCCCGACTTCGAGCGCTTCTGGAACGATCACGGCACGACAGTCGCGGTGCTGGGCCTGGCAGCCAATGACCGTCTCGAAGACGCCATCGAGACAGTGGCAGAGCGGGGCGTCACCTATCCCACAGGACTCGACGAGGGCGAGCTGTTCATCGACTTCGGCGGTCTGGGCATGCCCACGACTGTCTTCGTCTCCCCTGAAGGGGAGATCCTCGAGACCCACAGCGGCCTGCTCACCCTCGACGACATCACCACCCGAGCAGAGGAGCACTTCGGCCTCTAGGCCGAAGAAACAACACAGCGGGCTTTAGCCCGAAGAATCGACACAGCGGCCTTTAGGCCGAAGAATCGACACAGCGGCCTCTAGGCCGAAGAAAGGACACAGCGGATTGTGAACAGCGCACGGCTCACCTTCGCTTTCACGGCTGGCATCGTGGCGACCATCAACCCGTGCGGCTTCGCGATGTTGCCCGCCTACCTGTCGTTCTTCCTGGGCATCGACCGCCGAGCCGGCGAGGGCAGCTCCCGTGCAGGCGTCGGGCGGGCATTGGCCACCGGCGCGGTCGTCACCACCGGCATCGTGGTGGTGTTCGGCATCGTCGGCATCGCGCTGTCGGCGGGTTTGAGCGCCCTGCGCGACTACGTGCCGTGGGCGGCCATCGTCATCGGGGTGGGGCTCATCGCGCTCGGCGTCGCGATCCTCGCCGGCTTCCGGCTCACGGCCTACCTGCCCAAGTTCGAGCGAGGGGCGAGCGGGCGGGACATGCGCTCGCTGTTCCTGTTCGGCGTGAGCTATGCGGTGGCCTCGGTCTCGTGCGGACTGGCCACGTTCCTTGTCGTGGTCACGGCCTCCGCCGGCGATGACAGCTTCGTCGGCGGCGTCGTGTCATTTGTGCTCTATGCGCTGGGCATGGGCATGGTGCTGACGTCGCTGGCCGTCAGCCTGGCGCTGGCACGCGGCTGGCTGCTGAGCAAGCTGCGGGTGCTCATGCGCTACACCGACACCATCGCGGCGATCCTGATGATCGCAGCCGGCGCGTTCACCATCTGGTACTGGTTCATCGACCTGACCGACCGCGGCGGCGACGGGCTGGTGGTGACTGTCGAACGCTGGAGCAGCAGCCTGTCCAACTGGGTGGCCTCCGTCGGCGGCGTGCGGCTCGGAATCATCATGAGCATCGTGCTCGCCGTCGGTGTCATGGCGATGCTGGCGACGGGCCGCCGCAGCGAGACGGCCTCAGCCGAGAACGGCGGCGGCGACCCAGCAGCTCCAGACCAAGCGAGCAGTGCCGCGGAGATGCTGAACTGATCCACCGTGGCACTGCACCTGAAGGACCGCACGCTGCTCGACGCTGAGCGGCCCTTCGCCGAATTGCTCGGGCGTCCCGGGGTGAGCGAAGTGCTGCAACTGCGTTCGCGGTTCGGCTTCATGGCCTTTCACGGCGGCTGGCTCGAAGAGGTGACCGACGACATCGCCTCGGCGGCCGCCGAGCGCAGCGACGCCTCGGTGTATGCCTGCCTGCAGGGTCCCGACGATCAGTGGCACCTGCCTAGCCACAGCTTCGATCCCGCTGATTCGCCGGTGCTGCGTGAGTTCCTCGACCATGTGGATGTCGTGGTGGCAGTCCACGGATTCGGCAGCCCCCGGCTGCTGCGAGCGGTGCTGCTGGGCGGGCGCAACCGGACGCTGGCGGCCCACGTCGCGGTGCATCTGATCGGGCGACTGCCGCACTACGAGATCCTTCATCGTCTCGATGACATCCCCAAGACGCTGGCCGGCCAGCACCCGCGCAACCCCTGCAACCTGCCACGCGGCGGCGGCGTCCAGATCGAACTGCCGCCGCGCATCCGCGGCAAGAGCCCGATGTGGACAGGATTCCGCGGCCCCGGACGGGTGCCCCATCACGAGGCGCTCATCGAAGGCTTGGCGACTGCCGCCCGAGCATGGCCGCAGGCTGGCCACGCCTCCAGCGACGACCGCCTGATGGAGCCCGCGACCTCGGTCGCGGGCTGATCCCTCGCCACCAGGCGAGCAGAGATGACGCTGCGCACCGCCGGGTCGGTCGCCATCGCGGGAGTCATCGGCGCGGCAGCCAGATGGGCGGCGACGACGCAGCTGGACGGGGCGTGGGCCCTCCTCGTGGCCAACGTGGTCGGCTGCGCTCTCATAGGCTGGGTCACCGCCCGTCACGAGCGCATGCGACACCTGCCGCATCGATCCCGAACTGGTCTCGGCCCCGCGCCGTCACCGTGGCTGGCAGCAGGCTTCTGCGGTGCGCTCACCTCCATGTCGGCGCTGGCGCTCCAGCTGGCCACCTACCTCGACGACGGGCGTGTCGGCACGGCATTCGCGTGGCTCGGCCTGACGATCGCCGCATGCACATTGGCGTTTGTCACGGGCCGCACGCTCGCGATCGCACGCGGAGCCCGGCCATGACCTCGCTGGCAGTGGCCGTCGGCTTCTGCATCGCGGCTGCTGCGGGCACCGTGCTGCGCTGGAGAGTCAGCACCGCCCAGGGCCCGGGCGGAACGCTGCTCATCAACATCTCGGGCGCCTTCGCGCTCGGCCTGCTGGCAGGCACAGGTGATGCCACGACGACCGTCATCGGCACAGCGGGTCTCGGCGCACTCACGACGGTCTCAGGATTGCTTCCCGAGTCAGTGCGCCTGGCCCGCGCCAGTCCCCTGCTCGCGCTCGGATACATCTCCCTCACCATCACCGGCGCGACTGCCGCAGCCGCCGCCGGCCTTGCCCTCGCGTAAGCCGGCTCGGCGAGTTACTCATAATCTCGGCGGCGTGGCCGATGAACCGGTCGGCGATGAGACCGCCGGAAATGCCGAACCGCCGCAGACTCCGCAACCGTCGTGGAACCTGCGCACGATTGCGGCTGCGGTCGTCATCGCAGGCGTCGTCGTCGGCGCCACATTCTGCGCTGCCGGCGATGAGGCATTTCAATTGACTGACTCAGCGCCGGCGTCCTGCGTCGCCGAGACCCAGACCGGCACCTGCGAATCCGCTACGCCGGCGCCGGTATCTCGGTGAAGTTGAGCCAGGCGTGGAGCACTTCTGGCACGGAGATGGAGCCGTCGGGCCGCTGGTGGTTCTCCATGATGAACACGAGCGTGCGGCCGACGGCACAGGCCGTGCCGTTCAGGGTGTGGACCAGCCCTTGGCCGTCTTCGTCGAACCAACGGGTGCCGAGGCGCCGGGCCGAGTAGTCGGTGTAGTTCGAGCACGAGGTGACCTCGCGGTAGGCGCGCTCGGAAGGCAGCCACACCTCGAGGTCGTACTTCTTGGCCGCCGCAGCACCCAGGTCGCCGGCCGCCACGTTGATGACCCGGTAGGGCAGGTCGAGCGAACCGACGATCTCCTCCTGGATGGCGCGCAATGCCTCCAGCTCGTCCCAGCTCGTCTCCGAGTCGCAGAACGAGAACATCTCGACTTTGTCGAATTGATGCACCCGGAAGATGCCGCGGGTGTCCTTGCCGTACGTGCCGGCCTCGCGCCGGAAGCATGATGAGAACCCGGCATAGCGCAGCGGCAGCCCGGCCCGGTCCAGCCGCTCGCCCCGGTGCAGGCCTGCCAGCGCCACCTCGGACGTGCCGATCAGGAACAGGTCGTCGCCGTCGATCTCGTACACCTGGTGACGGTCGGCGGGGAAGAACCCGGCCTCGGTCATCATCTCCTCGCGCACGAGCACCGGCGGCACGACGGGCACGAAGCCGTTGCGCTCCAGCAAGTCCATCGTCCACTGAACGAGGGCGAACTCCAGTCGCACCGCCGCGCCCTTGAGGTAAGCGAACCGCGAGCCGCTGTTGCGAGCACCGCTCTCGGAGTCGACCAGGCCGGCCAACGCACCGATCTCGGCATGGTCGTGAGCAGGCGGATCGCCCCGCTCTCCCACCTCACGCACCGTCTCGAAGTGCTCCTCTCCGCCTGACGGAACGTCGGCCGCAGCGGGGTTGGGAACCTGCAGCGCCAACTCAGTTCGCCGCTCGGCGGCTTCCCGCTCGGAGACCTCGAGGCGTTCCACCTCCTCCTTGAGGCGTGCCGCCTCGGCGATCTTCGCCGGACGCTCGTCGGGGGCAGCCCGCCCGATCTCGCGCGATGCTGCGTTCTGCGCCGCACGCGCCTGCTCAGCCTGGTGGGTGACTGCCCGCCACGTCTCGTCGGCCGCGAGCACGTCGTCGATGAACTCCTCCGAGGCGCCCTTGCGGGCAGCGCCATCGCGGTATGCGGCATCCTCGCGAAGCCGGCGGAGGTCGATCACGCCGGCCGAAGCTACCGGCGCGGTGCTTGCGTTGGCCAGTGGCGGCCGCGAGGATCGCCGGATGCCCGAACATGCACCGACCGCCTCCCGCCACATTCGCTTCGAGGCCGACGACAAGCCCCCGCTGCCGCTCACCGCAGGGCTGGGATTGCAGTTTGCAGTTCTGGCCATCGCCGGTGTCGTGCTGACGCCTGCGATCGTGGTCCGGGCCGCCGGCGGCACCGACGCCTACCTGACGTGGGCCGTGTTCGCCGCCGCGGCGATCAGCGGCATCAGCACGATCCTGCAGGCAGTCCGGTTCGGCCGCATCGGCGCCGGGTACGTGCTCCTGATGGGCACCTCCGGTGCCTTCATCGCCGTCTGTGTCACCGCCCTCACCGACGGCGGGCCGGGCCTGCTGGCCAGCCTCGTCGTGGCCTCATCGCTGTTCCAGTTCCTGCTCGCGACGAAGCTGTCGCTCTTTCGGCGGCTGCTGACGCCGACTGTGGCAGGCACCGTGGTCATGCTCATCGCCGTGACGGTGATGCCGCTCATCTTCGACCTGGTGACGGCCTCGCCTGAAGGCAGTGCAGCGGCGAGTGCTCCGCTGAGCGCGCTCGCCGCCATGGGCGTCATCATCGTCATCGCGCTGAAGGCCAGGGGCAGCCTGAGGCTGTGGGCGCCGGTCATCGGCATCGTCGCCGGATCGATCGTCGCGGCGTTCTTCGGGTTGTACGACTTCGACCGAGTTGCTGACGCCAGTTGGATCGGCCTGCCCGACGGCGGCTGGCCCGGCTTCGATTTCTCGTTCGGCGCCGAATTCTGGGGCCTGCTCCCCGCGTTCATCTTCGTCACGCTCATCGGCGCCGTCGAGACCATCGGCGACTCGGTCGCCATCCAGCGCGTGTCGTGGCGCCGGCCCCGGGCTGTCGACTACCGGGCCGTGCAGGGCGCCGTGGCCGCCGACGGCACCGGCAACCTGCTGTCGGGACTGGCAGGCACGGTGCCGAACACCACCTACTCCACCAGCATCTCCATCACCGAGCTGACCGGCGTGGCGGCGCGCCGGGTTGGCGTGGCGATCGGCATCTCGTTCATCGTGATGGCATTCGTGCCCAAGCTGCTGGCCCTCGTGCTGGCGATCCCCGATGCGGTGGTGGCGGCTTATGTGACCGTGCTGTTGGCGCTGCTGTTCGTGGTGGGCATGAAGATCGTGATCGCCGACGCCACCGACTACCGCCGAGGGCTGATCGCGGGCTTCTCGTTCTGGATCGGCGTGGGCTTCCAGAACAACCAGATCTTCCCCGAGTATCTGTCGGGCTTTGCAGGCGGCTTCCTCGAGAACGGCATGACTGCCGGCGGGCTCACCGCCATCGTGCTGACACTGTTCGATGAGATCACCCGGGCCCGTCCCCAGCGGTTGCGCTGCGAGCTGGCGGCGTCGGAGTTGCCTCAGGTTCGGGTGTTCGTGGGCCGCTTTGCCGACCGCAACGGCTGGGGCCGAGCGATGTCAGACCGTCTCGACGCAGTGGCCGAGGAAGCGCTGCTGACGCTGATCGACGCCGAACGGCCTTCAGGTGTCGGCGAGGGTCGCAACTTGCGGCTGACAGCGAGCAAGCAGGACGGCGGCGCCGTGCTCGAGTTCGTGGCCACCGCCAGCGGGGAGAACATCGAGGACCGGCTCGCGGTGCTGGATGCCCACAGCGTGGAGCGGCCCGTCGAGCGGGATCTCTCGCTTCGAGTGCTGCAGCATCACGCCGCGTCGGTGAACCATCAGCAATATCACGAGGTGGATATCGTGACCGTCCACGTTGACGCGCCCGAATCAAAAGGCTGAGCCCCGGGCCCGCGCAGGCACCGTAGGGGGATGCTTCCATGACCGAACCGTCCTACGACGTCGTCTGGCCGGGAGCGCCGTCAGGCATCGAGCAGCGGGAGCTGGCGCCGAGGCTCGACACGCTGGCCGGCAAGCGGATCGGGTTCCTGTGGGACTACCTGTTCCGCGGCGATGAGCTGTTCCCGATTCTCGAACGCGAGCTCGCTGCCCGCTACGAGGGCGTGACGTTCGTGGGCTACGAGACGTTCGGCAACACGCACGGCGGCGACGAGGCCGCCGTCATCGACCGACTGCCCGACTCGTTGCGTTCACGAGCTGTCGACGCCGTCGTGTCGGGAATGGGCTGCTGAGGCAGCTGCACGCCCGCCGTGGCGCGGGCAGCCGTAGCAGCCGAGACCGCGGGGGTGCCGTCGGTCTCGATCGTGTGCGAGAGCTTCGACGGCCAGGCCGCCGCGACCGCGAAGGGCCACGGATTCGAGGAGCTTCCGCTGGCGATCACGGTGGGCCACGTGGACGCACAGTCCGCTTCGGATATGGAGAGCAACTTCGTCAATCACACCGTGGACGCCGTCGTCGAAGGGCTGACCGGAGCGTCCACCGACCGCAACGTCACGAACGGTGCGGTGTCTCCCGACGGCCGCGCCACCGCGGACGTCGCGGCTGCTGACCCGGTACGCGTTGGTCCAGCTGCCGTCGAGCCAGCGTCCTTGGATCCGACCCCGTACAGCACCGTGATGAGCGGTTCGGTCGACGAGATCAACGATGCCTTCGCCGAGCGAGGATGGTCGGACGGGCTGCCGATCATGCCGCCGACGGTGGATCGTGTCGAGAGATTCCTGGCCGGTACGGGCTTGGACCCACAGCAGTCGCTGGGCATCGCCCGAACGACCGGCCGCGACATGACCGTCTGGTCGGTGGCAACCAACGCCGTCATGGCGGGCTGCGAGCCGCGGCATCTCGGTGTGCTGCTGGCCGCGGCACGCATCCTGGCCAACCCGCACTACGGCGCTGAGCATTCGGGCAACACCACCGGCGCCGACGCGCTGATGATCCTCGACGGTCCGAATGCGGCAGCGCTGGGCTTCAACTCTGGCGTGGGTGCACTGCGCGACGGTGTGCGCGCCAACACCAGCGTCGGCCGCTGGCTGCGGCTCTACCAGCGCAACGTGTTCGGCTTCACCGCGGCCGAGCACGACAAGTCCACCTTCGGGAACTCGTTCCGCGTGGTGCTGTGCGAAGACGCCGCCACCCTCGGCGACATCGGCTGGGACCCGGTCAGCGCCGAATTCGGCTTCGGTCCTGACGACGACGTGCTCACCATGGCCCGCTTCAACAGCGGCGCCATCGTCGGCAGCGCGTTCGGCTCCACCCCCGACGAGATCGTGCCGTACCTCGCCGACGGCCTGGCGCGGATCACCGGCTGGGACCTCGGGCACCTGTACGGGCTCGGGCGCATGCACTACCGGCCGCTGCTGGTGCTGTCGCCGATCCTGGCGCGCACCTGCGCAGCAGCCGGCTGGACCAAGGCGAACCTGGCCGAGGCACTCTTCGAGCACGCTCGCATCCCGGCGTGGCGCTTCGAGAAGCTCATCGGCGAATGGACCAACCTGGCGGCAGGCCGGCCCCGGCTCACCGACGTGGTCGCCGCCGGCGATCTGCCGTCGCAGTTCGCCGAATCAGACGACCCCGACCGCCTAGTGCCAATCGTCTCGGAGCCGGCGAAGTTCGTGATCGCGGTCGCAGGCGACGCGAACCGCACCAACGCCTACGTGCTCAGCCACGACGGCCCCCACGGCGACTACACCGCCGCCCCGGTTGAACAGCTCAGCCGCAGCTGAGGGCCGGCTCCGACAAGCGCCGCTGCACGCAGCGACGCTCAGCAGTTGGGGTTGGGACTGAGGTCGCAGCCGGCTGGGTCTGTCCAGAACACCATCGAGGTGCCCATCGCCGCGTAGACGGCTATGGCGAGCACCAGCCCTCCGACGAACATCCACGTGAACAGCTTGCTGTCGAAGCGCAAGTGCATGAAGTAGGCCACGACGATCTCGAACTTCAGCACCATCAGGATGAGCAGCAACGGGACTTCGACCGGTCCCGTCTCGACGAAGTAGATCAAGACCTCGGCCGCCGTGAGCACAGCGAGCAGCAGGGCGACCTTGATGTAGCCGAAGTCGCTCAGGCCATGGTCATGGTCGTCGTGAGCCTCGTCGGACTCGTGGACTTCTTCGGATGCGGCTTCGGTGGCGGTGCTCATCGCTCTCCTCCCGCGCTCACGGGATCAGGTAGACGACCGCGAAGATCACGATCCAGACGATGTCGACGAAGTGCCAGTACAGGCCGATGATCTCGACGGTCTCCGCCCGCTCAGGTCCGATGATCCCCCGATTCACCATCACCCACAGCGTGACCAGCATGATGATGCCCAGCGACACGTGGACGCCGTGGAAACCGGTCAACGTGTAGAAGGCCGACGACGAGATGCTGACGGTGTACCCGAGGCCTTCCCGGTAGAAGCTCGTGAACTCGTACACCTGGCCGGCGATGAACACGGCACCCTGGGCTGCGGTGGTCAGCAGCCACAGCTTGCAGCGCTCCATCTCGCCCCTGGTGATCGCCGACACCGCGAGCACCATGGTGAGCGAGCTCATCAACAGCACGAACGAGCTCACCGAGGTGAACGGGATGTCGAACAGGTCGGCGGCCCGCAGCGACCCCTCGCCCGACAGCGGTTGGCGGTTGCGCAGCAGCAGGTATGTGGAGATCAGCGCCCCGAAGAGCAGGCAATCCGAACCCAGGAAGGTCCACATCGTCAGCTTCTCGTTGGACAAACTCGTGGTGGGCGGGATGATCTCGTAGTCGTCCCACTCCGTGCGGGGGTAAGCGATCTGCGGTTCGTCGCCGTCGGCCGGTTCGACGGCGGCTGTCGTGCCGGCGGTCGTCGGGGTATCAGTCACCGGCGGCCTCCCCGTTTGCGGTGCTGGCGGCCAACACGCCGTTGTGGTCATCATGGCCGTCGGGGCCGCCATGACCATCGTCGTGGTCGCCATGGTCGTCGTGACCGTGGCCCGCGTCAGGATCGGTGGCCGGCTCAAGGGTCCAGCCGAACATGGAACCGACCAGCAGCAACAGCCCGATGCCGGCGATCCACAAGTTGTAGATCAGCCCGAACCCGATGAGCGGCATGCCCGCCGCCAGCACGATCGGCCAGTACGACGGCGACGGCAGGTGCGGGTGCTGATCGCCGATCTGGGCGATGTCGTCGCCGTTGGCAATCCGTCGCAGCTTGCCGGTCTCGTCGGGCTGGTACTTCTTGTGCCAGAAGTCGTCGACATCGCTCACCACGGGCACGTAGTCGAAGTTGTGCTCGGGCACCGGCGAGGGAATGGCCCATTCCAGCGTGCGACCGTCCCACGGGTCGGCTCCGGCCGCCGGCTCCAGACCCCGGCGGTAGCGCCCCCATGTGCGGAAGATGTTGACGGCCAGGATCACCATGGCAATGAGCATGAAGAAGTAGCCGATCGTGGCGATCTTGTTCCAGAACTCGAAACCGTCGAATTCCCCATAGACGCTGTGGCGCCGGGCCATGCCCTGCAAGCCCACGATGTGCATGGGACCGAACGTGACATTGAAGCCGATGAGCATCAGCCAGAAGTGCCAGCGGCCGAGCCGGTCGTTGAGGTGGTAGCCGAATGCCTTGGGCCACCAGTAGTACATGCCGGCGAACATGCCCATGAGGGCGCCGCCCACGAGCACGTAGTGGAAGTGCGCCACGATGAAGTACGTGTCGGTCTGCTGGGTGTCGGCGGGCGCGATCGCATGCATGACGCCCGACAGACCGCCGATCGTGAACATGGCCACGAGCGACACCGAGAACATCATCGGCACGGTGAAGCGGACCTTGCCCGCCCACATGGTCGCGATCCAGTTCAGGATCTTCACGCCCGTCGGCACCGCAATGAACATGGTGGTCGCCGAGAACGCCGCCACCGAGACCGGCCCCATGCCCGAGGTGAACATGTGGTGCGCCCACACGCCCCATCCCATGAAGCCGATGGCCGCACCCGACAGCACGACGATGGGGTAGCCGAACAGCGGCTTGCGGCTGAACACCGGCAGCGTCTCGGACACCACGCCGAATGCCGGCAGGATCAGGATGTAGACCTCCGGATGGCCGAAGATCCAGAACAGGTGCTGCCACAGCAGCGGGTCGGCGCCCGCGTCGACATTGAAGAAGTTGGCGTCGAAGGTTCGATCGAACGTCAGCAGGATCAGCGCCACTGTGATGACCGGCAGGGCGAACACCAGCAGGAACTGCACCACCAGGATCATCCAGGTGAACACCGGCATGCGCAGCAGGCTCATGCCCGGGCAGCGCATGTTGATGATGGTCACCAGCAGGTTGATGGCACCGAGCAGCGAGGCGATGCCGGCAATCTGCAGGCCCAGGGCGTAGAAGTCCATTCCGTGACCGGGGCTGTAGGCCATGCCGGTGTTGGGCGCATAGGCGAACCAGCCGCCATCGGCGCCGCCGCCCAGGAACCAGCTCAGGTTCAGGAAGATTCCGCCGAAGAAGAAGACCCACAGGCCCAGCGCGTTCATGCGAGGGAACGCCACGTCCCGGGCACCGATCTGCAGCGGCACCAAGTAGTTCGCGAACGCGTTTGCCAGCGGCATGATGACCAGGAAGACCATGGTGACGCCGTGCATGGTGAACAGCTGGTTGTAGAAGTCGGCGCTGATCACCTCGCCGTCGGGCGCCCACAGCTGCAGGCGCACCAGTCCGATCTCGATGCCGCCCACCAAGAACCAGAACATGGCGAGGGCGCCGTACATGATCCCGATCTTCTTGTGGTCCACCGTGAACAGCCACTCGCGCCAGCCCGTCGCGTGGGTCGGGCGTGCGAAGACACCGGTATGGGGCGAGTCCTCGAGGACCGCCGCGCCGTCGCCAGCCGGCTCCAGCTCGGTGCCTGACGACTCGCTGTCAGGTCGATCGGTGACGATTGCCATCGGGTCGTCCTCCTCAGCCCGGGGCAGTGCTCATCGGGGCAGCACCGGCTCGTTGCCGAGTGTCCTCAGGTAGGCCATCAAGTTGTCGAGGTCCTGATCGGTCAGCACCTCGGAGAAGTCCAGCATGCCCTGCAGGTTGTCCGCGCGCGCAGGCTTCAAGTCGGGCGCGTTGCGCACCCATTCGCGCAGCCCAGCGATGTTGACGATGAGCTTGCCGTCAGATCCGCGCACGTACTCGCGGTCAGCGTCCTGCGCATAGGTCTCGTACAGCGCCCCGGCGAACGCCGTGCGGCTCATCAGATTGGTGAGGTTGGGCGCGATGCCCGCGATGAGGTTCGCATTGCCGCCCGCTGCGCTCTCGTACACCCCGTCGACCACATGACAGCTGATGCAATGAGTCTCGAACAGCGCTGCTCCGGCAGCTTCAGCCGAGTCTTCAGCGAGGGGCTCTGCGGCCGCAGCACGTCCTGCTTGCTGCTCGTCGAGCCAGCGCTCGAAGTCGGCTTCTTCCAGCACGATTGCCCGCATCTGCATGTTGGCGTGGCTGAGACCGCAGAACTCCACGCACTCGCCATAGAAGATGCCAGGCTCGGTGGAGCTGATCCGCCAGTGGTGTACGCGACCCGGCACCGCGTCCCGCTTGCCGTTCAGCTGCGGGATCCAGAACGAGTGGATGACGTCGTTGGAGTGGATCTCAAGGTTGACCTCTTCGCCAACCGGGATCACCAGGTCATTCGCGGTGACGATGTCGACAGCGTCGTCAAAGTCGCCGTCGTTGTTGACGTCGTAGCTGAACTGCCACCACCACTGCTGACCTTCGACCTTGATCGTGCGGCCGTCGCCCTCTCTGGCGAGCGCGAACACCGTCGGCAGCGTGATGATCGTGAGGAACACCAGCAATGCCGTCGGGATGAGCGTCCACGTGATCTCGGCCTTGCGATTGCCATGAATCTGCGGCGGCAGGTCGTCGGGATCGTCGGTGGGCTTGGCCCGGAACTTCACGATGATCGCGACGACGGCAGCCGCCACGAAGATGCCCACTCCCACGGCCATCCAGCCCGACAGGCGCATGAGACCGTCGATGTCCTGGGCCTCCTTGCCGATGGGCTTGGTGGCATCGAGCTGACCGGTGGCACAGCCGGCGACCAGCAGTGCGACACCTGCCAGGGCGGCGAGGCGCCATCGGGGAGCGAAACGGGTGCCCGTCACTCGTGACTCCCTTCAGACTCGCTCATCTCGTCAGAGGAGTGTGACTCGTCGTCGCCAGCGGGGCCGTGTCCATCAGTCGACTCGGCGTGGCCGCCGGCGTGATGGAACTCGCGCTCGCCGATGACGGCCGAAGCGATGCCCCCCACGATCAGCGCGAAACCGCCCAGCACGAGCATGGACGCGGCGATCGAGCGCCTCAGCTGCGGCTTCGCGTACACGATGAACGCGAACGCGAGGATGACCGATGCGATCACGATGGCGACGAAGCTTGCAGCGGTCTTGCTCACCGTCAGGAAGATCCGCGACGCCAGCACCACCGGTATGGCGATGCCCAGCGCGCCGTAGAGCGAGATCTCGAATGGCCGCAGCAGCCGTGCCCGCTCGACGGCGTTGGATTCGGCATCGGTCGACAGGTGCTCGGCCCAGGCGCTCATCGTCCACTCGATGGCAGAGATCAGCAGCAGCGCGACGCCGCATATGGTGAGCAGCGAGTCGGTGACCAGACCCACCATGAGCACGCCCATGCCCAGCGCGGCCATGATCGGCCAGTAGGCCGGCGTGGGCTGGTGGTCGGCCAGATGCTCTCGGTCGAGCGAGTCGCCGTCGCCGACCGTCAAAGCCAAGCTGAACAGCAGCGCGAACGCCCCCGCAGCAACGCCCAGCACGATCGTGGCGTACATGACCACGTGGCCCGTGCCGTCCATGCCGGTGAGGACACCCACGACGACGGCGGCCGCGGCGGCCAGCGCGATGCGTCCGGCGAAGTACCTGCTGGCGATGCCGACCATCGATCCCCTACTTCACCACGAAGACGACGTACCAGGTGGCGGCCCACGCAAGCACGGCGAAGTCCCAGAAGAAAACCGCTGCACCCAGCGGCGTCGAACGGTCCCGGCCGACGCTGCCGCCCAGCGATCTCAGTGTCATCAAGCCGAGATAGAACATTCCGACGATCAATATCGCCAGCGAGAGCCCGGTCACTGCGAACGCCAGATTCTCCCACTCGCCCGCGCCGAGCTCGATCCCCATGCGGTTGAGGCTGTACATCACCATGTTGAAGAAGGCGAATCCCATCACCAGCGTGATGGCCATGCCCACCCAGGTGTGCCCGCGTTCGCCGCGCCGGCTGGCCCAGTGCGCCCAGTGCGCCGTCACCACCGAGACCAGCAGCGTGATGAGGGCGTAGACGAGCTGCGGGTTCGGCACGGATTGGCCCGCCAGCCAGTCATGCCCTGGGTCGTCGAGGAGGTGGCGACGCGCCATGTAGTGGCCCAGCGCGCCTGCAACCGCCATGGACCCCGCTGCGATGGCGAAGCCGGTGCCGACGAGCTGGCTGCGCGGGCGTGGCGGCGGGCCGGGGACGGTGTAGCGCCCGGGCTGGGGCGCTTCGGCGGTGCTCACCGCGGTGTCGGACATCAGGCCGGCACCTCAGAGGCTTCGCGCTCGGCGGGCGCGACACTGCCGTTGAGCTCGGCATCGAGCAGGGGGGTGCCCGAACTCAGCTGCGGCAGGGAATCGGATTGGCCCAAGGCCGGCGGCGAGTCGAGCAGCCACTCGGGCGTGAGGCCGCCCCACGGGTCGGTATCGGCTTCGGCACCCTTGCCCATGCCCACCGAGACCAGGAGATTCAGCACGACAAGCCCGATTCCGGCCAGCACGATGACGACGCCGATGCCACCGACCACCGAGAGGCCTTCAGCGGCAGAGCTGTCGATCAAGCTGCGATACACGGTGGTCAGCTGCGGATCGTTGTAGACGAACTGGGGCTGCTCGGTGAATGCACCTGACAGCGTCGGGCCGAGCCACGCCAGAAAGGCGCCCCCGCCGATCGCGGCAAAGCTGGCCCATCCGGCGAGCTCCGACAGCCGCCGCCCCCAGATCTTCGGGGCCCACCAATGCAGTGCCGCCAGCACGCCAAGCAAGCCGGCGCCGTAGATGAGCAGGCTCTGCTGACCCGTGACCCAGGTGGTGAACCGCAGCGGGGCGTTCCCGTCGACGCCGCGGCCCGCGATGTTCAGCCAATCCACGCCGGCGCCGATCAACCCGATCAGGGCCGCTACCGCGATGAGCTTCCCCGCGCCGAACGCAGCCAGCACCGCGGTGGTGGGCCGCGGCCACTTTCGACTCTGCCACACGGTGAATCCCAGCAGCGCCAGCAGGCCGCCCACACCGGCCAGCGCACCGGCGTAGAGGCCGACCAGCACGATGCCCTCGAGGCCGTCGACGACGTCGGCGCCCTCGCCGGCGATGCCGAAGTTGGCCCAGGCACCGAAGCCGAACAGGCCGACAAGACCCATCGTGAAGTACAGCGCCAGCGGCTCGAAGACCCAGCGGCGTGCGGTGGCCAGCATGATCTCGGCTGCCACGCCGAGCACCGGCACGACATAGATGAACAGCTGCGGTGTCCGGTACATCCAGTCGATGCGGGGCCAGACGCCGTAGTTGCCATCGAGGAAGTGGCGGCCGTAGCCGTGGTCGATGTAGAGCAGGACAAGCTGGCCCAGCACCACGCCGAGGCTGACCACCAGCATCGATGCCGTGACCAGCGCTGACCATGCGAACGGCGGAGTGCGGTCCATGTACATGCCCGGCGCGCGCATCGTGAGCGTGGTGACGGCGACACAGATGGCGCCGACAATCAGCGATATCACCAGTCCCGCCAGGGCGAGCATGTGCAGCCGGACGCCCTCGTCCCAGCCTCCGGCGGGACCCCCGTTGCCGATGTATGCGCCGACCAGCACGCCGAACGACACCAGCCAGCCCCAGAACGACAGGGCCGCCGCCCGCGCGAAGGCAATGTTGGGTGCGCCGACTTGCAGCGGGACGATGTAGATCGCGACGCCCAGGAAGAACGGGATGAGCATCCCGAAGACCAGCGCATCGCGGGTGAACATGAAGACCTGGGTGAAGGTCTCGAGATTGAGCACCGTATGCCCGCTGTCGGAGGCGAGATCGAAGCGCACCAGCACATCGGTGACGGCGCCGGCGAGAGCGAAGAGCAGCGAGAATCCGATGAACAGCCGGCCGATGCGCTTGTGGTCGGCCGTGTTGAGCAGACCGAACGCGGTCGGGTCTTCTGCCTGCGGAGCTACAGCAGACCCTGTCGAATGCGCAGCTTCGGTGGTGGCGTCGGTCATGCGGCGAAGTGGTTCCCGAACTCGGCTGGCAGCGCCGCTTTGAGGCGACGCCAACGGCGCACTCTAGCGACCCGCGGGCCCATGAACCAGATTGTTCGCAACGCGATGCTCGTCGCTTCCCGTTCTTGTTTCCGTCCTCATGTGATCGGGCTCACGGGCCGCTCGGGCCACGGCTTCGCCTCGGGGCTCAGCCTCTGGCTCCATCACCAGCTGAGCCGGACGACCACGTCGACAGCCATCGCCGTGAACAGCAGCCCCAAGTACGCGATCGAGGTGTGGAACACGCGCATCGCGGTCTGGGGCGTCAGCGCTCGCCACAGCGTCACGAGCTGCCATCCGAACGCAGCGCCGCCGGCCAACGCGACTGCCCAGTACAGGCCTCCGGCGTCGGCCGCCACGGCAAACCACAGCGACAGCGCGATCACCGCAAGGGTGTGCAGCGTCATCTGCACCAGCACCGAACGCTCGCTGGCCACCGACGGCAGCATCGGCACCTCGGCGGTGTCGTAGTCGTCGGCATAGCGGATGGCCAGCGCCCAGAAATGCGGCGGCGTCCAGAAGAAGACGATCGCGAATGCGATCCAGGCCTCGAGCGACAGCGTGCCGGTCACGGCCGCCCAGCCGACGAGCACCGGCGCGGCGCCGGCGGCCCCGCCGATGACGATGTTCTGGGCAGACGACCGCTTCAGCCACAGCGTGTACACGAACACGTAGAACAGGCACGCAGCCAGCGCGAGCAGGGCTGCAAGCAGGTTGGCGCCCCACCACAGGATCCCGAATGCGGCCGCTTCGAGCACCACGCCGTAGATCAACGCAGCGCGCGGTGACACCGTGCCGACCACCAGCGGACGGTGGGCCGTGCGGGCCATCGTGGCATCGATGTCGCGGTCGATGTACATGTTGAAGGTGTTGGCGCCGGCCGCGGACAGCGTGCCGCCGACCACGGTGAACAGCATCAGAGCCACCGACGGCACGCCACGCTCGGCCACGAACATCGGCGGCACCGTCGTCACCAGCAACAGCTCGATGATGCGCGGCTTGGTGAGCGCGACGTATCCCCGCAATGTCGATCCACGCAGTGATGGGCGCAGCGCCGCCAGCATTGCTGTGAGGCTACGAGTCGCCCCTAACGTTTCAGCGTGAATTTGCCGGACCCGTCGCCGCGGGGGCGCAGGCGGTACGTCACGCCCGAGCGCTTCGCCACGATCGCGCGCTGGGCCCTCTGGTCGCTCGTGGCGATCGTGGTCACGGGATCGCTTGTGAGACTGACGGGCAGCGGCCTGGGGTGCAGCGACTGGCCGACCTGCGAGCCCGGCGAGTTCGTGCCCGCGGCCGACTTCCACGGCTGGGTGGAATTCGGCAATCGCATCGTGACCGGACTGGTCTCTGCAGCAGTCATCCTGGCCGTCGCGGCATCGTGGTGGAGGCGGCCGCGGCGCGCGGACCTGGTGTGGTGGTCGCTGGGCCTCGTGGCCGGCGTGGTGTTCCAGATCGGCCTCGGCGCCGTGACCGTGCTGACTCACCTGTCCCCGCCCATCGTGATGTCGCACTTCCTGGCGTCGCAGGTGCTCGTGTCGGCCGCAGTCGTGTTGCAGCATCGGGCGTCCTGGGAGGCGCCGCCCGTCGGCGGCGGCGCAGCCCGGCTGCCGACCCATGTCCGGACACTCGCATGGCTCGCTGCGACGCTCACGGCTGCGGCCCTGTGGACCGGGACGGTGGTGACCGGCACCGGGCCCCATGGCGGCGACGAGCATGTGGAGCGCCTGCAGTACGCGCTGCCGTCGGTGGCACGCATTCACGGCATCACGGTGGCAGTGCTGGCTGCGGTGACGTTGTTGCTCGCCTTCGGGGTGCGACGGCTGGCCGCGACGCAGGGGGACGCTGCTCTGGGCGGCGCAACGACCGCGCTTGGCCGGCGCATTCGGATCGTGATCGGGGTCATGGCCGTGCAGGCGGCGATCGGGTACGTGCAGTACTTCAATGAGCTGCCCGTGCTGCTCGTTGCGCTGCATGTGGTCGGCGCAACGCTGCTCACGATCACGATGACCCGCCTGGTGCTCGCCGCAGAAGTCGGTGTCGGCGAATCGGTTGGCATCGCGGGCCGCGCGTTCGCAGAATGAACCCGTGAGTTCGCCCGCTCCCACGACGACGCCGGCGCCGACCGGGTCGAAGCCGCAATTGCACGAGCCAGTGGTGTGGGGCCCGCGGGCACAAGCCGTCACCGAGACCGAGGTCATCCGGGATCCGACGACAGAGGACGACCACGACACGGATTCGCCGTGGGTTGTGCTGGTGTGGAATGACCCGATCAACCTGATGAGCTACGTCGTGTACGTGTTCCAGAAGCTCTTTGGCTACAGCGAGGCCAAGGCGACCGAGCTGATGCTGGACGTCCATCACAAGGGCCGCGCAGCAGTCTCGTGGGGTTCGCGTGAGAAGGCCGAACTCGACGTCTTCCGCCTGCACGAGTACGGCCTGTGGGCCACGATGCAGAAGGACGACTGAGCCATGGCTGAGTCTTCGCTGGCAGCTCGCAGCGGTCTCGCGACGGCGGCATCGGGCACATGACCGGCACCCGCTTCGGCGCCCGTGGCTCGCTGGTGAGCGTCCACCTCGCGGACTGGGAGCGGCGGCTGCTCACCGAACTGGTGGGCGAACTGCGCAGCAACCTGCTGGATCACACACCTGCCCGTGACGGCGGCGACGGCCTGGATCCATCGCTGCGGCGTCTCTTCCCCCCGGCCTACCTCGCAGACCCCGACCGCGACGCGGAGTACCAGCGGCTCATGCGTGACGAGCTGCTCGCCGAGCGGCTGGAGCATCTCGACCTGCTCGACGGCACGCTCGAAGCCGACCACCTCGATGATGCACAGGTCATCGCCTGGATGCAGGGGCTCAATGAGCTGCGGCTGGTGCTCGGCACACAGCTCGACATCTCCGAGGAAGAGGACCCGACCGATCTCGATCCGCACGATCCTGCCCAGCGGCCGCGGCTTCGATACCACTATCTCGGCGGCCTGCTGGCAGAGCTCATCGACGCCGCACACCGCTGATCGCGGGCGACGTCACTCGGGACATCGGATCGGCCTCACATGTGGCGTCGCGCACCATTGGCCGATGTGGCGGCGAGGCGTAGCCTGATGTGTCCTGCCCCCATCGTCTAGCGGCCTAGGACACCGGCCTTTCACGCCGGCGGCACGGGTTCGAATCCCGTTGGGGGTGCGCCAGCACGGTCGCAGTGGTGGGACTCATGCCGCACCTTCTCAGGTGCATTCCCTCAGAAGTGCGTCGAGGTGTCGAGCATCAGCAGTGGAGTTGCTGCAAACATTCATGTGCAAGCATTCATTCGCAGATGCTATGTTGCCATTTGTGCATGAACGAACGTACCCGATGGAGGCGAAGCAGGTCATTTCCTACGCCCGCGTGTCGACCGGCACCCAAGCTGCCTCCGGTCTCAGCATCGACGCCCAGCACCGAGCCATCACCGAAGCGGCCGCGGCACGCGGATGGCGAGTGATCGAGTGCGTCACCGACGAGGCAATCTCGGGAGCAGTCCCCGTTGACGAACGGCCCGGGCTTCGCGCCGCACTCGCACGACTCGAGCACGGTGACGCAGATGCACTTGTCGCGACGCGCATCGACCGCCTCGCTCGCGACACGCTGGAAACTCTGCTGCTGTTTGACCGGGCCGAGCGCCTGGGGTGGGAGTTGATCACCCTTGATGCTCCAGAGGGCACCAAGACCCATGACGGACGCTTGCTGGTCGGAATCCTGGCTGTCATTGCTGCCCACGAAGCCGGGTCGGCCCGCGCCCGCACGATCGCAGCCTTGCAGTCGGCCCAACGCAACGGCAAACAGCTCGGCAGGCCCAGCCGCCAGCCCGAGGAGGCCCGAACCCTCGCCAGGCAACTCCATGCCGAGGGCTACAGCTTGCGTGAGATTGCAGCAGCACTCGAGGTCGCAGGCATCCTCACTGCAACCGGCAAGACCACCTGGCACCACTCCAGCGCCGCCGCCCTCCTCAAGAGCGGCCAGGACCACATCCGCCAAACCAATGAGTTGCCGACGATCGGCAACGTTTCGGCCTGAGCCCCGCTCTCGCTTCGTCACGCGCCCGTCGCTGCGTTCCGCCTGACGCTGCTCTCGTTGTTCGCGGTGGACTGCTCCTTGCGACGATCAAGGTTGTTGTTCGTCGCTGCTGCGCCGGCGGTCAACAAGCCATAGGACGCCAGCGCATGTGCCGACGAGGACAGCAAGCACAGCCGGATGCTGCCAGATCAGGTAGATCGGGGCGGCGAGCAACGCCAGGAATCGCCAGATGCCTTGTTGCGCGAGGTCTTCGGCGCCCGAGTTCATCGAGTGCTAGGACGCCCGTAGCGCACCCACGGCGCCCGAACTATGTGGGACACGAAGCCTTCGTTGCCTGGCGAGCGGCGCGGCGCCTGTTCTTTACCCACTCGTGTGCAACTCCGAGAACCACGAAGGCGACGGCCACCGCAACCACCGCCAAGATGCTGCCCGTCAGGTAATACACAAGCAGCCACCCCACTGTCGACGCCACATTGATAGCAATGCACTTCCACGAGGTGAACTCCTCGCGAAGCGCCTCCCAGAACGTGGGCGGAGTCACCGTCTCGGCGTCGACGCTCATGGACTCAGGGTAGTTCACGGCGTTCTCCTAGTTTCCTCCGTATTGACGTGCGATCTCGCAGGCGGCTGCGCCGCGCACCTCTCTGCAGAAGCGCCTTCTCAATGGGATCGAAGCGAACTGGTGCGATATCTCGCCGGCGTTTTCGCGGTGCACCACAGAGCCCGACATCGACCAGTGCTTCGGGTACAGGTACGACACGGTCACCTGATTACCAAGAGAACGCAACCGCCAGATGAACGGCTCAACACCGTCGATGCCCGCGGCTGCAGCACGGGTTCGAGCCGTCTCCAGCGTTGAGCGCGCGCACTGGGCCTTGAACTTGTGCGGGGTGGTGTTGAACGGCACTCTGCGACGCTGCCAGCGCACGAACCGGACGATCTACATCGACGACAGCAAGGTGGCCGCTGCCGCTGTGCGCACTTCTGGGTTCTCAGCCGACGCGCAAACGCTCAGGCGCTGTCGGCGACGCTGGAACCGGCTGCGGTCCGCGAACGCCGCCAGGACTAAGCAGTATGCGCAATCAATGTGGCGGCGATGAACGGGATCGCCAGCGGGGTGAACCACGGCGGCACCGGATACGCCTCCAAAACGAGGTCGTTGACCACGAGGTAAGTCAGCGCGCAGAGCGGCAGCATGATGAGGAAGTCGACGATCTTTTGGCGTCGATCACGGGGCTTCATCATCCAGCGCAGCCGTCGCGTCCATGGCGGCGACGTCGTCATGTCGTCGGATGACAATTGCGCGGTGCGGGTGCATGGCCGTGTCGCTAGGTGGCAGACCAGCAGAACGTCGTCAGGGACCGGTTGCAGGCCCCTGACGCCGCTCCAGTTCCGCCGTGCTCGCCAGCGACGACGAGACAGAGTGGCAGCTAGTGCCGTTGTGCGGACTTCTGTGGTTTCAGCCGACTCGCGCCGGCTCATCCCTTGGGATCTCATGCGTGCGAGCAGGTGTGTAACGCCGGCACCACAGGCACCAGCAGGTCAACACGACACAGCCCCAGGCAATGACCAACAGCAACGTGACCCAGATCGGCCAGCCTGACAGCATCGTCCAGCGCACCATTACGGAGGTCGCGCACACACCAACGAGTGTCAACACGAACCAAACTGTGCGCTCGCGGCGATCCCGGCCCGGCCAGCGCTGCCACAGCGACGGTCTAGGCGGGGTGGTCATGTCGTCGGATTGTAATTGGTTCATTTGCAGCCTCCTTCGCTCATGGCGGCGCAAGCGCCGCCGGTGCTCCATGAACTTGGCCTCATGAAGATCAAGTAACTCGTCGTGGTCACGGTCGTTTCTCCCTTGTTCATGACCCGTTGGCGATGTCATCGGCGATGTCGCAGGCGCTTTGCCAACCTCGCTGGCAGAGCCAGCGATTGAACAGCAGGTCCACATCAGATCGTGGCCGCAGACCCCGCTTCCACTCAGCGCGTGCCCGCCGCCAGCACTAGCCACGATGGACAGCGGTGCTTGAGTCCGGCTCAGCCGGGCACTCAGCCTTGACGAGGTGCGTTCTCGCTGCGATACCGCTTCTTGAACCGTCTATACGACACGATGCCGAAAGACAGCAATGCGGCCCACATAGCTACCGGCAGTACAACGCTGCCAGTCTGGTAGGCCCCGATCCACAAGAAGGAGGCCACGCAAGCGGAGGCACCAGCGATCATCCACATGCGCCCGAACTTCGGCACAGGCGGATCGGGGCGCCGCTCCGTGCTCATGGTCTGATTGTATGCGTTGCTCATCGGCGGATTCCCTTCTGCTAGCAGCCCCTGCGGTTCCCTCACTTGCACTTGGGCTTTACCCCTAACCCCCCACCGTCATTAGTACGTGCTCATTGTCCGTTTCTCCTTTGCTCATCGCCCGTTGGCGATGCCATCGGCGAGGTCGCAGGCGCTCTGCCAACCCTGCTGGCAGAGCCAGCGATTGAACAGCAGGTCCACGTCAGATCGTGGCCGCAGACCCCGCTTCCACTCTGCGCGTGCCTGGCGCCAGTCTTGCTCCGTCACCGTGTCTGACGGCGGCGCTGTAGTCGGCGGCGTGATCGACTCGGGGTTGCCTGAGTCAGCCGGCTCCGGGTTGTCAGCGACATTGCTGTCCGACTGCGTAGGCGGCGCAGGCTTGCCTGAGTCGGTCGGCTCGGGCGTGCTCGGCGCCGTGTCGGCGCCGTCGGCGCCACTGTCATCGTCGCCGCCGATGATCTCCTCAGCCGCCTCGATGAGGCCAGCACATGTAGCTCCGAGGACCAATTGGCCCGGAGGGCTGGCGGCCCACACGACCCACGCCGGGGCTGCTGCGCCTGCGGTGGCGACGGTGCTCTTGGCTGCCGCCGCGACCAAAGCGCCGCATGCCACACCCTTGGCGAGGGTCTCGACGAACGTCCTGGCGGGTCCAGGAATCCTTCGCCAGAGCTTGTCGATTTCTTCGTTGAGTCGTCGGATCGCGTCAACACCACGCAGCACGTCCTCTCTCACGTCTGCCGCGATATTGTCGAGGGCGCTGCGGGCTGCTTCGAGAGACTCAGCGGTGCCGGTCGCGATCAGGTCGCCGACCCGGCCGAGTGCCGCCTCAAGAGCGGGTCCGGCGCCGCTGTAGTTTGGTCCGTCGCTAGTGTCCTCGGTCCCGTCGGAGTGCTGGTGGCCCGGTGTCGCGTCGTGGCAGTCCGCCATCGTGCCGGACTGCAGTTCGTGCCGGTGCTGCTCACGGTCCAAATGCGGATGCGTGCCCAGCAACGTGGGGCACGCCGATTGCGTACTCGTGGTGCCGCTGTCTTGGGCGTTGCGGAGATTCTTGGCATCGCTGGGATCCGGCTCGCCTTCTGACGTGCTTTCATCACCGCAGTCGTCGCTCTCGCAGTCGCCGCCTTCACTTTCGGCAGAGTCGCTTTCGTCAGGCTCTCCCTCGCCGCCGTCCTTAGCGCCGTCGCTGCTGTCTGAGCTGTCGGAACCGTCGCCTTGGTTGTCGGCGTGACGGGTGTTGTCGGACGGGACCGGGAGGCAGTCCGGCGGGGTGCCCGTCGTTCCTGCCGGGCACCTCTGGCTATTGGCGTGGCGGGTGTTGTCGGACGGGACCGGGAGGCAGTCCGGCGGGGTGCCGGTCGTTCCCGCCGGGCACGTCTTCGGCCTGGGCGACGTGTCAGGCGGAGGCGAGTAGTGGTTCGGCACCGGCACAGTGGTGGGCGGCGGCGCTGTCGTGGTGGGCGGCGACGTGTCAGGCGGGGGCGAGTAGTTGTTGGAGGTGTGAGTGTGGCTCACCGACTCCTTCCAGCACTGCTGGCCCGCGAACGGGTCAAAGGCGCATCGCCTGACGGTCTGGTTGTGCGCCGAGCTCGGCGACGGATCGACGAACACCAGCAACGGCAACAGCACGACCACTGCCGCAAGCGCTGCCGCGGTTCTCCAGGTAATGCCAATACGAGCGGTCATGACAGTCCCTTTCTGTCGAGGAATCATTCGTTTCTTCGACAGAACGGACGCGTGGGACGCGCTGACGCGAGGAATCGCGGGCGGGTCGTCGCGAGAGAGCGACGAGCTTCAGAAACTCAGCGAGTACGCGAGATTGCGGCAGTGACGGGCACAATCACAGCGAGCGACCGAACGGCTGAGACGATGGCTTGACAGGCTCGCAAGGGCTGTTTAGGATACGAACGTTTCTTAGACTGCAAAACGCGCTTCTGACCTGCAGGTTTAGAGAAATCGTCCCATCACAGGCAAGCCGTCGCTGATCGCGAAACAACCGGTGCGGCTATGGGTTCAGTGTGTCCGGCAGCCAGTAGGCGCCCGAGCGGCGACGGATGCCTAGTCGCTGGGTCGTCGCAGATCTGGCATCGCTCGCTTGGACTGTGCTGCGACGATGCAGCCGAGGACGGCGATCACGAAACAAACCAGGATCAGGAGCGGGTGAGCGTCAATGACGACGGCCGTGAGCAACGCAATTGACCCAGGAGTCGCGCCAGCCGCGGCGGCGCGTGACCGGCGCCCGCGGCTCGCGGTTGGCCCAGATCGCATAGGTGTGACTAGTCGCCTCGGCGCAGCGGTCGCTCGCCTGGGTCTCGCAGGTCGAGCGCGTTGCGGCGTCTGCTGCGTTCCACTGGCCGGTATGCGATGCTACAAGTCCCGCGATGATCCACAGGGCCGCTAGCCAGACGGCTGGGACATCAGTGCTATGGCGGGTGATGAACAGAACGGCAGTCAGCGCCGCCATGTAGACGAGCCGCATGGTGCGTTGCGAGTGTGTCTCGACGGCACGAGCGGCTCGATCGTGGCAACGGCTCATTGAAAGCTGAGCGTACTGAAGAACTGCTGGCCGCCCGGCCAGCTGAACGAGCCAGACCCAGGCCCGAACTGCTGACCCCAACATCATGACCGAGTGTCTGTCACACCCCTGAGGTTCAGCTGGTGTCGGCAGGGGGCGAATCGGCTTCGGCCGTCAGCGGGATACGTAGTTCGACGGTGGTGCCGGGGTCGTCGGTGTCGATGACCGACGCTGAGCCGTTGTGGCTGCGAGCGACGTAGTCGACGATGGACAATCCGAGGCCGGAACCGGGCTGAGAGCGCGCTTCGGGAGCCCGGTAGAAGCGCTCGAAGACGGTCTCACGCAGGGCCGCTGGGATGCCCGGTCCGTGGTCGCGCACCCGGACGTGAGCCTCCCGGTCGATTGCAGCAACGCTGATCTCGATGGCTTCGCCGGGTGGCGACCACTTCACCGCGTTGTCGACGAGGTTGCCGATCGCTCGCTCGACCAGCGCCGCATTCACGACCACCTCGCACGGCTCGAACGCTGTCACAAAATCCGTCTCGGTCCGGCGGCGGTGCCGGTCCACCACCGACGCAGCCAGCTCGGCCAGATCGACGCGCTCCGGCTCGCCCTGGGATCGCTGGTCGGTCGCCAGCTCGACGAGCTCGTTCACCAGCTCGGTGAGCTGGTCGAGCTCGAACTGGACATCGTCAAGCATCTGGCGGCGCTCATCGGTATCGAGCGCGACGACTGCGTCTCCGCGGGCGTCGCCAGAATCCGCTGCTGGCGCTGCCGCCTGCTCGCTGCGAGCCAGCAATTCGATGTTGGTGCGGATGCTGGTAAGCGGTGTCCGCAGCTCGTGGCCTGCGTCGGTGACCAGCCGATGCTGCTGGGCGCGCGACAGCGCCAAGGCCTCCAGCATCGCGTTGAAGCTGTGTGCCAGCTCGCCCAGCTCGTCGTCGCGTTCAAGCTCGATGGGCTGGTGCAGGTCTTGGGTCTGCGCGACGTTCCGTGCCGCATCGGTAAGCCGCCGAACCGGCTGGATGGCGCGGCCCGCCACCAGGAATCCCAACAATCCGGCTCCCGCGACGCCGATGGCGGCCACAACAGCCAGCGCATTGCGCAGGCCCGCCACGTTCGCGTCGACCTCGTCGAGCGGGCTGGCGACCATCAGCGCTCCCACGGGCGCTACCGGCACGGTCAACACTCGCAGGCGTACACCGTCCGCTGACACATCGGTTCGATGCCGACGAGCCCGGCCATTGGCCACGGCAACGTCTGCGGGTGTTACCGGTAGCACCTCGTCAGACGCGTACACCACTGCGCCGTTCGGGGCCACGATCTGGGCGAGTACGTCCCGGGGAACGAATCGCCCGAAGAACTGCACGCTGCGGCGCTCGGGCAGACGCCCGCCGCTCGCGACCAGCACCGCAACGCGGTCGTCCAGCTTGCGGTCGAGCGCCGACCGGGCCTCGGCTCGGGCAATCCAGAGCGCTACCCCCGAGACCGCCAGCACGGCGACGGCAACCGAGGCTGCCACCAGCAGCCCGAGCCGGGTACGGAAGCTCATGTGGGTCGGAGCACGTATCCCACGCCGCGCACCGTTTGGACCGGGCTGTGGCCGCCGGAGCCCGTAGCTGCGGCAGCCGCGAGCTTGCGCCGCAGGTAACCGACGTAGACCTCCAGGGAGTTCGAGGCCAGCGACGCGTCGTAGCCCCACACCGTGTCGTAGATCTCGTCGCGGTGCAATACGCGGCCGGGGTTGCGCAGGAACAGCTCCAACAGCCGATGCTCGGTGCGGGTCAGCGTGACGGGCTCGCCGGCGCAGGTCACCTCGTAGCTGGCCGTGTCGAGCACGATGCCGGCGCATGCGAGCCGTTCGCTTTCCTCCGGCGACGAGCCTCCGGCACTCCGGCGCAGCAGCGCCCGCAGCCGAGCCAGCAGTTCGTCGAGCGCGAACGGCTTGGCCAGGTAGTCGTCGGCACCGGCATCAAGGCCTTCGACCCGATCCGCCGTGGTGCCCCGGGCCGTCAGCAGCAGGATCGGCAGGCGGCTCCCAGCGGCGCGCAGGCGACGGCACAGCTCGAAGCCGCCCAGGTTCGGCATGGTGGCATCTAGCACCATCACGTCTGCCCGGCCAGCCAGCGCCTCGCCCTCGAGGCCATCGCTGCCTTCGAGCACGTCATAGCCCTCGAGCTGCAGGGCGCGGCGCAATGCCGCTCGGATGCGCTGATCGTCGTCGACGACGGCTACTGCGGGGCTGGCACCGCTCGGCCGATCAGCACCCATGGCCTCATTCTGGAACGCCGATCATGAGAAACCGATGAGAGGCCGAGCCGACGGGTGCCGAAAGCAAGCGCCGATGTAGTTTCCAAGTGTGAAGAACTGGTGGCGTTGGCTGAGCGCGGGCCCTCGGGACCGCCGCGAACACATCGCTTGGTTCCTCTGCTACACGACAACGTTGTGGTCGCTGGTGTTCTGGAATTTGTTCAGCAGCAACCTCAGTGTGCTGCTGATAATCATCATGTTGTGGCCAGCGTGGCTGGTCCCGTTCGTGCGCTGGCAGCATCGCCGAGTGCCGTTCAGCACGACCCCGCACAAGTTCAAAGCCGAGTGCGTGCGCTCAACGCTGAAGACGGCTCGAACTCGGGCCGCGGCAGCGGGCATTAGCGACATTGAACCGTTTATCTGGCGGTTGCGTTCTCTTGGAAATCAGGTGACTGTGTCATACCTGTACCCGAAGCACTGGTCGATGTCGGGCTCGGCGATGTTCCGCCAGAACGACGGCGAGATTTCGCACCAGCTCGCATTGTCTACATAGCGACGACAGCTGCGACCAGGTCCTCGGTTTCTAGTCGGCGGCGGTGTGCCTCAGTTGCTGAGCGGTGTGGTCAGTTGGTCGTACCGACTGCCGAGTCGAGAAGCGGAGCGTCGAATGCATCCCAAGGGAGTGGCCGAGGCAGTGCCTCGCCGTTGCGTTGCAGGTCCGCAACGATGTCGTCCACCAGTGCACGAATTCCGCGGAGGCAATCCGCCTCGGTCGTTGCAATGTGACTCACCAGCAAGAACCCGTTGCACACGCCGATCCAGGCATGATCCTCGTCTGACCACGACACTCGATACTGGAACCCAGGATCATTCATTGCCGGTCTCCATCAAGTCGATGGCACGCAGGACCTGACGCACCTGATACGGCTTCGCTTCTCCGCCGTGGCTCTGGATGTTGACCCTTGGGAAGCCCCGCCAAGGAGTCCGGTAAATCAGGTGGCTGCCCCGCTGCCGAGGTTCCCCGAAGTATACGCGGCACGCCTTGGACAGATCGGAGAAGCGCACCCCGGTCGGGCTCACCCTCCACCTCGCGAGCATCTCTTGGACTCTCTCGAATTCGGTCAATCTGCCTCCATTGCGAAGGTCCCGCGAGGCGCCGATGATCTCAAGTCTTCAAATCAATTTCAAATAGTTTCCATGTGTTTCAATGACAACACGCGCTCGAGTGCGCCCCGGGCCGCGAAAGCGTCGGACGCTTCGTCACGCGGAAGGTGTAGGTGGCGACTAGCCGGCGGCGGAGGTGCTGCGGCGCAGGTGGGAGATGGTGAGCGCAGCGCAGGCATCGCGTTCGGTTTCGTAGCTCAGTGCCCGTACGGCGTCGGCGATGTCCCACCAGGCCACCTCGTCGACCTCGCTCGGGTCGCCGGTGAGCCGCTTGGGCATCTTCGTCGGGGCCATCGCGTAGAAGAGCACCAGCTTGGGCATCCCGCTCGCGATCAGGTAGCTGACCGGGTAGGGCGCAGACGTGATTGCGCACCGCACGCCAGTCTCCTCGCGGACCTCGCGCAGTGCCGCCTCCTCCCAGGACTCGCCCCGGTTGAGGTGGCCTTTCGGCAATGACCAGTCGTCGTATCGCGGCCGGTGCACCACCAGCACGGCGCCGTCATGACACACCACGCCGCCGGCCGCTCGGTCCACGGGCGCATTGGAATAGCGGCCCCGCTCGATGTGGCGCCGGCGTGCCTTCACCGTGAGCTGCGCGGCAGGAGCTTGGGCCGCCTTCTTGCGGCCCTTCTTCGACGACTTGGCCCCATCGGATGCCACGGTTCGTGTCTAGCGTGTCCACGCCGGCCGGGATGAACATGTCGGGGTCGGCGGGGTCGACAACGGGGAACAGACATGGACTTGGGAATCTGCATCGCATCGCACATCGGCGATCTCGACTACGTCGAGCGTGCCGAGGAGCTCGGCTACACGCATGCCTGGTTCGCGGACAGCCACATGCTGTGGTCGGACTGCTACGCCACCCTGGCGCTCGCCGCTGAGCGCACCAGCACCATCGGTCTCGGCACCGGCGTGTCGGTCTCGGGCACACGGCCCGCTCCGGTGACCGCCGCGTCGATCGCGACGATCAACGCGCTCGCGCCCGGACGGACATTTCTCGGCATCGGCACCGGCAATACCGCGATGCGGATCATGGGACACAAACCCCAGCGCATCGCCGAGTTCGACCAGTACCTGGCGGCGTTGCGACCGCTGCTGCGCGGCGAGGAAGCCACCCATCACTTCGGCGGCAGCGCCCAGCCGATCCGCCACATCATGCCCGACGTCGGCTTCGTCAACTTCGACGACGAGATCCCGCTGTACGTGTCGGGGTTCGGGCCGCGCTCGCTGGGGCTGGCGGGCCGCTACGGCGACGGCGCGGTGCTCTCGGTGCCGCCGGACGGCTCGGCCACGGCGCGTGTGTGGGAGTACATCGAGGAGGGCGCCGCCGAGGCAGGCCGCACGATCGACCGTGCCGACTACCTGATGTGCTCGCTCACCACCATCGTGATCCTCGACGACGGCGAGACCCTCGCCAGCCAGCGCGAGCGGGTCCACCACGAAGCGGGTGCCTTCGCGATGGCATCGCTGCACTACTCCTACGACCAGTACCGGCAGTTCGGCCGGTCGCCCGGCGCCCGCCTGGAGGCGGTCTGGGACGAGTACTGCGCCATGCTCGACGACACCGATCCAGAGCGCATCCACCAGCGGATCCACGCAGGGCACAACTGCTGGGTGCTGCCCGAAGAGGCCCGTTTCCTCAACGACGAGCTCATCGATGCCACGTGCATCGTGGGCACCGCTGACCAAGTCACCGAACGGCTGGCGGATCTGGGCGAGCGAGGACTCGACCAGATCATGATCCTGCCCAACTTCGATCCCCGCTACGAGGTGCTCGAACGCGTCGGCCGCGAGATCATTCCCCGATTGGCGACCGACTGAGTGGGTCAGTACGAGACAGCTCGGTAGCCTTGTCCGCTGCTGTTGAGCCCATCCCGCGGAGCTGGCACCTATGAGCAACATCTGCCAAGTCACCGGCCGCCGGCCGCATTCGGGCTTCAACGTGTCGCACTCGCATCGGCGAACGAAGCGCTGGTTCAAGCCGAACATCCAGCGCAAGCGGTTCTGGGTGCCCAACGAGGGGCGCTGGGTCACGCTGACCGTGAGCGCGAAGGGCATCAAGACGATCAACAAGCGCGGCATCGAGTCGGTGGTGGCCGAGCTGCGCCGTCGTGGAGAGAAGGTCTGATGCCCAAGAGCGACAAGCGGCCGATCATCAAGCTGAAGTCCACCGAGGGCACCGGCTACACGTACACGACCCGCAAGAACAAGACGAACACCCGCGACCGGATCGAGCTGCGCAAGTACGACCCGGTGCTGCGGCGGCACGTCATCTTCCGGGAAGAGCGCTGAGCGGCGCCAGGACTTGCTGACGGCGCTCATCGCACGACGATGCGCCGATTGATTGCGCGCACCGTCAACCGGGGCGCCGAGCCGCCGAAGTGACTCGCGCCCGACTCACTCGCCTCAGCCTGGGGGCGGCCCGCCGCCTCGCCATCGGCGCCCAGGGGCTCGCCTCGCCACTGCCGTCCGGCCGGCTGGACGTCCGGCATCTGCGGCGGGCCATGGGCCACATGGGCCTGCTGCAGATCGACGCCGTCAACGCGCTGGCACGCTCGCACCTGCTGGTGCTGCGAGCCCGGATGGGCGGCACGCACGATGCCCTGCTGGGATTGCTCGAGCGATCTGCGTACGCCCGCCGAGCGGACGAGCGGGAGCTGACCGAGTACTGGGGCCATGAGGCGTCATTCGTGCGTGTGGCCGACTGGCCGCTGTTCGGCTGGCGGATGCGGCGGGGAGCTGCCGGCGACATGTGGAGCGGGTACGCCCGCTTCGGGCAGGCCAACCAGCCCAAGATCAGTGCGGCACTCGACTGGCTCGACGCCAACGGGCCTGCATCCACCGCCGAAGTCGATGCGGCAATGGACTGGGGACCCGGCGTGCGCGGACCGTGGGGAACTCGCAGCAACGGGAAGCTGGCGCTGGCGTGGTTGTTCTGGGCTGGTCGGGTTGGCGTGGCCGACCGCGCTGGCTTCGTGCGCCGCTATGACGTGATCGAACGGGTGCTGCCGAGCGAGGTGGTCGAAGCGGCTGTGGACGAGCCCGACGCGCACCGAGCGCTGCTGACCGACGCCGCCCGGTGCCTCGGAGTCGCCACCGCCGATGATCTCATCGACTACCACCGCCTGCCGAAGCGCATCGCCCCCGCCCGCATCGCGGAGCTCGTCGAGAGCGACCAGCTCACCGAGGTTGCGGTGGAGGATTGGGATCGGCCGGGGTATGTCCCCGCCGGCCAGCGCTCGGCCCGACGGCGGTCTCGATCGGTGCTGCTCAGCCCGTTCGACCCGCTGGTCTGGTACCGCCCACGCGCAGAGCGGCTCTTCGGTTTCCACTACCGCATCGAGATCTACACGCCCAAGGCCAAGCGGCAGTACGGCTACTTTGTGCTGCCGTTCCTGCACGACGATGCGCTCGTGGCGCGCCTCGATGTGCGCTTCGACCGGGAGCGCAACGTGCTCGAAGTACCGGCTTCGTGGGCGGAGCCGGGATCGTGGCCGTGCGGTGCGGCCGCAGAGACGGCGGCTCTCGAAGCGTTGGCAACCGAACTGCATGCGCTGTCTGCGTGGTGCGGCGGCGAGCGAGTCTCGGTGCTGAATCGCGGCGACCTCGCCGGCCGGCTGCGCACCGCGGTCGACAGCGCTGATTGCTGACTGATCGCCTGCGCTGATTGCCGATCGAGGTGGCTATCGTTGCTGCGCTTGCATCGGCAGGGATCCCGGTCTCGACGTCGGCGAAAGCACACAGCAAAACAGCTGGTCCCGTGGTGAAGTCTGGAGTTCACGCTGGCCTGTCAAGCCAGAGGTCGCGGGTTCAAATCCCGTCGGGACCGCGGTCGGGTAGCTCAGTTGGCAGAGCGCGCGCCTGAAAAGCGTGAGGTCACCGGATCGACGCCGGTCCCGACCACTGGGAACAAGCGGCCTCGAAGGGCTTCGCCCCTCGGCCGCTAACTCAAGGGGTGCCGTGGTGGTACGTCCCCGCGGGGCGTTTAGCGGCGGGTTACTTGGTCGTTGTGGGCGGCTGTGGCTACTGCTTTGGCTACTGCGGGGACTACTGAGCGGTCGAAGGCCGTGGGGATGACCAGGTCGGGGCTGAGGTCGTCGCTGGAGACGCCTGCGGCGATGGCTTCGGCGGCGGCGATCTTCATGTTCTCGGTGATGTCGGTGGCGCCTGCGTCAAAGGCGCCACGGAAGATGCCGGGGAACGCCAGCACGTTGTTGATCTGGTTGGGGTAGTCGCTGCGGCCCGTGGCCACCACGGCGGCGATGTCGCCGATGGCGTCGGGCAGGATCTCAGGGTCGGGGTTCGCCATGGCGAACACGATCGGGCGCTCCGCCATCGTCTCCACGTCGTCGCGGGTGATGAGCCCCGGGCCGCTCAACCCGAGGAACACGTCGGCGCCGGCCATCGCGTCGGACACCGAGCCGGCGATGCGCTCGGTGTTGGTGTTGGCCGCCAGCCATTCCTTGGCGTGATTCAGCTCGGAGCGCCCCGGGTGAATGGTGCCCTTGCGGTCGCAGGCGATCACGTCGCCGATGCCGGCACCCAACAGGATTTTGGCGGTCGCAACCCCGGCCGCACCCGCCCCCAGGATGACGCAGCGCAGGTTCGCCAGCTCCTTGCCCACGATCCGCGCCGAGTTCTCGAGCGCTGCCAGAGCGACCACTGCGGTGCCGTGCTGGTCGTCGTGGAACACGGGGATGTCGAGCGCGGCGCGCAGCGCCTCCTCGACCTCGAACGCCCCGGGCGCCGCGATGTCCTCCAGGTTGATGCCGCCGAACGTGGGCGCCAGCCGGATGACCGTCTCGACGATCTCGTCGGGCTCGTTGACGTCCAAGCAGATCGGGAACGCATCCACGCCGGCGAATTCCTTGAACAGCAGCGCCTTGCCCTCCATGACTGGCATCGCAGCCGCCGGGCCGATGTCGCCGAGACCCAGCACCGCCGTGCCGTCGCTGACGATGGCGACCGTGTTGCCCTTGATCGTCAGGTCATGGACACGCTCGGGCTGATCAGCGATCGCCCGGCACACACGTGCGACACCCGGCGTATAGGCCATGGAGAGGTCATCGGCGTTGCGCAACGGGATGCGGGTGACCGTCTCGAGCTTGCCGCCCTCGTGCAGCTCGAAGGTGCGATCAAGCGCAGCTATGACGGTGATGCCTTCGAGCCCGTTGACTGCGTCGCAGATCTGGACGATGTGCTGCTCGCTGGACGCGTCCACCACGATGTGCTGGCGCAGGGTGCCCTGGGTGATCGTGAAGCCGTCGAGGCTCTGGATGTTGCCGCCTACGTCGCCGATCGCCGTGCACAGCCGGCCGAGCGTGCCCGGCTGGTGGGCCAGCTCGACCTCGAGCGTGGCGGAATAGGCGGCGGTGGGTCGCGACCCCGCGGTGGCAGTCATCGGTGCTCCTGGCGCGCCTGGGGCGCTGTCCGGATAATGGGCAGGCAGGGTATTGGGCTGGGCCCGCCGATTTGGCTCTAGCTGCCTGCTTCGACCAGGTGGGCAGTGCCCGTGCCCGGGCGGATCTCACCGATCACCCAAGCCTCGTGACCTGCACTGTGCGCAGCCGCCACCGCCGCATCGGTCTCCGGCGTGGGCACGGCAACCACCATGCCGATGCCGAGGTTGAAGACGCGTTCCATCTCCCCGGGCGTGACCGGGCCAGCGTCCGCGATGCGGTCGAAGATCTTGGGCACCGGCCAGGAACCGCGCCGCAGCAACGCATCGACGTTGGGGCCGAGCATGCGAGCCACATTCGCGACCAATCCCCCACCGGTGATGTGCGCGGCCCCGAGCGCATCGCATTCGTCGAAGAGCGCAAGCACCGCCCCGGTGTAGATGACCGACGGTCTCAGCAGCTCATCACCCAGCGAGTGATCGGCGCGGGTCCAGGCCGGCGAACCCAGGACGGCCGGATCGGGCGTCTCACCGAGCAGGACGCGGCGGGCGAGGCTGTAGCCGTTGCATCGAAGCCCGCCTGACGCCAGCCCCACGAGCGTCGCTGCGCTGGTGGCAATGGGGCCTCGCAGCCGTTCGCGCTCGGCCACGCCCACGGCAAAGCCGGCGATGTCATAGTCGCCGGGCGCGAGCGCATCGGGGTGCTCGGCCAGCTCGCCTCCGACCAGCGCGCAGCCGGCGCTGCGGCAGCCGGCAGCCAAGCCCGTCACGATCGCCTCGACGACGTCAGGGTCGAGGCGTCCCGCGGTGATCTGGTCGTGGAACAGCAGCGGCTGCGCGCCGAGCGTGACGATGTCGTCGACACACATCGCCACGACGTCAATCCCGATCGTGTCCCAGCGGCCGAGCGCCGCGGCAATGAGAGGCTTGGTGCCTGCGCCGTCGTTCGCGCTCACCAGCACCGGGTCGGCGAAACCCTCCGGCAGGGCCGTGACCGCCCCGAACGATCCGATATCGCTCAGCACCTCAGGCCGGTACGTGCTGCGAGCGAGGGGCGCCAGACGCCGGACCGCCTCGTCTCCCGCGTCGATGCTCACTCCCGCCGCTTCGTAGCTCACCGGCCCGGCGTCGCCGGCTCGGGGGTAGCCGGCGGGCGGGTCCACGGACGCAGGCGTCATCCAGCGATGGACTCCGCGACGGCAGCCGGCTGCACGCTGCCCGTCGCGATCAGCGAACGGTTCGGCTCGTCGGCGAGGGTGCCGAACACGTCGGCCTGCGCCCCCGCGCCGATCTCCACCGGATACTCGCCGGTCAGGCACGCATGGCAGAACCCGCCGCCGGGAACGCCGGTGGCCTCGACGAGCTGATCGAGGCTCAGGTAGGCCAGCGAGTCGACTCCCAAGTACCCCTCGATCTCAGCCAGGTCGCGATTCGCGGCCAGCAGCTCGTCGGAGGTGCCGGTGTCCATGCCGTAGAAGCACGGCCAGCGATACGGCGGCGAGGAGATGCGCAGGTGCACCTCAGCAGCACCCGCGCCGCGCAGCATGTCCACGATCGACCGGGTGGTGGTGCCACGCACGATCGAGTCGTCGACCACCACGAGCCGGCGGCCGTCGATGTTGGGACTGATGGGATTCAGCTTGGTCCGCACACCCAGGGATCGGACGTGCTGGCTGGGAGCGATGAACGTGCGGCCGATGTAGCGGTTCTTGACCAGGCCGTCGCCGTAGGCGATGCCGCTGGCGCGTGCGTAGCCCTGTGCTGCGGGAATTCCCGACTCGGGAACGGGCATCACCAGGTCGGCATCGACCGGTGCGTTGGTGGCCAGGTGGGCGCCCATGCGCTGGCGGGCCGCATGCACGTTCTGGCCGGCCAAGGTGGTGTCGGGGCGCGAGAAGTACACGAACTCGAAGATGCACAAGTGCGGGGACGCCCCCTCGCCGGTTGCCGACGTGCCCGCAAAGGGCCGCAGCGAGCGGCACCCGGCGGCGTCGATGACGATCATCTCGCCCGGCTGGATCTCGCGCTCGAACGTCGCGCCGACCACCTCCAGCGCAGGATTCTCCGACGCCAGCACCCACCCGCCGCCGGGTCGGCTCCTGCCGCTCTCGTCACCCGCTTGCTCGTCGACTTCGAGGCGGCCCAGGCACAGCGGCCAGATGCCGTGCGGGTCACGGACCCCGATCAGGCGGTCGCGGTCGGCCACCACGAACGTGAAGCCCCCGCGCAGGCTGGGCAGCACTTCTGCCAGCGCCTCGGTGACGGCCTCGCGTGGGCGGGTGCGGGTGATCTGCGGCGTGGCGCTGATGCGCTGGGCGATCAGCTCGGCCACCAGGTCGCTGTCGCTGGTGACCACGCCGTCGAGCATCCCCGAGGAGGCCGCAAGCTCGGCCGTGTTGGTGAGGTTCCCGTTGTGGCCGAGCGCGAATTCCGTGCCGTCGAGCCCCCGGTAGAACGGCTGCGCTGCACGCCACGAGCTCGATCCCGTGGTGGAGTAGCGGGTGTGGCCGATGGCGAGGTCGCCTTCGAGTCCTGCAAGCACGCGATCGTCGAATGCGCTGGCGACCAGGCCCATGTCCTTCACCACCGTGATGTGGGTGCGGTCGGACACCGCGATGCCAGCCGATTCCTGCCCCCGGTGCTGCAGCGCATACAGCCCGAGGTAGCTCAGGTGGGCCACGGGCCCGCCTGGCAGGTACACGCCGACGACACCGCAGGCCTCGCGCGGCTTGACCAGTTCCACGCCCGCCTCCGGCGCGCTCGCCGCGTCGAGGTGCGCTCCCCACTCCGGTGCGGCGCTCATGCCGCCGCCCCTTCGACGGGCTGGGAGAACGCTTCGGGCAACGCACCGCTCCACCGGGCACGTGTGTCGTCGAGCGCGAGGTCGATGTCGAGACTGGGTTCGGCGATACGGCCGATCTGCACCCTCGACCCGCCGAACGACCCCAGCGGGCGGCTCGCGAGCCCTGCCGATGAGGCCGCTTGCGCGAGACGCTCGACATCGCCGGCCTCCACAGCTACCAGCACGCGGCCCGGCGGCTCAGCGAACAGCGCTCGCTCCACCGGCGCCGGGCTTCCCAGAGACGGCACCCTCGCATGCACTCCCGCGCCGCCGTGACAGCACATCTCCGCGATGGCCGCGGCGATGCCGCCGTCGGAGACATCGTGCGCGCACTGCACGAGACCGTCCCGCACGGCTGCAGCCACGAATCGAGCGGTTGCGACGCTGCCTGCCAGATCGAGCCCGGGCAGCGCCCCGTCACGGCAGCCACGACGCTCCCACGCCCACCGGCTGCCGCCCAACGACGTGGGACCCAGCGAGGAGGCATCGGTGCCTGCGTCGTCGCCGACGGCTGGTCCCGACGGGCCCAGCAGCATGAGCTCGGTGCCCGGCGGCAGCTCGTCGGCGACCGGCCGGCGGACGAGGTCAGGATGCACGCCGAGCAGGCACACCACCGGCGTCGGGCTGATATTGGTGCCGTTCGTCTCGTTGTAGAGGCTGACGTTGCCGCCCACGACGGGCACGCCGAGCGCGTCACAGGCTTCCGCCATGCCGTCAATGGCCTCGGACAGCTGCCACATGACCTCGGGATGGGTCGGATTGCCGAAGTTGAGGCAGTTGACGAGCGCGAGGGGATCGGCGCCGACACAGGCCAGGTTCAGCGCCGCCTCGATGACCACCATGGCGGTGCCCCAGCGAGGATCGGCATCGCACCAGCGGTGGTTGCCGTCCACCGACACGGCGAGGCCGCGACCGGTCGGGGCGCCGTTGCGGGGGTCTCGCAGTCGCAGCAGCGTGGCGTCACGGCCCGGGCCGACCACCGTGTTCAGGAACAGCTGGTGGTCGTACTGCCGGTAGACCCAGCTCGGGTCGGCGAGCATCGCCAGCAGATCGCCGGCACAGTCGCTGGGGCCGGCCGCGGCGGGATCGGCCGCCGGGTCGACACTGCGCCGGAGGGCCAGATCGGCCGGGGGCCGCATCGGCCGGTCGTAGGACGGCGCGTCGTCGTGCAGCGTGCTCGCAGGAACCTCGGCCAGCACGGCGCCGTCCACCCCCTCGCGCACGCGCAGCATGCCGTCGCCGGTCACGCGTCCGACCACCGTCGCGCTCACCTCCCACCGTGAGCAGATCTCGAGCACCTGTTCGACGTGGGCCGACGAGACGATCGCCAGCATGCGCTCCTGGGACTCCGACGTCATGATCTCGAACGGTTCCATGCCGTGCTGGCGCAGCGGGACCGCGCTGACATCCACCTCCATGCCGGTGCCGCCACGCGACGCCGTCTCGCTCGCAGCGCACGTCAAGCCAGCGCCGCCGAGATCCTGGATGCCGCTCACGAGGCCTGCCTCCAGCAGTTCCAGGCAGGCCTCGATCAGACGCTTTTCCTCGAAGGGATCGCCCACCTGAACGCTCGGGCGCTTCGTCGAATCGTCGTCGGCCTCGTCGAATCCTGCTGACGCGAGCACGCTGACGCCCCCGATGCCGTCGCGGCCGGTGCTCGCGCCCATGAGCACGGCTGCGCTGCCCACCTCAGTGGCGCGGCCGAGCACCAGACGCTCGGTCGGCATGATCCCGAGCGCGGCCACATTCACCAGCGGGTTGTCTCGGTAGGTCTCGCACGACACGAATTCACCGGCGACGGTCGGGACGCCGACGCTGTTGCCGTACCCCGAGATGCCGCTGACGATGCCCTCGGCAATCCAGTTGCTACGCGGCTCGTCGAGCGGTCCCACGCGCAGCGGATCGGCGAGCGCGATGGGCCGCGCGCCCATGGTGAAGATGTCGCGCAGGATGCCGCCGACTCCGGTCGCCGCGCCTTGATACGGCTCGATGGCCGAGGGATGGTTGTGACTCTCGATGCGCACGGCGACGGCAATGCCGTCGCCGACATCGACAACACCGGCGTTCTCGCCTGGCCCGACAAGCACACACGGGGCCTCAGTGGGCAAGCGAGCGAGATGACGGCGCGACGATTTGTACGAACAATGCTCGGACCACATCACCGCATACATCGCGAGTTCGAGATGATTCGGTTCACGCTCCAAGAGCTCACAGATGCGTCCGTATTCGGCATCAGTCAGGCCGAGCACCGCATGAATGCTGGAAGTACCGGAAACTATTGCTGACACATCAACCCGAGTTCATTGGATACCGGAAAGCGTCGTGCTATACAGACGTCATGAGCGAACGAACAATGTCCGACGAACACAAAGCGGCAATTGCCGCGGGTCGCATCGAGGCCGCAGCTGTGCGGGATTATCTCGAGGCTCTCGAAACTCACCGGCCTCGTCCCGGCCGCAAGCAGAGTGCGGAGTCGCTGAACGCCAAGAAAGACGCAATCGATGCCCAGATTGCCGAGGCAAAGCCCATCAAGCGCTTGCTCCTGATGCAAGAGCGCCGGGATGTCGAGGCGGCTATCGAAGCGCTGCAGGTGGAACCCGATATGGCCTCTGTCGAAGAAGGCTTTGTCACTCACGCCGCCAACTACGGACAGCGCAAGGGAATCCAGTACGCCACGTGGCGAGAATTCGGCGTCCCGGCCGACATGCTGGCCCGTGCGGGCATCACACGGGGCGGCTGACACTTCAGATCCTCCGGCTCTCAGCGAGCGAAACGAGAGCCATCGCAGACAGACGCATCTTCATGCCGCGCGGTGACCGGCGGCTCGACGGGTGCTCGCTGCCGCAGAGAGCAACGCATTGAGCAACTTGCATCCGTCAGCAGTGCCCAGCAGTTCCGACGTTGCCCGTTCTGGATGAGGCATCAAACCCACCACATTGCCGGTTTCGTTGCAAATGCCAGCGATGTCATCGACTGAGCCATTGGGGTTGCCGACATAGCGCATCACCACTTGACCGTTCTCGCGCAAACGTCGCAATGTCGCGCCATCGCAGACATAGTTCCCCTCAAAATGATTGATGGGAATGCTCAGTTCATCCGATGGCGACAGCCCATGTCCCAATACATGATTCACCGACACCATGATCAACTGCTGCGGCTGGCACAGGAACGAAAGCCCGGCATTGGGTCGCAAAGCTCCCGGAAGCAGACCTGCCTCGGTCAGTACTTGGAATCCGTTGCAGATGCCAACCACCGGACCTCCGGCACCCGCGAATGACGCCACTGCGTCCATGATCGGCGAGAAGCGGGCGATTGCGCCGGTACGCAGGTAGTCACCGTGTGCGAATCCGCCCGGAATGACGACGGCATCAACACCGCCCAGCGAGGTCTCGTCACTGCGCAGCAATGCTGTCCGAGCCCCCAGCTCTGACAGCGCATCGAACGTGTCGAGATCGCAGTTCGTGCCGGGGAACTGGACGACGCCGACTGTCACACTCATTGGCACACTCATCGGCACACTCATCGGCACACTCACGGGGCGCTCAGGTGGTGTGATCCTGCGTCGCGGCACGCAGCTCGATGCGGGCGTCTTCGATCACCGGGTTTGCCAGCAGGCGGTCGCACATCTGCTCGGTCACCGAACGAGCTTCGGACTCATCGGCAGCCGTGACATCCATGCGGATGGCCTTGCCGACCCTCACGCCGCTGACGCCCGCGAATCCGAGCGCTGCGAGGGCTCGCTCGATCGTGGTGCCGGCTGGATCGGCAATCTCGGCTCGTGGCGAGACTTCCACCAGCACATCCCAGCGGTTCATGACGCGGTGGCTCCCGCCGACACGCCAGGGTGCGCCAGCCAGTCGTCGAACGACTCGCCGGTCAGCGTCTCGTACGCCTCGATGTAGCGAGCGCGGGTGGCGGCAACCACGTCATCGGTGAGCGGCGGCGGCGGCGGCTCCTTGTTCCAGCCGGTGGCTTCGGTGGCGTCGCGTACCGGCTGCTTGTCGAGCGACGGCGGCGATGCGCCGGGCTGCCAGTGATCCTTGGGCCAGAAGCGGGACGAGTCGGGTGTGAGCCACTCGTCGGCGACGACCAGGGCACCGTCGACATAGCCCAGCTCGAACTTGGTGTCGGCGATGATGATCCCCCGCTCGGACGCATGAGCGGCAGCCGTGCTGTAGGCATCGACGCACACTCGGCGAGCAGTCGCGGCCGCCTCGTCGCCGACCAGCTCTGCGGCAGCGGCAAACGAGATGTTGACGTCGTGCCCGTCGGTTGCCTTGGTGGACGGCGTGAAGACCGGCTCGGGGAGCTGCTGCGACTCGAGCAGGCCGGCCGGCAGCGGCTCGTCGTGCATGGTGCCGTGCTCGCGGTATTCCTTCCATGCCGAACCGGTGATGTACCCGCGCACGATGCACTCGATCGGCAGCATCTCCGCTCGGCGTACGAGGAGGGCTCGGCCGGCCCATTCGGGTCGCCGCGCCGCGGCCGGGAAGTCGGCAGGATCGGCGGAGACCACATGGGTCGGTGCGATGTCGCCGAGCCAGGTCGACCACCAGGCCGTCATGGCCGTCAGCACGCGGCCCTTGTCGGGCACCGGTTCGTTGAACACGACGTCGAAGGCCGAGATGCGGTCGCTGGCGACCATCAACAGGTGCCTGTCGTCGACTCGGTACATCTCGCGGACCTTCCCGCGGTGGACTAGCTCAAGCTCGCTCACGTTGCCTCTCTTGTCGTCGTTGATCGTCACGTGCTGCTCGGCTCACAGCACCTCGCCCGGTTCGTAGTCGACGGCTGCGCCGTACCGCTCCGCCACCTTGCCCGCGGCGGCCACGAACTCGTCGACCTGGTCCGCGGCGCGGCCGCTGAACGACGCCGGATCCGCAAGCGCCGCGGCGATGTCGTCGTCGCTGAGCTGCAGCTCGGGATCGGATGCGATGCGAGCCGCCAGATCGTTGCGGTCGACGGTGCCCTCGCGCAGCGCCAGCACCGCCGCGGTCGCATGGGCACCGATGCGCTCGTGCGCTTCCTCACGACCGGCGCCCGCTGCCACGGCGGCGGCGAGCAGACGGGTGGTGGCGAGAAACGGCAGATACGCGGCCAACTCGGCTTGGACTCGGGCCGGGAAGACGGCGAAGCCGTCGATGACGCTGAAGGCAGTCTCGAGCGCTCCGTCGAGTGCGAAGAAGGCGTCGGGGAGCACGATGCGGCGCACCACCGAGCAGCTCACATCCCCTTCGTCCCACTGGTCGCCGGCGAGCTGCGAGGCCATCGTGAGATGCCCGCGCAGGATGGTCACGAGGCCGGTGATCCGCTCGCACGAGCGGGTGTTCATCTTGTGCGGCATGGCAGACGAGCCGACCTGGCCGGCAGCGAAGCCCTCGGTGACAAGTTCGTGACCGGCGGCGAGCCGCACGCCGAGCGCCATGTTGCCCAGCGGTGCCGCAGCGCCGACCAGCGCCGCGACCACGTCGAGGTCGAGTGAGCGGGGATAGATCTGCCCAGCGGAGCCGAGCACCCGGGCGAATCCCAGCTCCGCGGCGAGGCGTCGCTCCAGGCGGTCCACGGCCGCCGGGTCGTCGCCCAGCAGCTCCAGCATGTCCTGCTGGGTGCCCACCGGTCCGCGGATGCCCCGCAGCGGGTAGCGCGCCACGAGCTCCTCGATGCGCTCGAGCGACACCAGCGCCTCGGTGCCGATCGTGGCCCAGCGCTTGCCCAGCGTGGTTGCCTGCGCGGGCACATTGTGCGTGCGCGCCGTCATCACGAGATCTCGGTGGGCACTGGCCAGCGCGGCGATGCGCACGATAAGGGCCGCCATGCGCTGGGCAACCAGGCCCAGCGCGGCGGCGACTTGGCACTGCTCGACATTCTCGGTGACATCGCGCGAGGTCATGGCGCGATGGATCTGCTCGTAGCCGGCGAGCGCGCAGAACTCCTCGATGCGCGCCTTCACGTCGTGGCGCGTGATCCGTTCCCGCTCGGTGATCGAGTCGAGGTCGACCGCCTCGACGACGTCCCGGTACGCCTCCAGCGCGCCATCTGGCACGTCGACGCCCGCTTCTCGCTGCGCCTCGAGCACGGCGATCCACAGCCGTCGCTCGAGGATGACCTTGTGGCGGGGAGACCACAGCTCGGCCATCTCCGCCGAGGCGTAACGCGACGCCAGAACGTTGGGAACGACCTCGGGGCTCACGCCAAGCTCACCGGGCACCGGCGGCGCGGAACTCGTCCAGCCGGGCAGCGAGCCCCGCATCGGTCACTGCCAGCATCTCGGCGACCAGCACAGCCGCATTTGCCGAGCCGTTCACCGCAACCGTGGCGACCGGAATGCCCTTCGGCATCTGCACCGTCGACAGCAACGCATCGAGGCCGTCGGCGAGGCCGCCGCTGAGCGGCACGCCGATCACCGGCAGGGTGGTGTGCGCAGCCACCACGCCGGCCAGGTGCGCTGCCATGCCCGCTCCGCAGATGACCGCGGCGAAGCCGGCGTCGCGTGCTCCGGTCGCGAACGACGCCACGGCCGCAGGCGTGCGATGGGCGCTCATCACCTCGGTCACATGCTCGATGCCGAACCTGTCGAGCATCTCGGCTGCGGGCGCCATCTTCGACGCATCGTTCGGCGAGCCCATCAAGATCGCGACCTTCATAGATGTATTCCCCTGTCACACGTCAGCTTGCGGGCCATATTGGCCCGCTCCTGTTCGCTTCGCTCACGGGCCGCTCGGGCCGCGGCTTCGCCCTGTGCGGGCTCAGCCTCCGAGTCTCGCCGCCCGGAGTCGGCGACGGGGCGATGTCCGAAGCGGCCGCGGGTGCCCAGCGACGCGCTCATCGGCTGATGTCGGCGGCGACCGCGGCTTCGGCCGCAGCGATGTCGGTGCGGTAGATCATGCCCGGCCAGCTGAGCTGCCGCACGGCTTCGTAGGCGCGGTCGCGTGCCGCCGCAACATCGGGCCCGCGACCGCACACATTGAGCACCCGGCCGCCCCCGGTCACCAGCGACTCGGAGGGAGCCGTCCGCCCGTCGCCAGCCCCGACGCCCGCGCAGAACACGGTGACGCCTGGAACTTCGCGCGCGCGTTCGAGACCGTCGATGACATCGCCGGTGCGCGGCGCCGCTGGGTATCCCTCGGCAGCGCATACGACGCACACCATGGCATCGCCGGAGACTCGGATCTCGTCGGTCAGCTCGCCTGCCGCGGCACCCGCCAGCAGCAGCGCGAGATCGTTCTCGATACGCGGCAGCGTGACCTGGGCCTCAGGATCTCCGAAGCGGACGTTGAACTCCAGCAATCGAGGCCCGCCTGGGGTCAGCATGAAGCCGGCGTAGAGCACGCCGCGGTAATCGACGCCTCGCCGGGTCAATTCGGCCAGCGTCGGCTCGAACGCCATTGCGGCCAGTTCGGCGCAGGCAGCCCGGTCGACGTCGGCCAGCGGCGACACGCAGCCCATGCCGCCGGTGTTCGGCCCAGTGTCGCCGTCTCCGATGCGCTTGTGATCGCGCACGGCCGTGGGCAGCAGCACGGCGCTGCGGCCGTCGCAGAGCGCGAACAGCGACACCTCGGGGCCCCGCATCCCTTCTTCGATGACGATGCGGCGGCCGGCATCCCCGAACGCAGTGCCGTCCAGCTTGGCGTCGATGTCGGCGTGGGCCTCCGCCAGCTCCTCGGTGACCAGCACTCCCTTGCCGGCAGCAAGGCCGCTGGTCTTGATGACATACGGCGGTGGCAGCGTCTCGAGGTACGCGTGTGCTGCACGGCGCCCTGCTGAGTCGCTGTCGAACGCGGCGTAGGCGGCGGTTGGCACGCCGGCGGCGCTGACCACTTCTTTCATCCACGCCTTCGAGCTCTCCAGCGCGGCGCCGTCGGCACCCGGTCCGAATACGAGGCGGCCGTCTGCCCGCAGGCGATCAGCAAGGCCGTCTGCAAGCGGCCCTTCCGGTCCAATGACATACAGATCAGCGTCTGTCTCTTCGGGCGGGGTCGCGATGCTGCCCTCGATGCCGGCGTTGCCCGGCGTCACCACTACCTCAGCGGTCCGTCGCAGTACCGACGCGAACGCATGCTCGCGACCGCCCTGACCGACCACACAGACCTTCATCGGCGGGCAGTCTCACACGCAGGCGGGGCGAAGCGAAGGTGTGTCACGCTGCGCTGGGTCCAAGCTTCGCAGCTCACGCTGCGAAGCGGATGTACTGCTCACGGCCGGGGCCGACGCAGACGTAACGGATCGGCAGGCCGAGCTGGCGTTCGAGGAAGACGATGTAGTCCACCGCTTGGCGGGGCAGCTGCCATCGCTGGGTGACCTTGTCGAGCGGCGTCTTCCAGCCCGGCAGCGTGGCGTAGACGGGGACAGCCCGGTCATGCAGCGAGCGCAGGTGCGGCAGGTAGTCGTAGCGGTGGCCGTCCACCTCGTAGGCGACGCAGACCTTGATCGTGTCGAGTTCGTCGAGCACGTCGAGCTTGGTGAGCGCGATCTCGGTGCAGGCGTTCAGCCGCACCGCCTGGCGGCCCATGACCGCGTCGAACCAGCCGCAGCGGCGCGGACGGTTCGTGTTGGTGCCGTATTCGGCGCCGCGATCTCGCAGATGCCCGCCGGTTTCGCCGTTCAGCTCGGTGACGAAGGGACCCGAACCCACCCTGGTGGTGTAGGCCTTGGCGATGCCGATGACCTGATCGATCGCGCCGGGGCCGATGCCCGAGCCGACCAGCGCGAACCCTGCCACGGGGTTCGACGACGTGACGAACGGGTAGGTGCCGTGGTCGAGATCGAGGAACGTGGCCTGGGCGCCTTCGAACAGCACCCGCTCGCCCGCGTGCAGCGCTTCGTGCAGCCATCCGATCGTGTCGGCCAGCAGCGGTGTGAGGCGCGGCGCGACCTCGTCGAGCAGTTGCGCGGCCAGCGCGTCGGGATCGATGCCCGGATGGTCGAATACTCGGCGCAGGTAGTCGTTGCGGTCGCCGAGCACGTTGTGCAGCCGCTCGCGCAGCACCGCTGGCTCCAGCAAGTCTTCGACACGCAGGCCCACTCGCGCTGCCTTGTCTGCATAGGCGGGCCCGATTCCCCGCTTGGTGGTGCCCAGCCCGGCTTGGCCGTGCCGCTCCTCGACCAACTCGTCCACGAGCTGGTGGTAGGGCAGCACCAGGTGTGCCGCCGGGCTGAGCATGAGGCGCCCGCAGTCGACGCCGCGCTCGGTCAGCATGTCGATCTCGCCGAGCAGCACCCACGGGTTCACCACGACGCCGTTGCCGATGATGGGCGTGACGTGGTTGTACAGGATGCCGCTCGGGATGAGCTGCAGCTTGAACGTCTCGTTGTCGACCACGAGCGTGTGCCCGGCATTGTGGCCGCCCTGGTAGCGAACGACGTGCTGGCATTCCTTGGCGACGATGTCGACGATGCGGCCCTTGCCCTCGTCGCCCCATTGTGTTCCTACGACGATTGAGCCGGGCATGATTCAGCCCATCGCCAGCCGGCAGGCCGCTGTCGTCGTCACCAAATCAGTCTAGGGAGCGACCCCTCCGGGACCGCTGGATTTCCGGTGCATCCGGCCGTCCGGCAGGGCGTTCAGGAGGCTGCTGACCGGCCCTGCGCGGCTCGTCGGCACCCGCCGCTCAGGAGGCTTGCGGCCACGGCTGCGCCCCGTCGGGTGCCTCGGCCGCGGTGCGTGCCCCCTTCGGCGACGCACTGAGAGTGAACGAGCCGTCGATGTTGTCGACCGTCACGGCGTCGCCGTCGGAGAACGTGCCGTCGAGCAGGCCGGAGGCCAGCGGATCGGTCAGTTCACGCTGGATCAGGCGTCGAAGCGGCCGGGCGCCGTAGGCAGGGTCATACCCGCGGTTGGCGAGCAGTTCTGCCGCAGTCGCAGTCACGTCCAGCGTGATCTCACGATCGGCAAGACGGGTTCGCAAGATCTCCAGCTGCCGCTCGGCAATGGCTGCCACGTCGCTGCGGCTGAGGGCGTCGAAGTGCAGGATCTCGTCGACGCGGTTGATGAACTCCGGTGCGAAGAACTCCGCTGGGTCCACCGCCAGGTTCGACGTCATGATGAGCACGACGTTGGAGAAGTCGACGGTGCGACCTTGGCCGTCGGTGAGTCGACCGTCATCGAGGACCTGCAGCAGCACGCTGAAGACGTCGGCGTGGGCCTTCTCGATCTCGTCAAGCAACACCACCGAGTACGGCCGGCGCCGCACGGCCTCGGTCAGCTGTCCGCCGTCGTCGTGGCCGATATAGCCGGGGGGCGCACCGATCAATCGGCTGACCGAGTGCCGTTCGAGATACTCGGACATGTCGATGCGGACCATCGCACGCTCGTCGTCGAAGAGTGCTTCCGCCAACGCTCGCGCGAGCTCGGTCTTGCCGACTCCGGTCGGCCCGAGGAACAAGAAGCTGCCGATGGGGCGGTCCGGCTCGCTCAGCCCGGCCCGGCTGCGACGGATGGCGTTCGCAACAGATGCGACGGCGTGGTGCTGCCCGACGACCCGGCCGCTGAGCGTCTCCTCGAGATGGACGAGCTTGTGCGCCTCGCCTTCGAGCAGCCGGCTGGTGGCTATCCCGGTCCAGCGCGACACCACCTCGGCGATGTCGTTCGCGTCGACCTCCTCGCGCAGGATGCGCTGCTGGGACTGCAACTTTCCCAGCTCGGCCGCAGCTTCATCCAGGCGGCGGTTCACCTCGGGCAGCTGACCGAAGCGAATCTCCGCTGCCCGCTCGAGGTCCGTTTCCCGCTCGACCGCAGCCGCCAGCGACTCAGCCTCGGACTTCAATCCCCGGATCTGGTCGATGGCTGCCTTCTCGGATTGCCAGTGAGCCTTGAGCGCGGCAGCGCGCTCGCGCTCAGACGCCAGTTCCTCGGCGATGGTTGCACGACGCTCGTCGCGGCGCCGCTGAGGCGACAGGGCGTCGGCGCCCGCACCGTTGGAGCTCTCGTCGCTGCTCAGCGCCAGCTCCTCGATCTCGAGCTGACGGATCCGGCGCTCGCAGACATCGATCTCGAGGGGGACCGAGTCGATCTCGATCCGCAGGCGGCTGGCAGCCTCGTCCATCAGATCGATGGCCTTGTCGGGCAGGAAACGCTCTCGCAGGTAACGATCCGACAGCGTGACAGCGGCAACCAGCGCCGCGTCGGTGATGCGCACGCCATGGTGCACCTCGTAGCGCTCCTTCAGCCCGCGCAGGATGGCCACCGCGTCGGTGACCGATGGCTCGCCCACATAGACGGGGGCGAAACGCCGTTCGAGCGCAGCGTCGTCCTCGATGTGCTGGCGGTACTCGTCGAGCGTCGTTGCGCCCACCAGGCGCAGCTGCCCGCGCGCCAGCATCGGCTTTGCCATGTTGGCTGCGTCGAGCGAACTGTCGCCGCCCGCGCCCGCGCCGACCAGCGTGTGCACCTCGTCCAGGAAGGTGATGATCTCGCCGTCGGATTCGGCGATCTCGTTGAGCACTGCTTCGAGCCGTTCCTCGAACTCGCCCCGGTACTTCGCACCCGCCACCATCGCGGCCAGGTCAAGGGCGACAACTCGCTTGTCGCGCAGACCCTCGGGAACGTCGCCCTCGGCGATGCGGCGGGCCAGGCCCTCGACGATCGCCGTCTTGCCGACGCCCGGTTCGCCGATGAGCACCGGGTTGTTCTTGGTGCGCCTCGACAGCACCTGGATGACACGACGGATCTCGTCGTCACGGCCGATGACGGGATCGAGCTTGTCGTCGCGCGCGTCGGCCGTGAGGTCACGCCCGAATCGCTCGAGTGCCTCATAGGAGTTCTCCGGAGTGGGTGAGGTGACCCGTGTACTGCCGCGCAGCTCGCCGACCAGAGCTGCCAGCGCATCGTGCTCGGCATCAAGGTCGTCGGCGAGTGCCAGCAGCAGGTGCTCGGTGGACAGGTAGTCGTCGCCCATCTGGGCGCGCTCGGCATCGGCGGCTTGCAGCGCATCGGCCAGCTCGCGAGCGAGTCCGGGCTGCGCCTGGGATTGCGTGCTGAAACTGCGGGGTAGACGTTCGAACGCCTCGAGCGCCCGCGCACGCACCGCAGCCGGTTCGATGCCGGCGCGTGTGAGCAGCGGGAGCACCAAGCCCTCGGGCTGCGATACGAGCGCCAGCAGCAGGTGCGCTCGGGTGACCTCCGGATGACCTTGGCTCAGCGCCGAGCTCACCGCCGAGGCCAGAGCCTCTTGGCACCTGTGCGTCAGAGGGCTGGACGGCAGCGGGCGGTTGCGGGAATCTGCGGAGCTGTTCATGATGTCAAGTCTAGCAGAAAACTTGACAATAATTGACTCAGTTTTATTGACTCGATGGCTGATGGCCAGCCAAGTCAACCTTGCGGATTCGGCCCCGATCCCGGACGCCTGATGAGATCGGTCTGCGGCAGCGGCACCAGGTCACGCCGGTACTGCCGGTGCGTCTCTGCCACCAGCGTGGCTGCCTCGGCTTGCACGTCGGCCAGCTTGCGCTCCAGCGCCGCCACGCGCTCCTCGAGCTCCATCACACGCTTGACGCCCGCCAGGTTGAGGCCCTCGCTGGTGAGCTGGCTGATGCGGTTGAGCATGGCGATGTCGCGGTCGCTGTAGCGGCGGCTTCCGCCGGAGGTGCGCGCAGGGGCCAGCAGTCCCTTGCGCTCGTAGATCCGCAGCGTTTGGGCATGCACGCCAGCGAGCTCGGCCGCCACCGAGATGACATACAGCGCCCGGTTGCGCTCGGACGCCGACGGCGTTCGCCTGGGTTGTTCGCTCATGACGGTGTTCCTCGGTTCGTCCCCTCGTCGCTACTGCTTCGCTCCTGCGGTGTCGGCGAGCGTCGCCGGTTCCGGCTCGGCCTCGCGCTGCCGCCGGCCTGCCCCTGCCTCGAAGTCGGTGACGTCGCGCAGTGCCTCGATCGCCGCCTGCTCCGCAGACGACAGCTGCGTCGGCACCACTATGTCGACGCTCACCAGCAGATCGCCGGTGCCGCGTCGGGTGTTGACGCCGCGTCCGCGCACGCGAAAGGTCTTGCCCGACGGGGTGCCTGGCGGGATACGCAGCGTCACCGAGTTCCCGTCGAAGTCCAGCACCCTGACATCGGCCCCGAAGACGGCCTCGGGAAAGGTGATCGGCACGCTGACGGTGAGGTTGCGACCGTCACGGCCGAAGTCGGCATCGGGTGTCACATCCACGCGCACGAACAGATCGCCGCTCGGGCCGCCGCCCGAACCCGGCGAACCCTTGCCCGCAAGCCTGATCCGCCCGCCGTCGTCAACCCCGGCGGGAACGCGCACCTTGACCTTCCGCATCCCGTTCGTCGATGCGTCGGGCACGGCAACCTCCGTGACTGTTCCCGACACGGCATCGCGGAACGAGATGCCGAGCCGCGTCTCGAGATCATGACCGCGCATCGGCATGGGCCCGCCGCGGCCGGCCCGCCCGCGGCCGTCGCCGAAGAGGTTGCCGAAGATGCCGCCCAGGTCGCCGAGATCCTCGATGCGGATGCTGAAGCCGCCTGGCCCCGATGCAAACCCGCCCATCTGCGGGCCGAAACCAGCGGGCCCCAAGCGGCGCGCCTCGTCATACGCCGCGCGCTTTTCGGAGTCGCCGATGACGTCGTACGCCGCCGAGATCTGCTTGAAGCGTTCCTCGTCGCCGGCGCTCGAATCCGGATGGTGCTTGCGCGCGAGCTTCCGGTACGCCTTGGTGATGTCCTTGCCCGACGCGTCGGGTGAGACACCCAAGGCTGCGTAGTAGTCGGTCTCGAACCACTCGCGTCGTGGGTCCATCGTGGCCCCCTACCCCGTGCGCACCTTGACCATGGCAGCGCGCAGCACCCGGCCGTCGAAGCGAAAGCCGCTGCGCAGCTCCGCTGTCACGACCTGGCGGGCCTCGTCGGCATGATCCGGCGCGCCGGCGTCGGTTGGCGCCGCGGCCTCGGTAGCTGCTTCTTCAATATCGGGGGAGTCGGCGTCTTCGTCCAGCACCGGATCGGTGGGGTCGGGCGCCTGCTCGATCGTCACCGCCTCGTGCTGGGTGGGGTCGAACGGTTCACCGACGGCGTCGATTCGTTCGAGCCCTGCCTTGCCCAAGGCCACCATGAGCGACTGGCCGACCGCGGCCACTTCGCTGTGTCCCTGGGCAGTAGCAGCGTCGCATCCGTCGAGTACCGGCAGCAGCGACTCGACCAAGCGGCTGACGCCGGCAGACACCTGCTGGCGCCGCTCCGCTTCGACTCGCTTCCGGTAGTTCTGGAACTCCGCCCGTTGGCGCTGCAGCTGGTTCAGATAGTCGTCCCGCTCGGCGGTCACGGCATCGAGTTGAGCCAGCAGCTCAGCCCGACTCTCGCCGACCTCCTCCGCAGCCGCTGCATCGAGATCGGGCTCAGCTCCATCCGGCGCTGAACCGGATTCGGCCGATTCGTCAAGTTCGCTGACGGCAGTCTCGGCGGCTGCTGCAGATGGCTCGGAAGCTGAGGGGCTCACTTCTCCTCGTCCACGATCTCCGCGTCGACGACATCATCGTCAGAACCGGCGCCGTCGGCACCAGCCGCAGTGTCCGCGGCCGCCGACTCGTACAGCTTCTGGCTGAACGCGCTGCTGGCGGCAGCGAGCGTCTCGGTGGCCGACCGGATCGCATCGAGGTCATCGCTCTCGATTGCCTCGCTGGCAGCCGCCAAGGCCGCTTCCACGGGCTCCTTGTCGTCGGCGGAGACGCTGTCGCCTTGCTCGTCGAGCAGCTTGCGGGTCTGGTACACGAGCGTGTCCGCGTTGTTGCGGATCTCGGCCTCTTCCCGCCGGCGGGCGTCTTCCGCGGCATGCGCCTCGGCATCGGAGACCATCCGCTCGATCTCGTCGGGCGACATGGCCGACTGGCCGGTGATGGTGATCGACTGCTCCTTGCCGGTCGCGCTGTCCTTTGCGGACACGTGCACGATGCCGTTGGCATCGATGTCGAACGCCACCTCGATCTGCGGGACACCCCGCGGCGCCGGCGGCAGTCCGACCAGCTGGAACTTGCCCAGCGTCTTGTTGCCGGCTGCCATTTCCCGCTCTCCCTGCAGCACGTGGATCTCCACGGACGGCTGACCGTCTTCAGCGGTGGTGAACATCTCCGACCGGCGCGTCGGGATCGTGGTGTTGCGGTCGATGAGGCGCGTCATCACGCCGCCCTTGGTCTCGATGCCCAAGCTGAGCGGTGTGACGTCGAGCAGCAGCACATCGGTGACGTCGCCCTTGAGCACGCCGGCCTGGATGGCGGCACCCACCGAGACCACCTCGTCGGGATTCACTCCCTTGTGGGGCTCCCGGCCGGTGAGCTCGGTCACCAGCTTCTGCACGGCGGGCATGCGGGTGGAGCCGCCCACCAGGATCACGTGATCGATGTCGGATTTCGCCAGGCCCGCGTCGTTGATGGCCTGTTCGAAGGGAGACCGGCAGCGCTTCAGCAGGTCGAACGTCAGCTCCTCGAACTTGGACCGGCTCAGCTCGTAGTCGAGGTGGAGGGGGCCGCTGTCGGTCGCGGTGATGAACGGCAGGTTGATCTGGGTGTTCTGCTTGGACGAGAGATCCTTCTTGGCCTGCTCGGCCGCCTCCCGCAGACGCTGGCAGGCCATTGCATCGGTGCTCAGGTCGACCCCATGGTCGCCCTTGAACGACGCCACCAGCCACGCGACCACGGCGGCGTCCCAGTCGTCGCCGCCGAGGTGGGTGTCGCCGGCGGTGGACTTCACCTCGAAGACGCCGTCGCCGATCTCGAGCACCGACACGTCGAACGTGCCGCCGCCGAGGTCGAACACCAGGATCGTCTGGTCCTCGGTTTCCTTGTCGAGGCCGTACGCCAGCGCAGCGGCCGTGGGCTCATTGATGATGCGCAGCACGTCGAGGCCGGCGATCTTGCCTGCCTCGGTCGTGGCGGTGCGCTGTGCGTCGTCGAAGTACGCCGGCACAGTGATGACCGCCTCGGTCACCGTGTCGCCGAGGTACTGCTCGGCGTCGAGCTTCAGCTTCTGCAGCACCCGGGCCGAGATCTCCTGCGGCGTGTAGTTCTTGTCGTCGATGGACTTGCCCCAGGTGGTGCCCATGTGTCGCTTGACCGAGGCAATGGTGCGGTCGGGATTCGTGACCGCCTGCCGCTTTGCGACCTCGCCGGTCAACACCTCGCCGTTGCGGGCGAAGGCAACCACCGACGGGGTCGTTCGGTCGCCTTCGGCGTTGGCAATGACGGCGGGCTCGCCGCCCTCCATCGCAGCCACCACCGAGTTCGTGGTTCCGAGGTCAATTCCGACAGCCTTGGGCATCGCTGTGCCTTTCATCATGAGGCGTCCCGGTCCAGATCGGTCCGGCACGTGGATTGGTGTTGCAGACAAGCATATAAATTGAGTGTGTCATTAGCAACTTCTCTCAGTGATGCTACCGACCGCGGCGCCAAACGAGCGCCGCGGCAGCGGAGATGGCGGGAGACTCTGCGACGTGGCGACCCGCTGGATCGCGGGAGCAGAGTGTCCTGACGCCTCCGCTGCAGTCCCGCATATGAGCGCGGAATCCGCGGGCTACCGTGCACGCCCATGTCATCGCCGGGCGACACTCACACGCTCGTGCTGCTGCGCCACGGCCAGAGCGAGTGGAACCTCGAGAACCGCTTCACCGGCTGGTGGGACGTCGGCCTGACCGACGAAGGCCAAGCAGAAGCACGAGCTGCAGCGGCTGCGCTGGCGGACGCGGGCATCACACCCGACATCGTGCACACGTCGATGTTGCGGCGTGCCGTCCAGACGGCCAACACGACGCTCGACCAGATGGGGCTGAGCTGGCTGCCAGTGAGACGTCACTGGCGCCTGAACGAGCGGCACTACGGAGCGCTCACGGGTCTGAACAAGGCCGAGATGGCCGAACTGCACGGTGCCGAGCAGGTCCATCTGTGGCGTCGCAGCTACGACGTGCCTCCCCCGCCGATGCCCGCCGGGCACGCCTTCGACGTCGCAAGCGATCCTCGCTATGCAGGCTTGGGGCCCAGCGAGGTGCCGCGCGGCGAGTGCCTGGCCGACGTCGTGCGGCGCATGCTGCCCTACTGGCATGAGGTCATCGTCGGAGATCTGCGAGCCGGCTCGACTGTGCTGGTCGCCGCCCACGGCAACAGCCTGAGGGCCTTGGTGAAGCACCTTGACGGGATCGGCGACGCCCAGATCGCCGAGCTCAACATCCCGACCGGCGTGCCGCTGGTGTACGAGCTCGGCGATGACCTGTCTGTCGCCACGCACTGCGCCGTGGAGGACCGCTACCTCCGCTGAGCGCCGCCGAGAAGACACCAGCCGACGAGCGGTGACGGCGGCTGTGGACTCTGCGACGTTGCGACCTGCTGGATCGCAGGAGCAGAGGGCGCAGCCGCCTCCACCGCGGGCGCACCTGGCTACAGGGCGTCGATGCCGCGTTCGCCGGTTCGGATTCGCACCACGCTGTTGACGGAGGTGACCCATACCTTGCCGTCACCGATGCGCTCAGTGCGGGTGGATTCCACGATCGCATCGGTGACCCGCTCCGCCAGTTCGGTGGCGACGAGCACTTCGATGCGGACTTTCGGGATGAAGTCGACGTGGTATTCGGTGCCCCGGTAGGTCTCCGTGTGGCCGCCCTGGCGGCCGAATCCCCGAACCTCTGACGCCGTGAGCCCGGTGATGTCGAGATCACGGAGCGCTTCGAGGACCATCTCCAGACGGTGTGGCTTGATGACCGCGGTCACCATCGCCACAGACTCCTCAACCATTGCGTCCTCCCGACTCCGCCGAACTGATCGCAATTCTCGAACCGTTTGGCAACCCCAAGCGTCGCACGCGCCGCGCTGGATTGCACGCAACCTCGATGACAGCGCGCATGTGCAGCCTTCTCTCAGCGCCCTCGGGGCATCAGAGTTGCACCTCGACCGTCCGTTCCGATGCCTGCGATGGCAATCGCCGCAGCGGGGGCGGTAGCCTCTGGCGCGTCTTTGGGGCCGGGCGCGTGCTACGGTCCGGCGCTCGTGGGGCCTTGGCAGTCCCAGCGCAAACGGCCACTCACCCAAGGAGCGGGATATGTCTGTGGCGAATCGTGTGGAGAGTCTGCGTGAGATCGATCTGTTCTCAGACTGCAGCAGGAAGGAACTCCAGCACATCGCACGTGCCGCTGAGCAGGTCGACTTCACTGCCGGCGACAACATCGTCGAGGAGGGCAGCGGCGGCGCGGGCGCCAGCTATGCCTACGTGATCGTCAGCGGCACTGCTGTGGTGCGGCGCAACGGCCGCAAGGTCGCCGAACTGCGTCCGAGCGACACCGTCGGCGAAATGGCGCTGTTCGATGACGGTCCGCGTACGGCGTCGGTGGTGGCTGCCACCGACATGGAGACGATCATGCTGTCTCGCCGCGCGTTGAAGGGCATCATCGACAGCACGCCGTCAGTGGCGCACAAGCTGCTGTCAGAGCTGGCCGGCCGCCTCCGCAAGGCGAACCGCAAGCTCTACGGCTGACTCGCCACAACGTTTGAGACCTCGTTGCAGCGCCGTCCGCTGCACGGCGACCGACCGCGGGCGCATCGGGACTCCGGGTCGCCGCGGGGACGTCAAGTAACTTCACCAGCGTGAACAAGCCACCCCTGCGTCCGCACCAGCTGGTGCTGGGCATCGGCATTGCCTTCGCAGCGGTCACTGCTGCCTCCGGCATTGCGGCAGCCGTACTGCAGTTCGGAGACGACACCGACGCGGCCCATCGCGAGGTGTTCGGCAACATTCCGGGCGGGGTCAAGTTCGCGTTCTATGCGCTGACGTGTGCACTGATTCTCTACGGGGCGTGGAACTTCGCCCAGCGCACGCTCAATTGGCAGCGCGGCGCGCCGGATCGGCGCTCAACGACGACACGCAACGCGCATCGCCGGTTGGCCGACTACCGCGGCGGTGTGCTCATGCAGACGCTGCTGCGCGATCCCGCTGCCGGCGTCATGCACGCGCTGCTCTACTACGGGTTCCTGGTGCTGCTGGCCGTCACCACGACGCTGGAGATCAACCACCAGCTGCCGACGGCTGCGAAGTTCCTCGTCGGACCCACCTACCAGGGTTTCAGCTTCGTCGGCGATCTCGCCGGTGTGATCTTCCTCGCCGGCGCAGTGTGGGCCATCGTGCGGCGTTACGTGGCCCGCCCGTATCGCATCAGGATCAAGTCGCGACCCGAGCACATGATGATCCTGGTGGTGCTGGCGGCACTGGGCGCCACGGGCTTCGTGGCCGAGGCCATGCGCATCGTGATCGACGGTCGACCGGCTTACGAGCAGTGGTCGTTCGTCGGCTACCCGCTGTCGGCGGCGTTCGACGGTCTCGTCAACATCCGCGGCTGGCACCAGGTGTGGTGGATCGCCCACGTGGGCTGCTTCATGGCCTTCCTGGTGATGCTGCCCATCACCATGCTGCGGCACATGTTCACGTCGCCGCTCAACATGTACCTGCGCGACCGCGAACGGCCCAAGGGCGCAATGCGGATGGTGCCCGACCTGATGGAGGCCGAGGACATCGAAACCATCGGCGTGTCGATGGTGAATGAGTTCACCTGGAAGCAGCTGCTCGACACCGACGCCTGCACCATGTGCGGCCGATGCACTGCGGTATGCCCGGCTCACGCCACGGGCAAGCCGCTCGATCCCCGCGAGATCGTGCTGAAGACCGGCGAGATCATGGCGGCGACCGGCGAGCACGGAACGGTGACACCGCCGATCGGAACTGATGCCGAGATCACCGTGTCGGCCGACTCGATGTTCGAGCGCATCACCCACGATGAACTCTGGGCGTGCACGACGTGCAAGGCATGCGACGAGAACTGCCCGGTCAACATCGAGATCCTCGACAAGATCCTCGACATGCGGCGCTACCTGACGCTGATGGAGAGCGAGTTTCCCGCCGAGCTGGGAGGCGCGTTCCGGGGCATGGAGAACAACGCCAACCCATGGAACCTGAACAACGGCGAGCGGGCTGATTGGGCCGACGGTCTCGACGTCGAGGTGGTCGACGCCGATGACCCGTTCGATCACGAGTATCTGTACTGGGTGGGCTGCGCCGGGTCGTTCGACGACAAGAACCGCCGGGTCTCGGTGGCCACGTCGAAGCTGCTGCAGCGCGCCGGGGTCGACTTCGCCATTCTCGGCCCGGGTGAGAACTGCACTGGTGACAGCGCGCGCCGTTCGGGCAACGAGTACCTGTTCCAGATGCTCGCTGCGGAGAACATCGCGGCGCTCAACGGCATGGGCGTGCGCAAGATCATCACCCAATGCCCTCACTGCTTCAACACGCTGCGCAATGAGTACCCGCAATACGGCGGCGACTGGGAGGTCATCCATCACGCCCAGTTCCTCGAGCAGCTCGTGGCCGACGGGCGGCTGGACTTGAGCGATGCCCGCCTCGACGAGCGGGTCGTCTACCACGACTCGTGCTACCTGGGACGCCACAACGACGTGTATCTCGCGCCCCGCAACGTGATCGGCAGTCTCGGCGGCGTGGAGATCGTGGAGGCGCCGCGCAACGGCACCAAGGGCATGTGCTGCGGGGCGGGCGGCGCACGCATGTGGATGGAGGAGACCGTCGGCACCAAGGTGAACGACGAGCGCTCGCGTGAACTCCTCGACACCGGCGCCGACCGCATCGCCACGGCGTGCCCGTTCTGTTTCATCATGATCGACGACGGCGTGAAGGGTCACGGCGTCGAGGACGACGAGGTCAAGGTCGCCGACATCTCGATTCACCTCATCGACGCTCTCGAAGCCGCCGAGAACTGAACTCCGGCGTCGACATCGCTGCGAGCTACAGCATGCGGCGGGAGCGGAAGTTCTCGTGGTAGCGGCTGGGGGTGGGGCCGCGCTGGCCCCGGTACTTGGAACCCAGCAGTTCGGCGCCGTAGGGGTGCTCGGCGGGCGTGGTCATCTCCATGAAGCTGATCTGGCAGATCTTCATGCTCGGATACAGGGTGATCGGCAGGTTGGCCACGTTCGACAACTCGAGCGTCAGGTAGCCGTCCCAACCCGGATCCACGAACCCGGCCGTCGTGTGGATGAGCAGGCCGAGACGCCCCAGCGACGACTTGCCTTCGATGCGCCCGACGAGATCGTCTGGCACGGCGACGCGTTCGAGGGTGGAGCCCAGCGCGAATTCGCCGGGGTGCAGGATGAACGCATCGCCCGCAGCGACCTCGACCTCCTCGGTCAGGTCGGTCTGATCCTCGACGACATCGATGACCTGCCGGGTGTGGTTGCGGAACACGCGAAAGGTGGCGTCCAGCCGCAGGTCCACCGATGAGGGCTGCACTGCTGCATCACCCAACGGTTCGATGACGATGCGGCCCTTCTCGAGCGCTTCGCGGATGCTCCGATCCGACAGGATCACCTCGCGCCCCCTCCGTCCTCGGCAGTCGGCTTGCCCACCGATGCATGCCGCATGCTTCGCCGGGCGACCCTAGTGGCCGTGTACCGGTTCATACGCCCTCCATCACAGCAGCACTGAATAGGCTCTGGCCTTCGCCCGCGGGTGTAGTTCAATGGCAGAACTTCAGCTTCCCAAGCTGATAACGGGGGTTCGATTCCCCTCACCCGCTCCGCATCGCCTCCAAAGGCCAAGACTCCTCGGCCAATCTGTGCGCTCGGATCGACGAGGGCCCTGACGAGTAGCGAATAATCGCACCGTGGCCAGCACAAGCGCTGCGTGATCGCGCAAAGCGACGAAGGAACGCGAGGCTCGCGCTGGTCAGCAGCACGAGAGTCTGGCGTGTCAGAGCGTGGCTCAGCGCGCGAGCCTCTGAGACTTGTCTCCTGAGTCGTATGGAACCTCTCCCCGGAACCCTGTAGCCGCGCGGTTTCCTACGCGACGGGCCGACGGCTGTCTCAGAAGATGGGGCCAAGAAATTACACTTCTGAAACTTCGCAGTTGTGTTTCGCAGCTGATCCACGTAGGTTGATTGGCATCCGGCAGCTCTAACCCAATGGAGGTGCGCCGTGGCCGATACATCCACGAAGAGGTCTTACCCAAAACTCCCTACCAAGAACTGGTGGACGCTTCGCGATCGCTTCAAGAAGTCGATTCCTCAGAAGGTCGATGCCGACTACCTACAATCCGTTCTCAACCTCTCGACACCCGCGTCCGCCGCCAACCTGATCGGCCCGCTAAGGACCGTAGGGCTAATTGATGACGAGGGGTCTCCGACCGACAGAGCCTTGGACTGGCGGGACGATTCCTCGTACCCGGCTGTTTGCGACGCAATGGTCGCCGATATCTATCCGGACACCCTCCGGTCAGCGTTTCCGGAACCATCCAAAGACGCTGAGGGCGTCCTCAACTGGTTCTCGCGCAATACAGGCGCCGGCACGAGCGCCTCAAGGGCGATGGCCGGCTTCTACGCCTTGTTGACTGAGGCAGACCCGTCGCAGCCAGCCCCAAAGCCCAGCGACGCGCCCAAGAAAAGAGCGAATGCGCCCGCTTCATCCAGGACGAGGACATCTGGAGCCAAGAGCAACGCAGCTACCAAGAACGGCCTCGACCGGTCCCGGAGAACTGATCCCGAGGTGAACATCAGTCTCCAGATCCACATCGATCCCAGCGCTTCTGCGGAACAGATCGATCAGATCTTCAAGAGCATGGCGGTACACCTCTATGGCGGGGGTTGAGAAACGCTCTGCAGCTCTTCGTGCCCTCGACTCGGTCAAAGCCCTCGATGCAGAGGTCCGCCAGATCGGCTTCGGAACGTTCGCTGACTCGGAGAGTGCCCAGGACGAAGAGTCCACCTTCGACGCGGTTGTCGACGACGACAACCTCATAGCTGTTTCCCGGGCCCTGTTCCTCGATGGCCACTATGCCTCAGCCGTCTTCGAGGCATACAAGTGTCTGAACAACTTCGTGAAGGTGGCGTCGGGCGCAACCAACTTGGACGGCGCCAAGCTGATGAACCACGTCTTCTCGGCGCAGGACCCGATCCTCTTGTTGAACGACCGCAACTCCGCCTCCAAGCGTGATGAACAGATCGGCTACATGCAGATATTCGCAGGGGTCATGACTGGGGTCCGCAACCCGCGTGCCCACGAGCACGGCGTCAGAGACGACCCAAAATCGGCCCTGGAGTTGCTCGGGCTCGCGAATCATCTCATGCGCGTGGTGCGCAGGGTCAGCATCTCGAGCTGAGGCGAGCAGCACTGCGATCAGCCGGGCGTTGGCGTCACAGGGTGGAGTTAGGTTTCGGCCGTGCAGTATTCGCGAAGCGTCCGCTTGGCCACGCGGGAGCCTGGGTGTGGGCGGTCGGATGCACATGGGTAGGCCGTTGTCGACGCTGCCGACGCGTACTCGTCCGCGCGAACGGCTGCTGGCTGAGGGACGGGAGGCGCTCAGCTACACCGAGCTGCTCGCACTCCAACTCCGAAGTGGGACGAGCGGCACCAGCGCATGCGACCTAGCCGCCCATCTGCTCGCGGAATTCGGCAATCTTCGTCGATTGAGCGAGGCGAGCGTCGAGGAGCTCGCACGCCTCCCTGGTGTCGGTGTTGCGAAGGCCGCCAGTCTCGTCGCAGGGTTCGAACTCGGACGGCGGTTGCCGTTCGATGACCAATCAGAAGTCAGATTGGCTCGCGCCTCTGACGTGGCCCAGCGCGCCCAGCGTCGTCTTGCCGGGCTCCGTCGCGAACGAGCGGTTGTCTTCGTGTGCGATCGACGCGCTCAGTTGCGTCATGAAGTGCGGCTTTCGCAAGGGACAGCGACCCGTTCCCCAATCGAAGTGCGCGAAGTCCTTAACGCCGTACTCCGTCACGACGGCACCGCGTTCGCGCTCGCTCACAATCATCCGTCGGGGGACGCAAGCCCGAGCGAGGCCGACATCAAGATCACCCAGGATGTGGTCATCGCCGCTAGAACCGTGGGCCTGCGCTTCCTCGGTCACGTCGTCGTTGCCGGCAACGCGTGGGCAGAGGTTCCTATCAGGCCAGTCCCGCGAACGCCCTGTTGAGCGCAGCCGGGAAGACCGATGCTGCAATGGAATCGGAAATCTCGAGCAAGCCGCGCACTCTGTCGAGATGTCGCAGAGTGTCGACGGCCCGGTGTTGCTCGGAGACCGGTGGGAACCAAAGTTCGTGGGCGAGTAGGGCCTCGACCTTGATCGTTTGGCGGCGCAGGCCCAGACCCTTGCTCGATCGGGCGAGTTCGCGCCACTGCTGAGGACTCCGCAGCGCCGCAGCGATGAACTCAGCCGTCGCCAAAGATGGATCGACATCAAAGCACGGAAACTGCTTTGACACGAAGTAGCCGTCGAACTCGCTAGGCACGAATGTGTAGGCCCCTTCGAAAGCAAACAGCCGGCTGAAGATGAACTGAGCCGCTCGAACTCGATTGAGCCGTTTTGCCGAGGTTTCCATTCCATCGATGGGTGGCTTCGCGAAGACTCCGCGTCCGAAGCTGTATATGCCGAGGTTCGGATAGCGGCCGTCCAATGCGACTTCCACCGATTCCTTCGACTCTTCCATAACCTCTCCGAGCGGGCGCCGAACCCAGCCGGATGCGAGTCGAGCGCCCTCGGATAGCTGGGATTTGGTTGCGAGCGCTGACGGCAGCGAATCCGACTTTGTTGCCGCTGTCGCCCGCAGGCGCTCGATACGGTGGAGCGTGCTCCGCACGCCGTCCAAATGTGCCGCGATGCGACGTTGAGCTTCGATGTTGGGCAGCGGAATCTCCGTGGCCAACAGGTCATCCGGGTGGAGACGTTCTCTTCGTGCGCCCACTCCCCGCGAATGCTCGGCCAGGATCTCCCAGAATGAGGGCCAGCGACAGATGTGCGCCAGATATCCCGTGTCGAGATCAGGCGTCGCTCTGAACGTGGGGAACTCCTGCGAGACGAAGGCACCTGCCCTCTCGCCGCAGACGACTGCGATCGCTCCTTCGAACGCCTTCAGCTTGCTATATACGAGATTCCCTTGGCGCAAACGGAACAGCCGGGTGTACTTCGTGTCTGCGCCTGTGATCTGCCCGCGCTCGAAGACTCCGCGACCAAACCCAAGCACGCCCGCGATCCGATACTGTGCCGCGGCATCCACATCAACGGGATCGGCATCAGCAACGAGTAGGTCGCCAAGAGCACGGCACGGATACACCGACGTCATACCGCGCTCCCGAACTCGGCTTCTAGCTGTCCCAAGAGTTTCAGGATCTCCGCCTCGGTCTCTATGAGCTCGGCGATCAGTTCGTCTGGGGGGCGGTGGGCAAGCTCCTCGGGCCGGTTCGGGTTCTTTAGATCGAGATTCCACTCAGATTCAGCGAGAATCGACACATCAACGCGCCAAGCCCACTCGCTCTCAACTCGGCCGAGCCGCTCAGAGCCGCCCCACCACTCCACACAATCGGCGAACTCGTCGAAGCGCATTGGGCGGGTCTTGGAGTACTTCTTGCGGTCGTGAGGAGTCGGAATCTCGTAGAACCACACCTCGTTCGTCGATCCAGTTTTCTCGAAGAAGAGGAGGTTGGCGGGAATGTCGGTGTAGGGAGCGAAGACGCCTGCACCGAGACGGACGATCGTATGAAGGTTGCAGTTCTTCAAGAGCTCATCCTTGATGCGCCCCCCGGCACCGTCGCCGAACAGGACACCGTTCGGCACGACGATGCCGCAGCGACCGCCGTCAGCCAGCAGTCGCTGAACGAGTTGCATGAACAGCCACGCCGTCTCAGCGGTCTGAGTTCCCGCTGGGAAGTTCGTCAGAATCGACTTCTCCTCCTCGCCGCCAAACGGGGGATTGGTGAGGATGACATCGACTTTGTCGGCTTGCTTGATCTCGGTGAGGGGGCGGGCGAGGGCATTGCCCCTCACTAGGTTCGGGCGGGCGAGCCCGTGCAGAAGCAGGTTCATCGTGCCAAGGAGATACGGAAGCGGCTTCTTCTCAACACCACGGAGGTCTTCGGCAAGCTCCTCACGCTCCGCCACTGTCGATACCTGCGGAAATAGGTGCTCAAGTGTCTCCACAAGGAATCCGCCGGTCCCGCACGCCGGGTCGAGCACGATCTCACCAAGGTGCGGGTCAACCATTTGAACCATGAAGCGGATGACAGGGCGAGGCGTGTAGAACTCGCCCGAGTCGCCGGCAGCGTCTCGCATCTCCCGCAGCATCGACTCGTACAGCAGCGCCATCGTGTGGACGTCCTCGGACGAGCTGAAATCGACCTTGTTCACCTGCTCGATCACGTCCGAGAGCAAGTAGCCCGAGACCATCCGGTTGTAGGTCTCCTTGAACACGGTGGCGAGCACGTCGCGCGGGTCGCGGTCCGTGTCACCCTTCAACTCGCACAGGTACGGGAACAGCTCGTTCTCAACAAAGCCCAGTAGATCGTCGCCGGTCCGGCCGTTGATTCGATCAGCAGCCCAATCACGCCAACGGAAGGGTGCCTCGATGGCAGGGCGATAGTCGTCTTCGACGATCTCGCGCTCCATCTCCAGGCCGTCGAAGGCCTTCAGAAACAGCAACCACGCGAACTGAGGAATCCGGTCCAGGTCGCCGTTGAGGCCGGCGTCCTTCCGCATGGTCTTACGGGCTGAATCGATGACGGACCGCAACCTGGCCTGCGGTGTGCTGGGTGCTTGCGATCGCTGCTTTCGTGCCACGGAATTCCTCATCTCAGGTCGTGGGTGGCTGAACGTCGCCTGCAGTGGATGGACCAGCGGCTTGGGCGCGACGCCAGAAGCTCTCGATCAGGTCGTGTGCACCGCTCGCTGTCACGGTCGTGAGGCCAAGATCGGACGCCATCTCGGCATAGGGCTCAGCCCAGGCATCTGCCATCGAAGGCAGGTTCGATCGCGGCAGGTGTTGGCTGCGCCGGGCAAAGGTCGCCTCGACTGCTTCTCGCAAGAAGTCATCGGGTTCGAGACCGTGCTCCACGAGCAACACCAAGTCGACGAGATCCTTGACCCGCGTATTGGGACGGTCGTCATAGCGCCTCAGGTATGCACTCAGCTTCTCGGCCCAATGCGTGCGGAGATCGATGACAGCCAGCTCCACTGTCGGCACGTCGGCGAAGCCAAGCGCGCGGCCCAGTTCAACCCGTTCCGCTATGGCCGGCATCCCTTCGCCAGCGACGACATCGACGACGATGCTCTCGAACATTCGGCTGCCAAGCAATACGTCGACAGAGAAACGCACCACAAGGCCACGGTCGGAAATATCAGACAGCTCTCTGCGACGCGTGACACGGAATGAGAAGTAGTCGCCAAAGGTGTCTCCCACGAGATCCTGCAGCAAACGGTCAGCTGCTTCGAGATCGCTTGCCAAGGCGAGATCTATGTCTCGAGTCGAGCGCGCCTGCTCGGGCATTCGGAATTCGAGCGCTGCGCCACCTTTGAGGACCCAGCCACAGTGATCGGTCATCGCCAAACGGGCCAGGAGGCGGTCGAACGCGACGATCCGGCGGCGGCGGGAAAGGTCCTGAGGATCCTTGGACGCCTGCCGCAGTCGAGCTTCCAGGGCTGCTCGGAATGCCTCAGGGTCCCGGTACCTCATGAGTTCACCCTCGCCAAGAGTCGCACGCCCCGCTGTTGGTTCTCTTTGTCAAGCTCGTGAAATCGGCGGTCAAGTTGCCCCGCAGTGATCGCCCCGCTCGCAATCGCATCTGCAGTGATGCCCTCGACGAACTCCTCGTCGAAGTGCGCCTCGACCACGTCGAGCACAGTCCGTAGCGCAGTGGTGATCGCAGCACCGTCGATCACCGTGACGTCAGTCTCTGGGAGCACTCGATGGTGGAGGATCACAGCCGGGTCATCCATGCGGAATCCTGGTGGCACGCTGAGATGAACCTTGGCCGGGTTAGCGACTCCGAATCCATACGCTGCTGCCGCGGAGTCGTGCGATACGACTGCACGGTGCTTAGACCACAGCACCCATCGGACAAGCTCGTCGTTCACTCCAGCAGGCCACTCGGGGATCCGGAAGATCCCCCGGTCAATCCGGGTCCAGTTGCCGTGGTCAACATGGTGTTTCTGCGCCTGATAGGAGTAGCCAACCTCCAGTGCCTGGGCCGCCGTGAAGTACCCGGCCTGGCCGGCGGCTAGGCGATACAGCGTCTGGCGAAGAGCTTGGCGGTCTCCGGGCACCCATTGATCCTATACTGAAACTGTAGTTCTGCGGGATCAATCCTCAACGTAATCTTTAGTTTTCCGGGGTCTCGTCAAGCCGCGTACAGCTCGTTGTGAAGGGCTGATATCGCTGATCGCATCTGCTTCGCACCCCCGAACCGGTTGGCCAGTTCGACTGGCGAACCCATCGCCGACAGGGGCGGCACTTGCAGTGAAGCCGGCGTCAGCTCGCCGGGCCCAAAGGCGGCGTACTTATCGAGCAACTCATCAAGAATTACTCGGGCCTCGGGGCTGTACTGCTCAAAGAACGCCGCTCGCTCAGCCCGTACCCGGCGAGCGCGGTCGAACCGCGATGCGAGCGGCTCGTTCCAAGCCAAGTGCATGAGGAGGTCGAGCGGGTCAGCGTCGTGCAGGCCGGTTTGGTCCATCGCGTCTGCGAGACTGATACCGCGAGCGCCAAGAGCGTCAATCACTGATTGCCGAGTTCCTGCTTCGCCCCAGTGTGCGCGGAACTCGGCCGGGGTCGGCGCCAGCGCACGTACGGCATCTGCGACGAAGCTCCGGTACTCGACCAAACGCGGCTTCTTGGTAGCCGGGTCCAGGCAGAAGACTCCCTCTGCCACGATCCACACCGGCTCGTCATCGACGTAGAACTTGCTCACGCCTTCTTCGGCATCGAGATCCGCTTCACCGGGCTCGTCTCGGTGGGGCTCAGCCAGATCAGCTTCGCTGACTTCGTCTTGACGGTCGACGACCTCACCGGTCTCATCGATCTCCTCGTCGATCTCCACCAACGGCGGCCCGTCGAATTCGGGATCTTCGAACAATCGCGTCGCTCCGCAGTAGTCGATGATCTGGAACTGCCATTTGTTGGTGTCGGGGTCGAGGCGGGTGCCGCGCCCGATGATCTGTTTGAAAAATGGCATCGATCCAATAGGACGAAAGAGGACGATGTTCCGGACAGAGGGGATGTCGACGCCAGTCGAGAGGAGTTGTGAGGTCGTAGCGACGGTCGGTGACTTGCGCTCGGGGTCAGAGAACTGGCTGAGCAGGCGGTCGTTCTCGTACTCCGCGGAAACGATGCGCACGACGTAGTCGGGATCGGCGGCGGTGATGTCGGAGTTGGCGTTGTGCATCGCGCGGCGCATCGAGTCGGCGTGCTCGGAGTTGACGCAGAAGATGATCGTCTTGGCGCCCCGACCGTGGCGCTTGAGGTAGGCCGTGAGATGAGCGGCAGCAGAGTCGGTGCGAGAAAGAAGGGCCACCACTCGCTCGAACTGGGTGGTCTCATATAGCCCAGCGGGAATCTCATTGCCGAAGAGGTCGAGCTCGCCTTCTTCGGGTGCGAACCCGAACGCGTCGGCGCTGAGCACCACTCGCCGCACGGTGTAGGGCGCCAAGAATCCATCGTCGATACCTTGAGCGAGGGAGTACTCAAAGATCGGTTTGCCGAAGTACCGATAGGTGTCGGCGTCCTCGCTGACGACCGGCGTAGCAGTGAGGCCGATCTGGGTCGCAGGTTCGAAGTACTCAAGGACCTCGCGCCATGTCGAGTCGGCTGTCGAGCTCCCGCGATGGCACTCGTCGACGATGACCGCGTCGAAGTAGCTGGGCGGGTACTCGCGATACCAGCTTGCCTCACCGGCTCCAAGATTCTGGTACAGCCCGAAGTAGATATCGCGGCCCAGTTTCATCTGACCAGTGAACTTGTGGATCGCGTGCTCGCCGAAGGCCGGAACGAACTCACGCAGCCGGGGCTGGTCAATCAAGATGTTGCGATCCGCGAGGTAGAGGATCCTTGGTGTACGCCCCTCGACCCAACCCGTCTTCTGCAGTTTCCAAACGATCTGCATTGCGAGAAACGACTTGCCCGTCCCCGTCGCCATGACCACCAGCAGGCGCTTGTCCCCTGCCAGCACCCGCTCCACAGTTCGGTTGATCGCAGTTCGTTGGTAGTAACGCGGTTCCTTGACTCGGCCGTCAGAAAGCCGTAGGTCGCGGTTGAAGGGTTCGGTGTAAGCGCCCCTCGTGTTGTCCGTTAGACCCTTGGCGGACTGAAAGTGGCTCCAGGCTTCGACCGGCGTCGGGAACTGCGCGTTGAAGTCCTCGCTGCCTGAGGCCATATCGATGCGGATGGCGACCATGCCATTCGATGCGTAAGCGAGCGGGACGTCAAGCAGCTGCGCATAGACCTTCGCCTGGCCGACGCCATCAGCCGCACTTCGCTTGGTCCGCTTCGCCTCAACGACGGCGACAGGTACACCCTCCACTTCGAGTACGTAATCAGCCCTGAGGGGCGTATCGCGGCGGTGCCGGTCGCCTAGCGGGAGAATCCTCCCGTCAGTGATGCGGTACTGCTCAATGATCTCGTCGTCATTCCATCCCGCTGCATGCAGGGCCGGACGAATCAGCTCGCGGCACGTTTCGCTCTCGGTAGGGCCTGCCACCACAAAGATCAAGCCTAAACAGAGCAACCGGCCTCAAGCCGTGTGGGACCCCGCACACGATAAGCGCTCCCTTCGCGAACCTACGGACGAGCACTCGGCGTAACTTTTATGTCACGCTATAGTGAGACTTATGGCAGCAGCGCGCACTGGCGCAGAGCGGTATCTGCAAGATCGCAAGACTGATCCGGAGTATGAACGCGCCTATGCCGCGGCGCGGCAACGCATTGATCAGATTGATGGAATCATCCGGGCACTCGACCAACGCCGATGCGGCTTGCAGCTCAGCAAGGCCGAACTCGCTCGCAGGGCCGGCCTACGCCCAGAGGTGATCAGACGCCTGTTCTCAGCCGAGAACCCAAACCCGACACTGTCGACGCTCGTCGCGCTCGCTGACGCGCTCGAACTCAAGATGACAGCCGAGCCGCTTGAGGAACGCCGGGCTAGCTGAGAACGGTCCGATTCTGCTCGAACTCCTCGCGGTACCGGCGGATGCGGCGGTAGTCCTTTGGATCCGCCGGTTGACGACGCGGCTTTGTCAGCCCTCCCAAGCAGACAATTGACGGGCCGCCGAGGTCATCGGCGTCTCGCTCCAGCAGGCAGATCAGCCGATGATTCGAGCCGCCGCCCTGGACACGGACTTCGTAGAAGCCAGCCATTTCGCCACGCATGGCCTCCCACTTCCCCCCGCCAGCGAATGCGGGTGGGGGAGCTTCGGCGACGGCGTCCAGAACGGCGTGAATCTCAGCAGCCACCTTGTCCGAGAGCGTCTCGAAGAATTCGAGCACCGGGACGGCCTCGTTCGCATCGGCAGCCTTGGCGCGCCGAAAGAAGTGGATCAGCCAAGGAACGGGACGAGACACGGTGGCCATGATCAGGACTCGGTCTCACCCTCGGACAACCCAGCGCCGTCTTCAGGTCCGAGAGAACTGGCGAGGGTCTCAAGCTTGGCGACGAGTTCGCCGATCGCTACAAACGCTGCTGCGGGCAGAGCCTGATCCGAGCGGAGCTCAAACAAGATCTCTCCGCCGGCAATCGGCCACGACTGTCGGACCGTCGGGACTGCCGTTGCCCGTTCGGTTGCAGATCCACGAGTATGCGAAGCATCCGGCGAAGGCTGCTGCAGGTCGGACGTTTCGGCTGCTGCTGACTCGGCGGCGGCACCGTTCTCCGGGCCCCAGAGCATGACATCACCGTCTTCACTCAACTCGGCGAGCTCCGCGGCGATTGCGCTCTCGATGAACGACTCAATGAACTTAGGAGACGACGAAGGTGCAACCCCCAATTCATGGACGGCCCGGCCACCAAGTCCCTCAGCGGTGAGCGGCTGCCCCTTTGCGCTCTGTTCGTAGAGACGGGCGAATACACCGCAGTTGTTGAAAGCCGTCTGCATCGCCCTCCTCTCAGCCGTCGCATCTGTCGGCATGGCGATCAGCCGCGCCACTTCAGTCATGGTGAGCATCTCTCCGCGGCCGGTGATCAGATCCCAGTCCCGAAACGCCGCCAGCCGCTGTCTAAACGAACCACTGTTGGTTGTGCTGTGCCCCATGTAAGAGGCGAACGCCGGCGCCGGGTGCTCGAAGCCATACTTCCCCGCCTCCTTCAGGATCCGAGCTGCCTCTGACAAGGACACGACCGGGAAGCCCGTGCCGCGCTTGCGGCGCGGCCTCTTGGCACTGCCATCGTGAGGGGCCGACTCCGTCCCGGTATCCTCAATCTCGTTCATCGCATTTCCATTTCTAACCGACTGCGTAATATCAAGTTGAATATATACTGTACTAGTTTAAAAGTAGGTTATCAACTATTTTACTGAGCTCACCTAGGAGCGGTGTGAGAGGACACTCCCCAATTGGCGTTCGGCACGAGCCACAGGTGAAGGTGGACTCAAGGACTCATCTCCGGCGTCGGCTCGGATTCCATGACGACCCGCTTGCTCGGTAGGGCGCTCGCTGATCGGCTGCACGTCACCGAGCAACTGGTTCGCCGAGTTGTCGACGAATGCTGGAATCCAGTCATGAATGCGGGTTAGCAGAGCGCGCAACGCAGGCAACGGTGATCCGAGCGTCGGCTGTGGGTGCTGATAACGGGGGTTCGATTCCCCTCACCCGCTCACCTCACCCGGCCACGAGCGTTGCGAGCGCCCAGATGGATGCCACAAGCCCGACGAGGGCGAGCGGCACGGCACGCCACGCCGGCGCCCGCACCATCTCGTCGTTGGGGCCGGCACGCCGAGGTCGCGCCAACGCTGCCACGTTGCCGACGAGCAACGCCGCGCCCAGCGCCAGCACCAGGTACGGGATGAGATCGTCGCCGAGGAACGGCGTGGCACCCGTAGCAGGCAGCAAGGCATCCGCCGGATCGGGCCATGGGGGCACCCCGCTCACGTTTCGTGCGCCATGTCGGCGAAGAGCGTGTACTGCGGCATGAACGCCACACGCGCCGTGCCGGTGGGGCCATTGCGGTGCTTGGAGACGATGATCTCAGCCATGCCGCGGTCGGTCGTGTCCTCGTCATACACCTCATCGCGGTAGATGAACATCACGACATCGGCGTCCTGCTCGATGGAACCCGACTCGCGCAGGTCCGAGAGCATCGGACGCTTGTCGCCGCGGGACTCGAGGTTCCGGCTCAGCTGCGACAGCGCCACGATCGGCGTCTCGAGCTCGCGAGCGAGGATCTTCAAGCCGCGAGAGATCTCGGCGATCTCCACCTGACGGTTCTCAGCCGTGGCGCGGCCGCTCATGAGCTGCAGGTAGTCGACCACGATGAGGCCCAAGCTGCCCAAGCGGCTGCGCAAACGCCGGGCCTTGGCGCGGATCTCGGCGACCGTCACGTTGGGGTTGTCATCGATCCACATCTGCGCATCGCCGAGACGGCCCACGCTGCGCGTGATGCGGTTCCACTCCTCGGCTCGCAGCTGGCCGGTCCGCACCCGCGTGGCGTCGACCCGTGCGTCGGAGGCCAGCAGACGACCGGTCAGCTCGGCGTGGTTCATCTCGAGGCAGAACAGCAGCACGGGCTCCTGCAATTCCAGTGCCACGTTGGAGGCCATCGTCAGGGCGAACGCCGTCTTGCCCATGGCAGGTCGACCGCCGACCACCACCAGCGACGACGGCTGGATCCCCGACAGGATGCGGTCGAGCGATGAGAACCCGGTCGCCAATCCCGAGAACGCATCGCCGCGCTCATACATCTCCTCGAGGCGGTCGAGGCTCTGATCGAGCAGGTCGTGCAGCGATTCGGTGGAGTCGACGATGCGGCGTTCAGCCACGCTGAAGACCAGCGACTCTGCCTGGTCAATGGCGGCGGCAGTATCGGAGGGACGGTCATAAGCCAGCTCGGAGATCTCCGCAGAAACGGCGATCAGCCGTCGCAGCAAGGCGTTGTCCTCGACGATGCGCGCGTACCGGTCGACGTGGGCCAGCGTCGGCGTGGCTGCTTCGAGCGCCAGCAGGCGCTCGGAACCGCCGGCCGCCGCCAGATTGCCCGTGCGTTCAAGCTGATCGGCGACCGTCAGGCAGTCGACCGGTTCTGAAGAGATGTACAGCGTCTCGATCGCATCGAAGACCAGGCCGTTGGCCGGCACGTAGAAGTGCTGGGCATCCAGCCGCTCGACGGCAGCGCCGATGGCATCGCTCGAGAGCAGCATCGCCCCGAGCACCGACTCCTCTGCGTCGATGTTCTGCGGCGGCAATCGCCCGCCTACTCGGCGCGCGACATCCGTCGGCAACTCGGCGAGACTCATCGCCCGCGATCCTGCCGTGCAGACCCTCTGGAACGCTTGGGCACATCACGGGGAATTCCGGTGGAAATCAGCGCGGCCGCATGTGCATAAGCGGCTGCTTTTCCACAGGCACCACAGCGGGGTAAGGCCATGGCGCCATCGCACCAGAGGGGTGTGACAGGAATACCAGTGACGCCGCCGTGCCGGCAGCCGCACGGTGCCGGCCTAGCTCAGTGCGACGACCTCGACGTTGAAGGTGAACGCCACCTCGGGGTGCAACTGTGCAGAGACCTCGTGAGAGCCGATGGTACGGATCGGCACGGGCAGCGCCAGCTTCCGCCGATCGACATCCACGCCGGTCCGCGCCGTGACGGCAGCGGCGATCTCGCTGGTGGTGACCGAGCCGTACAGGTGCGTGCCAGATCCGGCACGGGCGGCAATCGTCACGCCCTCGGCCACCAGCTGTCTCGCCACGCCCTCGGCTGTCTCGCGCTCGCGCAGGTCACGCGCCGCCCGTGCCCGAGCCATCGCCGTGGCCTGGGTGACGGTGCCATCGGTCGCGCGCAAGGCCAGCCCGCGAGGAATGAGGTGATTGCGGGCGAACCCGTCGGCGACATCGACCACTGAGCCTGCGGTGCCAACGCCGTCCACATCGCTGCGCAGCACGATCTTCATGCCTGCTCCCCTGCGACCGCAGCCGGCTCCGGGCTGGTTGGGTCGTGACGCTGCTCGCCGAAAGAGTCCCCGAGGTCGGTCTGCTCGTCGTCGCCGAGCGCTTCGGCGCGCTCGGGGCCCGGCCGGCGGTCGTCGCCGGGGCGCGGTCCCCGTCGCTTGTCGCCGCGGCGCTGGGTCATCGGCCGACGCGCGTATTCGAGCAGAGCCATCTCGCGGGCGGTCTTGATGGCCCGCGCAACCTCGCGCTGCTGCAGTCGGTTGTTCCCCGAGACCCGTTGAGCCCGGATCTTGGCTCGTTCGGAAATGAACGACCGCAGCAACTCGACGTCCTTGTAGTCGACGTAGCTCACCCCCGCCGTAGTCAGCGGGCTGACCTTGCGGCGGCGTGGGCGGTTGCGCAGATCCTTCGTCCGTGCTCGACCGGTTCGCTTGCGTGGTGGCATCAGAAGGGTTCCTCCTCAGGAGCGTGCTGTGCGGGCGCGTCCCCGCCGTCCCAGCCGGAGCCGGACGGGCGGCGCTCGCGGGAGCCGGCACTCTCAGCCCCCGGTCCCCGCGGGGTCCGTGTGATCTCGGCAGTTGCCCAGCGCAGCGATGGTGCGATCTCGTCGGCGACGATCTCGACGACGTTGCGCTGCTCGCCCTCCTGGGTTTCCCAGCTCCGCTGCTCGAGCCGGCCCGTGACGACGACGCGATTGCCTTTCGCCAGCGATTCGCTGACGTTCTCGGCCAGCTCGGCCCAGCAGACGATGTTGAAGAACGAGACCTGTTCGTCCCATTCGTTGGTCTGGCGGTTCATCCATCGCCGGTTCACGGCGATGCCCAGCAGCGCCCGGGCACGGCCGGTCTGGGTAAATCGAAGTTCGGGGTCGCGGGTCAGGTTCCCCACGACGGTGATGGTGTTGTCAGCCATGACGCCTCCGCTTATTGGCTGTTTGCCGACGTCCCATCGAGCAGCCCGCGCCGTTGCGCTTCGTCGTCAGGGAGTCGGATGAGCTTGTGGCGGACGACGCCGTCCGCGATTCGCAGGTATCGCTCTACCGGGTCCATCGCCCCGGGCTCGGCCCGCAGCTCGATCACCGAGTAGTAGCCGCGTGTCTTGTGGTTTATCTCGTACGCGAAGTCTCGCAGGCCCCAGAAATCGAACGAGGCGACCTCGCCGATCTCGGAGATCCGGCCCTGGACCTCGTCCATGGCAGTGCGGGCTTCGGAATTCTCCAGGTCACCGTCACAGATGACCATCAGCTCATACGCGCGCAATTGGGGGCATCCTCCTGTGGACCCGCCGCAGCGGGGCCCCTTGCGGGGCAGGTATGTGTTGCTGCACCGGCCTGCGAGCCCGGCCCCAATGAGCAGGCCCCGTACAGACGTCACTGGCATAAGCCATCGCCGCCTGAGGCGCTACGGACACAAGAGCGCCCGTGGTGCTCCCGCAACGCTAGGCCCAGGGACGGCGGATCGCACCTGGATTTCCGGCCGCAACCGGCGCCGCTCGGTCGGACCACGGCGCAGCGAACGTGCCGGCACCCTCACCGGGGCGAGACGACCGACGAGCTCGGCGCGTACTGCAAGGGCTCCAACACTGCGAGGAACAGCTCGCGAGCGGCCGTTGCGGCAGCAGCCGAATCCGGAGCGTCGAGGTTGACGCGTACGGCAGCCGTGTAGTGAGACGTCCAGCCGGCAAACCATGCATCACCGGTTTGCTGAACGACTCCGGCGCGGCCCCATGCAGTCACGCCTGATGCCAGCGAGTGCTCGTCCATGCCTGTGCGCATCCGAGCGACCGCATCGGCGTCCAGCACGGGCCGCGGGGTCATGCGCCAGCGATCGAGATCGGGGTCCCGGGGCGTCCGATGCGGCGCGATTGTGGCGTCCAGCACGATGCGCGAGGGCCGCTCGGCACCGCCGGCAGCGATGACTCCGAACGCTGATGCCACATCGACCGCGTCACCCGCAGCGCCGGCGCTGCCGCCTGCAGGAACCGGCCCGAACAACGACCTGAGCGTGCTGGGATCCGATCCGCCGAGATCACCGAGCGGTCGGCGGCGCAGTCCGGCCACAGGCTGCGCTTCCGTGGCCACGCTCGCGTTGAGGCTCAGCATTACACGCACATCGCCGCTGCGGTCCAGTACGACTGCCTCTGCCTCCGTTGCGGCGCCGAGCTGGCTCTGGATCGTCTCGAAGGCGGCCCGCTGGGCCGGCAAGTCGATGCTCGTCGTGACGTGCAGGCCACCGGTGACCACGCGATGCACTCCGTAGCGTTCGACGAGCTGCAGGTACGCGTTCGCTGCCGCGGTCGCGAGGCCTGCGTCGGCAACCAGCAGCCTGATGAACCCGCCCGAGGCTGCGTCGGGTGCAGCCGTGCGAGCCGACGCGGCGACGATGCCCACATCGGCAGCCGGCCGGATCCCGTCGGTGACCGCAGTCGCTCGGCCGAGAGCCAGCTCGTCAGCCGTGAGCATGCCGTTCTCGAACATGGCCACCAGCACCTGGTCCCGGCGCAGGCGCGCCGCCCGGTTCGGATCGTCTGCATCTGCCGGAGGCGCGTCGACGCCCCACGGTGCATCGATGAGCGACGCGAGATACGCCGCCTGCGGCACTGTGAGATCGGACGCCGGCATCCCGTACCACGCAGCTGCGGCGGCGTGCACACCGTATGCACCACGGCCCAGGTAGACGACGTTGGCGAAGCGTTCGAGAATCTCCGGACGGCTCAGCTCGCGGGCGAGCCGCAGTTCCGCGAGCAGCAGCTGCGCTTCGGTGATCACGCTCCCATCGGAGAGGTGGACGGTGTTGAGGTACCGGCGCATGATCCCGTCACCGATGCCCCCGCCCTCAGCAACAGTCCCCAAGCGTCGCACCGAGTCGACATACGAGGACGCATCGACGCCTTCGCCTTCGAGAAACAACGGATCCAGCGTCGCGACAATGGCGTCGACGAGCGCAGGAGCCACGTCTTCGAGACCCAACGAAGCGTGCGAGACCGGGGGGCCGATCTCGGCGAGCGCTGTGCCGTGACGGTCGTACAGCACGCTCGGGGCCACCTCGACGTGGGCCGGCGGAGCCCCCAAGGTGTCCAGCGCTCGACTCCCCACGCCGACGGCGACCAGCACTGCTGCGCCCAGCCACAGCATGACTCGAGCCCAGCGCCGGCCGGTGCGGTGAGCGGCAGGTGCCGTGCGCGACCGGCCGGGGCCGTGGGTCGCCGCGCCGGGCGTGCCGGAAGCCGGCGGTCGCCGCAAGGCGGCTGTGCCGTCAGAGGATGGACGGTCCATGTCGCTCGCGCCGCGCAGAGTACAACGAACGGGGACGGACGACGAAGAGATCGACTCTGATTTGTACTCTCGGACGGGTGGGATCGAGCCCAGGGAGATCGAATTCAGCGGGGTCGAACCCAACGCCATCGACCCCTGCCCGAGCCTCCCGGCTCGGTACGACGATCAGCGATGACGACCAGCGCGAGCTCAATGAGCGGATCGGGCCGCTCGCTGAGGCGTTCGCCGGCGCGGGGCACCGGTTCTTTCTGGTCGGCGGGCTCGTGCGTGACGCGCTGCTGGGCCGCGGGCTGACTGGCGACCTCGACATCACAACCGACGCCGTCCCAGATCGGATCGCCCAGCTCCTCGCCGGCTGGGCCGACACCATCTGGGACCAGGGAAAGAACTTCGGCACCGTGGGCGCGCGCCGAGGCAGCACGACGGTGGAGATCACCACCCATCGTGCCGAGTCCTACAACCGCGAGTCGCGCAAGCCGGACGTCCGCTTCTCTTCCGACATCACCACCGACTTGGGACGGCGGGACTTCACCGTCAATGCCATAGCCGTCGAGATGCCGGGCTGGGCTGTACTCGATCCATTCGGAGGCATGGAGGATCTGACGAACGGTGTCCTTCGCACGCCCTCGGAGCCAGAAGGACTGTTCTCCGACGACCCGCTGAGGATGCTGCGAGCGGCACGGTTCTGCTCGCAGTTGAGCCTGTCGGCCGGGCCCGAGCTTGTCGCTGCCATTCGCAGCGTGCGACCGCGGCTGGCGATCGTGTCGCGCGAACGCATCGCAACCGAATTCACCAAGCTGCTCGAGCTGCCCAGCGTCGCGGCAGGTGTCGCCTTTCTCGCCGAAACTGGGCTGCTCGGCGATCTCGTGCACCCATGGCGAGCCTCGGATACCGAGGTCCCCGCAGCAGCGCTGGACAGCGTCGGCGACGTCGGCGACCGTGTCGCCGTCCGCTGGGCGATCCTGCTGGGATCCGTCTGCGGCGACGACACCGAAGCCGCACGCTGCCTGTCCACTCTGCGCATCAAGGGCGCGACGATCAAGGCGACCCGGTCCATCCTGCGAGCCGCCCACGCGGTGCAGGCCGCGAGCGCCGACGCTCCGGGGCCAGACATCGCTGACCCCGCGGGGTGGCGGCCCATCGCCCGCCGTCTCGTCACCGATCACGATGCGAGCCTCGACGCCGCTCTCGTCGCCTTGCGAGCGTGGGGCCGTCCCCTCATCGAGCCATTCGAGACGTGGCTGACCGAAGTGCGCGCCGAAGAAGGCCCGGCGCTCGGTTGCCTCCCCGTCGACGGCCACCGAGTCATGGAACTGCTCGGGACGGCCGGTGCCGGTGTCGGCGAGGCCTTGAGCTGGCTGCGGGAGCGGCAGATCGAGCTCGGTCCGCTGAGCCCAGAGCGCGCCAGTGAACTGCTTCGCGAGTGGGATCGTCAGCGAAGCGGCTGAGCCGGCGGAGCGCGATCAGGCTCGAGACACGCAACTATCGTGAACTGCGTGGCGCTCCAGCCCTACATCGCACCCGAGCCGGCATCGCCGGTGCCAGGCTCGGTCGACTACCGGCTCAAGCGACGACGGCTGCTGGCGGACGTAGAAGCCGGCGTGGTCTCGCGTGCTGAGGCGTGCGACGCCCACCCTGAACTGCTTCGGGCGGCCCGCAACGCAGCTCCGCCGCTCGGCCGCAGCTGCCCGCTGTGTCCAGACGGCGAGCTTCGCATCGTCGGCTACGTCTTCGGACCCCGGATGGGCAGCGGCGGCAAGTGCGTCCTGTCGGACGCAGAACTCCAGCGTGTGGCACGGCGCCGCGGGAACTTCGTGGCGTACGAACTCGAGGTGTGTCCCGACTGCGGTTGGAACCACCTCATCCGGCGCTACCCGATAGGCGACGGCTGATCAGATCTGTTCTCGACCCAGCCGGAGCACCGACCATCGGGGCGGGTCCTCTCGAAGTGGCAGCTAGATCACTTTCTGGCATCCTTCTAGCTGTCCGGCGCGGGTCTCATTCGGCTCCCGCAGCAGTCGGCAGCGGAGCAGGTGAGGATGAAGTTTGAGCTTGGCGACCGCGTGATCTACCCCCATCACGGGGCGGCGGAGATCACGGCGCGCGAGGAGCGGGACGAATTCGGTGAGGCGCGCGAGTACTTGGTGCTCAGGACAGCGCACGGAGATCTGACGGTCAAGGTTCCTGCCGACATGGTCGACGAAGTCGGCATGCGACCGCCGATCGACACCGATGACGTCGAGGATCTCTTCGAACTGCTCGCCAAGAAGGACGTACGCGAGCCGGCCAACTGGAGCCGTCGCTTCAAGAATCACCAGGAGAAGCTGAAGTCCGGCGACATCTACCAAGTCGCCGAGGTGGTACGCAATCTCGCACTGCGCGAGAACGCCAAGGGCCTGTCGGCGGGCGAGAAGTCCATGCTCGAGAAGTCCCGCCAGATCCTCGTCTCCGAGCTGTCCATCAGCATGGACGTCACCGAGGACGAAGCCCGCCAGCAGGTGGAACTGCGGCTCGCCGGCTGAGCGGGCAGCGACTGGGCGCCAACATGCGCCGACGGCCCGGATTGCGCCGACGACAGGGCGCTGCGGCGGCCGCCGCCGGCATCGGCGTCTCGCGCCTGTCTGGGCTGGCCCGCACGGCACTGGTCACCAATGTCCTCGGAATCGGCACCATCGGCGACGCCTTCGCCGCCGCGATGCGGATCCCGAATTTTCTGCAGAATCTCCTGGGCGAGGGCGCGCTGTCAGGCGCGTTTGTGCCGGCGTACAGCTCGCTCAGCGAACGCGATGAACGCGCCGCCGGCCGGCTCGCCGGCGCCGTTGCCACGTTCCTGCTCGCAATCACGGCCGCCGCAGCGCTGATCAGCATCTTTGCGGCGCGACCGCTCGTGCGCCTCATTGCCTGGGGCTTTGTCGGCGAGCGCTTCGAGCTCACCGTCACCCTCGTGCGCATCACCGTGTGCGGCACAGCACTGGCCGTGCTGAGCGCGTGGTGCCTGGGAGTGCTGAACAGCCATCGGCGCTTCTTCCTGTCCTATGTGGCGCCCGTGGTGTGGAACGCCACCCAGATCGCCGTGCTCGTCGGTGTGATCCTGTGGGGTGTAGCCGGCACCAGCCGGGCAACGGCGTTGGCCTGGGGCGTCACCGCAGGTGCGGCCGGGCAGGTCCTGGTCCAGCTGCGCGGCGTGTGGCGGGCCAATCCCCGGATCACGCTGAACTTCCGCTGGCGCGAGCACGAGGCAGCCGGCGTCATCAAGCGCTTCGGTCCCGCCGTTGCAGGCCGTGGGGTCTTGCAGATTTCAGCGTTCCTGGATCTCGCGCTCGCGTCCTTGCTCAGTGTCGGGGCCGCAGCGGCGATGGCTGCCGCACAGACGCTCTACCTGCTGCCGCTGAGCCTGATCGGCACGAGCATCGCAGCGGCCGAGCTGACCGAGCTGAGTCGAGCCCGTGACACCGCAGTCATTGCGGAGCGGACGTCGCAGCGCCTGTGCGCCACCGTCTTCGGGATCTCCGGCGTCGCAGCGATCTACCTCGCTGCAGGCTCTCCGCTGAGCGACGCGATCTTCAACCTGGCCGGACTCCGTACTGCCATAGCGGACGACGACATCGCCCTCATCGCGCTCGTGCTCGGCGCCTACTCGCTCGGTCTGGTGCCGTTGGTGGCATCGCGGCTGTGCCAGAACGTCCTGTTTGCCGCGCGAGACACGCGCACGGCTGCGGTGATTGCCGCCATCCGCCTGGCGGTGTCGCTGATCATCGGCGCGGCACTGATGCTGCCGCTGGACCGGGTGCTGATCATCGACGGCGCCCTGACCGGTTTCGGCGATATCGATCTGTTCTCGCGGGAGTCCACCTGGTCACTGCTCGACACCAAGATCCGTTCCGACCCGGCGCTGCCGGCTCGTCTGGGTGCTGTGGGGCTCGCGTTCGGTGCCGCTGTCGGGGCGTGGGTGGAGATGGGACTGCTGCGCAGAGCAGTGTTGGCCCGCCGCACCGCGCGAGGAGGGCTGCCTCGGCGCGCCGACTGGCCCGCCCAGCGGCTGTTCGGCGGTACGGGGGCGCGCCACCTGGTGCCTGCCGCCGTCGCGCTTGCTGCCGGCATCCCGGCATCACTGGCGCTGGACGTGCTGCCCGCCGTGTTGCGATTCGCTGCCGTGGCAGCGCTCATGGCCGCGGTGCACGTCGGCTGCGGGCTGGCACTCAAGCTGCCCGCCGCCGGGGCACTGATCTCGCAGCTGCCGCGTCTCATGCTGAACTGGCGTCGACGCCCCGTCGGCTCTTCGCCAGATGGCACAGTCCCCGATGGCACAGTCGGCGAGGCGACACGACCGTCATCCGACGGCGATGAAGGAGGCTCCCAGCCATGACAACCCAATCACCGGTGCACATCATCACCGACAGCTCCTGCGATCTCAGCGACGCCGCCGTCGCCGAGCTCGGCATCACGATCGTTCCGCTGGAGATTCGCTTCGGCACCGAGACGTTCGTCGACCGCGTCGAGCTGAGCACGGCCGACTTCTGGGAGCGCTGCCGGTCCGACCCCGAGTTGCCCTCCACGGCCGCACCCGCGCCGGGCGCGTTCGCGCAGGCGTACCAGCGTGCGGTGGACGCAGGCGCTCCCGAAGTGGTCGTGATCACGCTGAGCGGCGATCTCTCGGCCACGATCGAGGCTGCCCAGCAGGCCGCCGGGGCGCACGATGAGCTTCGGTGCCACGTCGTCGACAGCCGTTCGGTGAGCGCGGGACTCGGTCTCGTCGTCATCGCCGCAGCCGAACTCGCCGCCAACGGCGCCAGCGGCGCAGAGATTGTCGAGTTCGTTCGGACAGTCGCGCCGCGCGTCCGCATTCACGCCGCCTTGGACACGCTGGAGAACCTCCGCAAGGGCGGCCGCATCGGGGCAGCCCAGTCACTGCTCGGATCGGTGCTGTCGATCAAGCCGCTGATCACGGTGACCGACGGGCGGGTCGAACCGGCCGGCAAGCAGCGGACTCGCACACGAGCGCTCGCACACCTGGTCGATTTGGTGTCGACTGAACGCGCGAACATCGAGCGGCTCGCCGTCATGCACGCCGACTGCGCGGACGTCGATGACTTTGTGGCCCGAGTCGCCCCCCTCACCGACGCCGAACCCGAGGTGATGATGATCGGGCCGGTGGTCGGCGCGCATACGGGCGCCGGAACGATCGGCGTGGTCTTCATCGAGCGGGAACCCGCGTCCCTCACTCCGGAGTGACCGCAACAGCGGGTGCCGCGGACCTCCCAGGTCCAGCCTCACAGGCTCCATCGACGCGCAGATGACGGACCCCAGCGTCACAAGCGACCGATACGAGCGGCGCGAACTGCTTCAGCCGGGTGCAGTCGAGACGTGGTCAGGTCTCGACCGCACGCTCAATCGGCCCGTGACCATCCGCAGGTCGGCCGCAGACAGCGAAATCGGGCACCGGCTGCGCCTGCAGGCCAAAGCCCTCGCTCGGGTGGAGCATCACGGCCTCTTGCACATCCTGGATACCTATGACGAAGTCGAGCACTTCGCGATCGTCACCGAGCAGTTGCCTGCCAGACTGCTTGTCGACGAACTCACCGCGCCCAATGGCGACATCAAGCGGCTCGCCGCGTCCGAAGCCGTCCGCATTGTGATCGGGGTGACTGAGGCTCTGGCAGTTCTGCACAGCTCAGGTTTCGCCCACGGCGGCGTCGACGCCGACTACATCGGATGGCGAGCCGAGGTCGGCTGGGTCATCCTCAACGGTCCGCCGACCGACGACGCTGTCACCATTCCCGCCACCCGGCGGGCCGACTTGATGTCGGTGGCCGTGCTCGCCCATCGGCTGATCGCCGGCGCCGCTCCCCAGCGACGACCCGACGGCACCTGGGAGCTGGATCCCTCGGTGCCTGACGTGGTGGCGCCGGTGCTGGCGCGCGCCATCAGTGCGTCGGACCCGTGGCCCGACGTGCCGTCGATGCTGCTCGCCCTGCGCTCGGTGGTCGACGACCTGCCGCACGCCGACGACGGTCACACCGACCGCAGGTCGGTGTGGCAAGCCGAGCGCCACTGGCTCGCGCCGGTCGGCGTGCTGGTGGCTGCCGCTGCGACCCTCGTCGGCATTGCCGTCTTTATCGAGCAGCCCGAAGAATCCGACCAGCCAGCGTCCCAGGCCGTAGCCACGGCCGCTCCGAGTGTCGATCCCAGTGGCGAATCGCCGCCTGTCGTCACCGTGGCGCCGACCGGGCCCCCTGCGATTACGACGACCACGCCGCAGTCCACCGTCCCGGTCCCGACCACGGCGCCGTTGCGGCGCGTGCCCGTGCCGCTGGAGTCCATTACCGACTTCGACCCGGCCGGCGACGACCGGGTCGAGCACCCCGAGCGATTGACCTTCATCAACAACGGCGATCCCACCACCGGCTGGAGCACGGCGCGCTACAGCACCCGCGATTTCGGCGGTCTGAAGGACGGCGTCGGTCTCATCATCGTGCTCGCTCCTGGCGGTCCAGCACACCTGGACCGAGTGGCAATCGACTCCCCCACCGTGGGCTGGTCGATCGAGGTGTATGTGTCGACCGAGCGGAACCGGACGCTGATCGACTGGGGCAACCCCGTGGCAGTCGCTTCTGACATCACCGGTTCGACGACGCTCGATCTGCCCGCCGCCGACGCCGCCGCCCTGCTGGTGTGGATCACCGACCTCGGCGACGAGCTTCCCAGCGGTGGGCACCGGGTCACCGTGTCCAGGATCGAAGTCAGCACGACATCGGAGGCGCAGCAGGCACCTACGGGCACCGATGCCGTGACGCCGTAGCAGTCAGTATTGCCTTGGTCGGTTCGGGCGTGGGGCGATCGCGGGGTGCGGCCGGGACACACCACTAACCTGCCGCCGATGAGCCCCGTGCGTGGCGCCGGCCGTTCGAAGACAGGGCGCAGCGGCGCGTCGGGACCCGAGCACGAACCCGTGCTCGACGACAGCATCGACGCAGCCGTAGCCAGGTTTACCGATGCGGTCGAGACTGTCCGTTCACGCACGAGCGGACCCCTGGTGATCGCCGTTCGGGCGCTCGTCTACGGCGTCGCGATCGCAACGGCGGCTGTGGGTGTCGTGGTGCTCGTCGCAGTCGCAGCAGTTCGGGCGCTCGACATCGTGGTGCCCGGAGACGTCTGGGCCGCCCATCTCATCACGAGCGCGGCATTCGGTCTCGCGGGTGCGTGGGCCTGGTCCAAGCGCCGTCGCAGCGGGACGGCTCACACATGACGATCGCTGACAGCGCCCTTGACGGTGCCGCGGGGGTACGTGACGTCATCATCATCGGGAGCGGACCCGCAGGCCTGACCGCGGCGATCTACACCGCCCGCGCCCGGCTGGCGCCGCTGGTCATCGAGGGCGAACCGTCATCGACTTCCGATCAGCCCGGCGGCCAGCTGATGCTGACCACCGACGTGGAGAACTACCCCGGCTTTCCCGACGGCGTCATGGGACCTGAACTGATGATGAGCTTTCGGGCGCAGGCAGAGCGGTTCGGCGCCGAGTTCCGCACGGCCAAGGCGACCAAGGTGGATTTTGGCGAACAACCGTTTGCAGTCTGGATCGGTGACGACCGCTATCTCGGCCGCACGGTGATCGTGTCGACCGGGGCTCAGAGCTTGCTGCTCGGGCTGCCCAATGAGGAGCGGCTGATCGGACACGGCGTGTCTACCTGCGCGACCTGTGACGGGTTCTTCTTCCGGGGTCAGGAGATAGCCGTGGTCGGCGGGGGCGACAGCGCCCTCGAAGAGGCCCTGTTCCTGACGCGATTCGCCTCCAAGGTGTACCTCGTGCACCGGCGTGACCAGCTCCGGGCTTCGAAGATCATGCAGGACCGCGCGTTCGCCAACGAGGGCATCGAGTTCCTGTGGAACCGTCGGGTGCAAGAGATCCATGGCGACGAGCGGCTCGAGGGCCTCACGCTGGAGGACACCCAGACCGGCGAGCACTCCCCTCTCGATGTCACTGGACTCTTCGTCGCCATAGGACATCGACCGAACACCGAGCTGTTCGCGGACTGGCTGGATCGCAAGCCGAACGGCTATCTCGTGACTGATGCCGGCAGCGCGCGCACCAACATCGCCGGCGTCTTCGCCTGCGGCGACGTCCAGGACGACTACTACCGGCAAGCGGTGACGGCCGCAGGCTCGGGGTGCCAAGCCGCCATCGACGCTGAGCGCTGGCTCGAGGCTCACGGGCACTAGCTCTGCCAGATCAGCCGCCATATGTCCAAGTCGGGGCGTTAGCCTCGCTGTAATCGCGACATGAGGAGCCCCCAATGGCCGAAGGCATATCCACCTTGGACGACAGCACATTCGACGAGACCGTCGGGAGCGCTGACAGCCCGGTGCTGGTGGATTTCTGGGCCGAGTGGTGCGGGCCGTGCAAGATGATCGCCCCGATCCTCGAAGAGATCGCCGCCGAGCAGGACAACATCCGCATCGCGAAGGTCAACGTGGACGAGAGCCCCGACTTGGCGATGCGCTACCAAGTGATGAGCATCCCGACGCTCATCATGTTCCGGGACGGAGAACCGGCGAAGCGCCTGGTCGGCGCCAAGCCGAAGAGTGCCTTGCTGGCTGAGATAGGCGAATTCCTCTGATCCGACCCTTCGGCATCGGTGCTGCAGGTCCCCACGTACGGGACCTCCAGCACCGGCTGAGCGCGACGGGTCATTGGAACGGCCCAGTCAGCGGGGTCTTCGATGCTGCAACGGCCGACGCCGTCCGGGCATTCCAGCACCACCGCTCCATCGATGTCGACGGCATTTGCGGTCCTGAGACCTGGTCCCTGTTGATCGAAGCCGGCCAGCGACTCGGAGATCGCCTGCTGTACCTGCGAACCCCGCAGCTGCGAGGCGACGATGTGTCCGAGGTGCAGCGCATGCTCAGCACGCTGGGGTTCTCGGTCGGGCGCATCGACGGCATCTGGGGCCCGCTGACGGCGGGGGCACTGGCCGATTTCCAGCTCAACATGGGACTCGGCGGAGACGGCGTCTGCGGCAGTCATACCCTGCGGATGCTGCAGCGACTCGTGCGCCCCCTCGGCGACGCTTCGGTGGTCGCGCACATCACCGAGAGTCAACGGCTGGCATCCGCGGGAGGCCAGTTGGCGGGACACCGGATTGCCGTCGGCGAAGCCGGTGGACTCGAACCGGTCACTGCGTCGGTCAGGCGGGCTGTCGGGCGCAACGGTGCGGAGGTTCTCACGGTGCACCATCCCGACTGGTCCGCGCAAGCAGTGCAGGTCAACCGGTTCGGCGCAGCCGTGTACATCGGCTTCGAGGTGAAGCCTGCGGCACCTTCGATCAGCTACTTCCAGGGACGCAACTTCGTAAGTCGGGCTGGTCAACGGCTGGCCGCAGATATCGCCGGGCGTCTCGAACCAATGTTCGGCGAGATGCCGACGAGCGGCATGGGCTTGCCGATGCTGCGCGAGAGCGCCATGCCGGCAGTCCTGTGCAGGTTTAAGGGGCTCGACATCCTTCTGGAGTGCAACCGTGAGGTAGCCAGCGCCGTTGCACAGTCCACGCGAGACCTGCTGGCCGCCCAGCCATCTGCGTGATCTCCGCTGCGTCACCCCGTCTACGTGATCCCTGTTGCGAGTTCGCCATCTCACTGTGTCGCGTGCGACGGCGAACTCGCTTCTCGTTCTCCCCAACTTGTCCACAGGAAGTGGACAACAAGTTCAGATTGAGGCTGTGAATCCGGGCTTTCTGGCGAATCCGCGCCAGAGATTCAACGCGCGCGAATGATGCCGTCAACCTTCGTCTGATTCTTGAAGGTTGGCTGTCATGGTGTCGAAGAGCCGCGACAGGTCTGCCAAATCGGCGAATCTGATGACGATGTGTCCCCCACGGCTCGCCATCTGAACTTCCACTGAGGTCGCCAAGGCGGCCGACAATGCCGCCTCTACCTCCAAGACCGCGGCCGGGCGATCTGCTTCGGGAGCAGGAGCGGGGCCTGCGTCCCGATCATCGCTCGAGGCCGGCTGGTCGTCAGCCCCAGGTGCGGTACCCAAGGACCGGACAGCGTCCTCGACCGCACGGACCGACCAGCCCTCGTCCACGATGCGCTCGGCAAGCAACTCGATCTCGACAGGATCCTCGCAGCCGAGGAGCGCGCGGGCGTGACCGGCCGAGAGTTCGCCATCCAGCAGATAGCGCTGCACGGTGACGGGCAGTGACAGGAGCCGCAGCGCGTTGGTGATTGCTGCTCGGCTGCGTCCCATCCGACGTCCGAGCTCGGAGTGTGTGGCACCGAAGTCGTCGATGAGCTGCCGGTACGCGGCAGCCTCTTCCAAGGGATTGAGATCCGCCCGGTGGACATTCTCGATCAAGGCGTGTGTCAGGCTCGATTCGTCATCGGCAGCGCGCACGACCGCCGGGATGGTGTCGAGGCCGGCAATCTGGCCTGCCCGCCAGCGACGTTCCCCGGCGATGATCTCGTAACGCCCGACGATGCCGGTCTCACGCACCACGATGGGCTGCAGGACGCCGATCTGGCGGATCGAGTCGGCAAGCGAGTCGAGCGACGCTGCATCGAAGTGCTGCCGGGGTTGCAAGGGGTTGACTTCGACGGCGCTGAGCGGGACCTCGCGGTAGGCCGACTGGCCAGTCGGGATCAGGGCGCCGAGCCCGCGTCCAAGACCCCGCTGGGGGTTCATGTGGACGCTCCTTCGACTATCTCGTAACGCTCCTCGGTGATGTGGGCGTCATCAGCACCATCGGTCTGGACGGCGGCGGAACGATCGACGACGCCATGGTGCGGATCCCCGCGCTCATGAATTTCCCGGGCGAGTTCTCTGTATGCAACGGTGCCGCGACTCGACGGTGCGTAGACAGTCACGGGTTGTCCGACGCTCGGCGCTTCCGACAGGCGTACTGACCGAGGTATGACAACCCTGCAGACCCGGTCTCCGAAGTGTTGACGTACATCTCGGACCACTTCGGCCGCGAGCCGGGTCCGAGCGTCGTACATGACCATCACGATCGCGCTGATGACAAGGGCTGGGTTGAGCCCTTCGCGCACCATGTCGACGTTGTGCAGCAGCTGGCCGAGTCCTTCGAGCGCGTAGTACTCGCACTGGACGGGCACAAGGATCTCGGTGGCAGCGCTCAGGGCGTTCACCGTCAGCAGACCGAGCGATGGGGGACAATCAATGAAGATGTAGTCGTAGTCGTCGATCAGCGGTTGCAATGCATGACGGAGTTTCAACTCACGGCTGAAGGCAGATACGAGTTCGATTTCGGCTCCAGACATCTCCAGCCGCGCGGGCGCGACGGCGAAATTCTCGATCTCGGTCGGTTGGATGCAGTCCTGCAGATCGGCAGCCCCCAGCAGGACCTGGTACATCGAGAGATCCAGCACACGCGGGTTGATGCCGGCGCCAGTCGCAGCGTTTCCTTGCGGATCCATGTCGACGAGGAGGGTCCGCTGACCGGCCTCCGCGAGCGATGCACACAGGTTGACGGCCGTCGTCGTCTTACCGACGCCGCCTTTCTGGTTCGTCACCGCAATGATCCGGCCCATTCTGTCTCCGCTCACGGGCCGCTCGGGCCACTGCTTCGCCTCCGAGCGTACGCCGTCGCCGTACGGGCGACGGGGTCCCGACATCCAATGTTTCACGTGAAACGTCTGGACTACGGTGATTCTCGCCATGGATCCGGCCCCCGAACTCCTCCTGGATCAGCTCGCGCGGGGTCAGCGGCTCGGTTACCTCGGAACGGGCGAATTGCAGGCTCATATCGAGCACGCGCGGGCCCATTGCAGAGCAGCCCGTCCTGAACCGGGCGAACGCTGGTGCGATCTCGGCAGCGGCGGGGGAGTGCCGGGGCTCGTCATGGCCCTCGATCGACCGGACGTCGAGTTCGCTTTGCTGGATCGATCTGAGCGCCGAACGGAGTTCTTGAGGGACGCGATTCGGCGCCTCGGGATCAGCGACAGGGTCCAGATCGCCAGCGGGGATGCCGCCCAGCTCGCACACGAACCCGAGCATCGACATGGGTACGACGGTGTCGTCAGCCGAGCGTTCGGCCCGCCGGCGGCAGTTGCTGAGTGCAGCAGCGGCCTGGTGAGACCCGACGGCCGGTTGGTGGTCAGCGAACCGCCGCATCTGACAGGGTGTGACGCGCTCGAGCGCTGGCCGGCCGACGGGTTGGCCCAGCTCGGCTGGGATTTCAGCGGTCTGAGCGGGGGGGAGCCTGCCTTTGCGGTGCTGATCCGCCAGCCGTCACACCTCGACACCTACCCGCGAGCTTGGAAGCAGATCCGCAAGCGGCCCATCTTCTGAACGAGCTGCCCGGTGCCGTCCGTTGCTGTCGATACGGGCCGCCTGGGCCCGGCCACGCGAGCCGGAAATGTGCCCGTTATGACTTCGACGGCACGAGCACCACCCGGCGTCGCGGCTCGTCACCGACCGAAATGGTGTCAACGCCCGAGATTTCGTTGACGGTGTCGTGCACAACCTTGCGGTCCGCTGCGTTCATCGGTTCAAGCCCTCGTTCGGTCCCCCGGTCCACCACGGCCTGGGCAAGCTCACGAACGTATGCCTCGAGTGCCTCCCGGCGTCGTTGCCGGTAGCCGCCCACGTCGACCCGGACGCGGGCGCGGCGCACTCCTGGAAGCCGGCGCTGCAGCATGGTCTTGGCGACTTCCTGAAGGGCCACCACATGACGGCCGCGCGGACCGATCAGCAATCCCAGGGACTCGTTGGCGCCTTCAAGATTGATCTCGAAGCTGTCGTCATCTGCGGCGACAGGTACCGCCGTCGCTTCGATGCCGAAGGCCTGCACTAAGCCATCCAAGAACTCCTGCACCATGGCCTGCTGTTCGGCTGTCGTTGTCTCACCTGTCATCTTCGTCACCTCTGATCGGGCTCGCATAGGCAGTGGCCCGCCGCACGGAAGCTGCCCACACGTGCCGATGTCACATTGCTCGCACGTCGTGAGCGCGGCTCAGCCTACGGGTCTGCGACCGCGTAACCCCTGGGATTCCTGACGTTCATTGCGACGGGATGCGGCGTTCAGGGTCGCGACGACTCGCATCGAGGCTCATCAGCGTAGAACTGGGTGCAGTACGCCCGGTACTTCAGGATTTCACCGTCCGTGTGCACGAGCCGGGGGCGCGGCACGTAGTGCTTGCGACTCCAGATGATCTCATCCTGCTGAACGTCTCGGATCTGGAGATCCGCTATGAACTTGTTGATGATGGGCGCTCGCATCCGTCGCGGCAAGAAGCTCAGGCCAGCGATCGGGCGCTTGGGTGCGTGCAACGCGCGCATCCTCGACACGATCGACAGATCGATCAGCGTGCCGTCGACTGGCGTCGCTAACACCCACAACCGGGCATCAATGCCGATCGAACGCTCCTGGAACTCGACGAACGAGTAGCCCAGTCCCACAACGTGGGCAGTAGCCGATACATGCAGGGTGAGCTTGGCGAACTTGGCAATCTTCCGGGTTGTCGAGAAACCGAATCGGCTCTCAAGCCGCGGCCCGTCAATCAACACCGGCGCTTCGTTGGCGACGTTGTGGTAGCCGTGGATAAAGCTCAGATGCGCGATGTCCACCGAATTCTCGCTGGTCTCCTGCGGGTGACCCGCAAAGCGGATCGTCCTGATCTGCAAATCGGTCCAGTCGTCGCCGGTTCCAGGGACATCAGGCAACTGCCACTGCGAAGGTCGTCCCCCGAGGCCCCACCAACCAAAGATCAGGCCTTCGACCTCACGCACTTCGAAGAGGTCCAGCTTCGCGGAACGGGCCGGTGCTCCAAATGGCGTGGCCACGCACTGACCGCTGGCCTCGAACTCGAATCCGTGAAAGGGACAGACGAGTCGCCCGCCGACGATCTTCCCCCCGGCTTCAGGTCCAAGATCGGAGCCCAGGTGGGGACATATCGATCTCGCAATGCAGATCTGGCCGGCCGCATCCGACCAGATGACGATCTCATCACCCATCCAGGTCCGTTGAATCAACCCCGCCTTCTGGACAGCTTCGAGTGTCGCGACGAAGTACCAGCCTTCCGGGAATGGCGGAAGCGAACTAACGTTCGTATACTGCTGGGGTCGGGCGATCATCGAGGCGCGCTCTCCATCCGAAGCAATGGCGGCAGGCTAGACGGGATACTCAGCGTCACCGAAAGGTGCTGGTGCTGCACCCCTCACCCTCAAGTATCCGTACACTTGGGACGATCTTCCCGGACGCCGGGCTGTCTACCGCGCCCGACGTGATCAGGAGCGTCACTTGACTATTGCATCGACGGCATCGACGAAAGTCGCAGTTTCGCAACCGCTCGACCTGACCGAGGAACTCATCCTGGTGCTGCTCAGCGAGGAGAGCGGGTACTTCCATCAGGTTCCCGGTTGGCACTTGAACTGCGCCATGGCCGGTGCGGCGTTGGCTGAGCTCTCGCTGCAGGCGCGCATCGACACCGACATGGAGTCGCTGATCCTGCTGGACAAGACGCCGACCGGCAAGCCGATCTTGGACCTCGCCCTCCAGCAGATCTCCAACGAGCCCGATCAGCGCAGTGCCCAGTACTGGGTGGAGCGTCTCGCGCCGCGTGCCGAGATGATGCTCGACTTGGCATTGGAGCAGCTGGTCAGGGTCGGCATCCTCGGGCATCACGACGGTGACTTCTGGAGCCTGACAGCAGCGGCCCGGCACAGCGATTTCTTCGCCGGCGATGACGACGGCTCGGCGGCCCACTTCATCAAGACGCGCATTGGCAGATCAATCTTGCTGGGCGAGATTCCCAGCCCGCGAGACGTCATCATCATCGGTCTCGCCCACACCTGCGATGTCCTGCGCTTCATCTTCGAGCTTGACGACGAGGCGGAGGAGCGAGTTCAGCTCATCTGCCAGATGGACCTCATCGGCAGGGCCATCGCGGATGCCGTCGCGCACAACTTGGTGGCGTCGCTGCTCAGAAGCTCTGCGCTGACGAAGTCGATACCGAAGTTGCCACTGAACAAGCTGCTGCTCAACCGTCACTTCCTTCGGGGGAACATTCCTGCCGTCTATGCGCAAATGACCGAAGAACTCGGTCCTGTCTTCAGACTCAATCCTCTCTTCTCCGGGCAGGAGATCACGTTCCTATCAGGCCCTCGCGTCAATCGCTGGGTTCACCGTCATGGTCGCATGCACCTCAGGTCGAGCGATTATCTCCGAGGTCTCGAAACTGCGTATCACGCCTCCGGGTTGTTGCCAGCGCTGGATGGTGCGGATCATTTCCGCATGCGCAAATCGCTGCGTGCTGGCTACGGTCGAGCGCGTTTCGAGCAGCAGATTGAGACGGTATATCAGCACGCTCGAACACACATCAGCAAGTGGAATGTGGGGGACACATTTGGCGCCGTATCGATGTGTCGTAGCTTCTCCGGCGCTCAGGTCACACCGTTCCTCGCGAGCATTGAGGCAGATGATGTCATCGATGACCTCATCGCCTATAAATCCCGGGTGCTCATGACCCAAGTCGTCAACGTCTTGCCGAATTTCATGCTCAATACACCGGGCATGAAGCGCAAGAAGAAAGTTGTCGACGTTCTGTACGAGCGCGTGCTGGAATCTCACACGGCCGCACAGAGGGCTGGTTGCCCTCGCGATCTTGCCGACGACGTACTCAGCCTGCACACCAGCGATCCGATCTTCGTGCCTGAGTCAAATCTCAGCTTTACTTTCTCGGCACCGGTACTCGCGGGAATGTATGCAGGAGACGAGCTGAGCTTCATTTTGCATGCGATGGTATCTCAACCGCATTTGTATGAGCGCATCCAGGCCGAAGCCGACGCTCTGTTTGCCGACGGAGATCCATCGCCAGAAGACCTGAGTTCCTCGGGGATCGACGTCACTCGACGTTTCATCATGGAGTGCTTGCGGCTCTGGCCCACGGTGCCAATGTCGATCCGTACGGTGATGCACGCATGTGTTGTCGAAGACTATGAACTGCCGGTTGGCTCCAAGGTATTCATCGCCACGACTGCACCGCACTACATGAGCGAGGTCTTCCCGGATCCGTTCACTTTCGATATTGACCGCTACTTGCCTTCACGCGGCGAGCACCGGACACCGGGATACGCGCCATTCGGTCTCGGCACGCATAGCTGCCTTGGCTCTCATATGGTCGAGCTCCAGATGCTGCTGAGCGTGCTGATGCTCGCGCACTACTTCACCTTTGAGATCTCGCCGTCGAACTACAAGCTGAAGATCAGCCCGTTCCCGTCGATGTCGCCCAACAAGCGGTTCAAGCTCAAGATCGCGAAACAGCGGCACACTCTGGCGAATTGAGCCGGTACGGATCAGCGAGAACCTGACCTGGAACGGCGGCGGGAACGCTTGCCGCTGCTGTTCTGACCCTGGCCGGCGTTCTGGCGTCGCTTCGCGTTGCGGCTGCCCCCGCCGGATCGCCGGCGCTGTCGTCGATCGCGCCGAGCGTCGCCCACGCGTGGCGGCGGACCCGTGGGGCGCACCCGCACCCGCACCCGAGCGGGGTGGTGCCGGAGTCCCCAATGCGATCGCGTCGGCGTCGCCAGCACTTCGACGTCTGCGTCCTCAGCGGTGACGAACAGCGCGTCGAGCGCGCGGTCTCGCGCCTCGTCCACGGTCGGGGCAGTCATCACGATCCACTCCATGTGCTCGCCCTAGGCCTCCGGACTCGCCTGCATGCCGTTCATCGCTTGCGACGGTTGCGGGTTCGACCATCTCCCGAGGTGCGGCGACTCTGGATTCGCTTGGGTTCCGGTGCGGGAGCCGAGCGCCCGCGGCGGCGACCCCGGCTTTCGGAGGCATCCCGGCGCGCGGAGGAATCGCGGCCCGCAGACGACGCAGCCCGCCGGCTGCGCTTGGGGGTCTCGAGGGGCTGCTGGGGGGTGGCCCGAGTCCGGCGAACCACGGGCGCCTGGGGCGGTTCAGGTTCTTCAGTGCTGTTGCGATGCGCATCCGGGGCGTCTGTGCGGCGCTCTGCTCGACGTTCTGCCCGGGCCGCGCGTCGAGCTGCTTCGGCATCAAGGGCCTTGCGTGACCGCTGGTTCGGCACCGAACGCTGGGGCTCTGGGTCTGGCTCGGGGTCGGCAACCGTCTCGGCCTCGATGACGTCGCCGTTGCTGCCAGCCGCAGCGATGGACTGCGGCGGCTTCATCGTGGCGTGAATGAATGCCTGGGTCAGCATCCGGTAGATGCTCGACACGATGAAGTACGGCACCAAGGCTGCTGCCACAAAGAAGCTGAACACCGGCAGCATGAAGGGCAGGTACTTCATCATGAGTTCCATCTGGCGGTTCGGCATGGCTGCACTGCCCCGCCGCCTCGCCATCTGCCGCTGCTGGAGAAAGGCGAGCAGGAAGGTGACTGCCACGAGGGCCAGGTACGGCAGCCCTTCCACGAAGTCGGCCTGCACGACTTCGCGGGCCGACTTGGCCAGGTCCATGCCGAGCGAGCGCAACTCGCCGCCTGCCGCGACGATGTCCTCGTACATCTGCGAATCGGGGTTCAGGTTGCGCGGGTAGGGGTCGTCGCCCGGATTCGGGGGGTTCGGGTCGGGAATACGCAGATTCCAGATCACCCGGTACAGCACGAAGAAGATCGGGATCTGCACCAGATTCGGCAAGCACCCGCCCAGCGGGCTTACCCCGTGGGCCTGGTACAGCTTCATGATCTCTTCGTTCATCTTCTGACGGTCGCCGGCGTACTGCTTGCGCAACTGCGCCATCTCGGGCTGCAGCGCCTGCTGTTTCGTCATCGAACGGGCGCCCCGCAATGTCAGCGGGGTGAACACCAGCATGATCGCCAGCGTGAGCATGGCGATGGCGAACGTGTAGTCGTTGACCAGCGAGTAGAACCACGCCATCACGCCGGCGATGCCGTCGAAGATCACGTCGAACATGAGTGCTCCGATACCTCGGTGACGACGTCTGATTCTTCCCCAGGGGACACTCGCGCAGGCACCGGGTCATAGCCCCAGCCACCCCATGGATGGCACCGGCAGATGCGTCGGACGGCCAGCCAACCTCCGCGGAGAGCTCCCCAAGTGCGCAGCGCATCCAACGCGTACTGCGAGCACGTCGGATCGAATCGGCACGAGGGCGGTCTCGAGCGGGGGAGTGACCGGTAGAGCCGCACGGCCGCTATCGCGGCGCGCGCGAGAGGCCCAGATCTCATGTTGTCGAGTCCTCCGGTTCCTGCAGCGCACCGGCGGATCTCAGCATCTCCAGCAGCTGGGTCTGTGCCCGGCGGTAGGTCACCTGCGAGGCCGCTCCGCGTGCGCCGACGAGGTAGCGCCCGGGTGTCATGCGTTCGGCGTGCTCGCTGAGGAGGGCCCGCAGACGCCGTCGCGCCCGGTTTCGCTCGACGGCGGTGCCGCTGAAGCGGCTGAGCGCGAAGGCCACACGCGGTCGCACGAGCTCGGGGTCTGCCGCGAACGACATCCACAGCAACTCGCTGCCGAAGCGACGGCCGCGGCGCAACGCTGCGAAGTCGGCCCTGCTGCGGCACGAATCGATCAGGCGCTCAGCCGTTGCCGGCCCTTGCGTCGGCGAGAGTTCACAATTGCCCGACCTGCGCGGGTGGACATGCGATGACGGAAGCCGTGCTTGCGTGCTCGTCTGCGATTGTGAGGTTGGTACGTGCGCTTCACGCTGCAGCCTCCTGGAGGTTCAGGCCGCGGGCTGGTCCACGAAATGCGGTGCGGCGGCCGGAGCGTGCCCGGGAGTCGCCCCGGAAGCACTGACAGCCTACGGGTGTCGATGCGGGTAGGCACCGCGGGCGTCTCGTGGCGCCAGCGCGGCGCTGGCCGCGCGCAAACGCGCGCGGCAGCTCCGAGATGTGCGTGTGCCCACGAGAGGATTCGAACGACGACACGCGCGGAGCCCTCCTCACAAATCCCGGTGTCAACCGCCTGTTGTACGGGTGTTATGGAGCAATTGACGAATTGTCGGCCACGTGTTGCCTGCGGCCCTGCAAGGACCCGAAAACGCGCGCTTGCGACATCACAAGCGCGGCCATAAGTTCCCTCTACCGGACGCCGCTCCGTGGCCCGCAGGTGATCACCGAGGTCGCCCGGGCCTCCGACGGCCGCAGACGAAGAAGGTTGTCGTGGTGAGTTCTTCGCATGCGCATTCCGCATCGCACGAACCCGACGACCACCCCGACGCCCCAGACGCTCAGAACACACTCAGTCCCTCTCGGGGAATGTCACAGGAGCCCGCAACAGCCGACGCGAGCACCCGTGCAAACACCGACGAGCTGTGGTCCCAGTGCCGCAAGATCCTGCGCGACACCGTGTCGGACGCGCTCTGGCTGGGTTATTTCCGACACCTGCAAGCTCTGCACATCGACAACGAGCTGGCAGTGTTGATCGCACCCAGCAACATGATCCGCGATCGCATCCAGCGCCGCTATATCCCCATGCTCCACGCAGCCTTCGAGCGGCTGCCGATACGGCCGGGGACGTACGAGATCGAGACCCGGCCCGAGCTCGACGACCTCGATGCTGCCAACGGCACCGACGCGGACGCCCACGAATTCGACGCCATCGTCGCTGATGACGAGACCTCAAGCGCTGAAGGCAGCGAGACGTGGCACCCCGCAGGCGGCACAGCTCAAGGTGCGCCACCGGCGACAGCCCAGCCTGGCGACAGCACGCTGCTCCCGGTCGTCGAGACGCAGCGTCCGGTGTCCGGTGCCGACATCACGAATCCCAGGTACACGTTCGAGAGCTTCGTCACCGGCAGCAGCAACCGCTTTGCCCAAGCTGCTGCGCTGGCGGTTGCCGAGACACCCGGCATTGCATACAACCCGCTGTTCATTCACGGCGGCACGGGCCTCGGCAAGACCCACCTCCTGCAGGCCATCGTCAACTACCTCAGCGAGACACTGCCGGAGCATCGCGTTCGCTACGTCTCGACGGAGACGTTCCTCTCCGAGTTCATCGAGGCCATCCGCACCAATACGACGCCGGCGTTCAAGCGGCGTTACCGCGAACTCGACGTGCTCCTGCTCGATGACATCCAGTTCATGGAAGGAAAGGAAGGCCTCCAAGAAGAGCTGTTCCACACCTTCAATTCGCTGCACGTGGCCGGCCGGCAGATCGTGATCTCCTCGGACCGGCCGCCTCGCAGCATCGCGACGCTGTCCGACCGCCTGCGCAGCCGGTTCGAATGGGGACTCATCACCGACATCCAGCCGCCGGATCTGGAGACGCGCGTCGCCATCCTGCGCAAGAAGACCGAGCGCGGCTATGTGCCCGATGAGGTGCTCGAGCACATAGCGCATCTCATCACGAACAACATCCGTGAACTCGAAGGCGCTCTCGTCCGCGTCACCGCCTACGCCAGCCTCACGCGCAGTCCGGTGAGCCTCGAGATGGCGCAGCAAATTCTCAGCGACGTGCGTGCGCCCCAAAAGCGCCCGATTACCACCGACCGGATCCTTGAGCTGACTGCGGACATGTTCGGCTACGGCATCACCGAGCTCACCAGCCAAGGGCGCCAGCAAGGCCTCGTGAAGGCGCGCCAGATCAGCATGTACGTCATGCGCGAGCTGACCGACCTGAGCTACCCCGCCATCGCGAGCGTCTTCGGCGGCCGAGACCACACCACGGTGATGCACGCCGTCAAGAAGATCAACAGCCTGTTGCCGTCCGAACGCAAGGTCTACGACCAGGTAGCGCAGCTGATCGCGCGAGTACGGGCTGCCTGATCGGGCATCGCTGCGAGCGTTCCGCTGCCGCACGGGTCAGCAGACGTAGGGTGTCTCCACACACTGTGGACAACGAGTGGAAAAGTCCTTCGCAGACCTCGGGACAAATTGGGTTTATCCACCATCGTGACGGCGAGTAGAACAAGGCGACTGAGAGCTGTGGACACAGCAGGCACCACTGTTGACAGGCTGTACCGCTCTGAACTGCAAGAACGGCTGGTCATCCACAATCCACAGCCCCTACAGCTACTACCGAAGAACTCTCAACCATCACATTGAGGATTGTCCATCTCACCGGTCTGACCTGGCCAAGGAGAACCGCCCGTGAAACTGCGCATTGAACGAGATGCACTGGTCGACCAGTTGACCTTGGCGAGTCGAGGGGTCAACGCACGCGGGGGTGGCCTGTTTGTGCTCACCGGATTGCATCTGCGGGCCGATAGCGAGGGCCTCACGGTGACAGGGACTGATCTGGATCTCACCGTGCGCACCCGTCTGAGCACACCGGTGGAGGCTGAGGGCGAGACGGTCGTGCCTGCACGCCTGTTGACCGACATCGTTCGGGCATTGCCGGGCGGGGAGGTGAGTCTCGAGGTCACCGATGAGGACGTGCAGATCAGCAGCGCCCGAGCTCAATTCTCGGTGAGAACCCTGCCTGTCGCCGATTTCCCGACGCTTCCCGTGCCGGCGGGCGACAGTGTGACTGTGCCGGCCGGTGACCTTGCGGAGGCCTTCCGGCAAGTCGTACGGGCAGCCAGTTCAGACGATGCCCGGCCCATCCTGACCGGAGTGCTCTTGACTGCACGAGGTGACGGCCTACGTCTCGTGGCAACTGATTCCTATCGGTTGGCACTGCGGGATCTGCCCGAAGCGCAAGTGCTCGAAGCCGGCCAGGAGGTGCTCGTGCCGTCGCGCGCGCTGGAGGAGCTGGGCCGGATCCTCGATGAAGACAAGGACGTGACCATGCGTCTGGGCGAACGCGAGGTCACCTTCGAGGTCAGCGACGAGAACCAGTCCGCGCACGTCACCTGCCGCCTCATCGCTGGCGACTTCCCCAGCTACGAGCCGCTCATCCCGGATTCGTTCGACAATCGCCTGGAGATCGATCGTGCTGCGCTGCTGGACGGCGCCCGCCGGCTCCGCTTGCTGGCACGCGATACGAATGCACCGCTGCGAATGGAACTGCGCGACGACAGCATTGAGCTCACGGTTATCAGCCAAGACGTCGGCAGCGCGAGCGAAGAAGTCGATGCGGTGTACTCCGGGGAGTCGACGACCGTTGCCTTCAATCCCGATTACCTGATCGAGGGCTTGGAGGCCGCAGGGGGCGACACCGTCGAGCTCGTCCGCCTCGATGCGCTGAAGCCGGCTGTGCTGCAGACCCCAGGCCAAGGCGAATTCCTGTACCTGCTGATGCCCGTCCGGGTGTCGTGATCATCGCTTGGCTGAGCGTCGAGAACTTCCGGAACCATCGATCCACCCAGATTTCCTTCGATCCCGGTCGGACACTGGTGGTCGGACCGAACGGGCACGGCAAGACCAACCTCCTCGAGGCAGTGGCGATGCTGGACGGCTCGGGTTCGTTCCGGGGTGCGACTGCCGAGACGCTGGTGCAAGCGGGTTCGCAGCGGGCCTACGTGCGCGCGAAGATCCGTCGGAGGAACCGCAGCAGCTTGGTGGAGATGGAGATCCTCGCAGGAGCGCGATCCCGAGCGCAGGTCAACGGCCAGCGCGTGCGATCGCTGCGGGACCTCGCTGAGGTCGTCACCGCCGTCGTGTTCTGCCCGGCTGACTTGGCCATTGCTGCTGGTGGGCCCTCGATGCGGCGATCTCTGCTCGATGAGGTGCTTGCCAGCACCGATCGTGAGTTCCGGTCAGCGCGCGCGGACCTTGAGCGAATCCTGCGCCAGCGGAACAATCTGCTGAAACAAGCCGGCCAGCGACCCGACGGCGATGCCCTGAACACGCTGGACGTCTGGGATGACCAGTTCGCCGCGGCGGGCGAGACCGTGGCCCGGAGCCGAGCTGGACTGGCCAGCGCCTTGGCACCTGTCGCCGACGAGGCCTACCGGCGGCTGGCGGGCACCGATGCACCGCTGGAGCTGGCCTACGTGACCTCGTGGTCGGATGCGTCGCTGGCAGCTGCACTGGCAGGCGCACGCTCCGAGGATCTGCGGCGCGGCACGACCTCTGTCGGTCCGCATCGCGACGAGATGGAGATCACGCTGGAGGGTCTGAGTGCGCGGACGCACGCTTCGCAAGGCGAACAACGCAGCATCGCACTGTCGCTGCGCTTGGCTCAGCATCGCTACATCGCCGACCGGGTCGGCACCACCCCCATCGTCCTGCTCGACGACGTCTTCTCCGAATTGGATGAGGGTCGAGCGCGCCGGCTCGTCGACTGCTTGCCGGACGCGCAGACGGTGGTGACCTCAGCCACCGGGCATGTGCCCGACGGGATCGACATCGACCGTCGCATCGAGGTTCACGACGGCGAAGCGATCTCTGCATCGGTTCACCACGACGGGCAGATGCACGCCAACGAGTGAGGACCCGGCGCGAAGGCGCCGCAGAAGACGTGCGCGACCATGAGGCTGAGCCGATAGGCGAAGCCGTGGCCCGAGCGGCCCGTGAGCGATAGCGAACAAGAGCGGGCAACAATAGATGCGACAACGAAAAGGTTTGCTTGTGCGCGCGGTTCCGATGTGGGTGAGATGAAACGACGCCGGAACCGAACAGGCAGCCGCGAGCCCCGATCGATCGGCGAATCGCTGAAGTCCGTCACAGCCGGATTCGGGTCGCGCGGGCGAGCAATCGACTTGACCGACCGCTGGAGCGAGGCTGTCGGCGAGGCAATCGCGGCTCACACGCGGCCCGAACGGCTCGACGCCGGGCGCCTGACCGTCGTCGTGGACGACCCTGCCTGGGCGACCGAGTTGCGCTATCACAGTGCCCGGATTCTGGACGCGCTCAATGCCGATCCGGGTGCCGTGACGGTCTCGGAGCTGCACCTGCGTGTGCAACCTGGCGCTTGACCGGAAAACACGTTCTGACCAGCAGCTTTGTTGTGATCGACAGGTCTGCTCAAACACCGAGAATCCCTTGCCGGCCGGTAGACTGGACGCACTGTGACCGACACGACGCTGGCACCCGCGTCAGCAAGCACTGGCGACCGCGTGACCGGCGTCGATGGCTCTGACAGCACCGTCGTCGGCGACTACAACGCCGATGCGATTACCGTCCTCGAAGGGCTCGAGCCAGTCCGTGAACGTCCTGGCATGTTCATCGGCTCGACGGGTTCGGGCGGGCTGCACCACCTCGTGTACGAGGTGGTGGACAACGCCGTCGATGAGGCCATGGCAGGCCATTGCACGTCGATCGAGGTCGCCTTGCGACCGGACGGCTCGTGCAGCGTCACCGACAATGGACGCGGGATTCCGGTCGAGGCGCACCCGCAGTACCCCGACAAGTCGGCGGCCGAGGTGGTGCTCACGGTGCTGCATGCCGGGGGCAAGTTCGGCGGTACCGGCTACAAGGTGTCAGGAGGCCTCCACGGCGTCGGCGTCTCGGTCGTCAATGCACTCTCGAGCGCGCTGGAGGCCACGATCGATCGTGACGGCCGGCGCTGGAAGCTGCAGTTCCGTGACGGCGGCGAGCCGGTCGGCGAACTGACCGACACCGGTCCGTCACCGTCGACTACCACGGGCACCACGATCACGTTCACACCCGATCCCACGGTGTTCGACCACACCGAGTTCCGGGCCCAGACGCTCACCGAGCGGCTGCAGATGATGGCGTTCCTCAATGCCGGACTGCAGATTGTCTTCATCGATGAACGGCCGGCAGCACCGGTCCGCCACGAGTACTGCTACCCGGGCGGCATCCGCGACTTCGTCCGGCATCTCAACGAATCGTCCGAAGCGCTGTTCGACGAGGTCGGATTCCTCTCGGCAGCCGAGGACGGCGACGAGGTGGAGATCGCCTTTCAGTGGAACACCGGCTTCAACACCGACGGCATCCACAGCTTCGCCAACGGCATCAACACAGTCGAGGGCGGCATGCATGCCGAAGGCTTCCGCTCGGCACTGACGTCAGCGATGAACAACTACGCCCGTGATCGCAAGATGCTTCGCCCTGACGACGACAACCTCCAGGGCGACGACATCCGCGAGGGCCTCACCGCGGTGGTGAGCGTCCGCATGGAAGCCCCGCAGTTCGAAGGTCAGACCAAGGCCAAGCTGGGCAATACCGCAATGCGAAGCCTCGTTCAGAAGGCCGCCTACAGCGGGCTCAGCGAATGGCTCGAAGAACACCCGACCGAGGCCAAGCTGGTCGCCGGCAAGGCCATCGATGCTCGCCGGGCGCGCATCGCGGCGCAGAAGGCGCGCAACACGGTGCGCAAGTCGGCCCTGGGCGGTGCCGGCCTGCCCGGCAAGCTCACCGATTGCTCCTCGGGCGATCCTTCCGAGTCCGAGCTGTACATCGTGGAGGGCGATTCGGCTGGGGGCTCGGCCAAGGAGGCGCGCAATCCGGCCACCATGGCGATTCTGCCGATCCGGGGCAAGATCCTCAACGTCCAGCGCAGCCGTCCCGAACGCATCTTCGACAACAACGAGATCAGCGCGCTGATCTCGGCGATCGGCGCCGGCGTGGACGGCGCAACCGGCGAGAACGGCTTCGACCCGGTGAAGATCCGCTACCACAAAGTGATCCTGCTGTGCGATGCCGATGTCGACGGCAGCCATATCCGCACGCTGCTGCTGACGTTCTTCTTCCACCGGATGCGCAAGCTGCTCTCGGGCGGCTATGTGTACATCGCCCAGCCGCCGCTGTACTCCACCAAGGTGGGCACCGAGACGGTGTATCTGAAGGACGACCGGGCCAAGGAGGCCTTCCTGTCGGACCGACCCAACCACCGCAACGAGTTCCAGCGTCTGAAGGGTCTCGGCGAGATGGACGCCCAGGAGCTGTGGGACACCACGATGGACCCGGCGCACCGGACGCTGCTGCGGGTCACGCTGGAAGAGGCCGCAGCGGCTGACCTGATCTTCAGCGTGCTCATGGGCGACGACGTGGACGCCCGTCGGGGTTTCATCCAGAACAACGCCAGCGACGTGCGCTTCCTCGACGTCTGACCACGACAAGCGACACAGCGGGCACCTGATGAGCGACGGCGAACCTTCCCAGGACACCGGTGACGGCGCCGCTGGTGTGCGCACCAATGGCAACGAAGCGGATACCTCCCGCAACGGCTCGAGCGGCGTCACTGATGTGGAGATCCGCACCGAGATGGAGCAGTCGTTCTTGGACTACGCCATGTCGGTCATCACCTCGCGAGCGCTGCCGGACGCACGGGACGGCCTCAAGCCGGTGCATCGGCGGATCCTGTGGTCGATGTTCGACACTGGGATGCGACCCGATCGGCCGCATCGCAAGTGCGCGACCGTCGTCGGCGATGTCATCGCCAACTACCACCCCCACGGTGACGGCTCGATTTATGACGCCCTGGTGCGGATGGGCCAGTCGTTCAGCTTGGCGAACACGCTGATCGACCCGCACGGCAATTTCGGCTCGCCGTCGGACCCGCCCGCCGCGTACCGCTACACCGAATGCCGGCTGACGGACCTGGCGATGACCATGGCCGAAGGCATCGACGAACAGACGGTGGACTTCGCGGCCAACTTCGACGGCTCCCGCACCGAGCCGCAGGTGATGCCGTCGCGCTTCCCGAACCTGCTGGTCAACGGCAGCCAGGGCATCGCGGTGGGCATGGCCACCAACATCCCCACCCACAACCTCGGCGAGGTCATCGACGCCACGATCCATCTCATCTCCCATCCCGACGCCACCGTCGAGGATCTGATGGAGTTCGTGCAGGGGCCCGACTTTCCGACCGGCGGCCAGATCCTGGGGCACGCCGGCACGCGTGAGGCCATGGCGACCGGCCGTGGCTCGGTGCGGCTCCGGGCGTGTGCCGAGATCGTCACCGATCGCAATCGCGAGCGCATCGTCGTCAGCGAGATCCCGTACCAGACATCGCTCGACAACATCGAGCGCAAGATCGCCGATGCCGTGAACCGCAAGGTCATCGAGGGGATCACGGCGCTGCGCAACGAGTCGGCTCGCGGCGTGACGCGCTTCGTGATCGAACTGCGACCGTCGGCGCCGGCCAACGTCGTGCTCAACAACCTCTGGAAGCACACACCGCTGCAGTCCAGCTTCGCGGTCAACATGGTGGCGCTCGTCGACGGGGTGCCGCGCACGCTCAACCTCAAAGATGCGCTGGTCGCCTATGTCGATCATCAGATCGATGTCGTGACCCGGCGAAGCGGGCATCGGCTGGCGGAGGCGCAGGCTCGTGCCCACATCGTGGAAGGCCTGCTGCGAGCGCTGGACCTGATCGACGAGATCATCGCGCTGATCCGCGCCAGTGATGATCGAGCTGCCGCACTGGGGGCGCTGTGCGCCGAGCCGCTGTCGTTCAGTGCCGAGCAGGCCAACCACATCCTCGACATGCAGCTCAGCCGCCTCACCCGTCTCGGCCGTACCAGGCTGAGCGAGGAACTGGCGGAGCTGACGAGCACGATCGCCGAATTGCAGGCCGTTCTCAGCGACGAATCGCTGCTGCGCCAGATGATCGTCGACGAGCTGCGCGCGCTGCGCGACGCACATGCCGAGCCGCGCCGGACGCAGATCGTGACGGATCCGGGCGCGATCGACGCGGAAGACCTCATCGACGACGAACCGTTGGTGGTGACGCTCACCCGCGAGGGCTACGTGAAGGCCACTTCGCCTGATGTGTTCCGCACCCAAGGCCGCGGCGGCCGCGGTGTGCAGGGTGCGCGGCTGAAGGACGACGACGTGGTGGTCCGCGTGCTGCTGACCACAGCGCATGCGTGGCTGCTGTGCTTCACGAACCGCGGCCGGGTGCACCGGCTGAAGGCGTACGAAGTGCCGCTCACCAACCGCACCGCCCGGGGCACCGCGCTGGTGAACCTGCTGCAGCTCGCGCCCGACGAACGTGTCGAGGCAGTCGTGGAGGCGAGGGAGTTCCCCTCGGATCGGTACTTGATGTTCGTGACCCGCAATGGACTCGCCAAGAAGACGTCGCTGAGCGCGTACGAGAACATCCGCTCGAACGGGTTGATCGCGTTGAATCTGCGTGACGGGGACGAACTGGTGCGCGTGCTCGAGACATCAGGCGACGACGACGTGCTCGTGGTGTCGCGAGCGGGCCAGGCGGTGCGATTCGCAGAAAGTGACGTGCGGTCGATGGGCCGCAACGCGGCTGGTGTGCGTGGGATGCGATTGCGTGATGGCGATGTGGTGGCTTCGGCCGATGTGCTTCATCCGAGCGAAGCACGCGACCTGCTCGTGGTGACGAGCAATGGTGCCGCCAAGCGGACAGCCGCCGAAGAATTTGTCCGCAAGGGACGCGGCATCATGGGCGTGATCGCCGTGAAGTTGACCGGCGCCAGTTCGCATGTCGTGGGCGCTCGCCTAGTCGATGATGACGATGAGGTTCTGCTGGTGTCATCCAGCGGTGTTCTCATCCGTACGCCGGTGAGGGAGATCTCCCAGCAGGGTCGCCTCGCCACTGGAGTGCGAGCCATGGCACTCGACGAGGGAGAGACGGTTGTGGCGATTGCGCCGGTCGAGCTGCCGGATATTCCCGATGTCGAGGCGAGCGAGAGTGCTGAAGCTGATGCCGGCGGCGACGTGCTCGACCAATCGCGCGAAAACCCTTCGGATCGAGAGACGTCGGCGTCATAGCGTCGGCCGATGCCGACCGCTGCGAGGCAGACGATCCGAGTTCGGACCCAGCGCGGGCAGGCGGCCCTGCCGGTGGCGTTGCTGGCCTTGGCGCTGCTCGTGGGCTTGGGCCTCGTGGTGCGGTGGGGGAATGCCGCTCTGGCGAGCTCACGAGCCCAGGCCGCCGCCGATGCGGCTGCGCTCGTGACACTGGCGACCGCTGATGTCGCTGCCATCCCCTATGGCGTGCTGCCCGACGATGCCGCCGCACGGCGTGCTGTCAGCGACGCCGGCGGTGCGCTGGTGGGCTTCGAGGTGCGCGTCGACGACGCAGCGGCACACGTCGAGGTCGTCGTGGAGATCGACGGGCAGCGCGCAGCTGCAGCCGCCGCCCTCGCGCTGCCGCCGCCGGGCTTGGCGGCCGAGATGTCCGGCGGCTGACTCCTACACTGCGAAGCGTGGCCTCCGGGACTTCTGGTGGGGGACCGCCGTCGCCGGAGCCAAGCGGGCCGACCCCCACCGATGAGCTGTTTGCCGAAGCGCTGGGCATCACCCCAGCCGGTCGCGCACGGCGCCGCCGCGGGGATCGTGCGCACGCCGCTGCACCGGCTGATCCCGCTCCACCGCCTCAGGGGCGCCCATCTGCCGACCCCGCACCGTCACCGCCGCCCGCGATGCCTCCGAGTACTCCGCCTTCGGTACCGCAGGTGCCGCCGGTTGGGGGTCCCCCCGCCACGCCTCAGCCCGAAGAACCTCAGCCCGTCCGCTGGACGTGGCTCAGCCAGCGCAGAGCCCGGGCGCGGCGCACGCATCGCATCCTGCGACACATCGATCCGTGGTCGGTGTTCAAGGTGTCGGTGCTGCTGTATGCCTGCCTGTATGTGGCGGTCCTGATCGCCGGCGTGCTGCTGTGGAATGCGGCGCAGCGGTCAGGTCTCGTCGAGAAGGTGGAATCGTTCATCACCGAGGTGGGTTCGTACGAGAGCTGGAAGATCAACGGGATGGTGATCTACCAGCGAGCCCGCATCATCGGCCTGGTGCTCGCCACCGTCGGGGTCGCCTTCAACGTGGTAATGGCGATCATGTTCAACCTGATCAGCGATCTCACCGGCGGTGTGCGGGTCACGGTGCTCGAGGATGAGCGCCGCCCCCCTGCGCGCTAGCCGCAGACGTCACAGCGGTGGAGGCAGCTGGAGGCTCTGCGACGTTGCGACCTGCCGGATCGCGGGAGCAGAGGATCCAGCTGCCTCCACCGCAGGCGCAGCAACTGGCGACTTGGCTGTAGTCTGTGCGGCCCCGCGGGGCTATAGCTCAGTCGGTTAGAGCGCACCCCTGATAAGGGTGAGGTCGTTGGTTCGATTCCAGCTAGCCCCACATGATGAGCCTGCTGCGGCGCGCACTGCTCGCCAGCGTGGTGGGCGGGCTGATCACCGTCATCCTGCGGCTGCGCTCCTCTCAGGACATACCCCGCCGGGAAGGCAGCTGGCGGGAGCTGGCCGGTCCCGACCTGCGGTGATCACCCAGCCGTCCGATGATCCTGCCTCGTCGATGAAGCCAGCACTGCGATGAGTCCCCCACTGCGATGACCACAGCGGCAGTCATCGGCGCTGGTGCGGTCGGTCAGCGCATCGCACGCCAGCTGGCCTCGCGTCACGACGTGGATCGCCTGGTGCTCGGCTCGCGCCATACGTCACGTCTGCGTGGGCTCGCTTCGCAACTTCTCGACGTGGATGTCGAGGTCGTGGAGCCGGGTGCGCTGCCCGACGCTGACGTCGTGGTGCTGAGCCTGCCCAGCGGGGGTCACGCGGCGCTGGCCGACAAGGCGCTGCGCGCAGGTGCCCACGTGGTGTCGCTGTCGGCTGCCATCTCGGACGTGGAGGAGCTGCTTGAGTTCGACAAGCGAGCCCTCAACGCGGACCGATCGCTGGTGGTCGGTGCAGGTTTCTCACCGGGCTACAGCTGCCTGCTGGCACGACACGGAGCTGCGCAATTCGATGTCGTCACCGAAGTCCACATCGCTCGCGTCGGTACTGGCGGGCCCGCCAACCAGCGCCAGCTGCACCGCGCCCGGACCGGCACCTCGATCGACTGGCGTGACGGGGAATGGCGGAGACGGCGCGGCGGTTCGGGGCGCGAGCTGGTGTGGTTCCCCGATCCGCTCGGTGCGCACGACTGCTACCGGGCTGCGTTGCCGGATGCCCTCCTGCTGGTGCCGGCGTTCAGCGACGTCGAGCGCGTCACGGCCCGTGTGGCGGGCACACGCCGTGACCGTCTGACGGCGATGTTGCCGATGCTGCGGCCACCCCACCCTGAGGGCGGACCTGGAGGAGTACGGGTCGAGCTGCGGGGCTTGCGTGATGGGCGCCACTGCACTGACGTGCTCGGCGTGATCGATCATCCCAGTGCGGCAGCGGCAGCAGTGGCTGCGACGGCCGCAGGATGGGCTATGGCCGACGAACTGCCTTCGGGGGCGTGGGGCTTGGGCATGCTCGATGATCCGTTGCCGTGGCTCACTGAGCTGGCCGAACGAGGCGTCCGCGCTGCCGCCTACGAAGGGGCGCGCCTCTAGGGCGGTCGGTCAGAAGCGAACGTCCCGCTGCCACTCGTCCAGCAGGTCGGTGCCGCCGAACGTTTCGAGCCGTCCGGGGCCGATGCGACCCCATGCGAACAGCAGGAGATCCTGCGCCGGGCCGCGGGCGGCTACGTCGGACTTCGCATGCGTTCGCTCGACCTGCATCCCGTCGGGTGTACGGGTGATGACCCATTCCCCGTCCGCGTCGGTGGCGTGCAGGTGCACGGTCTCGCCGTTGCCGGCGAATGCGTCCGGTCGTCGCACGCGCACGTACACATCGAAGAGTTCGTCGACGCCGTCGACGGCGAGCTCGGGTGCTATCGATGCCGGCGTGATGCCGAGGGCGGTCTCGGCGTCCCACCGGTGCATTGTGGATTCGTGGGCCATGCGGCGCCACCAGAAGCTCATCGACCGGTTCTCGGGGTCCCAGGTCCACGCTTCGGCGTCCGGCGGTCGCTCAGTCATGAGATCGGTGAGTGCGTCGAAAGCATCTGCATGCCACTGGGACACCGAACCGGCAGGCCGGGAAATCGTGACCGGGTCGACGCGCGCTCCTGCCGTGATGCTGCTGCGCACGAATGTCCAGACCGTGGCGCAGTGCGCGATGAGCGCCTCGAGCGTCCAGTCACCGCAGCTGGAGACCCGTCTGGACCACATGTCCGGCGAACGTTCGGCGTCTGCCGCAATCTCGTTGAGTCGCGCGCCCTCTGCGGCCCGGAACTCTGCGTACTCTGTGGCGTCCATGGCGTGTGATCTCCTGCTCCTGCCGGTCGAGCCAATGGCCGCGGCCACGACGTGAGCGGACTCCTGGCGTCGATCCCGAGCCCATCGCGCAGCTCCATCTCGCTCGGCCCGCTCGACATCCGAGCCTATGGCGTGGCTATCGCTCTGGGCGTGCTGGTCGCAGTGTGGATCACCTCCCGCCGCTGGCGCCGCGACATCGCCGGCCGTGAGGAGTCGTACCGGGCCCGCGCCAATGACCTGGTCGGGACGATCGCTATCTGGGCGGTCCCCGCAGGCCTCATCGGCGCTCGGCTGTACCACGTCATCACCGACTTCGACCGGTACCAGGACAATCTCGGCGATGCGCTGAAGATCTGGCAGGGCGGTCTCGGCATCTGGGGCGGCATCTCGGTCGGCGTGCTGGTGGCGGTCTGGATGCTGCGCCGGGGCGGGCACAGCACTGGAGCGATGCTCGATGCGCTGGCGCCCGCGCTTGCGGTAGCCCAGGCCATCGGGCGGCTGGGCAACTGGTTCAACCAAGAGCTGTACGGCCGGCCGACGGACCTGCCCTGGGGGCTCGAGATCGACCAAGCGCATCGTGTGGCCGGCTACGGCCTCGAAGAGACGTTCCATCCCACGTTTGCCTACGAAGCCCTGTGGAATCTCTGCTTGGCGGCAGTGCTTGTGTGGGTGGTTCCCAAGGTCCTGCCGCGCCTGCGCACCGGCTACCTGTTCGCGATGTACGTGCTCGGCTACACCGCCGGGCGGCTGTGGATCGAGCTGTTGCGCATCGACACGGCCAATGAGCTGTGGGGCGTGCGGATCAACGTGTGGACCAGCATCGTGGTGGGTGTGGCTGCGTTGGCAGCAGTGCTGGTCGGCTTGCGTCGCGGCCCCGATGTCGCCGAAGGCCGCGTTGAAGCTGAGCCGGCTGAGCCCGAGCCCGCAGGCGCTGAGGTCGCCGAGACGGGCCGCTGATCACCGATCGCTGCCGCTTGACTGTCAGTTCAGCAAGCTGATCAGCGTTTCGCGGGTGGCGGCCTGCTCGTCGAGGGTGCCGAACGCCATGGCGGCGCATGATGTGACGCCGTGGGCGGCAAGGGCTCCGATGCGGTCGCTGACTTCGGCAGCGCTGCCGATGATGGCGATGTCCTCGGGCCCGTCGTATCCCTCACGGTCCAGCATCGCCCGGTAGCTCGGCAGGGTGCCGTACACCACGAGATCCTTGGCGGCGCGCTCCCGCGCCGTCGCCGCATCATCGGTCACGCAGACGGGAAATCCGGCTACCACCTGCGGCGCTGGCCGTCCCGCTTCGAGCGCCGCTTCATTGATCGTCGGAGCGGTATGGGTGCCGAGCGTCACCGGCCCGGTCATCCACGTGAAGGTGCCGTCGGCCATCCGTCCGGTGAGTCGCAGCATCTGGCTGCCGAGGGCCGCTACGAACACCGGCGGGGCTTCGGCGGGCGGGGGAGTGATCTCGCCGCGACCGGTCACGGCATCGCCGCCGTGCGACACTCGCCGGTCAGCGAGCAGTCCGGTGAGGATCGTGAGGTAGTCGCGCATGTGCGCAATGGGCCGGTCGAACGAGTAGCCCCACATGCCCTCGACCACCGGCTTGTGTGACGGCCCGATGCCCAGGTCGAGCCGGTTGCCGATGATCGCTTGGACGGTGAGCGCCTGCTGCGCCAGCATCATCGGATGTCGCGGATAGGTCGGCACCACGGCAGTCCCCACGCGGATGCCGGGCACGTTCTGCGCGGCCACCGCGATGGTGGTCAGCGCATCGTGGCCGAAGATCTGCGGGGTCCAGTAGCGGCCGAAGCCTTGCGCTGTGGCATCGCGCAGGCTGGCCTCGAAGCGCTCAGGTGTGGTGTCGAATCCGAACAGCTCGATATGCATGCCCGGCAGCGTAACGGCGCGCCCCTCGACGTCTCCGAGCGGCCGCCCTTCCGCCGCGCATTCAGGCGAACGTGTCGAAGAGCTCCTCGAGCGCCTTGAGCTGACCGCCGCTCGTGCTGGACGGCACCAGGATCGGCGTCTTGCAGCCGGCGTCGAACCATGCCTCGACGCCGTCGCGTACCTCGCTGGCCGAGCCGTACAGCGTCGCGTTCGACAGCCAGTCGTCGGTCATCGCCCGGTTCAGCGCTTCGGTGTCGCCCGCGGCGATCGCCGTCTCGGCCGCTTCCATCTCGTCGATCCAGCCGGCTTGCTTCCAGTAGTTCCGGTAGTTCGGCAGTGACACGTAGCCGGCCAGCGTCTTGCGGTTCCGCGCTGCTCCGGCGGCGCGGTCGTCATCGATGACCGTCGGGATCATGTTCCCCACGAAGAAGTCGTCACGTCTCGCCGCCTCGCCGAGGTGCGCCACGGAGTTCTGGAAGTCGTTGCAGCTCGCATTCGCCCACACCGCACCCGAGCTGATCTCCGCAGACAGCTCAGCCATGCGCTGGCGCAGCGTGGCCAGCACGATCGGCGGCAGTTCGCCATGCTGTGCCGAGGCCGCCTCCATGGCAGCGATGTACTCGCGGATGTCGGCGAGCGGCTTGCCGGGCGTGATGCCGAGGCGCTCGTGCACCGGACCGTGCGTTACCCCGATGCCCAGCCAGAACCGTCCGCCGGAGATCTCGTGGATGAATGCCGCAGTCGAGGCCATGTCGGCCGGGTTGCGGAAGTAGATCGGCTGCACCGAGGTGCCGAAGTGGATCTCGTTCGTGACATGGGCAATGGCCTGGCACAGCGCCACCGGGTCGCCCATGGAGGGGCAGTAGATGCCGCTGAAGCCGCGCTGTTCTATCTCGGCGGCGATTTCCAGGGTGCGTTCACGGCGGCCGCGCACGGCGGCCAGCGAAATGGCAGGCATGTTCATGCGGGGTTTCCTAGCAGACGTGCCCGAATGCCGCCGTTGGCTGAGCCGTCTCAGCCTCTGGGCCGCTTGCGGGCCACGAAGCAGTACAGCGGCGTGAAGATTCCCGTCTTGCCGCCCGCAACGTAGGCATGGGCGGTGCGATCCAGCAGCTTGGCGACCTCGGCGGTGCCTCGGGGCAGGATCCTCAGTGTTTCAACGAAGCGCGCGGCCCCGATCGCGAGTCGTCGACTCAGTGGTGTCCCGCGCGGGGTGTTACGGGCTGTACCGCTGCGCGCCTCCATCGGCTGATACCACGGCGTCGTCGATCCGTATTCGGCGGTTCCGCGGTCGATGCCTTCGATCACCTCGAATCCTGCCGACTCCAGTGCTTGGTTGACTTCGGCGAACGTCGCGATCTTCTTGAGCGCGATCCCGCGCATGAGTTCTCGCTTGATCTCTTGGTGATTCGTGTTGTCAGGGTCGAACGTGTCGGTCAGGCACATTTCCTGGCCCCACAGCAGGGCGCCCGGCTTGAGCACGCGCGCGATCTCAGTGAAAGCGCCCACCTTGTCCGGTGCGTGGCAGGTCGACTCGATCGCGTACGCCCGGTCATATGTGCCGTCTTCGATGGCACCCATGTCCATGAAGCTGGTCTCCACGTAATCGATCATGTCGCTGAGGCCTGCTTGGGCGGTCAGCTCTCTTGCCCTCACGAGCTGGACTTTGCTGCTGTTGATGCCCGTGACCGTGACTCCTGCTTCACGCACCACGGTTCGCATCGGCCCGCCGATCCCGCACCCGACATCGATGACCGACATTCCCTCTCGCAAGTCCAGCTTGTCGATCATCAGCCGCTGATGCTTGAGCTGGGAATCTTGCAAGCTCTCTTGTGGATTCAGCGGTGCGAAATGGAGCGATTCACTCCAGCCGTAGATCATGAGGTGGCTGCAGATGTCGTAGTACTCCGTCGCTGTCTCGGCGTGGTCGGAAGTCGGGCCGTCGCTCGGCGCGTACGTCTCATCGAGCCGACCGTTCAGCTGCTCCACTCGCTGCCGGAGATCCGAGCCGCGATACGACGCCTTCAGTCCGCGCGCGACCTGCCAGATGCTGCTCACCCGAGGGAGCCTAAGAGGCTGAGCCTGCAGGGCGAAGCCGTGGCCCGAGCGGCCCGTGAGCCCAATCACATGCGACTTGGGAGCTAGAGCGGAAAGCAGAAGCCCGATCCATGCACGCCCTATGGCGGTCCTGCGACGGCCGCTTCCCGCATCGGCAGCATCAACAGGCCGAGCGCCGCCAGGCTGGTGACGGTGACGAGCCCGATTGCGGGTCCGAACCCGGAAGCGTCGATGATGAAGCCGCACACCGCCGGACCGGCGAGCGCGCCGACTCCGAGACCCGTGTAGTAGATGCCGATCACGCCGCCCAGGTTCTCTACTCCGTACCAGTCAGCCAGCACGGAGGGCGTGGCGGTCACCCATATCGCCCAGCCGACGCCGTGCGCAACGGCACTCGCGATCAGCACTGCGGGGTTCCCGTCAGAGATCCACCAGATCGCCAGCGATGCCGTCATGGCTGCGAACGCCGCCCGGCACAGCCACATCGGGTCGGCGCGATGGCCCAGTGCGCCGCAGGCGAGGCGGGCGACCACGCTCGTCGCGCCCGAGATGCCGATCAGTGCCGCGGCCAATGCCGGCGCGACACCACGGTCGACCGCATAGTCGTTGTAGAACGCGACCGGCGCGTAGAAGCCCGGCCCGATTGCCACGACGGCTGCAAAGAACAGCAGGAATCGGCGCGAGCGCACCAGCCGGGTGACACGAATGAGACCGGCCGTGGAGACGTTCACCCGGTCGCCGCGCGTCGCTGCCCAGCCGATGGCGATGAGGGCCACAGCCGCCAGTACGGCGTAGGTCTGGCGCCAGCCCAGCCTTGAGATCAATGCATGGCTCGCCAGTGGCATGACCAGCGTCCCGGCGCCCACGCCCGCCAGCAGGAAGCCCATCGCCGCGGGACGTCGTCGCTCGCTGAAGCTGCGACCGATCAGACCGATCATCGACGGGTAGCAGAATCCCGTGGCGAGCCCGACCAAGATTCCGAACGCGGCGTAGGTCTGCCACAGCGCATTCGACCAGGCGGTCAGCAGAAGACCCGCCGACATCGCCACCGCTGCGACTCCGACCAGCAGGCGGGCTCCGTAGCGGTCCCCTATGCGACCTCCGATGGCGCCGCCGGCGTAGTAGGTGCAGACGGCCGTCGAGAAGAGCGCCGCGACCGGACCGGTGGTGGTGGCGAAGTCGTCGGCAATGGGTGTCAAGAACACACCGAACGAGAAGAGGATCCCGAACGTCACGAAGTTCGCCGCGAACGCCGCAGCCGCAATCGACCACGGGGCCGACGTATCCCCCGGTTCATCCGGATATCTCAAACTCGATGTGCCGGCCACCAGCCCCCAAGCCTGCCCTGCGCCGGCCCGCCCCGCGGGTTCCGCAGACCGCGCTCGGATTCGCGCGGCGGGCTGGCCGGTACCCTCGGTGGCCCTCGCTTCTTGGGGCTGTAGCTCAGATGGCAAGAGCACCTGCTTTGCAAGCAGGGGGTCACGGGTTCGAGTCCCGTCAGCTCCACCATGAGGCTGAGCCTGCAGGGCGAAGCCGTGGCCCGAGCGGCCCGTGAGCGCAGCGAACAAGAGCGGAAAGTAATGGAAGCACGACGACAAGGTGCGCCAGACAGCGCACGCTCGGTGTCCGATGCGCAGTCGCCGAAGCTCCTTGCGGGTGGCAATCCGCAGATTCCCAAGGGCGACGGCGATGCCCCGGTGCAGGCATTCATCGCGGCGATGCCGGGGTGGAAGGGCGCCATCGCTCGGCAGCTGGATGATCTGATCGAGCAGATCGTGCCTGACGTGCGCAAGGCCGTGCGGTGGAATTCGCCCTTTTACGGCGTCGAGGGGCGCGGATGGTTCGCGAGCTGCCATGCATTCACCCGGTACGTCAAGGTGACGTTCCTGAATGGCGCGCTGCTCGTTCCCGAGCCGCCCGGCTCGGGCAAGGATCCTGATTCGCGCTGGGTAGACATACCTGAGGATCAATTCGACGAAGCGCAGATGTCAGTGTGGATCGAGCAGTCGGCAGCACTCGACGGCTGGCACGGGTTCTGATTGGCGGCGTGCTGCGATCTCACCACCGCGATCAGCACAACTCGAAGCCAGCCACCGGGCGAGTGGGCCGGCGGTCGACGACCTGGGCACAGAACGCTCGGGCGTCGTCGGTACGACCGGCCTTGACATAGGCCGCGAGCAACGTGTTGGTCATCAGGTCGCGCTGCGCCCGGCTGCCGCCGATGCGAACGACCTGGGGGATCAGCGGCTCGAGGACATCGATGACCGTCGACCATTTCTCGTCGACGAACGCGCTGTAGGCCTGAGCCAGGGTCGCTCCGGTGGTTCCGGCCGGCAGGCGGCCTGCCTCGCCAAGCTCCTGCAGTTCGGTGATGCACGCCTGCAGCTCTTCGGTTTCGCCGAGGACGGCATAGGTGAGTCCGGCGTGGGCATCGACGAACACGATGGGCTGCGGGAACCGCTCCTCGTAGAACTCTCGAACCTGCTGCCAGACGGCGCGATCGCGAGGTTGCCCTGCCAACTCCGATCGCCACATGAACGACGACGAGTCGGAGAACACGGTGATCGGCGGGCTGGTGGTGGTGCCCGGCAGGCAGTTGTGGCGGAAGGCCTGCCACGCATCGTCGTGGCGGCTGACTGCCATGAGCACCAGCGCGTAGTGCCACCAGATGTGGCAGTGCAGCACGCTCGCCCGGTCAGATTCGGGGAGCCACCCTTCGAGGAAGTCGACCGCTTCGTCATCGGCGCCGGCTTCGAAGAGCGCGTGCACGAGCGTGTGGGCGCCGTGGGGAGTGGCTGGCCGCTGTTCGAGCGCACGCTCGGCGAGCTGCCGGCCCTGGTCCCACCGGCCGGTTTCGATGAGAGCGAAGGCGTGCACGGTGGCGAACCACCAGTCGTCGCCGTAGTGGGTGGCGAGTGGTTCGAGGAAGTCGAGCAGTTCGGCTTCGCGGCCGATGCGGCCGCTGAAGCCGATGGCACCGAACACGCCGCAGGCGGGTGCGAGGGCGAACGCATCCCGCGGGTAGTCGATGACGTGCTGGCGGATGAGGTCGAGCGCCTGGGGCACCTGGCCGGCGACGAGCAGCCGGACGATCTCGACGTGCTGGCGTTCCCTCGCGGTGGCGCTCTCGCTCAGCCGGACGGCAGTCTCCGCTGAGGCACGGGCTTCGTCGGGCCGCACGTAGAGCTGATGCTGGCGCGCAAAGGCAGCATGCGGGAGCGCGAAGCCCGGGTCTGCCGCAATCGCCGCCGACAGGCACTCCTCCACCCCGGCCTCAGCGGACAGCATCCGGTCGATGCCATCGACAAATGCATCACAGGCCTCGGCGGATGAGGTGCTCACTTCGAGGCCGTAGCGGTCCTGCATGCGTTCGGCCTCCAGTGTCGCTGACGTCCTCGGCTCTTGCGTGCTGCCTCAGACCACCGCCAGCGACCAGACGAGCGGCAGGCCGGACCCGAGCTCGGTCCACTGGGCATCGTCGGACACCTGCCAGACCTCGCCGGTGTCGGTGCCGACCAGCACCCCGCCCACGTTGTCGGGATCGGCGATCAGGCCATGGAAGTTGACCGGGGACGGCGAGTGGGCGTCGTCGCAGAGCGACCGCCACGACTGGCCGTGGTCGTCAGACCGGTAGAGGTCCGCATGAGCCCCGCCGTCGTCCTTGTAGTGGGAGAAGGCCGTGGGCGCGCTGGCGACGGTGACGCTGTAGGGGTCGCGGCGGTCGATGCACAGGGGACGCGAGTAGCGCGGCACGACGCCCTTCCATGCGTATTCCCACGTCTCGCCGTAGTCGTCGGAGCGGAACACGCCGGCGTTGCCTTCGAGCTCTTCGGCGACGCCGTCAAAGCGGCCGTATCCGGTGCTGATGAACAGCACTCCCGGCTCGGCGGGGTGGGCGAACATCATGTGGATGTCTGGGTTGTCGCCGGGCAGGTCGACCGCCCAGCTCTCGCCGCCGTCGGTGGTGCGGGCCACACCGCCGACCTCGACGCCGACCCAGATGCGGTCGGGATCGGCCTCGTCGATGACGAGCGCCCGTGCCCGTCCCGGCAGGGGAGGCTCGACCGGCACGCACCAGCGCTCGGCTTCGGGGAGCGCAGCGAATGCGGTGATCTCGTCCCACGTCGCGCCGCCGTCGTCGCTGCGAAACAGGGCTGCGGGCTCGGTGCTGGCGTACAGCCGGCCGTCGCTGGCGGCCCGGATCTGCCACACCTCGCGCCCGGCGAGCTGCGGCCCGGCCCAAGTGATGCCCCCGTCGGGGCTGGTGAACAGACCGGCGGCCGACCCGGCGAACAGGCGGCCGTCGACGTTGACGAGGTCGCGGACGTGACGTGCTTCGAGCGTCTGTGTGGCGCCCTCGCCGTCGATGACGAAGACGCCCTTGGTGGTTCCCGCAAGCAGCTGACCGTTCATGGGCTCACCCTAGATCGCAGGCGGAAATGGCGGGATCGGGTTGCCTCAATCGTTCACGGGACCGGTGTGTTCGGGCGCGCGGGGGTCGTCGAGGGTGATGGTCCAGCCGGGTCCGAGCTCCGCGTCGAAGCGTTGCTGGAACATCGCGGTGAGCATCGTGGCGGGCAGGATGCATTCGGCGCAGGCTTCGTCGGGAATGTGGAGACGGAGCGTGACGTGGCGACCGTCGACCGTCGCCGTGAGGTCGGCACGGTCTGCGCGCAGCACAGCGGCAAGTTCGTCGACGATGTCGATGGGCGCGGAGCCGATTGCCGGCGCTTTCGACTCTTCGGCGCCGACAGGTTCACTGCGGCGCGTTGGCTGGGGTCGGGCGCCGGCCAGCTCCTCCTCATTCGTCGGATGGCCAGCGCGGGCGGGACGGGCATTGGTGGTGGTGAGCAAGGTCAGCACCGTGGGGGTGACGGCATCGGCGACAGCCATTGCCTCGGTCGATGTCAGGCTGCCGATGGGGTGGGGCACAGTGGCGAACGGGTAGTCGGCGAAGCCCTGCAGCTCGGCGATTGCCTCGCCGGTGGCGGCGAACGGCTCGGTCAGGATGGCCGCAGCGGGCACGCCTAGCTCCTCGGAGTGCACGGCGTCGAGCACACTGCTCGACGAGCAGCTTCCTCAATCGCCGATGGCGGCGATGATCGCTGTCACGTCGGCGGCCAGCGCCTCGACCTGTTCGGGGGCTGCAGGCAAGTTGGCGGTGGGCTTGAGCATCAGCACGGCGTCGCGCGCCCCGTGGGTCTCGATGAGGTTCTGGTCAACACGCTGGAGGATCGCGGGGGCGTGTGTCTTGCCGTTGCTCACCAATCCGATGACAGCACCGTCAAGCGAGTCGGGCCGCGGCGCGAGTGCGACGCCCGCACTGCTGACGGGCAGCGTCGGGTCCACCAGGGTGACGGTCATGGCGTGAGTAACTCCTGGGTGATGAGCGGGACGCTGCGATCCCGGCTCCAGGTAGGGAAGAACGACGAGTGGCCGCCGGCATCGCCGCCGCCCACCATGAGCGCGATGTCGTCGGGACACGTCCCGCGGGGAACCGAGATGTCCTCGTCACCGGGCTGCACCTGCGGATCGGTTTCCATCCACTGCGCCGGATGAAATCCGGTGACGTTCCCGGCTGCCTCTACCTTGCCGCCGCGTTTCACGTCCGCATACGTGCGGGTGGCGTGAGCGAAGAGGTACTCCTGCACTTGCGTGCGGCTCCAGCCGGCGGCCCCGAGCTTGCGGGCGTGCTCGGGGGCGAACACCACCAGCGACCGGCCCGAGCTGAGCGAGCCCAGCGCCGACATCGTGTCGGCGAACGTGCTCAGCAGTCCCTCGGGATCAGGCGATGCATGGTTCAGCACGTTGTGTCCCGACTCGGCAGCCATGACGGTCACCGTGCTCTGGTCGGGCGAGTAGCCGAGCGACACGTGGTATGGCTCCCACGGGCTGGTGGCCTCGTCTTCGCTGAAGCACATCGCGTACTTGCCTGCCCAGCCCTGGGTGCTCTTGTCGAGCTTGCCGGGAATGGCTGCAAGGCAGTTGCGCAGCACGAGGCGCACCGCGCGGCCGATCGTGGCGTTTGCCCGGAAGCCTGGGCCGAACAGGTTCTCCTTGTAGTGGATGCCGATCTCGTTACGGATCGGACCGTTGACCGCGATGAGGATGGCTGCGCCGCCGGTGCTGGCCGACACGGCATGCAGCTCGAAGCTCGGGTCGCCGATGGCAGCGAGGGCCGCGCCCACAACGGGGAAGTACTCGGGCAGGCATCCGGCCATGACGGCGTTGGCAGCCGCCTTGTGGGCAGTGACCTCCAGGCCGCGTGCGGGTTCGCGCAGCAGGACGTCGTCGGCGTTCCACACGCCGCCGGCCACCATGGCGTCCACCAGCGGCTCGGTGGGCGGCACCACCGGCAGGCCGTCGGTCCAGCCGGCGTCGTAGCAGGCCTCGATGGCCTGCCACGGGTCGTTCAGCTCGATGTCGCCGTTCGATGTCCCGTTCGATGTCCCGTTCGATGTCATGGTCTGCATCGGCCGCGGCTGAGCGCACACGCGGCCATCGAGCCGCGCTGCCCCAATCCGGTCGCGGTCAAGGGCGGTGCCGGCGTCGCCGAGGACGCCGGCGGACGAGCCGCTCGTCGAGCGTCTCGCGAGGGTTCGGCTCTGCGGCAACAGTGGGGGCGGGCTCATCGCCGGCCAGCACGGCGACGATCTTCGCCGTGTGCTCGGGAGTGCTGCCGCAGCAGGTGCCGATCACGCTCACGCCAGCCGCGCGAACCCGGTGCGAGTGAGCGGCCAGCAGTTCTGGCGTGCCGTCGTAGACGAGCGAGTGACCGTGCCACACCGGCACCCCGGCGTTCGGCTTGGAGATGACCGGAGTGTCGGGAGCGACGTGGGCGATGGCGAGAACCGCTGCCTCGGTGTCGGGCACGTTGTTGCCGCAGTTGGCGCCGATGGCGGCGAGCTTCAGGGGCCCCAGCCGGTCGGCCAGCTCATTGCCGGTGACACCCATCATCGTGCAGCCGGCGGTGTCGAAGCTCATGGTCGCGGCGACCGGCAGGTCGCTCACCCGGCGTGCTGCGCGGACGGCAGCCTCGACTTCGTCAAGCGCGCTCATCGTCTCGATCCACAGCAGATCGACCCCGCCTGCATCGAGCGCAGCGGCCTGCTCGGCGAACGCGTCTTCGCAGGCCTCGACGCCCATGTCGCCGAGCGGCGCCAGCAGCTCGCCCGTCGGGCCCATCGAGCCGGCTACCAGCACCGGCCGCTCCGACTTCTGCGTCTCAGCGTCGGCTTCGGCCCGGCCGATCTGCGCAGCAGCAATGTTGAGCTCGCGCACCTGCCGTTCGAAGCCGTGCAGCGACTGCCGAAAGCAGTTGCCGCCGAAGCTGTTCGTGACGATCAAATCGGCGCCGGCCTGCAGGTAGCCCCGGTGGACGGCACGTATCTCGTCGGGGTGGCTGAGATTCCATTCTTCCGGCGACCATCCCGCCGACAGCCCGGCCGCGAACAGCTGCGTGCCCATCGCACCATCAGCCACCACATAGCCCTTGGAGTTCACCAGGTCATTCAGCGGGGTTGTCATCGGTCGGCTCAGGTCCTCGGTCGGCGTGACGGCGCGCAACTCGCTGGGAGGTCACGCCCAGAACCGCAACGTACAGGCGCCCGCATCGGCCGCACTACCGGGTTGTTTCTCGTGTTGCGCCGGCAACTGTCGGCACTCGTTCGCCCGTCGTGCAAGCATTTCGCGACTCGATGGGGGAGGCGGGCCATGGATGAGGTGACGTACGAGGTTGACGGGCACGTGGCCACGATCACGTTGAACCGGCCCGACAAGCTCAATGCGATGACCGACGAGATGTACCACGGCATCGGCGAAGCGCTGCTCGCGTCCGACGCTGACCCTGCTGTGCGCTGCACGATCGTGACCGGAACCGGCCGGGCGTTCACGTCTGGGCACGACCTCGGCGAATTTGCGGATCGAGCTGCTTGGATGCCGTGGCGCCCTGACCGGTTCGACATCGGGTTGGAGACCGCCAAGCCCACGATCGCCGCGATCCAGGGCTACTGCCTGGCGGGCGGGCTGGAGCTGGCGTTGTTCTGCGACATCCGGGTTTGCGACGACACCGCCCAGTTCGGCTGCCCGGAAGTGCGCTGGGCGATCCTGCACGGCTACGGCGCGCTGCGGCTGCCCGGTCTGATCGGTTCGTCGGACGCGATGCGACTGCTGCTGACCGGCTCGTTCGTCGACGCTGCTGAGGCGCTGCGCATCGGACTGGTCAGCGAGATGACTGCTCCCGAAGACCTGCAGGCAACGGCTCGGGGCATCGCCGACCAGATCGCCGCCAACGGTCCCGCGGCGATCCGCATGACCAAGGAGATGGCGCTGCGCGGCCGGGAGATGTCGCTGGCCGACGGCCTGCGGCTCTACCAGGAATACACCCGGGCAGCCTTCGCCTCCGCCGATGCCAAGGAGGGCCTGCGGGCCTTCGCCGAACGCCGCGATCCCGACTACGGCGCCTGAGCGATCCCAGAGAGGCCAAGTCTCGGCTAGGCCATGGTGAGGCCGCCGCTGACCGACAGCGTCTGGCCGGTGATGTAGCCGGCTTCTTCGCTGCACAGGAACACCACGGCGGCGGCGACCTCGTGCGGTTGGCCGATGCGCTTCATCGGCACAGCGCGAGCCATCGCCCCGATGATCTTGTCGCTCGTATCGGTGGCTGCCGCGATCTCCTCCAGCAGCGGGGTGTCGGTCGGACCTGGGCACACCACGTTCGCGGTGATGCCGCGGCGTGCCACCTCGCGGGCGATGGTCTTCGTGAAGGCAATCACGCCGCCCTTGGCTCCGGCGTAGACGGCTTCGCCCGACGAGCCCACCCGGCCGGCATCGGAGCCGATGTTCACGATCCGTCCGAAGCCTGCTTCGATCATGGCAGGCAGGCATCCGTGCGTCGTGCGCAGCGGACCCTTGTAGTTGATCTCGATGACACGGTCCCAGAAATCCTCGTCGGTCGCCACGAAGGGCGTCAGCACGTCCCAGCCGGCACAGTTGACCAGCACTTCGACTGGCCCGAGCTCGTCGGTCACCGACATCAGGCCTCCCGCCACCGCATCGGCGTCAGCCACGTCCATCTCGACAGCAATGGCGGTGCCGCCCTCCGCGTTGATCGTGGCTGCCGTCTCAGTGGCCTCCGGCACGCGCAGGTCGGCCACGGCCACCTTCTGGCCAGCTCGAGCGAGTCCCAGGCAGATCTCCCGGCCGATGCCTCTGCCGCCTCCCGTTACCAAGGCCACCCGGGCTGTGCTGTCTGGGTCGCTCACGTTGTCTCCTGTCGTCACGCGCTCGGGCCGTGATGCGTTCTAGGAGCGGGTGGCCTGCGCGACCTCGCCCCACTTGTGGACCATGTCGGGGTCCTTGCGGATCTGCTCCTCCGCCAGGTACATGACCACCCGGCTCGCGGTGCCCGTGTAGCGGTCCTTCAACCGGTCGGCCATCTCGTCCCAGGGGGCGACCAGCGCGAAATGCTCCAGCATGTCGTCGGTGATGCAATCGGCCATACCGTCGATATCGCCCGCAGCCATGCGCTCACGCAGCGCCGCGGTCACGCCTTCGTATCCCAGGTCGGTGAACTGGAACGAGTAGTTCGGCGTGGTGCCGTAGAAGGCGATCTGCGTCTTGGCCCGCCGGACGAGCGGCGCCAGCTCGTCGGGAGAGTCGCCCGGCGCAGCGAACACCGGCACGATCAGGTCGATCTCGTCGACATCGCGACCGGTCCGCTCGGCGCCCTGGGCCACCTCGGGCAGCAGCCGCTCGCGGATGTAGTGCATGGTGTGCATCGGGTGGACGTGCACGCCGTCGGCTACCTCGCCGGCCACCCCGTTCATGATCGGCCCGACCGAGGAGATGTCGACCTTCACGTCGCCGTACTCGTGGCTGCGCGGCGCCCACTGGGCCGGCAGCAGGCTCAGGTTGAAGAACTCGCCCTCGTAGCTGAGCTTCTCCTCGCGCCGGAAGGCCCGCAGGCACGCCTGCACCGCTCCCACGTAGTCGCGCATGCGCGCCGCCGGCCGGTCGAACTCGGCTCCGTAGCGCCGCACGATGTGACCCTTCACCTGGCTGCCGAGCCCCAGCCGGAACCGGCCCTTGGTCTCGCCGGCCAGTTCCCAGGCGATCTGGGCCGACACCATCGGGCTGCGAGGGAAGGCCACGGCGATGCCAGTGGTGAATGTCAGGCTGGGAGCCGCCATGGCTGCGGCGGCGAGCTGCATCCAGGGCACCTGGCCGGTTTCGGTGTACAGCATCCCCGAGAAGCCAGCGCCTTCCACCTTGCGGGCCAAGTCGGCGGCATCGCTCCACGTGGACGAGCCGGTCATGAGGTCGAATTCCACCTCGGGGTCTCCTTCGGACGGGGGCGCGAACCCGCTCAACGTAGCCCCCGCCGCTTCGGCGTGTAGCGGGATGGCTGGGCGTGGAGCGGGACCGCTGGCATACGCTGCGGCGATGGCTGCGAACGCGACCTACGACTGGCTGCTGCTGGGCGACGCCGTCGACCGGGCGGCCCGCAAGTGGGGAAACCGTCCTGCGGTGATCTTCGGCGATCGGCACTGGACGTACGCCGACTTCGCCGCCGAAGTCGACCGCGTCGCCAAGGGGCTGATGGCGCTGGGTGCCCAGATCGGCGATCACGTTGCGGTGTGGATGACCAACCTGCCCGAGTGGCTGTGGCTGCAGTACGCCATCCCGAAGGTGGGTGGCTGCATCGTGCCGCTCAACACCCGCTACCGCACCGACGATGTCGCGTACACGGTGGCGCAGTCGGAGAGCCGGTTCATGATCTCCATCGACCAGTCGGGGCCGATCGACTATCGCCAGATGCTCTGTGAGGCCTACCCCGAGATCGTCGCAGCCGGCCACCTGGAACGGCTGATGTTCACCGGCGCCGACCGTGACGACGCCTTGGCCGGCGCGATGAGCTGGGACGACTTGCTCGCTGCGGGGGAGAGCATCTCCGATGAGGAGCTGGCCGAGCGTGCCGCCAGTGTGACCGTGGACGACCGCATGATGCTGGCGTACACGTCGGGCACCACCGGTCATCCCAAGGGTGTGGTGCATAGCCACCGCCCGCTGCGCAACAGCCGTGAGCGCTCGATGCTGCTGGGCCATACCAGCAATGACATCCACATGAGCTACCTGCCGCTGTTCCACCTGTTCGGCTACGGCGAGGTGTCGATCCAGGCGGTGCTCACCGGCGGCTGCCAGGTGCTGTTCGACGTCTTCGACCCGGCGGCTGTGCTGGCCGCGGTAGAGGAGATGGGCGGCACAGTCCTGCACGGGTTCGACTCGCACTGGGGCGATCTGCTGCGAGCCCAAGACGAGCACCCCCGCGACGTGTCCAGCCTGCGCATGGGAACGCTCGCCGCCGGGATGGAGTCGTCCACGCCAGTCGCTCGCCGGGCTCAGGAAGTGTTCTGCCCGACCATCTCGGGCTGGGGCATGAGCGAGTCGTGGGCGTTCGTGAGCTGCAGCCACCCCACCCACTCCGTCGAGCAGCGCACCGAGGCCTCCGGCTACCCCATGGACGGCATCGAGTACCAGATTCGCGACTTGGAAACTGGCGAAGAATGCCCGGCCGACACCCCCGGAGCGCTGTTCGTCCGCGGCTACACCGTGATGGAGGAGTACTGGCGCCGTCCCGAGGCCACGGCCGAAGTGCTCGGCGATGACGGATGGCTCGACACCGGCGACATCGCCAGGATGCGCCCCGACGGCCACGCCGTCTTCATCGGCCGTCACAAGGACATGCTCAAAGTGGGCGGCGAGAACGTCTCACCGGCCGAGGTGGAGGGCTATCTGCTCGAAGTCGACGGCGTCGAGCAGATAGCCGTCGTCGGCTACCCCGACCCCCGCCTCGTAGAGGTCCCCGTCGCCTTCGTGCAGCTCACCGCAACAGCCCCGCCCGACATCACCGAGGAGTCGCTCATCGAGCGCTGCCGAGGCCGCATCGCCAGCTTCAAGATCCCCCGCCACGTGATCTTCGTCAAGGAGATGCCAGCCACCCCCTCCGGCAAGATCCGCAAAGTAGAGCTCCGAGACTGGGCCCTACAAGACCTCGGCGACCCTCACCACGCCTAGGGACCAGAGAAAGCCATCGCAGGCTGGCGAGGCCCGTCCAGCGTGTGATCAGCAGCGAACCCCATGGCCCGCTCCGACTCACGAGTGCGAACCTCAGCCCGAGCCACCACATGGTGATGCACCTCATCAGGCCCATCAGCCAGCCGCAGCGTGCGCTGAGCGTGCCACATGTCCGCCAGCGGGAACCACTGCGAGACGCCGGCCGCGCCGTGCATCTGGATGGCCTCGTTGATGATGTCGCAGCACTTCTCGGGCACCATCGCCTTGACGGCGCTCACCCACACCCGGGCCTCCGCGTTGCCCAGCGTGTCCATGGCCTTCGCCGCCCGCAGCACCATCAGCCGCATGGCCTCCACCTCGATGCGTGACCGAGACACGATCTCCATGTTCTTGCCGAGGTTGATCAGCTTCTTCCCGAAGCCCTCGCGGTCCACGCCCCGGTCGACCATCATCTCGATGGCCTTCTCGGCCGAGCCGATCGAGCGCATGCAGTGGTGGATGCGGCCCGGGCCCAGCCGGAGCTGGCTGATCTCGAAGCCCCGGCCCTCGCCGAGCAGGATGTTCTCCCTGGGGACGCGCACGTCGTTGAACAGGATGTGCATGTGCCCGTGCGGGGCGTCGTCGGCACCGAAGACGTGCATCGGCCCGAGGATCTCCACGCCGGGCGCGTCGATCGGCACGAGGATCTGCGACTGCTGCTTGTAGGTGTCCGCATCGGGATTGGTGCGGACCATCGTGATCATGATCTTGCAGCGCGGGTCGCCGGCACCCGAGATGTAGAACTTCTCGCCGTTGATCAGCCACTCGTCGCCGTCGAGCACGGCGTTGGTCTGCACCTGCTTGGCATCCGAGCTCATCACCGCCGGCTCGGTCATGGCATACGCAGAGCGGATCTTGCCTTCGAGCAGCGGCTCGAGCCATTGGGCCTTTTGCTCAGGCGTGCCGACGCGCTCGAGCACCTCCATGTTGCCGGTGTCGGGCGCTGAGCAGTTGAGGCACTCCGAGGCCAGCCGGTTCTTGCCCAGCTCGTTGGCGATATAGGCATAGTCGAGATTGCTCAGTCCCTCGCCGGTGTCCGCGTCGGGCAGGAAGAAGTTCCACAGGCCCTGCTCGCGCGCCTTGGCCTTGGCGCCGTCCAGCAGTTCGAGCTGGCCGGGCGCCCAGCTCCAGCGGTCCTCGCGGTTCTCGCCCATCCGGTGGAATTCCTCGGTGATGGGGTCGACCTCGTCGCGGATGAACGCCTTGACCGCTTCATACAGCGGCTCGACCTCGGTGGACATCCGAAGATCGAAATCGTCCATGCTCGCGGACTTCAATGCTCCGCCAACCACAGCTGCTCCCCTCGTGTGCTCGCCAGCCGCAGGTCTGCCGCCGGCGCAGTGAACCCTACAGAGATCGGTTCTGGGAGGCTGAGCCCGGGCCCGGGCGGCCCGTGAGCCCAATCACAGAAGCACTGGGAACAAGAGCGGGATGCACGGCACCGGGCCGCGGCCTGAGCCCCGCTCTGCCCATCCCCTAGCGGGCCAGAGCGCGCCGGTACCTTCAGAAGCCATGTTGCAGTGTGTTCGAGGGATGTGCACCGAGATGGCCACCGCGGGGCTGGGGTACGACATCACCGGGGCGAGGGCGTGGCTGTACGACCTCGATCCCGCCACGATTGCCGGGACGACCCGCAGTCGGGACATGGTGGTGCCGCTCTGCAGAACGCACGCGGACCGGATCACCGTGCCGGTCGGGTGGGAGTTCTCCGATCGTCGGGCGCCCGTGCCGGATCCGGTCGCGGCGCAGCCGGAGCCGAGCGTGGCCGCGGCGCCGCTGTTCGAACCCCGTTCGCGACCCGAGCCGGCCGACCTTCCGGAAGTCGCCGAGCCCGAGCCGGCCTCGCCATCGTTGCTCGAGCGCGCGTTCCGGGCGGCACCCGCCCGCTCGCAGTAGCACCCGGGATCGTCACAGCAGGCTCGCACCCCGAACTGCGGTGAGAACAAGGCGTCCCTCGTGATTCAGGCTCGCCCGGTAACGGACGCCGTCTGCATCGGCGAGCACCAGTTCGTTGCCTTCGCTGGCGACCTGCAGCTCGGTGCCGAGTTCGCTCGACAGCTCCACCCGGCTGGCCTCGAGCGCAGCGCGCATCCTGCTGCGACGTTGGGCCTCGTAGAGGTCCATGTCGTACTCGACGAAGTCGCCGGGCTCGGTCCCGGTTGGCCGCATAGCCAAACAATGTCACAAGCACTTGGTTCCCGACGCCAAGAGCGGAGGCGCGCGCCAGTAGCTTGACAGCGTGAGCCTGTGGCTGGCTGTACCGCTGTCGCTGGTGTTCATCTACATCGTGTACCGGCTCGGCTTGCGGATGATGGCGACGTTTTCCCGGCCGATCCCGCCACCGCCACCGCCCGGCGAGTTGCGAAGGGTGCGGCTCACCTACCGGTGCAGCCTGTGCGGCACGGAAATGCGCATGACGCGCGCTCCGGTGCAGCACCCGGAACCGCCTCGCTGCTGCAGCGAGGACATGGATCTCATAGCCAACGCCGACGAATAGGGGCCTGCCGTCTCTGCCGCGGTGTACCGATTCCCACAGGTTGTCCACAAGCTGGGGAAAGTTACATCCATGTCATTACCTCCAGCGTGTTGCGAGCAGGATGCCCGCCAGCACGATCGCGAGGCCCACGGCAATCCAGGCGCTGGCGGGACTGCCGGGCAACCAGCTCATGTAGTTCGACACGATCACTGCGGTGCCGATGCCAAGCAACGCCGCAATCAGCCACCCAAACCACGAGGCGCTCTGCGGGCCGTCGCTGGGGGTGTGCTGGGGAGCAGACTGCGCGCCCTGCGGGCGCGTGCCCTTGGGCGTGATGCGGCTTGTCTTGCGGGGCCGAGCCATGGCTGATCAACCTAGTGGTGCAATCGGAATCTGATCTGCATCGAGGGTGCGCGCCAGCGCGTGGCGCCTACCCCCCGCCGTTGTCAGCCGGATCCTCGGTCCCGTCTTCGGAGTTGCCGTCACCGGTGTCGGCTTCGGCCTCGCCGACGACGAGCGTCACCGTGTCGTAGTTGATCCTGACATCGGTGCCGGGTGCCGGATCGAACGTGATGACCTGCCCGTCGGCCGGGTCGCCTGCGGCAACCGATTGCGTGCGACGTGTGAGCCGGAAGCCGAGTTCGGTCATGGCGGCTTCAACCTCGTCGGCATCAAACGTTCCCAAAGCCTGCAGGCTCGGAATGGTCGCGATCACCGGTGGCGTGTACTGGTGGATGATGACCTCGGACCCGGCGATGAGCACGGTCCCTGGCTCGGGGCTGATGCCGCGGACGACGTTGGTGTTGACGTCTGCGTTGGATACTTCGCTGAAGGTGCGCTTCACCGAGAATCCGAGCGCCACCAGTTCAGCCTCGATGCGATCGGCAAGCGTCGTGCTGAAGTCCTCGAGCGCAGGCACCACCAGCTCCTCGGGACCTTCGGACACGACGAGCGTGATCACGCTGCCTCGCTCCACCGATTCAAAGGACTCGGGGCTGCTGCGGATCACCGTCCCCTCGCTGAATTCGGTGGAGAACTCTCGCTCGACGCGATCCACGAGTCCGAGGCGAGCCAGCGTGACGCGTGCGTCGTCGACGGTCTGGCCGACGAGCCGCGGCACTTCGACCTCTCCGCGTCCCGCTGAAACCGTCAGCGTGACGACCGTTCCTGCGGGCCGCTGTTCGGTGCTCGGGATGCTCTGTTCGGTCACCAGCCCGATTGCCAGATTGTCGTTGCGGACATCGATCCGATCGACGCTGAAGCCGGCCGTCACCAGCGCGGCCTCGGCTTCTTCGTAGCTTCGTCCCACCACGTTGGGAAGCTGGACCAGTGTGCGGGGGCTGGCCACAAACAGCGTGATCGGATTGTCGGGATCGTTGGGCTCGGCCAGCAGCAGGCCCGCGCGGGGATTCTGCTGGAACACCATGTTCTCGTCGATGTCGTCGCGCTCGGAGAATTCGATGGTCACATGTGAGAAACCGACGTCGGCCAGCTCTCGTTCGGCTTCGGCGAAATGCAGACCCACCACGTTGGGTACGCGCAGGCGGGCATCGGAGGTGCCTTGGGGCTCTGCCACCTGCGAGGGATCGCCGCGGTCGTTGACGAGCAGGAACACCAGTCCGGCGATGACCAGCAGCAGGATCACGAGCAGGGTGATCCACATGGGGGTGCGGTCTGGTGGCTCGATCTGGCTGGGCGGAGCGCCCGACGTGTACTGCGGCGGGTACGGCTGGGGGTACTGGGGCTGGCCGTACTCGCCGGTGCCCTGTGAGCGATACGGGGGTGCCGGCGGCGCCGGCGGGGGTGCGTATCC
>JAJEEO010000015.1 GCA_022820925.1 Acidimicrobiia bacterium | reverse complement strand
CTGCAGGGGCGGCGGGATCGTCAGTCATAGGTGAACATCTTAACGTCGCAATAAGCAGACATGTGTAAATGTCTATTTTAACAGATACTTGCGCATGTCCGCAAAATAAGACATTGAGCGTTCGACCATCCGTCCACGACGGCGGCGACCTTCGATGAACACCTTCTCCAAACAATTTAGAGTAGCGATAAGTAGAGCCAGAAATACTGTCTGACCAGTGCAAACAGCTGGCCGAGAGCGTTGAGAGCTGGTTGAGAGTAGCGGTGAGCAGCTGTTTCTGTCGCCAGCAGCTGCTACCAAGCGGGCCCCGTACGGGTAACTGCCGGACAGTGCCGTTTAGTCGCAGGTGGGGCCGTTGTGGCTGGTGATGGTGTCGAGCCAGGTCTGGAATGCGGTGTTGTCAGGTGCGCACAGGCTGGTGTCGTCGTAGTGCAGGTAGCGCATCTGGTTGGCGGTGAGGCCTTGGGGCAGCGTTCCGCTGAGGCCGGTTCGTGACACCGCCAGCCGGGTCAGGGTGGTGAGGGTGCCGAACCCGGCCGGCAGGGTGCCGCTGAGGGCGGTGTTGTCGTGCAGCGACAGCTTCGCCAAGTTGCCCAGGTTGCCCAGTTCGGCGGGCAGGGTGCCGGTGAGCTGGTTGCGGGCGAGCCCGATAATGCTCAGGTTGGACAGGCTGCCGAGTTCGGCGGGTATGGCGCCGGTGAGGCTGTTGCGGTTCATCGCGAGCCGGGTCAGGTTCGTCAGGTTGCCGAGCTCGGCTGGCAGCGACCCGCTGAGGCTGTTGCGGTCGAGCGACAGCACTTCGAGCGCGTCGAGGCCGCCGAGGGCTGCGGGCAGGGTGCCGTTCAGGTTGTTGTCGCGCAGCGCCAGGTGGGTGACTTGGCCTTGGCTGTTGGTGGTGACGCCGTGCCAGTTGCGCAGCGGCTCGTCGCTGAGCCAGTTGGCGTTGGTCGTCCACCCGTCGCCGCCGGTGGCCTCATAGAACGCGACCAGGATCTCCCGGTCGGTGGCCGGCTCGGCCTGCTGGGCCGCTTGTGCCTGAGGCTCGCCGCCGGGCTGGGTTTGCTCGGTGCTGCCGCCGCCGGTCTCGCCGCCGCCATCCTGCTCCTGCTGCTGGCCCTGCTGCTGCTGTTGGCCTTGCTGCTGGTCGCCGTCGTCCTGCTGCTGTTGGTGTTGTTGGGCGGCTTGGGCGGCGGGTTCGTCGTCGTCGGTGATGGTGATGTTGACGCCGGGCACGGTGATGGTGGCGTAGGCGGAGTGGGGGGCGGCGCCGATGCCGTGGTAAATGGCGGCGGTGCCGTCGACGGTGTCGTGGTCGTGGGCGGCGGTGACGGTGACGGTCTGGGCGGTCTGCCAGTTGTCGGGCGTGAAGGTGAGCTGTGACGGTTGGGCGGTGACGCCGCCGGGGACCACCGAGATCAGCACGTCGCCGATGGGCCGCACGTCCAGGCGCACCTCATAGCTGGCGGTGCCGCCCTCGTCGACGGTGAGGCTGGTCGGGCTGACGGTCACCGCAGCGCCGCTGTCGTCGGCGGGCTCGTCGGCTGCGTCATCGTCGGCGGGTTCGTCGTCCCGCTGGTTCTGCGCAGTCTCGGGCGGACCCTGCGATTCCTGCTCGGGCTGCTCGGGTTGGTCGGGTGCGATGACTTGCAGGATGATGTAGTCGTCTTCGCCGTGGTAGTGGGTGTGCAGGTCGTCGGGGAACCGGATCCACAGCCCGCGGCCGTCGAGGTTGACGTTGCGGGCCCACAGCGACACGATCGCCCGGGAGGGTGAGACGCGTTCGATGCCGGTGACCGCGACGCTGCGGTCCACGATGAACGGCCGGCAGTTGTCGTAGTACTTGGCCTGTGAGCAGTCGTTGACCCGGCCAAGCTGGGACCGGTAATACCGGCCCTCCACCAGCCGTGTCCACTCCACGCCGGTCAGGTCGACGGTGAGGCGGGCGCGGTGCAGGTTGTCCTCGCTCAGCGGCGCCGGGTCGGTGCGCACCAGCCGCGCCCCGAACGCAGGCGTGCGCGCCGACGCTGCCGCGGAGCGCTGCCCGTCGGGTGCGCGGGTCTTGGTGGCGACGACGCGCACGGTGTAGACGACATCGGGTCGCAGGGCGCCGATGGTGTAGCGGGTCGGCCAGGGCCAGTTCTTGTGGTACGACGACCCGTAGGCGGCTGCGGGGCTCCACTCCACGCGGTAGCCCGTCGCGCCTTCCACCGGATCCCAGGTGACTCCCATGCTCAGCGGCCCGGGCGTGACCCGTACGTTCTGCACGCGACCGGGCGGGGACTCCACCACTGCTGCGACGGGGGCGACTGCGGTGACGGTCTCGATGCTGGTGTGCGCAAGATAGAACTCCACCCGCAGCGTCGCATCCACATCGAAATCGGTGTCGTCGGAGGCCAGGGTGACCAGCATCCGCCGGTCAGACACCCGCCGCACCCCGGCAACCGTCACGCCGGGCACGCCCGACACGGTGACCCGTGCGCGGTCCAGCCGCGGCGCCCACGGGTCATAGAGCCCCTCCAGCAGGTCCACCGTTAGCACCGCGCCGTGCAGGTTGCGCTCGTTCAGCGGCGACGGATCGGTCGAGGTGACCGCCGCATGGGTGGGCTCGGTAGTCGCAGAGATCGCCGAAGACACCTGTCCGTTGCCGCCGTGGCGGCTGGTGGCGTGCACCCGCACGTCGTAGCGGGTGTCGCCCAGCAGCCCGTCGATCGTGGCGCGGCTGGTCGAGCCGCCGCGCACCTCGAGACGGTCCGCGCTCGCATATCCCGAACTGCTGGAGCGTTTCCACTGCACGATGTAGCCGTCGGCATTCGAGGCGGTGCGCCAGGTGACGTTCAGGCTGCCCGGTCCTGCGGTGGCCCGTACGCCGCTCACGCGGCTCGGTGCGGGGGCGGGGGTGATGGTGTAGGTGAGGCCGGTGTTCAGCTCGATTCCCGCGACGTTCGCCGAGGGGTCAATCCGCAGCCCCAGCAGCAGGCCGGCGGTGACGTCGCCGCTGAACGCCAGCGTCAGCACCGCCCGGGTGCCGCTTTGGCGATTGACCGACGCCACCGACAGCCCGCTGGTGCCGGGCGCGCTCAACGCGAACTGGCCCGCCGACAACGACGACGCCCACTCGGTGCCCTGCAGATCCACCGTCACGGTCGCGCCGTGCAGCGTCCGCTCAGCGATAACGGGCGGGCTGGTAGCCGACACGCGCGCGCTCGCGTTCACCCGCGCGGTGACTGTGCCGTCGTCGCCGGCGAACTCGCCCGTGCGCACAGCGTTGAAGGCACGCAGGCGGAAGTCATACTCGCGGCCCCCCACGAGGCCGTCGCCGGTGGTGACGGTCACCGCGGTCAACGTCGGCCCGAGATCCCTGCCGCCCAGCACCTGGCCCTGCGCGAAAGGACCGCTGTGGCTGCCGTCGCGCCACTCCACCCGGTAACCGGTGCGCACCTCAGAAGCAGCAGGCGCAGCCCAGTCCAGACTGACCGCCGCACCCACAGACGACGACTCGGCCGTGAAACCCCCAGGCGCCGCAGGTCGGCCCACCAACGTGACATCGGCCCACACGGCGTTGGTGAGGACGGTGGCCGAGTTCACCGCAGCCACCCGGAAGTCGTGACTGAGACTCGCGTCCAGCCCCGTGACGTCGTGCTGCAGCGCCGTGTCGGCTTCCAGCGTGAGCACCGACGGGCCCTGCCAGGTCGTCTCGCCGGCCTGTCGCCACTGGACCAGGTAGTCGGTGATCGCAGAGTTGCCGTCGCTCGACGGGACGTCCCATGCCAATCGCACCTGCGTGTCGTCCAAGCCGGACACCTGCTCGCCGGGCGTCGCCGCCAAGTTCAGCGGCGCCGACGGCGGATCGATCTGCACCATCGCCGTGGTCGCCTCCACCGAGCCGTTGTTGACGTTGAAGAAGCTGTGCCGGTCCTCGTTGAAGGCGCGGTAGCGGAAGTTGTAGGTCGTGTTGGGCTGCAGGTCGCTGACATTGGGTCCCGTCGTGAGGGTCACGCTGGTGCCGGAGGTGACATGTGTGCCGCCGAGGGGGCCGTTCTGGTTCCAGTCGTTGTTCGAGTTGAGCCGCCACTGCACCAGGTACTGGGTGATGTCCTTGCCGCCGTCGCTCGACGGCGCCGGCCATGACAGCGTGATCGCGACCTGGTTGGCCGCCGCCGTCGCCGTCAGCGTGCCCAGACCCGACGGCCGCGCAGCCACCAGCAACGTGTTCGACTCGGGGCCGTTGCCGGCCGAGTTGACCGCTCGCACCTGGTACTCATACGCCTTGCCGTGATCGGCCCGGCCGGCGGTGAATTCGGTCGGAATCGGGGACCTTGACATCGGATTCGCCGTGGCCCACGCCCCCCACGTCGTCGCGCCCTTCTCCCGCGTTCTGTACTCATAGTCCGTGATCGCCGCACCGCCGTCAGACGGCACCGTCCACGCCAAAGGATCAGCAGCATCACCGCTGACCGCCCCCCTGCTCAGCACCGGCGCAGCAGGGACCGTCAGAGTGCTGACGGTCACGTAGGCGCTGCAGTGGTTCCCGGTCTGATCGGCGCATGCTCTGATCTGGAAGTCGTAATGAGAGTCAGCTTCCAGGAGGTCGGAATTGACCCAGCTTCTGGAAGTACCGGACCGAATGCTCTCACTGCCGTAATTCGCGTCTTGCGTCCTCTTGAACCGGATTCGGAATTGGTGAGGATTGGGGCTGCCATAGTCCCAATTGACGCGGGCCTGTTCTTGCACAGCGAGATAGGGCCTCGTCACCCTTACGTTGGTGGGCGCGTCAGGAGCGTGATTCGCGGCGGCAGGCGGCGTGAGGGCCAGCAGCGATGCCAGCAGGACTATTGCGCTAGTTGCCGCCTGCCATCGACGTCGGGCCCTCAACTTCCCGGTCCCCGTCTCGCGGGGGGGGGTCATGGCGCGAGAGGCCGATCCCGAGCGCATGAGGGCGTGCAGACGTCTATACGACATCGGAACAGTGTAAGAGAAACCTCACCTCATAGGAAAGGGCTGAAGGAATCCGCACAGCACCGGCCGCCCTGGAGACCAGCGGCGGGGCTGGCGACGGCGCACGAACTTGTGTTTGCGTCCGGGATGGGCGGTGGGGCCGCAGGTAGGCTCCACCCGGATGGACGGGCGCCAGACCGACAGACGCCAACAGGGCGGGCGGCAGGATGGGTGAACGGCTGATCGTCCGCGGAGCGCGGGAGCACAACCTGCGCAATGTGAATGTGGAGCTGCCCCGCGACCGCATGATCGTGTTCACCGGTCTGTCGGGCAGCGGCAAGTCGTCGCTGGCATTCGACACCATCTACGCCGAGGGGCAGCGGCGCTACGTGGAGTCGCTGTCGGCGTATGCACGCCAGTTCCTGGGCCAGATGGACAAGCCCGACGTGGACTTTCTCGAAGGGCTGTCGCCGGCGATCTCCATCGACCAGAAGAGCGCCAGCCGCAACCCGCGTTCCACCGTCGGGACGATCACCGAGGTGTACGACTACCTGCGGCTGCTCTACGCCCGCATCGGCACGCAGCACGACCCGCAGACGGGCGAGATCGTCGAGCGGCAGACGGCACAGCAGATCGTGGACCGGATCATGGAGCTCGGGGAGGGTTCCCGTTTCGAGGTGCTGGCCCCGGTGGTGCGCGGCCGCAAGGGCGATTACCACACGCAGCTCGGCGACTTCGCCCGGCAGGGCTACGCCCGTGTGCGGGTGGACGGCGAGGTGCTGGATCTCGGCAGCGTCGACGAGATCGAGCGGCTGGATCGCTACGTCAACCACGACATCGAGGTGATCGTCGATCGGCTCGTGATGCGCGGCGACATCTTCCAGCGCCTGACCGAGTCGGTGGAGGCTGCGCTGGGACTTGCCGACGGTCACGTGTGGATTCACCAGGTTCCCGCCGGCAACGGCGAGGCCGACGCATCGGAGATGCTGACGTTCAGCCAGCACCTGTTCTCGCCCACCACCGGCCGCTCGTTCGAGGAGCTGGCGCCCCGCAACTTCTCGTTCAACTCCCCGTACGGCGCCTGCCAGACCTGCGACGGCCTCGGCACCCGGTACGAGGTGGACCCCGAGCTGGTGGTGCCCAACACCGAGCTATCGGTGGCGAACGGTGCGCTCGCCCCGTGGGCGGGAGCGACCGGCAAGTGGTTCACCCGGCTGCTCGAAGCGATCGGCGAGCAGCAGGGCATCCCGCTCGATGTGCCGTGGGCAGAGCTGGAACCAGGACAGCGAACGCTGCTGCTCGAGGGCGCGCCTGCCGGCGAGCAGATCACGGTGCGCTACCGCAACCGCTATGGCCGCTCGCGCAGCTACACCACCCGCTACGAGGGCGTGATTCCCTTCTTGCGCCGCCGCCATGCCGACACCGAGAGCGACTGGTCGCGCAACCGCATCGAGGGCTACATGCGCGAGGTGCCGTGCGGCACCTGCCACGGTGCGCGGCTCAACGAGGTGTCGCTGGCCGTGCGCGTGGCCGGCCGGAACATCTTCGAGCTCTGCTCGGCATCCATCGGGGAGGCAGCGAAGATCGTCGACGGCCTCGATCTCACCGAGCGGCAGCGCATCATCGCCGCGCCGATCATCAAGGAGATCGACGCTCGGCTGAACTTCCTGCTCGACGTGGGGCTCGACTACCTGACATTGAACCGTTCGGCGGCGACGCTGGCAGGCGGCGAGGCGCAGCGCATCCGGCTGGCGAGCCAGATCGGCAGCGGGCTGGAAGGTGTGCTGTACGTGCTCGACGAGCCGTCGATCGGGCTGCACCAGCGCGACAACCGCCGCCTGATCGACACGCTGCTGCACCTGCGCGATCTCGGCAACACCGTGCTGGTGGTAGAGCACGATCTGGAGACCATCTCGGTGGCGGACTGGGTGGTCGACATCGGCCCGGGCGCCGGCGAGCACGGCGGCGAGATCGTCTACAGCGGGCCGGTCGACGGCCTGGCGGGCGCACCGGGCTCAGTGACGGGGGAGTACCTGGCCGGCGTGCGGGAGATCCCGATGCCGTCGCTGCGGCGGCCGCGAGGCGACGACCGGCTGACCGTTCGGGGCGCACGGGAGCACAACCTGCGCAAGATCGACGTGGAATTCCCGCTGGGCTGCTTCATCTGCGTGACCGGGGTGTCGGGCTCGGGCAAGAGCACGCTGGTGAACGAGATCCTCTACAAGGCGCTGATGCAGCGGATCTATTCGTCCAAGCAGGTGCCCGGCCTGCACACGGCGATCGAGGGCGTCGAGGCGCTCGACAAGGTGATCGACATCGACCAGTCGCCGATCGGCCGCACGCCCAGGTCGAATCCGGCCACCTACACCGGCGTCTTCGATCACATCCGCAAGCTCTACGCGGCCACCAACGAGGCGAAGGTGCGGGGCTACCTGCCCGGCCGGTTCAGCTTCAACGTGAAGGGCGGCCGCTGCGAGGCCTGCTCGGGCGACGGCACCATCAAGATCGAGATGCACTTCCTGCCCGATGTGTACGTGCCCTGCGAGGTGTGCAAGGGCGCCCGGTACAACCGCGAGACGCTCGAGATCCGGTTCAAGGGCATGACCATCGCTGACGTGCTGCACATGCCGTGCGAGGACGCGCTGGAGTTCTTCTCGGCCCAGCCGCCCATCCGCCGCCACATGCAGACGCTGGTGGACGTGGGCCTGGGCTACATCCGGCTGGGGCAGCCCGCCACGACGCTGTCGGGCGGCGAGGCGCAGCGGGTGAAGCTGGCCAGCGAGCTGTCGAAGCGCTCCACCGGCCACACCATCTACATCCTCGACGAGCCCACCACCGGCTTGCACTTCGAGGACATCCGGCGGCTGCTGGGCGTGCTCGACCGGCTGGTGGAGGGCGGCAACACCGTGGTGGTGATCGAGCACAATCTCGACGTGATCAAGACCGCCGACTGGATCGTGGACATGGGGCCCGAGGGCGGCATCGGCGGCGGCACCGTGGTGGCCGCAGGCACGCCCGAGCAGGTCGCGGCGACGCCCGAGTCTCACACCGGCCGCTACCTCGCACCGCTGGTCGGCTGAGCGACGCTGCGCCCCGCTGGCGATCAGGTCGCCGGCGTCGGCTCGGGGGTCTCGATCGGCTCGACGGGGGCTGCGCGCTCGAGCGGCAGCTCCACCGTGAACTCGGTGTACTCGCCGGGCTCGCTCTCCACCGAGATCTGGCCGCCGTGGCCTCGCACGATGTCGTTCGACATCGCCAAGCCCAGCCCCGTGCCCTCATTGGTGGGCTTGGTGGTGAAGAACGGCTCGAAGATCCGCTGCACCACATCTGGCGGGATGCCCGTGCCGTTGTCGCGGACCTTGATCACCGCCGACTCGTCTGTGCGCTGTGTGCTCAGCCAGATCGTCGGGAAATAGGGCGCGTCGTCGCCGTCGCCCGCAGTGATCATCTTGCCCGGCTCGCCGCCGAGGTCTCGCCATCGTTCGTTTGCCGCATAGCCGGCATTGGTGACCAGGTTCAAGAACACGCGGCCCATGTCCTGCGGGATGACCTCCAGCTCGCCCACGTCGGGGTCGAAGTCGCGCTCGATGGTCACGTTGAAGTCGGCATCCTGCGCCCGGGCGCTGTGGTAGGAGAGCATGGCGTGCTCTTCGAGCAGCGCGTTGATCTCCACGGGACGCGACTCGCCGCCGCCCCGGCCCATCATCAGCATGCTCTCCACGATGCGGTTGGCCCGGTCGCCATGTCCGCGGATGCGGGTCAGGTTCTCCTTCAGGTCGCCGGTGATCTCGCTGATGTAGTCGGCCTGATCGTCGGGCGGTTCGGGATCTGCGATGGCTTCGAGCAGTTCCTCGAGCAGCTCGTCTGACGACTCGGCGAAGTTCTTCACGAAGTTCAGCGGGTTGCGGATCTCGTGGGCGACGCCGGCGGTCACCTCGCCGAGGGCCGCCAGCTTCTCGTTTGCCACGATCTGGTCCTGCGCGCGGTCGAGGTCGGCGAGCGTCTGGGAAAGCTGCTCGTTGCGCTCGCTGAGCTGGCCGGCGAGCTCCTCGACCAGGTTGAGCCGCTGCACTTCGAGCGCAGCCTGGCGGAACTGCTCGAGTGCGTCCGCCATCTCGGCGACCTCGTCCCTGCCCCCGGTCTCGACGGGGGTCTCGAGGTCGCCGCCTGCCAACGCCCGCATGCGGTCCGACAGCCCAGCGACGCGACTCAGGATGCGTTTCCCGACGAACAGCCAGCTGAACAGCAGCGCGCCCACGATGCCGACCACGCTGATCACCACGAGCAGCAGCCGGCCGGTGCTGATCGCCTGCGCCGAGGCCGCGGTGGTGGCGTCCACATCGGCTTGCACGGCGCCGACGAGCGATTCGATCTCGCCGACCAGTGCGACGCCCAAGTCCTGGTTCTCGGCGAGCAGCAGGCGCTGGGACTCCTCGATCTGCAGGCGCCGCTGTGTGACGTCGAAGACGCTGCCGTCGCTGAGTCCGAGCGCTATCAGGCGGTCGACCGAAGCTTGGAATTCGGGGCCGGCTGCATCGTCCAACCCAGCCAGGTTGATCTCGATGCGGTCCCTGGCCGATTCGAAGCTCTCCCGGAGCGGTTCGATCAACGCTGAATCCGAGGCGCTGAATGCACTCGCCAGCAAGGCGTCGGTCTGCGACACATCACCGCTCAACGCCGACCAGCGCCGGTACAGCAGCACTTCGTCGTCAGACCTGTGGATGGACGGAGGCGCCGGTGGCGTCCACAGATGCCGCCGTCCCTGGACGAGAAAGAAGAGCTGGTCGTCGAGGGCAGGCACGATCCGGCGCTCGAGCTCGCGCACGGCAGCGTCCACATCGGCCCTCAGCTCATCGGCCTCGACGCCCAGTGCGAAGTACTCGGGCATCTCGGACTCGATGGCGGCGATGTTGGAGTTGAGCTGCGCGGCGTACCCGCGCATCTCGCCGAGCCACATCGAGCCCGTGCCACGATTCCACAGCAACTCCAGCTGGGTCTCGAACTCTGACCGCGCAGCCGCGATGCCCGCGACGACGTCGGTGAAGTCCTCCGGGGTGGAGGACACCAGTGCCGGCCCGCCGGCCACAAGCCGGTTGCTGGACTCCGCGACCCCGAATGCAGCGTCGAGTTCGGGGATGGCCCCTTCGGTGACTTCCTGCTCCGCCTCGCCGACCCGGGTGAACGAGATCCACGCGATCACGCTCGCGGCCAGCACCAGCAGCAGCGGCACGGCGATGCCCGCATACATCTGCGTCGAGATGCGCAGATGCAGAGATGGCTTGGGGTGCTCCAGCTCGCCGTGGCCCCGAGAGGCGTCGCCCCCGGACGCACTCCCATCGGCGTGGCCGGTCTCGGCGGCCGGTGCGAGTTCGTCGCCTGCTTCGCTGCCCGGCGGTGCCTCTTCTGTGGACGCTGTCTCGGTCATGGATCTGTGCTCGTCAGCGTGTCAAGCGGGCGGTAGGTGGCGTCGGATCCGATCTGGGTGACAAAGACAGCGTCAGAGCCTTGGTTGTCCTCGGTGATGCTCGCGCCGTCGCCGAAGTTCAGCACGAAACCGTCGACGTCGAGATCATCGGCACCCAAGATCGAGTCCAAGAAGCACTGGCGCGTCACTGAGGCGCCGCATTGCTCCAGGCCGGCGATGGCGAGCCGGCCTGCGATGTAGCCCTCCAGCGACACGAAGCCGGGAACCGGGTCGGGATCCACGTGATCGAAGTCGGCGTGCACGCTGCCCAGATGCTCCAGGGCGGCCCGGTAGGCCGCCACGACGGGATTGGAGTCGTCGAACGGGAACGGCACGACCTGGGTGACGAGAACGCCCTCGCCGACTGCGCCCAGCTGGTTGGCGAGCGCATTCGCGCCGACGAACGACAGCGTGATGAAGACCGGGTCGAAACCGGTGTTGCGCGACCACGAGATGAAGGTGCCGACGGGCTCGTACGCGCCGACCATGATCACCGCCTCGGGATTGCCGGCCTTCAGATCCAGCAGCGCTGTCTTGATGGCGGTGGTGTTGCGCGGGTAGAAGCCGATCGCGACAGGTTCCATGCCGCGCCGTTCAAGTGCGGCGAGTGCGCCGAAGTACCCGGCACGGCCGAACGAATCGTCCTGGAACAGCACGGCGATGCGCTCGATGCCCAAGTCGACGGTCAGGCGTTCCACCATCTCTTCGGTCTCTTGGGCGTAGGAGGCACGGAGGTTGACGATGTTGGTCCAGTCGTCATTTCGCAGGAACCCGGCGCCCGTGAACGGCGCCACATAAGGAATGTCGGCAGCGGCCGCCACAGGAGTTGCGGATCGGGATGTCGGTGTTCCCACGGCGCCGATCAGCGCAAAGATTTCGTCGCTGTCAATGAGCTCTGCCGTGTTGGCAATGGCGGCTTCGGGCTCGTATGAGTCGTCGAGGGACCTCAGCTCGAGCAACCGCCCGTTGACACCCCCGGCCCGGTTGGCCTCCTCGAACGCCGCCAGGATGCCCAAGCGCATGCCGACGCCGAGTTCCGCGGCGGGACCGCTCAGTGCAGCCGATTGCCCGAACACCACGCGATCGCTGAACACGCCGGTCTCGGTGCTGCCCCCCTGAGGCACGGTCGGCGCTGCCGGAGCGGCGAAATCGCCGCCGGAGCTGCTGCCGCCGTCGCTGATCGGGCCTGTGCCCGACCCGGTGCACGAGGCAACGGCCATCGCAACGGTCACCCCGAGCACGGCTGTCGAGATGCCGGCGCGCTGTCTGGCCGACAGGCGCAGGCGCGTGCGCTGTCGAGAGCCGTCAGGCACCAGCCCGAGCGACCAGCGTGAGGTGATTCTTGCCGTCGGCGTGCTTGTACTCCAGGTCTTCTGCCATGGTGCGCACCAAGTGGAGACCGAGGCCACCGATCGACCGCTCTTGGAGCGGCAGCTCGGTATCCGGCGAGGGCTTGTCATTGAGCGGGTCGAATGCGGCGCCGTCGTCCACCACGGTGATCGTGACCGAGTTCACGCCGCTCTCCAGCGTGATCTCGATGTCGCTGAGACCGCTCGTGCGACCATGAGTCAGCGTGTTGAGGATCAGCTCCTCCAGGATGAGATTCGACCGCAGCACGAGGTCGGGCGCCCAGTCGTCCAGCTCGGCCATCTCCTCGACAAACGCCACGATGCGCGGCAGCGCCTCGGCGGCGGCCGCGCCCGGCACCGGATTGATGTTCAGCGAACGTCGCATGGGCGGTGCTCCGTAGTGGGAGTCCTGCGGCACAGTCCGGCGCACACGAGCGGGTCAATCGCCAGATGGGCGCCGCAGAGCGTGAAGCTGTTCATGAGGCATTCCGGTGCAGGGCCAGACAGGTGATGTCATCGGAGGCAGGGGCTTCCCCTGCGAACTCGTGGACCGCATCGAAGATCGCGGTCATGGCCGCGTCAGCGTTCTGGGGCGGGCTGCCGACGAAGAGTTCGAGGAGCCGGGCAAGACCGAACTCCTCGTGGTCCACGTTCATTGCCTCGCTGACGCCGTCGGTGTAGAGAATGAGCGTCTCGCCGAGTCCCAGCGAGAACGTGTGCTCGCTGAGGTTGGCCGTGAAGAGCTCCTCGGGCGCGACGCCCAAGGCGATACCCCCGGTGGCGGGCAATTGCTCGGCGCTGCCGTCGGCCCGGACCACCACCGGCGGGTCGTGGCCGGCGCTCGAATAGGTGACCTCGCCGCTGTGGGGGTCGTACACCGCCATGATGACCGTCACGAACATGAAGGTCGGGTTGTCGGCCTGGAGCACCCGGTTCGCCTCGATGAGTGCCTCACGCGGTGATCCGGTACCGATGGCGGCGCCCTTGAGGGCTGTCCGGCTCGACATCATGAACAGCGCTGCCGGGATGCCCTTGTCGGAGACGTCGGCGACAGTCGCGAACATCCGGTCTTCCGGAACGCCGACATAGTCGTAGAAATCGCCGCCGACATTGCGCGCCGGCACCATGTTGGCGTTGATCTCGTACTTCGCCGTTGCCGGGAAGTCCGACGGCAGGATCGACTGCTGGACGTTGGTGGCGATGTCGAGCTCGTTCTGGAGCGTCACCAGCTTGTCCCGCGAGGCCGTCGCCTCCCGCCACTGCCGGAGATGCTCGACGGTGCGGTCGATCGTGATCTGCAGATCGTCGAAGTCGACTGGCTTGGTGACGAAGTCGAATGCACCGCGGTTCATCGCCGTGCGGATGTTGCCCATGTCGCCGTACGCCGAGATGATCACCGCGCGCAGGTCTTGATCCAGCGAGCTGAGCTGCGACAGCAGCGTGAGTCCGTCCATTTGGGGCATGTTGATGTCAGACAGGACCAAGTCGATCGTGTCGTCAGCACGCAGCTTCTCGAGTGCCTCCAAGCCGTTGCCGGCGAACTCGAACTGGTACTTGCCGCCGCGGATCTGACGCCTCATCCGCTGCAGGACGAGCGGTTCGAGGTCGGGCTCGTCGTCGACGACGAGGATGCGCCAGGGTTCGGACATCGGCGCAGCTAGGCCAGTTGCGCCTTCGCCTCGTCGAGCGTCCCGTACACCGTGATGATCTGATTGAAACCGCTGATGCGGAACACTTCGTCGACCGATGCGGCAAGGGAGCAGACGGCGAAGGGTGTCGAGCTGCCGCCGAGGCGCTGGGCGACCAGCAGCAAGACGCGCAGCCCGGCGCTGCTGATGTAGTCGATCCCGCCCATGTCGAGGATGACACGGCTGTCGTCGTCAGCGATGGCTGCTGCGAGCGCTTCGTGGAAGTCGGCGGAATTTGATCCATCAACCCGGCCCGCGGGACTGATGACGTTGGTGCCTGAGTCCCGCTCCTGTGCGAGTTCCATATTGTGCAGCCTCCTGCGCAGCTACGAGATGCGGGATGACCGCATCATGCCGATCCCGAGGCATGCCAGAACGGGCAGCTCAAGATCGGACCTTTCGACGGCGAAACTTACTACACGCCCTCGCCGTATCCACCTATCGGGCCTGCCTGTCGGCGCAGCCTCTTAGTCTGCGAGTGTGGGCCTGCGTCCTGAAGGGGGATCGGTACCGGATGCACCGGGGAGCTACCAGTTCCTGGATTCGGACGGCCGCATCATCTACGTGGGCAAGGCCAAGAGCCTGAGGTCTCGGCTGAACAGCTATTTCGGCGACCCCGCTGGTCTGCACCATCGCACCGCCCAGATGATGGCCACGGCCGCCTCGGTGGAGTGGATCGAGGTGTCCACCGAGGTCGAAGCGCTGATGCTCGAGTACAGCCTCATACAGCGGCATCAACCCAGGTTCAATGTCCGGCTGCGTGACGACAAGTCGTACCCGTTCCTGGCGGTGACGCTGGCAGACGAATGGCCACGGGCGATGGTGATACGGGGGCGGCGCAAGCGCGGCAACCGGTACTTCGGGCCCTACGGGCACGCCTATGCGATCCGCGAGACACTCGACCTGCTGCTGCGCACCTTTCCGATCCGCACGTGCAGCGACAGCAAGCTCGCGACGCACGAGCGCCTCGGCCGGCCCTGCCTGCTGTACCACATCGAGCAGTGCGCCGGCCCATGCGTGGGGGAGATCAGCCGGGACGACTACGACCGCCTGGTGCGCGAGCTGGTGCGTTTCCTCGAAGGCCATACCGACGAGGTGGTGAACGATCTCACCCAGCGCATGGCCGATGCGTCGACCGAGCTCGAGTTCGAGCTGGCTGCCCGGTTGCGCGACCGTCTCGCCAGCGTCAAGCGGGCGATCGAGAAGCAGCAGATCGCCGGGACGCGCAACGAAGACTTTGATGTCATCGGCATCGGCGACGACGAACTCGAAGCCGCCGTGCAGCTGTTCTTCGTGCGCAAGGGGCGGGTGATGGGCCAGCGTGGTTTCGTCGTGGACAAGGTGGAGGAACTGGACGGCCCGCAGCTCGTTGCGCGTGTGCTCTCCGAGCTGTATCACGACGAGAATCCGCTGGGCTGGCCCAAGGTGGTGCTCGTGCCGACGCTCCCGCCAGAGGTGGGGGTGTACGAGGAATGGCTGAGCTCTCAGCGGGGTTCGCGTGTGACGCTGCGCGTCCCCCAGCGCGGCGACAAGCGGGCGCTGATGGAGACCGCGAGCCACAACGCACGGGAGTCGCTGGCACGGCACCGTCTGCGCCGGGGGGCCGATCACAACAGCCGGGCCCGCGCGCTGAACGAGCTGGCCGAGCACTTGGAGCTGCCGACGCCGCCGCTGCGCATCGAGTGCTACGACATGAGCCACCTCCAGGGCACCAACTACGTGGGCTCGATGGTGGTGCTCGAGGACGGTCTGCCGCGTCGCAGCGAGTACCGGCACTTCCGGGTTCGCAACGTCGAGGGCAACGACGATTACGCGGCGATGGACGAGGTGCTGCGGCGGCGGCTGCAGAACTACCTCGCCGAGCGCGATCTGCCCGCCTCCGAGCAGGGCCGCTTCGCCTACCCGCCCCAGCTGCTGGTGGTGGACGGCGGCAAGGGCCAGCTGGGCGTGGCGGCGGGCGTGCTGGACGAGCTGGGGCTGGGTTCCCAGATTCCGGTGTGCGCGCTGGCGAAGCAGTTCGAGGAGGTGTTCGTGCCCGGGCGCTCGGAACCGGTGCGCATTCCCCGGCAGTCCGAAGCGCTGTACCTGCTGCAGCGGGTGCGCGACGAGAGTCACCGCTTTGCCGTCTCGTACCACCGCAAGCTGCGCAGCAAGGCCCTCAAGCGCGGTGTGCTCGACGGAATCTCAGGTCTCGGGGACAAGCGGCGGGCCCGCTTGGTGCGCGAGTTCGGCAGCGTCGGCGCTGTCAAGTCGGCGACGCTCGACGACCTGCAAGCGCTGAGCTGGCTGCCCGATGCAGTGGCTGATGCGGTGTTTGCCGCCACCCACCCGGGGGAGGTATCGACCGGCTCCTGAGTCGGGCGCCTCGCCCGTACCCTCGGCGGCATGGCTGGGGGGCCTGAGTTCGCGATTGTTGCGGGATTGTCGGGCGCCGGCCGCTCGACTGCTGCAGACGCGCTCGAAGATCTGGGCTGGTTTGTCATCGACAACCTGCCGCCGCACTTGATCGGCGACGTGGCCGACATGGTGGCTCGGCCCGGTGCGCGGCTGCGTCGCGTGGCGCTGGTAGCAGGAACCCGGGAGTACCGGGAGGATCTGGTGACAGCGATCGAACAGCTGCGCGAGCGAAATGCCGCCGTGCGCGTCGTCTACCTCGATGCCCCGACTGAGGTACTCGTGCGACGATACGACGACACACGCCGGCGGCACCCGCTGCACACCGGCGACCTGCCGAACCTGGCCGAAGCTGGGGCCGATGCCGCGGCGCCCCCGAATGCCGAGCCCGTAGCGGAATCGGTCATCGACGCCATCGAGCTGGAGCGCGAGTTGCTGGCTGATGTGCGCGACACGGCCGATGTGGTGATCGACACGGGCGATCTGAACGTTCACGAGCTGCGAGACCGAGTGCACGACGAGTTCGGCGCGACCGGCGACGATCCCGGCATGCGCACGGCGGTCATGTCATTCGGCTACAAGCACGGCGTGCCGCGCGAGGCCGATCTGGTGTTCGACTGCCGGTTCCTGCCAAATCCGCACTGGGTGCCCGAATTGCGTCCGTACACCGGTCTGCACCCGGGCGTGCGTGACTGGGTGCTCGGCCAGGGGGCGACCGCAGCATTCCTCGAGCACCTCATGCCCATGCTCGAATCGCTGCTGCCGTCCTACCGGTCCGAAGGCAAGTCGTACCTCACGATCGCACTGGGCTGCACCGGCGGCCGGCACCGCAGTGTGGCGTTAGCCGAGCAGGTGACCCGTCTGCTCGCCGAGCGGGGCCACGACCTTCACTGCCGCCACCGCGACATCGCCCGCTGAGCGCTGTTCTCCCGCTAGACAGCTAGCGACAGATCGAGTCGGGGCAGCCAGCCCGGCGGGCTCGCGGGACGAAGAGGACAGCAGCAAATGAGCGTGCGTGTGGGCGTCAACGGCTTCGGCCGGATCGGGCGCAACTTCTACCGGGCGACCGACCGCCCCGGCAGCGACATCGAGATCGTGGCGGTCAACGACCTGGGCGACACCGCCACGATGGCCCACCTGCTCAAGTACGACTCGGTGCTGGGCAACCTGCCCCACGACATCGCCGCAACCGACGGGGGCATCTCGATCGATGGCACGGTGCTGCCCGTGCTGTCCGAGCGCAACCCTGCCGACCTGCCCTGGGCTGACTACGGCGTCGACGTGGTGGTGGAGTCCACCGGCATCTTCACCTCCCGCGACAAGGCGGCGATGCACCTCGACGCCGGCGCTCCGCTCGTGATTGTCTCCGCTCCGGCATCGGGTGCGGATGCCACGTTCGTCGTCGGCGTGAACGACGCCGATTTCGACCCTGACAACCACAAGGTGATCTCGAACGCAAGCTGCACGACGAATTGCTTCGTGCCGATGGTGCAGGTGCTGGACCAGGCATTCGGCGTTCAGCAAGGGCTGATGACCACCATCCACGCCTACACCGGCGACCAGTCGCTGGTGGACGGCCCCCATGGCGACCTGCGCCGTGCGCGGGCTGCGGCCGTCAACATCATCCCCACCTCGACCGGCGCAGCGCGGGCGACCGGGCTGGTGCTGCAGGCCATGGCCGGAAAGCTCGACGGCACGTCGCTGCGCGTGCCCATCCCGGACGGTTCCATCACCGACTTCACCGCAGTGCTGGATGCAAGCCCCAGCACCGACGAGGTCAACGCAGCCTTTGCCCAGGCGGCTGCCGACGGGCCGCTGGCGAGCGTGCTCGACTACTCCACCGATCCGCTGGTCAGCGCGGACATCGTCGGCAACCCGGCGAGCTGCGTGTTCGACGCCGGGCTGACGATGGTGATGGGCAACATGGTGAAGGTCCTCGGCTGGTACGACAACGAGTGGGGCTACTCGAACCGGCTCGTCGACCTCGTGGACATCACCTGCAATCGATGAGCCGGCAGGCGAGCGACGGCGGCGCGCTGCCGACGCTGGAAGATCTCGAACAGCAACTCGGCGGGCTCGACCGTCGCCGCATCCTGGTGCGCTGCGACTTCAACGTGCCGCTGCGCGAGGGGCCCGACGGTCGCTGTGAGATCGCCGACGACCTGCGCATCCGTGCGGCACTGCCGACGCTGTCGTGGCTGGCCGAACGAGGTGCGGCCGTCACGGCGTGCTCGCACCTGGGCAGGCCTGCGGGCACTCCCGACGAGCGCTTCTCGCTCGCTCCGGTGGCCGAACGGCTGGCCGCCTCCGCGCCGGGCGTGGCGCTGGTGGAGAACCTGCGTTTCCATGCGGGCGAGACAGCGAACGACGCTGTGTTCGCCGATGCCCTCGTTGCGGGTGAGATCGTGGTGCGCTTCGGCAACGGATCCCAGCGAGCCCCCTTCGACGGCTATGTGAATGACGCCTTCGGTGCCAGCCACCGGGCCCACGCGTCCATCGTGGGCCCGCCGCGGCGCCTGCCGAGCGCAGCCGGCCGGCTGCTGGCCCGCGAGGTCGACGTGCTCGGCGGCCTGCGCACCGATGCCCGGCGGCCGTTCGTGGCGGTGCTCGGAGGGGCCAAGATCAGCGACAAGCTCGGCGTCGTCGAGGCGCTCACGGGCGTTGTCGACACGCTGGTCATCGGCGGAGGCATGTGCTTCACGTTCCTGGCTGCGAAGGGTCACCAGGTCGGCGACTCGCTGTGCGAGCCCGACTTCATCGAGACCTGCGAGCGGCTGCTGGAGGGCGGCACGAGGATCGTGCTGCCCAGCGACATCACCGCGCTGGATGCCGGCGGCACCGTGCGCCAGATGGGTCGCAGCATTCCCGATGGGTGCCGCGGCCTCGATATCGGCCCCGGCTCAGCGGCCGAGTTCGATGACGTGATTGCAGATGCCCGAACTGTCTTCTGGAACGGCCCGATGGGCCTGTTCGAGGATGAGCGCTTCGCCGCCGGCACTCGTGCAGTTGCGCAGTCGATGGCGGATTCCCGAGCGTTCGCCGTGGTCGGCGGCGGCGACAGCGCGGCAGCCGTGGCCCAATTCGGTCTGGCGCCCTACATGGATCACATCTCGACTGGGGGAGGGGCGGGGCTCGAGCTGATCGAGCACGGCGACCTGCCCGGCCTCGCTGCGCTGCGAGACTCGCCACAGCGCTGAGCCAGCAGGGGAGAGCGACGATGAGCCGAACGCCACTGGTCTCGGGCACGACCCGCCGTCTCGGCGGGCCAATCAGGGATGGGGGCAGACGATGAGCCGAACGCCACTGGTCTCGGGCAACTGGAAGATGCACCTCAACCATCTCGAGGCCATCCAGGTCTGCCAGAAGCTCAGCTACGAGCTGGCCCGGCACCGCTACGACCGAGTAGAGGTCAGCCTGCACCCGCCCTTCGTCGACCTGCGGAGCTGCCAGACCGTCATCGACGCCGACCGCCTCGAGTTCAAGCTGGGCGCCCAGAACTGCCACGACCAGTCGCACGGCGCGTTCACCGGCGAGGTCTCGCCCGCAATGCTGGCCAAGCTGGACGTGAGCTACGTCATCGTCGGCCACAGCGAGCGTCGGGCCCTATTCGGCGAGACCGACGAGTTCGTCGCTGCCAAAGCAGCGGCCGTGGCGAAAGCAGGCATGGCCCCCATCGTCTGCGTAGGCGAGACCCTCGACGACCGAGAAGCCGGCAGGGCCGCCGAGGTGGTCACCACCCAGCTGCAGGGAAGCCTCGCCAAGCTCACCAGAGCCCACTTCGAGACCCTGGTCGTCGCCTACGAGCCCGTCTGGGCGATCGGCACCGGCCGAAACGCCTCACCCCAAGACGCCCAGGACATGTGTGCCACCGTCCGCCAGGTAGTCGACGACATCCGCCGAGGCACTGGCCAGCACCTCCGCATCCAGTACGGCGGAAGCGTCAAGCCCGCCAACGCCCAAGAGCTCCTGGCCCAGCCCGACATAGACGGCGCCCTCGTAGGCGGCGCCTCCCTCGACCCAACCCAATTCGCAAGAATCGTCCAAGCCGCCCTCTAACCACAACAACGGCGAAGAACCAAGCGCCCGAGGGGTGGGGGCGGGGCGTGGTACCCGCGCGCAGTTATGTGGCGCCAAGTCCGATCCACCGTTCAACAAAGGCGCCACATCTGTTTGAAGCACGGGCGCCATGCCCCGCTCCCACCCCGGCAGCAATTCCGTATCGGCATGAGTTGCAAGTTGTTCCCGAAGTGGGTACTATTTCTAACAGCGCCGGCGACCCCCCTCCGGCGCTTCCCCCTCATGAGTACCGGAGCAAGCCCAATGGCCGTTCTCGATTCCATCCGCGAAGTGCAGGATCGCACCCTCGAACAGATGAAGACTGCCCAGGAGCAGTTCGTCTCGATGAACGAGCGTGTCGCCGAAGCATGGCTCGCTGCCGTGCCCGCAGTCGCCGGTCCGTTCGCGGAGTACCTGCCCAAGCCGACCGAGATGATCGACACCTACTTCGGCTTCCTGGGCCGGGTTCACGAGGCCAACAAGGACTGCGCCGCTCGCATCGCTGCGGCGTGGGAGCGGGCCAGCGAGGACGCCCAGGCCTGATGGCCGCTTCCGACGCTGACGCCGCAGACGCGGACGATCAGCCGTCGGCGAGCGCATTCCCGGGCTTTGACCAGCTCGGCGACTTCATCCGGGCTCAGCGTGAGCTGATGGAGCTGAGCCAGCGCCAGCTTGCCAAGATGGCGCGCCTGTCCAATCCGTACCTCAGCCAGATCGAGCGGGGGCTGCACGAGCCGTCCGTCCGGGTGCTCAAGGCACTGGCCGAGGCGCTGAACGTGCGAGCCGCCACCTTGCTGTCGTATGCGGGCCTGATGGACCGCGAGGATGTGCCCACCGTCGTCGAGGCGGTCCAGGCCGATCCCAATCTCACCGACGAGCAGAAGGCAGCCCTGCTGGGCGTGTACCGCAGCTTCGGCACCGGCGAGTCCTGAGCACAGTGCGCACAGCGATCCGTTCCCATGGCACGTTCGCCGCCGGCGACCACCTGTGGAATGTGGCCCTGCGCATGGGCGCTGCCGACGTTGCGCTGAACACGGCGCGGTGGTGGGCGTCCATCAGGTGGGGCACGGGCAGCGCCGCAGCAGTGACGGCCGCTGCGCTGCGCTTCGGCGGGCGCACGGCGATCGTCGACGATGCTGGTTCCCTCGACTACCGCGCGCTCGACCGCGCTGCGACGAGCGTGGGAGCGAGGCTGCGATCCGCGGCTACGAGGCCCGACGGCAACCTCGGAGCGGTCGGCATCCTGTGCCGCAATCACCGCTGGTTCGTGACGGCCCTCGTGGCCGCGGAACGCGCCGGCTGCGACATGGTGTTGCTGTCGACCGCGCTGCCGGCCTCGAATCTCGCCGAGGTGTGTGCCCGCGACGGCATTGCGGCCATCGTCGCCGACGACGAGTTCGCTGACGTCATCGAGCAGGCGGGCACTTCGGCCGCCATCTTCACGGCGGACGGCGACGGCAAGAACTCCATGTCCCGCATCGCGGCCGAGGGCCTGCCGTGCTCGCCGCCGACGCGGCGACCCAAGCTCGTGCTGCTCACCTCGGGCACCACCGGCGCGCCCAAGAGCGCTGTCCGGCCCCTGAAGACGACTCGCGTCGGCGGGACCGGCATGCTGCGGCGAGTTCCCTATCGCCTCGGCGATCGCTATTTCATCGCTTCGCCGCTGTTCCACGCATGGGGTCTCAGCCAGCTCGTCGTCGGCCTGGCTGCCGCCAGCACGATCGAGATGCGCCAGCGCTTCGACGCCGAGGAAGTTGTCCGGCTGATGTGCGAGCGGCGGTACGACGCGCTCGTGGTGGTGCCCTTGATGCTGCGTCGCATGCTCGATCTGCCGATCGAACCACCCCAGATGCAGCAACCCCGCATGGTGCTCAGCAGCGGCAACGTGCTCTCAGGCGATCTGGCCCGGGAGTGGATGGACCGTTACGGCGACTGCCTCTACAACATCTACGGCTCGACGGAGACCGCCATCGGCACCATTGCCGACCCTGCCGATCTGCGGGCTGCTCCCGGCACCGTGGGTCGGCCGCCCGACGGCGTCATGCTCACGATTCTCGACGACGACGGGATGCCGGCGCCGCGGGGCACTTTCGGCTGGGTGCACCTCGCCAGCACAGCGCAGTTCCTCGGCTACACCGACGGCAGCGACGGTGAACGCGCGGGCACGCTCATGGCCACTGGAGACATCGGCAGTCTCGATGCCGACGGTCGGCTGCACATCTCGGGCCGTGCCAACGACATGATCGTGACCGGCGGCGAGAACGTCTTCCCCTCCGGTGTGGAAGAGGTGCTGGGCCGCCATCCGGGCGTCGAGGTGGCGGCCGTGGTGGGCGTGGACGACCCCGAGTTCGGTCAGCGCGTCGCCGCGTTTGTCGTCGTGCGCCCTCGCCGTCGGGTCGATCCGGACGAATTGCGTTCGTGGGTCGCTGAGCGGCTGCCGAGCTTCATGGTTCCCCGCGACATCCACTTTGTGGATGCGCTGCCGATGACGACGACCGGCAAGGTCGTGCGGCACCGGCTGGCCGTGCTGGGACAGCCGGATCGCGTCTAGCAGCCCTCAGCGCGCGAGATGTGCTCAGCGCGGCGGCGACGCCGGCTGGCGGCCGAACGTCTCGAGCGCTGCCCGATCGACATAGCGGGTGACGTCGCGCTCGAAGGGGTAGGACAGGTGCGAGCCCTGGTACCACAGCATGTCGGGACGCTCCCAGTGCTCCCACAGCGTCTTGATGTTGCCGGGACGCACCCAGCGGTCGAGCAGGCCGGCATAGATGTAGCGGCGCTCGCGGGGCACCAGGCACGGCAGCGACAGCGGCGACACCACCGAAAGGATCTGCTCGTACGGCTCCCACGACAGTCCCCACTGCTCGTAGAACGGGGGCAGCAGCGGTTCGACCTGCCGGCGGGTGCCGCGCGCCAGGTCGCTCTCGGGGACCCCGGCGATCACGGCCGCCAGGTCGTCTTCGAGCGCGGCGGTCATGGCTGCCATGTAGCCGCCCAGCGAGACGCCTGACACCGCGACGGCAGGCGCTTCGTGCTGGTCGCGCACCCAGCCGATCACCCGGCGGATGTCCCACGCACCCTGCGCCACGGTGAACACGGTGTTCATGGCACCGGCGTGGATGACTCGCGAGCCGCTCATGCCGATGGCCCGGGGGCCGTGCAGCGGGAGCACGACGGCGATCACGTTGAGCCCCCAGCGCCGGTGGAGGCGGTGCGCGTACAGCATCCACATGTCCAGCTCGGCCTCGCCGGTGCGGTAGCCGTTGACGGCCACCACCCACGGGCGGGGCCGGTCGGCGTGCTCCAGCATCCACGCGTGGGTGGTGCGAACCGGCCGGTAGTTCATCCAGCGGTCGCGGCCGGGCTCGCCGGGCCACGGCTCGAATTCGCTGCGGAAGCGGACGTGCCAGAAGTCGGCGTCGCCGGCAGAGGTGGCGCGCACGTCCACGCCGGAGTCGAGCGGTGGGGGAGTGCGGTGGTAGGCGGCGGGGTCGTCCAGCCAGCCGCAGTCCGCATAGAGCCGGTGGGCCTCGGCCAGCTCCGAGCGCAGCCGCTGCCGGAACGGGCCGTCGGGGATCCGCATGCGGGCCGTCGCCAGCTCGAACTGCAGCGCCCACTCGTCGATCATCCACTTCCACGCGGCGGAGGGTGTCTGGCGCACCGCGGGCAGGTCGTCCTCGTTGTGTCCCCGGATCCACTCGGCTACCGACCCCGCCGCCCGGCAGCCGGCGCGCAGCGGCGACCTCGGCCTGCGCGAGGCCGGCGGGGGGCTGCCTGTGTGAGCGTCGGTGGGGGCGGTGGCCATTCGGTGGGAGATCTTCCTGGAGACTTGGTGCTGAGATCCGGCGCTACAGCGCCCGGGCGTCGAGCCGTGCGAGCGCGGCGTCGGTCGACACGAGCATGCGTTCGAGCAAGTCTGCAAGAACCTCACGCTCGCCGGTGTCGAAGACCGTGAAGATCTCCTCGTAGATGCGATAGGCGCGGTCCACGAAGTACTGGTGGCGGGCCGCTCCGAGATCGGTCAGCTCCACCAGCACCTCCCGGTGGTCGCGCTCGGCTCGTTGCTTGTAGACGAGTCCGTCTGTCTCGAGCCTGGTGACCGCACGGGTGACGGTGCTGGGCTCCACGTCCATGATGTCGGCGAGCGTGCGGATGGTTGCGGGCCCGTTGCCGGCGACGGCGTCGAGCGCACGGAACTGGCCCGGCTCGATGGACTGCGATCCGCCGCCGAGGACGTGGCGGCGCAGGCGCTCGACGGTGGGTCCCAGTCGAGCTGTGCGCCACAGCGCGGCGACCTTGTGATCGAGGTCCCAGTCGTCACCCCAATCGGTGGACGGGGGATCGCTGTGAGGTCGCGCGTCACGAACACGAGGCAGTCCGAGCGTGCGGCGAGTGCCGCTGTCAAGGGACTGCGCTGGGTCTCCCGCACCCTGCTGGTCCAGATCGATCATATTCATCGGCTGTCTTCATAGCCTAGCCGATCCGCCCGCCTGCTGCCCGCAGGTCATTGCAGCGTGTCACACAATTGTTCTAGGCGAAACTGTCTTGTTTCAGGGCGTTAACCTGTATATGATTGCATAGCGTCATGCAATTGAGCGGCGGAGGCATCTGTCTCAGCGGCTGTTCAATTCGCACCGGCAGGCGTCTCGTGCGCCGCCGGACCCCGTGACAGCAACCCGGACACCCCCCTTTATTCCGGAGGAAACACACATGGCCAAGCAATGGCGTGAGATCTACAACGAATGGGAGAAGGCCGTAGCGCCCGGACTCCAGCAATTCGCAGCCTCGGACGGCTTCCGCGACTTCATGGCGGCGAGCGCCAAGGTCACCAGCGCGCTGACCGCCGAATTCGAGCGTGCCAGCCGGCGGTGGCTGCACTTCTGGAACCTGCCGGCGGCCACTGATGTTCGCAAGCTGCGCCAGCAGGTCGCTGCGGTGGATCGGGAGCTGAAGGGCCTAAAGAACCTCGTCTTCGAGGTGGCCGCGGTTGCTCCCGCCGGCGACGAGCCGGCCACCAACGGCTCGGCACAGCCGGCCCGGAAGAAGACCACTGCGAAGAAGCCGGCTGCCAAGAGGCCTGCCGCCGCCGTCGAAGTTTCCTGACCGACCCCCCTCTCATCGAAAGAACATCCATGTCTGCAACCACGACGATCAAGCCCAAGTCCGCGTCCGGCACCAGCGGCGAGTCGCCCGAGCGCGACGCCGAGCTGCCCAACCTGTTCGGCCCTTACGCCGAGATGTGGGAGACCGGCATGCGGCGCTGGTGGAACCTCACTCGCCACGTCATGGGCATCGACCGTGCCCCGGTCGGCCAGACGCCCCGCGACGCCGTGTGGAGCAACGGCAAGGCGGTGCTGTACCGCTACCGCAGCGAGAGCCCGACCGTCCGCCCGCCGCTGCTGCTGGTGATGAGCCTCGTCAGCCGCTCGTTCATCTTGGACCTGCAGCCGGGCAACAGCTTCATCGAGCGGCTCGTGGCCGAGGGCTTCGACGTCTTCCTGCTCGACTGGGGCGTGCCCGACGAGGAAGAGGCCAACAACACCCTCGAGACCTACTGCGACGAGCTGCTGCCCCAGGCGGTGGCCAAGGTCAACCAGATGGGCGGCGACAACGGCGTCACGGTGTTCGGCTACTGCTACGGCGGCCTGCTGTCGCTGCTGTATGCGGCCGGCCATCCCGAGGATCCGATCCGCAACCTTGTGGTGATGGCGACCCCGGTGGACTTCACCAAGATGCCCACGGTCATGACCGGTGTCGGCGAGGGCGGCATCGACCCGGCGCACCTGATGGACCACACCGGCAACGTGCCCGCCGAGGCCGTGCGGGCCTCGTTCACGCTGCTGACGCCGACGTCGGATCTCAGCACGGTCATGGACTTCTGGGAGCACCTTGACGACGACAAGTTCCTCAGCTCGTACCAGGCCATGACGTCGTGGACCCGCAATCACATCCCGTTCCCGGGCGCCACGATGGTCCAGACCGTCGAGATGTTCAACGAGGGCAACGGATTCGTGACCGGCGACCTGATGCTGGGCGGCCGCAAGCTGGACCTTGCCGACATCACCGCGCCGTTCCTGAACGTGATCGCCGAGCGCGACCACATCGTGCCGCCCGAGTCCACCTACGGCCTCGATGAGATGGTCGGCTCCGACGACGCCACCGAGATGAAGCTGCCCGCCGGCCACGTCGGGCTGATCGTGGGCAATGGCGCTCGGAAGCGCTCGATTCCTTCGATGATCGGCTGGATGCTCGAGCACAGCGACGTCGAGGGCTAGCTGCGGTTCTTCGAGGCCGAGTCGGAGCGCTTCGAGGCTCATGGGCGAGAGTGCTGCCGGCAAGCGCGGCCGGACCGGTCGCCGTGTCGCGCTGGTCATGGGCTCCGGCGGGATCGTCGGCGGCGCGTTCCATGCCGGCGTGCTCAAGGCGCTCGAGGACGCATGGGGGATAGACGCGCGCGAGGTCGACCTGATCGTCGGCACCTCGGCCGGTTCGATCTCTGGCGCGCTGGTGGCTGCCGGGCTCAGCCCCAGCGATCTGTTCCGCCGCGAGACACGTCAGCCGCTCAGCCCCGACGGCGAGCGGCTGCTCGGCGCGGCACGGGCCCGGCGCGGCCCGAAGCGCCAGGCCACTGCCGCAATCGGCGCACCCATGGCACCGCATGTCGGGATGCTCGGAATGCTGGTGCCGGGGAGCGTGTCGCCGGGTACAGCGATGGCCTCGATGCTGCCCAAGGGCAAGGTGCCGACATCGCACGTCGCAGACATTGTCCGTGCGCTCTTCGGGAGCGAGTGGCCGGCGGGCGTCGAGCTGCGAGTGCCCGTCGTCGAGCTCGACACCGGCCAGCGGGTGGTGTTCTCCAAGACGGGTCCTGCGACACCCGAGCAGGCTGTGGCTGCATCGTGCGCTGTGCCGGCGGTGTTCGAGCCCGTCGAGATCGACGGAACGTCCTATATCGATGCCGGTGTTCACTCCTCGGACAACCTCGATGTGCTCCAGGGTGAGCAGTACGACCTCGTGGTGGTGAGCTCCCCGATGGGCATCGCCGCAGTGCCGTCCGGGACACGGCCATGGGCGATGCCGATTGCCGCGGCGATGGACTTCGGAGCGACAACACTCGCCTGGAGCGCGTTGCGCATCGTCAGCCGGATGACAACCGAGTGCGAACGCCTGAGCCTGACGGAGTGCGAGCGTGTGGAGATCGTCATGCCGGCATCGGCCGACCTCGATGCCATGGGCAGCAACCTGCTCGACCCGCGACGCCGACCGGCCGTGGCGCTGCAGGCCTACGCCACCGCCTCCGAGCAGTTCGAGGCACATCCCTTGTAGCAGCGGACTTCAACGCATCCGCCGGCCGAGGCGACCCGGCGGCCGCCCCTGAGATTGCTGCTGCCGCTCGGACCTAGAGTCGCGACGTGCCTGCAAGGAACGAATCACCGACGGGAGTGTCCGGCCCCGGCCAGCCGAGCCTGGCCGACGGGCTGGTGGCATTCGTCAAGCGAGATTGCCCCACCTGCCGCGACGTCGAGCCAGTGCTCGCCGAGCTCGTTGACCATGCCGTGCGCAGCGGTACTCGCCTGACGGTGTTCACCCAGGACGACCCCGAGTTCATGGCTGCGCTCGGCGGGCAGTCAGCGGAGATCGTCCATGACCATGACCTGGCCGTGTCGTGGCACCACGAGATCGAGACCGTGCCGACGCTCATGGCAGTGATGGACGGCCGAGAGTTGGCCCGCACCGTGGGCTGGGATCGCACGAGCTGGGAAGCGCTCAGCGGCGCCGAAGACCTGGGAACTGGCCTGCCAGATATGCGACCGGGCTGCGGTTCGATGTCGGTGGACCCGCTGCTGGCCGACGAGCTGGCGCTGCGTTTCGGCGCCACGTCGTTCGCAAGCCGCAAGGTGGAGCTGGCATCGGCGGAGGATCCCGTCGAGGCGGCGTATGACCGCGGCTGGTCTGACGGGCTGCCGGTGGTGCCGCCCACCGAGGCGCGGGTGGCCGCCATGCTGGCGGGAACGACGCGTGCGCCTGACGAGATCGTGGCCGTGGTGCCGCCGACGCTGGCCGAGTGCACGGTGGAGAAGGTGGCAGTCAATGCAGTGATGGCCGGCTGCAAGCCCGAGTACCTGCCAGTCGTGCTGGCTGCCGTCGAGGCGGCGTGCACTGACACGTTCAACATGCACGGGCTGCTGTGCACGTTGTGGTTCTCGGGGCCGATCGTGATCGTGAACGGCCCGATCCGCCAGCGCATCGGCATGAACACCGACAAGAACGCGCTCGGCCAGGGCAACCGGGCCAACTCCACGATCGGGCGGGCCCTGCAGCTCGTGATCCGCAATGTGGGCGGCGGCAAGCCGGGCATCGGCGGCATCGACCGCTCGGCGCTCGGGTCGCCCTCCAAGGTCGGCTGGTGCTTTGCCGAGGACGAGGAGGGGCTGCCCGACGGCTGGCCGCCGCTGTCGGTCACCCGGGGCTTCGAGCCCGGCCAGGACACGGTGACGCTGTTCGCCGGGCACGGCCCGATCGGCTGCATCGACCAGGTCTCCCGCACGCCCGGCTCGCTCATCCGCACGCTTGCCCAACAGCTGATGTGCGTCGGCAATCGCAAGCTGCCCACCGAGGCGATGGTGGTGATGACGCCCGAGCACATGTCGACGTTCGCCGATTCGGGTTGGACAAAGCAGCGCTTCTACGACGAGCTGGATCCGCTGCTGCAGTTAGATCTGGACTTCGCGGTGTGCGGCGCCGGCGGCATCGAGGAGGGCTTGCCCGAGGGCTTCGTGCAGCAGCTCCGGGGCGCTGAGGTCGGGGGCAACCAGGACGGCTCGGTCGACGGCGGGCATGTATTCGGCTCGGCCGAGGGTGCCGCCAGCGGCGGCTTGCGCAAGCTCCCGCCGTGGTCGCCGATGGTCGTTCGGGCCGGCGGGGGAGCGGGCGGCTTCAGCGCCATCATCGAGGGCTGGGTGCCCGGCGCCAAGGGCAGCACCCCGATCACCCACCCGATCACGCCGTAGCGACCTGCTCGATCCGGCAGCTCCTTCGGGGCGGGCGTGAGGCGCCGGTAGCCTCAAGCGCGTGATGGTGTGGATCATCGGGGCGATACACCTGCTGTCGGCATTCGGTCTGATCGGCCTGGTGCTGCTGCACAGCGGCCGCGGCGGCGGGGTGTCGGACATGTTCGGCGGCACCGTGGGCTCCACCGCTGCGGGCTCGACAGTCGCCGAGAAGAACCTGAGCCGCATCACAGTGGTGGTGGCTGTCTCGTTCGGCTTCACCACGCTGATACTCGGCCTCTTGCTCGCCTGAGCCTTCGGTGCCGGGGCCACCGCGCCCCTATTGTGCGAAGCGCCTGCGACAAGGAGCCCCGATGGGACGACACGCGATCAAGACCCCGCCGCACCATGCTGCCTGGCCGGAATACCTGACGCTGTGGCAGCTCGCTGACGAGATGGAGGTCATCGAGTCGGCGTGGAACTGGGACCACTTCTACCCGCTGGCACCGCCCTACGACGGCCCGAACCTCGAAGGCTGGACGATGCTGGCGGCGCTGGCCCAGGCGACCGAGCGGATCCGCATCGGCGCCATGGTCAACGGCATGCACCACCGTCACCCGGCGGTGACGGCCAACATGGCAGCCACGCTCGACCACATCTCCAACGGGCGCTTCGAGCTGGGGATGGGTGCTGGCTGGAACTTCATGGAGAGCGATGCGTACGGCATCGACCTCGGTCCGCTGCGCGACCGCTCCGACCGGCTCGAAGAGGGCATGGAGGTGATCGTCAAGCTGCTCACCGAGTCGACGACCACGCACAAGGGCCGCTTCTTCGAGCTGACCGATGCGTGGTGCGAGCCCAAGTCGGTGCAGGACCGCATCCCGATAGTCATCGGCGGGTCGGGCCGAGTGCGAACCCTGCGAACTGCGGCGAAGTATGCCGACCAGTGGGACATGCTCTTCCCAGACGACGTCGCCGCATGGCAGGAACTCGACGGGGTGCTGCAGGCCCACTGCGAGCGTGTCGGCCGCGACCAGGCGGAGATCGACCGGTCGATCCACCTCAGCTTGGAGGCCGGAGACGTCGTGGGGGCTGTGGCCGGTGCGCAGGAGTTCTTCGATGCCGGCGTCGACATCGTCGTGTGGTCGTGGCGGGGCGAGCTCGACCCGGGCCGCCTGGACGCGCTCGCGACGGCGATCGACGAGGCCTGAGCGTTTCCGAATCTGCCGAAGAAATTGCCCGGCAGCGCTATGCTGATGCGCCCCGAAATGGCTGCCCACCGGCCGGTTTTCGGGCTCTCAGTCGGAGTGGCGGAATTGGCAGACGCGCTAGATTAAGGATCTAGTGCCCGAAAGGGTGTGGGGGTTCAAGTCCCCCCTCCGACACCCAGGAACCATGTCAGGGATTCCCAGAAGTTCCCAAATGCACTGGTCAGAGCAAGTTGGTGTTCTCTGGGTTTTGCGGGACAGGATGGCTGTCACAGGGGTTCAGTACGATTCGGGTTGTGACGGTGCGCCGCAATCCCTCTGGACGTCCGGCGGACACGCCTGATCACGTTTGGCGGCGTCAGATGGACGCCGTCCGTGCCCGCACAGTTCCGCAGCGGCTTGAGGAATGGCGTCAGCTCAACGTGGAGGGTGCGGTCATGGAGGAGAGGTCGGTGCGAATGCGCCACCCCGATTACGACGACAGCGAGGTCTTCTTGGGTCTTGTCGTTGCCCGCTATGGCCCTGAGCTCGCCGGCGAAGTCTGGCCTGAGTCGGTGGGAATCGAACCCTGATCGATCTCACAGCCGCGCTGGAGTGCACGGTGCGTGCCCTTGAGTCTGCTGGCCTGGACTACGTCGTGGTCGGCTCAACAGCCGCGGCGGCGTGGGGGACGCCCCGGATGACTCGCGATGTGGACATCGTGGTCCTGCTGGTGCCCGATTCAGGCGAGGCGGTGCTCGAAGCGCTTCGGGGAAGCGAGGTCTACTTCCCGGAGTCAGAGGCCCGCCGGGCGGTCACCTCCGGAGGCAACTTCAACGTCCTTCATCCCCAAAGCGGCGGCAAGGTCGACATCTTCGCCGTTCCGTCGGAAGACGCGTTCACCCAGTCCCGCATTGCTCGGCGAGTCCGCGCTGAAGTTCTCGGAATCGAGACATGGATCGCCGCGCCCGAAGACGTCGTGTTGGCCAAGCTCCGGTGGCGCTTGGAGTCGCGCTCTGAGATCCAATGGCGGGACTGCGTCGAAATCGCTGCCATCAACGATCTCGACGTCAGCTACATGCACCAATGGGCAGCCGAGCTGGGTGTCCAAGACGATCTGGCCGAACTGCTCGACGAACAGCCCTAACCCGCCTCCACCGAAGTCAGGGACCCCCAGAGCCTCCACAAGACCCGGGGCGATTCAGACAGGCCACTAGGTTCGCGCGATGTCCGGAACACAGCGTCAGCACTACATCAGCAGGTCTCTGATCAAACGCTGGGCTGAGGACGGCAAGGTCGGGGTGGTGTGCTTGTATCACCGTGACAGTGCTGAAGTGTCGGCGAAAGCGAGGACGCTGCATTCTGTTGTGGATCTGTGGCCACAGGATCTCGAGGACAGCTGGCATCCTGCGGAGAACGCCGCCGCCCACACCATTGACGAGATAGAGAGACTGCTCGCCTCGAACGGCGATGACTTCGATGCCATGGAGAGGATGGTGTCCGAGCCGCGCAGCTTCTCATCGTTGATAGAGCTGGCAGTGCTGCATCATGCGCGCGCGCTGACAGTGCTCATTCAACAGATCGCTGACATTCAGAACGGTGTGGCGAGCCCCGACACGGCAGCCAGGATCCAGGGACGATGGGAGGAGGCGCAGGCCTACCATGACTGCGGGCTCGTCGTCACGGTTCTGCCGGCAGATGAGCCCATCGGGCTGAACGCTGTTCCCGTGTTTCATGCGCCCCGCTGGGGCGGCCCTAAGCCTGAAGCGCCTGTGCTGTTCATGATGCCGTTGAGTCCGCGCATCATGATTTGCGGGGTCCCTGAGATGGACACCGGAGACGTGAGCGTGGAGACGGAACAGATCGGAGAAGTCAGGTTCTCCGCGCTAGCGCTTGCCGGCGAGCCCGGCATCGTGTCGACCCCGTGGCTGATTTGCAAGCCGTCTGCATTGGACCAGACGGCTCAAGCGGTGCTCTCCCGAAGCGAAGGCGGCGCAATGCACTGGCTCGGTCTGTGTGACCGCATGGATCGCTACTGGGACGACGCTGATGTCCAGCGTCAGATTGCGTGGAGGCGGCTGCGCAGAGACTACGAAACTCAACAAAAGCGGCACGATGCTTCTGCGGGGCCGAACTCGCGCAGCAAGAGACATCACCGGGCGATGCGCGACATGGCCCGGGGCTTGCAAGCTGAACTCGACGGCCTGGATGCTCCTCTGTGCAACTGCGACAGTCGACGCGACAGGAAGGCCGATCCTGAGATGGCAAGCAGGTGGGACCAAGTTATGCCAAAGACCATCTGCCAGGAAATCCGCAGCAAACGAAACACAGCAGCGCGCGGTTTGTAAACGGCCCCTAGGAGCGTTAAGCGAAGGTGGCTGCCGAGCAGTCTGCGGCCAACGCTGCCGCGTAACTGATCTATCTGACGCTCACCGCGGGCGACTGGTCGAAGGCGGTATCACGGGTCCCCGTCAGCTCTACGGTGACCGGGCCCACTAGGTGAGTTCACCGTAATCGCGCTAGGTGATGTTGTTCGATGGGGAAGTGCGACACGCACCACCGTCACCCTGTGGGGGCTGCGTTTCCGCAGGTCGCCGGTCACTTAGCGAGGTGCGGGGGCCGTTTGCTAACAGACTTGCTAGCGGCTGCTGACTCATTGCCGCTGGACGAATTCAGGTTGCGGCTGGCGTGGGTTGCTGATGGCGGTGTCGCCCTATCCCGGAGACCGTCAGTCGGTGAAGGGCTGCAGGAGTGGATCGGCGAACGTGATGACCTGGTTGAGGAGGTCAGCGAATTGCTCTGGGGTGCTGTGGAGGGCTTGGCGATTGCGCCAGGCCGACCATCTGCTCTGTGCCAGGTCGGCGTAGCCGTCGAGGACATCGGCCAACGGGCGGATGCTCACTTGTCGATGGTCCGCGACCATCTGTAGTGATGCGCTGAGGTGGGTCATGTCGAGCTGGGCCTTGGCGAGTGAAGCGATGTCGACGAAGTCACGCCAGCGCGTTGATGCTGTCCCGCGCTGGATTGCAGTGACGATCTTCTCGGCCAGGATCAGCTCGGCGGAGTAGGCGCGGACAGGGATTGGCTCGGCGTCGAGGAGTTGGGGAAGCTCGACGAGGTCTGGTTCGGGCCACAGCGGGTCACCGATGCTGATGTCGACGTGGAAGCGGAGCCTCGCCCGGTCCAGCTTTCCGGTGACCGTTGCGCGGATTCCTGGATAGGACGCGTCGTCGCGGATCTCCTCCACCTTGGCGATGGCCAGCTGGTCGAGGCCGTCATCGAAACTCACGTTCACGATGTCGGCGACGATGCTTGCGATGGCGGTGAGGTCGCCATCGACGTCGGTTCCGGCTAGGTCGATGTCGCGGGTCGGTCGTCTCTCGGTATACGCGGCAAGCAGGACACCGCCTTTGAGGACGAACGTTGCGGCGTGGTCGGATTCGACCAGGCGGCGGAGGAAGCCTTCGAGCGCGTAGAGCTGGAAGAGTTCGTCAACTGGTCGACCAGTGGCGCGGGCGGCGGCCTGGAGGTCGAGATAGGCGGCGCCCGCGGTCGTGTCTCGGCTCGGCTGGGGGCTCATCGAAGGGTTTCGATTGCGGCGCGAAGTGCTGGCATGGCGCGCGGGAACGATCTGGCAACCTCGAGGAGCTCGGAGGGATGGCTGCCGCGTCGGCTGAGCCAGCGGCGTAGGGCTGTGTGTGCGAGGTCGATGCCGAGTCGATGACGGAGGCGGTAGGCGTCGATGATCGAGCGCGCCGGACTGTAGATGGCAATGGTGATCGTGTCGGCGAGGTGAAGATCGTCGCGTCCGATGTGGAAGGTGTCGCGGTCGAACCGATGCCAGGTCACCGGAGCCCGTGTCTTCGGCTGCCAGTGGTGACGCGGCAAGGCGGCGTCGATTGTGTGGGGGATCTCGTCGGTGAGGTCGTGGTGAGCGAGGGCGGTCGTGAGGCAGAGAGTCGTGTGAGGGCTGCGCAGGGCTAGCTCGAGAAGGTCTGGGTCGACACCGTGTCCGGAGCGGGCGTAGATGCCGCGCGCAATGCGTTGCAGGTCGCCCTGTGTGGTCAGCTTTGCGAGGTCGCGGTTCGAGATCCCGAGGTCACGGGCCTGGGCGTGCGTAAACGCGATCGGAATGGCTGTTGGGACTATGTATGAAATCATAGCCAGAAGATAGCTATGTGGCTATGAATCGATTCACTATGCAGACATCGGCCGACCCGGGCTGTCCTGGCTCTCGCGGCCGAGCTCCCGCCCGATCGGACGTCACTTCAGCCGGCCGACAGATCGAACGAAAGACACGAAGTCAGACTTTGGCCTGGGTCAGACCGGCCTCGATGGCGCCCGCAACCCGATACTCACAGACTTTGCCGTTCGCCTGCGGTCTGTATGGCGAGCCGAGCCACTCGGCGCGGGAACTTGAACTGGGGGAACTAGGGGGAACCAGAGACTCAACCTCACCGTTGACCTGCGGAAAGACAGTCCCCCCTCCGACACGAACCATCAGGGCGCAGCTACAGCGTCGGGGCCCGTTCGGGCGGACGCTCGGCACCCTGGTAGAGCAGTTCGCGCAGTGCGACGCCGGCTCGCTGGTGGAACTCGACGGCGACCGGATCGAAGTCTCGCTGCGGTCGCGGGGTCAGCTCGAAGTGTCCGTAGTCGTCGGTGCCGCGGACGAGGGTGGCGAAGTCCCAGTCGACGAGGCGCTGCTTGGTCCGGGTCGGCATGTACTGCAGCGACACACCGATGCGACGGTCATCGGTGGTGTTCGGCCCCGATCCATGTGCGAGCCGAACGTTGTGCATCGACATCTGGCCTGGCTCGAGTGCCATCGACGCGACCTCTCGCTCGGAGACGTCGATCTTGAGCTCCTGGCCCCGCGTCAACATGTTGTCTGCGTGGTAGGTCTCGTCGTGGGAGAGCAGTTCTCGGTGGCTTCCGGGCAGTACCGACATCGCACCGGCCTCTTCGGAAGCGGGTGAGAGCGCGATCCACGCGCTGACGAGTTCGTCGTTGTCGAGCCCCCAGTACTCGAGGTCCTGGTGCCAGCCGACGTAGCTGGGCGAACCCGCCTCCTTGATCCAGAAGATCGAATTCCAGCACAGGATGTCCGGGCCGATCAGGTCCTCGACCGCGTCGAGCAGGGTCTCGTGGCGCATGAGTTCATCGAGCCACGTCCACAGCAGATGACCGCCCGCACGCTGAGCGCCGCCGAGTGGGCCGCCGCTGCGGGCCTCATAGGCCTCGAGCTTCGCCCGCGCCTCGGCGGCCTCGCTCTCGGTCAGAAGATCGACCGGTGAGATATAGCCCCGTTCGCGGTAGTGGCCGATCTGGGCGTCGGTCAGGTGCTTCGGCATCGCGTCCCCCACTCTGGCCTGCCATTGCTGGCCGGTCCGCTTCGCTGCCGAAGCTACCAATCGTCTGGACGCGTACAAGCGCCAAAGGCGGTTGGTCCGCCGTGATCTGAGTCGGATCAGCTCAGGGTGACCGCTGGTGTGCTGACGGCCCCTGCACAACTCGCAGTGAGCTCGGTGCCGCAATACCGTACGTCGTCGTACGGCGTCGGTCTCCGCTGCCGGCGTTCTTCGCTGAGGAGGTGGGGGATGGAGTTCGAGTTCCCGGCTGAGGCGGAGCAATTTCGGGCGGAGCTGCGGGCGTTCATGGACGCAGAGCTGCCTGAGTGGTGGAAGGGCCTGTTTCACGACGACGACCGCATCTACCCGTTCACCCGGGAGTTCTGCATGAAGCTGGCGGAGCGGGATTGGCTGACGATGTCGTGGCCGGTCGAGCACGGGGGCGTCGACGCCGACGTGTGGCGCCAGATGGTGGTGCGCGAGGAGATGTGGGCGGCCGGCGAGCCCCGTGGGCCGCAGTACATGAGCCTCAACTACATCGGCCCGATGCTGATGGACTTCGGCACTGCCGACCAGCAGGAGCGGTTCCTCAAGCCGATGGCTGGGGGTGAGGTCATGTGGTGCCAGGGCTTCTCCGAGCCCGAGGCCGGCTCCGATCTGGCAGCGCTGTCCACGAAGGCGACCGACGCTGACGGGTGCTTCCTGGTGAACGGTCAGAAGATCTGGACCAGCTACGCGACTGCAGCCGACTGGTGCCTGTTGCTGTGCCGAACAGATCCGGGCGAGCGCAAGCACCAGGGTCTGTCGATGCTGTTGGTCGACATGAACACGCCTGGGATCACGGTTCGGCCGATCGACTCGATGGGCGGCCCCAAGGAGTTCAACGAGGTCTTCTTCGACGATGTCGAGGTGCCCTACGACTGCTTGGTGGGTCCGCGTGGTGACGGTTGGCGAGTCGCGATTTCCACACTGGCTCATGAGCGGGTGGGGGCTGCGCTTCATGCGCGGGTGAAGGTGCTGCTCGACGCTCTGATCGAGTACGCGACAACCACGAAGGACGAGAACGGCCAGCCGCTGGCCCTGCGTCCGTCGGTGCGGTCGGGGTTGGTACGGCTGCAGGCCCGGTACCGGGCAGCGCGGCTGTTGTGCTACCGCATCGTCTCTGCCATGGCGGCGGGCGTCGCGAACGACGTCGACCCGGCCGTGAGCAAGGTCTTCTCGTCGGAGCTCAACATCCTGATCGGCAATATCGGTCTCGATATCGTGGGCGCCAGGGGACAGCTCACGACCGGTGACGGTCTCGCTCCGCTCGACGGGCTCATGAACGATCACTGGGTTCACAGCATCCCGCAGCCGATCGCCATGGGCACCAACGAGATCCAGCGGAACATCATTGCCCAGCGCGGCCTCGGCCTGCCCCGGTAGGAGCGACTGCGATGGATCTCATGCTCAGCGACACCCAGGAGATGATCCGAGACGGCGCCCGGCGCCTTTTGGCCGACACGCTCGATCCCGACATGGTGCGAGAGGTCGAGGCGAGTGCCGACGGCGTCAACGCCGAGATCTGGGCTCAGATGGCTGAGCTCGGCTGGACCGCGCTTGCGCTGCCCGAAGACATCGGCGGGGGCGGTGCAGGGCTCGTTGATCTCTGCCTGCTCGGCGAGGAGCTCGGACGGGCCGCCGCATCGACGCCGCTGGTCGCCACGGCGGGCTTTGCGGCCGCCTTTCTCCAAGCCGTGGAGCCGACAGCGCTGACGCGCAGCATGTTGAGCACGCTCGCGACCAGCGACGCAGTGATCACGCCAGCGCTGGCCGACGCGGCCGGGCGCGACGAACGATCCGCCCCCGCGAGCGTCCTCACCGAGACGGACGCCGGTGCCACGATCTCGGGCGCGAAGGCGATGGTCCCGTGCGCGTCCGTGGCGCAGGTGCTGCTCGTGTCGCTGAGAGCATCAGACGGCGAAGCTGCGGTCGTCGCCGTCGACCGCGACGCCGCGGGTGTGAGGTGGGCTCGCCATGGCGCAACGGGCGGCGACCCGCTGTTCCACGTTGAGTTCGACAACGTTTCCGTGCCCGCAGGCGGCGTGCTGGCCCGCGGACGCGCCGCGCAGCAGGCAATCGACGCCGGATTGGACGCGGCCGCCGTTCTCGCCACTGCTGAAGCGGTCGGCTGCTGCGAGGGGATGATCCGGCTCGGGTCGGAGTACGCATCGAACCGCCAGCAGTTCGGGCGGGTGATCGGCAGCTACCAGGCGGTGGCCCACCGGTTGGCCGACATGCGCATCAACACCGACGCCTGCCGGCTCCTGGTCGCAGAGACCGCCTGGCTGCTCGACCAGGGACGCGACGCGACCCTCGAGGTCGCCGGCACCAAGGTCTTCGCGAACGAGGTGATGGTCGACATGGTCCATGCCGCCCACACCGTTCACGGAGCGATCGGCTACACGACCGAGTACGACCTGCAGCTCTACACCAGGCGCGCCAGGGCGTTCTGCCTGAGCCACGGCGACACCGACGCCCAGACCGAGCGCGCCGCCGTCGCCCTCGGCCTCTAGCTGACTGCACCGCTCGGGCCACGGCTTCGCCCTTCGGCTCAGCCTCTTAGCATCGCCTGATAGTCGACGGTGAGTCGTCGTAACGCACGGCTGGGGGAGGCTCGCATGGTGAGTGCCGATGAGAATCAACTCTTGACCGAGAGCGGCCCGGGAACTCCCGGTGGCGACGTGCTGCGCCGGTACTGGCAGCCGGCGGCTCTCACCGAGGAACTCGACAGCGACCGGCCGGTGGTGCCGGTTCGCCTGCTGGGGGAGGACCTCGTGCTGTTTCGGGACGACCGGGGCCGGCTGGGCATGATCGGGCGCCGGTGCCCGCACCGTGGCGTCGATCTGTCCTTTGGCCGGGTGGAGGACGGCGGTCTGCGCTGCCCGTTCCATGGTTGGCTCTTCGATGTGACCGGTGCATGCCTCGAAACTCCGGCAGAGCCGCCGGGGTCGACGTTCCACACGAGGGTGTGCCAAGTCCACTACCCGGTACTGGAGCGCAACGGCATCGTGTGGGCCTTCCTGGGCGAGGGCGATCCGCCCGAGCTGCCCGGCTTGGACTGCTTCGTGGCGCCGGGCCCGCAGGTATTCGCGTTCAAGGGCATGTGGGGGTGCAACTGGCTGCAGGCCCACGAGGTCGGCATAGACCCGGCGCATGCCGCGTTCTTGCATCGCTTCCTCGGCGCAGAAGACGGCACCTATGGGCTGCAGTTCCGCGACACCATCGCGGACACAGACGTGACCGTCGCCGAGCTGATGCGGGAAGCCTCTGCGCCGGACATCACGGTCGAACCCACGCCGTTCGGCTTCCGATTCCGGACGCTGCGCCGCTACCGGGACGAGTTCACCCACGTTCGGATCTCGAACTGCATCTTCCCCAACGCCATCACGATCGCGATGAGCCGGGAGATGAGCATCTTCCAATGGCATGTCCCCATCGATGATCACCGCTGCTACTGGTATTCGATGTTCGTCAGCTACGGCGACCCTGTCGATGCCGAGGTCATGCGCGAGCAGCGCGTCAGCCAGGTGACCCTGCCGGAGTACCGCCCGATTGCCGACCGATCGAACAATTGGGGGTTCGATCCGGTCGAGCAGCGCGAGCGCACCTACACCGGCATGGGCGCCGACATCAACGTTCACGATCAGTGGGCGGTCGAGTCGCCCGGCCCGATCCTCGACCGCACCGCCGAGCACCTCAGCCCCACCGATGTCGGCATCCGCACCCATCGACGCATGTACCTGGCCGCTCTCCGCCGGCCCGACGCGGACACGCTCATCGGTGCGGCCGACCCCGGCGGGCTCCGTGGTCCTGGCGCCATCGACGGCGTCACCACCGGCGACGACTTCGACGCTGCTTGGCGCGAACTCGAGACCAGACGACGCGAGGCCTCAGGGTGGGCGCCCGCGCTGGCGGATTAGAAGATGCCCGGCACCTCGATGCCTGAAGATCGCTGGGACGCCGACTGGGCCGACGCTGCGGCGGCGGTCGAGGACCAGGTCCGTGACAAGGGGCTGCGCAGCGTTCGGGTCTCGTTCGCCGACCAGCACGGACGGTTGCACGGCAAGGTGCTCGACGCGGCGCAGGTGCCGCATGCGCTGCGCCATGGCGTCGCGTTTCCGGCTTCGCTGCTCACCAAGGACACTGGCCAGCACTACGCGTTCAGCCTCTGGGAGCCCGACGGCGGCCCGACGCTCGCCTCGGTCATGGGGGCGCGCGACATGGTCATGGTCCCCGACCCCGCCACATTCCGTGTACTGCCGTGGCTGGACGGGACCGGGTGGATGCTCAGTGACCTGCACAGCGTCGAGGGCGCTCCGATCGAGCTGTCGACGCGCCGCATCTGTGCCCAGGCGCACCAGAAGCTGACGGATCGAGGGCTGCGGCTGCGGGCCGGCCTCGAGATCGAATTCCACCTCTACCGCGTCGATGAGTCCTCCGGCGACCATCAACGCGTCCACCCGGGTTGGGACCTGCTGGCTGAGGACTACTCCGACCGGATCGAACCGCTGCTCGAGCCAATCCAACGCCACCTCACGGCGCTGGGCCTGCCGCCCAGGACCATCGAGGCCGAGCACGGACCGAGCCAGGTCGAGCTCACCTTCGCTCCCGCCGACGGCATCGAGCTGGCAGATCAAGCAGTCCTGATCCGTGCTGCTGTCAAGCAGATAGCGAGGCGACAGGGCCTGCATGCAACGTTCATGTCCAGGCCAGCAGGCGACGACACCTTCACGGCCGGCTGGCACCTCCATCAGTCGGTCCTCAGCGTCGGCGACGGCCGCAACCTGTTCGCCCCGACAGTGGCCGGCGAAACGCTCTCGGAGATGGCGATGCACTACCTCGGGGGGCTCCTCGACCACGCCCCCGAGTCCTGCCTGCTCACTACGCCGACAGTCACCGGCTACAAGCGCTACCGGCCCTACAGCATCGCTCCTGATCGGATCGTGTGGAGCCGCCAACACCGGGGCGCCATGCTGCGCGTCATCGACGAGCCCCCGGGGCCCGCGACCAGGATCGAGAACCGCGCCGGCGACCCCGCCGCGAACCCCTACCTCTACCTTGCATCGCAGATCCTCTCGGGGCTCGACGGCATCGAATCGAAGCTCGAAGCGCCGCCCCCCAGCGAGACGCCGTATGAGGCCGAGGCCGGGCCCCTGCTGCCCCGCACACTCGGCGATGCCATCGACGCGTTCGACCGCAGCGGCTTCTACCGCAACACGCTCGGCGACGAGATCGTCGACTACTTCGTCACCCTCAAGCGATCCGAATGGGCACGATTCGGGGCAGCCGTGACCGACTGGGAACAACGCGAGTACTACCGCACCTTCTAGCCGCAGCAATCAGCAGCGCGGCGACGGAGAATCAGCCGCCGGCTTCTCGGATGAGGCGTGACAGCAGCGCGGGCCGCAGCGGCTTGGTGTTGACGTTGACGTCGAGATCGGACAGCGCGTCGGCGACGGCGTTGACGAGCGCGGCCACTGCGCCGATCAGCCCGCCTTCACCCACGCCCTTGAACCCGCCGACGGTGTCGATCGACGGCGACTCGATGTGAGCGATCTGGTAGTTGGGCACGTCCACCGAGCTCGGCAGGAGATAGTCCATCAGCGTCGCCGTGCGGACCCCGCCGTCGGGGTCGTAGACGAACTCCTCCATGAGCGCTTCGCCGATGCCTTGGGCCACACCGCCCATCACCTGGCCGTCGACGATCATCGGGTTGATGACGCGGCCGCAGTCGTGCACGACGACGTAGCCCTCGATGTCGACGGTGCCGTCTGCGGCATCGACGGCCACCTGCGCGATGTGGGTGGCGTTGGCCATGGTGACCAAGGGCGGGTCGTAGAAGTCGGTCTCCTCGATGCCGAAGCTCTCGCCCTCGGGCAGGTCGCTGGTGTTCATCGCATAGGCCGTCTCGGCGACCTCTTGGAATGAGAGCGCTCGGCTCGGCACGCCGGCGACGTGCATCCGGCCATCGGAGACCACGATGTCTTCGGGTGTCGACTCGAGCATGAACGCGGCGATGCGCGCCAACTTGAGCCTGGCCTTTTCCGACGCACGAATCAGTGCTCCGCCGCCCGTGACTGCGCTGCGGCTGGCAAAGGTGTTCGTGCCGTAGGGCCCAGCGGCGGTGTCACCCTCGACGACCGTCACATCTTCCAGCCGGGCCCCGAGCGCGTCGGCGACGACCTGCGCGAAGGTCGTGAAGTGGCCCTGGCCCGAATGGGCGTGGCTCACGAAGGCGGTCACCTTGCCGGTGGGCTCCACCTTCACCGTGCCGCTGTCGAACCCGGGCAGGCGGGTCAGCCCACGGGCACGCCAGCCCGGGGCGCCCGTGCCGCTCACCTCGGTGAAGCTGCAGATGCCGATGCCCCGGTACTTGCCGTCGACGAGTCGGCCCTGCGCCTGGCTGGCACGGAACTCGTCGTAGTTGGCCATCTCCATCGCCATCTCGAGCGACTCGACGAAGCTGCCCGTGTCGTAGCGGACGCCGACGATGTTGGTCCACGGCAGCTCGGCGGTGGGCACCATGTTGCGCAGCCGAACCTCGGCTGGATCGAGCCCGAGCCGGCGGGCAATGCGGTCCATGATGCCCTCGATCGCCATGAAGCAGACCGGCTGGGCCACGCCCCGGTAGGCCAGCACGGGCGCAGTGTGGGTTGCGACGGCGGTGGCCGTGTACTCGTACTCGGTGATCCGGTACGGCCCGACGATCATGCGGGCGCCGCCGGTGGTCTCGAGGGTGCACCCGAAGGGCAGCGCCGAGTAGGCGCCGCCGTTGGTGCGAATCTCGGCCCGCAGCGCGAGCACGATGCCGTCGTCGTCGATCGCGGCCTCCACCCGGTAGTGGTTGTCGCGGGCGTGCACGTCGGTGAGCAGGGCGCCGTAGCGGTCCTGGATCCACTTGACGGGCCGGCGCAGGCGCAGCGCGAGCGCGGCGCAGACGAACTCTTCGGGGTAGAGAGCGGCCTTGATGCCGAAACCGCCGCCGACGTCGGGCACCACGACCCGCAGGTTCGACTCTGCAACGTCGAGGAACTCGGCCAAGGCCGTCCGCAGCAGGTGGTGTATCTGAGTCGAGGAGTAGAAGACCAGGTTGGCCGGCTGCTCGGGCACGGCAAGGCACCCGCGGGGCTCGATCGGCACAGCGGTCACGCGGTTCGAGTTGAAGTCCTCGGAGATGACATGGGCGGCTGTATCGAAGCCGGCGGCGACTCCCTCGGTAGCGAATCTGCCTTCGAAATAGACGTTGCCCGGCACCGTCGGGTTGACCTGCGGGGCGGCGGGATCAGTGGCCTCGTGAATGTCAGTGACCGCGGGCAGCGGCTCGTAGTCGACCTCCACCAGCTCGATGCCGTCTTCGGCGAGATACTGGCTCTCGGCCACCACCACAGCCACCGCCTCGCCCGCGAACCGCACCTCGTCCACTGCCAGCACGTCGCGGGTGTTGAAGCTGTAGCCGGGCAGCTCGATCTGGGCGGCGATCGGCTTCACCATGGCTGCAAGATCCGCTCCGGTGAGCACGTCGACCACGCCGTCGAGGGCGAGGGCCGCGCTCGTGTCGATCGAAGTGATCCGGGCGTGGGCATAGGGGCTGAGCACGAAGGCAAGGTGCAGGGTGTTGAGCGGCGTGGGCAGGTCGTCGACGAAGCGGCCCTGGCCTCGCAGCAGGTAGTCGTCTTCCCGGCGCAGGACGCTCTGCCCGACCGCGCCTTGGGTGTCGCTGCTCATGCTCCGTGCCCCCGTCGCAGCTCCACCGCGGCCTCGGCCACCGCATCCACGATGTTGGCGTAGCCGGTGCAGCGACAGACGTTGTTCATCAGCGCCTCCCGGATGGTGGCCTCGTCGGGGTCGGCGGTGCGCTCGAGCAGCTCGACTGCCGTGAGCAGGAAGCCCGGCGTGCAGAAGCCGCACTGCAGCGCATGCTTCTGATGGAACATTTCCTGGATCGGATGCAGCTCGTCGAGGTCTGCGAGATCTTCGACGGTGCGGATGTCGGATCCGTCGACCGTCACAGCGAAATGCAGGCAGCTGCGGGCGGTGCGGCCGTCGAGCAGCACCGTGCATGCGCCGCACACCCCTTGCTCGCAGCCGATGTGGGCGCCCGTCAGGCCGAGATCGTGGCGCAGGTAGTCGACGAGCAGCCGCCGAGGCTCCACCCGGGACTGGCGGGTGCGCCCGTTGACGGTGACCGTCACCTCGACTTCGTCAGTCATGGACGCTCCCCTCCAGCAGGCCGCGTTCGAGGAGAACGCCGACGAGGTGTCGCCGGTAGTCGGCGTCGGCGTGGATGTCACCGGTCGGGTCGACCTCACTACGAGCTGCCGCGACGGCGGCTGCGATTGCCGCTGGGCCGACGTCGGAGCCGACCAGCGCACGCTCGGCGTCGCCCAGACGCTGGGCCACCGACCCGACGCCGAACGCCGCGATCCGTGCCATCGTGCAGATGCCGTCCGAGCTTGCCCACCGCAGCGCCACCCCGCCCACCGGGAACACGTGGCCCCCGTTCGAGACTTCCCCTACGGCGCTTCGCTCGCCTGGGTCCTGTCGGGCGAACGTGACCGCTGAGACAACCTCGCCCGGCTCGATGCAGGTGGTCATCTCGGCGACGAAGAAGTCGTGAGCCGGCACCCGACGCTCGCCGGCGACGTTCGTGAGCACCACCTCGGCCTCCAACGCGAGCGCCACCGCTGGCAGTTCGGCCAGCGGGTCGCAGTGGGCCAGGCTGCCGCAGACGGTGCCGCGGTTGCGCGTGGCGGGCAGCCCGACGTGGGGGAGCGCCTTGGCCAGCAGCGGGCACTCGGCTTGGACCAGGGGGCTGGTCTCGGCGTCGATCTGGCGCACGAGCGCACCGATGACGAGGCGGTCGTCCGCAAGCCGGATGTAGTCGAGCTCGTGACAGCGGTTGATCGACACGACCACCTCGGGTCGAGCCAGCCGGAGGTTCATGAGCGGAACCAGGCTCTGGCCGCCGGCGAGGATCTGGGCGTCGTCGCCGTGCTCGGCCAAGGTCCGAACCACCTCGCCGAGCGACTCGGGAGCGACAAACGAGAACGGTGCGGGTTTCATAGCGGCTCAGACGACCGGTTGCAGGTCGGCCGCCAGGGCCACCAGCGACTCAGGACCCACGATGGCGCCGTCCTCGACGACACGCTGCCCGTCGATGTCGATGGTGTGCATGAACAGCACCGCGTCGGGGTGGTTCTCGCCGCCGCCGGGATCCCACCACGGCATGCCCATGCCGATGGCGTTGTTTCCCTGGGTACGGGTGTCCTCGATAAACGAGCTGCCGGTGACCCGGGCCGTGGGATGGATGCCGTGGGTGAAGTGGATGACGTAGCCGTAGTTGCCGTCGGAGCCCGCTCGCCGCAGCGCCCGGTCGGCGACGGTTCGCTCGTTGCCGCCGCCCGTCACCGAGCGGATGCGGCCGTCGATCTCGAGCGTCATGGGGGCGGCGAGCGAGGTGTAGTACTCGTGGAAGATGGCGCCGATCTCGATGCGCCCCTTCACCGATTCGACCTCGGGAAACAGGGTGCACTGCCCGGGCACCAGCACCGTGCCCGGCTTGTCGGCTCGCCTCGGCTTGGAGAATCCGCGCTCCCCGAGCGTGAAGCTCACGTCGGTGCCGCCGCCGTCGGTGATGCGCACGGGCTTGCCCTCAGCGTCGTTCACCAGCGCGTCGAAGGCATGGTGCACGGCGAAGTAGCGGTCGAGATCGACGCGCCCGAACAGCCTCAGCAGGCCCCCGGCGTTGAGGTCGGCACCCAGCAGGTAGCGGATGTGCCCGCCCTCCATCGCCTGATCGTGCAGTTCCGAGCCGGCGAGGTAGGGGAACGTGAGGTCGATCCACACATCGGCGGCCAGCGCCGCGGCCGAGACCGCCGGCGTGAGGTACGGATCAGCGAGGCGGCCCTGATACGGCAGCGGCGGGATCAGCATCACCGATGAATTGGCGCCGGCGAGCAGAGATGCTCGGTGTATCGCCTGCCACACCTCGGGGTCGCTGTCGGTGTCGGCGGTGATCACGACGGTCTCGCCCGGCTCCAACGCCATGTAGTCGCGCATCAGCACGTCGGCTGCGCCCGCAACCGTCGCGGTCATGGGGTCGCCCCGTCGACAATGCGGTCCAGGTAGCCGTTGAGGTAGTTGTGAATGCCCTTCTCCAGGGTGCTCATGCGCCCGGGCCGGTAGGCGGGCGAGCTCATCGCCTGCTGCATCGACTCGATCATCAGTCGATCCTCTTCGAGCACCAGGATCTGGTAGTCGTGGTAGATTTTCAGCGTCTCGTCGAAGTCGGGCCGGTCGAAGAACTCCTCGGGGAACAGGTGGTAGATGACCACCCGGGTGTGGCCCTCGTCGATCGGCCACGCGATCATCGGACGGATGCAGTCGATGCGGCCGAAGAACGTCAGGTTGGGCGCCCTGAACGCAGTGCAGGCAAAGCTGTGCGGCCGGTCCTCCAGCCATGGCATCTTGCCGAGCAGCGGCTCGGCCCCGGGGGTTGGCGGGCCGGCGTTGTAGAAGATCGAGAGACCGCCGTCGGGCTTGATGTTGACGTGGTCGGGCTCGAAGCTGAAGTTGGCGCCGAAGCTTCCCGCGTGCAGCACACCGACGTGGTAGAAGTCCATCAGGTTCTCGTGCACGAACTTCCAGTTGCACGCCAGGTCGATGTCGATCTTGTTGCCCAGGCGGCACTTTTCCCACCCGAGGAATGCGAACTCCTCGTCGAGCACCGCCATCGCATCGGCCAGCGGCTTGGCGTCGGGGTCGAAGTTGATGAACATGTTGCCCCGCCACACACCGAGTCGTAGCGGGGTCAGGGCGCAGTCGGCGACGTCGAAGTCCTTCGTGTCGGCCATGTAGGCGGCGCCCTTCAGCTGGCCGTCGAGACCGTAAACCCAGCCGTGGTACGGGCAGCTGAAGGCCTTGAGATTGCCCGATCCGTACGCAACCTCGACGCCCCGGTGGACGCACATGTTGTAGTTGGCGTGCAGCTCACCGTCGCGATCTCGTGAGAGCAGCACCGGCTCGCCGACCAGGCGCAGCGCCATGAAGTCACCCGGTTCGGCCAGCTCCTCGACCCGTCCCACATACAGCCACTCGCGCTTGAAGTACTCGTCCACCTCGCGGCGGAAGATCTCCGGGCTGGCATAGATCGCGCCGGGCGCATGGCTGGCCTCGTCGAGCGCCGCCCTGGTTCCCCGCGGATCCAACTCGGACGAATCCGACATGGCGTCCCCCCTTCCCCCCGGTAACGCATGGCGGGATGCACTCCGCTCTCCGGAAACTAACAGGGCACCGTCCGGCAGTCCTTCGAGACGCATCGAGCGTCATTCCGGCGGTTGGGTCTTGTCGCCAGAATGGACGCCGTGACTGTTGATCGGATTGTTGTCGTCGGCGGTGGGATCGGCGGGCTGTCGCTCGCGCTGGCGTTGCAGCGCCGGGATATTGCGGTGACGGTGTATGAGCGGGCGAGCGAGCTGCGCGAGATCGGCGCAGGCATCGTCATGCAGCCCAACGGGCGCAATGGTCTGATCGACCTAGGTGTGAACGATGCGGTCGCGGCGGTGTCGAGCTGCCCTGCAGCGGTGCACGCCTGCGACTACGCCACCGGCGAGGTCATCGCGGGCCTGCCCAACGCGTGGCTCGAAGAGAATTTCGGGCTGCCGTTGTTGGCTGTCCACCGAGGCGACTTGCACAGCGTGCTGCTCGCAGCAGTGCGCGACAACGACCCGGCCGCAGTGCACGCAGCGCACGAGTTCGTTGCGCTCGACCAGGATGCTGACGGCGTCACGGTCCGCTTCGCCAACGGCGCGACCGACACCGCTCCGCTCGTGATCGGCGCCGACGGCAACGGTTCGGCGGTGCGCTCGTTCGTATTCGGAGGGCCGCCGGCGCGATTCAACGGTCAGGTGGCATTCCGCGCGGTGCTGCCTGGTGAGGCTGCCCCCGCAATCACGCGTGAGCGGGAGCTCGCCATGCACCGTGGGCCCGGCCGCTACCTGCTCTATTACTCGCTGCGGGGCGGTGAGCTGATGAACCTCATCGGCTGCGGGCACACCGACACGTGGGAGGAGGAGGGCTGGTCGATCCCAGCGACGGCCCAGCAATTCCTCGATGCCTACGCCGACTTCGCGCCCCACCTGCTGGACCTGATCCGTGCTGTGCCCGACGATGCGCTGTTCAAGTGGGGCCTGTACGACCGCGAACCGCTCGACGTGTGGACGTCGGGGCGGGTCGCGATCCTGGGTGACGCTGCGCATCCCATGACACCGTTCCTGGGCCAGGGGGCGTCCATGGCCGTCGAGGACGCGGTGGTGCTGGCCCGCTCGCTGGAGGCGTCGAGCACCGTCGAAGAGGCGTTGGAGATCTACCAGAACGTGCGCTGCGAGCGGGGCAACAACGTCGCCTTGTGGTCGGTGGAGGAGGGCCGCGCTCTGCAGGACCCTGACCTGCCCACCCAGGGCACCTTCCGCCCCGAACTGCTCAACTACAACCCCGCATCCGTCCCGCTCCGCTGAGCCAAACCAGCCGGCACCGTGCAGCCGAGCCTTGACCTGAATATGTACGTATAATACGTACATGCCCAACAAGACCATCAGCGTGCCTGATGACGTTGTGCCGATTATTGAGAGCTTGCACGTGCCGTTCTCGAGGTGGGTGACCGACCAGCTCCGGCGCCACGCGGCCAAGTCGACGATGTCGTTCGCCGATCAACTGGTTGCGGATGCGGCGCTGGCCGCTTCGGAGGGATTGACGCCTGCGGACGCCTTGGCAATTGCCGAGCGGATGGAGCGATCTGCGCCGTGGTAGTGCGTGGCGGGGTGTACTGGATGGATCTCGACAAGCGTCGGCCGTGCGTGGTCGTGTCGTCTGAGGATGTTCTGGACGTCGACGTCTGGCAAACCCATGCCGTGCCGCTGACCACGAATCTCGATCGGGCAGGTCTCGCCGGCAACGTCCTGCTCGACGCCGCGGTAACCGGTCTGCCCTCCGACTCCGTTGCCGTGCCGCTCGGACTGGAGCTGGTCGAACGCACATGGCTGGAGGAGCGTGCGGGCCGGCTGCCCCAAGCCCTGATCGATGCCATCGACGACGGACTGCGAGCCGTCCTAGATCTGTGACCACCGGCCGGAAGCCGATGAACCCGGCCGCCGTGCTCCGGCTGCTGTAAGAGGAACCGCATGACATCACCGCTGCATGATCCTGTGCTTGAGGAGATGCTCGATCGGCTGCACGCTCAGAGCGACGAGCAAGTTGCTGAGACGTCGGCGTTCACTGCGGAGCAAAGGCGTTTGAGTGGCCGGGACCGAAGCCAGCGTGGCTTCGACGACAATATGCGCCGTTTCTATAGCGACAAGCTCGTCGCGCTCGATCGTGACAAGGCGACGTTCTGCTACCAGGTCTGCCGTGCGCTCGGCGCTCGCCGTGTTGTCGAAGCGGGCACGTCACACGGTGTGTCCACCCTGTACCTGGCTGCCGCCGTGCGCGACAACGGCCATGACGATGGCGTGGTGATCGCCACCGAGTACGAACCGGCCAAGGCTGCCATCGCCCGGGCCAACTTTGCCCAGGCGGGTCTCGCCCCGTGGATCGAGCTTCGGGAGGGCGATCTGCGTGAAACGCTGGTCGACTGCGGGGGACCAGTCGATTTCTTGCTCGTCGACATCTGGCATGTCGCCCTCGACGCGCTGGAGCTGGTCGCCCCAGCCCTGCGTCCCGGCGCCGTCGTCGTCACGGACAACACGATCGCGTCCGCTCAGGGCTACGAGCCCTACTTCGAGTTCCTCAACGATCCCGCCAACAAGCTCCGCACGATGACCCTGCCCTTCACGGGAGGCCTCGAATTCACCGTCCGTATCGACTAGCGGACCTCAGGCCCGAGCGCCTACCTCAACGCTTGCGCCGAACGTTTAGCTAAACGCCATTTGCCTTAAGTGTTGCGCTGGCGGGCTCAGAGGACGCCAGCGAGCCATTCGCGGGCGTCGATCATCATTTCGATGGTCTGGCTGTGAGCCATGTCGTAGGCGTGGTGCCGCAGGTTCCACCCGCCGTCGCCCAGGGCTGCGATCACCTCTTTGGGCTGCTCCTGGCCGATGAAGATGTCGCGGGTGCCCCACTGGAACAGCGCCGGTCGGCCGTCGCCGCCGGACAGGTCGAGGTCGAGCCCGGGTGCGCTCGGCAGGCCGCAGCAGATGGCCCACACGCCGGCGTAGCGGGGTGCACCAGCCCTGCCGGCAAGCGCCAGCGACAGGTAGCCGCCCTGGCTGAACCCGCCCACGATGCAGCGCTCGAGCGGCACGCCGGCCTTGCCGGCCTCGTCAGCGATGAACGACTCGAGCATCTCGAGCGAAGGCATGAACTGCGAGATGTCTTGTTCGAACGTCTCAAGGTCGATCGACCACCAGCCTGCGCCGTCGCCGTCGGGCATGTCGATCGGTCCCCGTGGCGCGATCGCGGTGAAGCGTTCGCCGGGGTCGACCAGCGGCACATAGGACGCGAGGTGGTGCTGCTCGGCCGTGTAGCCGTGCATGAGGAAGAGGAGACGGTCTGCGCCGTCGCGGTCAATCCGGTACTGGGTCAGTGACATTGAACGGAACGCTCCTGTGCTGCTCGTGCGATGAACCTATGCCTACTCCGCAAGCGTGGCACGGATCGAGTGCGCAAGATCGAGCAGCGCCGGTGTCGTGTGCGGCTGAGACATAGGGTCGGGCGATGAATGACGAGCGGGTGATGCACCTGGGCGTGACCGCCGCCGATCTGGGTGGGGCCACGCTGGCGATCGTGCCTGGCGACCCTGCCCGGGTGGCGCGGATCGCCGAGACGATGGACGAGCCGGCGCACTTGGCCTCCGTGCGGGAGTTCACGACCTGTCGAGCGTCGATCGACGGCCAGCCAGTGGTGGTCTGCTCGACCGGCGTCGGCGGGCCGTCCACCTCGGTCGCGGTCGAGGAGTTGGCCCAGCTCGGCGTGCGGACGTTCCTGCGGGTCGGCACCACCGGGTCGATCCAGGCCGATCTGCGGATCGGTGACCTGGTCATCACCCAAGCGGCGGTCCGCCTCGACGGTGCGAGCCGGCACTTCGCCCCGCTGGAGTACCCGGCGGCCTCCTCATTCGAGTGCACCCGAGCCCTGGTCGATGCTGCAGTCGCCCTCGACGCTTCTCACCAGGTGGGGATCACGGCATCGAGCGACACCTTCTATCCCGGCCAGGAGCGCTACGACACGGTGGCCGGCGATGTCGTCGGGTGGCTGCGGGGCAGCCTGGCCGAGTGGCGCCGGATCGGGGTGCTCAACTACGAGATGGAGTCGGCCACGCTGTTCACGATGTGCGCGGCCAATGGCTGGCGGGCTGGGTGCGTGGCCGGGGTGATCGCCCAGCGCACCGAGTCCGAGGCCGTCGTCGACGAGGCCCGCATCGCTGCGACCGAGGAGCGAGCAGTCGGCGTAGTCGTCGAAGCGGCTCGCCGCCTGCTGCAACAGGAATCTCACCGAGGTGAACCATGAGCAAGATCAGCCGCATCGTCGTTCAGGCATACACGTATCAACTCCGTGACGTCGGTCCGACGATCTGGACCTACTCGCCTGGGGCGGAGACGAGCGTCTCGAAGTTCGTGGTGTCGATCGAGACCGACGACGGGCTCACGGGCAGCTACGCACCCCACTACGGCGCAACCGAGCACGCCATGGCGCAGGTCTGCGACATGGCGCCGCTGCTGATCGGCAGGGACCCATCCCAGCGCGAACGGATCTTCGAACTCCTCAAAATCCAATTCCGGCACTTCGACAAGCTCGGCATCGCAGCACTCGACACCGCCCTGTGGGATCTCGCGGGCAAGAAGTACGGCGCCTCCATCAGCCAGTTGCTGGGCGGGTACCGCGAGCGGCTGCCGACATATGCGAGCACGACTCCGGGCCAGCAGACGCCCGGTGGCCTCGACAGCATCGAGAAGTACGCAGACTTCGCGGAGGAATGTCAGCAGCGCGGCTTGCCTGCGTACAAGATTCACGGCTTCTTCGACGGCAGCGTGGCCAACGAGATCGGCATCATGACCGCGGTTCGCGATCGTGTCGGGCCCTCGATGAAGCTGATGAACGACCCCGCATCGTCCCTGGGGTCATTCATGGATGCCGTGGAAGTCGGTCGGGCGTGCGACGACCTGGGGTTCTTCTGGTACGAAGACCCCTACCGCGATGCCTCCTCGAGCGCCGCCGCTCACCAGCGCCTGCGAGAGTTCGTCCGCACGCCGATGCTCATCGCCGAGCACATCCGGGGATTCGAGCAGAAGGCCGACTTCGTGCTGGCCCGTGGCACCGACATCCTGCACGTCGATCCCGAGCTGGACGGCGGCATCACCGGCACGATGAAGCTGGCCCACTTCTGCGACGCGATCGGCATGGAGGTTCAGCTCCACACGGCCGGCCCGATGCACCGACACTGCATGTCGGCCATTCCCAACACGCTGTTCTACGAGCTCGGCCTGGTCAATCCCGACACATCGCAGAACTGCCTGCAGCCGCCGATCTACGCCGACGGCTATGGCGACGGCCTCGACGATGTGGGCGCCGACGGCTGCGTCGCGGTGCCCATCGGCCCAGGGCTCGGCGTGGAGTACGACTGGGACAAGATCAACGCTTGGGAAACAGCCAGGCGCACCTTCGAGTAACCCAGCCCGCCCTCTCGTCTCAGCGGTTCGCCTGTTGAGGGTGAGGCGTCAGGGGCTCGGTGCCGAGGCTTCGCCCGCCGGGCTCGGGCATGCGGCCAGCGGGAACGTGCTGGAACTCGCGGTTCACCCTGCGGACAGCCGGTGTGATGGCTACGGCGTAGCCGATCAGCGCGAGCAGGACTCGGCGGGCTGGCAGGAGCACGAAGCAGACGGCCCAGGCCGCCGCGAAGCCGATGAGTCGTGGCTTCATCGCGGAGATGCGAGCGGACGGCTTGTCGTCGGGTCGGCCGAGCGGGAATCGCTTCGGCTTGACGAACCATCCATGGGCGAACAGCTGAGCCACGAAGTACGGCCAGAAGGCCTCTGGGGCGTCGAGCGGGGGATCGGTATCCCATGCGGCGTCGGTGCCGCTGGCTAATCCGTCTTGGACTCGAGACCACAGATGCGACGCGGTGACTCGACCGGAGGCGCCACCGCGATTCTGATGAGTGGGGCGACAGCGCCACCGGTACAGCACCCGTCCGTCCTCGCTGAGGGCCAGAATTCCGGCCTGGAAGATGCCGTTCGGGTGCGACGACCAGTGTCGCTCGAGCACGCCGGTGTCGCCGATATAGAGGTCGAACCGGTCATTCTCACGGCAGTCGTCGAGGATCTCGTGGTGCGGGTCGCCCACCGCCTGGTATTCCAGTTCCCATGTTTCCTGCGCTTCGCTCGCAAGACTCTGGGGCTCACTGGTGACGGCAAAGATCTCGCCTCCAGCCGCCCGGATCTCCTCGATCACTCCCGATTTGCCGAAGCCGCGCAACTCGCGGCGGCATGGAGGTCACCACAAGCCGCGGTAGAACACCAACACGACAAACTTGTGCTTGTCGAGTTGGGCGTTGAGCCACCCGCTGCGTACCCCGATCGGTGGGTCGAGCAGCGGCGGGATCAGCGGATCGTCAACGTCGGCGGCCGACACTCGAAAGCCCTCGGCTGATCGTTCGACCACCACCTGCTCACGGGCACAGACGTCGCCGTCGCACAGCACCAAGCCCAATTCGAAGGACCCTGCTCGCGCTCGTGCCACGGTGTTTTCGGCGTCGATGACCCCGGTGATTTCGAAGTGCGCTTCTTGCGTTGCGTTGATCCACTCGAGCGCGGACTCCGAAGCAGCCTGAAGCTCAGTGGGGATTTCTTCGCTGACGTTCATGCGTCGCAAATCTGATCGACGATCGAATGCTAGAGCGGCGCTCCCAGCGAAGTCCCCGGTCAGCAGGCATTCCCGGGTAGGCGAGCACACGGCCGTGGTGTGGCAATTGGTGTATCGCAGTCCGCTGGCCGCTTTGATGGTTGGCTAGCTGTCGATGAGGGTTCGAAGGTCCGAGCGCTCTGCGTCGTTGAGGTGGATCCGGTGGTGGCGGAGTTCGAGGCTTGCGTTGATGGCCGCTCGGACATGGTCTTCGGCAGCATCGTTGAGGAGCGCGTTGAGATTTTTTCGGAGCCAGGCTGCGACTTCGTCGCTGCGCCAGAGCCGGTAGCGGCTGCGGGGATCGGTGACGGGGGGTGGGAAGCCGCCAGGGCCGCGCTCGCCTGCGATGAGGAGTCGCACGCTCTCGCGGGTTCGGCCGGTGCGGGCTGCGATGTCGGCCATAGACAGCAGTCCGGCATCCGCGAGACGAACGACGGCAACGCCGTCAATGGACTCGAGTTCGGCGACGGCGGACAGCACGGCGTCTTGGAGCGTGTCGGCGTCTCGGTCAAAGTCGGCGAACTGAATGCCGTCGGCTCGGCCGACCAGGGCATCGTCGCAGCCAGCCTCGAACACTTCGTCGACAAGTTCGTCTTCTTGGAGGTCGGGGCCGTCGATGATCAGGGTGAAGGTGTGTGTGGTCATCGTCATGCATCGCTGTCATGTTCGGGAACGTGGTTGCATCGGTCCAGTGCTCGCCACAGCTGGCGGGCGTGGTTGTCGGGGCTGCGTGGCGTCGACCATATAGAGATCTGGCAGCCTGACCGCCCGGACTCGGCGCAGCGGGCAACATCCCAACGATGCCCCGATGCCGTCGGGATGACCGTCCAGCCTGCGTCTTCGAGTTCGGTCAATGCGGCTTCGACCTCCTTCTTTGGGTGCCGCGCCCTCGGCATGTTGACACGATACAACTCATGTTGGTTCGCGTCAACAGTGCGGCTGTCTGTCGATGAGACGCGTGAAGGGCAAGTCGATTGGTCAGACGGAGTTCCTCGACGTCGCCTGAGGCCAACAGATCTGCCGTTCTGGACGGAAGCTCAGCTCTCGCTAGAAGACGGGGAAGACTGGGGTGCCGCTGGAGCGTTCGGCTCGGGTCAGGGCGTAGAGGACGCCCCAGTCGCCATTGCGATCCCGGGCGATGTTGATGCAAATCTCGATGATGATGGCCGCGCCCTCTGGGTCGGTGGTTGGGCGGGGCTGGCCGGTGCTGACGGCGAGATCGTCGAGATGCAGGAGCACCTCGATCAGCCTGGTGCGGCAGAAGTCGTCGAGGGTGAGCAGCCGCCCTCCCAGCGCGGCCACGAGACGGTCGTCGGGTTCCTCGGCCAGCCGTGTTTCGAGGTCGGCGGCCAGTTGGCGGCATTTGGCCACGGTGGCCTCGTGACCGATGGCCGACTCCGTGGCCGAGACGTCCTTGATCCGGTCGTGAATGGGGGAGTCGACCGCGGCGTGGAAGTAGGTGACCGCGGTGAGTAGGCCGCCGTCTGGGCGCCGTGCGGGCGGGGTGCGGTCGAGGTAGGCGATCGTGGCGCCGGCGGCACGTACGAGGTGGGCCGAGAGTGCCCCGACCGTCATGCCGTCAAGAGCCGAAGGCTGGTCCCACCGCTCGGCTGTGGCTGGGTCTGCAATGAGTTCGGCTGCTTGGGCGACAGCTTCAACCACGAGCGCTCTGACGCGGGCCGAGTCGTTCGACGGTTCGGTGGCAGGTGTCATGGGCTGACCTCGAGTCGTGTCGTGATCGGTCCGCTGGACTCCGTGACTCCACGGCAATTGGATAGGCGAAAGTAGCCGGATTGGGCCGTTGTAGTCCTGTGACTAGCCGAAGAGATCGCTGTGGGTGCCTGTTCGGACGAGCACCAGAGCGTCCTCTTGGCGCGCTTGAGGTCTTTCTCGAAGCGACTTGTGGTCCGCAGGATCACTGCGGGCTACCGCGTGGTCTTGAGTTCGTCGAGACTTGAGTATTCGGTCAGTTCGTCGGGTTCTCGGGCCTGGCGCAGCGCTTCGACCGTCTCGGCATTCGGGATGCTGACGTCGAACGGGACGCCTTGCCGCAGCACTACTTGCCTATAGAACAACGTGATCGCTTCGGTAGCCGACAATCCGAGTTCGCGAAGGACGCGCTCGGCTTGCATCTTCAGATCCGGTTCAACGCGAGCACGGATCGTCTCGGTCTTGGCCATGGTGCGATCTCCTGCGCCGTGTCCCGAATGTACCCCAGATGGGGAACATTACCGTTCGGGACGCCGGTTCGGGATCAGTATGTCGCAGGGTGTGATGAGGTCAGTAGCCGTTTTCCGTGAGGACGGGGTCACCAATCGGAACCTGGGGCGGTGCCCATAGTCGCGTCAGCGGGGGCGGGTGTAAGTGGGGTGCAGGTGACGTTGGCCCGCGCCGAAGAAGTTCTCCCGGAAGGTGGTGCCCTCGTAGCTGGTGCGGAACCGGCCGCGCCGTTGGAGCTCGGGCACGAGGAAGTCGACGATCTGGGAGAAACCCCAGGGGACGGGTGCCGTCGTCACGTTGAACCCGTCGACTCCGGTGGTCTCCATGAACGCCTCCAGCTGATCGGCGACAGTGGTAGGCGAACCCACGAATCCGAGCCCGCCGGCAGTGTCAGACAGCCGCCGGGCGACATCGCCGACAGTCCAGACCTTGTCGGGATCCTCCAGCTTCCAGCGCTCGACCTGGGTGCGGATCGCATTCGCCTTGATGTCGTCGATCGGCGTGTCGGGCGGGTGCCCGCCGAGGTCGATGCCTGTCCAGCCGCAGTACAGAGCCAGGTAGCCGTCGACCGAGAACAGCCGTGACCACTCGTCGCGCATCGCCCGGGCCTCGGCGTCGGTCTCGGCAACCACCACCCGCGCCACCTGCAATGCCTTGATGTGCTCGGGATCACGGCCGGCCGCTGCGGCCTGCTCGCGCAGCGACGCCACGACTGCGGCGCCCTTGTCGTTGCCCGGCACCGACATGAACACGACCTCGCCGGTGTTGGCTGCGAACTCGACGCCGCGTGCCGAGTTCCCCGCCTGGTACAGCACCGGAGTGCGCTGGGGCGAGGGCTCGACCATATGCGGGCCTTCCACCGTGAACCACTCGCCGTCATGGCCGATCTCGTGCACCTTGGCCGGGTCGGTGAACGTGTCGGCGGCGGCATCGAGCACGATCGCCCCTTCGTCCCAGCTCTGCTCCCACAGCTTGAGGCAGACGTCCACGTACTCGTCGGCCCGGTCGTACCGGGTGTCATGGGCGAGGATCTGGCCGAGCCCCTGACGTTCGGCGTCGGACAGGTACGAGGTCACGATGTTCCAGCCGACACGGCCTCCCGTGAGGTGGTCGAGGGTCGAGAACAGCCGGGCCGTGTGGTACGGCGCGTGGTGGCTGGTGGAGAAAGTCACGGCGAAGCCGAGGTGCTCGGTGCATGCCGCCAGCGCCGGGATCAGCAGCGTGGGGTCGATGCCGGGGATCTGGACCGCGCCGCGCAACGCAGCCTCGCGGCTCGCCCCGTACACGTCGTAGGTGCCCAGCACATCGGCGAAGAAGATCCCGTCGAAGCAGCCCCGCTCCAGGGTGCGCACAAGGTCCTGCCACCAGCTCAGCGTCCGGTACCCCCACGACGTCTCGTCGGCAGGGTGCTTCCACATCCCCTTGATCTGATGGTTCGGCGACGCCTGGATGAACGCGCTCAGATGCATCTCGCCCCGGCTCATCGGCCGGGATCCACGAGCCGAGCAGCAAGCTCGCTGCGGCGGGGGAGCGGGGTCAAAATCCCAGCACCTTGTCGGCGACGACGTAGCGCAGCGGCTCGCCGGCGAGCAGGCGCCGGCAGTTCTCGGCGATGAGCTCGAAGCGGCGCTGCTCGATGTCGGGCCCGACCATCGCCACGTGCGGCGTGACGAGCACGTTGGGCAGGGCCCAGATGCGGTGATCGGGCGGCAGCGGTTCCTGGTCGAACACGTCGAGACCGGCACCGGCGAGCTCACCGGCTTCCAGTGCATCGACGAGATCGTCGAGCACGACGGTCTGGCCGCGGCCGATGTTGATGAATACCGCCGTGGGCTTCATCAGCTCGAAATGGCGCCGCCCCAGCATCCGCTCGGACTCGGGGGTGTGGGGAACGGTCATCACGACTGCGTCGGCCAGCGGGAGCTGGGCCTCGAGTTCTTCGGCCCCGAACACGGCGTCGATGGCCGCGCCGGAGGTGGTCTCGGGGCGAGCGTCGACGGCGACGACCCTCGGGCCCCACGGCTGCAGGTAGCGGGCAGTCTGGTGGGCGACGCCGCCGGCGCCGATGAACAGGACCGTCGAGTCCGCGAGGTGCACGACCGGGGCGACCCCGCCGCGGTACTTCCGGTCGCGCTGTTGGTGCGCGTAGTACGGCAGTCCGCGGGCGAACGCGAGCAGGAACGCCATCACGTGCGTGGCGATGTGGTCGTTGTACACACCGCGCATGTTGGTGACCACGACGGGGTGGGCGGCGAGTTCGGGGGTGAAATAGCCGAGCGGCGGGTTGGCCATCGGAGCCTGCAGCCAGCGCAGCCGGGGCGCATGCCAGCCAGCCGGCAGCACGCCGTATGCGGCATCGGCATCGCCGAGCTGGCCGAGCACTTCCTCGTCGGTCACGGCGATGACGACCTCGAGATCGTCGTGCTCAGAACGAAGAGCGGCGGCCCACCCCTCGAGCACATCAACGCTCGGCACGGCCGGCGCCCCAGGCGGGGCCATCAAGACGAATCTGGCGGTTGTGCTCATGTCAGATCATGCCTCGCCAGTCGAGATGGCGACTGGCATGCACGAGACGGTATGTCGTGGGACCGGTGACTAGAGATGCGTCGTGATCCAGGCGTCGAACGCCGAGAGGACCATCGACCGCTTCTCGTCGTGCGACAGGAACGGGGCTCTGGACAGCTCGAGTTGTATCCATGGCATTTCGGCCGCATGGGACCTCGTGATGTAGCCGCCACGGAACGGGTCGTTGATGCCGATCGGGCCCTCGATGAGCTCTGCGAAGCATGCCGCCAAGCCTTCGATCCACTCCTGCGGGCAGGTTCCCTCGCCGTTGCTCAGGCAGAGCCACGGGCGTTCGCTGCCCGGGTCGGGACCGACGGGAGGGCCGCTGGCGGCCATGGTGTGGCAGTCGATGCCGAGCGGCCACTGGCCGCTGGCCCCCAAGGCTGTGAGCCGCTCGTGGTAGGGGGCGTGATAGGTATCCAGCAGTTGCTCGATCTCGGGTGTCGCGAGCGGCAGGCGGTACACGGGAACGTCCCAGCAGGTGTGGGTCTTGACGACGCCGTCGCGGCGCCGGTCGTCACGTGCCCGGTTCATGTCGACGATGGCGCGGGCGACATCGGTGGTGACGAATGCACCCACCTCGTCGGCGATCGAGTAGATCTCTGCGGCCCCGCCGTCTCCGTCCTCGGCGATCTCCTGCGGCGAGAGCACGCACTTGTCGGCGACTTCCTCGGGCACGCGCAAACCGGCGTGCGGCACCGAGATGACGATCGGAAGCCGGCTCACGTCGAGTGCGGCGCAGCGATCGGGCCGGCGGCGGCACCGTCCCGCCGGGGGTCGGCGACGCCGATGAGCCGATCGCCGTCCCTCATCACGAGCTGGACGCAGCCCATGTAGAACGAGTAGGGCTCTCGCTGGTTGATCTCGAAGCCCGCGTCGGCGAGCGCCTGCAGCACGTCGGTCGCGATGCGCGAGGCCTCTACCGAGACGACTCCGTCGATGGAGCAGTGGATGCGGGGCGCGTCGACGGCCGACATCGGAGTCGCCCGTCGCAGGCGCAGCAGCACCTGCAGGATCGTCGGGGGGATGCGCTCGCTGCCGGGCGAGCCGATCGCCAGCCACGGCTCCTTGGAGCGGAACACGATCGACGGCGCGACGCTTGCCCACGGGACCGCATTGGGCCGCAGGTAGTACGGATGGGACACGTCTTCGCTCTCGAACGCGTTCATGTAGTTGTTGTAGAGAAACCCGAGTTCGGGCGACGCAGCGCACGAGCCGTACACGTTCTCGATCGACTGCGTCAGCGCGACGACGTTGCCGTGAGCGTCCATGACCGACAAGTGCGTGGTCTCACCGTGGCCGAAGCGCCGTGCCATGTCGCGTGCAAGCCGCCGGGCGTAGGTGCGGTTGAGCATCTGCTTGTCGGAGGCCGGCGAGTACAGGTTGGGGTCGCGAGGTCGGTCGTTTCGGTCGATGAGCGCCTGCTGGATGGTCTGGGCGAGGCAGACCGCCCCCTGGGGCGAGTCGATGTCCTGGAGCTCGCGGGGGAGGCTCTGGTGGATGTTGAGCATCTCGATCAGCGTGCGCCCGGCCCCGGGGAGCGGCATCGTCATCACGCGGTCGCGTCCGAAGCTGACCGACAGCGGTCGCCGCTCGATCGGGTGGGGGATCTGCGCCAGGTCGTCTGCGAAGACGAGCCCGCCATTGGCCTCCATGTCGTCATGGATCAGGCGGGCGATCTCGCCGAGGTAGAAGTCCTCGAAGCCGTGATCGCTCAGGCGCCGCAGAGTTCGGGCCAGCACCGGCTGGAGGATCCTCGAGCCGGCCCGGTACACCCGGCGGCCGTCCTGGAGGAAGAACTGCCGTGCCGAATGCGCCGCGAGGTGCTTGCGCTCCCGGCGTGAGAGCCGGTACTGCAAGAGGCTGACTTCGTAGCCGTCTTCGGCCAGCGCGATCGCGGGTTCCAGCACCGTCGAGGGCTTGAGGGTGCCGTAGTTCTCGAGCGCGTGGGCGTAGACGGCGGGTGAGCTCGGCACTGTCGTCGCGAGATGGCCCCTGCGGGTATCCGCTCGGAGATTGTCGAAGCTCTCGACGAGCGCTCGGTGGGGGGCTCTCGATGAGCCGTCCAAGGCGATGGTGCGGCCGGTGGCGCTGTGATGGAGGACCATCATGGTCTGGCCGCCGAGTCCCGATGCCGCCGGCTCGCACACGCCCAACGCGAGCGCGGCGGCGACGGCGGCATCGATGGCGTTGCCGCCGCGCTCGAGCATCTGGACGCCCGCTGCGGTGGCGGAATAGTGCGCAGTGGCAACCATGCCGTGTTCGGACGCGGCGATGCGCTGCGGCTCGTGGATGCGCGTGTCGGTGAGCTCGAGCAGCTCGGTGTTGACCTGCCGGCTGGGCCGCCGTCGGGGGCGGTCGGCCACCGGCGGCTCAGACGGCCCCGGCGATGGCACCGTGGTGTGCTCGGCGTCGCGGTCGGCGCTGTGCTCGTTCACCCGTTCATCGCTTCGCCCGGCCGACCAGGTACTCCGCGAGCAGCAGCGTGCGCTGCACGAGGCTGATGCGCTGCACCGCCTCGTCGGGCGTGCCGCGGTCCCGTGTCACCGGGCCCACCCCGCAGACGACGGACGCCGGCTCGGGAACGAGCCCCGCCACCGACGGCCAACCTGACGACTCGTGATCGAGCGGGATGTCCCATGTGGCGGCTGCGCTCTCCAGGGCCTCGACGACCTGCTGGTTCGCCGGGCGGTCAACCATAGGCGGCCGGTCGGTGAGCAAGGTGAGATGCCACGTCGGCCCGCCACGCCCGAGGATCGATCGCATCGACCGCTCGGCTTCGTCTGCGTGGGCAGGGTCGAGATACGACATGATCAGCGACGCCTCGACGCGATGCGGCACGAACATCGCGTGCCGTTCGGTGTGCACGTCGAGTGCGGCGATCGAGAGCCGCTTGTTCGGGGCGTTCAGCTTGCCGATGGCGACGAGCTTGTCGAACGTCCAGTTGGCCACGGTGCGTCGTCGCCCTACTTGTCCCGGGCTCAGTCGCGCCCCCTCGACGGTGAGCTCGTAGCGGCGGCTGCCTCGACGCTGGGTGACGATGCCGTTGTCGAGCGTGCCGGGGCGGCAGACAAGCACGTGATCGGCGCGCTCGGCGGCCCGCCTGATGAGGGCGTGGCTCTGGATGGCGTCCTGTCCCTCGTCGGCGTACAGCAGCACCCCGAGGGGAACCCGTCTCAGGGCGCGGATGCTGCGCAGGGAACGCAGGGCGTATTCGAGCATCACCAGCGAGCCGCGCGACCGGCCGATGCCCTCGCCGTAGAGCCACTCGGGGTCGCGACGGAAGCCCTGGCGCAGCGCGGCGCCGGTGGCGGGCACGTCGAGGTGGGCGATCAGCAGCGTCCCGCCGTCGAAGCCGCGGGCGGTCTCCCACATGTAGGCCTCGGGTTCGTCGGTGAGGTCGGGCACTGGCCGCATGCCGATGTCGGCGAAGATCCGCCCGGCTCGGTCGGCGGCCCGTGCGAGGCCGAGCGGGTCGTCGGTCCGGCTCGGCAGCTCCACCCATTGCTGCAGCGATCGCTCCATCTGGTCGCGGCGCTGGGTGACGTACTGGAAGACCCGCTCGGAGGGATCGGCGGTCTTCGCGTCGACCGGCGGGGGCTGGGGGGTGCCGAAGTAACGGGCGCTCGCCACCTCGACGAGGCGATTCACGAACGCAGCGAAGTCGAGCCCGACATGGGCGGCGCCGACGAGGTACGAGCCGTGCTCGCCGAGGCTGGGCAGGCTGTTGACCTCGAGCACATAGGCGTTGTCGTCGTCGTCCACCCGCAGGTCGACACGGGCGCAGTCGTACAGCCCCAGGGCCGAGAAAGCCCGCACAGCGATGTCCTGGGTGTGCTGGGCGAGTTCGTCGGGGATCGGGGCGGGGCACAGCGGCTCGATGGTCCGCCCGCTGCGCCCGGTCTTGTCCTCGTAGGTGTAGATCTGCGGGCCGTCGGTTCCAAAGCTCAGCATCACCGGCGGGAAGGCTTCGGGCGGGGCGTTGCCCAGGATCCCGACGTTCACCTCGCGGCCCTCGATGAACTGCTCGGCAAGCACCGGCTGGCGAAACCGCTCGAAGATGACCTCAGCGGATTCCCGCAGTGCCTGCTCGTCGTCGACCACGGCAAGGCCGAACGACACCGCCTCGTTCTTGGGCTTGACGATCATCGGGTAGCGAAGGTCGTCGGGAACCGGCGACTCGGGCGTCTCGAGCACTACGAAATCGGGTGTGGGAATGTCGTGCTGGCGAAGGATCATCTTGGTGACGACCTTGTCGAGGGCCAGCGAATGCCCGAGCGGACCAGACGCCACATAGGGGATGCCAATCATCTCCAAAATGCTGGGCACGTGGGTGTAGCGCGCCTGTCCCTGCAGCCCGTAGGAGACGTTGAAGACCATGCCGGGGCGCTCGCCCTTGACCACGCGCGGCATGAACGACTCGAGTTGGGAGATCAGCTCCTTGTCGGCTTCGAGGGCCGTGACCTGGTGGCCGCCGGCTCGCAACGCATCGCTGAGGCGCTTGATCGTTCTCAGGCCGATCTTCTCCTGGTTCGGCATGCCGAACAGGTTGATGACATTGCGGCTGTCGCGGTTGTAGACGACGGCGATTCTCATATTCGAGACCTTAGGTGTGTGAGTGCTTCGGTCTTCGCGGCCCCGGGGCGGGCACAGGGATGGCATCTTCCCCGCGATCTGTGATGTCCGACGCCCGGTTCGAGCAGGGGCGGGAGGTTCGTGTGGCACAGTGATTGTGTGATCGAGAGAGCGCCTGAGCCATGAACCTGCGGGCGCTCCAATTCGGAGTGGAGGATGTCGCGCAGCCCTTGGAGCAGCCCCACGCGATGCCGAACGAGGGCTGGGCATGGATCGACATCACCGCAGACCCCGACGACACCGAGCGCATCTTGGAGTTCGCCGACGGATTCGGTCTCGACGCCATGGCAGTGCGCGACGCAATCGCCGATACCGATCTTCCCAAGGTCGACGACTTCGGCGAAACAGTGCATGTCGTGCTGCACGCGCTGAGCGATGAGCGCATCGAGAGCTACGAAATCGCCAGCTTCCTGTCGAAGCGCTGCCTGGTCACGATCCACGGCTCGCGCTCGCGTTCCATCGAGGCCATGTGGAACGGAGCTTCACGCCGGCCTGAGCTCGCGAGCGGCGGACCCGATGAAGCGCTGGCACGGCTGGCCGATGTCGCCACCCGCCGCCTGACTTCGGTGCTCGACGTGTTCGACAATCGCAACGAGGAGCTGAACGAGCTTGCGTTGAAGGCGGCTCCCGGGTTCCTCGCCGAGATCACCGCCGTTCGTGCCGACCTGGCTGCGCTCCGCAAATCGGTGCACCCCCAGCGCGAAGCCCTCGACATCCTGCGCCGCACCTCATCCCCAGTCGTGACCGAAGCCGGACGACGGCGCTTCTCCGATGTCTTCGACACGGCATCACGCGCCGCACAGGGCGTGGAGGCTGCCCGAACCGCACTGGCGGAGAGCCTGGACGCGTACCGCGGTGCCGAGGCGCGCCAGGCCACCGAGGTCACCCGAGTGCTCACGATCTACGCAGCGATCATGCTGCCGCTGTCGCTGGTCGCGGGGTTCTTCGGCATGAACTTCGTGGATTTGCCGCTTATCGGTCGCAACGACGGGTGGATCGTCGTCCTCGTGATCATGGCCCTCATCGCGCTCGTGTCGCTTGGCGTCTTCGTGGCGCTGGGATGGATGCGCCGACCTTCCGGCCGCAGCGCTGGCGGGGTGCTCGGCCGTGGACTCATCGAAGCTGCCCGCGCACCCGCTCAGCTTGTCGGTGCCGTCGTCGAGATCTCGGCGACGCCGCTGCGCACCATCGCCGGATCGGTCGCACGACGCCATCGTCCCCGCGATCCCGGCAGCGATTAGCTAGGGGATCCGCGCCAGCAGCTGGGCATTCCTGGCTGCCCAGCGGCAGCGTCGCCTTCGGCGCCTGCAGCCGGCGCCCCAGGCGGGGCCATTAGCACGAGTTTTGCGGTCGTACTCACGTCAGCTCTCGCACGCGCTAGGCGGCTGCTACGGCCGGTTGTGTCGTCAGCAGGTCTTGGCAGAGCAGGCCGGCCGCGCGGTGGCGGTGCATCTCGGCGTAGTCGGCATGGTTCAGGGTCGCGATGAACGCAGCCCGGTTGGGGAAGTGCATGATCAGCACGGCGTCCCAGTCGCCCTGGCCGATGAAATAGCGCTCGGCGTGGCCGTAGAGCAGGCAGCTCCCGCCGACCTCGGCTGCGGCGGCCCGGAAGGCATCGACGTAACGCTGGTAGGCGGCGACGCCGGACTCGTCGTTGGCGTGCTCGGGCTCATCGGGCCCGTAGGCGGCCTTGACCCGGAACTTCAGCAGGTTGACCTGCGCGATGGGCCCGTCGTGGGGGTCATCGCGGAAGGCGCGGAACTGGTCGGCAGTCGGCTGCATTGCAGGCATGGCACCTCGCTGTCGGTTCAGGGCAGTCGCACGGGTCGTGCGAAGCGAGCCCCCTCAGTGAAGCGCACGACGCTCGCCGCCGCTGACCGATGCGAGTGCGGTTGAACGCACCGGCGTCTTGGCCCTGAAAGGATGGCATCCATGAGCCACTGGACCGAATTCGGGGTGCGTCACATGCCTCCGATGAGTGCACGCTCACGCGTCACCGACATCGCTCCGCCGCTCGTGCCATTCGTCGATGAGCGGATCGCGCACGGCCACGAGCCGTTCACGGGCGTGACGGTCGACGGCGCGGTCCGCCAAGGCCTGTTCGGTCTCGCGCGGACCGGCGTGTCCACAGCGCCTCTCGTCGAGGCCGCCCAGGCATTCCTCGGCGCCTTGACGAGCGAGCAGCGCCAGCGCGCCCACCAGCCCATCGACAGCGACGACTGGCGCACCTGGATCAACGTGCACATGAATTTCTTCCGCCACGGGGTGATGCTCGAAGAGCTCGGCACGGCCGGTCGCCGGCTCGGTCTCGACCTGTTGCGGGAGACGCTGTCGGCCCGGGGCTACGGCCAGGCGCGCGACATCATGCGGCTGAACGAGCTGATCGCCGAGATCTCCGGCAGCCCCGACGAGTACGGGGAGTGGCCGTACTTCGTGACCGTCTTCGGCGAGCCCGGGCCCGACGAGCCCTGGGGCTGGCAGCTCGACGGTCATCACCTGGTGGTCAACTGCGCAGTCGTCGGCGATCAGCTGGTGATGACGCCGACGTTCATGGGAGCCGAGCCCTGCCATGTCCACGACGGCCCTTATGCCGGTACCCAGGTCTTCACCGCCGAGGAACGATCGGGGCTCGACTTGATCCGCTCGCTCGACGCCGAACAGCAGGGCCGCGCCATCCTCCGGCCCTCGATCCACCCCGACGACCTGCCGCCGGAGCTGCAGCACCCATTCGACGGCCGCATGCAGGGCGGCGCCTTCCTCGACAACGCCGTCATTCCCAATGAGGGCGTCGCAGCGACCGACCTGTCCGACGCCCAGCGGCGCATCCTGCTCAATCTCATGGCGACCTACGTCGGATGGACCCGTGACGGCCACGCACAGGTCAGGATGGACGAGGTCGCTCACCACCTCGACGAGACTTGGTTCTCATGGATGGGCGCGACCGGCGACGACGGGCCCTTCTACTACCGGGTGCAGAACCCCGTGGTGCTGATCGAATTCGACCACCATCCGGGCGTGGTGTTCGACAACCTGGTGCCCTCACGCAACCACGTCCACACGCTGGTCCGCACGCCCAACGGCGGCGACTACGGGGCCGACCTGCTGCGCCAGCACCACGACCGCTACGACCACTCCCACGGCGACCACCGCCACCGCCACTGAACCTTCAGTATCCGCCGAATCGGCAACCGCGGCCGAGGCTGCTGCTGGGTTCGCTCGCCTCGGTTCAGTCGAACCAGAAGTCGTTGAGTAGCCGGCGGCGGTCGTTGCGGCTGTCGCGCTCGACGAAGGCTCGGGTGCCCTCCCCGAAGGGCACGAGTTGCGGCGCTCCCTCGAAGGCCATCACGTTCTGGTAGTCGAGGTCGGCACCCCTGTCGACGAAGTACTTCGTCACCTGCATCGCCTGGGGGTGCTTGCTCAGGATGATCTCGATCAGCCGGTCCAGCTCCGCGTCCATGTCGTCAGGCTCGACGAGTCGGTTGACCAGGTTGTGACGCTCGGCCTTCTCGGCGCTGAACAGCGTGCCGAGCAGATTCCATTCCTTGGCCCTGCGACGACCCACATGCTTGGCCAGCTTGCTGGTGCCGCCCCATCCCGGGGTGATGTCCCAGTTGATCTCCGGCATGCCCCACCGAGAACGCGGCGTCGCCAGCACGAAATCTGCAGCCAAGGTCAGCTCGAGACCGCCGCCGGTGCACACCCCGTCGACGACGGCGACGGTGACCGGGATCAGGTCCTCCATCAGCGAGACCGTCTCCTGGTAGAGCCGTGCCTGCCAGAGGGGGTCCTCGGGCGTCCAGTCGTTGAACTCCTTGATGTCGTCGCCGGCGCAGAACGTGTGGCCCGCACCGGTGAGCACCATCACCCGGCACTCCCGGTCTACGTTGATCTCACGGACAGCGTCGTTCAGCTCCTGGGACATCTCCCGGTCGAGGGCGTTGTGCACCTCGGGACGGTTGAGGATCACGGTCGTGACCGGGCCGTCCCTCTCGACGATCAGCTTTCCCGAAGGCGAACTGGTTTCCGGCACGGCGTCTCCTCGTCAACGACCCTCGGTGCTGCGCACCTTCCCATGCTCTAGCTGTTCCTGTAGGCGGCGGCTGTGTCGCCCGGCGGGGCTCAGGCCCAGCCGAGCTGCTGCAGTGCGATGCCCGAGTGCCAGATCTTGGTCATGTGGGAAATCTTGTCGCCCTCGAAGCGCATGTCGTACACGTAGTCCGAGCTGACCGACTTGCCAGTCGGAGGCACCGGTCCGCCCTCGCCGGTGTGGGTGCCGTTGAACACGGCATAGGCCAGGACGCTGCTGCGCTCGCTGTCGACGGCCCACGACTTCAGGTCGTAGGTGGCGTCGGGCAGGATCATCAAGGTGCCCTTCATCCACTCGGCGTACGAGCGGAGATCGGTCAGATCGCCGATGGCCTCGGACTGCGCAGCGAACGTTGCGTCGTCGGCGCAGTACTGGGCGCAGGCGTCCCAGCCCTGGCCGGTCTCGCACGCATCGAAGAACGCTGCGGCTACGTCGTTGATGTTCGACATGGAATGTCCCCCTCGGTCGCTCGTGCTCCCGTCGGCGCAAGCCTGACAGACCGCGCCGGGCACTGTCCATGCGTGGCCGAGCGGTCAGCAGTGGCGCCCGTGGCCCCGGGCGGCCGACGGGTGGCTCACACCAGGAATCTGCTGGTGGGCTGGTCGAGCAAGAGGCGCCCGTAGTCGGCGTAGCGGACCTCGCGGTCGAAGATGAGGTGGTTGGAACCGGTCGAGATGTCGCGTAACGCCCGCTGGATGGGGTTGTCCAGCCGGCTGCCGCCGGCGCCGGTGACCGAGCAGATGTCCCGCACGGCGTCACGGCACATATGGACGGCGTGGGTCAGTCGCGACAGCCAGATGCTGCGGGTCTCGAAGGATGCGCTGTTGCGCTGGGTCATCACGTCGGCGAGCACGTCGCGGAACATGAGCTCGGCCGCGTCGATCGACAGCGCTGCCCTCGCGGCGACCGCCGGCTTGCCCTGGTCGCGTTCGGGCCCGCCGATCGCGGTCTGCTTCGCAGCGATCTTGGCCTTGGTCTGGGAGCGGTATTCCTCCAGCGCCATCTGGGCCGCGCCGAGCATGGGCAGCCCCGCAGCGAAGCCGAGCACGGGAATCAGCGGCGTGCGGTACAGCTCGCCTGCGTGAACCCGGGTGGACTCGCCGGCTGCGTTCATCAGTCCGACCATCGAGACGACCCGATCGGCGGGCACGAAGACGTCGTCGACGCGGATGTCCCACGAACCGGTGCCGCACAGGCCCATCACGTACCAGGTGTCGACTGGCTCGACGTCCTCGGGCGGCACCGCGAAGAAGTTCGGCAGCACCCGCCCACCGCCTTCGTCGACCATCGCGCCCACCAGCACCCAGTCGGCATGGACGATGCCGGTTCCCCATTGCCACTGACCGTCGAGCCGGTAGCCGCCCTCGGTGGGGGTCGCCCTGCCGCCCCCTGCGTTCAGCGTGGCGGGGGCCAGGATGAACTGGCGCTCGGCGAAGACTTCCTTCTGGAAGCTCTCCGGATAGCCGCACATCCAGAAGTTGTGCTCGATGTAGAACGAGATCAGCCAACCCATCGAGGCGTCGGCGCGAGACAGCGTCAGGGTGACCTCGAAATAGGTGTCGAGGTCGGCTTCGTGGCCGCCGTACGCCCTGGGAACCATGAGTGCGAAGAGTCCGCTGTCTCGGACTGCGTCGATCACCCGGTCGAGCGGGCGTCGGGCCAGTTCCGCCTCGCGGGCGGTCTCGCGCAGCAACGGAGCGAGCTCGTTCGCAGCATCGATCAGCGCCGCAGAGCTCATCGGGGAGTTGGCCATGTAGTGCCCCAGCGGTTCGTCTCAACCCTGCGAGGTCGACCGGAGCACTTCTTGACCGCTCGCCCGATCGACGCCGGTCACCGTAGCCGGGAGCGATTGCAGAGTCGCCACGGCGTGGCCGCCCGACCACTTCGTCATCGCCCGCAAGCCTGACAGACTGCGGCGGGCATATCCGCGCCGCTCATCGGAAGGAGCTGGTCCCCAGTGTCGCTGTTCCCGAATCATGGCCGCGGTGCGCAGGGACTGCAGGCGCTGCTTCACTCGGCGTCGGAGTCCGGTTCGGTCGTGCAGGCACCGGGGTGTTTCGACGGACTGTCGGCACGACTGGTGGAAGCGGCAGGGTTCGGGGCCGGCTTCCTCGGAGGATTCTCGGTCGCTGCTGCCAGGCTCGGACTGCCTGATGTGGGCCTGCTCAGCTACGGCGAGATGATCGATCAGGCCCGCAGCGTGTGCGCTGCGACGTCGCTTCCGATCATCGGCGATGCCGATACGGGTTACGGCAATCCCGTCAACGCGGAGCGAACGCTGCTGGGCTGCGCGCAAGCGGGGCTTGCCTGCGTGATGATCGAGGACCAGGTGTGGCCGAAGCGCTGCGGTCACACGATGGGCAAGGAAGTGGTGGACCGCAACGAGGCGATCCAGCGCATCCAGGCGTGTGTCCGGGTCCGGCAGGAACACAGCCTCGACATCTTGATCATGGCCCGCACCGACGCCTGTGCGACCGATGGCTTTGACGAAGCGCTCTGGCGTGCCGCTGCGTTTGCAGACGCCGGCGCCGACGTCACGTTCCTCGAGGCGCCGGAAACCGTCGAGCAGATGGAGCGCTACTGCGCAGAGGTGCCGGGCCACAAGACAGCGAACTTGGTGGAGGACGGCCAAACACCGTGGCTGGATCCCGGCTCGCTGGGCGAGATGGGCTACTCGCTCGTGATCTATCCGGTGACGCTGCTGCTCAGCGGCATCGCCGCGATGCAGGAATCGGCCAGCCAACTGGCGGCCAGAGGCGAAGCGGGGGAGTACCGGGTCAGCTTCGACGAAGCCCGGGGATTGGTGGGCTGGGCCGATTACGAGGAACGCATGCGAACGTTGGGATTGGACGATGCTTGATCATTCGGAGCGAATCGCCGCGGCGCGGTCCGCCATCGACTACATCTGCGGCCGCAGCGACGAGGAACAAGCGGTGCCGGTCTTGAACTGTCCTGGCTGGACGGTGCACAACGCGGCGTCGCACATCGGCCGAGTCGGGATCGCGTGGGAAGAGATGATCACCTCGACGCCCAACGACCCCGAGTCCCGAGCACGGGGTTACGAGCGCGCCGGCCGCAAGCCGGCCGGAACCTCTACGGCAGAACTCGCAGCATGGGCCCACTCAGCCATCGATCAGCTCACCCACGACCTCGACCGGCGCTGCTATTTCTCGATGACCGGCGGCGAGGGCAATCCGCGGTTGTGGGCCTGGCATGCTGCTTCTGAGCTCGGCATGCACCGCCTTGACGTCGAGGCAGCCCTGAGCCATGAGCACTCCATGACGCCGGCACAAGCACTCGACGCCGCCGACTACACCTGCCAGTTCTTCCTCCAAGCGATGCGCCGCGTCCTCGAGCGTGATCCCGGCGGGCTCGCCGCCCGGCTCGTCGATGCCAGCGGCGAAGTCGGCAGCGTGTCCATCGAGCCTCTGCCCGAGTCCGAGTCGCCTGCATCGGCGGCGATCGAAGGCCCGCCAATCCAAGTGCTCCTCGCACTCTGGGGCCGCCCCCACGTCGGTGTCGAGATCACCGACGGCGACCCTCAGGTCTGGCAGCACTGGCAAGCCTTTCCCACCGAAGCCTTCCAGTTCGGCACCTGGGACTAACCGCTCCCTGGTTCCGACAGAGGGAGTGTGGCGAGGAGTTGGGTTATGCAGTCGTGTAGGGGTTGGGTGGTGTCGATGGTGATCTCGGGTGATGGCGGCGGTTCGTAGGGGGCGGAGATGCCGCTGAAGTCGGGGATCTCGCCGGCGCGAGCCTTGACGTAGAGGCCCTTGGGGTCGCGGGTCTCGCAGACTTCGAGCGGGGTGTCGACGAACACCTCGATGAAGGCGCCTTCGGGGTGGATGGCACGTACTTGCTCGCGGTCGGCCACGTATGGCGAGATGAACGCCGTCAGTACGACGACGCCGGCGTCTTGGAACAGGCGGCACACCTCGCCGATGCGGCGGATGTTCTCCGTGCGGTCTTCGGGCGAGAAGCCGAGGTCGCGGTTGAGCCCGAAGCGCACGTTGTCGCCGTCGAGTACGTAGGCGGCAACGCCGCGTTCCAGCAGCGCTGCTTCCAGGGCGAATGCGAGGGTGGACTTCCCGCTGCCGGACAGCCCGGTGAACCACACCGTCACTGCACGGTGGCCGAAGTGTGCCTCACGGTCGGCGCCGGTGACCTGTCCTTCGGCGCGCACGATGTTGCGCGAGACCGGTTCGCTCCCGGCACCCGCACTCATGGCGTGCTCGGGCCGCGCAGAAAACCGCGCTCTGTCAGCATGCGCACGATGGCGTCGATGCACTCGTCGACGTCTTGGGTCGAGGTGTCGACGCGCAGGTCAGCCTCAGTCGGTCGGTCGAAATCGGCGGAGACACCGGGGAAGCTGGGGATCTCGCCGCTGTCGGCCATGGCATAGAGGCCGTGTGGGTCACGCTCGCGGCAGACCTCGATGGGCGTGTCCACGAAAACCTCGACGTAGCGATCGGCACCCACGAGGTCACGGGCACGCTGCCGCACGTCACCGTCGGGGGCCACCATTGCAGCGATCGCAATCAGTCCCTGGCCGTTCACAAGCCGTGCCACCTCCGACACCCGTCGCAGGTTCTCCGAGCGTTCCTGGGTGCTGAATCCCAGGTCACGGGAGATGCCCATGCGAACGTTCTCGCCGTCGAGACGGATCGACACCTTGCCCCGGTCGAACAGCTCCCGCTCAAGCGCCGTGGCAAGCGTGGACTTGCCGGCCGCCGTGAGCCCCGTCAGCAGGATGGTGCACGGCTGCTGGCCGAAACGGATGGCCCGTTCCGCATCGCTGATCTCCGAGCGCTGGCGAACCAGTGCCGCATCAGGCGTGCGGTCCCACGCAGACGCCGCTCCAATGATCATTCCTGCTGCCACCGTCGCGTTGGTGAGCCGGTCGACGAGCACGAACGATCCAGTCGCCCGGTTGGCGCTGTAGGGGTCGAACGCGAGCTCCCGGTCTGACGTGATGACACAGTGACCGATGTCGTTCAGCCCGAGCCCCGGCGCCTGCTCGTGTGCGCCGGTATTGATGTCGATCCGGTACCGGAGGCTCCGGATGGCGCAATTGGAAACCGTGTTGGCCGTCTGCAGCAGGTACGAGCTGCCGGGCTCGGCGCCGGTTTCGGACATCCACACCACCATGGCGTCGAGGTCGTGCGCTCGCTGCGGCTCGCCTCCCGGGGTCACCAGGAGGTCGCCCCGGCTGACGTCAATGTCGTCGGCGAGCGTCACCGTGACCGCCCGCCCCGGCCCCGCTACGTCGAGGTCGCCGTCGAAGGTCGCAATCCGCTCCACCGTCGAGCTGAGCCCCGACGGCAGTGCCACCACCTCGTCACCGGGCCGGAGGATTCCTGACGCGATCGTTCCCGCGTACCCGCGGAAGTCCGCATCGGGCCGGGAGACCAGCTGCACCGGCATGCGGAAATGCTCTAGGTCGACGCCGACATCGATGTCCACCGTCTCGAGGTGCTCCAGCAGTGGCGGACCGTCGAACCACCCCAGGTTGTCGCCGGCGTCGACGACGTTGTCGCCTGCCAGCGCGGACATCGGCAGGAAGCACGGCTCGCCGAACCCGAGCGGCTTGGCGAACGAGCGATAGTCCTCGCAGATCTCGGTGAACCGATCCTGTGACCAGCCGACGAGATCCATCTTGTTGACCGCCACGACGACCCGACGGATGCCCAGCAGGCTGGCGATGTAGCTGTGGCGCTTGGTCTGTGCCAGCACGCCGTGGCGGGCGTCGATCAGGATGACCGCCAGATCGCAGGTCGACGCACCCGTCGCCATGTTGCGGGTGTACTGGGGGTGCCCCGGCGTGTCGGCGATGATGAACGTGCGGCGGGCCGTGGAGAAGTAGCGGTAGGCCACATCGATGGTGATGCCCTGCTCGCGCTCGGCACGCAGGCCGTCCATGAGCAGCGCCAGGTCGACCCCCTCGCCCGCCGATCCGTGGGCCGCCGAGTCTGCTTCGAGGCTGGCGAGCACGTCCTCGTAGATCAGCTGCGAGTCGTGCAGCAGCCGCCCGATCAGCGTCGACTTGCCGTCGTCGACGCTGCCGCAGGTCAGCAGGCGCAGCAGGTCCTTCTGTCGATGCGAGGCCAGGTACGCCTCGACATCCGACACGTCGAGGCCGTCACGAGCGGGCAGCTCAGCGGCCATCAGAAGTACCCCTCGCGCTTCTTCTGCTCCATGGAGCCCGACTGGTCGAAGTCGATCACCCGGCCCTCCCGCTCGGAACGGGTGGCCACCAGCATCTCGCCGATGATCTCCGGCAGCGTGGTGGCCGAGGACTCGATGGCACCCGACAGCGGATAGCAGCCCAGCGTGCGGAACCGCACCAGACGCTGCTCGGCCACTTCGCCCTCGTCGAAAACGAACCGGTCGTCATCCACCATGATCAGCACGCCATCACGCTCCACAACCGGCCGTTCGGCCGCGAAGTACAGCGGCACGATCGGGATCTGCTCGAGGTGGATGTACTGCCACACGTCGAGCTCGGTCCAGTTGCTCATGGGGAACACCCGGATCGACTCGCCCTGATTGACCCGGCCGTTGTAGAGATTCCACAGCTCGGGCCGCTGGTTCTTCGGGTCCCAGCGATGATGGGCATCGCGGAAGCTGAACACCCGCTCCTTGGACCGCGACTTCTCCTCGTCGCGCCGGGCGCCGCCGAATGCCGCATCGAACCGGCCAGCGTCGAGCGCCTGGCGGAGCGCCTGGGTCTTCATGATGTCGGTGTAGTTCTTCGACCCGTGGTCGAAGGGGTTGATGCCCTGTGCGACGCCGTCGGCGTTGGTGTGCACGATCAGCTCGAAGCCGATCTCGTCGGCCATCCGCTGGCGGAAGACGATCATCTCGCGGAACTTCCACGTCGTGTCCACGTGCAGCAGCGGGAACGGGATCCTGCCGGGGAAGAACGCCTTGCGGGCCAGGTGCAGCAGCACCGAGGAGTCCTTGCCGATCGAGTACAGCATGACCGGCCGCTCGCACTGGGCGACTACCTCGCGCATGATCCCGATTGCCT
>JAJEEO010000002.1 GCA_022820925.1 Acidimicrobiia bacterium | reverse complement strand
CGCCTCGGGATCGACTTGCTCGAAGGCCTCGGTCCAAGCGCCGCCGGCCACGTTGAGGAAGGCGCTGACGAGCAGGTCCTCCTTGGACTCCACGTAGAGGTAGAGCGTCCCGGCGCCGATCCCCGCAGCCGATGCGATCTCGGCCGTGGTGGTGTCGACGAAGCCCTTCTCCTGGAACAGTTCCGTAGCCGCAGCCACGATGCGCCTCTGCTTGTCGAGCTTGTTCCGCTCGCGCCTGCCCAACTCGGTCTCATCGAAGGCGGCGTCAGCTCTCAGGATCGGGGCGTCAGCAACGGACATCGCCGTACAACGCTAGCCGCACCAAAATCGGCGCCTCTCCAGCGAGAATCGCTCCGAGCCGGCGCTGTCGCGCAGTTGCCATCGGCTAGAGCAGTCGTTTGACGGCAGGGGGTGTTCTCGGTAGACCATCACCTATGGGGATCGACATCGAACCGACTGGCGCTGCGCTCGGGGCGTTCGTGTCAGGCCTGGAACTGGGCAAGCTCGACCCGGACGAATCCGCCACTGTGATCGAGGCGCTCGGCGAGCACGGGGTGCTGTTCTTCAGGGATCAGGACGTGGCGCCCGAAGGGCATATCGCATTCGCTGAATCGCTCGGCGAGATCGACGTCAACGCGTACTTCTCGCCGAATGAGACCTATCCGCAGATTGCGGAGGTGCGCACCCGCCCGGAGAACACCTACGTGATCGGCGAGGCCTGGCACACCGATCATTCCTACGAGGAAGCCCCTGCCCTTGGCTCGATCCTCGTCGCCCGGCAGTTGCCGACGAGCGGCGGCGACACGGCGTTCAGCTCGATGTACGCCGCCTACGACGCATTGTCCGACGGCATGAAGGAGACGCTGCGGGGCCTGCGAGCGGTGCACTCGTCGTACGAGGCGTTCGGCATCGGCTTGTCGAAGCTGCCCGAGGAAGAACGCTCTGAGCGTTTTCGGGACGGTTTCCGCTTCGGGCCTGATGTCGTACATCCGGTGGTGATCTCCCATCCGGTGAGCGGTCGCCCGGTGCTGTATGTCAACCGCTCGTTCACGACGCGCTTCGACGGGTGGACGGCGGCCGAGAGCCGACCCCTGCTGGAGTTCCTGTTCGAGCACGGTTCGAGCGTCGAGTTCACCTACCGGTTCCGTTGGGAGCCCGGCTCAGTGGCCATGTGGGACAAACGCTGCACCTGGCACAAGGCGCTCAACGACTACCGCGGGCAGACCCGTTTGATGCACCGCATCACGGTGAAGGGCTGCCCGATCGCAGCCTGAGGTGTGCGCCGCTGCCGGCATGAGCTGCCGGCGGCATCTCGCCGCATGAGACGCCGCCGCGAGAGCGTGCCTGCTAGACGGTGGCAATGCGCGACCGCGAACGTCCTGGGACCACCGCCGCAGAACTGAGCCCGCACTGGGAACCGAGCCCCGCGCCGCCAGACGGCGCGCCCAACGTCGTGGTGATCGTGCTCGACGACACCGGATTCGCGCACCTCGGCTGCTACGGCAGCGACATCGACACGCCGAACATCGACCGGCTCGCCGCGGGCGGACTGCGCTACACCAACTTCCATACGACAGCGCTGTGCTCGCCGACACGGGCGTGCCTGCTCAGCGGCCGCAACCATCACTCGGTGGGCATGCGGTTCCTGTCGAACGTCGACACGGGATTCTCCAACTGCCGTGGCGTGATCGCGCCGTCGGCGGCCACCTTCGCCGAAGTGCTCTCCAACCTTGGCTATGCGACCCTTGCCTTGGGGAAATGGCACCTCGCCAACCTTGCAGACTGCGGTCCGGCGGGCCCGTTCGATCATTGGCCGCTGCGCCGCGGCTTCGACCGTTTCTACGGTTTCCTGGGCGGGGCGACCGACCAGTTCTCGCCCGAGCTGGTCATCGACAACCACCCGGTGGACCCTCCGAGCACGCCCGGCTATCACCTGTCCGAGGACCTTGTGGACCAGGCGATTGCCATGATCGCTGCACAGCAGGCCACTGCGCCGTCGCGCAGGTTCCTGACCTACCTCGCATTCGGGGCGACGCACTCGCCGCATCAAGCTCCGCAGGCCTACTTGGACAAGTACCGGGGCCGCTACGACGACGGTTGGGACGTGACGCGGGCACGCTGGTTCGAACGCCAACTGGAGATGGGCACGGTCCCTGCGGAGGCCGAGCTGTCGCCGCGCAATCCCGGCGTGCAGGCATGGAACGAACTCGACGACGACCAACGACTGCTGTATTGCCGCATGCAGGAGACGTTCGCTGCGTTCCTGGATCACACTGACGATCAGACCGGCCGGCTCGTCGACTACCTGGAGGAGTCCGATCTGCTCGACGACACCCTGATCGTGCTGCTGTCCGACAACGGGGCATCGCAGGAAGGCGGCCGGCACGGTCTGACCAACGAGAACATCTTCTTCAATCGCCAGCGGCTCAGCGTCGCCGACATGGTGCCGCAGGTGGACGAGATCGGCGGCCCCAACCTCTACAACAACTACCCGTGGGGCTGGGCGCAGGCCGGCAACACGCCGCTGCGTTTCTACAAGCAGAACACCTACGAGGGCGGCATCCGCGACCCGCTGATCGTGCACTGGCCTGCGGGCATCGACGACGCAGGAGGCATCCGCGATCAGTACCACCACGTCATCGACGTGATGCCGACGATCCTCGACGTAGTCGGAGTCGAAGCGCCCCAGGTGCACAAAGGTGTGCCGCAGCAGCGCGTCGAAGGCATCTCGATGCTCCCCACGTTCGCAGCAGCAGGCGCAGATGCTCCGTCGTCTCGCACCACGCAGTACTACGAGATGCTCGGCCACCGGGCCATGTACCACGACGGCTGGAAAGCGGTGACGTTGCACCGCCAGGGGACGCCGTTCAGCGAGGACGAGTGGGCGCTCTACGACACCCGCAGCGATTTCGCCGAAATCCATGACCCGTCTGAGACCCACCCGGACAAGCTGCGCGAGCTGATCGAACTGTGGTGGCACGAGGCCGGCACCTACAACGTGCTGCCGCTCGACGACCGGGGGGTGGAACTGTTCGTACTGCGTCAGCCCGGTCCCGAGTCCTCAGCGACACGGCTGCGCTACCCGGCCGGCATGCCGCACCTCGAGCGCTTCAAGTGCCCCGATGTGCGGAACCGCTCCTTCGAGATCGCAGCTTCGGCCGAAACCGCGACAGGCACCGACGGGGTGCTGGTGGCCTACGGGTCGCGCACGGGCGGGCTCGTGCTGTGGATCGCCGATGGCCTGCTGTGCTTCGAGTACAACTACCTCGGGCGTCCCAATGCGGTGCAGGCCAGCGAGCCGGTGCCGCTCGGCGACGTCGAGTTAGGCGTTCGCTACACGAAGACGGCAGAGCATGCCGGCACGGCCACGCTGTGGCAGCGCGCCGGCGACGGGCCCGTGCAGGAACTTGGATCTGTCGACCTCGAGACGATGCCGTACCGGCAGTCGCTGTACGGAATGGACATAGGGCGCGACCTCGGGCCCACGGTGAGCGCCGCCTACGTCGGGCCGAACGAGTTCCAGGGCACCCTGCTGCACGTGGAGTTCCGCTTGGAGAACGACCGTGACGATCTGCGCGCCGCAGCCGCGGTCGAAGCCGAGAACGCGCTGGTCGACCAGTAGGCCCGCTCAGGGCTCGATCAGACGTGCCGTGGTGAACACGGTCAGGCTCCCCAGCAGAGACTTGAGCAGGGCTTGATCGCCGGCGATCTCTGCACCGTCGAGCACGCTGGCGTCGTTGAGCGCAGCGAAGAGCGTGGCCCGGTCGGTGCGGACCGAGGCGACGGCATCGGGGTCGACCGATCCGGCCCGGTGATGCACAGCCGACCGGCCGACGCCGAGCACGTGATCCTCGCCGAGGTCGGTGAAGCGGAAGTTGAACGTGACCGGCCCCGCATCGAACGCGTCAGGGTCGAACCGCACGCCGATCACGTCGAACAGGTGCTCGGCGCTCATGGCTTGGGACATGTCGCGGGTGGGCACCCGACCCCAATCGGGTGTGCCTTCCCGCAGCTCCTTGGCGCCCATCAGGTAGGCGTTGCGCCACGTCGCCGACTCGGACTGGTAGCCGAGCTGCTCAAGCGCGTCGGCTTGCAGGGTGCGCGCCTCGCGATTCGCCGGGTCGGCGAAAACCACGTGGTTGACTACCTGGGCCACCCAGCGGTACTCGCCGCGCGCGTAGCACTCGCGGGCCTTGGTCAGTACTGCGCTTGCGCCGCCCATGAACTCGACGTAGTTGGCGCCCGCGTCGGCCGGCGGCAGCGGATTGAGGTTGGCCGGGTTGCCGTCGTACCAGCCGAGGTAGCGGTTGTAGACCGAGCGACAGTTGTGCGACACCGTGCCGTAGTAGCCCTGCACGTGCGATTCGCTGAACTCGGCCGGCAGCTGCAGCCGGGCGGCGATCTCGGTCGGCCGCAGCCCCTGGTTGGCCAAGCGCATCGTCTGGTCGTGCATCCAGCGGTACAGGTCGCGCTGCATCGACAGGAACGCCCGCACGTCGGCGTTGCCGAACCGGGGCCAGTGGTGGCTGGCGAACATGACGTCGGTGTCGTCACCCCACATTTCGAGCGCCTCGCCGATGTACTTGCTCCACGCCAGAGCATCCCGGGTCTGCGCCCCCCGGATCGGGTAGAGGTTGTGCATCGTGTGCGTGCAGTTCTCGGCCATGCACAGCAGGTTCTTGTCGGGGAAGAAGAAGTTCATCTCCGCGGGCGCTTCGGCGTCGGGCGTGTTCTGGAACACGATCCGGATGCCGCTGAGCTCGCGCTCCTCCCCAGTGCGGGTGATGACGTCGGTGGGCGCCAGCAGGTCCGATCGGGCGAGACCCATCGCCGAGCCCAGGCCGCAGTCGACGTGACCCAACGGCCCCGGCGGCAGCAGCGGTCCGAACTGGTACGCCGCCCGCCTGCCCATGATCGGGCCGGCGATGACGAATTCGCTGACCACCTCTTCGAGGAATCCGTCCGGCGCCACGATCTCCACGTCGCCGCGAGCCACCGACTCGGCGTCTGTCACGCCGAGCACGCCGCCGAAGTGGTCGGCGTGGGAATGGGTGTAGATGATCGCCCGCACCGGTCGGGCACCCAGCGTGCTGTTGGCGAGATCCAGCGCCGCAGCGGCTGAGGGCCGAGTAGTGAGCGGATCGATGATCAGCCAGCCATCGGAGCCCGCAAGGAATGTGATGTTGGCAATGTCATAGCCGCGCACCTGCCAGACGCCGTCGGCCACCTCGAACAGTCCGTGATGGACGTTGAGCCGTGCCTGCCGCCACAGGCTCGGGTGCACCGACGGCGGCGCTTCGGCTGAATCACTGACGAAGGCGTGGCGGGCCACATCGAACACGACGTGGTCGCCCATCATGACGCGACCGTCGTCGATCTGGGCGATCAGGCCACGGGAAGCCCGCTCGAAGTCGCCCGGGTCATCGAAGGAGATCACCGCTGCGCTGTTGGCCGCGGCCGTGACCTTCGACGGGTCCCTCGGTCCCGCCATATCGGCCTCGCCGGCAGTCACGCCGATGCCCGCTTCCCGCGACCCGCTGCCGGAGATCGGCGCCTCAGCCAGCGGCGGGGAAGCGGATCGGCAGGTAGCGAGGACCGCGCACCTGCCCGCCGGCCCAGGTGACCTCGTCGGGCTCGCTCACCTCGAATTCGGGAATCCGCCGGAACCACGTCCGCAGTGCGATGTCCATCTCGAGCCGGGCCAGGTTGGACCCGGCGCAGCGGTGGATGCCCGCGCCGAAAGCGACGTGACGGTTGTGGGGCCGGTCCAGGATCACCTCGTCGGGACGATCGAACACCTCGGGGTCACGATTCGCGCCGGGGAAGTTCATCAGCACCTTGCTGCCTGCGGGGATCGTGACGCCGCCGTAGGACACGTCCTCGGTGGCTCGGCGCCCCATGGTGACCGGGGCGTAGAAGCGCAGCAGCTCCTCGATGGCCGTCGGCCACAGCTCCGGCTCGGCCACCATGCGCTCGCGGTCCGCGGGGTGCGTGCCGAAGTGCCACAGCGCCGAGCCGATCGAGCTCCAGGTGGTGTCGATACCCGCGATGAGCTGCAGGTTGAGCATGCCCACCACCATGACCGGATCGATCTGGTTGCCCTGGTCGTCCGTCCCGGCAAGCAGCGCCGAGACGAACCCGTCGTCGGGCTCGGCCCGCTTCTCCTCGACGACTTCGTAGAAGAACCCTCGGATCACCTTGCGGTACTTGATGCGGAGCTGGGGATCAGTCAGCCCCAGCTCCAGCAGGCAGCGCACCCAGTGCGTGAACTCTTCCACCCTGCCCTCGTCGATTCCCAGCAGGTGCGCGATGACCCGGGGCGGGATCTGCTGGGCGTACTGACCGGCGCCATCGGCCTTGCCGGCATCGATGAAGTCGTCGATCAGGCGATCCGCCAGTTCCTGGGTGTAGTCGCGGTGCGCCTCGGTGGCCTTGGGCGAGAAGTGCGGCAGCAGCAGCCGGCGGGTCCAGCCGTGGATGGGCGGGTCTTCGGAGATCGGTGCGGCGTTGGTGCCGTACTTCTCGAAGGTCGGGTCCGACAGGAGATCTTCGATCACTTCCGGCGGCGGGGAAGTCACCAAGGGGTCGCTGCTTGACAGCTCGGGCACCATCTTGGACATTGCCTGCACGTCCGCGTAGCGGGTCGGCAGGAACGAGCCGCCCCAGCGCTCGGTATGGGCGATGGGGCAGCGGCCCCGCAGTTCCTCCCACACCGGCGCGGGATCGCGCACGTAGCCGGGGTCGAAAATGTCGTAGTCGGTATCCCAGTCTTCGACGGGTGCGGTGTCGGTCATCGGGGGCTCCTGTGTCGGGTGCGGTTCCAGTTCTTCGGACGGGTTCTGACGGGGGCCTGGGGCGTCACGAGCTTGGGTATTTCTCGAAGTTCAGCAGCTTCGCCAGCACGCTCGCAGCGTATTGCTCGAGATCCTCCAGTCTGCGGCCCAGCGCGGCCCCGAGCAGCGGCTCGAACAGGGACCAGGCGAGCTGGGTGGCCGCGACGATGAGATAGCGACAGCGCTCGGACGGCCCGGGCTCGCCGTGCCGCATGCGATGGCGGGCGAGCAGGGCGCTCACCACGGGGAAATGGTCATCCGCGAGCGCCAATTTGGCATCAAGAGCAACCCGGGTCAGCGCACGAACGTAACCAGGGTGAGCTCGCATCGAGAAGAAATCCGGCATCGAATCCGGACCTGACTCGGCCGCATAGAACTCGTCGCGAATCTGGCGTGATGCATGCTCGAGCACTTCGGCGGCCGAGCCGAAGTAGTGGTGGATCAGCCCGTAATTCACCCCCGCCCGAGCGGCCAGCTGACGCCCGGAGATGGCCGCTGGGGTCCGATCGGCCAGCAGTTCCACGCCGGCGGCCACCAGGCGCGTCTCGACCTCGGCGCGGCCCCGCTCCGCGCTGAGCGCGGCTGGGCGTGATCCTCGAGCCCGCACCGGCCGCGGCGCGATGGCGCTTCCGGCGAAGGGACCCCTGCCTGCGTGCAGACGTTCGATCGTCGTCACCAGCTCGCGATCGACGAGGTCTGCGTGATCGTCCAGCGTCGCGGAGCGCGTCAGCGACGTGCGGTGGATGCATACGCCGAGCTGCATCGAGCACGACAGCGCCACCAGCGTCGCCCGGGCGGTGGCATCCAGTTCAGGACGGAGGATCTGAAGGCCGTCGGAGTATCGCTGGACGACGGGGTTCTGGGGCCGCAGCGTCAGGGCGGCCTCGTCGAGCTGGATGTTGGCCAAGACACGCACGAACGACTCGTGGCGCACGGCCACGCCCGGCGTGGGCACCAGGGCGCCGGGCGGGAAGGCATCGTCGAGGTAGGCGTCTCCCAGCCGGTCGAGCACTTGGCGGCAGAGTTCGCGCTTGGAGCCGAAGTGGCGGTGGATCTGCGCGTAGTTGACGCCCGCGGCTGCTGCGATGCGACGGCCAGAGACCGCCGAAGGAGGCTCCTGGGTGAGCAGCTCGGTGGTTGCATCGAGCAGTGCTGTTGCGGGGTGCGGTGCCGCCGTGTCGACCGGCGCCGCGTCGAGTGCAGCCACATGGCTAATCTAGGCGAGCAGGGCGACGGCGCCGCGCCCAGCGAGCCGCGAAGGGGAACGAGCATGCGTATCAACGCCGTGCAGCCGAAGGACTACAACCGCATCCGGGTCGAGCCGCTGACCGGCACGATCGGCGCCGAGATCCCCGATGTCGACCTGCGTGATCTCGACGACGAGCTGATCGCCGAACTGCACGATGCCTGGATGGACCACAAAGTGCTGTTCTTCCGCGATCAGGACCTGACCCAGGCCCAGCATGTGGCGTACGGGAGGGCATACGGCGAGCTGGAAGTCCATCCCTTCACGCGCAATGTCGACGAGCACCCCGAGATCATCGTGCTCGAGTCCACAGCCGAGAAGTTCCAGGCCGCCGAGACCTGGCACTCCGACGTCACCTTCCGCGAGTGCCCTCCGCTGGGCTCGGTGCTGCTGGGCCGCCTCATCCCGCCGCACGGCGGCGACACCTGCTGGGCCAACATGGAGCTCGCCTACGAGCAGCTGCCGGACGATGTCAAGGAGCAGATCGACGGGCGCTACGCCATCCATTCATACGTGAAGGCATTCGGCAGGTCCATGAGCGAAGCCGAGCGGGCCGAGACAGCGGAGCGGTTCCCTGACCAGAAGCACCCGATTGTGCGCACGCACCCGGTGACCGGCCGCAAGAGCCTCTATGTGAACCGGACGTTCACCCTCACCATCGACGGGATGTCGCCCGACGAGAGTCGTGACCTCCGGTATCTCCTCTACGACCAGGCCAGCACGCCGGAGTTCCAATGCCGGTTCCGCTGGCGTCCGGGGTCGATCGCCCAGTGGGACAACCGCTGCACCCAGCACTATGCGGTGCCCGATCATGGCGGTCTGCATCGCCGAATGGAGCGGGTCACGCTGGCCGGCGACCGCCCCGTCTGATCGGCGAACCCCAGGATCCGGGCACCGAGATGACCTACACCGACGACTCGATCACCGGCGATACGGCATCGGCCATCCCGCCGGTCGACGATTTCGCCACCGACTGGGACTTCAACGACCCCGCGTGGGTGAACGACCCGTTCCCCATCTGGGAGGACCTGCGCGGACGCTGCCCGATGGGCCACTCGGAGCGGTTCAACGAGGGGGTGTGGCTGCCGTTGCAGTACGACGACATCGTCGAGATCGCCAACGACACCACCACGTTCTCCAACGTCCATCACGGCATCCGCCGCGGTGGCACCGTCGATCGCGGCTTCTTCCCGCCGATCAACAGCGATCCGCCCGACCACATGGAGATCCGCCGCACACTGCTGCCGTTCTTCGCGCCCCGGCGCATCGAGGGCTGGCGCAGCCACATTGCCGCCGATTGCGAGGCACGGGCCGCCGCCATCACCGAGCAGGGCCACGGCGACGCAGCCGTCGACTACAGCCAGCACATCCCGGTCGGCGCGATCGCAGCCATCTTGGGCATCGACCCTGCCGACGGCGACAAGTTCCGGGCCTGGATCTTCGACATCCTCTCCGTCGGGCCCAGCGACGGCGCCGTGATGCAGCAGGCGATCATCGAGGTGCGCGAGTACATGGCCAAGGTCATGGCGGAGCGGCGAGCGGTCCCCGGCGACGATCTGATCAGCCATCTGGTCACCACCGAGATGGGCGGCGAGCCGTTGCCGGATCACCTCATCGAGCGGATGCTGGTGCTGCAGCTCATCGCGGGCATCGACACCACGTGGAGCTCGATCGGCGCTGCGCTGTGGCACCTGGCCGTCCACGACGACGACCGCCGCAGGCTCGTCGCCGAACCCGAGCTGCTGCCCACGGCCATGGAGGAGTTCCTCCGGGCGTATGCGCCGGTAAACGTCGCCCGGCGGGTCACCACTGACACCGAGGTGAACGGCGTCGAGATGAAGGCGGGGGATCACGTCATGATGACGTTCCCCATCGGGTGCCGTGATCCCGAGCGGTTCGAGCGGGCCGACGAGGTCGTGATCGACCGGGGCGAGAACCGCCACATCGCCTTCGGAGCCGGCATTCACCGCTGCATCGGCTCGAATCTGGCCCGCCTGGAGATGGAGATCGCGCTCGGGACCTGGCTGCGGCACATCCCGGAGTACTCGATTGCCCCCGGGGCTGACGTCACCTGGTCCACCGGTCAGATTCGAGGACCGCGGTCGATCCCCATCGTCGTCGGTTGACAACCGTTACACAATCGTCGCGTCGTGCGGCGCGAGGCCCGTCGCAGTCTCACTATCGTGCAGCCAATTGGCTAGCGCCGTGGACTTCAGGGGTCGGCGCGGAGAAATCTGGGAGGGCAATCTCGTGAGAGGGCCTACGCGGCGTGTGATGCGCCTCATGACAGTGCTGTTGGCATTCGTGCTTGCAGCGAGCGCCTGCGGCGGCGGCGATGCGGACTCCGGGTCCGGCACGGCGTCCGCGACGACCGCAGCGCCTGCGACGACCGCGGCGGCGGCGCCTGCGCCTGCCACCACTCAGGCACAGACGCAGGTGACCATCGCGGCGGTCGAGCAGACCACCACCACCCAAGGCGCGGTGACCACGACCCAAGCGCCGCTGCCGCCACCCGAGGGCACGCTGCGCATGGTCGAGTTCTCCCCGGTGACGAGCTTCAACCCTGCCGCCTCGCAGTCGGCGCAGAGCGCATACCACTACCCGGCGTACGACACGCTTACCCGTCAGCGCAACGACTTCAGCCTGGCGCCGTCGCTCGCCACCTCATGGACACAGCCGTCGGCGAACGTGTGGCGCTTCACCGTGCGAGACGACGTGGTGTTCCACGACGGCGCAGCATTCGACGCAGACGTCGCCGTGGCCAACATGCACTATCACGCCACCTTCCCGGGCAATCCGAACGCAGCCACATGGGCGGCCTTCGTAGACGCCCGGGTGATCGACGACACCACCTTCGAGGTCGAGTTCTCGGTGCCGGCGCCACAGTTCCCGCTGGAGATGTCGATGGTGATGGGCATGATGATCAGCCCGAACGCGCTCGACGGCCGCGATCTCACCCGCGACCCGCAGGGTTCGGGGCCGTGGATCTGGTCCGATGCGGACAGCCAGGCCGGCGTGACCGAGGTGTACCACCTCAACCCGAATTACTGGAATCCGGCCGACCAGGGCGTCGAGACCGTGACGGTGACCGCTGTGCCCGACAACAACGCACGCCTGAACGCGTTGCTGACCGGTGAGGCGGACATCATGTCCACCACGCGGGACGCGCAGATCGACGCAGGCGTCGAGGCCGGGAACGTGCTGATCTCGGTGCCGAACTTCTTCGCGTACCTCATCGTCACCGACCGCGCGGGCGAGTTCGACTCGCCGCTCGCCGACGAGAGAGTGCGGCGGGCGATCCTGCTCTCGCTCGACCGCGACGCGTATGCGAACGCGATGCACTTCGGCAAGGCCGACAGCCTCGGGGGCATCTACCCGCCGGCGTTCAGCCAGTTCAACGTCCCCGAGCTGGATACCAAGTACACCTACGACCCCGAAGAGGCCCGGCGACTGCTGGCCGAAGCGGGCTACCCCGACGGGGTGACGATCCGCATGCCGATCATGCCGGCCATCAATCCGATCGTGGAATTCGTAGTGCAGATGCTGGGAGCGTCAGGCATCAGCATCGAGCTGATCCAGATCAACAACGGCGAGCTGGGCCCCGGCACGGCATCGGCCCAGTGGGGCATTTCGTGGTTCCGCGACCTGCTGGTGCACCCGGCGCGTGACCTGGGCAAGTTCATGGGCGAGGCCGGTCGCTTCAACGCATTCGGCCTTGACGACCTCGACGACCTCGAAGCCACGCTGGTGGACGCGCTGAATGCGCCATCGGCGGACGAGGGTTACGAGCTGTACGCGGCCGTCATGGAGGGCCTCATCGACCGCGGCGTGGTGCTGCCGCTGGCTCACGGCGGCCAGAACGCCCTGTACGCCCCGTATGTGACCGGCGTGTCGCTGGGGCTGAACATGCAGGCACCGATGCCGTACGGCGTCCGGATCGACGGCTAGGGACCGGACTTCACGAACTTGGCCCGTCAAGTAGCTTTCGCGGACTTGACGGCCCATCGCAGACGGCACACCGACGTGGCGGCCGGGTCACAGCGGCCCGGCCGCCACGAGTGCCGATGCAAGACAGGGGGTGCTAGGTGCTTCGACTGCTGGTCAGTCGAGTGCTCGCGGCGATCCCGCTGATGCTCATGGTGGCCACGCTGGTGTTCTTCCTGGCCCAGCTCAACCCGGTCGACCCGGCGGCCACCATCATGGGCGACGACGCCGATCTGGAGTCGCTGGCTGAGAAGCGCGCTGAGCTGGGCATCGATCGCCCGCTAGTGGTGCAGTACTGGGACTGGCTGAACAGCGCAGTCGTCGGGGATCTCGGCACCAACTGGTTCAACGGCGAGGAGATCACCACCGAGTTGCGTGACCGCATCCCGGTCACGCTGTCGATGGTGTTCGGGTCGCTGATCGTGGCCCTGGCCATCGGCAGCGCCTTCGGCGTGCTGGCGGCGCTCAAAGCCGGAAGATGGCCCGATCGCACGATCACGGTCGCTTCGTCGCTGGGTCTGGCGGTGCCCAACTTCTGGATCGGCCTGGTGCTCGCCTACTACGTCGGCGTCAAGCTGCAGTGGCTGCCAGCCATATGGCCCACGACCCGGCCCGACTCGCTCGCCACCTGGGTCGAAGCCCTGATCTTGCCGTGTGTGGCGCTGGGGATCTCGGCATCGGCGGCCATCGCCCGGCAGGCGCGCTCGTCGATGATCGGGGTGCTCCAGCGTGACTACGTGCGCACGGCGCTGGCCAAGGGGCTGCCGGTGCGCCGCGTGGTGTCGCGTCACGCCATTCGCAACGCAGCGATCCCGGTAGTGACGCTGGCGGGCTTCCAGACCTCGGCGTTGATCGGTGGGTCGATCTTCGTCGAATTCGTGTTCAACGTGCCGGGGCTCGGCCGCTTCGGGGTCGACGCCATCCTGCGCCAGAACATGCCGGCCCTGCTCGGATTCGTAATGGTCACTGCCGCGGTGGTGGTAGTCGTCAACATCGTGCTGGATCTCAGCTACGCCTGGCTGAACCCGAAGGTGAGGCCGGAGTGAGCGACGCACTCGCCGGACTGGGCGGTTCCGCCGACGCAGGCGAGCTCGCGAGCCCCGCGCCCATGCCCCAGGAGTCAGCCGCGGGAGCCACCCGGAGCCGCTTCTGGGCGCGCCTGCGGCGAAACAAGGTGGCGATGGCGGGAGCGGTCTACCTGGTCCTTGTGGTGATAGCGGCGATCTTCGCCCCTCTGCTCACCTCGCATGACGAGACATTCGCCACCCGATTCCAGGACATCCTGTTCAGCCCGGGCGAGGCGGGCTACGTGCTCGGCACAGACCACGTCGGGCGGGACATCTTGACGCGCATCTTCTTCGGGGCGCGGTACGCCCTGATCGCAGGGGCCGAGGCCGTGCTGGTGGCGCTTGTCATCGGCGTGCCGTTCGGGCTGGCCATCGGCTACTTCCGCGGCTGGGCCGACCGGATCGCGATGCGGTTCGTCGAGATCGTCGTGGCCGTGCCTGCCGTCGTGATGGCGATGGCCATCATCACCGGCCTCGGCACGGGGCTCACCAACGCCATGCTGGCGATCGGCTTGGTGTTCTCGATGATCATCACCCGCTTGGTGCGGGCGGAGGTGTTCGCGGCCCGCGAGGAGTTCTACGTGGACGGCGCCCGGGCTGCGGGCGCGTCGGACCGGCGTGTCATGTGGCGGCACATCCTGCCCAATGTCGCGCCCCCGCTGATCGTGCAGACCACGCTGCTGTTCGCCCAGGCGGTGCTGGCCGAGGCGGCACTCAGCTTCCTGGGCATCGGCGCCGATGCCAGCCAGGCGAGCTGGGGCCGGATGCTGCGCGATGCCGAGCTCAGCATCGATCGCACGATCTGGCCGGCCATCCCGCCGGGAATTGCCATCTTCCTCACCGTGGTGGCATTCAACGTCTTCGGCGACGGGTTGCGCGATGCGTTCGCCCGCGAGGCCCGCGGCGGGCGCGTCGGCGTCGGCGACGTCGTGCCCAAAGAGCGCAGCGCGGCAGCGGCGCCTCCCTGGCCGTCCGGCAGCGACGACCCCCTGCTGAGCCTGCGAGGGCTCGACATCGTCTTCCCCAAGCCCGGCGAAGGCACCGACATGACCGTCGTCCGAGACGTCAATCTCGACATCGGCCGAGGCGAAGTGATGGCGCTCGTCGGCGAATCGGGCTCCGGCAAGACCATTACCGGGCTGTCGCTGATGGGACTCGTGCCCGACCCGGGCCAGGCCAGCGCCGAATCGATCGTGTTGGACGGCCGCGAACTGGTGGGCATGGACTTCAACGAGCTGCGATGGATTCGCGGACGCGAGATCGGCATCATCTTCCAAGAGCCTTCGGCGGCGCTGAACCCTGCGTACACCGTGGGCCGCCAGGTGGCGGAACCGCTGCGCGTCCACCTGGGCATGTCCAAGCGCGAAGCCCGTGAGCGGGCGATTGAGCTCTTCGCCGAGGTCGGGATACCCGACCCGCACAAGCGCATCGACGCATTCCCCCACCAGTTCTCCGGCGGCATGGCGCAGCGGGTCATGATCGCCATGGCGCTCTCCTGCGAGCCGAAGCTGCTGATCGCCGACGAGCCCACGACGGCGCTCGACGTGACCGTGCAGGGCCAGATGCTCGATCTGGTGGGCGACCTGGCTCGCTCGCGTGGCGTGTCGGTGCTGCTGATCACCCACGACCTGGGGGTCGTGGCTGATCTCGCCGACCGGGTGGCAGTCATGTATGCGGGCGAGATCGTGGAGACAGGCCGTTTGACCGACGTGTTTGCCACGCCGCGCCACCCCTACACAGAAGGCCTTATTGCGGCAATCCCGCGAAATGAGCCGCGCTCGGGCGATCTGCCCACGATTCCTGGCGTCGTGCCGCCGCCGTGGGAGTGGCCCGACCGGTGCCACTTCGCGGACCGCTGTCCCTATGAGGCAATCGAATGCCGACGCGGCCCGGTGGAGCTGCGGCAATTGGGCGCCTCGCTCACCCGCTGCGAACGCAGCCACGAGCTCGAGTTGCGGGGCGTGCAGCACGCATCTGTGGTGGCCATCGCAGGGTGGGAACAGCCGTCCGACGAGCCCGGGTCCGGCGGTGTGATGCCCGGCCTCCCGCCCGGCGAAGGAGGGCCGGCGTGAGCGAGCCGCTGCTCCACATAGACGACGTGACGATCGTCTTCCCTGGCGGGAGAGGAGCGCTGCCGTGGCAGAAGCTGCCCGACGTCCGGGCGGTGCAGCATGTGTCGTTGCAGATCGACGCCGGCGACACGCTGGGGCTCGTCGGGGAGTCGGGGTCGGGCAAGACCACGCTCGGCCGTGCCGTGCTGCGCTTCCTGCGACCTGAGAGCGGATCGATACGGCTCGGCGACTTCGACGTCACCGGGTTCGGTCGCCAGGTGCCCACCGAGTACCGCAAGACCGTGCAGGTGGTGTTCCAGGACCCGGTCGGCTCGTTGAACCCCTCGATGGTGGTCGGCGCCATCATCGCCGAGCCCTTGCGCATCCACTTCGGCATGGACTCGGGAACGGCGCGAGAGCGGGCCGGCGAGCTGCTCGAACAGGTCGGGCTGCAGCGTCATCACCTCGATCGGTACCCCCATGAGTTCTCGGGTGGCCAGCGGCAGCGCATCGCTGTGGCACGAGCGTTAGCAACCGAGCCCGATCTGCTGGTGCTCGACGAGCCCGTCTCGGCGTTGGATGTCTCCACCCAGAGCCAGGTCATCAACCTGCTCGAACGCCTCCAGCGCGAGACCGGTGCGGCCTACCTGCTGATTGCCCACGACCTGGCCGTGGTGCGTCATACCTGTCACCGCATCGCGGTCATGTACCACAGCCGCATCGTCGAGCTCGGAGATTCTGACGACATCTGTGAACGCCCGGCGCATCCCTACACCGAGCTCCTGCTGGCGTCGATTCCCGATCCCGACCCGGCGGTGCAGCACGTCAAGTCACAGCGCCGGCGCGAGCTGGCCCAGGGCGTGGCGGGGGCCAGCGGTCGAGCCCCGACCGACAGCTGCCCGTTTGCCGAGCGGTGCCCCCATGTGATGGACGTGTGCCGGGAGTCGTTCCCCGAACCGGTTCCCACTGCCGCAGGCGGGACGGTGTGGTGCCACCTGCACACCAGCGGGCCGATGCTCGGCGGCCTGCCGGTGAGCGAACTCGCAGCGGGCACCTCGACGGCCCAGGCCTCGCCACCAGCGGCTGATGGCTGACCGACCAGGCTCCGAGCCGGGCAGTCCGGACGCCGGCCGTCCGAACATCTTGTTCGTGTTCGTCGACAATCTCGGCTACGGCGAGCTGGGCTGCTACGGCGGCGGCGAAGTGCGGGGTGTGCCGACGCCGAACATCGACCGTCTGGCAGCCGAAGGCATGCGCCTCACCAACATGAACATGGAGGCGCAGTGCACGCCGTCGCGTTCGGCGGTGATGACGGGCCGGCTCCCGATCCGCTCCGGAACCGTCCGCATCCCGTTGCCAGGCCAGCCCAGCGGCTTGACCCGCTGGGAGATCACCCTGGCGGAGCTGCTGTCCTCGCAGGGCTACCGCTGCGGTCACTACGGGAAGTGGCATCTGGGCGACAGTCCGGGACGCCAGCCGCACGAGCGGGGCTTCGACGAGTGGTGGGGCCTGACCGAGACTCACGACTCCTCGCTGTGGTCCACCGAGGCGGGTTACGACCCCGCGGTCGTGCCTCCCGAGCAGCTCTTGGAAGGGCGCCGAGGCGAGCCGAGCGCACCAGTGGGCGACTACGACGTCGCCCAGCGAGCGCTGTTCGACGCCGAGGGGTTCGGGCGCGGCGAGGACTTCATGCGTCGCTGTGTCTCAGAGGGGCAGCCGTTCTTCCTGTACCTGCCGCTGGCGTTCCCGCACTTCCCGACGCTGCCTCATCCCGCCTACGCCGGCGTCACCGGCCTGGGAGATTTCGCCGATGCGTTTCGCGAGACCGACGACCGGGTCGGCCGCCTCGTCGGGGTGCTCGACGAGCTCGACATCGCTGGCGACACCCTGGTGATCTTCACGAGCGACAACGGCGCCGAGGACGTCCTGCCGTGGCGGGGCTGGACCGGCCCGTGGGGAGGCTCGTACTTCACCGCCATGGAGGGAAGCCTGCGGGTGCCGTTCATCGCCCGCTGGCCAGGTCGGATTCCTGCAGGACGCTCGAGCAACGAGCTGGCGCACGCCACTGACATCTTCACCACGCTGGTGCGGGCGGCCGGTGCCGAGATCCCCGATGACCGGCCCATCGACGGCATCGACCTGATGCCATGGCTCGAGGGCGCGTCGGACAGTTCCGGGCGTGAGTCGGTGCTGTGCTTCGTGGCAGATCGGCTGCACGCCGTGAAGTGGCGAAACTGGAAGCTCCACTTCATCTGGCAGGAGTACATGGGCGATCCCCCGATCGAGCTCAGCATCCCGCGCGCTTTCAATCTCTACGACGATCCTCGGGAGCGCCACGACGTGTTCCTGCCGTCCAACACCTGGGTCCAACGGCCGGTGATGGCCGCGGTCACCGAGTTCTGGGACAGCGTGGCCGCCCATCCGCTGATCCCGGTGGGGGCCGAGGATCCCTACGTGCCTCCAGCCGCATGATGAGCCCAGGGAAGGACTCGCCGATGAGCACTGCCGACGAGCCGGCGGGCCGCGAACCTTTGCCGGGCATTCTCGACGGCATCAAGGTGGTGGAGTTCGCCCAGAATGCCGCGATCCCGCACTGCGGCCGCCTGCTGGCGGGGATGGGCGCCGACGTCGTCAAGGTCGAGCCGCCGGGCGGTGATGCGATGCGATCGCTGGCCTCGCTGGCGCCGATGGAGGCGAAGGCCTACGCGCTGATCAATCCCGGCAAGCGGGCGATGGTGCTGGACCTGAGCCATCGGGATGCAGCCGAGGTCGTCGACTCGCTCTTCAGGTGGGCCGACGTGGCGCTCGTGGCCTTCAAGCAAGGCGATCTCGAGCGCTACGGCATCGATGCCGACCACGCGCTCGAGGTCAACCCGCGTCTCGTGTATCTCGCGCACACTGCGTTCGGGCCCGAGGGTGCCGATTCCCACCTCGGCGGCTATGACGTGCTGGTGCAGGCGCGCAGCGGCGCCGGCTTCATCATGAACCGGGCCGAGCAGGGTGTGCCGACGAGCACGAGACCGGCGGTGAACGACTTCGGCACCGGCATGATCTCGGCCCTGGGCGTGGTCGCTGCGCTGCGGCACCGTGACCAGACCGGCAAGGGCCAGCGCGTCGACAGCTCCCTGCTGGGCACGGCAATGTCGCTGGCCACGCCGATGATCGGCGGCTTCGAGAGCGACGAGGACGTGCTCGCCGAGCTGAAGCAGGATGTCGCTGCGGCGCGTTCCGCCGGCATGGGCTTCGTGGATCAGCGGCGCATGTACGAGGAGCGGATCATTCCCGGCGCGGGCGCCTTCCGGATTTACTTCCGGACCTACATGACCGCCGACGGCATGATCAGCGTGGCGGGCCTGAGCCCGGCGCTGCGCCAGAAGTTCCACGACGTCACTGGCCTGCCCGAAGTGGACCTGGGTGCGCCGCACACTGACGAGTTCGACGAATTCGTGGCGGAGGCGGAGCGGTTGTTCCGGACCCGTACGACTGCCGAGTGGCTGGAGGCGCTTCGGGAGGTCGAGTTCCCTTGCGGACCGTACAACCTGCCCTACGAGGCATTGGAAGACGATCAGATCAGGGCGAACGACTACGTGGTCGACCTCAAGCACCCGGCGTTCGGGCGCTACACGACGTCGGGGATGCCGTTGCGCTTCAGCGAGGCCGGCAACCCAGTGCTGGGCGCATCCCCGCAGTACGGCGAGCACACCCGAGAGATGTTGGCCGATCTCGGCCTCGATGCAGACAGCGTCGACCGCCTCGTCGCCGCGTCCGTTGTCGCCGACGGCCCACCGCCGGAGTAATTCCCAACGGCCTCGGCCGGCCGATCTGATGCAGGATCGGTGGGGGAGCGGGCCCCGGGAGCTGCCGGGTGCCGGCCGCGCCGCGCAGCGATGGCGCCCGGATCAGTGGGCGGGACCGGGGCCGTCGATCTTCCAGTAGGTGCGTTTGGCTGCGACCCGGCCGTCTCGCAGCGGGTAGAGGTCCACGGCGTGGGAGCAGAACTTGTGGCCCCGCGAGTCAGTGCCCGACACCACGAACGTCTGCACGATGAGGTCATCGCCGGCCATGCGCTCGTCCACATTGTCGTAGCGGACATCGGACCATTCGAGCTTGCGTCGGCGGAACTCCGCCGCCATCTCTTCGGGACCCTGCAGCACCCGCCCGGCAGGCTCATCTGACGATGCCCCGGCGTGCAGTTCCCACACGAAGTCGTCGGTGACGGTGGCGGCCAGCGCGCCGGCGTCGCAGCGGAACATCGCCCGCTTGAAATCCTGGAACACTGACGGGATCTCACTCACGGTGGTGATCTTGTCATCTTCGGGCGTCTCGATATCGGCCTCGGCGCATCTGTCCCGCCCGGGACGCAGGATTAGTCTCCGGCCATGGCAGGCAAGGTCATCCGTTCAGAAGCGCTCATCGAGGCGCACCCGGTCCCCGAGCTGATCCGCTCCGGGGCGTTCGCGCCGGCGGTGAGGGCTGGTCCGTCGGTCTATGTCTCGGGCTGCATCGCGAACGATCTCACCAAGGACATGGGCGGGCAGACTGAGGAGATCTTCGAGTACATCCAGCTCGCGCTCGCCGAAGAGGGCTTCGAGATGTCCGATGTGGTCAAGCTGCAGGCGTTCATCACCGATGTCGACCAGTACGGCTCCTACAGCGCAGCCCGCAAGAAGTACTTCCCGGGCGAGCCGCCCGCGAGCACGACCGTGATCGCAGGGATCATCATCCCCGGCGCGCTCATCGAGATCGAAGCCGTCGCCTACAAGGAGTAATCAGCCCTCACCGGTCTTCGCGCCGCCAGGGCAGTAATTTCAGTGAAACCAGGCGCTCAGTGCTTCCCGGAAGGAGAGTGCCATGAGCAAGACCTCTGTTCGTTCGTTGCAGAGAACTCCCGCCTCAGCGGGGCTGGAGCCGATTCTCGAGGCGATGCGGGAGGACGGCGGGGTCATCGTCGAGGGGATGTTCGGTGTTGACACCATCGCCCAGATGCGTGCCGCCGCGGACGAATTCGCCCAGGGCATCCAGCCGGGCGGCGCCACCCAAGGCCTCGGCGATGACGGCAAGCGCTTTGTGGGCGCCAACACGATCCGGTTCTCGAGTCTTGCCCGGCTGACTCCGGCATTCTTCGACATCCTCGACAACGAGCTGTACGCGCAGATCGCCGATGCCGTGCTGCTTCCGATCTGCGGGTCGTACTGGCTGAACACGGCGCAGGTGATGTACATCGGGCCGGGCGAGACGGCGCAGATGCTGCACCGAGACGCGAACAACTGGTGGGCGTTCGTGAAGGCCACGTGGCCCGATTCGCCCGAGGTCACGGTCAGCGCCATGATCGGTCTGGAAGAGGTCACCGAGGAGTTGGGTGCGACTCGCGTGGTGCCGGGCAGTCACCGCCAGAGCGAGCTGGCTCGCTACGAAGAGCGTGAATCGGTGCCGGCAGAGCTGGGGCCTGGCGACGCGCTCGTGTACTCGGGCTACGTGCTGCACGGCGGCGGCGCCAACCAGACCGCCGACCGGTGGCGGCGGGCGTTCCACCTCAGCTTCGTCGCGGGCTGGTTGACGCCCGAAGAGGCCAGCCCGATGGATTTCAGCCTTGGAGAGCTCTCCGGCCAGAGCGAGCGGGTTCAGCGCCTGCTCGGCCACAGCTCCTACGACCCCCGCCCCTACAACGGCGGTGGGCTGTGGCTGCGCCATGCCCGCGAGATGCAAGATGTGATCGCCTCGAACGGCGATACTGCCTGAGCTCACCGGACAGGAGACTTCGATGGACTTTCTGAAGATGAACGAACCCGTGATCAAGGAGTTCCGCGAGAACGAGGGCAACTGCAGCGGCTGGCTCAAGGGCGCGCCGATGATCCTCGTCACGATGACCGGGGCCAAGACCGGTCGCGAGCTGTGCTCGCCGCTCGTGTACTCGACCGACGGCGACGACATCGTGATCATCGCCTCCAAGGGCGGCGCCCCGACGAACCCGAACTGGTACTACAACCTGGTCGCCAACCCGACAGTCACTGTCGAGGTCGGCACCGACACATGGGAGGCCACGGCGCATCTCACCGAGGGCGACGAGCGCAAGCGGCTCTTCGATGCCCAGGCCGCGCTGATGCCGCAATTCGCCGACTACGAGAAGAGCGCCACCGAACACGGCCGCGAGATCCCCGTCTTCCGCCTCGTCCGCAACTGACCCGCATTCGGGGGGCTCCCGATGTTCGACACGACTCGCTCGGTGACTGACGCCGAGAAGGCGACGTACGAGCGAGACGGCGTCGTGGTATTGGGCAATATCTGCCCGCTGGACTGGGTCGACGAGTTCCGAGTTGCACTCGACGAAGTGTTCAATCGCGACACGGCCACCGGCCGAGAAGGGCTCATGACCGGTGAGAGCCGGGCCGGAAGCCGGGTGGACATCGCTGAGCGAATGCGCGGCCTGCTCGCCGAGCACGACGGTTCCACGCTCGCCGTCGAGCCCGATCGGGTGCCCGAGGGCCGCAACATCGTGGAGACAGATGCGTGCAGCTGGCACGAAGGGCTGCGCGAGCTGCACGTCAACGGCCCGCTGCCGGAGATCGTGGCCGCACTGACTCGCAGCGAGCGCGTCAACCTCTACAGCGACCAGCTGTTCATGAAGGAACCAGGCTCGAGCGTGCGCACCCCGTGGCACCAGGACAAGCCGTACTGGTTGCTGCAGGGCTCCAAGGTGGCCGTTTGCTGGGTTCCCGTCGATGAGGTCACCGTGGCCTCAGGCGCTATGGGTTACGTCGCGGGCAGCCATCGCTGGGGCAAGGTGTTCAAGCCGAACGATTTCGTGACGATGAAGGGCACGTTGAACATCCCGGGCTTGGACTTCGACGGTCTCGATGACTTGCCTGACATCGATGATCGACCTGATGACTTCGACATTCGCAGGTACGAAGCCAGCCCCGGCGACGTCATCGTGCATCATTGGATGACGCTGCACGGATCGTTGGGCAACGTCAGCGCCGAGCGGCTGAGGCGAGCGGCCTCAGTGCGATTCGCCGGTGACGACGTGACTTTCTACAAGCGACCGTCGTCGCCCGAGCCGTTCCGCAACACGGTCGGGCTGGAGGACGGCGACGACCTCGACGACGCTGACCGATTCCCGCGCGCCTGGCCCCGCCGCCTCTAGGCTGGTGACATTTGGCTACAATGTCACCATGGCGGTGCTCTCGATCCGCTTCCGGCGACCTGGTTCATATGACCGTCTGAAGCATCGCGCCGCTCAGGGCGCTGAGTCGATTTCAGCCGTGGGCGAGCGTCTGATCGACGAGGGCCTGCGCATGGAGGCCCACCCGGGAGTCGTCTTTCGCAGCGGACCGGGTGGTCGCCGGGCCGGACTGGCAGCAGGGCCCGACGTGTGGGAGATCGTCGGGCCGATGCGCGACATGACCGGCAGCGTCGAGGAGCGTGCCGATCGCCTGGCTGCGCAACTCGGATTGGCGGCTTTCCAGGTCCGTATAGCCAGCCGGTACTACGCCGAATTCGCCGATGAGATCGACGCCGAGATCGCTCAGAATGACGAGATGGCAGATCTCGAGCTGGCGGTCTGGGAAAACGAACGGCGCCTGCTGTCAGGGTGAAGCTGCTGCTGGACGAGATGCACGCGCCCGCAGCTGCCGTTGGACTGCGCCGGCTCGGGCATGACGTGGTTGCTGTCAAGGAACGACCAGAACTCGTCGGGCTTGCTGATGCCGATCTGCTGCGCGCGGCAGCCGCAGATCGACGAGCGATTGTCACCGAGAACGTCAAGGACTTCGTCGCCCTCCACCTCACCGGCACCGCTTCGGGACGATCCCATGCGGGCTTGCTCTTCACTCACCCGCGCCGGTTTCCTCGTGGGGCCGGTGACCACGTGCATACCCTCGTCAACGCACTTGTGGAGTTCTTGTCCGAACAAGCAGCTGTGTTCGGCGACGCCGAGTCGTTCATCTGGTGGCTCGACCGAGCCCGGCAATGACTGACCAGCACCAGGCGATCGTGTGGCGGTCGTTGATACGGGATGTGCCGGGGTTTCCTCGGGCGGGGGTGGTGTTCAAGGACATCACGCCTTTGCTGGGGGAGCCGGACGGTTTGGCTGCGTGCGTGGCTGAGCTGGTGGAGCCGTTCGAAGACCAGGGTGTTGAGCTTGTAGCGGCGCCGGAGGCCCGGGGCTTCGTCATTGGCGGGATGGCGGCAGATCGGCTGGGTGCCGGGTTTGTGCCGCTGCGCAAGCCGGGGAAGCTGCCGGGGCCGACACTGGGTGCCGACTACGAGCTGGAGTACGGCGCAGAGCGCTTGGAAATGCACACCGATGCCATTGCGGCTGGGGCACGCGTGCTGATCGTGGACGACGTGCTCGCCACCGGCGGCACTGCCGCTGCATCGGCGCAGCTCGTCATTCACGGCGGGGGCGAGGTTGTCGGCTTCTCGTTTATCGTCGAGCTCGCGTTTCTCGACGGCCGCCGCCAACTTGGCAATGCACGCGTCGGGTCAGCGCTCCGCATCGAGCAGCCGATCGGACCAGTGACCATGTGACTCGCTTTGCGGCTGCTTCAGGCCCGCCCGGGCGTTTACGGTGAGCGTCTTCACGCCGCAACAATCACGAAGCGAGAGAACACATGACGACACCGACTCCGAAGGCCATGACCGCCGAGGTGCAAGAACTCGTGCGCCGGCCGAACTTCGCGCACCTCGCAACCGTGCGCGCTGACGGTTCGCCCAAGCTCGACCCGATCTGGATCGATCTCGTTGACGCCACGACGGTAATCATGGCCACCGGGCGGACATCGCTGAAGACGCAGAACATCCTGCGCGATCCTCGTGTCGCCATCTCGATCGTCGACATGGACAACCCCTACGAAGAGATACAGCTGCGTGGTGTGGCTGAAGTCGAGCCCGATCCGGACATGGCCGTCATGGACGCGATCAGCCACAAGTACACGTCCAAGCCGTTCCCGATGCGGGACAACCTCGAGAATCGGGTCGTGCTGCGGGTGACGGTGACCCAGAGCCGCTACGCCGATTTGCCCTTCGAGCACACACCGGCGTAGGCACCCCAAAGGTATTGTCAGCAAAACTGGCAATAGAATGCTAGGGTGCCGGCCGATTCGCCAAGGTCCAGTCGGACCGTCGGGGCCGTCAGGGGAGCGTCATGGACATCGTGCTGACCGGGACCGGCTCTCCGCTGCCTGACGCCAACCGGGCGGGACCGTCCACGCTGGTCAAGGCAGGCGACACCCACATCCTCATCGACGCCGGCCGCGGCGTCGTGATGCGCATGGCGGGCGGCGGCTCGCTGCCTGTCTTCCTCAGTGCCGTGCTGATCACCCACCTGCACAGCGACCATGTGTGCGCACTGAACGACGTGATCACCACCCACTGGATCATGAGCCAGGGCAACGCCACGCTGCAGGTGTACGGGCCGCCGGGCACGGCGCAGTTCGTCGAACGTCAGCTCGGCGCGCTCGAAGCCGACATCGGCTACCGAATCGCGCACCACGACATGCTCGTCAACGAACCGCAAGTCGAGGTGACCGAGCTCGACGCGGGCGCGACGTTCGAGGTCGACGATGTGAGCGTCAGCACAGCGGCAACCGAGCATGCCCCAGTCAAGCCCACGCTTGGCTACCGCCTCGAACACGATGGCGCGGCCGCCGCGATCGTCGGCGACACCATTCCCTGCGATGGCGTCGACCAGCTCGCCGCCGGGGCCGATGCGTACGTGCAGACCGTCATCCGCAAAGACCTCGTCGAGCTGAGCCCCAACGAGATGTTCCAGGACATCCTCGACTACCACTCCGGCGTCGTCGAAGCGGCACAGACCGCAGCCAGGGTCGGCGTGCAGCGGTTGGTGCTGACGCACATGGTTCCCGCACCCACGCCCGAGCAATACCCCGAGTGGGTCGAGCTGGCAGCCGCACACTTCGGAGGCGAGATCGTCATCGGCGACGATCTCACCACGGTCACGCTGTGAGCCGGCGGCGCCACGCCAACCCGTTCCCGGCATCTTCCCAGGAGCTTCGATGACACATCCGATCCAGCCGCCGCCGTTCGAAGGCCGCATCGGCCGCACGCTCGCCGAATCCGAACCGCATTTCACCTCCCGGCCGCACCCCGGTTCCGATGCGCCCAACGTGGTGATCGTGCTGCTCGACGACACGGGATTCGCTCAATTCGGCTGCTTCGGCTCCGACATCGACACTCCCCATGTCGACGCGCTCGCAGCCGTCGGACTGCAGTTCACCAACTTCCATGTCACCCCGCTGTGCTCGCCGACGCGGGCGTCGCTGCTGACCGGCCGGTCCCAGCACGCCGTGGGCATGCGCTCGGTGTCGAACCACCGCACCGGCTTCCCGCATCAGCTCGGCCACATCACCAACCACGCCGCGACCGTGGCCGAGGTGCTCGGCGCGCAGGGCTACGCCACGTTCTGCGCCGGGAAATGGCACCTGGCGCCGACCGACGACATCTCCGCCGCCGGGCCGCACGACCAGTGGCCGCTGGCACGGGGGTTCGACCGCTTCTACGGCTTCCTCGAAGGCGAGACCGACCAGTTCCACCCTGAGCTGGTGGTGGACAACCACCACATCGACCCGCCTGCGGGCCCCGACGAGGGCTACCACCTCAGCGAAGACCTCGTCGATCAGCTCCTGCGCATGATCAACGACAGCAAAGGCGTGCGCCCCGACCGGCCGTTCTTCGCCTACCTGCCCTTCGGTGCGACCCACGCGCCGCACCAGGCGCCGCAGGCGTACCTCGACAAGTACCGGGGACGGTTCGACGACGGCTGGGATGCGGTTCGCCAGCGCTGGTACGAGCGACAGCTCGCGCTGGGGATCATCCCCGAAGACACGCAGCTGGCGCCCCGCAATCCCGGCGTGAAACCCTGGGACGAACTGCCAGACAGCCATCGCCGCTTCGCCTGCCGCCTGCAGGAAGCCTTCGCCGCCTTCCTCGACCACACCGACGACCAGATCGGGCGCCTCGTCGACGGGCTGCGCCAGATGGGCCAGCTCGACAACACGATCTTGACGGTGCTGGCCGACAACGGCGCGTCCCAGGAGGGCGGGCCGTTCGGCGTCATGCACGAGATGAAGTACTTCAACGGCATTCTCGACGACCCCGACGACGTGATGGAAAGGCTCGACGACATCGGCGGGCCCAACTCGCACACCAACTACCCGTGGGGCTGGGCCCAGTGCGGCAACAGCCCCTTCAAGTGGTACAAGCAGAACACCCACGAGGGAGGGGTGCATGTGCCGCTGGTGGTGCACTGGCCGGACGGCATCGCCGCTGACCAGCAGGGCACCCGGCGAGACCAGTTCGTGAACGTGTCCGACGTGGTGCCGACGATCTACGAGCTGCTCGACATCACGCCGCCGGAGGTCTTCGGCGGCTATGCGCAGCTTCCGGTGACCGGCAGCTCCTTCGCCTCGGTGCTCGCCGATGCGGACGCCCCGGCCACGAACACGCTCCAGTACTTCGAGCAAGCGGGCTCCCGCGCACTGGTCACCGAGCAAGACGGCGTCACCTGGAAGGCGGTGGCCCGACACATCAAGGGGGAAGCCTTCGACGACGACCGCTGGGAGCTGTACGAACTGTCGGCGGACCGGTCCGAATGCAACGACCTCGCGGCGACCGATCCCGGCAAGCTGGAGGAGCTGATTGGCCTGTGGTGGTCCGAGGCCGAGCGCCACGGCGTCCTGCCGCTGGACGAACGGATGATCGAACTCTTCGTCGCCCGTCCCGACGATCATTCGCCGCACCCGACGAGTCGGCGCTACCGCTACCGGCCACCGTTGTCGCCGATCCCCTCGGCAGCCTCGGCGGCGCCGTCGGGTCGATCGTGGGAACTCACCGCGCACGTGAGCCGCGGCGCCGACGATGCGGGCGTGCTGTGGGCGACCGGCAACGCCAACTCGGGCATGACGGTGTTCGTGCAGGGCGGCCGGCTCGTGGTGGACTACAACTCGTTCGGCGAGCACACGGTCGTCGAGTCCGACATCGAGGTGCCAGCGGGGGACTGCGTCCTGGCGGCGCAACTGCGCCGCACCAGCCGCACTACCGGCGTCATCGAGCTGGCGATCGACGGCGAGTCCTGCGGGAGCGCGGAGCTTCCCTACGTGATGCGCATGATCTCCTCGATCGGCTCCAGCGTCGGCTTCGACCACGGGCAGGCCGTGTCGCCGCGGTATGAGGCGCCATTCGCATTCAGCGGCGCACTGCACGCCGTCGAGATCGACCGGAGCGGTGCGTCTCGGGCCGATGCCGAGACGGCCGCACGTACCGAGATGGCCCGCCAATAGGGGAACGCCGATGACCTTGACCGCCGATTCGATCCCTGTTGCGTACACGCCGGCAGGCGGCTGGACGCAGTGGCCGCCGCCGATCCTGGGGGGCTGCACCCAGCCGCTCTGCGACGGCGCGCCCGACATGCGCGGCTTCTGGCAGACCGTCGAGGTGACTCAAGAGGGCGAAGCGCAGCCTGGCCATCCCGCGCTGGGCCGGGTGCAGCGCATCGAGCAGGCCGACGACCGGGTGGTGGTGACCGGTGCGGGCATCATCCACGACATGCGCTGCGACTGCACACTGCGCAACGGCGTGCATGATGTCGCCGAATTCGACAAGACGACCGAGATCCACGTCGTCGCCAGCTTCGAGGACGGCGTGCACGTGCTGCGGCCGCACGGTCTCAATGTGGGCACCGGCCCGATCGAGGTTCGCCGCTGGCGCGACGGTGAGCACCTGATGTGGGACTACATCGGTTTCACCGCCCGCCTGCGCTGGCTCGCGGCGCCCGACACCGACCCAGAACTCGTCTTCGCAGGAAGCGATACACAGGAGCCAACATCATGAAGACCCTTCGCACGCCCGAAGAGCGCTTTGCCGATCTGGACGGGTACGACTTCGAGCCGCACTACGTCGAGATTCCCGACGGCGAGGGCGGCACGCTGCGGGTCCACTACCTCGACGAGGGACCGCCTGACGCCAACCCGGTGCTGCTGCTGCACGGCGAGCCGTCCTGGGCCTACCTGTACCGCCACATGATCCGGCCCATCGCCGAGGCCGGGCACCGGGTGATCGTGCCCGACCAGGTCGGCTTCGGGCGCAGCGACAAGCCCACCGAGCAGTCCGACTACAGCTACGCCCGCCATGTGGCGTGGATGTCGAGCCTCGTGTTCGACATGCTCGACTTGAGCGACATCACCTTCTTCGGCCAGGATTGGGGCGGCCTGATCGGCCTGCGGCTCGTGACTGCGCAGCCCGAGCGGTTCGCCCGAGTGGCCGTCGCCAACACCGGCCTGCCCACCGGGGATCGTTCGCCCAGCGATGCCTTCATGAACTGGCAGACGTTTGCCCGGGAGTCACCCGTGTTCCCGATCGGCGACATCGTCAACGGCGGCAGCCTCACCGACTTCGCGCCTGAGGTCGTCGCCGCCTATGACGCACCGTTCCCCGACGATTCCTACAAGGCCGGAGCGCGCGCCTGGCCGTCGCATGTCTGCACATCGCCCGACGATCCCGAGGCGCAGCCGAACCGTGAGGCCTGGGGCGTGCTCCAGCGGTTCGACAAGCCGTTCCTGTGCTGCTTCAGCGACCAGGACCCGGTGACCGCCGGCGCCGACAAGCCATTCCGCAATCTGGTCCCCGGAGCCCAAGGCCAAACCCACGTCACCATCGAAGGCGCCGCGCACTTCCTGCAGGAAGACAAGGGGCCCGAGCTGGCGCAGGTGCTGGTCGACTTCATCGCTGCCAACTGAGCGCACCGCCCCTCAGCATCCATCCGACCGAAAGACCGACAGACCCAAGGAAGCACCATGGAAGTCACCAACGAGATCATGCCGACCAGCGCCGAGCGCATCAACGAGATGCTCGAACCCGGCCCCGACGGCCCGATCTGCATGGTCAATCTACTCAAGTTCAAGGAGCACGCCGAGTACGAGGACGGGCGAGAAACCGACCTCACCGGTCGGCAGGCGTACGAGCTGTACGGGCGCGGTGTCGCCGCGCTGCTGCCGGACTACGGCGGCAAGATCGTCTTCGCCGGCGACGTCACATTCCTGATGCTCGGCCAGGTCGAGGAACTCTGGGACGAGATCGCCATCGCCCAGTACCCGAACCGCGGTGCGCTCGTGGCTATGTCTTCCTCGGAGGAGTGGAGAGCGCTCGCCATACACCGCACCGCCGGCCTCGCCGGCCAGCTCAACATCGAGACGGTCGCCCCGGGCAGGTAGCGGCGTGATTGCGGGGTATTGCTGGCCGCACAGCGGCGTGGCGGGGGACAGCATCGATCTGATGGTCAGCGCCTCGGGCGGATCCTGCCGAGTCGAGGTGCTGCGGATCGGCGCGACCGAACAGCTGGTCGAGACTCGGGACCTGGCCACCAGCGAGCAGCCGGTGCCCGACGACTGCGCCACCGAGGGCTGCGGCTGGACCCCCTCGCTCTCGCTCAGCATCGACCCGGCGTGGCTGCCCGGCTTCTATCTCGTGCGCCTGTACGGCACCGACGGCGAAGTGGCGGAGGCATTCTTCGTGGTGCGAGCCTCCGAGCCCGCCGAGACGCTGCTGGTGCTGTCCACCTCGACATGGGCTGCCTACAACGACTGGGGCGGGCCCAGCTTCTACACCGGCGGCCACGAGTCGTCCCAGCACCGGCCGCTGCCGCGGGGATTCCTGGACAAGCCCGACCCGCACCGCTACCGCGTCGCCCGCTTCGGCCAGCTTCCGCGCCCCGAGGTTGACGAGTACTTCGACAACTATTCGTACTGGTCGGCCGCGGCGGGATGGGCGAACTGGGAGAGGCTGTTCGTGAGCTGGGCCGAGCGCAACGGCGTCGCGCTCGACTACGCGACCAGTCTCGACCTCCACGCCCGCCCCGATCTGCTCGACGGCCGTCGCCTGTACATCAGCGTCGGCCACGACGAGTACTGGTCGGCCGAAATGCGAGACCACGTCGAGGGCTGGGTGGACGGCGGCGGCGCGGCTGCGTTCTTCTCGGGCAACACGTCGTTTTGGCAGGTGCGATTCGGCGAAGACGACCGCGTCATCGGCTACAAGCTCGACTTCGACCTGGACCCGGTGATGGGTACCGACGAGCAGCACACCGTGTCCACCATGTGGAGCGACCCGCTCACCGGCCGGCCTGAGAACGAGATGACCGGCGTCTCGTTCACCCGCGGCGGCTACGCCCACTGCCGCCGCGCCCCGAAAGGCTCCGGCGGGTACACGATCTGGAGGCCGGGCCACTGGGCGTTCGACGGCTTGCGGCTGATCGCAGGCGACGTGGTCGGCGGCGAATCGGTGGTGGTGGGCTACGAGTGCGACGGCTGCGAGCTCGAGCTGGTGGACGGGCTGCCGGTCGCCAAGCCCAGCGGCGGCACGCCGCCCAACTTCGAGGTGCTCGGCACTGCCCCGGCTCACCTGTGGGAGACCGCCGAAGCGCCGCCCGGCATGCCCGACAGCTACATCGGCGAGCTCAACTGGGTGACCGAGCGCCTCGGGGGCGGCGACACGCCCGAGAACCGGGAGCGCTTCGCGTACGGCGCGGCCGTGATGGGCTGGTTCGAGCGGGGCAGCGGCGAGGTGTTCACCACCGGCTGCACCGACTGGGCCTATGGGCTCGAGCACGACGACGTGTCGGCGGTGACCCGCAACGTCATCGGTCGCTACGCCGATCTGTGAATCAATGCCGAGTGACGGAGACGTGGGAGTGCAGCGCGGCTTCGCGAGGGCACGCCCATCGTGACTGATCTGCAAACCTAAGCCGCATGACCGATACTGCCCAGACGCAGCAGACCAACACCTACAGCGAGGGCAACTTCGCCCCAGTGCCCACCGAGGTCACGGCGTTCGATCTCAACGTGATCGGCGAGATACCCGCAGCGCTGGAAGGCCGCTATCTGCGCAACGGGCCGAACCCGATCGCGCCCACCGACCCGGCGAAGAGTCATTGGTTCGTCGGCACCGGCATGGTGCACGGCGTGCGGCTGCGCGGCGGCCGTGCCGAGTGGTACCGCAACCGCTGGGTGCGCGGCCACGACGTCGTCGAGGCACTCGGCGAGCCTGCGGTGCCGGGGCCGGTCGGCACGCTCGACTTCTCTGCGAACACGAGCGTCTGGGGCTTCGCCGGAACGACGTGGGCGCTCGTCGAAGCGGGCGTGGTGCCGGTGGAGATGGGCTACGAGCTCGAGACGGTGTGTCGCAACGACTTCTCCGGAACGCTGAAGACCGGATTCACAGCTCATCCGAAACTGGATCCCGCCAGCGGCGAGCTGCACGCGGTCTGCTATGCGTGGCAGGACCTCTTCGATCACGTCGAGTACGTGGTGGTTGGCTCCGGCGGTCGAGTGCGCAAGACGATCGATGTCCCGCTGCCGGGCATGTCGATGATCCACGACATGTCGCTCACCGAGAACTATGCGGTCATATACGACCTGCCGGTGACGGTCGACCTCGAACTCGCGCTCAGTGAGGAAGCGTCGTTCCCATTCCGTTGGGATCCCGGTTACGGCGCCCGGGTCGGCTTGCTTCCCCGCAACGGAACAGCAGACGAGATCATCTGGTGCGATGTCGGGCTCTGCTACGTGTTCCACCCGCTGAATGCCTACGAGGATGGCGACGGGCGCGTGGTGATCGACCTGTGCCGCTACGACAAGATGTTCGATCGCGACAAGCTGGGCCCGGCCGGAGATTCCCGACCCACGCTCGACCGCTGGACTGTCGACCCGGCGACCCGCCATGTCAGCGAGGAACGCGTCGACGACCGGTTCCACGAGTTCCCCCAGGTCCGGGCTGATCGGACCGCCCGCAGACATCGCTTTGGCTACACGGTGGGTGTCGGCGACGGGCTCATCCCCGGTGCCAACTTCAAGATCGACTACGAGACCGGCAATGCCGAGTTTCACGACCACGGCCCCGGGCGGGGGAGCGCAGAGGCCGTGTTCGTCCCAGATCCTGACGGCAGCGCCGAGGACGACGGCTGGCTGATGTCCTACGTCTACGACGAGACAACCGACGGCAGCGAGCTGGTCATTCTCGATGCCCGCGACCTCGGCCGCCCTCCATTGGCCCGGGTGCCGTTGCCCCAACGCGTGCCCTATGGATTTCACGGCAACTGGCTGCCCGACGAAGCCGTGCCGCCCCCGTCGGCGAGCTGAGGCGCTGCTCAGCCGCGGCTCAGAAGACCCCGCCGTAGCTGCCGCCGTCGAGCTGGAGGCTTTGGCCGCTGATGAAGCCGGCCTGCGACGAGCACATGAACGCGAACGCGTCGCCGAACTCCTCGGGCCGACCCAGTCGCCCGGCGTTGATCGACTGCTCCTGCTCGGCCCGGGCCTCCTCGTAGGAGATGCCCCGGCGCTCCATCTGGATGCTGGCCATGTAGAGCTGACGCTCGGTGTCGAAGCGCTCGGGCAGGAGCTGGTTGACCGTCACGTTGTCCTTGGCAACGTCCTTGGACAGCGCCTTGAGCACGGCGGTCAGGCCCAGCCGGGGACCCGCCGACAGGCTGAGTGCGGGATTGGGGGCTTTCACCATGGCTGAGGTGATCGTCACGATCCGTCCGAAGCCGCGCTCGGCCATGCCCCACACGACTCGCTGCACGAACAGCAGCGGCGAGATCAGCAGCCGTTGTGCCGTGTCCTGCCACTGCTCGGGCTCGATGTCGCCGAATCGGCTGAAGGGGGGACCCCCGCCGTTGAGCAGCACGATGTCGGGCTCGGGACACGCTGCCAGCAGTTCGTCCTGCACGTCGGCCTCGGTGGCGTCGCCGACCACGGCGAACGTGCTCACGCCGTAGGCCGAGGCGATGTCGCGGGCGGTCTCCCGAACGTCGTCCGCAGTGCGGCCGTTGATCACCACGTTGACGCCCTCGCGGGCCACGCTGTGGGCGCAGGCCCGGCCCAATCCTCGGCTGGATGCCATCAGGATCGCCGAGCGACCGGCCAAACCGAGATCCATGGGGATCACCTTCCTTCGCTGTACGGCCCGCAGCCGCATTGCGACCGCTTGCGACTGCTCCGGATGAGATCGGACCGCTGGGTTACCGTACTTGCGCCGGTGAGGAGGCGACATGGCTGACACCGCAGTACTGCCCGACACAGCGACGCCGATCGTGAAGGCGGCCGACGTTGCCTACGTCCGGTTCTCGGCGCCCGATCTGGATGCAATGGAGCGCTTCGTCACAGATTTCGGCCTCGTCGTTGTGCACCGGGACGACGATCTGCTGCTCTCTCGCGGATTGGAGCCGATGCCGTTCCTCCATGTCGTGCATCGGGGCCCTGCCAAGTTCGTCGGCTGGGCGTTCGAAGTCGATTCCGAGGAAGACTTGGCAGCCCTCGCCGACGCGGTCCCGGGCTGCTCGCCGGTGCACGACATCGGCGGCGCCGAGGGCCAGCTCGGCGGCGGCAAGCGAGTCCATTTCGTCGAGCCGATCACCGGCTTTGTGCTCGAGGCGGTGCACGGCCAGCACGCCGAGCCGCTCGCGCCGCGGCGTGACCGCCACACCTACAACCACGCCGGCGTGGACGATCGAGTGGGCGTCGAGCAGGACGTGGTCGGCAACCGCTACCCGATCAAGAAGGACCCCGGCCCCGCCGAGGTGTACCGGCTCGGTCACGTCGTGGCAGCGGTGCCGCCGGGCGCCCATCAGGCCTTCATGACGTGCCTGGCGGACACCTTCGGCATGCTCGTCAGCGACTCGGCCCGGATGATCATCCCGCCCGGGGCCGAAGAGCACTTCCCGCAGCCGCTCGTGGAGCTCATAGCGACGACAGGCTCCGATGTGATGTTCCAGTTCCTGCGGATGGACCGGGGCGATGCGCTGACCGACCATCACAGCATCCTGGTGCTCGCGCTGATGGACGGCACGCCTGAGGCGCAATTCAGCCACGCCGCATTCGAGGTGTTCAGCATGGACGACGTGTTCCGCGGCCACATGCACTTGCGGGAGCGTGCAGCCGAGGGTGCGCCCTACGCGTTGGCATGGGGAGTCGGCCGTCACGTCTACGGCTCGCAGATTTACGACTACTGGCACGATCCCTACGGGCATGTCCACGAGCACATGTGCGACGGCGATCGCGTGGATGCGGGCTACGGCCCCAACACGATCGACATGACCGATCCGGGCCAGCTCGGCTTCAACGGCGGAAGCCAGTGGGGCCCCACCGTGGACGAATCCGGCATTCACAGCCTCAACGGGCCCCAGTGCGACCCGAAGTTCGCGGAGCAGCCCAACGAGATCCGCGCGTCGCTGCTGTCGAGAGACCTCAGCGGGCTCCAGCACATCGTCGACGCGATCTGAGCGAGCAGTGAACGCCCGCGACAACGAGTTCCCCGAGGACCGGGAAGCCAACCGGGCTCACCTGTTGGCAGCCGTCGATTCGGTCGCCGATGCGCTGGCGGCGGGCCGTGACGAGTCCGAGCAGTTGCGGCGCTTGTCGCCGACCTCGGTGGAGGCGCTGCGGTCTTCGGGGCTGTTCAAGATGAAGTCGCCGAGGGTTCTGGGCGGCGCCGAAGCCCACCCGGTCACACAGATGGACGTGATCGAGGCGGTGACGATGATCGACCCGGCGGCCGCGTGGTGCATGTTCATCACCGCCTCAGCGACCGGGGCCATGCTGTCGACGCTGCCCGACGAGACCGTCGAGAGCGTTCTGGCTGACGGATTCCCCTTCATGGCTGCGTCGCTGCGGCCTGGGGGATCGGCCCGCAAGGTTGACGGCGGCTACCGGGTGTCGGGCCGGTGGGCCTGGGGCAGCGGTGTCGAGCATTCCGATTGGGTGGCCGCGCCGGTGTTCTGCGAAGGCGATGGGCCGCCGGTCATCAGGGCAATGGCGCCGACCAGCGATGCCATCCTGCACGACAACTGGCATACGCTCGGCATGCGAGGCACGGGCAGCTGCGACTACGAGCTGGACGACGTCTTCGTCCCCGACGGCTTCGCGGTCGACGTTTTCTCGGGCGAGCCGCCGAAGGGCGGCGCGCTCATGCGCCTTGGGCTGCCCGCATTCGTCGTCAACGAGCACGGCAGCTTCGCTTATGCGCTTGGACGTCTGGCGCTGCAGACGATGACCGAGTCGGCGATCGAGAAGAGGCGGGGCTACCTCGGCGGCATCAGCCTTGCCGACAGGCAGGTGTTCCAGCGGACCATCGGTCAGGGCACGATCCGCATGAGCGCGTGCGCGCTGGCGATGGCCGATTCGCTCGAGCGCATGTTCGACTCGGCGGCCGCGGGTCCGCCCGATCCGGCTCTGGTCACCGAGGCACAGGCGGCAGCAGTGTGGTGCACCGACGAGGCGGTCGACCTCGTGAGCGAGCTGTTCCGCTTCACCGGCGGCAGCGCGGTGATGGACGGCAACGACATGCAGCGCATCCTGCGTGACATCTACACCGTGCAGTCGCACCTGATGGTGTCGGCGGTCACCTACGAGCAGTACGGTCAGATACTGCTCGGCATGACAGAAGGCGGAGCGCTTCCCTAGGTCCTCCCCCGAGGGTGCCGTCGGCTGACGCAGGGCACGAGAGCAGAGGTCATCCGTGATCGTCCTGACGAGTGACCGCAGCAGCGACATCGCTCAGCGAAGCGATGACACCGGCAGCCTGTGGGTGCGGGTCGATCAGCTCAAGCAGGCCACCGGCTGGCAGCTGAAGCCCGAGGGCGTGTGCCTCGGCGAGATCTGCGTGCCGCTGTTCGAGCCCGAGCGAGAGGCGTGGATCGCCGACGCCGATGACTGGGTGTGGTTCTGCTACTCGGCATTTGCGGACAAGATCGGCCAGAAGCACGTGCGCGACGGCGACGTGTGGAGCCTCGGCTCGGTGCCCGAAGTGCGCCGCTTGGGGCTGGAGTCGGGACTCGCCCCCGACTTCGAGATGACCGACCGCAGCGGCGACACGGTGCGACTGTCCGATCTGCGGGGCCGCAAGGTGGTGTTGTTCACCTGGGCGTCGTGGTGAGGCTGCCGGGTGAACCTGCCCGTGTGGCAGGAGCTGTACGAATCGATCGGACCGGACCGGTTCGAGCTGATCAGCGTCGCCGAAGACTCCCAAGGGGAGGCCGCGGCGGGCAAGTGGTTTGACAAGGCCACGCCGACGTACCGGTGCATTGTCGATCCGACGCACCGCATCAGCTCGCTGTTCGGCTGGGTCAACGTGCCCTCGGGCGCGTGGATCGACGAGGACGGGCGCATCGTCCGCAGCAACGAGGGCGTGTTTCCCGACGAGACCACCATCAACTTCGGGCTCGGCAGGGTCCGCCTCGGCAATGACGCATTCGCCCATGCGACCCGGGACTGGATCGAGCGGGGACCCGACAGCGAGTTCGTCTGGTCGGCCGAGGAGCTGGCGGCGCATCTCAAGCCCGTTGACGACGACACGCTGTTGGCCGAACCCACATTCAAGCTGGCGCTGCACTTCGAGTCATTGGGCGACAGCGAGCGCGCGCTTCGGCACTTCGACGCAGCGCAGCACCTCGCGCCGGACAACTGGAACTACCACCGCCAAGGCTGGACGCACAAGGGCACCGTGTACGCCGCCCTGCAGGTACTGAAGAAATCGACGTACCTGAAGAAGAACACCGACAAGAACTACTACGACCCCATGGAGCTGCCCGGCGAGAATCACCGCCGGTTCACCGAGCCCGAGTGGTTCTGGACGCCAGCCGTCAACGCCCTCAAGCGTCTCCTGCGCCGGCAGCCAAGCACCGCCTGACTGCCGTCAGCGGATTCAGGACTTGTCGGCGGTGGGCTTGTTGATGAACATGGCCAGCAGCAATCCGATGCCGGCGGCGCCGAGAATGAGCGCCGAGTAGGCGGTGTCGTCGTGGATGCCCTGGTCGAACCAGTCGTTGTAGTAGGTGGTGGTCAGGGCGTCGAGGCACATCGCCGGCGCGAACAGGGCGATTGCAGCTGAGCTGCGCCATTGCCGCGGCGTCTGCAGCAGCCGGAAGCACACGAACATCGTGATGACCGTCACGATGGTGCCGACTAGCAGCCACACCCACCACACCGTCCGGGACACCGACGGCTCGTAGCTGTCGGTGAAGATCAGCAGGAACAGCCCGAGGAACACGGCCCAGCCGACAACGGCGATCACCATCATCAGGACCATGTGCTGGATGTACGAGAGTCGGCTCTGTTCAGGCATTGGGTGGCACTCCTTCCGTAGGCAGCGTCAGCTGGCGTTCTTGGGGGCGACGATGGTGGTGGTGCCTTGGGCGACGGCAACCATGCGGTCGCCGTTGGTGATCTCGATGCGCACGACGGCCAGCCGCTTGCTCATGGAGATGATCTCGGCAGTGGCGACGCAGGTGCCGCCGGTGACCGGCGCCAGCAGATTGATCTTGAATTCAGTGGTGGCTGCCCAGTAGCCGGGCGGCATGACGGGGTACATGACCACGCCCAGCACGTGGTCACACATGGCCGAGAGGCAGCCGCCGTGCATGGTGCCCATCGCGGTGATGAGCTCGTCCGTGATCGGCATCTCGCACACCAGGCGACCGGCTTCGAACTCGGTCGCCTTGATGCCCAGGTAGCCGTCGATGCCGCTGCGCGACACCCGGCCGATCACCTTGTCGGCCCACTTCTGGTTGAACGTCTCGAAGGTCGGGCGGCTCATGCATGGTCTCCTAGTACTCGGCTGGACTCGGTGCGAACACTCCGTGCTGTGTTTGATGGTTCACGGCGCAAAGACGCCATGCTGTGTTTGATGGTTCATGGCGCGAAGACGCCATGAACTGGCGGACTGCCGGGGCGCTCGCCGGCGAGCGTCTGGATGAGGGGCTCGAGGTCGTCGAAGCCCGCTACTTGGCGGGGCAATTCCGCGAAGGGGTAGCGGCCTGACACCAGCAGGTCGAGCGCTTTGCGGTAGGCAGTGACGTCGACGCCCAGCGCTCCGAAGATTCGCAGCTCCTTGTAGACGATGTGGTCGGGGTCGAAGCCCGGCGTCTCGGGGGAGCCGCGGGTGCCCGCAAGCACGATCGTGCCGCCGGGCCGAGCGAGCTGGACCGCTTGTGCGAGAGCGGCGGGTGCTTTGGCCGTGACATCGATGACGACGTCGGCCTTGGCGCCGGCGGCATCACGCAGCGCACGGTTGGGGTCGGTCTCGGCGACATCCACCGCTAGGTCGGCACCGAATGCCGGGGCCAGCGCGAGACGCTCGGCGTCACGTTCGCCCAAGCCGGTCACCATGACGAAGCCGGCACCAGCCTCCTTTGCCGCCGCAGCCGAGCACAGACCGCGTACGCCAGGTCCCAGGATGGCCACCACATCGCCGGGCTGAGTATCGGGGATCTCCACCGCCCATCGGATCCCGGCGCCCAGCGGGTTGAACAGCGTGGCGGTGACCGGATCCAGCTCGTCGGGCACTGCCATCAGCATCGAGTCGGGCCGGAGGTACAGGTGCGAGGCGTACCCGCCGCCGAGACCCGGCGGCGTGTCAGCGTCGGTGAAGCCGACCATCGTGGCCAGCCCGTTGCGCTCGCACCGCCGGTAGAGCCCCAATCGGCACTGCTCGCAGTCCCGGCACGACAGGAACACCTCGACCGCCACCCGCTGCCCCGCGTTCACGCCCCACCGCTGAGCGGCAGCATCGCCCAGTTCCTCCACCACGCCGATCACCTCGTGCCCGGGGATGAACGCATGTCGGTTGGTGATGTGCCCCGTGTATTGCTCGTGATCGGTGCCGCACAGCCCGCACGCCTCGATCCGCAGCAGCCCGTCGTCTGCGCCGACCTCGGGCAGCTCGAAGCTGCGCTGCTGAAAGGATCGCGGTTCGGTGAGCACGAGGCCGGTTGCGGAGGTCATGCCAGCGGCTCCAAGGGTGGTGCGACGGGCCACGCGGCGTGCCGCCGGCCCGCCATCACGCTATTGCACGAGTTCGTGAGTGTTGTCGCTGGTCCAGTCGCTGCCTGAGCGCAGAGTGCGGAGTTGCCGACCGTCGTTCACGATGGTTGCGTATGCAGCACCGCATCGGGCATCAGCCTTCCCTATCGGCATCGCGGCCTCCGGTCAGCAGATCACGATGCGCAGCTTGGACTTCTGGCGCGTCGAGCGGCGGGAGGGGCCCGATGGCTCAGTTGAGCGCAAGATCCGGGAGAACTGGGTGCTCATCGACCTGCTGCACGTCTACGACCAGATCGGTGTCGATGTGCTTGCTCGCATGTCTGAGCTCGCTGCCAAGTAGAGGTGCTCGCTCGTATGTCCGAGCTCGCTGCCGCCTGACCGTGCACTGCTCGCCGCCTCGAAGATCGTGGGCAGCATCTGGGCGGCGGCAGCGCGCCGGGCGCGTGTGCGCTGGCGCGCCCGCAATACGATGAAGGTATGACAAAGCGTCGGGTTACCTTGACGATCGATGCAGATCTTCTTGATGAAGCCCGCGCTGCGGTGAACGACGGCGACGCTTCGTCAGTGAGCGCCTGGGTAAATCAGGCGATGGCCGACAAGAGCGAGAACAGACGCCGCCTCAAAGCACTCGGCGAGGCAATTGCGGATTACGAAGCAGAGTTCGGCAAGATCACCCCGGAGGAAGTGGCGGAGCAACGTCGGCTCGACGAGATCGCCGCCGAGCAGGTCCGCGCCGACGGGGTACGTCGAAGGTCACAGCGTGAGCTTGGTGCTTGACGCAGGCGCGTTCATCGCGTTGGAGCGTAACGATCGGGCCCTCTGGCGAAGGGTGGACGATGCACTCCTCCAAGGCAGCCCGCCGCTGACCCACGGGGGCATTGTGGCGCAGGTGTGGCGAGGCGGATCGGGACGGCAGGTCCGGTTGGCGAGGGCAATGCTCGGCACCCTTGTCGTTCCGCTCGACAATGACCTCGGTCGCAGGGCCGGTGTCCTGTTGGCGAGGGCCGGCCTGACTGACGCCATCGACGCGGCACTCGTCGCACTGTGCCGCCCCGGTGATCAGATTGTGACCTCCGACCCGGCCGACATCGATTCGCTCGCCGATGCAGCTCGGCTCCGCGTGAAGGTGATCCCTGTTTGACCTGTCGGAGTGCGAACGAGCCCGGTTGCAGAGGTCATGTGTGCGGTGCAGTCACGAGTCGAGCTACAGCATTGCAGCGCTCACGAGCGGCGCGAACGTGATGCGGGCGAGTCCTTGGGGTTGGCCCATCCGACGGTCATGCCTGCTGAGAGGCCGCCGTCGACCGGCAGGTCCACGCCGTTGACCCAGCCCGAATCGCCGACCAGCAGCCAGGTCACCACCTCGGCCTGGTCCTCGGGGGTAGCAACCCGGCCGACCTGTTCGTTCAGCCACGCCATCTGCTCGACGCCCGCGTCCTGTTCGAAGTACGGGAACAGGGGAGTGTTCACCGGACCGGGACTGACCGAGTTGACCCGGATGCCACGGTCGAGCACCTGGCCCGCGAGCTGCTTGGTGTAGGACACCACCCATTCCTTCGACAGCGTGTAGGCGTTCGGGCCTCCCCGGTCATATGCCTGCGCAACCTCGATGCCCGCAGCGAAGTCCTCGGCTGCGTCCAACTCCGCAATCCGGTCGCGGTGCCTATCCCACACCATGCCGGCGAGCGACGCGATGTTCACGATCGACGCGCAATCGTTGAGCCTGCCCGCAGCCAGCAGCGTCTCGGTGATGTGCCGCAGCCCGTACACGTTCACCCGCAGCACGAGTTCGGCGCCCATACTCCCGGCCACGCCGGCGATGTTGCCCAGACCGTCGAACGTGCCGTCAAGACCGGCGACCACGCTCTCGATCGAAGCCGGATCCGACAGATCGCAGTGATGATGTTCCGCAGCGCCGTCAGGGGCGTCCTTGATGTCGAGGTTGACGACCTCGTGACCTTCGGCGACGAGTCGCTGCAAAGTCGCATTCCCGATGCCCGTCGAGGCTCCGGTGAGCAGGATCCGCTTGGGCATGTCGTTGCCTCCGTTCGTTGTCGCGGGTACGAGCACTCGGTTCGGCCGAGTGCCGTGAGATTAGGACCACGCAGCCGGTCGAATCCTGAAGTCGCAACGACGATTGCGGGTCACTCCTCGAAGCCGAGGCGCTCCTGCTCGGCGCGGATGTAGCTGATCACCTTCTCGATCTCAAGATCGTCGATGCCCTCCACGGGTGGCATGTCGCCGAACCACCAGTGGTGTTCCCGAGTGCCGTCGCGGATGGCCACTCGGTACGCGTAATCGCCGTGATGGTTCGGCTCGTAGACGATCGAGAGCTGCGAGGGACCCTTGTCGGTGCCGCGCAGGTCGACGCCGTGACACTCGGCGCAGTACTGCTGGTACACCGCGGCACCGTCGGGCACAGCCGGCGCAGCAGCGGTTGTCGGAGGCGGAGGTGCGTCCGACGTGACCGTGGGTGCCGGCTCGGCGGACGATGCGTCGTCCGCATCATCGGCATCGGCAGCGCACGCAAGGGCGATCGCGCACACGGCGACCATGGTTGCTGCCCACGGGAGCGAGGTCCTGAGTCGGGTCACAGGGCGGACGCTCCGACCAGGAACGCCGTGACGACGCCGGCCGCCACCAGGACGGCGGCCTCGATGCTCACTGCCCTGAGGAGGCCCTGCTGAACCAAGGGCTGCGCTTGCATCCTGGCGTGCTGTGCCGCTGTCGGCATGTGCACCCAGCGATTGCGCGCACCGATCACCGCGGCCAAGGCCACGAGGGCAATCTTTGCCATCAGCAGGCGACCCCATCCCGTTGACCATAGATCGGCAAATCGATCCATCACGAGCACGGCCATAACGGTGCCGGCGACACCGGCGAGCACGAGCGACACAGATGCCAACTGCGAGAAACGCATCACCGGCCCGACCAACCCGGCTTCACCGCGACGGCGCCGGAGCACGTCGGCGAGCAACACCAGGCCTCCGCTCCACACGGCAGCAGCAGTCACATGGGTCGCGTTGGCCGCGGCGTGCAGCAGTCTCGGCCCCTCAGTGACCGTGTGACCGTCGAAGGAATACGAGACAGTCACCAGCGCCGCGCCGATCAACCCGAGGGTGCGGAAGCGGATCCGGCCGGCACTCGTAGCGTGCGGGCGCGCGTGGGCAAGTACGACGAGGCCGCCGAGCACGCGCGAGCCGACGGCGATGCCCAAGGGCGCCGTGAGTGCGTCGGCGATCGCATCAGGGGACACGACTGCACCCCAGTCATCCTCGAATACAGCCGCTTGGGTCAGCGCGGTCGCCACGGCCGCGGCGACGAGGACGATCCCGCTGATGAACAGCACGCGGTGCACTCGGGCTCGTTCCGATGGCTCACCGCGCACGATGAACGCGGCAAATGCGAGCCCGCCGACGATGGCCAGCGTCGCGAGCAGACCCAGGATTCGCAAGGCCTCTGCCAGCCGTTCGGCTCCTGTGGCTCCTGAGCTGCGTCGCGCCTGGCGGGGTGTGCCGTCCCCGGGCGCATCACCGGATTCCGCGGCTGCTGTGGCCACCGATGCTGCCGTCGGGGGAGGCGCTGCTGTGGCCACCGACGGCGTCTCGCCGCCTGCCGCCAACGTGGTCGTCGGACTCGTCGATCCGGCGTCGGCGCTGCCTGCCGCGCTCGTGCCCGTGGGCGGCTCCTCGGCAACGTCGCCTGCTCCAGCGGCGCTGTCAGAGGGTTCCGTTGGTGGGTCTGTGGCGGAGTCCGTGGACGACTCTGCGGGGGATTCGGCAACCGGCACATCGACGGTGAATGCGAACGTGCCCTCGACGACGTGGCCATCCTCTGCCGTCACCCGCCACGAAACCTCATAGACGCCGTTGCCCAGCGGCGTATCGAAGTGCAACCGCCACACCCGATTGTCGGCTGAGCTCAACGAGTCAGGCAGGAATTGTTGGCCTGGTCCTTGGGACACAGTGAACCCGTCGCCCGCTGGCTCGACCGGGCGATTGAAGGTCAGCGAGATGCTTCCGACTGGCTCAACGACGACCTGCCCGTCAGATGGTTGCGAAGACTCCAGGCCGGTATGGGCGGCCACTGGCGCCGCTGTCGTCACGACGTGCACAGCACTGACGGCCAGGGCCAGCATGAGCGCTGTCGAGCAGCGCGATCTCAGGCTCACAACGACCGAGTCTTATCCGGGAATCTGTCAATCGTCCGTGAATGCTCGCAGAACGCGATGTCACTCCTCGTTCAATCTGCCAGCGCCGTTCGGTAGGCGCTCAACGCTTCGTCGTTGAAACAGGCGAAGCGGACCAGATCGACGTGTGTCGGCGTGCTGCGGACGGTGTTGACGGCGATCTGTGTGGCAGGTGCCATCGGGTAGCCGTACACGCCGGTCGAGATTGCCGGGAAGGCGACTGAGCGGGCGCCGACTTCGTCGGCCCGGGCCAGCGATTGCTGGTAGCACGAGGCCAGCAGCTCGGGTTCGCCCTGGTCACCCCCGTGCCAGATCGGACCGACCGTGTGGATGACCCATCGTGCAGCCAGCCCGAATCCGGGCGTGACTTTGGCCTGACCGGTGGGGCAGCCGCCGAGCGTCCGGCAGTGAGCGAGCAGGTCAGGGCCGGCAGCGCGGTGGATGGCGCCGTCGACACCGCCCCCTCCCAGCAGCGTCTCATTGGCCGCATTCACGATCGCGTCGACCTGCTCAGACGTGATGTCGCCGACGGCCAGCTCCAGCCGCGGCGACGGCGGATCGCCGCTCATTCGAGCGCCTCGGCAACGGCCAGCGCTGCGATGCGGTCGGCGTCGTAGCCCAGCAGATCCCCGAGGATCTCCATGGTGTGCTCGCCGTAGGTGGGACCTGCCCAGGAAAAGCCGTTGTGCGCAGCAGACAGCGTGTAGGGGATCGCGTCGACGACGGTCCGACGTACGTAACCGTGCGGCGCCCACTGGAAATGACCGCGATGGGCGAGCTGCGGGTCGTTGAGGCAGGCACCGGAGTTCTGCACGTGGTGCGCGGCGATGCTATGCGCCTGCAGGCGATGGGTGAGGCCCGGCCCGTTCTGGCGGGAGGTGAACCCCGTCACAATCTCGTCCAGCTCGGCTTGGCGTTCTCGCCGGGCAGCGCTGTCGAGCTCGGCGAGATCCTCCCGACGCATCTCTGTGGCCAGCGAGCGCCACGATTCGTCGTCCTCCACCGCGATGGCGATCCACTCGTCGTCGCCCATCGTCGGGTACACGCCGTGGGGCACCATCTCGTCGTCGGCGTTGCCGCGGCGGCTGCGCATCTCACCGGTGGCCTGCATCTCGGCGATCGCCGGTGCCAGCAGGTGCACGGCTGCCTCCATCTGGGAGAAATCCAGGTGCTGGCCCTCGCCCGTGCGGCGGCGGTGATCGAGTGCCGCGAGCAGCGCGCACACGGTGAAGCGCGGCGAGCAGTAGTCGGTGTAGGCCAGGTACGGGCCGGCTGGCCCCCGATCCTCCCAACCGGTGATATCGAAGAACCCGGCGATCGACGCCGCCATGTTCCCGAAGCCTGCGAACTGCCGGAACGGACCGGTCTGGCCCATCACGCAGCTCGAGACCATTACCAGATCCGGATTGATCTTCCGGAGATCTCCGTAGCCCAAGCCCCACGCGGCCATCGTGCCGGGCGTGAACGACTCGACGACCACATCTGCCCACCCAGCCAGATCACGCACGACCTCACGGGCCTCGGCCTTGGACAGATCGAGCGAGATCGTCTTCTTGTTGGCATTGGTGGAATGCCAGGCGATGGCGTTCTCCTGATCGGGCACGTCATCGCGATGTCCCAATGCGCCCCGCAGCAGGCAAGGCCGATTCTGCGTCTCGACCCGCACGACCGTGGCGCCCCAGTGGGCGAGGATCTTGGTGGCGAGCGGGGCTGCCGCGACCCAAGCCAGGTCTGCCACCTTGAGCCCGGCCAACGGACGATCCGCAGGTGCACCTTCAGGCAGTGGCTCGCTGGGTGACGGTTCCGAATCGGTGCAGGCCCAGTCGTCGGCCACTTCCGCGGTGTGGGCACCCGCCTCGGGAGCCTGGCTGAGCGGCGCGAGCGGCGTGCCCGTGGCGAGCACGAAGCGCCCGGGCAGCCGGACGTCGCCGACATCGTCCCAGAAGTCACGAGCCGCCAGCTGCGGGCTGTCGAGCACGTCTCGAAGGGTGTTGACCGGGCACACCAGCAGTGAATCCTGCAGGCCGCGTTCGATCATCTCGGCCTTGGTCTTGGTCAAGCAGAAGGCAGCGATGTTGTCCATCAGTTGCTGGATGACATCGATGCTCTCCTCGCCGCTCTGCAAGAGCAGGGCGAGGTTCACCCAGTCCTTGTGCAGCATGTCGTCATCGCAGAAACCTTCGGAATGCATCCAGGACAGGAAGCGCTGCACCATCGGCCCGATCATCGGACCGAAAGCGACAGTGACGATCATGTAGCCGTCTTGGCAGGGGTAGATCGTGCGCAGCATCAGGTCGCCGAAGCGCACCCCGCCCGCCTCGCGTTGCACCTCGGCCAAGCCGGCTGGGGCGTACAGGATCGCTGACAAGGCTGTCTCGCAGACCGCCTGCTGTGTCGAGAGGTCGACGTGCTGGCCGCGCCCTGTGCGGGCCCGATGCTCGAGAGCCACCGACGCAGCGACCGCAGCTTGCGCGCTGGCGTGCAGCCAGGCCTGCGGGACGCTGATGCGCACCGGAGGCCGATCGCTGTCGCCGGTCACCGCCAGCTGGCCGCTGGATGCGAACAGCGTCAGGTCTGTTGCCTGCCAGCCGACCTTGGGGCCGGTCTCGCCCCACGGCGTGATGTGGACTGTGATGAGCCGGTCGTTGGCGTCGCGCAGCGCGCCGAGATCGAGATCGAATGGTGTGCCGTCGTTGTGCAGCACCACATCTGCCCCCGCCGCCAGCGCCGCGACGGCGGCCGCGTCCGAGGCAACGGCCGATCGCTTGCCACGGTTGTAGGCGTCGTACGCGTAGCCGCGCGGCCGCCCTCCCGGGGGCTCCACCAGCACCACGTCAGCGCCGAGCTGAGCCAGCAGGTTGCCCGCGAACCAGCAGCGCTCGTCAGTCAGATCCAGCACTCGATACGGACCAAGCATCCCGCCCCCCGATCTGTTGACCGTGCGGCGGCTACTGTTCCGCCGCTCTGTGGCTCGGACACTACTTTCGCCGAGCCCGTCGGCTCGATGAGTTGCGAGCGCCGCCCGCCTGGCTCCGCAGGCTCCGCTGCTACTCGGGTGTGACGTACGCGGCAGTGAGGCCTCCATCGACATGCAGATCGGCGCCCGTCATGTAGGACGCGTCGTCGGAGGCGAGGAACAGGGCTGCGGACGCCATCTCGTCTGCTTCGCCGAAGCGCCCCATCGGCACGTGCACCAGGCGTCGCTGGCGCTTCTCGGGCGTATCGAGAAACGACATCAGCATCTCGGTGCGCAGCGGGCCGGGTGAGAGCGCGTTGACGCGGATGTTCTCCCGGGCATGAACGACCGCCAGCTCGCGCGTCAGCGCCAGCACTGCCCCCTTGGAGGCGGTGTAGGCGATCTGCGGTGTGGCCGCGCCCACCGAAGCCACGAACGAGGCGGTGTTGATGATGGAACCCCCTCCGCGGCGCCGCATCGCCTCCACGGCATACCTGCAGCCGTACAGCACGCCCTTGACGTTGACGTCGAAGGTGCGGTCGATGGTGTCGTCGCCGGTCGCGACAGCGTCGGTGTCGTCGTCGAGCATGATGCCGGCGTTGTTGAACGCCACGTCCAGTCCGCCATAGTGCTCTTCGGCTCGGCCGAATGCGGCAGTGACATCGGACTCGACCGAGACATCGGCTCGCGCAGCGATGGCATCGCCGCCGGCTGCAAGCACCTCGGCCACGGTGTCGTCGACCGATTCGGCGATGTCGACCGCGACGATCCGCGCTCCCTCCGCGGCGAAGCGCATCGCCGTGGCACGTCCGATGCCGCTGCCGGCCCCGGTGATCAATGCCACCTTGCCCTCCAGCCTCATGCCAGACCTCCCCGTCAACCAGCGTCGCTGTCGCAAGCCATTGTTCCCGACAGCACACGGCTGCCGGTACGCATGCTTTCGCAGCGCCGGGCAGCCGGAGCAGCGGCTGCCATCATCTTGGGCGTTCGACATCGACAAGCGCGGTCCCACGCCTTGCTGGGGCTGCCGGCGGGAAGGTGATCGGTGCGCGATGCATATGACGTAGTGATCGTGGGCGGAGCCGTGATGGGGTCGTCGATCGCCTGGGCGCTGTCGGCCAGCGACGGCTTCGACGGATCGGTGCTGGTGGTCGAGCGGGATCCGACCTACGTCAATGCGTCCACGACCCACACCAACAGCTGCATGCGCCAGCAGTTCTCGAACCCGCTGAACGTGCAGATCTCCCGCTTCAGCGCCGACTTCGTGCGCAACTTCCGGGAACGCCTCGGCGGCGATCCGGAGATCCCCGACATCTTCGTCCACCACTTCGGCTACATGTACCTCGCCGCCGATGAGAACTTCGCCGACACGCTGCGTCGCAACCAGGCCATTCAGGCCGAGCTCGGTTCGGGCACTCGCATCATGAGCCCGGCCGAGATCACGGCCGACTATCCCTTCTACAACGTCGACGACATCATCTGCGGCAGCCACAACCTGACCGACGAGGGCTACTTCGACTCGGGCACGATGTTCGACTGGTGGCGACGCAAGGCCCGCCACAACGGCGTCGCGTATGTCACCGACGAGGTCGTCGGCCTCACGACGGCGGCAGGACGCGTGACTTCAGCAGTGCTGGCGTCGGGGCGCGAAGTCGGCTGCGGAACCCTGGTGAACGCCGCTGGGCCGCGCGCCGTCGAAGTGGCCCGCATGGCGGGCGCGACTCTGCCGGTGGAGCCGCGCAAGCGGTACACGTTCATCTTCGATGCAGCCGAGCCGCTCGACCGCGCCCTGCCGCTGACCATCGACCCGACCGGCGTACACATGCGCAGCGACGGCGACGCCTACATGTGCGGCTGCACGCCCGATGTGGACCCCGCGGTCGACTACGACGACTTCGCCATGGACCACGACATCTTCGAGGACAAGGTGTGGCCGGTTCTCGCGCATCGCGTGCCGGCCTTCGAGCGCATCAAGGTCACCAGCCAGTGGGCCGGGCATTACGCCTACAACACCCTCGACCACAACGTGGTGGTCGGACCGCACCACCAGATCGGGAACCTCATCTTCGCCAACGGGTTCTCCGGGCACGGCATGCAGCAGTCTCCGGCCATCGGTCGGGCGGTGTCGGAGTGGATTGCCTACGGCGAGTACCGAACGCTCGACCTGACGCCGTTGGGCTACCAGCGCATCGTCGACGGCGAGCCCTTCGTCGAGAGCGCCATCATCTGAGTCGTCGCCCGAGCGGGGCCGAGTGGCGCCTCAGCCGTGCATCCCGTCTCACCACTACTCTCGCTGCCCATGCGATTCGGCATCTTCGACCAGCTCGAACAACCGGGCGATGTGCCGTGGCATCAGCTCTACCGCCACCGTCTGGACCTGCTGGTGCGGGCCGAGCAGGCCGGTGTGTGGGGGTGGCACAAGTCCGAGCACCACCTGATCCCACTGGATGCTGCCCCCAGCATCAACGTGTTCCTGGCTGCTGCCATCGAACGGACGAGCAGCATCCGCATCTGCTCGCTGGTGCACCTGCTGCCCTTCTACCACCCGATCCGGCTGGCAGAAGAGCTGTGCATGCTCGACCAGCTCTCCGAAGGGCGGCTGGAGTTCGGCTTCGGCAAGGGCATCAGCGTGCCCGAGCACCTGCTGTGGGGCCTGGATCCTGACGACGCCGTCGCGCAGACTGACGAGTCGCTGGAGCTCATCCTGGCCACCATGCAGACCAAGGGGAACTTCAGCTTCGAGGGCCAGTTCTACGAGTTTCGTGATGTGCCGATCGAATTCGAGCCGTACCAGAAGCCTTACCCGCCCCTGTGGCGACCCGGCCAGCTCGAGACTGCCGCCGAGCTGGGCGTGCGCACCATGGCCGCAGGGCCGCTCGCCGCCGTCGCAGCGAGCACTGCCCGTTACCACGAGCTTCTGGGTGACAACGGCATCGGCCGTCACCATGAGCCCATGATCGGCGGGCTGCGCCGGTTGATCGTGGCGCCCACCGACGCCGAGGCGGACGAGATCGGGCGACGGACCTGGGCCGCGTTCACCGAGCATCTGACCCGGCTGTTCCGCCGCTACGAGATGATCCCGCCCAACGACCCGACCCTCGGCGGCGACTACGACAAGGCCAAGCACTTCGAGGCGGTCGTCGTCGGTTCACCGCAGACCATCCGCGCCCATTGCGCGCAGTTCGCCGAAGAAGCCGGCACCGACTACTTCGTGGGCGTGTTCGCCTGGGGCGACCTGTCCGCCTACGAGGTGGACCGCTCATTCGACCTCTTTGCCGAGCACGTGATGGCCCCGCTGGCCTCGTCCTGAGCATCGCTGCGCCTACGCTGCGGCACCCGAGGCCCGACACTTGAGGACTGCCGACCATGAGCCAATGGAGCCGCGACGAGATCACCGAGGCGCTTGCCACCTATCAGGCGGCAAGCAAGAAGGCGGGCGAGACAGGCGACTGGCGTGAGTGGGCCGACCGCTTCACCGAGGACGCCACCTACGTCGAGCACTTCTTCGGCACGATGGTCGGACGCGAGGCGATCTACGAGTGGATCCAGTCCCAGATGAGCGAGTGGCCGGGATCTGAGATGGTCGAGTTCCCCATCGAGTGGTACATCATCGACCCCGAGCGGGGCTGGGTGGTGTGCCAGATCTGGAATCGCATGGCCGACCCTGGCGATGGTTCCGACCATCGGGAGTACAACTTCTCGCTGCTCAAGTACGCCGGCGAAGGGCTGTGGAGCTACGAGGAGGACATCTACAACCCAGAGCGATTCCTGGAGATGGTGGGAAGCTACGAACGGCACAAGGAAGCGCTCGCCACCGGGGTGGAGCAGGCCGGTTCACCTGGCTCCTGATGGTTGCCTCGCCAGTTTTCTGAGCACACTCAGGTCCGAAGTGAGGGCTGCGCGAGACATATAGTCACTAGCAACTGCTGCAGGGGGGCCGCTCGAATGACTGCACTGCATCCCAATGGCGTGAACCATCTCGCCCTGTCCACCCGCGACATGAAGGGTCAGCTGGAGTTCTGGTGCGATGTGCTGGGGCTGCCGCTGAAGGCGCTCTACTGGATGCACGGCGTCGACGGCACCTACCACGGCTTCGTGGAGCTGGCGCCCGACAGCTACGTGGCGTTCGTCCAGCATCCGGACAACGCCAAGGAGATCGAGCTGGGCGTCACCCATGCCGGCGGGCCGGGCGAGCCAGTCACGGCAGGCACCATGCAGCACGTGGCGTTCAACGTGGACACCTTCGAGGACCTGATGGCTCTGAGGGACCGCATCCGCGACCGGGGCGTGCAGGTGTTCGGCCCGATCGACCACGGATTCATCCAGTCGATCTATTTCGCGGGTCCAGAGGGACTGGCGCTCGAGGTGGCCTGCGGATCGGCCATCCCAGTCGAGCAGTGGGTGGACCCTGAGGTCCAGGACCTGTGCGGGATCTCCGCCGCCGAGCTGGAGCAGCTGAAGCACCCGGCGGAATACCGCCGTCCCGTCGAGCCAGTGCCCCAGCCGTCGGGGGACACCGGCATGCCCCGGCTGATGCCCGAAGACCACTACGACATGGTGATGAGCCTGCCCGATCAGGTGGTGTGGGACCGGATGAGCGAGACCACGCCCCCGGTCGCCGCCGACTGAGCGCCCCACGACGCAGGCGCGCCTGACCCAGTGGAATCCTGACCGAGGTAAGGCAGCCGCATGCGCTTGTTCTCACACCGCAAGCGAGCCGCAGCGGCGGGACCGCTGCCCACCGAGCTGCTGCCCCGGCTCGCGCCCGGGACGCTCGATGCGAGGAAGGAATTGGGGGACCCGCCGCCCGCACCGGCCTCACCGGGCGAGTGGGGCGTCGCCCATGTCTTCGGCGACATCGTCGACGTCTTCACCGCCTGCCGGACGGCGGACGTCCTGGCTGCGCCGGCGCCGATGCCGAGCGCACAAGCCGCAGTGGACAACATGCGCGGCTACTGCTTCTTCCTCGACGCCGACCTCGCGGGCATCTGTGAGCCGTCGCGGGAGTGCTGGACTGCCGAGCCGATCGAGGGGCACCGCAGCGCCATCGCCATCGTCGTAGCGCTGGGACGGCCCATCCGGCCCGGAGAGCCGGGCTACGACTGGATCGCCGGTTCCGAACAGGACAACGCCGACCTGCGCGCCACCGAGATCGCCACGGTGCTCACCCGCTATCTGGGCACGCTCGGTTATGCGGCCACCGCCCACACCGCAGCAGCCTCCGATGTGGACCGCTGCCGGGTCGGTGTCGAAGCCGGAGTGCTCGAGGCAGGTCGTCGCGGGCTGGGTCATCCTTTCCTGAAGCGGGGATATGCCATTGCGGTCGTGACGACCAATCTGGGGCTCACCCCCGACGGCCCGCTCGCGCCGCGCAATGCCGTTCAGAACCTGCGCATCTCCCTCAAGCACTGGCTGGGCCGGGGCGGCACTCGACCGGGCTGGAGCCGCCTCGACGGGCGGCATCGGCCGTGGCACTTGGGCCGCTACCCGATGGAGAAGGTGAAGCGGGTCGACGAGCCGACCACGCTGGTCATCCCCGAAGAGGTCACGCGACCTGCAGCCCGCCACAACTTTTTCGTGCGGGCCGGTGCCGGCGACCTCGGTCCTCGCCCGCGCACCGAAGTGGCCCGCTTCATCCGCAAGGCGCCCCACGGCATCGCATCGCAGGAGATGCTGCGCCGGCTGGTTCCGCTGCAGCGAGGCGAGGCCGCCGCTGAGATCGGCCCTGGAGTGGACGACTCCGCGGCGAATGCCGACGCGGTCAAAGCGCTCGGGCACTTCATCGGTGCAGACATGACCGGCGTGTGCGAGGCGCCCACCTACGCCTGGTATTCCCACCGTCCCGACGGCACGCCGATCGAGGCCAGGCACCGCAACGCCATCGTGTTCGTGCTCGATCAGGGCTTCGAGACCATGGAAGGTGCTTCGGGCGACGACTGGATCAGCGGCGCGCAGTCGATGCGGGCCTACCTGCGGGCGTCGATCATCGCCAATGCGATCGCCGCCCAGATCCGCCGGCTCGGCTACGACGCGCAGGCGCACACGGCTGCCGACGACGAGATCAACCACATCCCGCTGCTGCTGTCGGCGGGCATCGGGGAGCTGTCCCGCATCGGCGAGCTGGTGCTGAACCCGTTCGTGGGCCCGCGCTTCAAGTCGGGTGCCATCACCACCGACATGCCGCTCACGCCGGACCGGCCGATCGACTTCGGTCTGCAGGATTTCTGCACCAAGTGCACCAAGTGCGCCCGAGAGTGCCCCGTCGGTGCCATCCGCTTCGGCGACAAGGTGATGTTCAACGGCTACGAGATGTGGAAGCCCGACGTGGACCGCTGCGCCCGCTACCGCATCACCAACATGCGCGGCTCGGCCTGCGGCCGCTGCATGAAGACCTGCCCCTACAACGTCGAGGGCGTGCTGGCGGAGCGGCCATTCCAGTGGGCGGCGATGAAGCTGCCCTTCGCCCGCTCGTGGATCGCACGGCTGGACGACAAGCTGGGCCGCGGCGAGATCAACCCGGCCAAGAAGTGGTGGGTGGACATCGAGGTGCTCGACGACACGCCCGTCGAGCCGCCGAAGGGCGCAAACACGCGTGGCCTCAATCTCGAACGCAAGCCGAGGGACGAATCGGGCTTTGCAGTGTTCCCGCCCGAGATGGCCCCGCCCGGCGCCGACGGCATGGCACCGTTCCCGCTGGACCGCGAGGCCGGCATCGCAGCATCCCAGGACGCCGAAACACCCGAGGCAGCCCGCCAGCGCATCAACCGGTAGGCCCACGAAAGACGCGACTGCGAATTCGAACTTGCGATGCACCTGAGACTCAGGAGAAGGAGACGCTGATGGCCGAAGTCCGTGGTGCTCACCTGGTGGGCAGCGCCCCTGTATCTGAACCTGACGAGTTGTTCGCGCTCGTCCGGGACCATCTCGCGAGTCACCTGCGGCGGGTGCCTGACGGCGAAATCGGCGAGCGAGACACCTGGATCGCATGGCAGTTTCCCAAGCTGGGCCAGTGCCCGCAGCTGGAAACCAAATCGGTGAACTCGGCGTATCTGGGCCGCGAGGTTCCGCAACACCAGGTGATTGACGGTGCCGGGCCGCTCGAACTCGTCGATCTGGGGTATGCCGAGGCAGCGCTCGCTTCGTGGGAGCGATTCGAGGCGGCTCAGCGCGCTGGCACGTTGCCAGAGCGCGTGCGGTTCATGGTGGGACTGCCGTCGCCGCTCAGCGTGGTGACCATCTATGTGGCACCGGGGTCCCGCCCCGAGGTGCTCACAGCGTGGACTGCCGCCATGGAAGCCCAGCTGCAGCGCATTCTGGATGGCATCCCGAGGGATCGGCTGGCCATCCAGTGGGAGGTCTGCATCGAGTTCGGGATTCTCGAAGGCTTGTGGACATACCAGGACACCAGCAGCGGCGGCACAGCGGCTCGCGATGGCATCGGGCAGCACATCGTCCACCTCGGCAATCTCGTTCCCGACGACGTCGAGATGGGCTACCACCTGTGCTACGGTGACGCCGGCCACCAGCACTTCGTCGAACCGAGCGACACCGGACACCTGGCATGGGCCGCCCACACGTTGCTGAGCCAGGTGAACAGGCGCATCGACTGGATCCACCTGCCGGTGCCGAAACAGCGACACGACGACGCCTACTTCGAGGCGCTGGGAACGGTGGAGATCCCCGAGGAGACCGAGCTGTACCTCGGGTTGGTGCATGTCACGGGCGGCGTAGACGGGACTCGCCAGCGCATTGCCACCGCGTCGCGGCATGTGCCTAGATTCGGCCTTGCCACCGAGTGCGGGTTCGGGCGTCGCCCGCTGTCCCAGATCCCAGCGCTGCTCGACCAGCACGCAGCTCTCAGCGAGCCCTGGGCGTCGTGACCTTTCCGCCACGCTCCGACGTCTTCGCCCGGGAGAGACCGTCGAGGGGCGAGCACTAGCATCGCCCGAGGCGGCGAAGCCGGGAGGTGCGGCGGTGCAGTTCTGCAGGGTTCGCAGCGTCGCCGAGGCGGTCGACGAGCTGAGTCGCTGGGGCACCGAGGGGCGGATCCTGGCAGGCGGAACCGACGTGGTGCCGGCGCACCTGCGTGGCGAGCTGTCACCGGCTGCCTTGATCGACATCAGCGGGATCGACGGCTTGCAGGGCATCTCCGAGGTCGGCGGTGTCACCAGCATCGGCGCGCTGGTCACCTTGCGTCGGCTTGCGGTGGCCTCGCTTGTTCAGCTGCGGCACCCGGCGCTGGCGGAGGCCGCTGCGTCGGTCGGGGCGTGGCAAACCCAGACCGTGGCCACGCTGGGCGGCAACATCTGCTCGGCAGCGGCAACAGCCGACACGCTTCCCGCCCTGCTCGTCGCCGATGCGCAGCTGATGCTCGTGTCGAAGTCGGGCCGGCGGCGCGTGAGCCTCGAGGAGTTCCTCGAGGGCCCTGGTGCGACGACCCTGCGGCCGACCGAACTGCTGCGGGCCGTCGAGGTGGAGCCGCTCGGAGAACGCAGCTCCGAGGGGTACCTGAAGGTGGGTCGTCGCAGTGCCATGGATCTTGCGGTGGTGGGCTTGGCGCTCCGGCTGTCGGTGACGCCGAGCGGGTTGATCAGCGGCGCACGGATTGCGTTGTGCGGCGGCGCCCGCGCCGCACACAGAGTGCCGGTAGCGGAGTCGGTGCTGCTGGGCAGCCAGCTCAGCGGCGATACCGACGTGTTCGGTGCTGCCGGCGAGGAGTTGGCCCGTGCTGCGGGACCTGCAGTGTCTCCCGAATCGCACTACCGTCGGCGAGTGCTGCGGGGCCTCTTCGACCGGTTGGCCCGACGCTGCACTGCCCAGATTCCAGGGGCGAGCGGCTGATGCCGGTGCCGCCCTCAGAGCGAGACGTGACGATCCGGCTCGTGGTGAATGACCGCGCACACCAGCTCGACGTGGATGCGGGCGAGACGCTCCTGGGAACGCTGAGGGAACGGCTGGGGCTCACGGGGCCGAAGGAGGCCTGCTGGGAAGGCGAATGCGGTGCCTGCACCGTGCTGGTGGACGGCGGACCGGTGGCGTCATGCATCCTGGCGGCAGGCTCGACGAGCGGTCGGGTCGTCCGCACTGTCGAGGGGCTTGCCGGAGCGGCCGAGCTGACGACGCTGCAGCAGGCATTCGTACGCCACGCGGCAGTGCAGTGCGGCTTCTGCACGCCCGGCGTGCTCATGGTGCTCACTGCCCTGCTGGACGACGTTCCCGAACCCACCGAGACGGACATCCGCCAAGCGCTCGCAGGCAACATCTGCCGCTGCACCGGGTACCAGCAGATCGTCGAGGCAGCGCTGGATGCTGCTGCGTCGGTGCAGCCATGAGCGTCCTGGGAACCAGCCCCGATCGCAGCGATGCCGACGCGAAGCTTCGCGGCCAGGCAATCTTCGGTGCTGACCTGTCAAGAACCGGGATGCTGTGGGCGGCGCTTGCTCGTTCGCCTGTTGCTGCCGGCCGGATCCGGGCGGTCGACTCAACGCCCGCACTCTGGGTCGACGGGGTGCTTGAGGTGCTGACGTCGGCGGACGTGCCGGATTGGCGAACCGGCGTGATCGTGTCGGACACCCCGTTGCTGGCCGCGGACTATGTGGCCTACGAGGGCGAGCCCGTTGCGATCGTGGTTGCCGAGAGCCGAACGGCTGCCGAGGCCGGCGCCCGCGCTGTGGCACTCGACATCGAGACAGCCGAACCCGTCTCCACGCCCGAGCAGGCCCTCGCCCCCGGTGCGCGCCTGGTGCATCCCGATTGGAACCGCTTCGCCGTGGCTGGCGGCGCGGACATCGGGCGAGGCGGCAATGTGGTTGCAGAAGTCGTGCACGATCCCGGCGACCTCGATGAGGCATTCGCCGCGGCCGACGTCGTGGTGGAAGGCACCTACCGCACGCCCCGGCAATACCAGGCCCATCTGGAGCCCAAGATGGCGCTCGCCACCTACGAATCGGGTCGCTACGTCATCGAGGTGTCCCACCAGTACCCGTTCCGCCTTCGTGACCGGGTGGCGCAGATCTTGGGCGTCGCACCGTCAACGGTGCGGGTGGTGGGTCATCACATCGGCGGGGGATTCGGGGCGAAGCTCGACGTGAGCCTCGAAGCGTTCGCTGCGATGCTGGCCCGGCGCTTTCGACGCCCTGTGCGCATGCAGCACACGGCACTGGAAGAGCGCCTGGTGGCGCCGTGCCGCGCCAATGCGATCGTGGCGGTGCGCTCGGCGGTGCGGCGCGACGGCACGATCCTGGCGACCGATGTGGAGATCGTGTCGGACAGCGGTGCGTACGCCAACAACGGCCCGGCGCTGTCGTCGATTCCCATGTTCGTCTTCGGATCGATCTACCGGGTCGGCACGGCGCGTATCCGGACCCGCAACGTGTACACGAACACGGCGCCGACGGGTGCCTACCGGGGCGTCAACGGACCGTGGCTGGTGTTCGCCAATGAGCGGCACATGGACGCGATAGCCGATGCGCTCGGCCGCGATCGCCGGGACTTCAGGCTGGAGTCGTTGGCTCGAGACGGCGATCTGATGCGCAACGGCCAACCGCTCTCCGAAGCGTCGATCCTGCGGGAGGCCTTCGACCGAGTCGATGAGCTGGCGCCCTGGCGCGACATCGTGTCGCGCAATCGAGCACAGCGCGACATCGTGTCGCGCAATCAGGCACAGCGGGACGCCGCTGCACGCAGCTCGCAGCCGGCTGAGAACGACGCAGATGTGCTGCGCGGCGCGGGACAGGCAGCGGCGATCTGGCTGACCAATCCGATGCCCGGCCACGCGACCGTGAAGCTGAACGAGGACGGCACTGCCACGGTCATCACCTCGGCGACCGAGAACGGCTCGGGCGCCGTGGCCACCGGGCTGCGCCAGATCGCCGCCGAGGCGCTCGGCCTCTCCGCGGACGCTGTGACGATCACCATGCCCGACACAGACGCCACTGGCTACGACGCCGGGTCGCAAGGCAGCCGCACCACCCACGTCGTCGGCCGGGCCATCGCCGACGCTGCATCCGACGTTCGCAGCCAGGTGCTGGACCGAGCAAGCCAGATGCTGGAAGCGGCCCCCGAGGACTTGGTGATCGCCGACGGCGCCGTGACGGTGGCTGGAGTGCCCGCTGCCAGCCTGACGCTCGGTGCGGTCGCGCAGGCGGCCACCTGGTCCGACGGACCAATCGCCGCGGGCGCTTCCTATGTCACTCCGACACCTCCGCACGACCCGGCGTGCGCCACCGGCATGTTGATCAAGGGATGGCCGACGCCCACCTACCACCTGCACCAGGCCGAGGTGAGCGTCGATGTGGTCACCGGCAGGGTCACGGTCGACCGGTACGTGGTGTGCCAAGAGGTGGGCCGCGCCATTCACCCCGGCGCCATTGCGGGGCAGATCCAGGGCGGAGTCGCCCAGGGCTTGGGCTTCGCGTTGAGCGAGCGTGTCGATCTCGATCACGGTCGCTACGTCCAGCGCACGTTCAAGGCGCACGGCTTGCCGCTGGCGGAAGACGTCCCGAAGGTGGAGATGATCGTGATGGAACACGCCGATCCAGCAGGACCGTACGGCGCGAAGGGCGCCGCCGAGCCTCCGATCGTCCCGGTGGCAGCGGCGGTGGCCAATGCCGTCTCCGATGCCATCGGCGTGCCGTTTGACACGTTGCCGATCACGCCCGAAGCGGTGCTGGAGGCTCTGGAGGCTGCATCGTGAATTCACCGGAGTCGGCGGCGCCCGGAACGTTGCGGATCGGCGTGGACGTGGGCGGCACCAACACCGACGCGGTCGCCATGTCCGGCAGCGAGGTGGTCGGGTGGTCCAAGGCGGTCACGACGCCGGAGGTGACCGACGGCATTGTGACCGCTGTCCGGGCGGTGCTCGACGACTGCGGCGCGTCGCCCGATGCGATCGGTGCGGTCATGATCGGCACGACGCACTTCACCAACGCGCTGGTGGAGGGTCGCCGCCTCGTGCCCACCGCCGTGGTGCGTCTCGGTCTCCCCGCCACGCGGGGACTGCCGCCGTTCATCGACTGGCCCGAGCGGCTGCGTGCGGTGCTCGGTGACCACGTCTATCTCTGCCACGGCGGCCATGAGTTCGACGGGCGGCTGATCAGCCCCATTGATCACGACGAGCTGCGGGCTGCAGCGCGGGACATCGTCGCGAAGGGAGTGGGTTCGGTGGCGGTGGCTTCGGTCTTCTCGCCCGTGGACGACAGCTTCGAGGCCGAGGCCCGTGATGTCCTGGCCGGCGAGGCGCCGGAACTCGACATCAGCCTGTCCAGCGAGATCGGCCGGCTGGGGCTGCTCGAACGTGAGAACGCGGCCGTCGTGAATGCGTGCCTGCGCCCGCTGGCGGAGCGCACCGTGTCCGGGCTGATCGGAGCGCTGGTCGAGCTTGGCCTCGACTGCCCGCTGCACGTCAGTCAGAACGACGGCACGCTGATGAGCGCCGACTTCGCCCGCCGCCACCCCGTGGCCACGTTTGCCTCCGGCCCCACCAATTCGATGCGGGGAGCGGCATTCCTGAGCGGCATCCGCGATGGCGTGGTCATCGACGTGGGCGGCACGACGTCCGATGTGGGCGTGCTCGTGCACGGCTTCCCGCGAGAGGCCTCGACAGCGGTCTCGGTGGCGGGGGTGCGCACCAACTTCCGGATGCCCGACGTGCTCTCACTGGGACTCGGAGGCGGGAGCCTGGTGCGCTCCGGCAACGGCATCGGCGGCAACCAGGGCGACGTCTCGGTGGGTCCCGACAGTGTCGGCTACGAGCTCACCGATCGGGCGCTGGTGTTCGGCGGCGGCGAGCTGACCGCCACCGACATCGCCGCTGCCGCCGGCATGGCGAATATCGGCGACCAGGCGACGGTCAGCCACGTGGACGCCGGGCTGGTGGGCGATGCGGTCGAATGTATGCAGGACATGCTGGCCACCGCAGTCGAGCAGATGAAGACATCTGCCGACCCCGTTCCCGTTGTTGTAGTCGGCGGCGGGGGAGTGCTGGTGCGAGACGGATTGGCAGGCGCATCGGAGACGATCCGACCCGACTACTTCTCGGTGGCCAGCGCCATCGGCGCAGCCATCGCGCAAGTCGGCGCCGAGACAGACCGGGTGTACTCGATGGCGTCGATGACCCGGGACGAGGCGATGGCCGAGGCCCGCTCGGTCACCGCCCAGCGCGCCGTCGATGCGGGCGCCGATGCGGCCACCGTCGAGATCACCGACATCGACGAGATACCGCTGACGTACCTGCCGTCGAACGCCATACGGATCCGGGTGAAAGCTGTCGGCGACCTTGCCGCAGGCAATGGCGCATCCAGCCGGGGAGCTGGCACATGAGCACACAGGGCAAGGTCGGCCTCATCCTGGGCAGCGCGATCGCCCCAGAGAACATCGCAGGGGCCGCCGCGCAGGCCGAGGAGAGCGGCTTCGACGAGATCTGGCTGGCGGAGGACTACTTCTTCACCGGCGGCATCTCCGGCGCATCGGTGGTGCTCGGGGCCACAAGCGAGATCACTGTGGGTCTGGGTGTGGTGTCGGCGGTGGCGCGCCATCCCTCGGTGCTGGCGATGGAGCTGGCAACGCTGAGCCGCTCGTCGCCCGGGCGGCTGATCGCGGGCGTCGGCCTCGGTGTGCCGGCATGGGTCCGCCAGATGGGCCTGCATCCCCGCTCGCCGCTGCAGGCGGTGCGGGAGTGCGTGACAGCGGTCAAGGCGCTGCTCGGCGGCGACGCGCTGGACCGCCACGGCGGCCTGTTCGAATTCGACAACGTCAAGCTGACCTTTCCCGAGACGGGACCGCCGATGCCGGTCCGTCTCGGCGTGTCAGGGCCGAACATGCTGCGGCTGGGCGGCGAGATCGCCGACGGCACGATCCTGTCGGTGTGCTCAAGCCTGCAATACGTGGAATGGGCCGTCGAACGCATCAACGAGGGGCGCGAGATCGCCGGCCGCTCCGATCCGCACCCGATCACCGTGTTCGCTCTGTATGCCGTGGACGAAGACGGCCAAGCGGCTCGGGACTCGGCGCGGGCGTCGCTGGCCTTCTACCGCCAGCACGGACCGAATGCCCTGACCGACGTGTACGGCATCTCCGACGAGCTGCAGGTGCTGATCGACCAAGGCGGATACGCCGCAGTCCGAGACGGAATGCCCGACCAGTGGGTCGCCGACCTGACCGTCGCCGGCACCCCCGCGGAATGCGCCGCCAGGATCGGGGCGCTGCTGGCCGGTGGCGCCGACTCGGTGGCGCTGGCGCCCCTCGCCACCGACCGGCTTCCCGAGATCATCGACCTCACCGCCCGCGAAGTCCTGCCGTCTATTGCGAGCGCCGAGGCTTCGCCGGCGCTCACCCGGTAAGTCGCCAAGGCTTCGCCGGCGCTCACCCGGTAAGTCGCCGAGGCTTCGCCGGCGCTCACCCGGTAAGGCGCCGAGGCTTCGCCGGCGCTCATATGTGAGCCATTAGACGGCAGGTACGTACTCGGCGTCGATGCCGAAGGCGTGAGGGCCGACGACAGCCAGTGCCTCGGGTGTTCGCAGCAGGTCGGGTGCAGGCAGCACCAGCACGTCGGCGCGGACGCCGAAGCGCAGCAGCTCGGTGGTGATCGGCTCGCCGGTGTCGGTGGTGACCAACGTGATGAGGTCGGGCACCATCACCTGGGGCACGTCGTCCTCATAGATGGCGAGGTTCTCGTTCTGGAAGTCGATGCGGATGGTGCGCCCGGCGTCGTCGCCGATGCCAGCCACCGTCATCTGGCCTCGTGCGAAGCCGGCTGCATTTCGCCGGTGCACATCGGTGACCTTGCCGCGCAGGTAACGCATGCCGCCGGCGACGCCAAGGATCGCCTCGCTGGGATCGTCCTTGACGTCGCGGGCGCGGTGCACCGCATGGCCGATCTCGCTCGCGAGGCGCAGCGTGTGCGGGATGATCGAGCGGCGGCAATAGGCACCGTCCATCACGGCTGACGCCAGCCCGGTGTGTGCGCCCATCTCGACCGTCGCGGCCCGGGCGATGCGTTCGAGCCACTTGGCATCCAGCACGTCCGAGATGATCACCTGGTTGCCTCGCTCGTCGGCAATGGCGGCGGGGTGGGGGCTGCCGCCGTAGATGAGATAGGTGATCATCTGCAGCTCGGGGAAGGCTCGCCCCATGCCGTCGCCGTTCACGATGGGAACATTCATCGCTGCGGCGACCACCATCGGCACCATGGAGTTGCTGCCGCCCATCTCGAACGGAGCGATCGCATCGAACTTCCGCCCAAGGTGGCCTTCAAGCGCCCGGGCGGCCACGGTCTCCTCGTCGCCCCCGGCCAGCTTCTCGTGGCTGACCATGGGCGAACCCATGCCGCCGACGGCCACCAGCAGATCGTCGTCGGCAATCTCGTCGGGCTCGATGACCCGCACCCGGCCGCCGTTGCGCATCACCTGCAGCACCCGAAGTCGCCCGAGATACGGATTGCCGCCGCCGCCGGTGCCCAGCACCGCGGCCCCCAGGGCGATGGGTGCGAGGTCGGGCTCAGTGATCTCCCACACGGCACCTCTCCTGCCCCCGGACCGCCAGCACAGCAACCGCCGACGCTATCCGCCGTCGAGCAGGCGCTCGCAACCGGCCACCACGCCGCTGCGGAACATCTCGATCTGGCCGTCGGGCCAGGGGACCTCGGGCCGCTCGGCCCGCCAGCCGAGAATTGCCATGCCGCGGATGAGCTCGAACACCGGCACCAGCGCCAGATCTTCATCGCTGATCGGGCGCACAGTCCGGTAACTGTGCAGGAACGCCCGCCGCGCCGCACGGAAATCTGCTGTATCGCGCGAGTGGAACATGGCCACCGCGATGTCGTACTGGTGCCACCCGAAGCCGGCGTCGTCGAAGTCGATCACGCTCAGCTTCCCGTGGTGGGTGAGCAGGTTCGCGAGGTGCAGATCGGCATGGATCATGCTGAAGGTCTGGCGTGGTTCCCCGTAGCTGCGGAGCCGCTCGCGGCAGTGGTCGCGAGCCGTGATCAGCAGGTCCCGTTCGCGCTCATCGAGTACCGGACTCTCCCAGAACCGCCCCCAGAAGGGCACATCGCCGAGCAATCCGTCGAGATCCAAGCGATGGCGTCGGAATGACGGCGGCGGCGTCCAGCCAGCCGCCTGGTTGTGCATCGCTGCCATCAGTCCGCCGAGCTGCGCGAATGGCTCGGCGATCTCGGTCGGCCCGGTTGTATCGGGGCTCTTGTCGTGCGCGGTGAGCAGCTCGCCGACGATCTCGCCGGGCGCCCAGAGATTCAAGCCAACCTGCCGTGCCTCGTCTTCGGCGACATCGACGGCAACGAAGTAGCGGCCGTCCGGTGCCGCGACCGGTGTCGGCACCGAGATGCCGCTGATGCGCAGTGCCTCGAGCCACACGCGCTCGGAGTCGAGTTCGTCGAGCGTGTGGTAGTCGGGCCGGTGCAGTCGCAGCACGTAGGACTGACCTGAGCGGTCGTCGTCTGCGCGGAATGTGACGTTCTCGCTGATGCCGATCAGCTGCAACCGTGCAGATCCGATGCCGAACTGCTGCAGGGCCGTGCGAGCGGGTGTCTCGTACGGGGCACCTGCCCCGTCAGCCATCGAGCTCGTGCAGCACCGCGTCGAAAGCTGACAGGAACTCCTCTGCGTGGGACTGCTGCAGCACGAGCGGCGGACGGACCTTGAGAACGTTGGCGAAGGCGCCTGCGTGCGATGCAAGGATCCCGTGGTCCTTGAGCCGGTCGGTGAAGTCGACTGCCCGCGGCCGGTCGGGTGCGAGGCTGCCGTCAGGCGACACCATCTCCACGCCGAGGAACAGCCCGTGGCCGCGGACACCGGCCATCCACTCGCAGCGCGCGGCTCTCTCGACCAGCGCTTGCTTGAGTCCGTAGCCGAGTTCGGTGACGCTGGCGGCCAGCTCCCGATCCTCGATCTCGTCGATGACCGCGTGGCCGACTGCGGCTTGGAGCGGGCTGGCGCCGTAGGTGTTGAAGTAGCGGGTGGCGGCCCGGAAGCGATCCACCAGGTGCTTGCCGGCGACGGTGGCTGCCAAGGGGAGCCCATTGCCCATGGGCTTGCCCATCACGGCGATGTCGGGTTCGAAGCCGGTCACCTCGTAGCCCCACCAGCGGCCCGTGCGGCAGTAGCCGGCTTGCACCTCGTCGGCGATCACCAGGCCTCCCGCCTCGCGTACGAGCTGGGCGGCCTGCGTCATGAAGCTGCCGGGGATGTCGGGCAGGCCCTCGTTGGCCTGGATCGAGCACAGGATGATGGCCGCTACGCCGGCACCGCAGGACTCCAGACGCCCGATGGCGGCGGCCAGCTCGTCGAGATAGGCGTCGGCCAGCGCCTGCTCATCGAGCCCGTCTCGGATCGGCCGCAGCTTCTGGGGAAACGGGAAGGTCGCCACCTCGGGATGCTCGTCGGGCTGCGACGCCGCTTGCCGCAGCGCGATCACTGCCTCGGTATTGCCGTGGTAGGTGGCGTCGGTGGCGATGACACCTCGGCGCCCGGTGGCGATGCGGGCCATGTTCATGGCGACTTCGACGGCCTCGGTGCCTGTGCAGCTGATGACAGCGCTCTCGATGCCGTCGTGATGCAGTGCCACGAGGCGCTCGGCGAAGCTGACGATGCCCTCGTGCAGATACCGGCTGTGCACGTTGAGCGTGGCCTGCTGTGCGGCCATGGCCTCGGCGACCCGGGTGTTGCCGTGGCCCACGCACGGCACGTTGTTGTACATGTCGATGTAGCGGCGGCCGTCGGCGTCGAACAGCTCGACGCCTTCGCCCCGCACGATGTGCAGGGGCTCGGAATAGAAGAGTTGTGCGCCGGCGCCCAGCGCCTGATCTCGACGGGATCGGAGCGACTCGCTCACTCGGCTGGGACGAGCAGGCCCGAGTTGGAGTGCTTCGAGCTGGGCTTGCGGCCGAGCACCATTTCGGGCGTGAGCAGGTCCACCGGTCCGGGCATGCCCTCGGGGTCCGAGTAGTAGCCGAGCGCGTAGTTGCCCATCGAGTAGCCCATCAGGTCTGCCAATTCGGGGTCGAGTTCCTTGGCGACTTCGGGCGGGCACGACAGGAACTGGTTCTCCTCAGTGCGCAGCCAGCCCAGCGTGTAGGTGATGTTGATGCCGGTGCGGTCGGCATCGGAGCGATTCTCGCCTCCGCCGTGGATCACCGAGCCCGAATACAGCAGCACCGAGCCGGCACCCATGGCCGCCTGGGTCTTCTCGTCATCGGTGGCCCGGCGGTCGTCGTCCCATCCTGGGCTGCCCGGGACGATCCGGGTGCCGCCGTTCTCCGGCGTGAAGTCGCTGAGCGCCCACATCGTGTTGAACTGCGGGTCGATCTCGGCAGGGATGTAGCCGCCCCATGCCAACCGGTCGCGGTGCAGCGGCTGAGTGCCCTGGCCGGGCTTGATGTTGATGACCTGGGTCAGGTGCAGCTGGATCTTGTTGGTGTACGGGGAGAGGAACCGGTTGGCCATGTCGATGACCTTCGGGTGCATGACCAACTCCCGGCATGCCGCCGAGCGTGCGACGAGCGCCCCGGTGCGGGTCGTGTTGTGGCCGGAGAAGTTGTCGAGCCCGCCCGGGGTGCGGTCGATCCACGGCCGCAGCTCGGCCTCGAGCCGGTTCAGTAGGTCGACATCTATGGCGTCCTCGATGATCGCACCGCCGTCGATTCGCACGACTTCGACGATCTCGTCGTCCGGTGTGTCCAAGGTGAAACGCGCAAGCTCGGCCATGCGCCAACAGTACGCGCTGGCGCGATCACGTACATGTGCGGCGTTGCGCCCATATCGCGATGGGCACGGCTGAAGCGGAGCTCGCGGCGCGGACCGGTTTGGGGTGCCAAGCGGCCCCGGTTCCTCGCCGGTCCTGTGTGGCTGCTCGTACAGCGGCGCACGCGCGGCGCGCGGGCAAGGCTCTTGCTCCGATCATGTGCGAGACCGCCACGAGTCCGTGGTGGAAGAAGCGGTCGTTCGCGTCGCTCCAGACGCCGTAGGCGTCGAGCTCGGAGCGCATCTGCGCCATCTCTGCGTTGACCCTGCGCTCGTAGTCGTCCATCCGCTGTTCGAGGCGCTGCAGCTTGGCCGCGGTCTCCCGGGCCAGCCGGCGCAGGCGCCGCACATTCCGAACGTGGCACAGGATGTACAGGGCGAGGAAGATCGCCGACCAGCCGAAGAAGATCGGCTTGGGGATGCCTGCCGCGAGCAGCGAGGCGTGGGCCGCAGTCACTTGCCCGCTCCGGCCGTGCGCAGCACGTGTAGGTCCTGTGTCGAAGATGTCATACGGCCACATCAACAGGTTTGCCGGGGGAGATCAACTGAATTAAATGAAAACTACTGAAACCCATCAGCAATAAACCCACCGAAGCCGTGCCGCTCGGCTTCTGCATTCACACCGCCCGTGGGTTTACGCTGCGCGTCGTGCATCAGGCATCGGGCGGCGTGCCCGTCTTCACTGCCGAGGATGACGGCTTTCACGCTGATCTGCGAGGCGATGACTGGTGGTTCACCGAGACGGCCTGGTTCTCGTTCCATCACCGGGAACGGCGGCTCGGAGGCTGGCTCTACACGCTGGCTCGCCACAACATCGGCACGATCTCGGGCGGGGCGTGGGTGTGGGACGACACCGCACACCTGCCTTGGGAGGTGCCATACAGCTCCAACCTCACGGCCCTGCACCTGCCGCCCGAGCTCGATCTGCGCGATGCGACGTTGCCGAATGGCGTCAGCGTCAAGGTCGAGATCCCGACGATGGCGTACCGGCTCGCCTACGACGACCCTGGACGCTTCAGCGCCGATCTGCGTTTCGAGGCCGTGCTGGCGCCGCGGCCGCTGACGGCAGGCGGCTCGACATTCGGCCACTCGGCGCACTTCGACCAGATCGGACGTGTCACCGGCCAGATCCAGCTCCACGGCGAGGACATCGAGATCGACTGCTGGTCGATGCGCGACCGCACGTGGGGCCGGCGACCAGAGGACCGTCCCCGCCAGGCGGCATACGTCACCGGCGCTGGAGACGGCGGTTCGGGGTTCCTGGCGGTCACCAACACCCGGGACGGGGTCGACCGTGTCGCGTACGGGTTCGTGCAGCACGGCGATGCGCAGGCGAGCTTCGTCGACGGTGAGCGCACAGTCCGCCGGAGCCCCGATGGCTGGATTTCCGAGATTCGCATCGATGCAGTGGATGCCGCCGGCGGGCGCTTCGTGGCGACCGGCAGCCCGGTGAGCCGGATCATCATCAATCGCCACAGCTTCATCGACATCAACAGCCTGATCCGCTGGGAGGTCGACGGGATCGGCGAGTGGTGGGGCGAGGATCAGGACATGTGGCCCACCCACCGCTTCGCCGCAGCCAAGCGCAGCGGAGACTGGTCGATCCCGGCTTCTCGACGATGACTGCCGACGACCACGAGCTTCTGTCACGGGTTGCCGGCACGGTGCGCGACCAGATTGCACCGGCGGTCGATGACGAGTACGCCCGCACGCAGGCCTTCATGGCATCGGTGATCCTGCAGCGACTGGCGAAGCAGTCCCAGCTCGCCGACAAGCACCGCGCGGCCGAGACCGCAGACGTCGCAGCTCTCGCCTATCAGCTCGATGCTGCGTTCGCGCAAGCCGCCGCCGCTGCGGAGACCGAGGCAGCCGTTCCCGCGGATCTCCGCGACGCCGTCGCTCGCATGAGGCAACGGTCGTCGATTGCCGCAGCGTCGGAGGTCATCGAAGCTCTCTACGTGTGGGGCCCCTCCCATCCCGTCGCCAGCGCAGCCTTGGCGGCGGTCCGTGGCGTGCTTCGCCGGGACATCGACCGTCGCATGGAGATCGCGCTGTGAGCGCGGCCGGTGCCGCTGGTGGTGAGGACGCCGACCTGGCGGTCGTCCTCAGCGACTACCTCGCCGGGCGGCTGGACGCCGCTGGACCTGTCGCCATCGGCGGCATGGAGCGCATCGCCGTCGGCTGGTCACATGAGACCTGGCTGTTCGACGCGGTGTGGTGCGACGGCGCCGGTGAGCAGCGCCAGGCGTTCTGCCTGAGACGCGATCCGGGCAACGCGCTGCTGCGGGACCAGTCCGATCTCGGCGAGCAGTTCCGGGTGCTGAAGTGTCTCGAAGCGACGGATGTGCCCGCCCCGCGCGCGTTCTGGTACGAGCCTGACCCTGCGGTCCTCGGCGCCCCCGCCATCGTGATGGAACGGGTGCCCGGCGAATGCCCGAGTCCGTGGCGCAGCGCCGGCCGCGAGTACTACGCCGCGGCGGCCGAGCGCGGTGTGCTGCCGGCCAGCTTCACCGACGCGCTCGCTGCCGTGCACAACGTCGACTGGCGGGCGGCGGGTCTCGACTTCCTGGGCGTGCCGTCGAGAGGCAGCGAATTCGCATTGCGCGAGATCGCCAAGTGGGAGGCGCTCATCGACGAGTCAGGCCATCCGGGCCATCCGATCCTCGCTGACCTGATCGGCTGGTTGCGCCATCACGCGCCGGTCACCGGGCAGCTCACGCTCGTGCACGGCGCGTACCGGACCGGGAATGTGCTGATCCACGAAGACCGGGTGTCGGCGGTCCTCGACTGGGAGCTGCAGGTCATCGGCGACCCGATGTACGACGTGGCCTACGTGCTCACCGAGCTCAACCGGGAAGGCACCGAGCTGCTCTCGAACGTGGTGCCCCGGGAGCTGTTCTTCGAGCGGTACCAGCAGGCCACCGGCATCGAGATCGACCTCGAGCGCTGCGCGTACTACCAGCTGCTCTACGCCATGCGCTCGGCGGCGTTCTGGATGAGCGCCGCAGGGCTGTATGCCGACGGCTCCAGCAGCGACCTGCGACTGGCCCGCACTCACTGGTCGGTCACGGTGGCTCTCGAACGCGCCGCGACCGAACTCGGCTACTAGCCGGTCCCGGGCTCAGGCGGCGAATGCGTCGATCATGGCGTGCACGTCGCCCAGCGGGTACAGGATCGGGCAGGTGGCGCCGGTGGCGAGGTAGCCGTCGACGGCCTCGCGTGCCTCGGCGGGCGTGCCGGAGGCTGTGAGCATCTGCACGATGTCGTCGGGCACCAGGCGTGACGCGGCCTCGACCTGCTCGGCGGTCGCCGGCCAGGTGAGCACCTTGCCGACCTCTTCCAGCAGCGAATCCGGCACGCCGGACGCCTTCATGATGTGCGGCTGCTGGCCCAGGTACTGGGTGACCATGCTGCGGGCCATGTCGAGTGCCGTGTCCCGGTCCTCATGCACTGAGCACACCACGAGCTGGGGCCGGTCCAGGTCGTCGACGCTGCGTCCCGCCGACGCAGCGCCCCGCTCCAGTGCGTCCATCGCTCGGCTGTTGTAATCGGGCGAGACCAGGTAGTTGAGCACGACGCCGTCGGCGATCTCGCCGGTCAGCTCCATCATCTTCATGCCCGTGGCACCGATGTAGATCGGCACGTCCTTCGGCCGCCGCTCTTGGTACACGTAGTCGAGCTCGACGTCGTCGAGGTGCACGTGGTCGCCGTGAAAGGTGACGTTCTCGTTGGCCAGCAACGCCCGCACCACGGTGGTGACTTCACGCATTGCGCCCAGCGGCCGGGCACGGCTGATGCCGACCTTCGCCGCCAGCGGGTCCCACCAGGCGCCCAGCCCGCAGATGATGCGACCCGGCGCAAGGTCGTCGAGCGTCGAGAACATCGAGGCCAGGCGAGCAGGATTGCGCGACCAGATGTCGATGACGCCTGCGCCCACCTTGATGCGAGACGTCGTTGCGGCGAACGCCGCCATCGGCACGCTGGCCTCGCGCACCAGCCGTGAGTCGGCCTGCCAGACGGCCTCGAAGCCACGCTCCTCGGCGTACTGCGTGAAGCCCATCGCCTCGGTGATGGTGTGCGCGTCCTGCAGATACAGCGCATTGCGTGCAATGGTCATCTGTTCACGTCCTCCCGATCGCCCCGGTCGGCGTAACCCCCGCGCGCATCAAGGCGTCGTTCGCGGAACATAGCCTCGGTTCGGTATGGCCAACCACACGTCGTCACAGGGGGCCTCCGCCGCCGCCGGAGCGTTTCCCGCCAGCTACACGGCCCAGCTCGCAACCGATGTCATCGATCCGGGTGGCCGGGCACATGTGGTGGAGCGATTCCGGACCCAGGGCATCCGGTTGCCGACCTTCGCCGAGCTTGCCGATCCGACGCTCATCGACCCCGACGTGGATACCGCCCTCGCCGATGTCGACCCCGATTTCGCCGATCCGCTGAATCTCTTCCGGGTGCACTGGTTCAACGACGGCACCGGCGGGCGGACCGATGTTCCCGAGCATGTCGTGCTGCCGAGCGAGCTGACCGGCACGCCGGCGAAGGTCGCGGTGCTCTTCGGGAACCGGTTCCCCATGATCGGTGCGCACAAGGTGCTGGCCGCATATTCCTGCCTCGCGCCGCGGGTGGTCTCGGGCCAGTTCGACCCCACCCGGCACCGGGCAGTGTGGCCGTCCACCGGCAACTACGCCCGCGGCGGCGTGGCCATCAGCCGGATCATGGCGTGCCGCGGCGTGGCCGTGCTGCCCGAGAACATGAGCCGCGAGCGCTTCGAATGGCTGGCCCGCTGGGTGGCCGATCCCGCAGATGTGATCCGCACCCCCGGCTCGGAGAGCAACGTCAAGGAGATCTACGACGCTTGCGCAGAGCTGGGACAAGATCCCGGCAACTTCATCCTGAACCAGTTCAGCGAGTTCTCGAATCACATCGGTCACTACGAAGTGACCGGCGCCGCGCTTCTGGCCGTGTTCGAGCACCTGAAACAGCAAGCAGCCGGAGGCAGCGAGCTGAATCTCGCTGCGTTCGTGGCTGCCAGCGGCTCCGCGGGCACGCTCGGCGCAGGCGACCGGCTCAAGGATGCCCACGGCGCCCAGATCGTGGCGGTCGAGGCGCTCGAATGCCCGACCATGCTGTACAACGGGTACGGCGAGCACAACATCCAGGGCATCGGCGACAAGCACATCCCGCTCATCCACAACGTTATGAACACCGATGTGATCGTCGGCGTGAGCGACCATGCAACCGACGGCCTCGGGCTCGTGTTCAACACCGAGGCGGGCCGGGACGCCCTGCGAGAGCATCTCGGGGCGGCGTCGTGGGTGCTCGACGAACTCGGGCACTTCGGCTACTCGTCGATCTGCAACTCGCTCGCCGCCGCCCGCGCCGCCAACGAGCTGGGCCTCGGGCCCGACGACGTGGTCATGACAGTAGCGACCGACGGATTCGAGATGTACTACTCCGAGCGCGAACGCCATCTCGCGGAACGCCACGCGGAGGGCTTCGACGCGGGTTCGGCACGCAGCATCATCGAGCACCACCTCGCGCCCGAGGCCGACAGCAACGATGCACCCCACATCGAGGTGCTGTCCGACCGGGGCCGCGACCGGATCTTCAATCTCGGCTACTACACGTGGGTCGAGCAGCAGGGTGTCCCGCTGGAGGATTTCGAGGCCCGCCGCGATCAGGCGTTCTGGGAGTCGCTGCGGGGCCTGCCACGGCTCTGGGACGACATGATCAACGACCTCAACGATGAGGTCGCCGCCACCTTCGTGTGAACGGCTGGCGATGCGGGCGCCGCACTGGGCAATGAGAGAATGAGCCGATGAGCGGATCGACTGGGGGCGCACCGCGGATCGACGGCGGGCGCTTGATGCGTCGACTGGATGAACTCGCCCAGATCGGCGCGATCGAGGGCACGCAGGGCAACTGCCGGCTTGCGCTCACCGACGAGGACCGTTCCGGACGCGACCTGGTCGGCACCTGGATGGCTGATCTCGGGCTCGACATCACCGTCGACGGGTTGGGCAACGTCGTGGCGTGCACCCAGCCGGGACGTATCGCCGACTCGGTGATGATGGGCAGCCACATCGACACGGTGGCCACCGGGGGCCGTTACGACGGCAATCTCGGCGTGCTCGCTGGGCTCGAGGTCATCGAGTCGGTGCTGGCAAGCGGCGCTTCGCCCGCTCGGCCCCTGTCGGTGGCCTATTTCACGGACGAGGAGGGCAGCCGGTTCGCCCCCGACATGCTCGGCAGCCTCGCCTATGTGGGCGGCATGGCGCTCGAGGAAGCCCTGGAGATCACCGACCGCGACGGCATCGCCGTCGGCGACGAGCTGGATCGCATCGGCTACCGCGGTGCGGCGCCGGTGCCCGGCACGGTTCCGTACGCCTACATGGAGCTGCACATCGAGCAGGGCCCGGTGCTGGAGTTCCATGAGACCCAGATCGGCGTCGTGGAAGGCGTGCAGGGCATCTCGTGGACCGAGGTCACACTCGGCGGCCAGTCGAATCACGCCGGCACGACGCCGATGCCGCTGCGCCGCGACGCGGGACTCGCTGCGTGTCGAATAGCCAGCGAGGTGCGCGACCTGGCCCACAACATCGGCGACTCGCAAGTCGGCACCGTCGGCTCCATCTCGCTGGTGCCCAACCTGGTCAATGTCATCGCCGGCTCGGCGGTGATGACGGTGGATCTGCGCAACACCTCCGAGGCAATGCTCCAGCACGCGGAGTCCCGCCTCGACGAAATTGTCAGCCGCATCGCCACCGGGGAGCACCTCGACGCCTCCATGCGGCGCACCGCACGCTTCGAACCGGTGGAGTTCCACCCGGCGGTCATCGACCTGGTCGAGCGCTGCGCCGCCGACGCGGGCCTCACGCACCGCCGCATGCCCTCGGGCGCCGGCCATGACGCGCAGATGCTGGCTCGCGTCTGCCCGACCGCCATGATCTTCGTGCCCAGCTTCGACGGTGTCAGCCACAACCCCGCCGAATACACGTCGCCTGAGGACATCGAGGCAGGCGCGAATCTGCTGGCCGACGTCGTGTGGCGTCTGGCCGACGGAGTCATCGACCGCGAGCTGGCCGTCGACGGGGCACCAGCGTGAGACTGATCAACGTAGGAGCCGCTCAGCTCGGGCCCATCGCCCGCTACGAGACCCGCGCCAAAGTCGTGGAGCGGCTGATCGCTTTGCTGCATCAAGCTGCGGATCGGGGCTGCGATCTCGTGGTGTTCCCGGAGCTGGCGCTCACGACGTTCTTCCCTCGCTGGTACTTCCCCGACGACTCGCCCGAGCTGCTCGCATACTTCGAGACCGAGATGCCCTCGGCGGAGACCCGGCCGCTCTTCGATGAGGCCAAGCGGCTCGGCATCGGCTTCCACCTGGGCTACGCCGAGCTGACGCCCGAGGGCCATCGATTCAACACGGCGATCCTCGTCGAGCGCGACGGCAGCCTCGTCGCGAAATACCGCAAGGTGCACATTCCCGGTCACGAGGAGCACGAACCGCAACGGCCTTTCCAGCACCTCGAGCGCCGCTACTTCGAGGAGTCGTCCGAGGGCTTCAGCGTGTGGCGGGCGTTCGGCGGCGTCATGGGCATTGCGCTGTGCAATGACCGTCGCTGGCCAGAGACCTATCGGGTGATGGGCCTCCAAGGCGTCGAGATGATCTTCATCGGCTACAACACGCCGCTGTTCTATGCCCCCGACCCGACCCAAGACCCGCTGCAGGCCTTTCACAATCACCTCGTCATGCAGGCAGGCGCCTACCAGAACGGCACGTGGGTGGTCGGTGTTGCCAAGGGCGGAACCGAAGAGGGCGTGGAATCGCTCGCGCACTCGGCGGTGATCGCCCCGTCAGGCCAGATCGTGGCCCAGGCGGTCACCGACGGCGACGAGCTGATCACTGCCCAGTGCGATCTCGACTGGTGCTCGCACTACAAGAACACCCTGTTCAACTTCGACCGCTACCGCCGACCCGAGACCTACCAGCTGATCGGCCAGCAGAAGGGCGTGATCCCGCCGCCGTAGCGACCCGGTGGTGTGAGTTGCCCCGCGGTGGTGCGACAATGGCCTGCGGGGAGGGGACAACGAGGTCCCGGAGACGAGGATTCCAATGACCACCGAGTTCGTGCTGAACGGCACGCCGGTCACCGTCGCGAGCGATCACGAGCACCTGCTGGCGGCATTGCGAGACGAGCTGGGGATCATCTCGCCCAAGGACGGTTGCGCGCCGTCGGGTCAGTGCGGCTGTTGCACGGTGCTGGTGGACGGCAAAGCCAGGGTGGCCTGCCAGACCAGCCTCGAACGCTCAGCCGGCACCGAGATCACCACGGTCGAGGGCTTCGACGAAGCCGAGCTGGATGCGATGGCGAACACGTTCGCGGCGCACGGAGCCCTGCAGTGCGGTTTCTGCACGCCGGGCATCGTGGTGCGGCTGAAGGCCCTGCTCGACCGCAAGGGCTCGGCGCTGACCCGTGAAGAAGCCAGCCGTCACCTGGGCGGGCACCTGTGCCGCTGCACCGGTTACACCAAGATCCTCGACGCGGTCGAGTCGCTGGCTGCGGGAGAGGTGCCAGTGGCGCTGCCCCCCAAGGGCGTCGGCAGCTCCGGCGTTCGCTACGAGGCCCGCGAGCTCACGCTGGGCAGCCGTCCCTACATCGACGACATGTATCCGGCCGGGATGCTGCACGGCGCGCTGCGCTTCGCCGATCATGCCCGTGCCGACGTGCTCGCGATTGACACGAGTGCGGCCGAGGCCGAGCCCGGGGTGCAGGCGGTATTCACGGCTGCCGACATTCCCGGCGTGCTGCGGGTGGGTCTCATACACAAGGACTGGCCGGTGATGATCCCGGTCGGCGGGCGCACGTCCTACCTCGGCGACGTGCTCGCCATTGTCGTGGCCGACAGCCGGCCCGCTGCCCGACGTGCCGCTGAGCTGATCGAGGTGTCCTACGACGTCCTCGAACCCATGACCGACCCCGTGCGAGTGAAGGACAGCGACATCGACGCCGTCTGGGAGCTCGACGGCAACATCCTGTCCCGTTCCACCTACTCCCGCGGCGACGTTGACGCGGCACTGTCTGCATCCGCCCATGTCGTGACTGAGACGTTCCAGACCCAGCGCATCGAGCACGCCTATCTCGAGCCCGAGTCGACGCTTGCGGTGCCCACGCCCGCCAACGGGGTCGCCGCCGGTTTGCACGTGTACACCGGCGGGCAGGGCATCTGGGACGACCGCAACGACATCGCAGCGGTGCTCGCGCTGGAACCGTCGGTGGTGACGACCGAGCTGGTCTCGAATGGCGGGGCGTTCGGCGGCAAGGAGGACATGTCGAACCAAGCCCATACGGCGCTGGCTGCATGGCTGACGGGTCGCCCGGTGCGGATCACGCTGTCACGCGAAGAGTCGCTGCTCATGCATCCCAAGCGGCACCCCATCCGCATGACCTACGAGGTCGGCTGCGACGCCGACGGCAAGCTCACCGCAGTGCGGGCGCGCATGTTCGGCGACTCAGGCCCCTATGCCTCAGTGGGCATGAAGGTGCTCGAACGGTCGGCGGGACACGCCACCGGGCCGTACCTGGTGCCGGCCGTGGACGTCGAGTCGGTCGCAGTGCGCACCAACAACCCGGTGTGCGGGGCGTTCCGGGGCTTCGGCGCCAACCAGGCGCAGTTCGCCATGGAAGGCGTGATGGACCGCCTGGCCGAAGCGGTGGGCATCAGCGGGTTCGAGATGCGCCAGCGCAACGTGGTGGTGCCTGGGGGAGTGTGGGGACCAGGCCAGATCATGGACGACGGCTGCCTGGGCGCTCAGGCGTGCCTCGATGCGGTGCGCGAGCCGTACGAAGCCGCCCGAGACGCCGGCAAACCGGTTGGCATCGGCCTCGGGCTGAAGAACTCGGGTCTCGGCAACGGCTTCAAGGAGATCGCCAAGGCGATCGTGCGGTTCTGCTCCGACGGCACCGTGGAGGTCCGTCACTGCTGGACCGAGATGGGCCAAGGCGTGCACACCGTGGCACTGCAGGTCGCCGTGGAGGAACTCGGCGTCGACCCCGAAGCGGTACGAGTGATCGTGGACTCCACCCGTGAGCTGGGCGCCGGCCAGACCACCGGCAGCCGGGGCACCCTGATGGGTGCGGGCGCGGTGGCCGACGCATGCCGTGCTGCGATGGCCGACGGCTGCAAGCTCGACGTGGACTACGAGGGCGAGTACCGGGTGGACTGGACCAATTCGCTGTCAGAGGGCTTGGAGCACCCGGTGATTCACTCCACGTTCGGCTACGCCGCCCAAGTGGTGATCCTCGACCCGGATACGGGCAATGTCGAGCGGGTCATCGCGGCTCACGACGTGGGCCGGGCCGTGAATCCGATCCTGTGCGAGGGCCAGATCGAGGGCAGCGTGCACATGGGCCTGGGCTATGCGCTCAGCGAGGGCTTTCCTGCCGACGCCGACGGGCGGCCGCTCAATTCCACATTGCGCAGCCTGGCGATCATCCGGCCCAAGGACATGCCCGATGTCGATGTGGTCCTGGTGGAGTCGCCGCAGCCCGGTGCTCCCTACGGCATCAAGGGCGTCGGCGAGATCGGGCTCGTGCCGACAGCCGGCGCAGTGGCTGCTGCGCTGCGTGAGCACGAGGGCGTGTGGCACAACGAGCTGCCGATGCGCAACCCGTCCAACCGCGAGCGGGCCGACGCCTGGATCTAGGCATACCCCTCAGAGCACGCGGCTGCGACGGCGCGTTCGCGACGCGCAGGTGGCAGAGTTCCCGCCATGACGTCACCTGGATCAGTCACCTTCGGTCTGCTGCTGCCCTCGCGAGAGCTGGCCATGTATTCGCCGCACGACGGCGATCCCCGGCGCCTTGTCGAGTGGGCCGTGCGAGCCGAAGAGCTTGGCTTCGACGCGGTGTGGATCGGCGACTCCCTGCTGGCGAAGCCGCGGGCCGAGCCGCTTTCGGTGCTGGCAGCCGTCGCGGCGGCCACCGAACGCATCGATCTCGGCACGGCGGTGCTGCTGGCCTCCATGCGCAGCGCCACGCAGCTTGCCCAGCAGGCGGCCACGGTGGATGCGCTGTCAGGCGGCAGGCTCATCCTGGGTGTCGGCGCAGGTCCGCCCGGAGCGGAGGTCAACGCCGACTTCGATCTGGTCGGGGCCGATTTCGACCGGCGAGGCACCCGGATGATGGAAGTGGTCCACCGCGCCCGTGAGCTCTGGCGAGCCGAGGAGACACCCGCCCGCCAGCGGCTGCAGCCGGTCTGCGTCAGCGATGGCGGGCCCCGCCTGTGGCTGGGCGGCTCGGGCCCGCGCGGGCTCGAGCGTGCAGGACAGCACTTCGACGGCTGGTTCCCCACGGCGCCGGTCGCGGAGACCTTCGCCGAACAGCTCGCGACCGTGCGCAGCCATGCCGCCGACGCAGGCCGGGACCCGGCATCGATCACTGCGGCGGCCTACCTGACGGTCAACATCGGCGAGCCGGCAACCGCCGCCGCCGAGGTGGCCGAGCATTCGAAGCTCTACTACGGCGTCGAGATCGAGGTGCTCCGGCGCATCATGGGCACCACGTCGGGCACGCCTGCCGAGATTGCTGCGTGGCTGCAGAGCTACATCGACGCTGGCTGCGAGCACATCTGCATCCGCCTGGCCTCGCCCGATGTCGACACACAGCTCAACCGTCTCGTCGAGCTGCTGCCCGAGTTCGGTCAGTAGGCGGATCGGGCCGCCAGACGGCTGATCAATCGGCGCTGAGGCCGGGAGTTACGCTCGCAGCCGTGAGCGAGGGGGGTGCGACGACGCCGGGGCTGGTGTGCTCGCATCACCACCTCTATTCGGCGCTGGCACGCGGCATGCCGGCGCCGCCGCGCACACCCGGCGGCTTCGCCGAGATCCTCGAACTGGTGTGGTGGCGCCTCGACCGGGCGCTCGACCTGGAGATGCTGGAGTGGTCGGCGAAGCTCGGCGCGCTGGAGGCTCTGGCATCGGGCTGCACGGCCATCGTCGATCATCACGAGTCGCCCTACGCCATCGAGGGCTCGCTCGACGTGATCGCCCGGGCGTGCGCCGAGGTCGGCGTGCGGGTGAGCTGCTGCTACGGCGTCACCGACCGTCACGGCGCCGACGGGGCCAAGCGCGGCCTCGCAGAGAACGAGCGCTATCTCGCCGCAGGCGGCCGTGGCTACGTCGGCGTCCACGCGGCATTCACCTGCACCGATGACACTCTGGCCGCGGCGGCCGACGTGGCCCGTCGCCACGGCGTGGGCGTGCACATTCACGTGGCGGAAGGCCCCCCCGACGCCGACGCCGCCGTTCGGCTGGCCGGCCTCAGCGACGAGCGCTGGCTGCTCATCCACGGTGTGCACCTGCCCACCGACCACGGACTCGAGGGCACCCTCGTGCACAACCCGCGCTCCAACATGAACAACGCGGTCGGCTACGCCGATCCCACCCGCTTCGCCGCCACGAACCCCATCGCGCTCGGCACCGACGGCATAGGCGCCGACATGCTCGACGAGTTCCGTGTGGCCTACGCCCGGCTGCGCGAGCACGACGTCACCGCCTCTCCTGACCCGCCGTGGGCGTGGCTCGCACAGGGCTGGGAGCTGATGCCCGAAGCTCGCAGCGACACGGTGCGCTGGTCGTATCCCAGCGCCGATCCGTGGCATCTCGCCTACACGCCCGGCGTGCACGCCCTCGATGTCACGATCGACGGCGAGCGGGTGCTGGCGGGCGGAACTGCGACGCGTGTCGACCCTGCCGAGGTGCGGGCCAAAGCAGCCGAACAGGCGCAGCGGCTGTTCGCGGCGCTCGACGAGCTCGACTGAGATTCCGGACAGGGGAGGTCAGCAATGGGTGCACTGGTCAACCGGAACCCGCTGTTCGACGGGCGCAATTGGCCGGCCGTGCCGCCGGAGGTCATGGCGTTTCACCGCCGGCTGCCTGCGTACGCGCCGACGCTGGTCATCGATGCTCCCCGACTGGCCGACAGCCTCGGCGTGGGACGGGTGCTGGTGAAGGCCGAGACCCAGCGGATGGGCCTGCCGTCGTTCAAGATCCTGGGTGCCTCGTGGGCGTCCTACCGCGCCATCTGCGAGCACATCGGCGGCGAGCCGCCGCCATGGGCGAACATCAACGAGCTCGCGGCCAGCCTGGCGCACCTGCGGCCGATGACGCTCGCGGCTGCCACCGACGGCAACCACGGGCGAGCGGTCGCGTTCATGGCACGGCTGCTGGGCTTCGACGCCCACATCCTGGTTCCCGACGGCACGTCGGAGGCTCGCATTGCAGCCATCGAGGGCGAGAGCGCGACCGTGACCGTCGTCGACGGCACCTACGACGACGCGATCGAACAGAGCGCCGAGATGGCCGGTGATCGGTGCCTGGTGGTGTCGGACACCTCGTGGCCTGGCTACGAGACCATTCCCGCCAACGTCGCCGAGGGCTACACGACGATCTTCGCCGAGGTCGACGATGCGCTCGCCGCCAACGGCATCGGCCAGCCGGATCTGGTCGCGGTCCCCGTGGGTGTGGGGGCCTTCATGGCTGCGGCGGTCACCCACTACCGCAGCGGTCAGCACCGGCCGGTGCTGGTGTCGGTGGAGCCCGACGACGCCAACTGCGTGCAGATGTCCACGATCAACGGGGAGATCACCGAAACCCCGGGTCCCCACCGCTCGATCATGGTGGGACTCAACTGCGGTGTGCCATCGCCGCTCGCGTGGCCGATGATGGCCAGCGGCGTGGAGTGGTGCGTGTCGGTGGACAGCGACGCCGCAGGCCGCGCGATGGCCGACTTGGCCGATGCGCAGGTCGTGGCTGGCGAGACCGGCAGCGCCTCACTGGCCGGAGTGCGAGCACTGCTCGCCGACGAGCAGGGCCGAGCGGCGCTGGAGGACCCCGCGAGCGCAACCGTGCTCGTCATGGTCACCGAGGGCGCGACCGACCCGCCCAACTACGAGCGAATCGTCGGCCGCCCTCACAGCCAAGTGGGCAGGGTGCTCACCGCTGCACGGTGAGCACAGTCGGGCACAGCCTCACCGCTACACGGTGAGCACAGTCGGGCACAGCCTTACCGCACTACCTTGAACGCTCACGTGCAGACGGACACGGGGGAGACACGTCATGCCGCTGGACCAAGCGAACTACCGGGCGATGCTGATCGAGAAGCGCCACAACGGCGTCGCAGTCGTCACGCTGAACCGTCCTGAGCGGCTCAATGCCGTCAACGGCCAGATGCACCACGAGATGGCGTCGTTCACCCGTGACGCGCAGACCGACGACGACGTGAAGGTCGTGGTGCTTGCGGGAACGGGCCGTGCGTTCTGCGCCGGAGGCGATTTCAGCGACACCGGCGGTCCGGCAGTCAGCTTCGAGGAGGGCCGTCAGATCGTCGACCACCTGCTCGAACTGCGCAAGCCGATCATCTCCGCCGTACAGGGCTACGCCATGGGTCTGGGCGCGAACATCGCCCTGCTGTGCGATGTGGTGGTGGCAGGTCACAGCTCGGTGTTCGCCGACACGCACGTCAACATGGGCATCGGTGCCGGCGACGGCGGTCAGGTCATCTGGCCGTTGCTGATGGGCGTGAATCGCGCGAAGTGGCACCTTATGACCGGCGAACGGGTCACTGGCGAGATGCTCTACGACATGGGCCTCGTCAACTTCCTGGTGGACGACGACGCGATCCTCGATACCGCGCTGGAGAAGGCGGCACAGCTGGCTGCAGGGCCGCAAAAGGCCATCAGCGCCTCGAAGGTGCCCATCAACAACTGGATCCGGCAGATGTCCGCCCAGATCCTGCCGCTGTCGCTCAGCCTGGAGGGCGAGACGTTCCACAGCAGCGATGCTCGCGAGGCCCAACGCGCCTTCGTGGAAAAGCGCGCCCCGAATTTCGACTAAACACCCCCTGAGTCGCACTCGGGGAGGGGGGTATGGCACTCGGACAGCTGTCGGCCGACCCCGATGACGCCCCGCCGGAGCTAGCTGCCGGCCGACTGGCCCGGCTGCTGCGCCCGTTCGTCGGCGTCGCAGTGCCGGCGACAGCGGCCATCGCGGCGCTCTTGGTGGGCGCGGCAATGCTCCTTGCTTTCGGCGCAAACCCGCTCGTGGCGTACCGGGAGCTCATCACCGGTGCGTTCGGGGGAGCTGACAATCTCGCAGACACTGCCGTGCGGGCCATGCCGCTCGCCCTTGTCGGCGTCGGCATCTGCATCGCCTTTCGCACCGATGTGATCAACATCGGCGGCGAGGGTCAGATCATCCTGGGCGCAATCACCGCCACGGTCACATCGATGGCGTTCGACGACGTGCCACGGGTGCTGCTGGTGCCCATGGTGATCGTTGCGGGAGCGATCGGCGGCGGCTTCTGGGGTGCGATTCCGGGGGCGCTCAAGGCCTACGCGGGCGTCAACGAGATCCTGTCCACCATCATGATGAACCTCGTTGCGTTCCATTTCCTGAGCTTCCTGCTGCAGGATCTCCTGATCGAGCCGGGCGCCATCAAGATCCAACAGACCCGGCGCCTCAGCGAGAATGCCGACTTGCCGTTGCTCCCCGGCGGGACCCGGCTGCACATCGGCGTGCTCATCGCGATCCTGGTGGCGGTGCTGGGCTACCTGCTGCTGTTCCGCAGCGCGCTCGGCATGCGGCTGCGCTCGGTGGGCCACAATCCCGACGCGTCCCAATACGCCGGCATGGCCGTGAAGAAGAGCATCACCCAGGCCCTTGCGTTCAGCGGGGCCTGCTGCGGCATTGCCGGAGCTGTGCTGGTGTTCGGCAGCGAGTCGCATCGCCTCATCGGCGAAGGCGGTGCTGCAGCGTTCACCCAGAATGCCGGCTTCAACGGCATTGTGGCGGCGCTGTTTGGTGCATTGCACCCGATCTTCACGGTGCCGGCATCGTTCCTCTTCGGCGGCATGCTCACCGGCGGCAGCGACATGCAGCGGGCGACCCAAGTGCCAGCCGCCTTGGTCGTGGCGCTCAACGGCGTCGTCGTGGTGTTCGTGGTGGGGAGCCTGCGCTTGCGTGACCGGCTCAGGACCTGGGCGGGCGGCATCTCGAGCTACGGGGGCCGGGCATGAGCGACTTCTTCACCGTGAGCGTCCTGGTAGCGACCTTGGCATCGGGCATCCGGCTGGCGACGCCGTTCCTGTTGTCAGCGCTGGGCGAGACCATCGGCCAGCGCGCGGGGGTGCTGAATCTGGGCGTCGAAGGCGTGATGCTGATCGGGGCGTACGCCGCGTACATCACAGCGCTGCGGACCGGCAGTGTGGTCGCCGGCGTGATTGCGGCCATGGCCGCCGGTGCGGCGATGGGCATCGTGTATGCCTTCATCACGGTGGTCATGCACGCCACCCAAGGCATCAGCGGCATCGGCATCTTCCTGTTCGGCCTGGGCTTCACCGACCTGCTCTTCCGCCACCAAGTCGGCACGCCGGTGCCGATCGACGGTCTGCGTGGCCTCGACATGGGAGGGCTCTCAGAGCTACCGGTCGTAGGGGAGTTGTTCTTTCAGCACAGCGTGCTCACCTACGTGGCGTTCGCCTTGGTGCCGGTGGTGTGGTTTGCCATGAACCGCACGACATTCGGGCTCAATGTGCGGGCGGTGGGCGAGACGCCCGAAGCCGCCGACACGCTCGGCGTGCGCGTCAACGTGGTGCGCACCCAGGCGATCATCATCGGCAACGTGATGGCCGGCCTCGCGGGCGGCACGCTGGCTCTCGACGTCGGCATCTTCCAACAGAACCTCACCTCGGGGCAGGGATTCATCGCAGTGGCGCTCGTCTATTTCGGGGCGTGGCGTTCAAGCGGGGTGATGGCAGGGGCGCTGCTGTTCGGCGTCGTGTCGTCGACCGTGCTGCAGCTCAAGACGCTCGGCATCATCGTCGGCGCCAACTCGACCATTGCGGCTATGGCACCGGCGATCCTGACCATCGTGGTGCTCGTGCTGGTCAGCCGTCGCATCGGGGCGCCGTCGGCGCTCACGGTTCCATTCGAACGAGACAACTGACCGCGGCCGCACAAGGTGCCTGCATGTGGGGCCGCTGAGGGCCCTGCGGGCGCAGAATCACTTGGCCCATTCGGGGTGGCCTAGCATCGCCTGCAGGCCAAGGGCTCCGCTGGACCGTGCTGCGAGGCACTGAACAAGTCCAGCGAGCGTCCGTCACACGGCCGATCCGGGAGGGAACACATGTTGAGGAAAACCACACGCAGGTCGCTCGTCGCCAAGCTCGTCGCGGTTGCTGCAGTCGTACTGCTGCTCGCTGCGGGCTGCACCGGCGACGATGAGGAGGATGCAGGTCCGATCCGGATTGCCATCGTCGCGCCGAGCGCCAGCAACGACTTGGCATTCACCCAGAGCATGGTCGATGCAGTGAACGCGGTCGGCGAGACGCGAGAAATCGAGGTCGCCGTGACCGACGGCACGTTTATCGTGGAGGAGGCCGCTGCGGCGATTCGTGGTTATGCCGAGGACGGCTTCGACCTGGTGATCGCCCATGGCAGCCAATACGGCGGTCCGCTCGAGGAAATCGCGCCGGACTTCCCCGACACCTCATTCGCCTGGGGCACGGCCGTCGACTTCAAGGGCCTCGACAACGTCTTCGCCTACACCGTCCGTTCGGACCAGGGCGGGTACGTCTCCGGCACCATCGCAGCCCAGATCACAGGCACCGGAGTGGTCGGCGTGATCGGCCCGATCGAGGTCGGCGACGCCAAGCTCTACGTCGACGGCTTCGCAGCCGGCGTAGCCGCGCAGGACTCGTCGGTGACGACCAACATCGTGTACACCGACTCGTTCAGCGATGTGGCGCTGGCGGCTGAAGCTGCCGAAGCCCACATCTCCAACGATGCTGACGTGCTGACCGGTTCGGCGCAGATGGTCGTGGGTGCGACCGGTGTCGCCAACGAGCACGGCGTGGCGTGGTTCGGCACCCAGGCCAATCAGACCGCGCTCGGCGAGAGCATCGTGGTGGCTTCGCAGGTGTATCACTGGGAGGTGCTGCTCAACGAGATGATCGACAAGATCGAGAGCGGCACACTCGGCGGCGAAGTGATGACCGCCACGCTTGCCAACGGCGGCATCGTGATCGAGTTCAACGACGGCTTCGGCCTTGATGCTGCGATCCAAGAGGCCGCTGAGGCAACCATCGCAGGCATCGCGGACGGCTCGATCGCGACCGGCCAATAGCAGGCAGGGTCAACTTGAACGGTCAGCACGGACCAGCCGCGCCAGCCGAGCGGGATCCGCTCGCCTGATCGGCAGCACTCCGCGGATGGCCGAACCAACAGACAACACGGCGGCCGGGGCCTCGGCGCTGGGCTCAGCTTCGGCTGGTTCGCAGGGCCCGGCCCCGGCCCCGCCGATGCTGGAGATGACCGGCATCACCAAGCGCTTCCCCGGTGTTGTCGCGAATGAGGATGTCGACCTCACCGTGCTGCCTGGGCAGGTGCACACGCTGTTGGGAGAGAACGGAGCCGGCAAGAGCACGCTGGTGAAGATCCTCTACGGCCTGTACCGCCAAGACGAAGGCGAGGTCAAGATCGGAGGGGAGCGTGTCGAGATCACGTCCCCGGCTGCGGCCATCAGCCACGGCGTCGGCATGATCCACCAGCACTTCATGCTGGTCCCGACCCTGACCGTCGCGGAGAACGTGGCGCTGGGCCTGCACGGCAAGCGTGGACTGGCCGACATGGCGCCAGTCCGCGAGCGGCTGATGGAGGTCTCCGAACGCCACGGGCTCGTCATCGATCCCGACGCCTACATCTGGCAGCTGGCCGTCGGGGAGCGTCAACGAGCGGAGATCCTCAAGGCGCTGTACCGAGATGCTCGCCTGCTGGTGCTGGACGAGCCGACCGCCGTGCTCACGCCGCCAGAGGTCGATGATCTGTTCGCGACGCTGCGGTCGCTGACCTCGGAGGGGCGCGGGCTCATCTTCATCTCCCACAAGCTGGCCGAAGTAATGGAGATCTCTGACGAGATAACTGTGCTGCGCGACGGCCGCGTCGTGGGCCGCACGACGCCGTCAGAGACGTCACGCGAGGGCTTGGCGTCGATGATGGTGGGGCGGGAGGTTCGGCTGGGCCGTGACGTGTCCGATCAGGACACCGGACAGGACCGTCTCGTTGTCGACGGGTTGCACGTGCGAGGCGACCGCGGGAACCTCGCACTCGAAGATTTCTCCGTTCAGGTCGCGGCCGGCGAGATCGTCGGCATTGCCGGCGTGTCCGGGAACGGGCAGCGGGAGCTGGCAGAGGCAATCTTCGGCCTGCGGCCCATCGAGTCAGGCAAGGTGGAGGTCGCCTGTCGGCCCATCGCGACGCCGACGCCCAAGTCGGTGCGCCGACGCGGTGTCGCATTCGTGCCCGAGGAGCGCATGCGCCACGGCGCGGTGGGCGAGCTGAACGTCTCGGAGAACCTGATGCTGGTCGAATACGAGCATCGGCCCTACGTGCGTGCGGGGCTCCTGCAGTTCGGTGCCATCGCCGAGCGCTGCAAGGATCTGGTGCGACGATTCACCGTGAAGACCCCCTCGATCACCACCCAGACATCGCACCTGTCGGGCGGCAACATCCAGAAGGTGGTGATCGCACGGGAGTTCTCAGCCGATGCAGAGGTGCTGATCGTGGCCCAGCCCACACGCGGTATCGACATCGGGGCAGCCGAGTATGTGCACGAACGGCTGCTCTCCAAACGCGCTGCCGGTGCCGCAATCCTGCTCATTACCGAAGATCTCGACGAGGCACTCCAGATGTCCGACCGCGTCGTCGTGCTGTATGAGGGGCGGGCTATGTGCAACCTGCCTCGCGCTGAGGCAACCACCGACCGGGTGGGCTTGCTGATGACCGGTGTCAGCGAGGACGCTCCCGCGCCCGCCTGATCGTCAACCGCCGAGTAGATCGTCGCCCGGTAGGTCGCCGCTTGGGAGTGAGGCGAACCGGCCGGGTGCCTAGATGATGAAGGGCAGGTTCGGCAGCGGCGATGTGGAGTTGACCAGCTCAACCTTCTTGGCTGCCATGCGCAGACCGTCGGGCGTGCGCCGCAGGCGGTGCGTCGCCCGTCCCGCCCACAGGCGCAAGTGCCCGGTTGCCTGAACTGCGTGCTCGTAGAGCACGAAGTTGCTGCCGACCTCGAACTCGTCGTCCTCGGCGCTCAGGATCTCGATGTTCGACACCACCCGGCGCATCGACGACGGCGGGTCCTGTGCGTGATGAACACCGGTCGCGAGCTGCCGAATCCGGGTGCCCAGGCGGGCCCGGTTGTCGTTGATGTAGCTGACCCGGGTACCGGGTTCGTAATCGCCGGGACCGAACGGCACCCAGTAGTGCATGTCCTCGGTGACCAGCGCCTCCCACTCGTCGTAGCGGGACTCGTCAGCGAGTCGGGCTTCGAGATACACGAATGCTTCGATGTCGCGACGCGTTGGCTCGTCCACGGTCGCCATCGCAGTCGCTCAGGCGTGGCCGTTTGGACTGTTGCCCACGACGCTGGCCATGACGTCGCGGTAGTGGTGCCAGAAGCCGCGATTGGTGGTCTCGTCAGTGATATCGCTCCAGCGCTGGCCATCCTCTACGTGCTCGCGTTCGATACCGCGGCTGAGGTCCACCCAGCCGTCATCGCCGGCAGCGGCGCCTTCGAATGCCCGGTGCATCCGTTCGGCGATCACTGCGTCGTCGGTCAGGAAGAACGAAGCCGGACCCATCGCCGCTTCGGACTGCAACACGAGCCGCCGGTTGACGCTCTCGTCGGTGCCCTCGACCAGCAGGGGAGTGTGATGGTGCACTGTGACCCCCGGTGCGACCGGTTCGATCCGGGCGATGTTCATCTCCGCCAGGAACAGGTTCGGGAACACGAGCGCGTGCGGCGGGCCGTCCCACATGATCGTCTTGGCCCGGTCAGCCCCGTAGGCCCGTTCGAGCGCATCGCAGTAGTCAGCGACCTGCTCGCGCTTGGTGCCGAGCCAGGCCAGCTCAGTGGAGTAGCTGCGTCGGAAGTCGAGCTCGACATGGCCTCCGTCATAGGCACGTGTGATCGACGCTGAGGCATCCTCGCCGGTCATGACGATCTCGTCGTAGTAGGTGTCGGGCACCGCACGTGCCATCGAGGCATGGGTGAAGTTGAGGTGGTAACCGTCGTTGTCGCTCTCGGGCCACATCTTCCAGTTCGAGTCGATGCGCTGGCCGATCCAGCCCGCAGAGAGGCGGACCCTGCCGGTGGGCGACATATCGGAAGTGCGATCAATGAGGTCAGTGCCGCCTGCGCCGAGATGGTCGCTGAGCGGTCCGGCGGTGCCGCTGCGGTTGGCGAACACGAACCCCCGGTAGTCGTCGACCTGGCCGGGCCGGTCGAGCCCCAGATCGGCGGTGTCCTTGTGGAAGCCTTTGGGCCCGGGAACGCCGAGCAGTGTGCCGTCGAGGTCGTAGGTCCAGCCGTGGTAGGCGCAGCGGAAGTTGCGGTTGTTGCCGTCGTTCTGCGGGCAGAGCGTCGTGCCACGGTGCGCGCAGCGGTTCGCCACGACGCTGATCGCGCCGTCGCGGTTGCGCACCATGAGCAGCGGCTCGGTGCCGAGGCGCCGGGAGACCCAATCGCCGACTTCGGGCACCTCGGACTCATGGCCGACAAAGACCCAGCCGTCGGTGAAGATGCGCTGCATCTCGTCAGCGAACACCGCGGGATCGGTGTAGAGGCTGCCGTGGATGCGGTCGTCCTGCACGAGGTGCCGATAGTCGTTCGATGCCGGTGAGCTCTGCACGGTCAGTGCCATCGATGTCCCCCTCGGTGTCTTCGAACGCTAGGCGTTCACGCCCGGTTGCCGCTGATACCGGCTAGATCCCGGGTGTGCGGTAGCCGTCGCGTCGCCACAGGATGGGGAAGTGGTTCTCGTCCATCTCGTCGTCGGCGAGCCGGGCATAGCGGGAGTAGATCGGCCCATTGCCCTCGCCGAAGCCGGCCCGGTTGAACTGGGCCTCGCTGGAGGCGCAGTGCAGCACCAGCGCCCGCCGGTGCCGGTCGGATTCATTCGGCCCCGACCCGTGCCAAGCCCAGCCGTGATGGAACGACCCGCCCCCGGCGGGCACCTCCACGGGCGCAACGTCGAGTTCCGCGCCCGGGGCGCGGGAGGCCGCAGTGACGGTGGCCCGATAGTCCTCGGGCGCATGGAACTCGCCCATCTGGTCGCCGCCGGTGGGCCAGCGGTGTGATCCTCGTGCGATCTCCATGGTGCCGCCGCCGGCCGCGGTGTCGTCCAGCGCGATCCAGCACGAGAACATCTCGGTCGGCGTGTACCAGGCCAGATAGGCATTGTCACGGTGGAAGCCCACCGAACGGGCGCCAGGCGGCTTCCACAGCACGTTGTCCTGGATGATGCGGGCGCCGGGCCAACCCGCCAGCGTGGCCACGGCTTCGCCGAGACGGGCGTCGAGCACGGTGGAGGCAATCAGCCGGTCGGCCTTCCAGCCATTGCAGATCTGCCGTGTCAGGGTTGGATCGTCGCGGCCAGCGAGCCAATTGACCTCGTCGGGGGAGATGCCGGTCTCGAAGTCGCCGCCGAACAACCGCTCGAACCGCTCCCTGAGCGGCTCGATCAGGTCGGGGTCGATCAGCGAGTCAACCGTGACGAAGCCGTTGGCCTCGAACGATGCCACCTCGCCGGCCGTGAGCATCCTCCAAAGCTACTTCCGCGGAGGGTTCACACTGGAGGCGGCCGGAGCTCATTCGTCACACTTGATGTTCCGGATGTCCGAGCTCATCCGCTGTGTTCGATGTCCCGGATGGCTGACGCCATCCGCCGTATCTGATGTTCAGGATGTCCTAGGACATCCTGCTGTGTTTGATGTTCCGGAAGGCCTACGCCATCCGCTGTGCCTGATGTTTCGGATGAGCTAGCTCATCCGAAAATCGGGATCGTGGCGGCGGAGTTCGCGGCGGGCGATGGTCATCTTGTGGACCTCGTCGGGGCCGTCGGCGATCCGCAGCGTCCGCATCTGGGCGTACATCTCGGCCAGCGGGAAGAACTGGGTGACGCCGCCGGCGCCGTGCACCTGAATGGCCCGATCGATGATCTTCAGCGCCATGTTGGGCACCACCACCTTGATGCCGGAGATCTCCTGCGCGGCGGCCTTGTTGCCGATGGTGTCCATCAGATGTGCCACATGCAGCACGTACTCGCGGGCCTGGTCGATCTCGATGCGAGCCTCGGCGATCCAGTCCTGGATGAGGCCTTGCTGGGCAACCGACTTGTCGAAGGTATGGCGTTCGAGCGCCCGCTTGCACATGTACTCGAGTGCCCGTTCGGCCACGCCGATCGAGCGCATGCAGTGGTGGATGCGTCCGGGGCCGAGGCGCGCCTGGCTGATGGCGAAGCCCTCGCCCTCGCCGCCGAGGATGTGGTCCTCGGGCACGCGCACGTTCTCGTACACCAGCTCGGGGTGACCGCCCCGGTGGTGGTAGCCGAACACCAGCGGGTCGCGTTCCACCGTGATGCCCTCGGCGTCGCGGGGCACCACGATCATCGACTGCTGGCGATGGCGCGGGCCGTCGGGGTCGTTCTTGCCCATCACGATGAGCACCTTGCACTCGGGCCGCAGCGCGTTCGAGGAGAACCACTTGCGCCCGTTCAGCACGTACTCGTCGCCGTCCTTGTCGATCCGCAGGCGGATGTTGGAGGCATCCGAGCTGGCGACCTCGGGCTCGGTCATCGAGAAGGTCGAGCGGAACTCTCCCTCCAGCAGCGGTGCCAGGTACTGCTGCTTGACCCGCTCGGAGCCGTACAGGTTCAGGATCTCCATGTTGCCTGTATCAGGTGCCGAGCAGTTCAACGCCTCGGAGCTGAACGACACCTTGCCGAGTTCTTCGGAGATCGGCGAGTAGTCGAGGTTGGAGAGCTTGGTGCCCGGCGCCTGCGGGTCGAGGTGGGGGATGAACAGGTTCCACAGGCCTCGCTCACGGGCGGCTGCCTTGAGCTTCTCCATGATTGCCGGGGTGGCGTGCACTTGCCCGGCGGCGACGAGCTCTTCGTACTGCTCGTTGTACTCCTCCTCATTGGGATAGATGTGGTCGTCCATGAACGACTTGACGGCCTCCTGCATCTCGAGGCCCTTGTCGGTGTAGGCGTGCGCCATGTCGGTGCTCCCGTTTCGTCGGTGAGGTGGGGCGAGGTCGGCACCCTGCGGCAAGCGGGCGCGACTGCGCCCCGAAAGCTAGCCCGCGGTCGTACGACGTTTCAGGGCCGCGACCGGTGGCGGTGTTTGCTGCCAGTCGTCGTCGGCTCAGACGTGGGTGTTCACGCCGCCGTCGATGGTGAGACAGCTGCCATTGATGTAGTTGGCGGCATTGCTGGCCAAGAACACGATCCCGGAGGCCACCTCTTCGGGAGTGCCGTAGCGGCCCTGGGGCACTCCGATGGAGTTGCGGGCGAAGATGGCCTCGGCGTCGGTGTCGTTGGCCTCGGCGATCTCTGCTGCGGCTCGTTCCCACATATCGGTACGGATCAGGCCGGGGATGATGGTGTTGGTGAGGACGTTGTCGGCGCCGTACTTCGTGGCCAGCGCCTTGGCCGTTGCGACCATCGCCGCCTTGGTTGCCGCGTAGTCGATGAGTGCGGCATTCGGCGAGAACGCGGCGCCGCTGGCGATCATGATGATCCGACCCCACTTCTGTTCGCGCATGTGCGGCAGGCAGATGCGGGTGCAGCGCACCGCCGACATGACGTTCAGGTCATGCAGGCTGGTCCAATCGTCGTCGGACATGTACAGAAAGTTGCGTGACGGCGACGCTCCGACGTTGTTGACCAGGATGTCGATCGGGCCTATCTGGGCCGCGACCATTTCCAGGATTTCTTCAATGGCATCGACCTCAGTCATGTCGCCCAAGTAACCGTGCACTGATCCTGGCCCCGATGGCGGTCGGTAGGCGTCCAGCTCGAACACACCCGCCGGGCCGCGGGCACAGAAAGCGACCTTCGCGCCGTGATCCGCGAGCAGGCGGACCGCAGCGTTCCCGATGCCCTTGGAAGCACCGGTCACCAGTGCCACTCGTCCTGACAGGTCCATGTCCAGCATTGCGTCCTCCGCAGTCAGATGTTCTCGTTGTTCGACGATCTCGTGGGTGACGGGGCCGATGGAACGGCCGAGGTCTCAGTCGGCGGCGGCCAGGGCAGTCTCGCCGGGGCTTACCGCGACGTCGCTGTGACTCGACGCCGCATCGAGCTCGGCCACGCCCTGCTTGATCCGGGGGATGAGCTCGCGGCCGAAGTCGACGGCGTCGTTGAAGGGGTCGAAGCCCCGGATCAGCACGTAGCCCACATCGCTCACGCCGCCGCCCGCCGGTATTCCGAGCCGGTAGTAGCGCAGGATCGCGTCGGCTACCTGTTCGGGCGTGCCGACGAGGCACGAGGTGTTGCCGGGAGCGCCAGTGGCTTCTGCGATCTTGAGCCACAGCCGTTCGTCGTGCACGTCGCTCGCGGCGGCATAGCCCAGCATCCGCTCGCCGCCATGGTCGTAGGGCTTGCCCCGGTGGCTGCCCGCCACCGTCAGCTTGTCGGTGCCGGCAGCCTCGATGCCGCTCAGAATGCGATGAGCGCGGTCCCATGCCTCGCCCTCGGTGTCGCCCAGGATCGGCCGGACGCTGATCGAGAATCGTGGCGTGCGCCCGTAGGCAGCGGCCCGGCGGCGGAAGTCGTCGAACCTCTCGGCCACCGCGGCGCGTGGTTCCGCGTAGATGGCGTACACGTCGCATCGCTGTGCCCCCATCTCCAGCGCTTCCTCGCTGGATCCCCCGAAGAAGACAGGCGGCGATGGCTGCTGCAGCGGCTGCACGTCGGCGCGCACGTTGCTGAACCGGTAGTACGGCCCGTCGTGGTCGAACGGTTCGGTTGACGTCCACGTGCGGCGCATCACGTCGATGTACTCGCCGGCCCGGGCGTATCGCTCGGCCTTCGGCAGGTAGTCGCCGTCGCGCTGATTGTCCTTGTCGCTGGCCCCGGCGATGATGTGCAGCGCGAAGCGCCCGCCGCTGAGCTGGTCGAACGTGGCTGCCTTGCGGGCTGCCAGCGTGGGGGCCACGAAACCCGGACGGTGTGCGACCAGATAGCCGAGCCGCTCGGTCACCGAGGCTGCGTGAGTTGCCACCGACCAACCGTCGGCCGAAGTAGAGGTGTAGCCCACCAGCACCAGGTCGAAGCCGGCCTCGTCGTGCGCACGGCTGAAATCCTCGAGGAACTGGCGAGACAGCCCGCCCTCGATGACATGCACGGTCGAGTCGTCCTTGGGCGGCGACACACCGATCATCCCGATGACATCGAGCGGCACGTCACCACGGTACGCGCCATGTGCAATCCACGCAGATGCCGGCGATGGCACCTCTCGCAGAGAGTGCTTGTTGGTGCTCGCCGCGGACGGAGCGGTTCGCCGATGGTGCCGGGCATCGTGACCGTTGCCGGCAACTCCGGCGCGGCGAACCAAGGGCGGAATACCATCGGCACCTGTGCGGATCGCTGGCAGCGTCCGTGCGTACCGTCACGATTCCGCGGCGGTTGCCACGAGTGGAGCGCCGACCGACATGTCAGAACGACCCCCTGTCACCGACTGGGCAACAGACTTCGATCACCTGAGCGAGGAATGGGCCGCGAAGGGGCCTGAGATCCTGGCCGACCTGCGGAAGCGCTGCCCGGTCGCCCAGACCGAGCGGTTCTACGGCGCGTACCTGGTGACCCGTCACGACGACATCGTCGAGACCGCCCGTGCCACCGACACGTTCTCGAATTGCATCACCGCGGTCAACACCAATCACCCGGACAACATCAAGCTGGATCTGTCGCCGATCACGCTTGATCCGCCCGAGCACGGCCCGGTCCGCCGGCCGCTGCTGCCGTCCTTCAGCCCGAAGGCCACTGACGAGCTCGAACCGACGGTCCTCGCCATGGCCGAACGCCTACTGGACGACATCGGCGATCGCAGGATGGTGGACGGCGCCCTCGACTTCGCACAGTTGTTGCCCGTCGAGGTCATGGGCCACCTGTTCGGGGTTTCGGCCGAGATGGGTCCGACGTTCCGGCAATGGGTGGACGGGATGCTCAAGGAGGGCCAGATCGACCTGGACATCGCCCGCAAAGCCGCCAGCGAAGTGCAGCAGTTCTTCGCCGGCCAGCTGGCTGATCGTGAGGCGATGGGCGACGAAGCGCCCAATGATCTCGTGACCATGGTGCTGAACGCGGAGGCCGAGCTGCCCGATGGCAGCACCCGCCCATTCGGCCGCAAGGAGCGCATCGGTGCGCTGTTCGTGCTGATGCTCGGCGGCATCGACACGACGTGGTCGACGCTGGGATCGATGCTGTTCCACCTCGGTTCCCACCCCGACGACCTCCAGCGGCTGGCGAACGATGCGGAACTGATGCCCACGGCCATCGAGGAGTTCCTGCGCTACTACAGCCCCGTCACGATTGCCCGGTACATCACCGAGGACGCCGACATCGCGGGTTGCCCGGTGTCGGGCGGCCGCCGGGTGCTGCTGTCGTACCCGTCGGCGAACCGCGATCCGGACTACTTCGAGAATCCCGACGAGCTGATCCTGGACCGCCAGAACAACCGGCACATGGCCTTCGGGGTGGGCGTGCACCGCTGCCTGGGCTCGAATCTGGCGCGTATGGAGCTGCGCGTGGGGCTCACCGCCTGGCTGGAGCGCTACCCGAGGTTCGAGCTCGCCGTCGAGCCCGACGAGGTGAAGTGGTCGGTGGGCCCGATCCGCGGGCCCCGCAGCGTGCCCATCCGGATACTCGACTGAGCCGGCGAGGCAACGAGCCCATGAAGTTCGGCCCATGAAATTCGGCGCAGTGCTACCGACGTGCGAGATCGGCTCTGACCCGATCGCCCTGCGCGACTGGGCGCAGGCCGCCGAATCGCTCGGCTACTCCCACATCGTCACCTACGACCATGTGCTCGGCGCCGAGCATGCCGGACGAGAGCCGGCCTTCTGGGGTCCCTACACCGAGCGCGACGACTTCCACGAGCCGTTCGTGCTCTTCGGCTACCTGGCCGCCCTCACCAGCACGATCGAATTCGAGACCGGGATCATCATCCTGCCGCAGCGGCAGGCTGCACTGGTGGCCAAGCAGGCGGCCGAAGTCGGCCTGCTGTCGAGCGGGCGCTTCCGGCTGGGCGTGGGCTCGGGCTGGAACTACGTCGAGTACGAGTCGCTCGGCGCCGACTGGGACCGACGCGGTGCGCTGCTGGACGACCAGATAGCGGTCATCCGGGCGCTGTGGGACAACGACGTCATCGACTACACGAGCGAGTTCCACCGTATCGACCGGGCCGGCATCCGGCCCCGGCCCGCGACACGCATCCCGATCTGGTTCGGCGGATACACACCGGCGGCGCTGCGTCGGGCTGCACGCCTGGGCGACGGCTTCACCTTCGGCGACTCGGGGCCCGACACGGTGGCCCTGGCCGACCGGCTGCGGGAGCTGCTTGCTGAACTGGGACGCGATCCGGCTGGGTTCGCGCTGGAGGGCGAGGCCAACTACGGCATCGGCGCTGAGCGATGGACAGCACTCGTCGACGGCGCCCGGGCTGCGGGCTTCAGTCACTTCTCGATCAACTGCCAGAGCACCACATGCGAGTGGGGCGGCAATCCGGCTGCCAACCTGCAGAACACCGCCGAGCACATAGCCGCACTGGAGACCTTCATCTCGTCGGTGCGCTGAACGAGAACCGGTTGGGACGCCCACAACACCAGCGGGGTGACGCATGGAACAGATCACGGTGTACCCGGCGGCGCGGATCCACACGATGGATCCCGGCAGACCCCATGGCAGCGCCGTCGCCGTTGCAGACGGGCGCATCGTGTCAGTCGGCTCGATGGAGTCGATGCGGCCCTGGCTGCGGCGCTACCCCTACGACGTCGACGACCGCTACGCCGACAACGTCATCTTTCCGGGCTTCATCGACCCGCACACCCATCTGCGGCTGAGCGGCACCTACATGGGGCTGCACTACGTCGGCCCGATCGACTCTGCCTCGCCCACCGGCATCCGCAATGGGCTGCCGAGTCGCGACGCCGTACTGCATCAGCTGCGGGCGCTGGCCGCCGAGCATGCCGATCCCAGCGAGCCGCTGACGGCATGGGGTTACGACCCGGCGAGCCAGGACGGCCACCTCGACCGAGACATGCTCGACGAGATCACCGACACCGTGCCGCTGTGGGTCTGCGCCTACGCACCGCACATCGTCTATGCCAACTCCCCGATGCTCGAGCTGATCGGCGTGGACGACGACTCGATCGGTCACGGCCTGGGCCGTTACGCCGACGGCCGGCTGAACGGCTGGTTCGTGGAGACCGAGGCGACCGCGCGGGCCAACCGGCCCGTTGCGGCGTCGATCTTCGGCCCCGGGACCGGCCGTGCTGCGATTGACCGCATGGGAGCGGTGGCCCGCGCTGCCGGGGTCACCACCACGGCGGATCTGGTGTGGGGCATGGCCGACGGGTTCGGGCCCGAGTGGGACGACCATGCGGCGGCGATCGCCGAGGGCACGTTCCCGCTGCGCATCTACATGATCCCCTTCGAGCCGAAACTGGTGCGCAGCTACGGCGCCGAGATGCTCGACTTCCTGGCTTCGAAGCGGGCCGAGGGCGACGACCGGCTCAACACCCACGGGGTGAAGTACGTGAACGACGGCTCGTACCCGTCGATGACGCTGGTGATGAACTCGCCCGGATACCTCGACGAGGACACCGCCCACACCGGTGAGGTGCCGTGGGAGGACATGGTGGAGCGGATGCGGCCGTTCTGGCAGGCGGGGGTGCAGATCCACTCGCACGCCAACGGCGACCGCACGGTCGACATGACGCTGGACACGCTCGCTGCGCTGCAGGCAGAGCATCCGCGCTTCGACCACAGATTCACCATCGAGCACTACTGCATCTCGACGCCGGCGCAGGCGAAGCGCCTGGCGGCGCTGGGCGGGCTGGCCAGCGTGAACATCTACTTCGTGCACTTCCGTGCGCAGCTGCACGCCGATCACGGGTTCGGGCCGGACCGCAGCGAGGCCACGGCTCGATTGGGATCGCTGGAACGGGCCGGTGCGACGTTCGCGCTCCACAGCGATTTCAACCTCGTCGTGACACCGCTGTCGCCGCTGCTGGCTGTGTGGTGTGCGGTCAACCGGGTCGGCGCCGACGGCGAGACCGTGATGGCGCCGGGGGAGCGGATCTCGGTGGATCGGGCGCTGCGTGCAGTCACCATCGACGCAGCTCACGTGCTGGCCCGCGACGACCGGCTGGGATCGATCGAGGCCGGCAAGCTGGCCGACTTCACCGTGCTCGACGACGATCCATACGAGGTCGACCCGATGGCACTGCGAGACATCGGCGTGGTCGACACGGTGCTCGGAGGCGAGCCCACCTCGTGAGGCGACGCCCCCGCTCCCTGCCGGACAGATACGGGACGTGGGCGGTGGTGGCCGGTGCCTCGGAGGGACTGGGGGCAGCATTCGCAGCCGAGCTTGCGGCCCGGGGCATGAACCTGGTGCTGGTGGCACGCCGGGGCCACCTGCTCGCCGACGTTGCCGAGGATCTCACTGACGCTCACGGCATCGAAGTTCGCTGCGTGGTTGCCGATCTGGCGGATCAGGCCTTTGTCGAGCAGCTCGCAACGGCCGCCGACGACCTGGACGTGGGAATCGTCATCTACAACGCAGCATTCGCGCCACTGGGCCCGTTTCTGGACAATTCCGAACCCGAGATCGCCCGAGCAGTGGATGTCAATATGCGTGGACCGATGCTGGCAGTGCGGGCGCTGGCTCCGGCGATGTGCGATCGGGGGCGGGGAGCCGTGGTGCTGATGTCGTCGTTGTCTGGCCTCCAGGGGACGCCCCACATCGCCGTCTATGCGGCGAGCAAAGCCTTCAATACCCACCTCGCCGAGAGCTTGTGGTATGAGCTGCGGTCCCGTGGCATCGATGTCGTCGCGTGCTGCGCCGGAGCAATGCCCACCCCGGGATACCAGAGGAACTTCGGCAAGAAGGTGCCTGGCATGCTGAGCCCGCAGGAGGCCGCCCGCCAGACCCTCGATGCACTCGGCCGGGGGCCTCGCTTCGTGCCGGGATTCGTCAACCGTATGACAGCGGTGCTCATGGGGCGTCTGCTGAGCCGTCGGGGCGCCGTCCGCCTCATCGGCAGGAACACGAAAGACGTGACGTGACGGACTTCCTGGCGGGCTTCTTCGCCCCGTGGGCTGTCTTCGCCGTCATCGGAGTGCTGCACCTGCTGCTGCCGGCGCGACGTGTGACCGGCTATGCACGCCACGAACGCAGCGGGGAGGCGCTGAGCTACCGCATCAACGGCCTGCTGGTCTTCACAGTCACCGTGGCGCTCTGGTGCATCGGCTGTGCCAGCGGCGTCATTGAGTGGGACTGGTTGTGGCACCACCGCTGGTCGGGGGCCGCAGGCGCGCTGACGCTGGGGCTGCTGGCATCGGCTGCGGTGGTGGTGGGGGCACCGCCTGGGGGAACGCGGCTGCTCGCCGAGCTGTATCTGGGACGCCGGGCCAACCCGCAGCCATTCAGGGGCCAAGCCGACGCCAAGATGTACTTGTACCTAGCGGGCGCGACGCTGCTCGAGCTCAACGTTCTCTCGTTCGCCGCCCACCACTTCGAGACGTACCCCGATGACGTGTCACCGGGAGTCGTGCTGTACGTGGTGCTGTTCAGCTGGTTCGTGTGCGACTATCTGGTCTTCGAGCACGTCCACCTGTACACGTACGACCTCTTCGCGGAACGGGTGGGGTTCAAGCTCGTGTGGGGCTGCCTGTGCTGGTACCCGTACTTCTACGCCGTCGGCCTGTGGGCAGTGGCAGATCGCCCCAACCCGCAGGCGCCCGTCTGGCTGACGGTCGTGGCTGCCGTCGTGTTCCTGTCCGGGTGGACGTTGGCGCGCGGATCGAACATGCAGAAGTACAGCTTCAAGCGAGATCCTGAGGGATCGTTCTTGGGAATGGCGCCCCGGGTGCTGTCCGACGGCGAGCGCAGCCTGCTCGCCGGCGGCTTCTGGGGTATGTCCCGGCACGTCAACTACCTGGGCGAGATCGCCATGGCGAGCGCGCTCGCGCTGGCCTTGGGGCGGCCTGGGGTGGTCTGGCCGTGGCTGTACCCGCTGTACTACGTGGCGCTGCTGGTGCCGCGTGAACGCGACGATGACCGGCGCTGCGCCGCCAAGTACGGCGAACTGTGGGAGCGGTACCGCAATCAGGTGCCGTGGCGCATCGTGCCCCGGATCTACTGAGACACATGAACGCCGAGACGGATTCCGGCAATCGGGGGCCCTGGCCAGCGCAGCCCGGGAGCATCGAGGAGCTCGACGCTGCGTGGCAGGCCACCGTCGGATCGATCGCAGCGGCGCGCCGGCAATCCGGTGACGCGGAGCGGGGAGATATCGGCGTCACGGTGCTGACGGGATTCCTGGGCAGCGGAAAGACCACGGTGCTGCGCCGGCTGCTGGCTGAGCCAGCCGGGCTGCGCATCGCTGCGGTGGTGAACGACATCGGGCCCGTGAACATCGACGCTGCAGCCATTGAGGGGTCGCAGATCGCGTCACGAACGCCCGACCGAGTCGAGCTCACCAACGGCTGCGCCTGCTGTGCACTGGTGGACGACCTCGCTGAGACCTTGGAGAATCTGGCTGGCGCCCGAATGAGCGATGCCATCGTGGTGGAGGCCAGCGGCGTCGCCGATCCCGCCACGCTGGCGCTGGCAGCCGAGGGGGCTGCGGGCTGCATGCTCGACGGTGTGGTTGCCGTGGTGGACGCGCAGCAGCTGGCTTCACAGTTGGGCGACCCGCGCGTCGGATCCGCCGTCCGCCGTCAGATCGAGGTCGCTCACCTGGTGGTGCTGTCGAAGGTGGACCGAGTTGAGGGAGATGAGGTTGCAGACCTCACTGACCGACTCGGCCGGCTTGCGCCGGGCCGGATGGTCGTTCCCGCGGTGCACGGCCGCATCGACCCTCGGCTGCTGCTCGGCGCGGCTCTGCGAGGCGCGGCGCTCCCCGCCGATGCCGGCGAGCACCCCTTCGAGGTGGCGACTGCGGTCGTGACGCCGACAAGACCGTGGAAGGCAGCCGAAGTCGCCCGCTGGTTCGAATCATCGCCGTCGGGCCTGATGCGGGCGAAAGGTTGGTTCGCCAGCTCTGACGGAGGCTGCCACGAAGTGCAGGCTGTGGGCAGGAGCTGGCGCATCGTGCCTGCCGCCAGCCCGCACGAACCGTCGATCGTGCTGATCTGCAGTTCCCAGGAAGCCGTCGACGGCGCAGCCGCTTCCCTGCAGAACCTCGATGAGCCGAAGGGCCAGCTGCGCGGGCCCGGTGCCTAGTCGGGCGCTCCAGCCATGTGCTGGCGCATCTCGGCCGACGGCGGGCCGGCGGTGCCCCAGCGGTCGGACAGCTCGGGCGTGCGGGGCCAGGTACGCGGCACCCACCTCGCCTCGTCGACTTGCTGAACTTCGGCGGTGATCTCGGGAACGGTGCCGGCGGGGTCGACGAAGTAGCCGAAAGCGTTGTTGCCCGGCCCGTGGCGTCCCGGCCCCCAGCCCACGCTGTGACCCGCCCGATTGAGCCGCCCCAGAGATGCCATGTAGGCGTCCAGCGATGGGACCTCATACGCCACGTGGTTGAGCGAGGCCCACTCGGCCCGGCTGAACGCGATGGAGTGATGGTCGGCGTTGCAACGCAGGAACACCATCTGGCGCTCGCTCCAGTCGCTCACGCGGAAACCCAGCACGTCACACCACCAGGTGCACAGCGCCTCGATGTCGGCGGTGTTGAGCACGACATGTGCGAGCTTGACCGGCGTTGCCTCAGCGTCGAGCGGCGCAATGGCATCCGTGCGGGCAGCCAGCTCGACGACCCGCCCCTCGGGGTCTGCGATCCGGAATCCGTAGCCGCCGCCGGGACGATCCAACTCGGCAGGCTCGCTCAACAACCGCACGCCTTGTGCCGCAAGCTCGGCTGCCGCGGCATCGGTGGCCCGATCGTCGGCGAGCCCCAGGCCGATGTGGTCGATGCCGTTGCGTTCTGCACGGTGCAGCTCGAGAACGTGGTGCTCGGGACCCGTTGCCCGCAGCACCGCCGCCTGCGCATCGGAGTCGCTGAGTTGCTGCAAACCCCACGGCCCCGCGTAGTAGTCGACGCTCTCGTCGAACGCCGCGCAGCGCAGCGAGACGTGGCGCAGATGGGTGATCGCCCACGCCCCCGGCTGCGAGGCGGGACTCATCGCTCGCTCCTCGATGCATCGAGCGCGGCGAGCACGGTCTCCGGGGTCAGGGGCATGGAACTGACGCGGGCACCGGTGGCATCGGCGACAGCGTTCGCGATGGCCGATGCGATCGGCAGCATCGCTCCCTCGCCGAGACCTTTCGAGCCGAACGGCCCCGGGCCGTGGCCCTGCTCCTGGGTGATCGACACGAACTCCGCTGGAAGGTCGCTGGCCCGTGGCACCCGGTAATCGACGAGCCGGCCATTGGCGAGCTCGGGGCCGTCGAAGCGCATGGTTTCGAACAGTGCGCCGCCGAGCCCCATGATCGCCGCGCCCTCGTCCTGGCCCCGGCAGGCGCCCTCGTGCAACACCGTGCCCGCATCGCCCGAGACAACCAACCGGTGCACCGTCACTGCGCCGGTCTCGGCGTCTACCGACACCTCCGCGGCGCCCCAGCCGTACTCCCACGACACGCACGGCGATTCCAGCGGAGCCCGGCTCTCTGTGGGTGCCTTGAAGAATCCCTCGCCGGTGAACTCGTAGCCGGTGCCGCCGTAGACGCCCATCACCATCGGCGCCAGCGGTCGGGGCTCAGGTCTGTTCCTGTCGTCGCTGCGATCTTCGCTTCCGGTGCCGGTCTCTGGAGTCACGTGGATGAATCCGTCCACGAAGTCGAGACGCTCCAGCGGCACGCCGAGCTCCGTCTTCGCAAAGAGCAGCACCCGCAGGCGGGCGGCTTCGGCAGCCTTCTGCACCGCCTGGCCCATCACCGAAATAGACGACGAGGCGTTGGTGCCCTGGTCGAACGGGGTGTGGTCGGTGTCGATGTCTGACCAGTGCACACGAGACCGAGGCAGTCGGAGGATGCGGGCGGCCACCTCTCGCAGGGCGGTCTGTGCGCCTTGGCCCATCTCGACGGTGCCGCACTGCACCCAGGCGTCGCCCGAAGTGGCCACCTTCACCCGGGCCTGCGCCGGCTTGTTCACCCCGCCCGAATCCTTGAAGCCCACCGCGACACCGCGACCTCGCCCCGCCGGGCGTGGGCTGTCCATCCCGATATGAGACGCCACCAGATCGAGGCCCTCGACGAGATCGGAGTCCATGGCCGATTCGCCCGGCACGTACGACTCGCCCAGACCGATCAGGTTGCGGCGGCGCAGCTCCACCGTATCCATGCCGAGCCGCGCAGCGATCATGTCGATCTGGCTCTCGCAGGCGAAGTTGGCCTGCGTGCCTCCGAAGCCCCGGAACGGGCCGGCCGGAGTGGTGTTGGTGAGCACTGCATCGGTGACCGAGCGAATGTGCTGCCAGCGGTACGGCCCTGCGACCCGGTAGCCGGCCTTCTCGGCCACCAATGGGCTGGCGTCGGCGTACGCGCCGGCGTCGAGCAGCACCTCGGCCTCGCGGGCGACCAGCGTGCCATCGGCCATGACGCCGGTGCGAAGCGTCAGGCGGGCGTTGTGCTGGCGCATCGTCCAGAAGCCTTCGTCGAGCGTCAGGCAGTAGCGGACCGGCGCACCGGCCTTGAGCGCCAGCAGCGCTGCGATGGGCTCGGTCTTGCAGCCGTTCTTCGCCCCGAAACCGCCGCCGAGGTAGCCGACGTGCATACGCACCCGCTGCTCGCCGATGCCCAATAGGCGAGCCATCTCCTTGCGGACCGGGAACGGGTTCTGACAGCTCGACCACAGCTCCAGCCGGCTGTCGTCGCCGGTCACCTGGGCCGACCACCTGGCCACGGCCACGAAGGGTTCGAGGTGAAGATGCTGCTGGCGGCCGTCGAACGCGAAGACGTCCGTGAAGACGTAGTCGCAGCCTTCGAACGCCGCTGGATCGCCGGTCTCGTAACCGAAGCGATAGCAGACATTGGGGCGCGGCCGGGCGCCTCCGCGTGCACCCTGTCCGTAAGCGGGTGTCATCGCGAGCGGCGCTTCGGGGAATATCTCCGGCGCCCCATCTGCGAGCGCTTCGTCGAAGTTGGCGACCGCCGGCAGCGGCTCGTAGTTGACCTGCACCAGCGCGAGCGCTCGCGCCGCGTCGAGCTCGGTGTCGGCGGCGATGGCGACTACCGGGTCGCCGATGCAGCGCACGCGATCGAGCGCCAGGATCGGCTGATCCTTGATGAAGTAGCCGTAGCTGTGCGCGACGACGAGCGGCGCATCCGATGAGCGGCGCTGGAGGTCACCGGCAGCCCAGCGGTCACGATGCCGGTCGTCGAGCAGGTCACATCGCGTGAGCACGGCCCGCACACCGGGGGCCTGCTCGGCGGCGGTGGTGTCGATGCGAGTGACGAGCGCATGGGCATGGGGCGAGCGGAGCACCTTCGCGTGCAGCATCCCCGACAGCGCCACGTCGACGGCGTACGGCGCGGTGCCGGTGACCTTCAGCGACGCGTCGGACCGGGTCATGTCGCCGGTTCGGGGTGTGCGTCGGTCCGGTCACGCAGTGCAGCCCCCGCTGCCTCGACGGCTTCGATCACCATCAGGTAGCCGGTGCAGCGGCAGAGGTTCGAATCGAGCCAGTCCACCATCGTGCTGCGGTCGGGATCCGGATGGTGCGCCAGCAGGGAGCTGGCGGTCAGGATCAGCCCAGGTGTGCAGTAGCCGCATTGGAATGCGCTGGTCTCGGCGAATGCCTGCAGCACCTGTCGCATGACGGCACGAAGGCTTCTTGCCGGCTCGGTATCGGACGATGCGTTGGCCGATTCGATCGTGTGGACCTCGCGTCCGGCCGCCTGCCAGGCGAACGTCGAGCACGATGCTGTGGGCAGACCGTCGACCAGCACCGTGCAGGCGCCGCAGACGGCCTGATCGCAGCCGACGCGAGTGCCGCCGAGGCCGGCCCGGGAGCGGATCGTGTCGACCAGCATCTCCGAGACCGGTGCAGCAGCCTCGAACGGGCTGCCGTTCAGGTGCATCTCAAGATCTACCGAGCCGGCGTTGCCGACCGTGTAACCGTCGCCTCGTCGTGTTCTCGCCTGGTCGGGTTGCCCTGTCGGCGCCGCGCTCTCACGCCGGGCATCGTCGCCGGGAGACAGTTGTCCGGCATCATCGCCGGGGCTCGCTGGCGCGCCTGCTGCGTGCACTTGCACGCAGCGCTCGATGAGTACCTCGATCACGCGGCGCCGGTATCCGGATGAGGCATAGGCGTCATCCAGCGGCGCACCGAGCGAGTCCAATGCGGCACGCACGGCATCGAGATCGACCCTTCCACCGGCGCCGTGGGCGCCCTCGGCTCCGTCAGCGCTGCTGGCATCGAACTCGAGTTCGATGATCTCGACGTTGCGATACGCGCAGCCGATGGCTGCATACCGGTCGCCAACGGCCACCGAAGCGGCTGGCTTGAGCGATCGGTCGTACACGACACAGCCTTCAAGCGGCACCTCACAGCCCACCAGCAGCCTGCCCGCGGCCCGATCGGCCACTGAGCAGCGCTGCTCGTTGCCGCCGGGGTCGAGGAAGACCAGCTCGGCACCCGCTGCTGCAAGGATCGGTGCTGCGTCGTAGCCGGCGTCAAGCGACATGAGGTTGCCGCCGACGGTGCCGGCGGTGCGGATGCGCATGTTGCCGATCGTTCGCCATGCGGCAGCCAAGTCAGGCCGATGGGCACGCACCAGCGCGTTGGATTCGATGCCGGCGTGCGTGACCGCCGCCCCGATGAACAGCGCGCCGTCACGCAGCGATATCTCGGTGAGCGCTTCGAGCCCGCCCAGCGGCACCACGGACTCGGTCGATTCGCCGTGCCGCAAGCGTTGGGCAACGTCGATGCCGCCCGCGTGCGCCCACGCGCCGTCGGCAACGCCGGCTGCGGCGTCGGCCAGCGACGCCGGCCGAGCCAGCGTGAACGGCTCGATACCCAGGTGGCTGCGCGAGATCAGCCCGTTCGCTGACGAGTCCTGTGCGGCTTCTGGCTCGACGCTCACCGCAGCCTGCCTCGATGCCGGCTGGTTGCAGGAGTCATCATCGGTCCGCCGTGGGCATCTCGACTGGAGGCACGAACGGCACCGGCATGGGTCCCAGCTCCTTGCAGTCCACCCGGATCAGCTGCGGGCCTCTCGTATTCACGGCCGCTTCGAATGCAGGGGCGAAGTCGTCGGGCGTCAACGCATCGGAGTAACCCAGGTCGAATGCCTGGGCCACCGAAGCCAGATCAGGGGCCAGCAGGTCGACGCCTGAGCGTCGGCCGAGGTGTCGGTCCTGGGTGTTGCGGAGCACTCCGTAGCCGCCGTCGTCGAAGACCACGACCGTCACCGGCAGGTTCTCCTGGGCGAGCGTGGCCAGCTCGCCGAGCTGCGGCGCAAGACCGCCATCGCCGATCATGACCATGGTCGGCTCGGTGGGACGGGCGATTGCAGCGCCGATCGACATGCCCACAGCCTGACCGATGCCGCCGCCGCGGGGCACCACGTTGGTGGCCGGATCGATGATCGGCAGCAGGCGGTTGCCCCAAGAGCTGTTCGGGATGGTGATGTCGCGGACGCGAGGCGCCCCGTCGCTGAGCACGCTCGCCATGATGTCGCAGATCTTCGAATACGGCCCGATGTCGCGGCGCAGCTGCGCCCGGCAGTGGTCTCGGGCAGCGGTGATCGCCGCTCTCCACGAAGGCTGCGGCGGCGGTCCGCTGCCCGCGAGTCGCTGGTTGAGCGCATCGAGCACGATGCCGGCATCGCCCACGATGCCGATGTCGGCCGGGTACACCCGGCCTACGGCAACGCGGTCTATATCGATCTGAACGTGCATCTGCGGTATAGCGAGCCGGTAGCTACGGGTCTCATTGGAGCGGAAATGCGTGCCGACGGAGATCAGCAGGTCGGCCTGGCCGAGCAATTCGGCCCCTGCCGCCGAGGCCGCGAAGTTGCCGATGACCCGTTCGTCGGTTTCGGCCAGCACGCCACGGCCTGCGTTGGACGTGAACAGGCCAGCTCCGGTCTGTCTCAACAGGTTGCCGATCTGCGTGCTGGTGCCGACCGCACCGCCGCCCGCCCACACCAGCGGCCGATCCGCGGCGGCGATGAGTTCGGCGGCCCGATCCAGTGCGCCTTCGTCGGGTACGGGCACTTCGGGCGCACCCGGCATGCAAGGCCCAGTGCCGTCCGTGTCCGGCTCGAACGCGCCCGGCTCGATGTACTGCAGATCGATCGGCCACTCCAGGCTGACCGGGCCTTGCGGATGCTGTTGCAGCCGCCGTGACGCTCGCTCGAACATCGCAGCGGCAGCACCCGATGCGGCCGGGGTGGCCGACTGTCCTGCAGATGCATGCGGCACCGGCACACCGACCGTCTCGGCCGACACCGAGCAGGCCTGCAGCAGCCCGAGCTGGTCCCGGGTCTCATGGATCACACCACGGCCGCGCCCTAGGTATTCGGTGGGAATCTGGCCGGTGACATGCAGCACTGGTGAACCGGCGGTGAGGGCCTCGACAAGCGCACCGGCGGCATTCGCCGCTCCAGTGCCGGTGGACGTCACTGCGCACCCGGGGCCCCGGCGGACGCGGGCGTAGCCGTCAGCGGCATTCACCGCTGCAGCCTCGCTTCGGGTGGGCACCCAGCGCAGCTGATGCGTCAGGGCATCGACCAGCGGGAGGTTGTGCACGCTCACCACGCCGAATGCAGCGTCCACGCCAAGGGCCCACAGCACCTCAACCAGCAGGTCGCCGCCGGTTCGCCGGCTGCTGCCGCGATCGTCGACAGCCGTCACGGACTCGCGCTCATGGCATCACGAAGCCGCCGTCGACGACAATGGTCTGACCGGTGACGTAGCCGGCGTCTTCGGACAGCAGGAACGTGACTGCGCCAGTCACGTCCTCCGGCTGCTGGGGTCGGCTGATGGCCCGGTTGGCGGCGTACAGCGCGTGGCGCTCCGCGGGGATCCTCTCAGCCGACGGCCCTTCGGTCAGCCCTGGCGCCACAGCGTTCACGGTGATGCCGTGCTCGCCCAGCTCACGGGCCATCGCCCGTGTCAGGGCGATGAGTGCTCCCTTCGAGGCGATGTAGTGCGCCAGCCGGGGCGAGCCGTACAGCGCCGCGTCCGAGGCGATGTTGACGATCCGGCCTTCGCCGGCGTCGATCATCTGCGGGGCGAGCGCCCGGCTCACCAGCCACGGCCCCCGAGCGTTGGTCGTATGAATCCGGTCCCACTCGTCAGGCGTGATGTCCCAGAACGTCTTGCCGCCCACGGCGTCGGCCAGGCCGGCGTTGTTGACGACGCCCCAGAGGCCGCCGCTGACCGAGACATGAGCTGCGAGATCGGCGACCGACGACTCATCGCTCACATCGGTCGGCACGAACTCCGCAGCACCGCCGGCAGACCTGATGTCACTGGCGACCCGCTCGCCGCGCTCGGGCACCAGCTCGGCCACGACAACCGACCCGCCCTCGGCCGCAATCGCATGCGCCATGGCCTCGCCGAGACCGCGCCCGGCGCCGGTGACGACAACGCGGCGACCGTGCAGGCTCATGTCGGAGCCGATCGTGCGGGAACCCAGCCGATCAGTCCCGCGTGATCCCCGCCATGGGGGAATGCGGGGGATAGGTGGGCAGCTGGGGCTTCGATGCACCCAGCATCACGACGAACAACGCGTCGGTCTCGCCCACGTTCCGCAGCGACCGGGCAGTGCCGGCCGGGATCTTGATGAGGTCGCGATATCCGAGCAGCCGGCTGGCCGAATCATCGCCGTCGTGAATCGTCACTTCGAGCTCGCCTTCGAGCACGAAGAACGCCTCCTCCACGTCGTGATGAGTGTGCTCAGGGCCTTCGGCGCCTGGCGGCAACAGCATGTTGGAGAAGGTGAAGTGCTCAGCAGCCAGCGCCCGTTCGTCGCCCTCGTGGTTGCCGGTGCCGCCCGAGCCGATGTAGCGGATCTGCGCGCGCCGGTACTGCGGGCCTGCCTTGGTCTGGAACGCCAAGGTGTCCCAGTCCTCGCGCCGGGTGTCGCGCATTGCGCACATGTCGTCGATCCGAGCCTCCAGCTCGGCGGTCTCGGTTCGGGGAGCCGTGTCGGCGGCGGTCTGGCTCATCGTTGGTGTCCTGTGGTGGTCGACGGTCGCAGGTTACGTGAGGCCCGGCATCAGTCAGCCAGGGCAAGAGGTTCCGGGGGCGTCGGCTCGTCGAGGCCGAAACGCTGTCGTTGCGCCTCGAAGGCCGGCTCGAGCGCCCGGCGCAGATGCACCACGGGCCGGTCGGCCTGCGCGAGATGCTCGTCTCGGCGGGCCTCCTCGACGGTGCGCAGGCCCTCCAGCATCTCCTTGTCCTGGTTGAGTACGTGCAGGTGAGTGCCGCGCAGGCGCAGCCGGTACAGCGTTCGCCAGATGCGACGCTCGCGGCCCGACACCGCACGGAACCGGGGGAAGTGCACGAGCGTCGCGGCGTTGTCGCGCGGCGTCAGGAATCCCAGGATCCGCAGCGGCGGGCCCGGCCCGGCGCTCGGCGGCAGCGGAATGTCCAGACGCACAAACGAGAGCGCACCGGTGTGGATGTCGATCCAATCGAAGTTGGTGCCCGCCTGGTCTCGACGGCGGACCTCGAAGCCGTCGTCGTGATCGTCCACCGCCACACGGTCGTTGGTGATTCCCTCGTTGAGCGTGATCGAGCGGGCATGCAGGAAGGGTGCATGCATGAGATCCACGAGGTTCTCGAGCGCCAGCAGCCAGTTCGCGCCCCATTCCACGGTTTCGGGAAACGTCGAGTAGCGCTCGTCGGTGAACTCAGCCGGAAGCTTGAGCGGGGCAGGCTCGCTCTCGCCGATCCATGCCCACAGATAGCCGGCCTGCTCACGAACGGGATAGATCACGCTGACTCGGGTTCGCTCAGCCAGCGAGCAGGCACCGCCCTGGGACGGCACCGAGGTGCACTGGCCGTCGCCGTCAAACCGCCAGTGGTGATAGGCGCATTGCAGCTGCCCGCCCACGACATCGCCGACCGACAGCCGGGCGCCCCGGTGCGGGCACAGGTCGGCCATCAGTCGGACCGCGCCCTCGCCGTCTCGCCAGGCCACCAAGTCCTCGCCGAGCAGGCGTGTCGGCACCGGCTGGCTGCCGACCAGGTCGGCCACGCCGAGCATGTACCAGCGGTTGCGCAGTCCGAGGCGGGGATCGCCCTTGGGAAGCTCCGGGGCAGGGGGCCAAATCGGCGGCCGTCGCGCCGCACGCCGCGCACCGATACCCGAATACTGGGAGATGCGGCGCCGACCGAGCTCGACCAGCGCCTCGGCCTCAGCTCGAACGGCACGAAGTGCCGGCGAAGTTGCTGCTCGCGGTGCCGACACCATGGCGCGCAACTGTATTCGCCACAATCGCCGGACTCGGCGGGCTGAGGCAGCGCTCAGCGTTCGCGCAGGTTCAGTCTCCGGTGAGGTGTGCCACCCGCGGCATCACGTCGTTGGCGAGCAGGTCCATCGAGCGCCGCCATGCCTCGGCAGACTCCGGCGTCTCGGAGTAGTCGAAGCAGAACAGCAGCAGGTGACCGAAGCCGCCGACGTCGGCATACACCTTCTCGATGCTCTCGGCAACGGTCTGCGGCGAACCTACGAACCAGTTGTTGCGGGCGCAGTACTCCACGGTGACGACACCGTCCGCCGGCGGATTGCGCTCGTCGATGAGGAACTTGTGGAAATCGAAAGCGCCGAGCAGCGGGATGAAGTACTCGGTCATCATCCGGCCCATCATCCCGCCGTAGGACAGCTCCCAGGCCTCCTCGTCGGTCGGCGCGACGAAGACTTCGCGCACCATGCGCCAGTCGCTGCGGCGCGCCTCGCGGCCTGCTCGCTTGGCTCCGGCCTCATAGGAGTCCCAGTGGCCGCTGACGTACTGCGGGTTCAGGTTCAAGCTGAGGGGCAGCCAGCCTTTCTCGCCCGCCATCTCCAGCGTCGGCGACGGCGAGTTGAGCCCTGCCACCCCGATTGGCGGATGAGGTTGCTGCAAGGGCCTGAGGTGCTGCACGAGCTCCATGTCGGGCATGCCGTGGGGCACAGCGCCCTTCCAGTGCTTGCCTTCATGGGTCCAGCCTGGCTCTTGAGTCCACAGGTTCATGATGAACTCGACCGATTCCTGGGTCATCTCGCGGTTCTCGCCTGCCATGCCGTCCACACCGAACATTTCCCAGTCGCTCGGCAAGCCGCTGGCGGCGACACCGAAGTTGAGCCGTCCCTGCGAGATGTGGTCGAGCAGTGAGATGCGGTTGGCCAGCTCGGCAGGGTGGTAATAGGGCATCAGGAAGCCGCCGGGGCCGATGCGAATGTTCTTCGTGCGCTGCAATGCGGCGAGCGTCAGCAGGTCCGGCGCAGGATGCGGCTCCCACTTGGCCGCGTGATGCTCGCCGATCCAGGCTTCGCCGAAGCCGAACTCATCGGCCCACTCGATGACCTGCAGATCCCACTCCCATCCTTCGCGCAGATCGCGCTCGGGCGGGTGGCTCGGCATCGTGAACAGTCCCAGTTCCATCGTGATCCCCTGTCAGGCTCAGCGGCGCCCGGATATCTGCGCCTCGTCGCCGAAACTTACTGCGGCCACCGAGACGGGGCAGCAGTGATCAGGGGGTTGTCGGGACAGTCGCAGGCGCTGGCTCGTACATTCTTCAGATACCGCAGTGCGAAGCGAGGAGCGGCACCGGAGCTTTGGCGGATGTGCCGGCCTCGTTGATGACCCATCGATTGGAGCGCACGAATGCCAGTTGATCCGGATCGGGAGACGTGGAAGCCGGGGATGTCCTGGGAGGATGCGATCGCCGAGATCGCGTACCTCAAAGAGCTCGCGGCCGAGATGGGCGGGTCCGACCGCATCGACCGCCAGCACCAAGGCGGCCGGTACACCGTGCGCGAACGCATCGCCAAGATGGCCGACCCGGGCTCGTTCATCGAGATGGGCGGGCTCATGGGCGGCCCGGAGTACGACGACGAGGGCAACATCATCGGGTTCACACCGGGTGGCTACGTGATGGGCCTCGCCGAGCTCGACGGGCGGCCGGTGGCGATCGGCGGTGACGACTTCACGATCTCGGGTGGCAGCCCCCACAACGTCCACAAGATCCCGCACCAGTTCGCCCAGCCGCTGGCCATCACCTACGGCATCCCCTATGTGCAGCTGCGCGAGGGTGTCGGGCACAGCTCGCGGTCTGACGAGGAGTCGGGACAGATGGCGCTGCCGCAGGGCGACATGTGGTGGCAAGGCGTCGAGATGCTGACCAAGGTGCCGGTGGCTGCGGGGATCATGGGTTCGGTAGCGGGCTGGCCCGCTGCTGCGGCGCTCATGTCGCACTTCACGGTGATGGTGAAGGGCCAGTCGCAGATCTTCCCGTCAGGACCGCCGGTGGTGCAGCGGGCTACCGGTGAGACGCTGTCGAAGGAGGAACTCGGCGGCTACCGGATGCACGTGTACGAGAGCGGCCAGGTCGACAACGTGGCCGAGAGCGAGGAGGACGCGTTCGACCAGATCAGGCAGTTCCTCTCGTACTTGCCCAATACCACCTCGGGGGTGGCGCCTCGCGTGGACACGGGCGACCCGCCCGACCGTCGGCCCGAAGAACTGCTGAACATCATCCCCACGAACCGGCGAGCGGGCTACGACGCCCGAGCGCTCATCCGCCACGTCGTCGACAACGGCGAATTCTTCGAGATGCGACGCCACTATGCCGGGGCGATCATCACCGGGTTCGGCCGGCTCGACGGCTACAGCGTGGGCGTGGTCGGCAGCGATCCGATGCGGCTGGCCGGCGCCATGGACGGCGACGGCGCCGACAAGTACGCGCACTTTGTGGACCTGTGCGATGCGTTCAACCTGCCGATGCTGATCTTCCTGGACATGCCCGGCTTCATGCTGGGCTCCGCGGCGGAGCGCAAGGCCACGATGCGCCGGGGCGTGCGGGCCCTGATTGCCTCAGCGGAAGCGAGCGTTCCCAAGGTGGAGTTCAACCTGCGCAAGTCCTACGGCGTGGCCGCCGATGCACCCAACAGCATCGGCCTGCCGCATGCGCTCAACCTGCGGTTCGGCTGGCCGGCAGGGGAGTGGGGCGGCATCCCGATCGAGGGCGGCGTGGCGGCGGCATACCGGCGCGAGATTGACGCCGCCCCCGACCCCGAGGCGCATCGGGAGAAGATCGAGGAGCGGCTGCTGCGGCTCCGCTCGCCGTTCAAGGCAGCGATGCACGGCGACGTAGTCGACCTGATCGACCCGCGCGAGACCCGTCGCCTGGCGTGCACGTTCGTGAAGCTGGCCCAGCCGGTCCTCGAAGAGCTGGCCCGTCGCCCCAACAAGCGCGCCGTCCGCCCCTGACCCCACCATTGCGTGAGGCAGGTGAAGGACGCCGGGCTCGCCCAGCGGCTATCGCGAGCGCGTCGTTAGTGTGACGCCGTGACTTCGGGAAATGGTCTCAAGTTCGGGTGGCTGTCGCCGTGCATCGGCAACCGGTGGAGCGATCACCGGCCGATCGTGGCCGACCAGGTGGAATGGCTCCTGCCCGAGGTGATCGGGCACTTCGATTCGCTGTGGATCGCCGATCACTTCTACGGGTTCGACGCCAAGACCGACCCGTTTCTCGAGGCCTGGACCACCATCACCTGGTGTGCGGCTCGCCTGCCGGATGTGCAGCTGTGCCACCACGTGCTCGGGCACGGCTATCGGCCGCCGGCGCTGACCGCCAAGATGGCGGCCACGCTGCAGTACCTGTCGGGCAACCGATTCATCCTGGGCATCGGGGCGGGCTGGCGCGGCGACGAGTACGAGGCGTATGGCTACGAATTCCCCTCGCCCAAGGTGCGGTTCGCCCAGCTCGAAGAGGTGGTCACCATCTGCCGGTTGATGTGGACGCAGGACGACCCCAGCTTCGAAGGGCAGCACTATCGCATCGACGGTGCTGCAGCGCCACCGCTGCCTGAAGTGCCGCCGCCGATCTGCATCGGCGCCTCGGGAGAGCAGATCGGCCTGAAGGTTGCCGCCCGCCATGCCGACATCTGGAATACGCCATGGCGGCGGGATCTCGAAGCCCTGCGACGCAAGTGCGGCATCGTGCTGGAGGAGCTCGAACGTCTCGGGCGCGATCCGGCTGGCCTGGAGATGTCGACCACCGTCGAGCGGGCACTGCCCGCGACCGACAGCGAGTCTGCTGAGTACGCCGAGTTCCTGGCTGCGCTCGTTGATGCGGGTATCCGGCACTTCGTGCTCGACTTCGGCAATCCCGACAGCGCCGAGCCTGCGCACCGCTTTGCCGAGCAGGTCATCGTCCCGCTGCGTGCGGGTGTGAGCTAAGCGAAGGCGACGACGCTGGTACCGGTGAACTCGACAGCGACCGAGTCGCCGCGGCGCACTTCGGGATCGGGTCCGCAGCGCACACGCAGCTGAGTGCCGTCGAGATTCGCCACGACCATCGAGTCGTGCCCGTAGAACTCCACCAGTTCGACTTCGGCGGCAGTGCCCTGTGCCAAGCGGAGCTGCTCCGGGCGCAGCATCACGTCGACGACGCGGTCTGCGGCGTGCGATGCCGCCCCGTTGCCGTTCGCGCCGGCTGCGTTGCTGAGCGGGAGGCGCCCGAGGGGTGTGTGAGCGAAGCCGTCCGAGGCACCGCAGCGCATCCATGATGCGGTGCCCACGAAGTCGGCCACGAACGGATCGACTGGCCGACGGTAGAGGCCATCGGGTGTGTCGACCTGTGCGAGATGGCCCTCGCAGAGCACACCCACCCGGTCGCCGACCACAAATGCCTCGTCTTGGTCATGAGTCACGAAGACAGCGGTGATGCCCAGCTCGATGAGCAGCCGGCGGACCTCGCTGCGAACGTCCTCGCGAAGTGACGAGTCGAGATTGGAGAAGGGCTCGTCGAGCAAGAGCACACCAGGGCGTGGCGCGAGCGCGCGTGCCAGCGCAACCCGTTGCTGCTGCCCGCCCGACAGGGTGGCGGGCATGCGTTCGGCGAAGCCGGACAGACCAACCAGGCCGAGCGCTTCGGCGATGCGGCCGGGCGTTCGCGTAGAGCGTTCGAGCCCGTAGCCGACATTGCGGCCCACGGTGAGGTGCGGGAACAGTGCCCAGTCCTGGAACACCATCCCGACGCGGCGCGACTCAGGAGCCACCCATGTGCCGCCGCGTCCCGGCGGACCCGAAACGAACCGGTCGCCGAGCTGAATGGTGCCGGCGAGTGGACGTTCGAGCCCGGCGATCAGGCGCAGCAGCGTGGTTTTGCCGCACCCGCTGGGGCCGAGCAGCGCGACGGATTCGCCAGGTTCGACATGCAGCGACAGGTTCTGCACTGAGTAGCTGTCGCGGGAGGATTCTGCGGCCGGATCAGCGCCGTCGGGGGAGTCGGCAGCCTGGGTTTGTTCGTACGAATGGGTGACGCCTTCAAGAATGATCGAGCGCGCCCCCGGCCAATGCCGATCTTGGCCGTTCCGGGCCAGTTCGTCCGGCGCCGCCGGGTCGGCGTCTCGCCGGTCTCGCTTTGACCGAAATGCCCGGACCGTGCGCACCAGCAGAAGTATAAGCAAGGGATTCAGCCTGTATCCAGAACACTGAATGCTCGATGGTGACAATGCCTGCTGACTCTCGATAGGTACAGCTAACACCTGCCAAGTGCAGGCACCCCGAGGGCGAGAGCTGCGCGACCCGTGCCGCAGTAGGTTGACGCGGATGTCCGGGTTCGACATGGCAGCCAAGCTGGCCGAGGGCCTGCCGCAGCCGGCGGGGGCGTGGACACCCATCCCGCGCTTCAGCTTCGTCGGCGGGAACAACGACTCGCCGAGCGTGCCGGTGGGCGGCCTGACCGAGGCGGCCATGGCAGTGCTCGCGAAGCACGGCTCCGAGCTCGCCACCTACAACCTGGGCGGCAATCCGCAAGGGTTCGAGGGGCTGCGCGAGTTCGTCGCCGGATCGCTGGATGCAAATGCACACATGCCGACGAGCAGCGAGCAGGTGCTGGTGGTGTCGGGTTCGCTGCAGGCGCTTGATCTGGTCAATACGGCGTTCCTGCGCCCGGGCGACGTCGTTGTGGCCGAAGCGGCGACGTACGGGGGGATGATCTCGAAGGTCGCCCGGCGAGGCGCCAGATGCGTCGGCGTCGAGCTCGACGACGACGGGATCGTTCCAGAACGACTTGCTGAGCTGCTTGACGAGCTGGCTGCAGCCGGCACGCCGCCCCGGTTCATCTACACCATCCCGACGGTGCAGAATCCCACGGGTTCGGTGATGCCGGTTGAGCGCCGGCGGGCAATCTTGGCCATCGCCCGGCACCACGGCGTGCCGATTTTCGAGGACGAGTGCTATGCGGACCTGCAGTGGACTGGGGAGCGCCCGCCGACACTGCGTGCGCTGGACTGTGCCGAAGCCGAGGGGCAGAGCGTGGTGATCTACTGCGGCTCGTTCTCGAAGTCGATCGCGCCCGCGCTGCGGGTCGGCTACATCGTGGGCGACGTGCCCATCGTGCGCCAGCTCATGGCCCTCAAGGATGACGCCGGCACTGGCGCTATGGAGCAGCTCGTACTGGCCGAGTACGCAGCGGCGCATTTCGACGACCACGTGACCCAGCTGCGGGACACGCTGCGAGAGAAGTGTGCGGTGATTCGGCGTGCTGTGAACACCCACATGGGTGCGCTCTCACAAGTGGCCATCAGGCTCGGCGGCCCGGTGCAGGTGACCGACCCCAAGGGCGGCATCTTCGTGTGGCTCACGTTTCCTACCGGCACCGACACCGCCCGCTATCTGGCGCCCGCAGCCGAGCGAGGAATCCAGTTCAACGAAGGAGCGGCGTGGTCGGTCGACCCCGACTGGGGAGCGCGCCGGATGCGCCTGTGCTTCGGCAGCCTCGCGCATGACGACATCCGCGAAGGAGTTGCTGCCCTCGCCGAGGTGATCGCCGCGAGCTAGCCGCGAGGTGGGTATTCGGCCGCTAGCCGCGAGGTGGATTTTCGGCCGCTAGCCGCGAGGTGGGACTTCGGCCGCTAGCCGCGACGTGGGTATTCGGCCGCTAGCCGCGGCCGTGGCGCAGGAGCTTGCCGGGCGTGGCGCCGGTGCATTCGCCGTCCTGGAACGTCTCGACGCCGTTCACGAGGATGTGCCGGTAGCCGTGCGCGCGCTGCACGCGGCGCCACTCGCCGCCGGGCAGGTCGTAGACGGCCTCGCCGATCCACTCGGGATCGATGGCCAGCTCGTCCATGTCGTAGACGAGCACGTCGGCCGGGGCGCCTTCCTTCAGCACACCGCGGTCCTGGAATCCGGCTGCGTGCGCCGCAAGCGCCGACATCCGGTAATGCGCCTCCTCAACCGTCACCCGCTGCTCGTCGCGCACGATCCACGCCAGGAAGTCCGTCGTCCAAGCACCCCCGGTGAAGAACTTGGTGTGCGCGCCGCCGTCGGACACTCCCGGGATCGTGTACGGCGAGTCGGTGTACACCGCCGACATGTGGTCCACGTTGAATTCGGGACCCTCGCCGAGGAACTCCGTCTTCAGATCGGTCTCGAGCGACAGGTCCAGCATCACGTCGATGTAGTGCTTGCCCTCCATCTCGGCGATCTCGCCCAGCGACTTGCCCACGTACTTCTGCAGGTCCTGCCGCCTGGCCACGCCCTGCACGACCAGCTTGCGCGGCGGCCCGCCGACGGCTCCCTGCGTATTGGCGAACAGCGTCGCCGCCTCATCGGTCTCGGCACGCAGCCGTTCCCGCACGGCGGGGTCTTTCATTTTGCGGATCTTGTCCTCGAGCGAACCCGTGGTCGCTTCGCGCCACGCCGGGCTGGAGTCGTACAGGTTCCACTCGTCGAGCGAGAAGGCGAAGCCCGTGCGGATCGACGCACCTTGGCCGAAGATGCGCAGCCCGTCGTTGTGGGCCTGCTCGAGCCATTCGAGCCGTTCCTCGTGCACACGCGGGTTGCGCTGGCTCACCGGCACCACGTTGTCGATGATCGGTCGCCCGCTCACCTCGGCCAGCCGCCGCTTGAACTCGAGGTCTTCGGGGTTGTTGACGTCGGGGCTCGTGGCCTGCGTGAGCTGGATGAAGCCCTCGTCGCGCTCGCGCAGCACCTCGGCCAGCACGAAGATGTCGTCGTCGATCATGGTGTCGGTGACCATCGGCGAACCGTCGAAGTCGGCTTGGGTGGAGTTGGGGCCGAGACGCTGGATGGAAAAGCCGCACAGCCCGGCGTCCATGCCTTCGTGCAGCAGGCGCTGCATCTCCTTGCGCTCGGCGTTGTTGGCCGGACGGGTCTTGGCCGCTTCGAGGCCCATCACATAGATCATCAGCGAGGCCGTCGGCATGTACTGCAGCACGTTGACGCCCTTCGGCGCGCGGTCCAGCGAGTCGAGATACTCCGGGATCGTCTCCCAGTCCCACTTCGGCAGCATGCCCTCCTGCATCGCCGCCAGCGGGATCGCCTCGGTGCGCACCATGGTGAGCATCGACCGTTCGCGGAAGTCGGGCTTGCACGGGGCGAAGCCGAATCCGCAGTTGCCGAGCACCACCGAAGTCACCCCGTGCCAGCTCGAGATGGAGCAGTAGGGATCCCAGCGGATCTGCGCGTCGTAGTGGGTGTGCAGGTCGATCGTGCCCGGGGCCACGATGCAGCCGCCCGCATCGATGACTTCCCTTGAGGGCTTGTCGGGACGGCCGCCGATCTGGGCGATGCGCCCGTCGGAGATCCACAGGTCGCCGCGGAAGCTCGGCACCCGTGTCCCGTCCACGATCGTGCCGTCCTTGATGTGAATGTCGTATTCCTCCACGATGTCCCCCTCGTGATTCAGCGCCCAGCTCGCTGTGGCACCGAATGCGGCATCGCTGTGGGACAGCGCAGTCGCTCGGATGGCGCGAGCCGGAATCCCCGCGCGAAAAACCTAACACACCTTCGTAAATCGATGATCGCAGGAGGCGTCAGAAGATGCTGAAACCGCCGTCGATCTTGATGACGTCGCCGGTGTGCCAGCGGGCTGCGTCGCTCATGAGGTACACCGCGATGGCGCCGAAGTCGTCGGGCACGCCCCACCTGCGCATGGGAATGCGCGGCATCACGTTGTCGACGAACTTGTCCCAGTTGAACAGCCGCTCAGTCATGGCGGTGTCGATCCAGCCCGGGATGACAGCGTTGGCGTTGATCTTGTAGCGGGCCATCTCGACTGACAGGCCCATCATCATCGCCAGCATGGCGCCCTTGGTGGCTGCGTACGCCTGCCCTCGGGCGGCACCCTGGATAGCGGTGCCGCTGGAGGTGAGCACCAGGCTGCCGCCTTCGCCCTGGGCGATCATCTGCCGGGTAGCAGCGCGCAGCGTGAAGAACACCCCGTGCAGATTCACGTCGATGACGCTGAACCAGTCCTCGTTGGAGTGCTCGTGGAAGCCCTTCTGGTTCTGCGTGCCGATGCCGGCATTCGGAAAGCAGGCATCGATGCGCCCGTAGCGCTCGACCACCGCCGCCATGGACTCCTCGACCTGCGCCTCGTCGGAGACATCGCAGCGCAGCGCACTGGCGGACGGGTTGATCTCCTGCAACTCGGCTTCGGCTGCAGCGTTCTTGTCGGGGTTCGTTCCCCAGATGCTGACGTCGGCACCGGCAGCCGCGATACCGCGGGCGTAGCCCAGCCCGATGCCGCCGTTGCCTCCCGTGATGACAGCGACTTTGCCAGTGAGGTCGAATCCCTCGTACTGGTAGGCCACAGCGGGTTCAGCCCTTGATCTGGCGCATGAACATGCCGTTGTCGAAGTAATCCCGCCAGAAGGTGATCAGGCCGTCATTGACTTCGAAGACCCCCATCACCGGCAGCTCGATCAGCCGACCGGAGCCGGTGTGGAAGCGGTCGACGCGCTCGTTCATGACGGTGTTGCCGGTGGCCGTCTGGCGGACGACCTCGAACTCCACGGGCCCGTCGCCCTTCGTCAATCCGCTCAGGAACTCCTTCATGGCGTCGGGACCAGTCATGTCGCCCACCGGCACGTTGTCGTAATAGACGTCGTCGGAGACGTGGGCGGCCGCCCCGTCGAGGTCCTTCGCTTCGATGCAGGCGATGAACTTGCCGACGACCTCGGTCGGTGAATCGGCGGAATCAGTCATGTCGGGACAACCCTCCGGCTTGGCCTGGCGGCGAGCGGATCCCGCCGCCGGGATCTTGTCCTATCACGAGGAGAGGGCAGCTTGCCGCGCTGCGTCCAAGAGGCTGAGCCGGCAGGCGAAGCCGTGGCCCGAGCGGCCCGCGAGCGACAGCGAACAGGAGCGGGATACGACAGGTCCGACAGCGAGGCGGTTCGCCTATCCACGCAGCCTCTAAGGTCACCGGGCTATGGGATCAGAGCACTTGAGGTGTCATCGATGACGGTGAGCGCTGGCCGCAGACCGCTTGAAGGGGTCCGGGTCTTCGAGATCAGCATTGCGGTGGCAGCGCCGTGCTGCGGAAAGGCGATGGCTCATCACGGGGCCGAGGTCTTCAAGGTGGAGGCCCACAGTTATCCCGACGTGGCGCGAGCGTTCGGCTCGGCATGGGCTCGCGATCCTGAGCTCGCGGACATCTTCTGCGATACCGGCCCCTACGTGCCGGAGATGTCGGCCGGCAAGCGTTCGGTGGGTCTCGAGCTGAAGCAGCCCCAGGCGCTCGAGGCCGCGAAACGCCTGCTGGCCACGTGCGATGTGTTCCTGACGAACTTTGCAGCACCCGGCATCGCCGAGCTGGGACTCGACTACGAATCCGTCAAGCAGGTGCGCCCCGACATCATCTATGCCGGCATGACCGGTTTCGGGGTCGACCCCGACAAGCCGTACTACCCCTTCCGAGCCTTCGGCCCGAATCAGGCGCCGCTTGTGGGTTGGGACGCGCTCACCGGCTTCCCGCACGAGGAACCCGCCGGCATTCCCTCCATCGCTCCGCCGGACTACATGGGCGGGCTGCACACCATGCTGGCGATTGTCACTGCCCTGCACGAACGCGATCGCACGGGCGAGGGCAGATTCATCGACATCAGCCAGCTCGAGACGACGGTGTCGTTCCTGGGTCCGTATCTGGTGGGCCAGGACCTCGGCGTGCCCGAGCCGTTCCGCAATGGCAACCGGGTGTCGTGGGCGGCGCCCGCGGGGATCTATCCATGTGCGGGCGACGATCGCTGGATCGCTGTCGAGGTGCCCGATGACGAGGCATGGGAAGCGCTGGCGGGGCTGGCCGAATGGGCTGATGTGCCGGCGCATGACGCCAGTGGACAGTCCGCGCTGTCGACCTACCCGCACGGCACGCTGGCCGATCGCATCGCGCACCACGACGCCATCGACACGGAGCTGGCGGCCTGGACCAGTCGCCGCAGCCCCCAGCAAGCGGCTGCGGAGCTGCAGGCGCTGGGCATCGCTGCCTATGAGGTGCTGAACCACACCGGTGTGCTGGCCGACCCCCAGGTGCATGACCGCCGTCCGTACTCGATCGCCCCGAGTCCACGGCTGGGCCGCGACCTGTTCGTTCGCAACCCGGTGCGCATGAGCGCAACACCCCCCTATGTCACCCGCGCAGGGCCCAACATGGGGGGCGACACCGTCGACGTCCTCACCGAGATCGGCTATGCGGACGACGACGTGGAGCAGATGGTCGCAAACGGGACGGCGTTCGTCGACGCCCGACCCGACGTCGTGCTGGAGCGGCCGTTCGACCGCTGGTACGAATCGGTCGGGATAGCGGAGTTCTACGACGCCGAGGGCAACATCACCGGCGGTGCTCAATGAGCCCCGCACCGCACAGCCACGGGCCATGGAGCGGCGTGCGCGTGCTCGACCTGACCGGGCTGTCGGGTGCGTATGGCACCCGCGTCTGGGCAGCGCTCGGCGCCGACGTGATCTGCGTGGAGCCGCCCGCCGGGAATCCCATCCGCAGCATGCCGCCGCTGGCGCCCGGTCACGAAGGCCCCGAGGCCAGCTTGTGGTGGGCGTACTACGCGGCGTCGAAGCGCAGCGTGGTGCTGGACCCGACCGACGCAGAGGATGCCGCGGCGCTGGTGAAGCTGATCGGCTCAGCTGACGTGGTGCTCGACGATGCGATGCCCGCTGCACAAGAGGCCTACCCGTGGCTGGCAGACGCTGGTGAGGGAGGTCTCGGTGTCGCCGGGATCGTCGAGAGGTTCCCGCACCTGACCTGGGTCTCGATCACACCGTTCGGCATGACAGGTCCGCGACGTCACTGGCGTTCCTCGAATCTCGTCGCCTGGGCATCGTGCGGGCTCGCGTCCACGGTGGGCTTCCCGCATGGCCCCCCGCTGGCTCCGGCTGGAGAGATCGGCGTGCTGATGCACGGCGCCTCGCTGCATGCGGTGATCGGCTCGATGATGTCCGTGCGTGCACGCAACCTGGCCGCGGCGGCCGATGAGCCGGCGCTCGGTCAGACCATCGACCTGTCGTTGCAGGAAGTGGGACTATGGCTGTCGCCTGAGACCGGTGTGCCGCTGTATCTCGACGATCAGGTGCCGCGGCCCCGGGCGGGCAACCGCCGTCCGGTGACAAGCCCGATGGGCATGTATCCGGCGTCGGACGGCTATGTGGCGATCATCGCCATCCAGCCGGCGCACTGGAACGCGGTCGCGCAGTGGGTGCACGAGCTGACGGGCAACGAGGGAATCCTCGACGAGATCTTCATCGACATCGTGGTGCGCCGCGAGGCGCTGGAAGCCGTGGACGCGTGGGTCGAGGAGCTCACCACCCGCTTCACCAAACAGGAGCTGTTCGTGGAAGGCCAGCGGCGCCGCATCCCGATCACCCCGGTCAACACCGTCGGCGATCTGCGTCACGACCCGCATCTCGAAGCAGTCGGCTGGTGGCGGCCCGAGGAGCACCCGGTGCTCGGCACCTACACCGTTCCCGGCTCGCCCTTCACCACTGACGGCGACTGGTGGGCCTGGCAGCGAGCACCCATGCTGGGCGAGCACACCGAAGACGTGCTCGGCGAGCTGACCTAACGACTCGCTCGGCAGCGCTCAGCGGGGCGGGTCGAGCAGGGGCGGACCGGTGGCTGAGACGGAGACTGGGTCGCCGACAGAGACCGCAACGCCTTCGGGGTCGATGGTGCACGCGATGCCGAACATGGCGTTGCCTTCCAGCATCCCCCGCATGCCTGGCGAGAAGCCTTCCGCGACCGAGCACCAGCGGTGCTTGCGCAGCACCAGCGCGGGTTCGCGGTGGCGCTCGCCGGTGTCCTGGTCGATCTGGGGGACGGCGCAGCGGGGCCACACCACGCGAGCGCTGAGCTGGGCCGGGCCGATCGAGAACTCGGTCCAGGTGTCTTCCGACCACGGTTCGTCGTTGGTCACGATGAGATTCGCCCGGAAACGCTCGATGCCGAACGGTTCTGAGGCCCGCGCCACCAGATCGTCAAGCGAGGCCGTATTGGCCACGAGCACCGGCGCCGCGTCAGCGAAGCCGGTGAGGCGTCCCCGGAACAGCCGCATCGGCCGGGAGGACTCGGGGGTCAGCGCCGCGAGCTTGGCCGGAAAGCCGAGCACGTCGCTGAAGAACTCAGCCGCTTCGTCTCCTGCATCTGCGCATGCCACTTCATCGCCGATCAGTGCGAGAACCGTGGTGTCATTGACATCGGGCCGCTTCACGTCGATCGTGCCCATGCCGGGTGCGCTGATCGTCAGCCCGCCGTCGATCGGCACGGGAACGACGGTGGCGAGGGCCGCGTTCTGGCGCTGTGTGACCGACTCGCCGAGTCCACCGGCCCCATCGGGGGCCGTCACCACCTGCCATGCGCGGTCGCCCTCGAGCCCGGTTGCAGAGACCAGAGCCGAATCGAGCTCGATGCGGCGGCAGCCCTTGATGGGGTGAATGGTGATCCCGGTGAGCGTGCCGGCGTGCTCGCCGACGTGTTCATCTGTGGCCATGGGCAGACCCTAGGCTCGCCGCGCACCGGTGTCTCGGCCTCGCCACGAGGCTCTGCAGATCTTGGGAGGGCGAGCAGGCATGGCACTGCAGGGGTTCGAACGTCGCCACCGGCCCAAGATCGGCGTCGGGCGTGCCGAACCCCCGGAGTGGTTTCTGGACCACACCGACCTCAACATGCACGCGCTCGGCCCAGGTGCCGATCTGGAGGCCGAGTGGGTTGCTGCGGGGCTGCAGCTACCGGACCGCTCGGCGCTGCGCCGGTACCGGCTGGAACGAGTCCGCGAGCAGTTGCGCGGTGCCGACTGCGATGCGGCACTGCTGTACGACCCGCTGAACATCCGCTACGCCACCGACACGACGAACATGTCGCTGTGGACCATGCACAACGCCGTCCGGTATGCGTTCGTTGCGACAGAGGGTCCTGTGGTCGTGTTCGAGTTCTCCGATGGGGAGTTCCTGGACGCGCACTCAGAAGCAGTCGACGAGATCCGACCCGGGACGTCGTACATCTACTTCAAGGCGGGACCGAGGTCAGAGGAGATTGCCGGGCGCTGGGCGTCGGAGATAGCGGATCTGCTCGCGGCAGTCGATCGCGGTACACGACGGCTGGCGGTGGATCAGCTGGATCTGACGGGGTATCGCGTTCTGGAATCCCGCGGCATCGAGCTGGTGAACGCAGGCCCGATCATGGAATCGGCACGTGCGGTGAAGGGCCCCGACGACCTCGCCGCCATGCGATGCGCCATTCACGCATGCGAATCTGCCATCGACGAAATGCACGCCATATTCGAGCCGGGTGTGAGCGAGTTCGATCTGTGGGCGGAACTGTGGGCCGGCAGCCTGCGTCGTTACGGAGAGTGGATCGAGACGAGACTGCTGTCGTCGGGGCCGAGAACGAACCCGTGGTATCACGAGGCCAGCAGCCGTCGGGTCCAGCCTGGGGAGCTCATGGGTTTCGATACCGACCTGGTGGGCGCGTATGGAATGTGCGTCGATATGTCGCGCACATGGCGGTGCGGGGGCGGCGTCCCGACGTCGGCACAACAGGACTGCTGGTCGCTCGCCGTCGAGCAGATCCATCGCAATACCGAACTGCACCAGCCCGGAGCCACGCTGCGCGAGATCACTGAGAAGGCGTGGTATCCCGACCCGGACAGCTACCGCGGCTACACGGTCATCTCGCACGGGGTCGGGCTGTGCGACGAGTACCCGGCCATCTACCACCGTCACAAGTGGGACGCCGGTGGCTACGACGGTGTGCTCGAACCGGGCATGGTGATGTGCGTGGAGGCCTTCATCGGCGCGCGGTCCGGCGGCGAGGGCGTGAAGCTGGAAGAACAGGTGCTGATCACCGAGACCGGCAATGAGGTGCTGACGACCCTCCCGCTCGGGCTCGTCTAGCTGGTTGGACCCGTCGAGTCCCGTCCTCTGTGGCGGGCTGTCAGCTCGGATCCGCCGGCAGCTCGCGCTCGTGCTGCTCGAAGGTGACGAGGAGTTGGTTGGCTTCGACGGCATCGCCGGTGCTGCAGCGGACCTCTGCGACTGTGCCGGCCCCGTGCGCCGCCAGCGAGTGGAGCATCTTCATGGCTTCCACCACCACGACCACGTCGCCGGCGGCCACCACATCGCCGATGACGACGGGCACCTCGACGACCACAGCGGGGAACGGTGCCGCGACTGCGTCGACGGAGCCCGTGTCGTCGGTCGCGGTGGGCGCCCACGCGTCGGCCCGGTCGGGCACTTCGAAGGTGACGGTGTGCCCGGCGATGTTGACCGCCACCGAACTGGCGTCGGCGCTGCTGGCCGTGGCGAGCGCCTCGGTGCCGGTGCCGTTCAGTGCCTCAGCGGCCACTTCGTGCAGCTCGCCTGCGCTGTCACGCAGCAACACTGCTGCCTCGGCACGGTGCTCGGTGAGGCGGAATGATCCCAGCGCCGACCACGGGCTGGCAGTCTGCGCAGCCCGCTGGATCCTCAGCCGTGCCATCCATGCCGCCGCTGCTGCCGGTGCAGCGTTGTCGCTCGACGGAGGCTCGCCCATCTCTGCGGGCCCGAGTGCGTCGATGACGTTGGTGGTCATCTCACCGCTTCGCAGCGCAGGCATGTCGGTCAGCCATCGCAGGAAACCGGCATTGGCAGGAACTGGCCCCACGACGAGCTCATCGAGCGCATCGCGCAGGGCATCCAGCGCCGATGCCCGGTTAGGGCGCGTGACGATCAGTTTGGCAATCAGCGGGTCGTAGTAGGGAGTGACCTCGGACCCCGCCGAGACCGAGGCATCCCAGCGCACGCCGTCAGGCACCGACAGGTGGCGCACCTGGCCCGCCCGCGGGCTGAAGCCGTCGTAGGGATCCTCGGCGTTGATACGGGCCTCGATGCTGTGGCCGGCGAACGTCACATCGGCCTGGCCCAAGCCCAACGACTCGCCGGTCGCCGCCCGCAGTTGCAGTTCCACGAGATCCAGTCCCGTGATCGCCTCCGTGACGGGATGCTCCACCTGCAGGCGGGTGTTCATCTCCAGGAAGAAGAACTCGCCGCTGGCGGCATCGACGATGAACTCCACCGTGCCCGCGTTGTCGTAACCGATGTGCCGGGCGAGAGCCACGGCGGCCTCGTGCAGGCCGTTGCGAGTGGCCGCAGGCAGATTCGGCGCCGGGGCTTCCTCGATCAGCTTCTGGTAGCGGCGCTGCGACGAGCAGTCGCGAGTGCCGAGATGGATGACGCTGCCGTGCCGGTCGCCGACTACCTGCACCTCGACGTGCCGGGGCCGGGAGATGTAGCGCTCGACGATGACGCGATCGTCGCCGAAGGAGCGCAGCGCCTCGGTGCGTGCCTCACCCAGCGCGGCGTCAAACTCGCCAGCCGAATGCACGATCCGGATGCCCTTGCCGCCGCCGCCGGCCGAAGCCTTGACCAGCACCGGGAAACCGATCTGATCCGCAGCAGCCGCCAGGTCGCCACCGCTCGCGCCCGGAATCGTCGGCACCCCGGCTGCTTCGGCTAGGGCACGGGCTTCGATCTTGGCTCCCATCTGAGCGATGGCCTCCGGATGCGGCCCGATCCAGACCAGGCCCACCTCGGTCACTGCTTGGGCGAAGGCTGCGTTCTCTGAGAGAAATCCATAGCCGGGATGCACGGCATCTGCGCCGGTCTCGTGCGCGGCCGCCAAGATCGCATCGGCATTGAGGTACGAGCGGTCGAGTGCAGCGGGGCCGATGCAACAGCTCTCATCTGCCTCTGCGACGAACGGGGCCTCCCGGTCCGGCTCGGCCCATACCGCCACCGTGCGCCAACCCAGCCGACGGGCGGTGGCGAAGACCCGGCTGGAGATCTCTCCGCGGTTGGCTACCAGCAGCTTCACGTCATTGATCCTCGTGCCGATGCAGCTGGGCTACATCCGGTAGACGATGCCGCTGCCGGGAGCCGGGGCATCCTGGCGTGCCGCCAGCGCGAGGCACAGACCGAGCGTGTCGCGGGTGTCGGCGGGGTCGATGAGCCCGTCATCCCACAGGCGGGCAGTGGCGTAGTAGGGGTCGCTCTGGCGCTCGTACTGATCGGCCACCTCGGCTCGCATCGCGGCGATCTCGGCGTCGGTCGTCTCGGTGCCGCGCATGCCGGCCAGACGGATGTCCACCAGCACTGTCTGGGCGGTCTCGGCCGACATGGTGGCGATGCGGCTGTTCGGCCAGGCGAACAGGAATCTGGGGTTGAAGCCCCGCCCGCACATGCCGTAGTTGCCGGCGCCGTAGGAGCCCCCGATGAGCACCGTGTAGCGGGGCACGGTGGCGTTGGCGACTGCGGAGACCATCTTCGCCCCGTGCTTGGCGATGCCCGCCGCTTCAGAGTCGCTGCCCACCATGTAGCCCGTCGTGTTCTGCAGGAACAGCAGCGGCACGCGGCGCTGCTCGCAGAGCTCGATGAAGTGGGTGGCCTTCAGAGCGTCGGAGGAGAAGATGATCCCGTTGTTGGCGATGATGCCGATCTGGAATCCCCAGATGCGGGCGAAGCCGCACGTGATGTGCTCGCCCCATTCGGGCTTGAACTCGCCGTAGCGGGAGCCGTCGACGAGCCGGGCGATGATCTCGCGGGCATCGAAGCCGATGCGGTCGTCGGCGGATATCACGCCGTAGATCTCGTCCGTGTCGAAGTGGGGGGCTTCCGGCTCGGTCCACGACAGCCAGTTCTCACGATGATCGACAGTTCGCTGGTTGGCTGCCGCGCACAGCTCGCGCAGCTTGCCGTAGGCGGATCGCTCGTCGGGTGCCATGTAGTCGGACACGCCGGAGATGCGCGTGTGCAGCGCTGCCCCGCCCAGATCGTCGGGCTCGATGATCTCGCCGAGCGCGGCCTTCACGATCGGCGGTCCGCCGAGGTAGATGCGGCCGATCCCCGACACCATGATGACTTCGTCGCTGAGCGCCGGCACGTATGCCCCGCCCGCCGTGCAGCCGCCCAGCACCACCGAGATCTGCGGCAAGCCCTGCGCCGACAGCCGGGCCTGGCGGTAGAAGCTGCCGCCGAAATGGTCCTTGTCGGGGAAAATGTCGTCTTGCAGCGGCAGGAACGCGCCGCCGGAGTCCACCAGGTAGATGACGCCGAGGCCGTTCTCGGCGGCGATGTCCTGGGCGCGTACGTGCTTCTTGATGCTGATCGGCAGCAGCGAGCCGCCCTTCACGGTGGCGTCGTTGGCGATGAACATCCACGGCACGCCATGGACCACGCCGATACCGGTGACGATGCCGGCGCCCGGAGCGCTGTTGTCGTACATGTCCCAGCCGGCCAGCGTGGACAGCTCCAGGAACGGCGTGTCGGCGTCGCACACCAGATCGATGCGGTCCCGCGGCAGCACCTTGCCCCGGCTGTGGTGGCGCTCGATGGAGCGCTCGCGGCCCGCACCGCCCGAAATGGCGAACTGCTGGCGATCACCCAGCATCGCGAGCAAGTCGGCATAGGCAGCCGCGTTCTTTTCGAACTCGCTGCTGGCGGTATCGATACGGCTCTCGAACTGTCTCATCTGCGGGCGGTGTCCCTCAGCCGGGGCGTTTCCGTCGCCGAAGATCGTACGGGGCGCGCCGGTGCGCGGGTCTGCTCAGAAGTTGGGGTCGTCTGGGTCGAGGCCGAGGAGTACGCGGCCGGCGGTGTCCATCTGGTAGCTGCCGACCATGAAGTGGCCGGCAACGGCCCTCACATCGTTCAGCAGGGCGCCGAGCGGCGACGATGTGTAGTTGGCGGTGCTCCCGGTGGCCGTCCCCAGCGTCTCCACTGCAGCGATGCAGTTCTGCACGCTCCACGAACAGGCCAGACGGGCGCGAGCATGCTGCGCCGGCGACACGTCGCCGCAGGCCGAGGCGGTTTCCCAGATCTCCGACAGCACCTCGGCGACGAAGGCCCGGCCGGCGCCGGCGAGCGCGGCGGCGCGGGCCATGGCCGCCTGGGCGTCGGGCCGGTTGGCCAGCGCCGAGCGGTTGTACAGCGGGGTTTTGGCCGTGGCCAAGGCTGCGAACTCGTCGATCGCCCGGTCCGCGATGCCCGATGCCACACCGGTCTTGGGGAACGGGAACCGCAGTCCTGACGGCAGGCGGTAGTAGGGGTGCTCGTTGGGCTTGGGCAGCGAGAAATTCTCGACGACTGAAGCCCGCTCATCGGGCACGAAGTACTCGCTCAGCACGACATCGTGGCTGCCGGTGCCGCGCAGGCCCACGGTGTGCCAGGTGTCATCGATCAAGGCTGCATCGGCCGGAACGAGCACGAAGCACAGCTGCCTGGGCCGGGTGCCGTCGACGATGTTTGCCAGGATCCACCAGTCGGCCGCGGTGCAGCCGCTCACGAACGACCACCGGCCGTCCACGGTCCAGCCGCCGCTGGCGGGCCGTGCCACACCCTTGGGCACCCCGGAACCGGCAATGACTGCACCTGGGTCGGTCGCGTAGAACCCAGTCACCGTGTCGGGCTCGAGATAGGCGGCAAAGATCTCGGCTTCCTCATTGCAGGTCATGGCGACCCAGCCCGTTGACGGGTGCTCGTAGGCAACCCGACGGCTGAACTCGATGAACTCGGCGGGGTGGCGCCCTCCGCCTCCGAGCTCGGAGGGCACCAGCAATCGCATGAGGCCGAGCTGCCCCAACTCGGCGATGATCTCGGGATCGGGGCAGCGCTCGGCGTCGCTGTGCTGGCCGCTGGCACGAATCCGCGCCAGCAGCTCGCCGGTCAGTTCGGGCGGAGGCGGGTGCCGCCACGGCGACGGGCTGTCGGCCATCCGGGCAAGCTAACCGCCGCGCAACGGCAAGCGCCTGCGTATCGTCGTACCGGCCCGCACTGCGCAGGACTCTCTTGGGCGCAGCACCAGCCACATCACGAGCGTGAGTTCACCGGCCCATATGACGTCACCCGAAGCGACCCAGCGCACGGCATCCGCGCCGCTCGCGGGCATGACCGTTTTGGATCTCACCGATCACCGCGGCGAATTCGGGCCGTGGTTGCTGGGCGAGCTTGGCGCCGATGTGATCAAGGTCGAGCCGCCCGGCGGCACTGCGGGCCGCTCGGCACTGCCGCTGAGGTCGCAGCAGACACCCGCAGGCGACCTGCGCAGCTGGCAATTCTGCGCGTACAACTCCAACAAGCGCTCCATCGTGCTGGATCTGGACCATTCCGACGACCGGGAGGTGTTCGAGGGCCTGGTCATGCTCGGCAACTTCGTCTACGAGTCGGGTGTGGTGGGAATCCTGGCTGCCGCCGGGTACGGCCACGACGATCTCGCAGCGCTGAACGAGCGGATCGTCCACGTGCAGGTCACGCCGTTCGGCCTCGACGGCCCCCGCAGTGCCGATCCCGCCTCGGAACTGTCGCTGGCCGCACTCGGCGGACCGGCGAACATGCAGGGCGTGTTCGAGCGGGCACCCGTGAAGATCTCGATCGCGCAGGCGTGGCGTCATGCGGGCGCGGAAGCTGCCGCAGCGGGTCTGATGGCCCACGCTCGCATGCGTGTCACCGGCTCAGCGCAGCATGTCGGCGTATCGGCTCAAGCAGCAATGACCTGGACGCTCCTCAATGCCATGGAGACCCACGCGATCTGCGGGCGTGACTTCAAGCGCTCGGGCACGGTCGCGCAGCTCGCTGTGCCGCTCCAGATGCGCTACCGCACCCGGGACGGCTGGGCGATCGCTGTCGCCCGTGGCGTGGCGACAGGTCGACTGCTCGACTGGTACATCGAAGAGGGCCTGGCAGACGAGAGCTGGCGAGCCGAGGACTGGAGCACCTACGACATGCGTGCCTCGGCGGGCGAACCGATCAGCCGGACGTTCGACGAGCTGTACGGGGCCATGGTGGGACTGTGCGAACGGCACACCAACGCCGAGCTCCTGCAGCGTTCGATGCTGCTGAAGGAGACGATTGCGCCAGTCCACACCGTGGCCGATCTTGTTGGGTTGGAGCATCTGCGCGTGCGCGATTTCTGGCGGCCGGTGCGAGGCGAGGATGCGGCGGGAGTCGAGCTCCCCGGCGGCCCCGCAACCATCGACGGCGTTCGAATCGGCACGAAGCGGCAGCCGCCACGCCTCGACGAGCACGGCCACGAGATCAGGGCGCAACTCGCCGAAGTCACCGCCGATCACGAGTTGCTGGCCGAGGCGCCCATCCAACCGGCAGTGTGGAGCGAGGGTGATGCCGATCTGCCCTTCGCCGGCCTGCGCGTGGCCGACTTCAGCTGGATCGGCGTGGGGCCTATCACGGCCAAGGCGCTTGCCGATCACGGCGCGACGGTGGTGCGGATCGAATCCAGCTCGCGGCTCGACGGGTTGCGCGCGAACCCGCCGTTCAAGGACGACGTGATCGATATCGACATGGCCCACTTCTTCGGCACGTTCAACACGTCGAAGCTCAGCATTGACATCGACCTGAAGACAGCTGCCGGCGTCGACATCGCCCGCCGGATGATCGCGTGGGCAGATGTGGTGGTGGAAGCCTGGACGCCGGGCACCTTTGCGCGCACCATCGCCAGCGACGAACTGATCGCTGAGCTGAACCCGAAGGCAATCGTGGTGCACACATCACTGCTGGCCAGCGGCGGGCCGATGTCGGCGCTCGGCGGATTCGGCTATCACGCGGCCGCCATCGCAGGCTTCTACCCGATCGTGGGATGGCCCGACCTGCCGCCCGACGGCCCCTACCTCGCCTACACCGACACCATCTCCCCGCGCATCATCACCACCACACTGCTGGCGGCGCTGGATCGCCGTCGCCGGACCGGCGAGGGTTGCGTCATCGAGGCAGCGCAGCTCGAGTGCGGCTTGCAGTTTCTGGCTCCCGAGCTGGCGGACTACGGAGAAAGCGGCACCGTGGCCACCCGCATGGGCAACCGCGACCCCGAGATGGCGCCGCAAGGGGTGTACCCGTGTGCGGGGGAGGACCGGTGGTGCGCCATCACCATCGCCGACGACGAGCAATGGGCAGGGCTGGTGAAGCTCATGGATGCCCCGCAATGGGCCCTCGCTCCCGAGCTGTCGACGGTGGAAGGGCGTCTCGCGGCTCACGATGCGATTGACGACGAGATCGCGGCGTGGACCGCCGATCAGGATGCAGCCACGCTGGAACGGCAACTGCTCGATGCCGGGATCGCAGCAGGCATGGTGCAGCGCAGCAGCGACCTGCTCGCCGATCCGCAGTACGCGCACCGGGGCTTCCATCGGTGGCTGGAGCATCCCCGGATGGGGAAAGTGCCCTATTCGGGCCACCAGTACAAGATCGCCGGGTACGACCATGGGCCGAGGTTCGCGGCGCCCATGATCGGGCAGCACACCTACGACGTGCTCAGCGGCGAACTGGGCCTCAGCGACGACGAGATCGCCGAAGCCGCGGCAGCCGGCGCGCTGGGCTGACACCTCGGCTCAGCCTCTTAGCCTGACGCCGTGAGTGCTTCGGAACCGCTGCCGCTGGGGGTGCTGGATCTGGCGACGGTGTCGCACGGGGCGACCAGTGCGCAGGCGCTGGCAGAGACCACCGAGCTCGCCCAGGCTGCAGACCGGCTGGGGTACCGGCGGTTCTGGGTGGCAGAGCATCACAACATGGACACGGTGGCGAGCACGTCTCCGGCTGTGCTGATTGCGCACCTAGCTGCGCAGACCGCCCAGATCAAGCTGGGTTCGGGCGGTGTGATGCTGCCCAATCACAGCCCGGCAGTCATCGCTGAGCAGTTCGCCATGCTCGAGGCACTGCATCCGGGCCGCATCGACCTCGGCATCGGCCGGGCGCCGGGCAGTGACAGGCTCAGCGCGGCCGCGGTGCGCTCGGGCGGCTCGCCCGCGGACGGGGCCGTGGCTGACCCGTGGCAGGTTGATGACTTCCCGTCCAATCTCATCGACCTGATGGGCTATCTCGGCGATGTGCGTGCTGCTGACGGACCGTGGTCCGACTTCGCCGCCACGCCGGCCGCTGAGACGATGCCGCAGGTGGTGCTGCTGGGATCGAGCGGCTACTCGGCGCAGCTCGCCGGGTACCTCGGGTTGCCGTTCGCCTTTGCGAATCACTTCGGCGGCGGCGGAACGGCCCAAGCTGTCGAGCTGTACCGGCAGCGGTTCGAGCAGTCGGCCGTGCTCGATGAGCCGTACGTCATCGTGAGCGTGGCGACGGTGGTGGCTGAAGACGCGCAGCGAGCCCGCTACCTGTCGGCACCAGGACGGCTGCGACGTTGGGGCATCCGCACCGGCCGCTTCTGGCCGCTGTACTCGCCCGAGGAGGCTCAGGCTCATCCCGAATGGGAGCGCGCTGCGGCGATGCCCGGCAACTCCGTGGCCGGCGATCCCGACGAGGCGGTCGCCGGGCTGGAGCAGCTCGCTGCCGAGACCGGTGCTGCCGAGCTGATGGTGCACACCACCACCTACGGCCTGCCCGAACGCATCGAGAGCCTCGAACTGACGATGCAGGCATGGCAGCAACGGGCAATCGACGTGGCGGGGTCGGTTGATGGGGCAGAGCCCGCCATCTCCGACGTCTCGGTCTCGGTCCCATGAGCACGCAGGGCGGCGCAACTGCGCCCGACGTGCGCACGACGGCCATGGGCACGCATTTCGGGTCGTTCCTGGTCGACTCGCGCGACGGCGAAGTCGTGGCCGTGCGCGGCCATCCCACCGACCCCGAGCCATCCCACCTGGGGGAGTCGCTGCGCCACTTCGCGGAGCACCGGGTCATGCGGCCCGCCGTGCGCCAGTCGTGGCTGGCAGACGGACCCGGTGCGGCGACCCATCTGCGCGGTGACGATCCGTTCGTCGAGGTCGACTGGGACACGGCACTCGACCTTGTGGCCGCCGAGCTGACCCGGGTGCGCGACAACCACGGCAATGCATCGATCTTCGGCGGTTCCTACGGGTGGGGTTCGGCAGGGCGATTCAGTCTGGCGTCGAGCCAGCAGCATCGCTTCATGCGCTTCTTCGGCGGCTGTACCGACCAGAAAGGCACGTACTCCTCGGCTGCTGCCGAGGCGATCTTCCCCTACATGGTCGGTACGGGGTATCACGCCGGTCTGGCACGGCAGACCTCGTGGTCGGTGATCTGCGAGCACACCGAGCTGTTCGTCTGCTTCGGCGGCATGCGTGCGAGCAACAGCCATGTGACCTACGGCGGTCAAGGGCCGCACCATCACAACGACTGGGTCGCCCGTGCCGCCAAGGCGGGGGTGCAGTTCGTCAACGTCGGACCGCTGCGTGACGACTTCGGCAAAGCGGCCGCTGCACGCTGGCTCCCCATCCGGCCTGGTACCGACGTCGCGCTGATGGCAGGCGTCATCCACACGCTCGTCATCGACGGGCTCGCCGATGAGGACTTCCTGGCGAGCCACTGTCACGGCTGGGATCGGCTGCGCGCTCACATCCTGGGTGAGGGCCTCGCCGCGGCCTGCGGCGACTGGCGCGGCCCCACGCCATGGGCGAGCGCGGTCGACTACGACACGCCCACGTCGGCACAGTGGGCGGCGGAAGTGACCGGCATCGACGCCGATGACATCGTCTCGCTGGCGCACGAGATGGTCGCCAAGCGCACGCTCGTCAACCTCTCGCTGTCCACCCAGCGGGCCCACCATGGCGAGCAGCCGTACTGGATGGCGCTCGCACTGGCGTGCGTGCTCGGCCAGGTCGGGCTGCCGGGCGGGGGATACGCCTTCAGCTTCGGCACCCAGGGCAATACCGGCGCAGGGCAGACGCGGGCGCGCATCCCGGGCCTGCCGGTGCCGATGCGCCAGCCGGGCCCTCCCACCATCGCCGTCTCGCGTATCACCGAGATGCTGGAACGGCCACTCGAGCCGTACGACTTCGACGGTCGCAGGGGCCGCTTCCCCGACATCCGGCTCGTGTACTGGTCGGGCGGCAACCCCTTCCACCACCACCAGGACTTGAACCGCCTGATGCGGGCGTGGCAGCGACCCGAGACGATCGTGGTACAAGAGCCGTTCTGGTCGCCGGTCGCCCGGCGGGCCGACATCGTGCTGCCGGCCACGACGCCGCTCGAGCGCAACGACATCGGCGGCGCCGAGACGATGCTCATTGCGATGGCCGCAGTGGCCGAACCGGTGGGGGAGTCCCGTGACGACTACTGGATCTTCGCTCGCTTGGCCGAGCGCTTGGGGTTCGGGGAGCAGTTCACCGAGGGACGTACGGCCGACGAATGGATCGAGGTCATCTACGAGATTCACCGTGCCGCCGATCCGCAGGCCCCGACCTACGAGGACTTCCGCGCCGAGGGCTACGCGATGGCCCCCGGCAAGGCGCTGATGGGGGAACCCACGCAGGTCTATCTCGAGGCGTTCCGCGCCGACCCGGCCACCAAGCCGCTGCGCACACCGAGCGGGCGGATCGAGCTGTGGAGCGAGACGATCGCCGGCTACGGCTACGATGACTGCCCGCCACACCCGGCCTGGATGGAGCCGTTCGAACGGTTGGGTGGCACCCGAAGCGGCCGATGGCCCTTGCACCTGGTGTCGAACCAGCCTCGGGACCGCCTGCACAGCCAGTACGACCATGCCGCGCCCAGTCAGGCGACGAAGGTGGCGGGCCGTGAGCCTGTACGCGTGCACCCGGTCACTGCCGCGGCCCGCAGCATCGCTGACGGTGACGTCGTACGGCTCTACAACGATCGAGGCGCGTGCCTGGCGGGCGCAGTTCTCGACGATGCCGTCATGCCTGAAGCAATTCAGCTCTCGACGGGCGCCTGGTACGACCCCGCACCCGATGGCACCTGCCGTGCCGGCAACCCCAACACGCTGACGGCCGATGTCGGAACCAGCCGCCTGGCGCAGGGGCCGTCGGCACACACGTGCCTCGTCGAGATCGAGCGGTACGACGGCGAACCGCCCCCGGTGGAGTCGTATTCGCCGCCGGAGATCGTCCCGCTCAGCGGCTGAGCCGGATGGCGAAGCCGTGGCCCGCTCAGAAATCCAGCCCCACGGCCCCGCAGAGAAACGCCATGAGGGGGCGGCTCTCGTTGCACCATGCCGTGATCACCGATGGGAACTCTGGCTTGAGCACTATGTCGTGGTCGAAGTCGCGCACGGCGATGAAACTCTTGCGTTTGAGATCCTCGATCATCGGGTGATCAGCGGACCAATCACGGGGTGAGCGCTTGAGCCGCTCGCCTTCCATGCGCCAGCCATCGGACTGGCACGTGTCGCGGGCCGCGATCCACGCGTCCGCTCGCTCGTCGATGGCGACCCGGTAGGCCGCCAGCGCGTCCCGATCCGGCATCCAGCTGCCGGCGCCGAAGAAGCAGCTCTCGGTGTCCAGATGCACGTAGTAACCAGGCGCGTGCACGTCGCCTCCCCGTACATGGCGGAACTGGATGCCCACGTTGGTCTTGTACGGCGTCTTGTCAGCGGAAAAACGCGTGTCCCGGAACACCCGCATCAACGAGCCCCCGACCTTCGTGTCCCGTGCCGTCATGTGCGGTGAGATCTCGCCCAGCAGTGCGCCCATGGCACGGATGAAGTCGAACGCAGGCTCGCGCACCTCCTCCTCGTAGCGCTCACGGTTCTCGTTGAACCACTCACGGTTGTTGTTGGCTTCGAGTTCCACCAGAAACTCGAACAGCTCGGGTCCGAAAATGCCTGCATCCTCGCTCATCGGCTGTCCTTTCGGCTGTGAGTGGCACCTGCCGGGTTCGCACCGTAGCGATCCTGCGGGGGCGGGAGAGCATGGATTTCCCGCTCCGAAGCGGCGAGCCAAACGTACGCTGTCGCGATGAGCGACGAGACGGGTTCCGAACCGCCGGCCACGACTGCGCAGCAGTGGCTGGCGGGCTTTGCGGCGGTGATCGGTGCGCCCGCGCCGGATGAGGACACCAACGAGGCGCTGCTGAATCTGGCGGGCGCGGCTGCGCACGACTCTGAGCGGATCGCAGCGCCCATTGCGTGCTGGATGGCCGGAGTCGCCGGCGTGAACCCAGCGGAGGCGCTCGAACGCGCTCGGCAGTACGTCGAGAGCCGAGCTGGCTGAGACGCTTCGTGCAGCTCGCTCAGCAGCCGACCTCGCCGCAGGAGGCGCCCGTCGTAGGCTGCTCACGATGAGCGACCACCAGTTCGGTTTCCGTACCCGCGCCCTGCACGCGGGCGGCCGACCCGACGCCACGACGGGGGCGCGTGCGGTCCCGGTGTACCAGTCCACGAGCTTCGTCTTCGAGGACGCGGCGGATGCGGCCGACCTCTTCGCCCTGCAGAAGTACGGAACCATCTACACCCGCATCTCCAATCCCACCGTCAACGCCTTCGAGGAGCGGGTGGCAAGCCTGGAAGGCGCGATCGGAGCAGTCGCAGCCGCCTCGGGCATGGCTGCGGAGTTCCTCACTGCCGCGGCGCTCTGTGAGACGGGCGACAACTTGGTCACGTCCTCGGCGCTGTACGGCGGCACCCACACCATGTTCGACGTGACCCTCGGACGGTTCGGCATCGAAGCCCGCTTTGTCGACGGTGACAGCGTCGATGCATATGCCGCCGCTATCGATGACCGCACCAAGTTTTGCTACACCGAGATTGTCGGCAACCCGTCCGGGTCGATCCCTGACCTAGCCGGCATCGCCGAGGTGGCGCACGCTCACGGACTCCCGCTGGTCGTCGATTCGACCTTCGCCACGCCGTACCTGTGCCGGCCCATCGAGCACGGCGCGGACATCGTGATCCACTCCGCGACGAAGTTCATCGGCGGTCACGGCAACTCCATCGGCGGGGTCGTGAGCGAGTCGGGCCGCTTCGACTGGGGCAGCGGGCGCTTCCCGAACATGACCGAGCCCGTCGCCAGCTACAACGACCTTCGGTTCTGGGAGAACTTCGGCGAGTGCGCCTTCTGCACCAAGCTGCGCGTCGAGCAGCTGCGGGACATCGGGGCCGCCATGTCTCCGCTCAATGCCTTCCTGCTGCTGCAAGGCCTCGAGACGCTGCCTCAACGCATGGACGAACACGTCGCGAACGCTCAGGCCGTGGCCGAGCATCTTGAAGCCCATCCGTCCGTGAGCTGGATCAGCTATGCGGGCCTCGAGTCGTCTCCCTACCGGGAGCTCGCACGCACCTACATGCCCCAGGGGCCTGGTGCCATCTTCACGTTCGGCGTCAAGGGCGGCCGGCAGGCTGGCGCCGACTTCATCGAGGCCCTCCAGATGATCAGCCACCTCGCGAACGTGGGGGATGCCCGCACGCTCGTCATTCACCCGGCCTCGACGACGCACCAGCAGCTGTCCGACGAGGCGCTGGCTGCGGGCGGCGTGAGCGCCGACATGATCCGGCTCTCGGTCGGCCTCGAGGACCTCGACGACATCGTCTGGGATCTGGATCAAGCCCTCGCGAAGGCGGTGCCCTCATGACCATCACCCATGAACCTGTCGACGGCTGGACCGAGCCCAGCGCAGCCGAGCGGCTGGCGCTCATCCAGCGCACCAATACGGTGGCGATGGTTGGGGTCTCGGCCAATCCGGCCCGCCCGTCCAACTTCGTCGCCACCTACCTGCTCAGCTCGAGCACCGATTTCGACGTGTACTTCGTGAACCCGGTGGCGGACGAGATCCTGGGTCGGCCGTGCTACCCGAGCCTCGCGGATCTGCCGCTGGTGCCCGATCTGGTGGATGTCTTCCGACGGCCAGCAGACCTGCCCGGTGTTGCTGAGGAGGTCATCGGCATCGGCGCCGAGGCGTTCTGGGTACAGCTCGGCCTGTGGAGCGCTGAAGCGGCCAAGCTTGCGAACGACGCAGGCCTCGACGTCGTGATGGACCGCTGCCTCAAGATCGAGCACGCCCGCTTTCATGGCGGGCTGCACCTGGCCGGCTTCGACACCGGCGTCGTGGACTCGCGCCGTACCGTGCGCAGTCACTAGCCGGCGCGGCGAGCGTCATGCCGGGGCCGATGCAAGCCCGTCAGCGGGGAGACGACCGGCGATCGAGATGCGGATTCGC
>JAJEEO010000010.1 GCA_022820925.1 Acidimicrobiia bacterium | reverse complement strand
CCTGCGACGCGAACCCAGCGGGTGCCTCGTCGGCCGGCGCGGCCCGCAGAGCCGGGCTGGGTCGCCAGTGCTGTTGCCCGTGCGCGTACGTGGCTGCTGACCGGCAACTCGCCCGTGAAGATCGGGATCATCGTCTCGCTGATCGGGCTGGGATTCCTGCTGCGGGAAGCAGCCGTGCGCGGCTGGGTGGACTTCACGATCGAGATCCGTCTGGCCGCCGCGACGGTATTCGGGCTCGGCTTGCTGGGCTTCGGCTGGCATCAGCGCACCAGACGGCCGATCTATGGCCGCAGCCTGCAGGGCGGCGGGATCGCCGTTCTGTACTTGGTGACGCTCGCCGCGTACGCCCTGTACGACCTGCTGGCGCCGCTGCCGGCCCTGGTCGCGGTGGTGCTGATCACTGTTGCGGCCGGTGCGCTGGCCATGATCCAGGGCTCGCTGACGCTGGCGATGCTGGGGCTCATCGGCGGCTTCTCCGCACCCCTGCTGGCCTTCGCCTGGCCACAGGATCACTTCGAGGTGTTCGGCTTCTACGCGGTGCTCGGCGTCGCCGTCGTCGCTGTGAGCAGGCGAATGGCGTGGCCGACCTTGGTGCTGTCGGGCTACGTCTTCACCTTTGTCGTCGCGGGGCTGTGGCTCTTTGCCCGCGAGGAGCACAGCGACTGGGCGCAACTGCAGCCGTTCGTGGCGTTCTTCGTGCTGCTGTACACGCTCGTGCCGTTGGCGTGGCCTCCGGTGCCGTCGTCTCGCGAGGAGCCGGTCGGCTTCAAGGACACATGGATCACGCCATTGGTGTTCTGCACCCCGTTCGCCGGGCTGGCGATGCAGGCGCTGCTGGTCGGCCACCTGCGCTACGGGGTCGCGGTCAGCAGCGGCGTGCTCGCTGTCGTGCATGCCGCCTACCGACAGCTGTCCCGCCGCCTCGGGGGCCCGGGCAAGCAGATCGAAGTCGCCTATGCGGCGCTCGCCGTGGTGTTCAGCGCTACCGCCGTTCCGCTGTTCCTGGGCGCATCGGCTACCTCGGCCATCTGGGCTGTGCAGGGTGCGGTGCTCGTGTGGGCCTCCTCACGGTGGGGCTCGCGGCTGGCGCTGCTGGGCGGTTCGATCCTGCAGGTCATCGCTGCTGTCGCGTATGGGGTGCGACTGACGTCTGACTCCGCGGACTGGGACTCGCCTGCGGTCTTCGGTTTCTGGGCCGAGGCCACGCCGGTGGTCAATGTGTATGCACTCGGTGCGGTCATGCTGACGGCCTGCGGACTTGCCAGCGCGGAGTCGCTGCGCCGATCGTCGCATTTCGAAACATTTCGCCCATGGCCGCAGACCGTGGCGCTCGTGTGGGCTGCCGGCTGGTTCCTCTTCGCTGAAACTGCCGCTGTCTGGCTCCGGCTCGGATTGCTGCCCACGGTCGGCTTGTGGGCAGCGCAGGGTGCCGCCCTGACGTGGGTTGCCTCGAGACGCCGTTCTTTGCCGGTCGCGGCCGCAGGCATCGCCATGCAGGGAGCAGCTGCTGGTGCAGCCGTATTCAAGCTGAGTGACGACGCTGCCAGCCTGTCCCCAGGCTCGTTCGGGTTCTGGGCGGACACGCTGCCGGTCGTCAACCAATACTTCGCCATCACCGTGCTGCTGGCGGTATGCGGCATCGCCAGCGCCGCGGCTGTCTCTCGGTTCGTCGGCCGTCGTGATGATGCCTGGCGCGCCGTCATGTACTCGGCATTGGCGCTGGGCGGAGCCTGGTTCCTGTTCGCGGAGTCGGTGGAGATGTGGGTGCGCGCAGGGCCGTTCGCGATGGCTGCGCTGTGGACGGTCGAAGGCGTGGTGCTGGTGTGGTTCGCTGCGCGGCGCAGCATGGTCACCGGCGCAGTGCTCGGCACGTTGCTGCAATTCGCAGCAGCGGCCGTCTATGCCGTTCGGTCGGTTGAGGACCGCTTGGCCGCCGACGGAGCGGACGGCTCGTCCGCCCTGACCTTCTGGGCAGACGAGACCCCGTTGCTCAACCAGTACTTCGGCGTTGCCGTGCTGCTGGCCGCCTGCGGTGTTGCGAGCGCCGTCATCGTCTACCGGTCGTCCGCTGCTCTGGGCGAACTCCGAATCCCCTTGATGTGGCTGTCGCTGCTGTGGGGCGTCGGCTGGTGGCTGTTCGCCGCAGCAGCGCAGATCTGGGTGGTCACCGATGACTACCGGCTGTGGGCGTTGTCGCTGCTGGCGGTCGGCACGTTGTCAGCGTTGGTGGCCGCCGGTCGGGCGCTGAGGTGGCACGAGTTGGAGTGGGCTGGCGTGCTGATGCTGCCCGCGCTCGGCGTGGCGTTGGTGATCGCCTTGGCCACCAAGGACTATCCGTCTGCGGACTGGGGCTGGACAGCGTGGCCGATCATGATCGTCGCCTACGTGGCGTTCTTGCGCACCGGCGGCGACAGGCTGAACGCGACTGGGCTGTACGGCGGCTTGTACGGCGTGCTGAGCGTCTTCCTGGCCTCGGAGGCGCACGGCCAGTTGGAACAGGTGGCCGATGGGGAATGGCCGCTCTATGGCGCTGCGGCTGCGGTGCTGCTGTGGCTGGAGGTTTCCCTGCGTGCCCGCCCGGTTGCGTCATGGCTCGTGGGTGACGGCTGGCGTTGCTGCCTGCTGTATGGCATCACTCCGGTCGCCTGGGCGGTTGCGGCGGGTGTCGGCCTTGCTGTGGTGAACCACCACGGAAACGTCGATCCGCTGCAATTCCTGCCGATCCTGAATCCGATCGACATCTTCGCGGCGGCCTCGGTCCTCTCGCTGCTGAGGTGGAAGCGCGAGATGGTCGCGGAGCTGTCCGATGACGAGGACAACCTGACCCCTGCCATCGGCAGTCTGCTGCGCTTGTCCGCGACACCTTGGCTTGCGGCACTCAGCGTTGCAGGCGTGGCAACGCTCACGATGAGCGCTGCCCGGACGGTTCACCACTGGGCGGACGTGCCGTTCGATCTGAGGTCGCTCGTGTACTCCACCGAACTGCAGGTGGCGCTGTCGATCCTGTGGGCTGCGACTGCGCTGGCGGCGATGGTCGTCGGTGTGAGAACGGCCGATCGGCGCATCTGGATCGTCGGGGCGTCCTGGATGGGCGTCGTGGTGATCAAGCTGTTCTTGATCGACCTCGCGAGCCTGGCCGCTCTGCCGAAAGCCGGGTCGTTCATCGGCGTCGGAATCGTGCTGCTGGTCGTCGGCTATCTGGCCCCGGTTCCTCCATCCCAAACCAAGTCCGAGAGATCAGAAGACGATCCGGAATCGCATGGCCGATCCTCGAGCGGGACTGCCGTGTGACCGTCTGGGCCAACAAGCGACTCGAGCGTGCTCGCAGAAAATGCTGCGGGGGTGCATGGGCGCTGGCGGTACCGTTTCGGCCGTGCCTGAAGCTGCTGCTGAGCCCGCGCCGTCCTCTGCCGCTCATGCGGGTGAGCCGCGGCCGCTGCGCGTCGGCATCCTGGGCTGTGGCAACGTCGGTGCTGCGCTCGTCGCGATCTTGCGGCGCGACGCGACGCACCTGGCAAGCCGCACCGGGCTGGACTTCGAAGTCGCCCGGGTCGCGGTCCGCAATCTCAGTGCTGAGCGAACGGTGGAGCTGCCGCCAGGGGTGCTGACCCGCGACAGCGAGTCGTTGGTGGTGGCCGACGATGTGGACGTCGTCGTGGAGGCGATGGGGGGCATCGAGCCTGCCCGCCACTTGGTCAGTGCCGCTCTGGGTGCGGGCAAGCCGGTCGTGACGGCCAACAAGGAACTCATCGCCAATGTCGGCGAGGAGTTGTTCGCGTTGGCTGCTGCCAACGGCGTCGACCTGGCGTTCGAGGCGGCTGTGGCAGGCGGCATCCCGCTCATCGGCGTGCTGCGCAACTCGCTCATCGGTGAGCGCATCACCCGCGTGATGGGCATCGTGAACGGCACCACCAACTACATCCTCACGCGCATGACCGAGGACGGCGCCGATTACGCCGATGTGTTGGGCGAAGCGCAGCGGCTGGGCTATGCCGAGGCCGATCCGACCGCTGACGTGGAGGGCTTCGACGCAGGCGCCAAGGCGGCGATCCTGGCCATGACGGCGTTCGGCGCCAAGGTGGTGGCGGGCGACGTCTACCAGGAGGGCATCAGCGGGATCGGCAAGGGCGACATCGCGGCAGCCGCCCGCATGGGCCACGTCATCAAGCTGCTTGCCGTGGCCGAGCGTCAGAACGGCGAGATCGCCGTGCGGGTACACCCGGCGATGGTCCCGACCGACCACCCGCTGGCCTCGGTGCGCGACGCCTTCAATGCGGTGTTCCTCGAGGGCGAGGCTGTCGAGGACCTGATGCTCTACGGGCGCGGCGCCGGCGGGTTCCCGACTGCCAGCGCCATGCTGGGCGATCTCATCACCGTGTCGCAGAACCTGCGCCGGGGGGTGTGCGACGGGTTCGGCCCGCTCGCTGCGGCCCGCCTGCGGCCCATCGACGAGACCTACACCGCCTACCACTTGCAGTTCGACGTCACCGACAAGCCCGGCGTGCTGGCCGCGGTGGCTGGTGTGTTCGGCGAGCACGGCGTGTCGATCCGCTCGGTCGAGCAGACCACTCGGGCTGGCGCGGCCGACGACATCGCTCACCTCGAGTTCATCACGCACCGCGCCCGTGAAGCCGACGTGGCTTCCACCCTGCGGGACGTGCGTGAGCTCGACGCGGTACGGCGCATCGGCAACGCGATCCGCGTGATCGGCGAGTAATCACCGGGATCGGCCGGGGCGACCATGCGCTACGTGAGCACGCGGGGCGATGCCCCGGTCCTGGACTTCGGCGATGTACTGCTCGAAGGCTTGGCCGCCGACGGCGGGTTGTACGTGCCTCGCGAGTTGCCGGCGCTCAGCGTGAGCGATCTGCAGGACTTTGCCGGACTGGAGTACCACGAGGTGGCGACACGGGTGCTGGCACCATTCGTGACGCCGTCGCTGAGCGTCGATGACCTGGCGCCACTGGTGCAGGACGCCTACTCGACGTTCGCACACTCCGATGTTGTTCCCCTCAGTGCGCTGGCGGCCGGCGAGCACCTGGTCGAGCTGTTCTGGGGGCCGACGCTGTCATTCAAGGATGTCGCCTTGCAGCTGCTGGGCCGCCTCTTCGAGCACGAGCTGGCCGGGCGCGGCAGCTTCATGACCGTCGTCGGAGCCACCTCGGGAGACACTGGTTCGGCCGCCATCGAAGCATGCCGGGACCGGGCAGGAATCGAGCTGGTGATGCTGCACCCCGCCGGCCGGGTCACCGAGATCCAGCGACGCCAGATGACCACGGTGGCCAGCCCCAACATCCACAACGTGGCCATCGACGGCACGTTCGACGACTGCCAAGACTTGGTGAAGGCGCTGTTCGCCGACCGGCCGTTCCGCGAGCGGATGCGTCTGGGCGCGGTGAACAGCATCAACTGGGCCCGCGTCGCGGCCCAGACCGTCTACTACGTGACGACCGCAGTCAGACTCGGCGCTCCCGAGCGGACCGTCTCGTTCTGCGTGCCGACCGGCAACTTCGGCAACGTCCTTGCGGGCGATGTGGCCCGTCGCATGGGCGTGCCGATCGACCGGCTGGTGGTCGCCACCAATCACAACGACATCCTGGCTCGCACCCACCGCACCGGCGAGATGGCCATCACCGAGGTCCGTCCTTCCACCAGCCCGGCGATGGACATCCAGGTATCCAGCAACTTCGAGCGGCTGCTCTTCGAGCTGAACGGTCGCCGAGGCGCCGCACTGGCGGCAGACATGGCCCGTTTCCGGACCGAGGATTCTCTCGTGCTCGCTTCAGAAGTGCTGGCCGGCCTGCGCGCGGGCTTCGACGCGGGCTCGGCGACCGAAGACGAGGTCTCGGCCACCATCGCAGCAGTGAACGAAGCCGACGGTCGCCTCATCGACCCCCACACGGCAGTAGCACTCACCGTGGCACGTCGCGATGCCCCCATCGGCGGCTGGACCGCGCCCATGGCCGTGATGTGCACAGCACATCCCGCCAAGTTCGGCGAGGCAGTGCTCGAAGCCACCGGTCGCCAACCTGAGCTTCCCCCTGCGCTAGCGGCCCTCGCAGACCGCGAAGAGCACCTCACCGCGCTGCCGAACGACCTCGCCACCCTCCGCGACTTCGTCACCGCCCGCAGCGCCCGGTGAAGTGGCTGAGGCATCCGTGGTAGCGGCCTGGACTCGCTGTGAACCTGTGACCGGGTTGTAATCACAATGCAGGACCAGCACCGAGCGCCGACACGCAACAAGAAGGTTGTGGTGGTGGAACTCGGAGTGCTGGTGGCGCTCGCCGTGTTGCTGGTGCTTGCCATCACGGTGGGACCGTCGAACGGCGCTGACGCAGACCCGGTCTTGGATGTCGCCCCATCCGGCGATCAGCAAGAAGCTGATGTCGACGCTTCAAGGGACATGGCTCCCGCTTCGAAGTCTGAAGGATCCGAGACCTCCGGCACCGCAGGTACTGCCTCGTCGGCGACCAGCATCACACCGGCAGCTACGCCCGCGGCGCAGTCTGAAGAGCCGGCATCCACTGACAGTTCACCGACGCACGATGCAAGCGAGCTGTCGGCGAGTGCTTCTGAAGTCCCTCCGGTTGACGATGACCCTGCTACTGATGCCGATACGGCGACGGAGCCGACGAGGGAGTATCCCGAGCCTGAATTGACTGCGTCGGTGAATGGTCCGTTTGCGACGATCGATGTCACCCGCCAGTTTGCGTGCGGACTGCTAACCGACGGTCGCGCCAGATGCTGGGGTGAAGATGCCGTCGGGCAGACCGAGACCTCCGACTCGCTGTACTCGGCTCTCGACGCCGGATCCTGGGCCGGTTGCGGTCTCCGTGGCGACGGCGGCATCGAGTGCTGGGGAGCCGTCGACGACTACGCGTTCGACGCATTCGAGGGGCCATTTGGATCGTTTGCAGTCGGTTGGGGTGTCCTGTGCGCGGTCCGTTTCGACGGCGTTGTCATCTGCTCGGCGAGCGATTTCGACCCGTACCCGCACAAGCCTCTTTTCGATGCTGTGACCGTTACCGCAGGTTTCGGCACATTCTGCGCGATCACAACAGAACATGAGGCCAGGTGCTGGGACGAGTTGTTCCCAAAGTTCGGTGTGGTGAGCCCTTTGGTTGCTGCAACGCCTCCCGAGGGGCCCTTCGCAGAACTGTTCATCGGCCAAGGCGACGATGTTGCGTGCGGGATCCGGCGGGACCGAACCGTCGCGTGCTGGGGCGACATTGCGCGCATCGGTGCCGACGACCCGCCTGGGCACTTCGTGCGGCTCGCTGTAGGCGTATTTCATGCGTGCGGTCTGCGCCTTGACGGAACTATCGCCTGCTGGAGCGATGGCTCCTACGACCATGACGGGACGCCCGCCGGCGAATTCATCGACCTCAGTGTCGGCTTGTTTCACTCATGTGGAGTGCGCGACAACGGTGAACTCATCTGCTGGGACGCAGATGCTGCCGAACGTCTGCCGGCTCCCCATGGCACTTTCACCGATGTCGAGTCGCTCGAGATCGAGAACTGCGCCCTTCGCCGCGATGGGGCTGCAGTGTGCTGGCAGCAGTCCTTCTGAAGCGCATCCGAGCGGACCCGGGCGCAGCTGACGGGTGGAGCGCACTCGTTGCGCAGTAGTGGCTTGCATCGGGCGGCGGTAGCGTCGGCGCTGATCGACGGTTCCCCAGTGCGGAGTGCGCCCAGTGAAGGGTTCGCTCGGGCGTCATGGGACCGGATCGCTGCGTCGGGTGATCAAACCTGATGCAGGCAACGCAGACACGCTTCGCGGCCCGTTCGGGGCTGCGCACCACGGCCAGAGCCTCTGAGGTAGCCATGTCGGACACGCCGGATCGTGCCTTGCTGGAATCCAAGGAGCGAGACGAACTGCTCCAGATCGCCGCAGCTCTCGGCGTCGACGTAGCGCCTCGTGCCCGCAAGAACACCATCATCAGCGCCATCCTCGGCCCCGACGACGGCGACGGCGTCACGGATGACACCAACGAGTCGACGGCCGGCTCCACAAGCGCCCCGGCCACCAAGACGCGCACACGCACGCCGGCTGTTCGCGACGCAGACGGCTCGGGCGGAGGTGACACCGCCGACGTTGCATCGCGCACCGCGGAATCGCAGGAAATCCCCGCAGACGAGGTGCCGCCGGACGACCAGGACTCCTCCTCTGAGGTGCCGGTGGCCGAGGAGGGCAACCGCCGGAGCCGCCGCCGCGGCCGCGGGCGCGACGACGCGCCGATCGTCGGCGAGACCGTCCACTGCGACGGCCTGCTCGACCTGCGTGATGAGGGCTACGGCTTCCTGCGCACCAACGGCCCGCTGCCCTCGGCCGATGACGTGTACATCGCGGCCCGGCAGGTGCGCCAGTACGACCTGCGTCGCGGCGACCGCATCACCGGCGTCAGCCGGCCGGCTGCCCGCAGCGAGCGAAATCCTGCGCTGCTGCGCTTGGACACGCTCAACGGCGAGCCGCCGCCAGAGGCGCCCGACCGGCCCCTGTTCGACAGCCTCACGCCGGTGCTGCCGACCGAGGCGCTGCTGCTGGGCGACCCTCAACAGGCTGGGCCGCTGGCTGCCATCGACGCCGGGGCTCCGATCGGCATCGGAACCCGCGGACTGCTCACCGCCGGCGGCACCAGTCCGGCGTCGCCGCTCGTGGCGGCCATGGCCGCAGCCATCGGAGAGCGCCATCCCGACATCCACCTGATCGTCTTGCTGATTGCCGAGCGGCCCGAGGACGTCACCGAGATGACCCGCCGGCTGGAGACCTCCGGCGAGGTTCTTGCTTCCACCTTCGATCGGCCGCCCGAGGAGCATCTCGCTGTGGCCGAGCTCACGCTGGAGCGCACCAAGCGGATGGCCGAGGCCGGGGACGATGTGGTCATCCTCTTCGACGGGTTGACGCGCCTGGCCCGCGCATATGCGGCGAGCGGCAACGGCCGCAACCAGCCCGCCGATGCCGTGGGCGCCGCGATCACGTCGACGCTGCGATTCTTCGGCGGCGCCCGGAATCTGGAGGAAGCCGGCTCGATCACGATGGTGGCCACGGCACGCACATCGACGGGCAACGCCGTCGACGATCTGGTCGCGGCGCGGCTGCGAGAAGCAGCGAACCTGGAGATTGCGTTCGCCGACGGGTTGCCGGCATCCGATGCGCTGCAGGCCGGCGAGATCCAGCTCGACCCCGATCACAGTTTCAGCCTCGGCGAGCACCGCTGAGAGGTGTCACTGATGCGATTTCTGCACCTGCCTCTTAGGCTGATCTACCCGGAACCGTCCATGCAGGGGACACGATGAAGAGCGACATCCATCCCGACTACCGGCCCGTCGTGTTCCGCGACGCCAGCGCCGACTTCGCCTTCCTCACCCAGTCCACGATCGAGACCAACGACACGATCGAATGGACCGACGGCAACACCTACCCGCTGGCCAATGTCGAGCTGTCCAGCGCCAGCCACCCCTTCTTCACCGGCCAGATGAAGATCGTCGACACGGCCGGGCGGGTGGAGCGCTTCGAGCGACGCTACGGCCAGCGCAAGCGCCGGAGCTGAGGCTGTCGGGCCGCCATGCGGCCGCAGGGGGCAGCGAGCATCGTGCATCACCAAGCGCTGCCACGTGGCAACTCGTGACCGCAGTCGCTAGCCATGGCGCTTGACGCCGATCGCATCCGAGCCCTGCACGCGGCCAAGCTGCGAGCGTTGGCCCGCAGCGTGCTCGATGTGGAGTTGGCAGAGGTCTCGGGCACCGACGACGGCGCGCTCGCCGTGGCCGCCGGTGCTGAGCCTGCGGTGGTGTGCCTCGCGCAGGAGCGCTCCCACCGGGCGCTCGGCGGCGCTCTGGCATTGGCAATTCGCAGCGGGTGCGACGCAGCGCATGTCTTCGCCGACGATCACAGCGGCCTGCTGGCGAGGCGGGCAGCCTGCTTCACCCAGCCGCCCGCGGTGTGGCAGATCCGCGGCGACTCGGCGGTGCCTGCTGAACCATTGCCGAGGCCGACCGAGCCGGTCCCGCCGCGCGTGCCAGAGCTCGTGTCGCTGCTCGCCGGCGCCGGTGTCGAGATTGCGGTCGAGCACGGCGTCATCACCGGTGAGGTCGAGGGTCTCGAGGTGGCCCGCATCGTCGGGGCTGCGCCGGCTGCCGGAGCCAGCGCCGGTGAGGGAAGCGGCGACATCGACCCCCACGACGGCGACGACGACGATCCCGCAACAGCGTGGCGGATCGAGGTCGGCGTCGGTGCGCACGACCGGGAGGCTTTCGGGCTGCTGCACGCCGACGAGCCCACCGCCGAGGCCATCGGCAGGGTCGCCGAGGTGGTGCGAACACACCGCTCGCCGGGTGCATCGCCGCATCCGCTCAACCGGATGGGTGCGGCTCGCTGGCTGCGCTCGCTGCTGATCCGCCGGCCAGAGCTTGTCGACGCGGGCCGCTTGCGAGCGGCATCGCCTCCCGTGCCCCGAGGGGGTCCCAAGGACCCGTCGCCGGCGGTGGCATACGGCCTGACGCCCGATGGCCGCCGCCTCGTCGTGGTGGTCTGCGTCGGCATCGACCTCGACGTGGTGCCGTTTGCAGCAGACGCACGGCTCTTCCTCGACTCCGATGCCGAGCTGACAGTCGCCCTGCCGCGACGCGACGCCCACGACATCGTCAGGGCCATGGCGGCACGGCTGGACAGTCCTGCAGAGATCGTCGAGATCGACGACGCCTGGCGCACGCTGTCCACCAGCGGTTCCTGATCCGGCCAGAAACCCCGCAGTTAGCCTGAACGCGTGTCGGGCGCCTTGGAATCCCTGCGGCTGGACGCGCTGGAAGCTGAGCGGGCCGAACTCGAACGCAAGCTCGGTGAGGGCGCCGCTTCGGGCGATCGCGCCCAGTTCGCGGAGCTCGGTCGGCGCCTGGCGCGCATCGGCGAGATCATCGACGTCGCGCATGAGACGCAGCGTGCGCGCGCCGACGCCGAAGCGGCCCACGACCTCCTCGAAGCGAGCGACGGCGATGATGCGGCTGAGGCTTCCCAGATGCTCGAAGCCGCACAGCAGCGCGCCGCCGAACTCGACGAGCGCTTGGAGTTCCTGCTGCTGCCCACCGATCCGAACGACGAGCGCGACGTCATCGTGGAGATCCAGGGCGCCGAGGGCGGCGAGGAAGCCAACATCTGGGCCCGGGACCTGTTCGAGATGTACCGGGCGTACGTCGGGGCCCAGGGCGGATGGTCGCTGGAACTGCTCGGCAGCCAAGACAGCGACATGGGCGGGTTCACCAACGTCACCTTCGCCGTGCGCGGTCCGGGCGTGTGGCGCGGGCTGAAGCACGAGGGGGGACCGCACCGGGTGCAACGCGTGCCGGTCACCGAGTCACAGGGCCGTGTCCACACATCGTCTGCGACGGTGAGCGTGCTGCCGGAGGCCGAGGAAGTCGACGTCGAGATCGACCCGAACGACCTGGTCGTTGACACGTTCCGCTCGTCGGGGCCGGGCGGCCAGTCGGTCAACACGACCGATTCGGCGGTGCGCGTCACTCACAAGCCCACCGGCGTCGTCGTGTCGATGCAGGACGAGAAGAGCCAGTTGCAGAACCGCGCCAAGGCCATGCGGGTGCTGCGCTCGCGCCTGCTGCAGCTGCAGCAGGAGGCACACGCCGCGGAGGTCGCGGCTCACAAGCGGGATCAGGTCCGCGGCGGCGGGCGATCCGAGAAGATCCGGACGTACAACTTCAAGGAGAACCGGGTCACCGATCATCGCGTGGGCCTCACGATCTACAAGCTCGACCGCGTGCTCGCCGGCGACCTCGACGAGATCACCGATGCCCTCCAGCGCGCCGAGCACGCCGAGCGGCTCGCTGCGGTGGCCGACGCTCGCGACTGAAGGCGCTCCGGTGGGGCAGCGAGACCCGCAGACGCCGGGCAAGGAGGCCCTGACGCTCGGGGACCTCTACCGCGGGCTGCGCTCGCAGTTCGAATCGGCTGGTGTGGCTGAGCCTGAGGTCAGCGCCCGCCGGATAGCGGCGGAAGCCAGCGGCAGTGATGCCGCGCAGATCGCCCTGGCACCTCAGACGCCGATGACGGTGCGCATGGTGGCGCACGCCGATGCCATGGCGGCCCGGAGGATTGCGGGCGAGCCGTTGCAGTACGTGCTGGGCAGCTGGGCATTCCGCCGGCTCGACTTGGCGGTGGACAGCCGGGCGCTGATCCCGCGCCCCGAGACTGAGGCTGTCGCCGGCATCGCCGTCGACTGGCTCGCCCAGGCGGTGCGCCGTCGAGGGCTGTCTGAGGTCGCCGTGGCCGATCTGGGCACGGGCTGCGGTGCGATCGCGTTGTCGATCGCCCAAGAGGTGCCCCAAGCTCGCGTGTACGCCACCGACAGCTCTGCGGACGCCCTGGCGCTGGCGGCAGCCAACCTCGCAGGCGTCGGGCACGCCGCATCGCGGGTCTCGTTGCACCAGGGGAGCTGGTTCGAGGCGCTGGTGGGCGTGGATGCTCCCGACGACGTCGATTGCAACGCGATCCCGCTGCGGGGACGGCTCCACGCCGTCGTGTCCAACCCGCCGTACGTGGCCGACGCCGAGCGCCTCGCGCCAGAGGTCGACGGCTGGGAACCGCATGCGGCGCTGTACGCGGGACCGGACGGGCTCAGCGCGGTACGTGAGATCGTCCGGGAGGCCCGCGGCTGGCTGGCACCGGGCGGGCTGCTCGTTGTGGAGATTGCGAGCGACCAGGGGTCGGCTGTTGCTGCCATGGCCGAGGCCCGCGGCTACGAGCGGGTGCGCATCGAACGCGATCTGGCCGGCTCGGAGCGTGTCCTGGTCGCCATGCGACCGCGCGACGAGCCGGATGCGCTCGAATTGGAGACCGCTGCTGAGCGGCTCCGGGACGGCGACTTCGTCGTGGCGCCCACTGACACGATCTGCGGGGTGATGGCCTGCTATGCGGACAGTGATGCCGTCGCCCGCGTGTGCGAGGCCAAGGAGCGTCCCCGCAGCGAGCCGATGCCGATCCTGGTCTCGGGACTGGCGCAGGCTGACGAGCTGGTCGAGCTGAGTCCATCCGCACGAGCTCTGGCGGAGCAGCACTGGCCCGGTGGCCTGACGCTGGTCGCGAGACGCAGGGGCGGCCCCGACCCGCTGCACGGACGGGCGACCCTGGGCGTGCGGGCGCCGGCGCTGGGCTGGCTGCGCTGGCTCATCGACGAGGTCGGACCGGTCACCGGCACCAGCGCCAACCGCCACGGTCATCCCACACCGGCCAGCGCCTTCGATGCGGCGATGGACCTGGCAACGAGCGCCGGCGAGATGGCAGTGCCCGGGCGGGTCATCCGCGGGCAGGCAGCCGGGGGAACTGCATCCACCGTGGTGGATGTCACCGGCGATTCGCCGATCATCCTGCGAGCCGGAGCCGTCGGGGCTGACGCGCTGGAAATTCCCGAAATTCCTGCCGGATCTGGCGACTGAGCAGCGGCGACCGCTGCGAGACTGACGCCGTGGCACAGGGCAACTCGTCCGCTCCGAATGAGACCGTCATCGCGCTCGCCGCTGATCACGCCGGCTGGGAACTCAAGGATCGCCTGGCGCAGCACCTGCGCGGCAGCGGCTACGAGGTGGTGGATCTGGGCACGAACGGTCCCGATTCGGTCGACTACCCCGATTTCGGCGAGGCCGTCGGCACGGAGGTGGCGAATCGCAGGGCAGACCTCGGCGTGGCCGTGTGCGGCAGCGGCATCGGCATCGCGATGGCCGCCGGCAAGGTGGCCGGCATCCGTGCTGCCACGGTGCACGACGAGACATCGGCGCGGCTCGCCCGCGAGCACAACGACGCCAACGTGATCTGCCTCGGCGCTCGCCTGCTGGATCCCGCCGGGGCGGTCGCCGCACTCGACGCATACCTCGCCGCGGCCTTCGAAGGCGGACGGCATCAGCGGCGGGTGGACAAGATCGACGCACTCGGACGGCGCTGAGATCGCCTCGCCGTCCGAGAGCACGAAAGCACACTGCAGAAGGACGCAGCTAGATGACCCGAACGCACCCCACAGCAGCGAGCTGGGCGCCGCTGGGCGACCCCGAGATCGATGCCGTGCTGGCGGCCGAACTCGAGCGCCAGATGACGACGATCCAGCTCATCGCTTCGGAGAATTTCGCCTCGCCCGCGGTCATGGCCGCGACGGGCAGCGTGCTCACCAACAAGTACAGCGAGGGCTATCCCCGCCGCCGCTACTACGGCGGCAATGCCAACGCCGACACGGCGGAGCAGCTCGCCATCGACCGCGTGAAGGCGCTCTTCGGCGCCGAGCACGCGAATGTGCAGCCCCACTCGGGATCACAGGCCAACGCCGCGGTGTACCTCGCGCTGCTCGACATCGGCGACACGGTCATGGGCATGAGCCTCGATCACGGCGGGCACCTCACCCACGGGTCGCCGGTCAATGCCAGCGGCAAGCTCTACAACTTCGTCAGCTACGGACTGACGCGCAGCGACGAGCGCATCGACTATGAGGCCATGGCAGAGCTGGCCCGCGAGCACCGGCCCAAGCTGATCGTGGCCGGCGCCACGGCGTATCCCCGCCGCATCGACGCTGCGCCGTTCCGGGAGATCTGCGACGAGATCGGCGCAGCATTCATGTTCGACGCAGCGCACATCGCCGGTTTGATCGTGGGGGGCGTGCATCCCAATCCGGTCCCGCACGCGGACATCGTCACGTTCACTACCCACAAGACCATGCGCGGGCCGCGCGGCGGAACGATCCTGTGCACCCAGGAATACGCGAAGCGCATCGACTCGGCGGTCTTCCCGGGCAGCCAGGGAGGGCCGCTCGATCATGCGGTCGCTGCCAAGGCGGTCGGCTTCGCCGAGGCCGCCAGTCCCGAGTTCGCGGCCTACCAGGCCCGCATCGTCGAGAACGCTGCGGCGCTCGCCGACGCCCTCGGCCAGCACGGCTTCCGGCTGGTGTCCGGTGGCACTGACAATCACCTGCTGCTGATCGACCTGCGCACGTTCGATGCCGACCTGACGGGCAAGGTGGCCCAGGAGGCCCTCGATGCGGCCGGCATCACGCTGAACCGCAACGCGATCCCCGACGACCCCCGCTCGCCCTTCGTCACCAGCGGACTGCGCATGGGCGCCCCGTCGGTCACCACCCAAGGCATGGGCCCCACCGAGATGGCGAAGATCGCCGAGTTCACCGCCCGGGTGCTGCGTTCGCCCGACGACGAGGCCGTTATCTCAAAGGTGCGCGCCGAAGTCGCCGAGCTCTGCGCCGCTCACCCGCCCTACGACAGCTGACACTCGTAGCCTGTGCGCATGGCACGCGGCCTCGTCGGCAGCAACGGCAGCGATGACGGTCTGGCAAAGGCCATCGAGATCGTGGTGACGCCGGCCATATTCGCAGCGGTGGGATTCGGGCTGGACCGATGGTGGGACACCGGACCATGGCTCGCGTTGAGCTTCGGCGTGACTGCGTTCGTCATGAAGTTGCTTGTCGAGTGGTACCGCTACGCCGAGCGCATGCGAGTCCACGAGCAGGAGATGGCCTCGAGCCGTCCATCGGGGCGGCGGGGCATCGATCGCGATACCGGCCTCGACGAACCGGCATCGCTGCCGACCGGTGTGTCGCTCGAGGCCGACGCCGACTCATCCGCGTGAATTCCGAACGCGACAAACGCTCCCCCGAACGCGACATCGCGTTCGACATGGCGCGCCGCAGTCTGTGGGTGTTCCCGGCTTGGGTCGTCCTCAGCGGGTTCATCTGGGGAATGGGCGGGGCGCTCTCGTCGGCGCTCGGCTACGTGCTGGTGATCGGCAATCTCGCGGCGGCAGCGGCGCTGATGGCGTGGGGCGTGCGCACCTCGCCGGTCGCGCTCATGGGGGCCACCTTGGGCGGCTTCATCGTTCGGCTTGCGGTGCTCGCCGGCATCGTCTTGGGGGCCAGTCAGCTCAGCTTCTTCGAGCCTGTGCCCATCGCGATCACCATCATCGCGAGCCATCTCGGTCTGCTTGTGTGGGAGATCCGCTATGTTTCCCTGCGGCTCGCAGCCCCAGGCCTTGACCTTCAACGTCCCGGCAAGGAGCAGAAGTGAATTTCCCAGACATCGGGCACCTCTTGGAGTGGCCGAACATCCTGCCGGGTCTCGACGACACCGTGTTCGCGCTGAACAAAGTCGGCATCATCTACCTCTTCGCCTTCGTGGCCCCGGTCGTGATGTTCGTGATGGCGAAGCGTCGCTACGACCGGGCGGAAGTCATCACTGCCCCCCGCGGTATCCAGACCGTGGCGGAGACCTCGGTGCAGTTCATTCGCGAGAACATCATCATGCAGTCGATCGGCCCCGACGGCCTGCGCTACCTGCCGTTCCTGCTGACGATGTTCTTCTTCATCCTGTTTTCGAACATCACCGAGGTGGTCCCCCTCATCCACTTCCCCGGCAACGCGCGCATGGCGATGCCTCTGGCGCTCGCGATCTTGGTCTGGCTGGTGTTCAACGGCATCGGCATCAAGCACCATGGATTCTTCGGCTACTTGAAGAACGTGGTGATCCCGCCGGGCGTGCCGAAGGCACTGCTCCCGCTGGTGGCGCTCATCGAGTTCGTCTCGACGTTCTTTGTGCGGCCCTTCTCACTGGCGGTGCGGCTCTTCGCAAACATGCTTGCCGGTCACCTGCTGCTGGTCACGTTCGCAGTGCTGTCTCATACCGTGTTCTGGCTTGCGCTCACCGACAGCACACCCACCTGGCTGGTCATCATCACGCCGGCTCCTTTCTTGATGCTGATCGGGCTCACGGCCTTCGAGATCCTGGTCTCAGTGCTGCAGGCATTCATCTTCACCATCCTCACCGCCGTGTACATCGGCGGCGCACTGCACCCAGAGCATTAGCCCGACAGCCGCAGCCGCGGCCCGAACCACAGATCCCCACTAACAGTTCCCGAACAACAGGAGAGACGAGTGATCGAATTGCTCGCACAAGCGGACAACGCGGTCGACGGCCTCAAGGCTGTCGGCGCCGGCTTGGGCTACGGCCTTGCGGCCATTGGCCCCGGCGTCGGCATCGGCCTGGTCGTCGGCAATGCCATCACGGCGATGGCGCGCCAACCCGAGTCAGCAGGCATGGTCCGCACGACCATGTTCCTGGGCATCGCGTTCACTGAGGCATTGGCCCTCATCGGTTTCGTGGTGTTCATCCTGCTGAACTTCGCGTAGGAGGCGGCAGTGAACACCGCTGTAGCAGGGGGACTGCTCACCGCCTCGAACCCGATCATCCCCGAATGGTTCGAGGTGATCTGGGGTTCGATTGCGTTCTTTCTCCTTCTCATCGTGATGTGGAAGCTCGCGATCCCGCCGATCAGGCGGGCGATGGAGGCGCGCACCGAGCGCATCCAGGGCGACCTGGATGACGCCGCGACGGCCAAGTCCGAAGCCGAGGAGCTGCGTGCGTCCTACGACGCCCGCCTGGCCGAAGCCAACGCGGAGGCGGCGCGCATCATCGAGGAAGCCCGCGCGCAGGCGGAGGAAGTCCGCCAGGAGCGGCTCGCGGCCATCGAGCCCGAGATCGCCGAGCGACGTGCGCAGGCCGAGGCCGACATCGCGGCCGCCCGCGAACGTGCCATGGCCGAGGTGCGGGCAGACATCACCTCGATCGCGGTAGGTGCCGCCGAGCAGGTGGTGATGGCCAGCATCGACGAGGCGGCACATGCCCAGTTGATCGAGGACTACATCGAGCGGGTGGGGAACTGAGCCATCCCGCCGAAGGTCGCGCCGTCGCCCGCAGCACAGCGCTGGCTGCAAGGGCAGGCGGGGGACCCCCACAGGAGTTGAACTGATGATCAGGATCGACCGATGAGCGAGCGAACCGAGGGATACGCCGGTGCCGTGGTCGCCATCGCCCAGGCCGAAGACGTGCTCGACCGGGTCACCTCTGAGCTGGCGTCGGTGGGACGGGCTGCATCGAGCAACGAAGAGCTGCGCCGCGTGCTGTCGGACCGCACGGTGCCGGCGTCACGTCGCATCGGCATCGTGGAAGACCTGCTGGCTTCGACGGCCTCACCGGTCACCCTGAACGTGGTGGCGATGCTGGTGGGGGCGGGCCGGGGCGGCGACCTCGAGGCCATAGCGAGCGAAGCGTTGGAACTGGCTGCGGCCACGCGAGGCGAGGCAGTGGCCGAAGTCCGCTCGGCTGTCGCGCTGAGCGACGAGCAAATTGCCCGGGTGGCCGAGGCGCTGAGCCGCGCCAGCGGCCGCAACGTGACCGTCCATGTCGTGGTGGACACCGAGATCATCGGAGGACTGACCGCGCAGATCGGCGACACGGTCTTCGACGGCTCGGTCCGCACCCGGCTCGACCAGATGAAGGAGCGCCTGTCGTGACCGACTTGAGCATCAACACAGCCGACATCACCTCCGCGATCCGCCGGAATCTCGAAGGCTTCGATCCGGCGATCGAATCCGGCACCGTCGGACGCATTCTCGAAGTCGGCGACGGCATCGCCCGTGTCTCGGGCCTGCCCGGTTGCTCGGTGAACGAGATTCTCGAGTTCGCTAGCGGCGATGTCGGCCTGGCGCTGAACCTCGACGAGGAGTCGATCGGCGCCGTCGTGCTCGGCAGTGTCGAGCACATCGAGGAAGGCCAGGCGGTGAGGGCCACGGGCCGCATCCTGTCGGTGCCGGTGGGCGACGCCGTTCTGGGCCGCGTGGTGAACGCGCTCGGCCAGCCGATCGACGGCCAGGGCGAGATCACCGGTGCCGTTGAGCGGCGCATGGAGATCCAGGCGCCCGGCGTGATGGGCCGCAAGCCGGTGCACGAGCCGCTGCAGACCGGCATCAAGGCCATCGACTCGATGACACCGGTCGGGCGGGGCCAGCGCGAGCTCATCATCGGCGACCGCAAGACCGGCAAGACCTCGGTCGCCGTCGACACGATCCTGAACCAGGCCGGCCTGGGCGTGAAGTGCGTCTACGTCGCCATCGGGCAGAAGGGCTCGACGGTGGCGCAGGTGGTGAACACGCTGCGTGAGCGCGGCGCCATGGAGTACACGGTGGTGGTCTCGGCGCCTGCGTCAGACCCTGCGCCGTTCAAGTACCTGGCGCCCTACGCGGGCTGCGCCATGGGCCAGCACTGGATGGAGACCGGCGACCACGCCCTCATCGTCTATGACGACCTGTCCAAGCAGGCCGAGGCCTACCGCCAGCTGTCGCTGCTGCTGCGCCGGCCGCCGGGCCGAGAGGCCTACCCGGGCGACGTCTTCTACCTGCACAGCCGTCTGCTCGAGCGCGCCGCCAAGCTGTCCGATGCCAACGGCGCGGGCTCGCTGACGGCGCTGCCGATCATCGAGACCAAGGCAGGCGACGTCTCGGCGTACATCCCGACCAATGTGATCTCGATCACCGACGGCCAGATCTACCTCCAGGACGACCTGTTCAAGTCCGGCGTGCGGCCTGCGGTGGACGTGGGCATCTCGGTGTCGCGGGTGGGATCTGCTGCGCAGACCAAGGCCATGAAGAGCGTGGCCGGCACGCTCAAGATCGACCTCGCCCAGTTCCGCGACCTCGAGGCGTTCGCCACGTTCGGCTCCGAGCTCGACGCCGTGTCGGCGGCGCAGCTCGGCCGCGGCTACCGGCTGGTGGAGCTGCTCAAGCAGGGGCTCAACTCGCCGATGCCGGTCGAAGAGCAGGTGGTCGTGATCTATGCGGGCACCAACGGCTACGTCGACAGCATCGAGGTCGACGACGTGAACCGCTACGAGGAAGAGCTGCTGGCCTACATGAGCACCCGCCACAGCGCATTGATGTCGGACATCCGCTCCACCGGTGATGTCGACTCGGCTGCGCTGCAGGCGGCCGTCGAGGCATTCACGGCCCAGTTCGTGAGCACAGCCGACAGCACGGCCGATGCCGCCGACGGTGCGGCCACAGAGGACTGAGCGGGGAACTGAGCATCGATGGCAAGCGGTCAGGAGCGCATTCTTAAGCGTCGCATCAGGTCGATCGACGCCACCAAGAAGATCACGCGCGCCATGGAGCTGATCGCCGCATCACGCATCGTCCGGGCCCAGGCCCGGGTGCGTGCCGCCCGGCCCTACAGCGACAAGGTGACCGCCGTCATCGCCAACCTGGCGTCCGCCGGCGGCGAAGCCGACCACCCGCTGCTGCGCGAGCCGGCCGAGGTGACCAAGGTCGCCTACGTGGCCATCGCGGCAGACCGCGGGCTGTGCGGCGGGTACAACAACAATGTCCTGCGGGCCACCGAGCGGGCCATCGCTGCCGACGCAGCGGAGGGCCGTGACTACGAGCTGGTGCTGTCGGGGCGCAAAGCGCTCGGGTACTTCCGCTTCCGCAACTACCGCATCGCAGCGGGCTTCGAAGGCTTCAGCGACCAGCCCAGCTACGCCGACGCCCAGCAGGTAGCTGCGGCGGCAACCGAGCTGTTCGAGAACGGCTGCCAGCGGGTGATGCTGGCCTACACCCAGTTCCACTCCATGGGCAATCAGTCGGTGGCGATCGTGCCGTTCATGCCGCTCGAGGTGGGCGACTTCGACGAGGCAGACGGCGCCGAGGACTCGGGGGGCGGCCCCGAGGGCGGGTACGAGTTCGAACCCGAACCCGCCGTCATCCTCGAACGGCTGCTGCCGCGCTACGCCGAAGCCCGCCTCTACTCGGCACTGCTCGAAGCCTCGGCGTCCGAGCATGCAGCGCGCCAGCGCGCCATGAAGGCGGCCACCGACAATGCCGAGGAACTCAAGATCAACCTGACCCGCATCATGAACCGCGCTCGTCAGGACGCCATCACCACCGAGATCATGGAGATCGTCGGCGGCGCCGAGGCGCTTGCGCAGACCGGCGGCGAGGTCGACCTGCTCTCGGACACCATCGAAGCCCGTACCGCGGACTTGTTCCGTGCACGCGAGTAACCCCACCGAACCTCCGCTCTGCTCCAAGGAGTGACAGACATGACGATGACCGAAGAACGAACTGCGGGAGACGCCGCCGAGCACGCCGATGGCCGGGTTGTGGCCATTGCCGGGCCGGTCGTCGACGCGGAGTTCCCGCCCGGCGAGATCCCCGAGATCAATACCGCCGTGGAGATGCACGTTGAGCTGGAGGGCCAGCCGGTCACGATCACCGGCGAGGTCGCCCAGCAGATCGGCGACAACCGCGTCCGCATCGTGTCGATGAAGGCCACCGACGGGCTGACACGCGGCATGGCCGTCGTGAACACCGGCCAGGGCATCACCGTGCCGGTGGGTGACGGTGTGCTCGGCCACATCTTCAACGTGCTCGGCCAGCCGCTCGACGGCGCCGACGTCACCGAGGACATCGCCGACCGCTGGGAGATCCACCGCCCCGCACCCGCATTCGACACCTTGGAGCCCAAGGCCACGATGTTCGAGTCGGGCATCAAGGTCATCGACCTGCTCGAGCCCTACGTGGAAGGCGGCAAGATCGGCCTGTTCGGCGGTGCCGGCGTGGGCAAGACGGTGCTCATCACCGAGATGATCAACCGCGTCGCCTCCCAGCACGGCGGCGTGTCGGTGTTTGCCGGGGTGGGGGAGCGCACCCGCGAAGGCACCGACCTCTATCTCGAGATGGAGGAATCCGGCGTGCTCGAGAAGACAGCGCTGGTCTTCGGGCAGATGGACGAGCCGCCGGGCGTCCGGCTGCTAGTGGCGCTGTCGGCGCTGACGATGGCCGAGTACTTCCGCGACGTGCAGGGCCAGGAGGTGCTGCTGTTCGTCGACAACATCTTCCGCTTCGTGCAGGCGGGATCAGAGGTGTCCACCCTGCTGGGACGCATGCCCTCGGCGGTGGGCTACCAGCCCAACTTGGCCGACGAGATGGGCGAGCTGCAGGAGCGAATCACCTCGACCTCGGGCCACTCGATCACCTCGCTGCAGGCCGTGTACGTGCCGGCGGACGACTACACCGACCCGGCGCCGTTCACCACCTTCACGCACCTCGACGCGACCACCGAGCTGAGCCGGCAGATCGCATCGCTGGGCATTTACCCGGCCGTCGACCCGCTGGCATCCACCTCCACCATCCTCAGCCCCGAGGTGGTGGGCGACCGGCACTACAACGTGGCACGTCGCACCCAGGAGATCCTGCAGCGCTACAAGGAGCTGCAGGACATCATTGCCATCCTGGGCCTCGACGAGCTGTCCGAGGACGACCGCATCACCGTCGACCGGGCCCGCAAGATCCAGCGCTTCCTGAGCCAGCCGTTCTTCGTGGCCGAAGTGTTCACGGGCCTGCCGGGCATCTTCGTGCCGGTTTCGGAGACCATCGAGTCGTTCGAGATGCTGTGCAACGGCGATCTCGACGACCTGCCCGAGCAGGCGTTCCTCAATGTCGGCAATGCCGAGTCGGCGATGGCCAAGGCCCGCGACCTGGCGCAGGCCGGGGCCTGAGGGCCGACACCCAAGAGACGGATGCAGGTCGAGGCCTATGCAGGTTGAACTTGTCTCACCCGAAGCGGTGCTGTTCAGCGGCGAGTGCAGCCAGGTGGTGACGCGCACGGTGGACGGCGACATTGCCTTCCTGGATCACCACGCAGCCTTCATCGGCGCACTCGACATCGGGCAGACCCAGCTCTGGGCGTCCGACGGCATCGTGACGCTGGCGCTCAACCGCGGCTTCGTGGAAGTCAGCAACAACGTCGTGACGATCCTCAGCGACGCGGCGTACGCGGCCGACGAGATCGATGTCGCTGCTGCGCAGGCCGACCTCGAAGCTGCCCGAGCCGCACTCGCGGCCGACGACGACGATGACGACGCCAAGGCAGCCGTGGCCTGGGCCGAGACGCGCATCGCAGTTGCCGGCGCCGCCTGAGCGCGGTCGCCGTTTCTCCCTGAGTCGCTACGCGTAGCCGCTGATCGCGGCCTGGCCGTTCGGCCCGCGAATGTCGTGGCGACGGTGTAGTGCCTGCAATCATGTGAGCGTCCTGTCGCAGCCCGGAAAGGACCTCTCATGATCGAGCCCTCGGGCCAGTTCATCCTCAACACGTTCATGTTCCTCGTCTGGGGAGCGCTGATCATGTGGATGGCTGCCGGCTTCACCATGCTCGAAGCCGGCGCCGTACGCACCAAGAACGCGTCGATGATCTGCCTGAAGAACATCGGCATCTACTCGATCGCCGGTCTCGCGTTCTATTTCCTCGGCTACAACCTCATGTACGTCGACGTCGGCGATCTGTGGGGCTCGTTCACGTTCCTGTACGGGCCGAGCGGCGACGAACTGGCCTTGCTGGACGGCGATGCCGCTGCCGAGGCAGCAGTTGCCGCAAACGGCTACTCGGTGATGTCGGACTGGTTCTTCCAGATGGTGTTCGTGGCGACTGCGGCTTCGGTGGTCTCTGGAGCAATCGCCGAACGCATCAAGATGTGGTCGTTCTTCGCATTCACGCTGATCCTGACCGCCATCATCTACCCGATCGTGGGGGCGTGGACCTGGGGCGGCGGCTGGCTGGCACAGCAGGGCTTCCAGGACTTCGCAGGCTCGACGATCGTGCACAGCACCGGCGGCTGGGCGGCCCTGGCCGGTGTGCTGGTGGTAGGACCGAGGCTCGGCAAGTTCCGCAAAGACGGTTCGGTGAGACCCACGCCGCCGTCGAACGTGCTGATCGTGACGCTGGGCGTCTTCATCCTGTGGCTCGGCTGGTTCGGTTTCAACGGCGGTTCGCAGCTCGCGCTGGGCAGCGTGTTCGACGCCGTGGCGATGAGCAACGTACTGGTGAACACCAACCTGGCCGCAGCAGCCGGAGTGGTCGCAGCCCTGGCGGTCTCCCGCTCGCTGCTCGGCCGCATCGATCTGTTCGCGGGACTCAACGGCGCTCTCGGCGGCCTGGTGTCGATCACTGCGGGGCCCGATATCACCGAGCACTGGTGGGCGATCATCATCGGCGCCATCGGCGGTGTGATCTGCACCGCCGCCATCAAGGGTCTCGAGCTGATCAAGGTGGACGACGTGGTCGGCGCCATCCCGGCGCACCTCGTCTGCGGCATCTGGGGAACGCTGGCAACCGCGATCGCGGCGGGCGCGCAGCTCCACATTCAGCTGCTCGGCATCGTCTCAGTCGGCGCCTTCGTGTTCATCGCATCGTTCATCGTCTGGAAGGTTCTGGACCTCGTGCTGGGTCTGCGAGTCTCCAAGACGGTGGAGCAGCTCGGGCAGGACTCGGGCGAGCTCGGCATCGAGGCATACCCCGAGTTCGTGCTGATGCCCGAGAACTTCGACGAATAGCGGCCCCGGTCCGGTCGCCGCTCGGGCCACGGCTTCGCCGTTCGGCTCAGCCTCGTAGGTGGCGCAGCTCGGTCAGGCTGTCGACGGCGCGGTAGTAGCAGCCGGGGCGGGAGTTGCCGGTCGCGTCACGGGTATGGCAGGCACCGCCGCCATCGCGCCGCACCCGGTACAGCAGCGAGTTCTGCTCGCAGTTCACTCGCACCTCGACGAGCGACAGCGTGTCGCCTGAGGTGGCGCCTTTATGCCAGATCTCGTTGCGCGACGTGGAATACAGCACTGCGCTGCGTCGCTCGAACGTGAGCCGCAGCGCCTCTTCGTTGGCGTAGCCGATGAACAGCACGTCGCCGCTGTCGGCGTCCTGCAGCACGACCGGCACGACCTGGTGGCCGTCACGTCCGATCTGGGCCACCTTGCCGAAGTCGATGAGCGCGACTGTGCCTTCTTCGAGATCATCGGGCGCGGGAGCATTCGCGGAGGCTGGCATGGCTCAGGTGAAGTCCACTGCGGCGTAGGCGCTGAGCTTGTCGATGTCGTGGGTGGCCTTGATGTGACGCACGGTGCCGCTGCGGGAGCGCATCACGAGTGAGTCGGTGGTGGCGCGGTGCGCTGAGAACTTCACGCCGTTCAGCAGCTCGCCGTCGGTGATGCCGGTGGCAGCGAAGAAGACGTCGTCAGACTGGACGAGATCGTCGATGTGCAGCACCTGGTCGAGGTCGTAGCCAGCGGCTGCCGCTGCCTGACGCTCGTGGTCGTTGCGGGGCCACAGCCGACCCTGCAGCTCGCCGCCGAGGCACTTCAGCGCCGCTGCTGAGATGATGCCCTCGGGCGTGCCGCCGATGCCGAACAGCACGTCGGTCGAGTCGCTGGCGGCCGCGGAGATGGCACCGGCCACGTCTCCGTCGGGAATGAGCCTGATGCGAGCGCCGGTCTCGCGGATCTCCCCGATCAGCTCCGCGTGACGGTCGCGGTCGAGAACTACCGCGGTGAGGTCGCGCAGGCCCTGACCGGTCGCCTCTGCGATGGCTCGCAGGTTCTCTGCGGGCGACCGGTTCAAGTCCACCACGCCCTTGGCGTCGGGACCGACGGCGATCTTCTCCATGTAGACGCACGGTCCGGGATCCAGCATGGTGCCGCGCGGCGAGACGGCGATCACCGCGATGGCGTTGCCCCTGCCGAGCGACGTCAGCGTGGTGCCGTCGATCGGGTCTACCGCGACATCGGTCAGGGCTCCGGTGCCGTCACCGATCAGCTCGCCATTGAACAGCATCGGCGCTTCGTCCTTCTCGCCTTCGCCGATCACGACGATGCCGTCCATCGGCACTGTCGAGAGCACGACCCGCATGGCGTCCACAGCGGCACCGTCAGCGCCGTCTTTGTCGCCACGGCCCATCCAGCGTGAGGCCGCCATTGCCGCTGCCTCGGTCGTGCGCACCAATTCGAGCGCCAGGTTGCGGTCGGGAGCCTGCCGGGAGAGATCCGGATCGTCGCGGCCTCGGTCGCCGAAGGATCTGCGTTTGCCATTCATTGCCGCCGACCCTAGAGGATGCGCGGAGAGACAAGCCTTCCGATTCAGCCTCCTGTACCTCTCCGCTCGGGTTCCCCATCTTCACGAGATCGGCCTCACGGGCCGCTCGGGCCTGTGCCCAGCCTCTGGCGATAGCTTCGCCCCGGTGACCAGCGCTTCGACTTCGTCGGCCCGCGCCGACCTCGCCGTCGTCGGGGCGGGCATCATCGGTTTGGCCACAGCGCACAGGTATCTGGCAGACCATCCGGGCCACCGGGTGGTGATCTGCGAGGCCGAGGAACGGCCGGCGCTGCACCAGACCGGCCACAACTCCGGCGTGCTGCACTCAGGCGTGTACTACCGGCCAGGGTCGGCCAAGGCCTCGCTGGCGGTCGCCGGGCGCAGCTCGATGGTCGAGTTCTGCCGGCAACGGGGCATAACGCACGAGGTGTGCGGCAAGGTCATCGTGGCCGTGGACAGCTCCGAGCAGGAGCGGCTGGCGGCGCTGGCAGGGCGTGCGGCGAGCAACGGCGTGGCCGCGGAGCTGATCGATGCCCGCCGCCTCGCTGAGCTCGAGCCATATTGCGCCGGTGTGCAGGCGCTGTTCATCCCCAGCACCGGGATCGTCGACTACAGCGCGGTGTGCCGGGCGCTCTTCGACGAGATCGAGATCGCCGGCGGCGAACTGAGGACGGACACGGCAGTTGTCGGGCTCGCTGCCCAAGCGGACTGTGTGCGTATCACCACCACCTCCGGCGACTTGGAAGCGACACGGCTCGTGAACTGTGCGGGGCTGCGATGCGATCAGGTGGCAGAGCTCGCTGGTGCCGCGGACGGTTACCGGATCGTCCCGTTCCGCGGCGAGTACTACGAGTTGGTGCCCGAGCGGTCCCATCTCGTCAACAACCTGATCTACCCGGTGCCCGATCCCAGCTTCCCGTTCCTCGGGGTGCACCTCACCCGGATGATCGACGGCACGATCCACGCCGGCCCCAACGCCGTGCTCGCACTGGCCCGCGAGGGCTACGGCTGGGGCGACATCAGCAGGGCACAGTTGCGTGAGCACATCACCAACCGCGGCCTGTGGCGACTCGCCCGGCGCTACTGGCGCACCGGAGCCGGTGAGGTGTGGCGCTCGCTGAGCAAGGCTGCGTTCACCCGGGCGCTGCAGCGGCTGGTGCCCGACATCGCAGCCGACGATCTCGTGCGCTCACCCGCCGGCGTGCGGGCGCAGGCCATGGATCCCGCCGGCGAGCTCGAGGACGACTTCGCCGTCACCGTCGCCGACCGCAGCACCCATGTGCTGAACGCCCCGAGCCCCGCGGCCACCTCGAGCCTGGAGATCGCCAAGATGATCGTCGATCGGATCGACGGCTGAGACTCGCCGCCCCAGCCTTCACACGCAGTGCAGCGACACGGCAGCGCAGTCGCGTTTGCGCCAGACGGTGTCGTCGCCCGTCAGTCGGCCTGCCTCGGCGGCCGCCATGTGCGTGACCAGCAGCGGCACCAGCGTGTCGAATTCGGCGAATCTCTCGGCGGCTTGCTCGGTTTCGCAGACCATCAGCAAGGTCACGTGACGTCCGACGGCGGCGCACTTGCGGTACGTCCGGATTTTCTCGATGACCTCGGAAGGTGTGGTGGCGCTGCGCTCGTACTCGAGGCAGTGGGCGCCGCTGCCGAGCGGCCCGTCGGAGACCAGCACGACGAGGTCGGGCCTGATCTGGGTGACGCCGGGCACGTTGATCTCCCCCCTCCAGCCCACGAACGCTGAAGCGCCCTCGGAGGCGAACTGCAGGACCAGTTGATTGATGCCGCTGTCGTGGTGGCGCTGCCTGTGCACGAAAGCGGGCAGCAGGTACGCACCGTGCCGCCGGATGAGCGCAGACGCCAGCAGCCGACTCGCATTGGCTGCCCGCTGCAGGCCCCGCTCGGTGAGATAGCAGCGGTCGTCGAAACGGTCGATGAGTCCGACCTCGACGAGTCTGGCGAGTTCCGCATCGATCAGTCGCGGTGCAGTGCTCAACAGGCGGCCGAGCTCGCCGGCTCGCATGGCCGGGAACTGTGCGACGGCCATGAACGCTGCGTAGGCGAGGGAATCGGTGATGGCCACCGTGTCGGCATTGCTGCGCCGCCAGCGCGTCAGTCGTTCTGCCTGCCCCACTTCCATTGGCATGATCGGGTCACCCACCCGGTCACCCGAAGGCCGCAATTCGACCGGATCGCCCCAAAGCCCGTCGGGCGTGCAGATCAGCGGACGGGGACCGCGGGCGAACTCCCGCGCGGCCAGGTGAGCCGCCCACGCGTCCGCAGCCAGGATCACCTGCGCGGATGGCGTGGCTTCGTATGCGGGATCGCCGTAGAAGACACGGTCGACAGCCCGCTCGTGCGCATCGTGCTCGCTCGCGTAGGCGTCGAGGCCCCAGAAGCGATGGGCTCGCTTGCGCCGCAACGCCCGCTCGGTGGCGTGCAGGCCGACGTAGGTGAACGTCACCCAGCACTGCTCGCCGTAGTGCGCTACGGCGTGAAACCAGCCGCCGTAGCGCAACAGGCGAAAGTCGGTCATGCCGACATCGACACGGCCGGCAGTGTCGCTGTCGGGCATGTGCAGCCAGCCCGAATGCAGCAACCCTGGCACCAGCCGGTAGAGCAGCTCCAGCGAAGCCAGTCGCCGCACGCAGGTACGCACGCCGCGCGAGGTGGCCGTCCACGGCAGGTACTCGCGAACGCCCGAGGGGGCCGCGTCGGCAGGCAGTCGGCCCGGGAAGGGGGACGGCGGTACGTCGTCACCGGCGGCTGCTGGCACGCCATCGTGGGCGTAGAGAGCGCGGGCGGCCTGGCTCGTGACGAACCAGCGCTGCTGGCGCGGCTCGGTCATGCCGACGTTCATGGGTTCGATCCAGCCGGCGTGCCGCAGCGAACCCAGCCGGGCCCGCACCAGGCGCACATCGTCGGTGAGGATCGCCGCCAAGTTCGGGGCGCTCGCCAACGGCATGCGCCCGATGATGCGAACCAGGCGCTGACCGGCGGCACTGAGCAAGCTGGCCGGCGCTCGATCGGATTCGGTCGACACCCCGAGGAGTGAGCCGTCGCCCGCCGAGGCTCAAGCCCAAGTTCGCCACAAGCGCGGATTCCTGCAAGACATGCAAAGCGAACTTGTGCATTGCCGGCAATGTCAATGCAACAGCCGCCCGCGAGCTGCTGCAAGTTGGCCCCGGGCGGCCGATACGACGGTCTCAGCGGCCGAGCGCGTCCAGCCAGTCGATGACGTGCTCGACGACCGCCCGTCGCGCCGCGATCGTGTTGGGATCGTGCCGGGCGCCGTCGATGAACCTGAGTGTGACCGGCCCCGCAATTGCCGCAGCGTGCTCCCGCAGCTCGTCGGGAGTGGCAAAGGGATCGCGAGTGCCCGAGACGAACAGGCACGGCACGTCGATCTGATCGAAGTGCTCGGTGCGGAGGCGCTCCGGCTGCTCGGGCGGGTGCAGCGGGTAGCTGAGCAGCACGACACCCGCAGCCGCAGCGCCTTCAGCGACCGCCATCGAGCACACGCGACCGCCGAAGGACCGGCCGCCGATAGCGAGACCTTCCGGCGATACGCCGAGCTCGTCTGCGATGCGGGGGAGGTCGCCGGCCAGCTCGGCGACGACGCTGGGGGCTCGCGGCGGCGCCCGCCGTCCGGCTCGCCGGTAGGCGAAGTCGTGCCGGCGCACCGGCAGGTGTTCGGACAGCGCAGCCTCGATGTCGACGAGGGTGCGGTGGTCCGCGCCGCCTCCGGCGCCGGGTGTCAGCAGCAGAGCTTCGACGGCAGCCATGACGGCTCCATCATGTCCTGATCGGGCAGTTGACCCTCACGGCCGCAGGTGTTGGGACCAGGGTCCGTCGGGATCGGCTGCAGCATCCGCGGGATGCAGCTCCTCGAGCTCGCGGCCGCTGCGCTCGACCAGCCACAGCAGGGCGATGCCGGCCGCGGCGAGCGGTCCGATCCACAGCAGCGCGATGACATCGCCGAAACTTCCCCATGCAGTGCGCAAGCGACCGGCCCACAGCACGCCCAACGCCGCCCCCCCGACACCCATGGCGCCGGTCAGGGTCGCGGCTCGCGCTCTCACCGCTGTCGGGAACAGTTCGCCCCGGTAGACACCCAATGAAGGCAGCAGGCCTGCCGACAGCATCGCCCCGGCCAGCCCGGCCAGCCACAGCAACCAACCCGACACGTTGAACATCGCCACGAGGCAGCCCAGTCCCGCCACCGAAGCGACGCCCAGGATGATGCGCCTGCCCCTGGAGTCAGCTAGCCGGCCTGCGGCATACACCGCCAGTCCTGCAGGCGTTGCGGTGCCCAGCACGAACAGCGAGACCAAGCTCGCACTGAAGCCGTGCTCGTCTCGCAGGTACTCGTTGCGGAACCAGTCGACGGGCCCCAAGAACAGGCCGAACGCGAAGTAGATGACGCCGAGCACCGCGATGGGGCGCCAGCTGCCGCGCAGCGTCACATCTCGGCCGCGCCGTTCGAACCGCCGGCTCTCGGGCAGCCTCGACAGCAGCGGTCTCGCAGCCGCGAGTGCCAGGAGCGGGAAGGCGAAGAGCAAGCGCCACGCCCATGGCGCGAGGTCCGAGAGCGGCTGCAGCCACACGACCACCCCGGCGCCCAGCGCTGCCGACATCGCCAGCACCGAGAGGCACCACGCCCGACAGCCTGCGGGTATCTCCTCGAGCGCCATCACGACGATCGTGGCGCCGAGGGCCGCATTGGCCGTGCGTCCGACCAGCAGCAATGCTCCGAGCCACACCATGTTCGGCGCCAGCGCCGCGAGCGCGGCGGCGCCGATGCCCACCCCCATGGCGCCCGCCACGATGCGCCGCCGACCGTGCCGATCGGCCAGCACCGACACGCCGATCGCAAGCAACGTTCCGATGCGCACGACAGCGCCCAGCAGGCCCTGGGCGGCTTGGTCCACACCGAATTCATCCGCGGCGTAGGTGTGCAGCTCTGAGGGTGCGTTGGCCAGGTAGCCGCTCAGCATTGCCGCGGCGGCGAGCATGGCCATGATCGTCGCGGCGCGCGCATCGAGCCGCCGCGGGGGCGCCCAGATGGGCTGCGTGCCGTCGCCGGAACGACCGGTGCGCATGGCGCGCCGTACCGCGAGGTTGATGGCCGGGCCGAACCATGGCACCGCGAGCTGCCATTCGACCTTCTCGGTGATCCGGAATCGGGGCGGGGCGCCCATCTCGGCACTGGCTGCATCGCCACTGTCATCCGGCACGACGTGAACGAGGCGCGAGTAGCTGCTGAACGGCCCGTCCGCCAAGCCGAATCGATACTCGCCGTCGCTGCCGTCACTGTCGCCGTCGATGTCGCCGGCCGGTGCTTCGAGCACGATGTCGTCGCGCGGGCGCAGCAGGTCGTCCACCTCCTCGGGGTCTGCAGTGAAGGTGCGCACCTGCCGTGTCACGGCGGCGGGCCTAGCACACGCACGGGTCCCTCGGCCACATGCCCCGTCAGCGCGGCGGCTCGCCGTGAGGCGACAGCGGTGGTATCGCTATAGCGGTGGACATTGTCGATTCCGGCGAGCACGGCACGTTGGTGACGCGGCGCAGCGGGCCGCTCGACGGCGAAGTCCGCATCGGCGGCGCCAAGAACAGCGTGCTCAAGCTGATGGCGGCGTGCCTGCTGGCCGAGGGGCGGCATGTTCTGGCGAACGTGCCTGACATCTCCGACGTGTCGCTCATGTGCGAGCTGCTCGAAGCCATGGGCGTCACGGTGACACGTGCCGATCACCGGCTCGTCATCGACGTCCCCGCCGAGCTGAATACCGAGGCGCCCTACCACCTCGTGGAACGGATGCGAGCGTCGATCGTGGTGCTCGGCCCGCTGCTGGGACGCTTCGGAACCGCCCGCGTGGCCCTGCCGGGCGGCGACGATTTCGGCCCGCGGCCCATCGACATGCACCTGCGGGCACTCGAGAGCCTGGGAGCGACGTTCAGCACTGCTCACGGGGACATATCCGGTACTGCCGCGGTGCTGCGGGGGACCGAGGTCGTGCTCGAGTACCCATCGGTCGGCGCCACCGAGAACGTCCTGATGGCCGCTGTGCGGGCAAAGGGACGCACGCTCATCGTGAACCCGGCGCGTGAGCCCGAGATCGGCGACCTCGTCGAGTTCCTCAACCGGATGGGTGCTGAGATCGGCTGGGCAGGAGATCGGCTGGCAATCGACGGCGTGGATCGCCTGGCGCCCGCCCGAGCGCCCGAGGGGTACGCGGTCATCGCTGACCGCATCGAGGCGGCGACATATTTGGCTGCTGCCGGCATCTGCGGCGGGTCGGTGTTCCTGCGCCACGCCGTAGCCGGGCACATGACCATGCTCATCCGCAAGCTCACCGAGATGGGCATGCATATCGTCGCCGACGACGAAGGCGTGCGGGCGACGGTGACCCGGCGGTTGTCCTCGGCGGACATCTCCACGCTGCCGTACCCGGGTCTGGCGACCGATTACAAGCCGTTCTTGGTGACGCTGCTGACGACGGCGGAAGGCGTGGGCATCGTCACCGAGAACATCTTCACCGGGCGCTTTCGCTACATCGACGAGCTGCGCCGCATGGGTGCCGACATTCGCACCGAGGGTCACCACGCCGTCGTGCGCGGGGTCGAGCGCCTGTCGGGCGCGCCGGTGCGCGCGCACGACATCCGCGCCGGCGCTGCCTTGGTGATGGCGGGCCTCGCCGCAGAGGGTGAGACCGAGATTGCGGGCGCCGCTCACATCGACCGTGGCTACGAGGATCTGGCCGGCAAGCTCGCCGGTCTCGGTGCCACCATCACTCGTCGCTGAAACGTGCCGCCCCCGGCGCGTCTCGCTACCGTCAGCGCGCCGATGACGCTCGATGATGCTGCGCTCAGTGACGACGCTGCGAGCTTGCTCGCAGCAGCCCGCAGCGGACACCGGCGCGCCTTGGCGCGGGTCATGTCGCTCGTCGAGCGCGGCGGCCAGCTCGCACGCGAGCTGGGAGCGGCGACCTTCGCCGGCTCAGGCGTCGCTCACACCGTCGGCATCACCGGTGCCCCCGGCGCGGGCAAGTCGACGCTGAACTCGGCCGTCGTCGGGGTGGCTCGTGAGCGGGGAGAGCGGCTGGCCGTGCTGGCGATCGATCCGTCGTCGCCGTTCAGCGGGGGCGCGATCCTGGGCGACCGAGTCCGCATGTCGGACCACACCTTCGACGAGGGGGTGTACATCCGCTCGATGGCGACTCGGGGGCACCTCGGCGGCCTGACGCTGGCAACCCCGCTCGCCGTGCGGGTGCTCGATGCGCTGGGCTGGCCTTGGGTCGTGATCGAGACGGTCGGCGTCGGCCAGATCGAGACAGAGATCGTGGGTGCCGCCGACACCACCGTCGTCGTGGTGAACCCCGGCTGGGGCGACTCGGTGCAGGCCAACAAGGCGGGTCTCATGGAGATCGCCGACATCTTCGTGGTGAACAAGGCCGATCGACCGGGCACCTCCGAGACGTGCAGGGACATCCGCCAGATGCTCGACCTCTCGGCGCCAGGCGCGTGGGATCCGCCGATCCTCACCTCGATCGGCACCACCGGGGAGGGCGCCGCAGAGCTGTGGGACGCCATCTGCTCGCATCGTGATCACTGCGCTGCCTCGGGCGAACTCGAGTCCCGACGTGCTGCGAGGGTCGACTCCGAGCTCGATGAGATCCTGCGGGCCACGATCGCCGAGCGCGTGGCCGAACTCACCGACGGGCCGGCTGCCGAGCGGCTGCGTGAGCGTCTCGCCCGGCGCGAGCTGGACCCCTACGCCGCCGCCGCGATCCTCCTCGAGGATCTCTCCTGACGACTCGCCGGCTCGATTGCCGGTCCGCAGATGTGCAGCGGATCAGTCGAGTTCGCCTCGGGCGAGCGCGAAGACTGCCTCACGTTCGTTCGGGTGCAGGTTGCGGTCAAGGAGCCGCAGGTCTGCGGCGGCTCTCAGCCGCGACAGGATCTCATCGGCGCCGAACTCCTTGAGGAATGCGCGTGCGAAACGGGTGCGGAACGCGTTGATGACAGCGCGCGCAGCGGCGTGGTTGTCGGGGGCGGCGGTGCGCAGCCGGACATAGGTGGACGCGGCATCAAACGCGGCATCGCCGGCGGCTGCGTTGGACCAGTCGATGACCACGGGACCGTCGGGGGTGAGCTTGACGTTGTCGGGCTGAAGGTCGAGATGCACGACCGAGGTGCCGCTCGAGACCTTGACCCAGGCGCTCGGCGCCGGCACGTCGCCGAGCAGCCGATGCAGACGTGCCAGACCCTTGACGTGGCGCGACAGGAGCCACGGCTTGGCCGCCAGCTCGTCGAGCATCGTCGGGCCGGTCAGACGCGCCATCACCACCGAGTGGTTGTCGGGCTGCTCGATCACCTCCGGCGCGGGGAAGCCGTGCGCTCGCACGTGACGCATTGCCTCGGCCTCGTGGCTCAGGTCGCGGCCGCGCAGGCTCATGCGAATGATGTGCGGGCCGTAGGTGCGCATCTCCGAGTCGCGGCCCATCCCCAGCAGCGGTCCCGGCTCGTGGCCGGTCGGTCCCTGCTGACGTTCGAGCATCCGTGCCCGCAAGTTCCGCAGGTTCTTGCGCCAGACGCGTTCAAGCACCACCGAGGCAGGCTGCTGGCCCATCCGTGAACCGAAGTACCACGGCAACGTCAGATCTTCGCTCCACGTGAAGCGGGTGCCGTCTTCGATGGGCTCGAGCGCGAATCGGCCAGTTCCCGTCACAGCGCCGCGATGGGTGATGCCGAGCGTTTGTGGCGGGTCCCACTCGGTGACCTCGAGCTTGTCCGTGGTCTTCAGCGGACCGATCTTGGTGACGCAGTCGAACGTCGTGCCGACGCCTTGGGTTTGCGCAGAAGTGAAGTCGATTGACTGAGCGTCAGACATCCACTCGACGTTGCTCGCGAGATCCGCGACGTAATCCCAGACCTCCTGCGGCGGTGCAGGGATGTCGATGGAGACCTCGATGCCCATGTTGCCGGCTGTCCCGCGGTTGGATGTCGTGTTCGCCGCGTCCGGCCCGGACCGTCACCGCGTGGCACGGCGGGCGCAGCGAGCACAAACGCTCGGAAAGTGTGGCACCCAGAAAGGGCGATGTCACTCCGCAGTCGTCGCGCCGCCAGCGTCTGATCTCGAGGACGCCGGCGGGGGCGGCGATCCGGAGTGCGCGTCTGCCAGTCTCGCTGCGATCAGATCGGCCAGCTCCCGGTACAGCGGCGCAGCCGGCGAGCGACGTCGCCAAGCAACTGCCAGCTGCCGCTTCGCCATGACATCGCTGAAGGGCCGCACCACGATTCCGGTGCCACGTCGGGCCTCGATCGGAGCGGCGCTCGTGGGCAGCAACGTCACGCCCATCCCCGCAGCCACCATCTGACAGATCGTCGCCAGGCTGGTCCCGCCCTTGCTGACCTCGCGCGCGCCCACACTGCGGCACACCTTGAGCACCTGGCATCGCAGGCAGTGCCCATCCTCGAGCAGCAGCACCGTCTCGCCGGCGAGGTCATCAGTCGACACTGAGGGCTGGCGGGCCAGTCGATGCTGGGGCGCCATCGCCAGCAGCAGCGGGTCCTCGAGGACGATCGCGTGCTCGAGGTCATCGTGGGTCACGGGCTCCACCATCAGACCCAAGTCGAGCTGTGCCGCGGCCAGTGCCTCGACCAGCACAGATGCCCGGAGCTCGTCAAGACACAACAGCACATCTGGATGCCGTTCGTTGATCACGGCCAGCATGCGGGCAAGCAAGTAGGGCGCCGCCGTCGGGACAGCTGCGATGCGCAACGGTCCGCCCAGATCGTCCGCGCTGCTCCGGCCCCATTCGAGCATTTCGTCGGTGTCACGCAGCACCGCCCGTGCGCGTTCTGCGAGTTCGCGGCCCGCAGGCGTCACGACGATGCCGCGGCCCACGCGCTCGGTGATGGTGACGCCCAGATGGCGCTCAAGCTGGCGGATCTGCGTGCTGAGCGTTGGCTGGGAGACGAAGCACGCTGCTGCCGCGCGCCCGATGTGCCCATGGGCGTCGAGCGCCACCAGATACTCCAGCTGGCGAATCGTCGGCCTGCCTACGGCAATGTTGGGACGTGTGCTCACGGAGCGTTCACGCAACCTTCATCGGTCATCGCTCGGGGAAACTGCCAGCTCACCGATGCAGAGATGTTCATGAAGCGCTTTCTGTGAGGCGGCATTCGGCAGTCGCACCTGTCCCCATGTGCCATCTGTCCCCACCTGCATTTTCTCCTGACTCCGTTCGCACGTGGCCGCGCGAAGGTGAACAAATCAATCGTTTGTGCCTAACGAGTCGCATAGGCGGAGCCCATGAATCGCTGGCTTCAGCAACGCGGATCGCACTCGGGCGGGCGGTTGGCCGCCGACGGCACCCGTAGCCTCGCAGTATGAGTGCCGTGCAGAACCCGCGTGCCGCACCTCAGCGGAACGAGCACGACGAAGCTCTGCGACCTGCGTACCTCGACTGCGCTGCGTCGACGCCGATGCGGCCTTGCGCCATTGAGGCCATGACGCTGTTCTTCGACCACCAGTTCGCCAATCCATCGGGAGCGCACCGCATGGCCCGCAGGTCGCGCGCAGCCATTGACGACGCACGTGAGATCGTCGCTGAGGCGCTCGGCTTCGATCCTCACGGAATCGTGTTCACCAGCGGCGGGACCGAAGCGGACAATCTCGCAGTGCGCGGCGTCTGCGAGGCGACGGGCACCACGGCGCTGTGCCCCGCCACCGAGCACCATGCAGTGCTCCATCCCGTCGAAGCGGTCGGAGGCCGGCATGTGCATGTCGACGCCGGCGGCAACGTCGACCTGGAGCACCTGGCCGTACAACTCGCCGCCGACGCGGGCCCGCCCGTGGGTCTGGTGTCGGCGATGCTGGTCAACAACGAGTCCGGCGTCATCGCCGATCTCGATGCAGTCGCAGAGGTCGTGCACGAACATGCTCCCGGTGCGCTGCTGCACACCGACGCCGTGCAGGGCGTCAACTGGGTCGACATCGCCGCAACGGCGCAGGCGGCCGATCTGCTGTCGCTGAGTGCACACAAGTTCGGCGGCCCGAAGGGCGTGGGCGTCCTTGCCATCCGGCCCGGCGTGACGCTGTCGGCGCAGCAGCTCGGGGGAGGTCAGGAGGCCGACCGCCGCAGCGGTACCCACAACACAGCGGGCATCGCAGCGCTGGGCGCGGCGCTCGGCGAGCTGAACGGGTCACGCGACGACGAGATCCAGCGGATCAGGGAAATGGCGGATCGGTTGGCTGACGGTCTGGTGGCGGCGATCGACGGATGCATCGAGACGGTCGAGCGGTCGAGTCGTGCCGCAGGCATCTGCCAGCTGCTCATCGATGGCATCGAGACCGAGGCGCTGCTCGTGCTGCTGGACCGCTTCGATGTGATGGCCTCCGCTGCGGCGTCGTGTGCGTCGGGTGCGATGGAGCCCAGCCATGTGCTCGCCGCAATGGGCGTCGAACGGCAGGCCGCAGCGGGCTCGCTGCGGCTGTCGCTGGGCTGGTGCACCGAGCCGTGGGAGGTCGATCGAGTGCTCGAGGCGATTCCCGCCTGTGTGGAGCAGCTGCGATGACTCGCGAGCGGCATGGGGCCGCTGCATCGGACTCCGAGCGGCATGGGGCCGCAGCATCGGACTCCGAGCGGCATGGGGCCGCTGCATCGGACGCCGAGCGGCGCGGGGCCGCAGGCACACCGAGGGTTCTCGTCGCCATGTCCGGTGGGGTCGACAGCTCGGTGGCCGCTGCGCTGTGCCAGCGCGAAGGCCACGAGGTCGTCGGCGTCACCCTCAAGCTGTGGGGCGGACCCCAGGATCAGGGTTGCTGCGCGGTTTCCGATGTGGACGACGCCCGCAGGGTGAGCCAGCAGCTGGGCATCGACCATTTCGTCTTCAACTACGCGGCCGAGTTCGAGCGCGATGTCGTCGACCCGTACGTGGACGCGCACCGGCAGGGCCAGACGCCGAATCCGTGCATCAGCTGCAACCGGCACGTCAAGTTCGATGTGCTGCTGGACCGCGCCCGGCGGCTGGGCTTTGACCGGCTCGTCACGGGCCACCACGTGCGAGTGAGCCGGCGGGACGGCCGTATCCGCTTGCGTCGAGGAGCCGACAGCGCCAAGGACCAGTCCTACGTGCTGTACATGCTGACCGCGGCAGATCTGGCGGACCTGTGGTTCCCCGTCGGCGACTACCGCAAGGACGAGCTGCGTGCGCTCGCCGGCGAACTCGGCCTGCGAACGGCCGACAAGGCCGAGAGCCAGGACGTGTGCTTCATCACCGCCGACGCCGGCCGGGAGCGATTCCTGGCTGAGCGCATCGACCTGCATCGGGCGGAGCTGGTCGACACTGCCGGCCGGCACGTGGGCGCTGCAGCGGCGGTGGAGCTGGTGACGGTGGGTCAGCGCAAAGGGCTTGACCTCGGCGGCGCGCCCGAGCGTCGCTACGCCATCGATGTCGATGTCGCCGCCCGACGAGTCACCGTCGGCGGCGCAGATGAGCTGTCGGCGCAAGGTGTCCGGCTCACCGATCACCGATGGGCCGACGGAGCCGCTGAGGGCGATGTCCTGGCCCAAACCAGCGCGCACGGACCTGCGCTGCCCGGTCGCCTCGGCGCCGACGGCCAGCTGCGCTGGACCCGGCCCCAGCGACGTGTCGCACCGGGCCAGGCGGTCGTGTTCTACGACGGCGACGAGGTGCTCGGGGGCGCAACTGCCGCCGGACATCTCACATGAACCCCGCCGGCTCTGACGGTCGGCGCGACGGCGACGATCGCCGGGTGCCGTGGGCGCTGCGACGGGGCGTGTCCGTCGCCGTGACCACCGGAGCGATCGTCGCTGCGGCTGCCGTGGTGCTGGCGGTCTGGTTGACGCGCAGCTCGGAGACCGTGTCGAGCTATCCGGTGGGACTGCAGGGCGTCGTGCCTGCGCCGGACGCGCAGGTGCCCCGGCAGACCCCCGTCGGGGTGCGCGTGGATCCCGGATGGGAACCGACGCTGGTCATCGACGGCGTTTCCATTCCCCTCGGTCAGCTCGATGCAGGCACCACCCAGCTCGGCGAGTACTTCTTTGCTCCTGGCGAGGGCAAGGTGATCTCCCAGCTCCGCAGCGGCAAGATCTGCGCCGTCGTCCGCGCAGCTCCCGTGACCGCGCTCGAAGCACCCGATCTCGTCTACGAGTGGTGCTTCGTGACGTTCTAGGAACGATCGGCTGCGCCAGCTCGCGTGCGGGCGGTGGTGTCGCTGCTATTCGTCCGCGCTCTGGGACCCGCCGACGGTTCCTGCGGCGAGCAGGGTGCGCAGGCCGTCCTCGTCGAGGACGGGGACGCCGAGCTCGGCAGCTTTGTCCAGCTTGGCCTGCCCGGCTCGATCGCCCGCGACGAGCGCGTAGGTGCTCTTGTTGACCGAGGAGGTGGACTTGCCCCCGCGCTGGATGATGGCCCGCTTCGCGTCGTCACGCCCGATGAACCAGCCGTCGAGATTGCCGCTGACCACTACCGAGCGACCGGACAACACCTGCGGCGTTTCGGCACCGACTTGGAGGCCCTCGACGACATCGAAGCGGACACCCATGCGCCGCAGCTTTGCCACGAGCGCCCGGTTGGCGTCGTCGACAAAGAAGCTCGTGACGCTGGAGGCGATGATCGGGCCGATGCCGTCGATGTCGGCGAGATCTTCGTCGGTGGCTTCCATGATCAAATCGAGCGAGCCGAAGCGCATCGCGAGCAGCTCTGAGGCCGTCGGGCCCAGGTGCTCGATGCCGAGACCGATGAGCAACCGCGCCAGGGGTGCCTCGCGCGCTTCCTGGATCTCCGCGACAAGGCTCGTGGCGGACTTCTCCGCGAAACCCTCGAGCCCGACAAGGTCATCTGCTGTCAAGCCGAAGAGGTCAGCCGCGTCCGCGACCAGTCCCTGCTCGTAGAGCAGGATCACCGTCCGCTCGCCGAGACCCTCGACGTCGAGCGCTCCCCGGCCGACGAAGTGCCCGATGCCCTGGACGACGCGCGCGCTGCACGAGCGGTTCACGCAATAGGTGTTGGCGTCGCCCTCCTCACGCACGAGACCTTGGCCGCAGACGGGACAGACAGGGGGGAACTTCCACTCGGGCAGCCCGTCGGGGCGCTCGGCGAGCACCGGGCCGACCACCTCGGGAATGACGTCGCCGGCCTTGCGCACGATCACGGTGTCGCCGGGGCGCACATCCTTCGCGGCGACCTGGTCCTCGTTGTGCAGCGTCGCCAGCGACACCGTCGATCCGCCGACGAAGACGGGCTCCATGTAGGCGAATGGCGTGGCGCGCCCGGTGCGCCCGATCGAGACCATGATGTCGCGCAGCTTGGTCGTGCGTTCCTCGGGAGGGAACTTGTAGGCCACTGCCCAGCGAGGGGCACGGCTGGTGTAGCCAAGCTGCGACCGGAGGTCGAGGTCGGCAACCTTCACCACGACACCGTCGATCTCGTAGGCCGGCTTGTGGCGGTCGCGTTCCCAGCGCGTGCAGAAGCTCTCTACCTCGGCGAGCGTTCCGAAGGTCCGGATCTCGGGATTGACCGGCATGCCCAGCTCGCCCAGGTACGCGAAGACCTCGCCGGCGCTGCGCAGCTCGGGCCCGCCGACCAGCCCGCCGACGTCGTAGCTCCAGAACGACAAGCCACGCGTCGCGACGATCGAAGGATCCTTCTGGCGCAGGCTGCCCGCAGCCGTATTGCGGGCGTTGGCGTAGTCGGGATGGCGGCGCTGCACATCGACCGGTGTGAGCTTGGCCAATGTCTCGAGCTTCCGCCGATCGCTCGCCGGCATGTCGTCGGGTGCCACGGCGATCTGTTCTCTGGCGCTCGTTGCGGCTTCGCTGAGTGCCCGGCGAGCTGCGGCTTGTGACTCGTTCAATTCACGGAACCTGTCCAGCGGCAGGAAGATCTCGCCGCGCACCTCGATGGCCTCGGGCATCGGCGATGCCGTGCTCAGTTCCCGGGGGATGTCCGCGATCGTCACCACGTTCGCGGTGACGTCTTCGCCGACACGCCCGTTGCCCCGCGTCGCTGCCTGGACCAGACGTCCCTGCTCGTACCGCAGCGAGACGGCGAGCCCGTCGAACTTGAGCTCGCAGATGAGCTCCGGCTCGGGCAGGCTCACCTCGCTGCCGTTGTCGCCGTCGCCGTTGGATTCATCGAGGTCCGCGTCGTCGAACAGCGTTTGCTGCGACGCAGCGAGACTGCGCTTGACGCGGCCATGCCATGCCCGCAGCTCGTCGAAGTCCATGGCGTTGTCGAGCGACATCATCGGCCTGGCATGGACGACCTCGCTGAACAGCGCCGACAGTTCGGCGCCGACTCGCTGGCTGGGCGAGTTCGGATCCGCGAAGTCGGGATAGCGCGCTTCGAGCTCGATGAGCTCGCGCTTGCGGGCGTCGTACTCCCCATCGGGCACCGACGGCGAGTCGTCGCGGTGATACTCGACGTCGTAGCGGTTGATCAGGCTCGCCAAGTGCCGCAGGCGCGCGAGATCGCGCTGCTTGTGCTCCGCTGCCTCTTCGCCGTCATCGACTGCAGCGGTCGTCGCAGCCTCGGCACCGCCCGCGACCGTTGATTCCACACGCGCGACGCTACTGAGCGGGTGTGGCACCTCGGGTTCGCGCCGTCGGCTGAACCGCAATCCGTGGAGTGATGCGGCTGAAGCGAGCGATCGATGCACCGCAACCAATCCCCGCTTGCTCGCTCCGTGCGGCCACACTCATGATGTGCGAGAGGCGTTGCGAGCACACCCGACCTTGTGGCTGTTGCGGTTGCTGTGGCTGATTGCGCCGTGGAGCGTGGGGGCGGCCGCGGCGGACGCGCTCGGTGCCTGCTCGCCCGACACCGCTCGGATCTTGAGCGCGGAGTTGTGGGGAGCGTGGGGCGTGGTGCTGACGGCCACATTTGTGCGGCGGCCGTGGGCGATGACCGTGGTGCGCATCGCGGCACCGGCTTCGATCGCGGCGGCGATCGGCTCGGTGATCGCCGCGGCGGCGTGGAATGGCGACCTGGCCGCGCCGCGTGCGGCAACGGCGATCGCGGGCGCTGTCATCACAGCAGCGGTCGCACTGCTGCCGGAAACGGGCAATTCGATGGTGGACGGGCTCAGCTACGGCAATGAGCGGCGGATGCTGTTGCGCCCGCCGTTCCTGCTGGCTGTCGTGCCGATCCCGCTGGTGTGGGCAGCCGTCGTCGCCGGCGCGGGGGTGCCGCTGGTGCTGTGGGCCCAAGGCCAGTGGATCTGGGCCGTGGTGACCACCGTCACGGGATTCGCCGCCGCGGCACTGGGCTTCAGATCGCTCCACCAGCTGTCGCGCCGCTGGGTGGTGTTCGTCCCCAACGGATTCGTCCTGCATGATGCGATGGCGACACGCGAGCCGTTCTTGCTGCGCCGGGCCGATGTGGTGGTGCTCGGTCCCGCGCCCGCAGACATTGATCTCGAAGCGCCCGACCTGGTGGACATCAGCGGCAACGCTCTTGGCCCGGTGCTGCTGGCCGAGCTGAGCGTGGACGTCGAGGTGGTGCCGCGCTCGACCGGCACTGCGCAGGTGCTGGCCGTGTCGCGGGTGCTGTTCAGCCCCACCCGGCCGGGCGAGATGCTGGCGGAGGCCGCCCAGCGGCGAATTCCCCGCTGAGACCGCGCCAGTACCCTCACCGCTGTTCTGAGGCCGAGCCGTGAGGCGAAGCCGTGGCCCGAGCGGCCCGTGAGCGGAGCGAACAAGAGCGGGAAACGACAGGTGCGACAACGAGAAGGTTCACCTACCGACGCGGCCTCTCGCGGAGAAGCGGCGGCGATCAGCACGGATCAGGTGGCGCATGTGGCGCGGCTGGCCCGGATCGAGCTCACGCCCGATGAGATCGAGCACTACACGGGCCACCTGGGACGTGTGCTTTCCCATGCCCGTGAGCTGGAAGATCTGGATCTCGCCGATGTGCCGCCGCTCGCGCACCCCTACCCGCTGCGCAACGTGTTCCGAGACGATGTTGCGGGCTCGCCGGTGGATCGGGACGAGGTGCTGTCCCAAGCGCCCGCTGCGGCCGGCGGGCAGTTCGAAGTGCCGCCGGTGCTCGGCGAGGAAGCCTGAGCCGACGGTGCCCCGCTCGGCGACTGCCCGATGACCACAGCGAGCCTTGCGAGCGTCCGATGAATACAGCTCACGCCATCGCCTCCGACGTGCGCGCCGGCACCCGCCGGGCAACGGACGTGCTCGAAGATTTCCTCGGTCGCATCGAGGCCCACGATGGCGACGTACACGCCTTCAACACGGTGACGGCCGATCAGGCTCGCGCCGCTGCGGCATCGATCGATGCAGCAGTCGACGGGGGCCGCGACCCCGGGCCGCTGGCAGGAGTCCCCGTCGCCTTCAAGGACAACCTGTGCACGCGTGGCGTCGCCACCACCTGCTCGTCACGGATGCTCGAAGGCTGGCAGCCTCCCTACGACGCCACGGTCGTGCAGGCCATGACGGCAGCCGGCGCGGTGATGATCGGCAAGACCAACCTCGACGAGTTCGCGATGGGCAGCTCCACCGAGCACTCCGCCTTTGGCCCCACGCGCAATCCCTACGACTTCGCCCGGGTGCCGGGCGGCTCCAGCGGGGGATCGGCTGCAGCGGTCGCCGCCGGCTTCGCGCCCCTGGCGCTGGGCTCCGATACCGGAGGCTCCATCCGCCAGCCCGCATCGCTGTGCGGCATCGTGGGCATCAAGCCCACCTACGGCCGGGTCAGCCGCTACGGGCTCGTGGCTTTCGCCAGCTCGTTCGACCAGATCGGACCGTTCGCAACCGACGTCGCCGATGCTGCGCTCGCGCTCGGGGTGATCAGCGGCCACGATCCCGCCGACAGCACGTCGATTCCCGCAGCCGTGCCCGACTTCGAGGCAGCGCTGGGGCGGGGTGTCGAGGGTCTGCGGGTGGGCGTCGTGAGCGAGCTGACCGGGAGCGGCCGCAATCGTGCTGCGAACGGCGGCCCAGTGCAGGGAGATACAGCGCTGGGAAATGCAGCGCTGGAAGATGCGGCCGGCGAGGTGCTGGACGGGATCGACGCGGATGTGACGGAGAGGGTGCTCGAGGCGGCCGGCGCGCTGGCCGACGCGGGGGCGATCGTCGGCCGGGTCTCGGTGCCTGCGGTCACCTACGGCCTCACCGCGTACTACCTCATTGCGCCTGCAGAGGCTTCGAGCAATCTGGCGCGTTACGACGGCACTCGGTACGGGCTTCGAATCGAGGGTGCAGATGTCGAGGAGATGAACCGCCTGACTCGCCGGGCCGGCTTCGGCGACGAGGTCAAGGCCCGCATCATGCTGGGCACGTTCGCTCTCAGCGCCGGCTACTACGACGCCTACTACGGCAAGGCCCAGCGGGTCCGCATGCTCACCCGGCGTGACTTCGACGCTGCCTACGCCGACTACGACGTGCTGCTGTCGCCCACCTCGCCGTGCGTGGCATTCCGCTTCGGCGAGCGCGCCGACCCGATGACCATGTACCGCTGCGACACCTGCACCATCCCGTCGAATCTCTCGGGCGATCCGGCCATGTCGGTGCCGTTCGGGACCGGCGCGGAGGGCCTGCCGGTGGGCGTGCAGATCATGGCCCCGGCGCTGGGGGAGGAGGCGATGCTGACCGTCGCCGCGGCAATCGAGCGTGCTGCCCCGGAGCTGGCGGCGCCACGGTTCGCCGAGAGCTCAACGGGGGGTGCAGCATGACCGCCGGCTGGGACGTCGTCGTGGGCCTCGAGGTCCACGTCGAGCTGGCGACCGACACGAAGCTGTTCTCCGCTGCGCCCAGCCGCTTCGGCGACGAGCCCAACACCAACGTCACGCCGGTGTGCCTCGGCCTCCCCGGCTCGCTGCCGGTGCTGAACCGTCGCGCCGTCGAGCTGGCCATGGCGGTGGGCCTCGCGCTCAACTGCGAGATCCGGCCGTCGGTGTTCCACCGCAAGAACTACTTCTACCCAGACATGCCGAAGGACTACCAGGTCAGCCAGTACGACCAGCCGATCTGTGCTGACGGCTGGCTCGACGTTCCCGGCGAGGGCAGGGTCGGCATCGAGCGGGCGCACCTCGAGGAGGACGCCGGCAAGACGACGCACCTGGGAGGCGCGGACGGACGCATCCACGGGGCCGTCGGCGCACTCGTCGACTACAACCGGGCAGGCACGCCGCTGCTCGAGATCGTCTCGCGGCCCGACATCGGCTCGGCCGCCGAGGCCAGCGCCTACGTCGAGGAGCTGCGCGAGATCCTCCTGGCCGTCGGCGCATCAGACGCCCGGCTGGAGGAGGGATCGATGCGTGTCGACGCCAACATCAGCGTGCGTCCGGCCGGATCGGGCGAGCTGCGCACCCGCTGCGAGGTCAAGAACCTCAACTCGCTGCGCTCGCTTCGGAACGCCATCGACTATGAGGCCCAGCGCCACATCGGGCTGTACGAGGCGGGCGAAGCTCCAGTGCAGGAGACCCGGCACTGGTCCACTGACGGGCGCACCCACTCGCTGCGCTCGAAGGAAGAGGCCGACGACTACCGCTACTTCCCCGAGCCCGACCTCGTGCCGCTCGAACCGGATCCGGACTGGATCGAGCGGGTGCGTGCCGCCATGCCCGAATTGCCGGCTGCGCTGCGCGAGCGTCTGTGCGCGCACGGCGCTGACGCCGCCGACGCCCAGGTCATCGCCAGCCGGGGCCTCGCAGCGCTGGTGCTCGGTGCAGTGGCCGCAGGCGCCGATGCGCATCGCACCGTCACCCACGCCGTGCAGAACCTGGCGCTGGACGGGGCCGAGCTGCTCGAGGCCGCCCAGCTCGCATCGCTGGTGCAGATGGAGACTTCCGATCAGCTCACGGCGACGCAGGCCAAGGCCGTCCTCACGCATATGTGCGAACGGGCACCGGGCGCGGCGGCAGATCCATCGGCTATCGCGGCCGAGTTGGGCTACGAAGCCATGGACAGCGGCGAGCTCGAAGCGCTCGTCGACCAGGCCATCGCCGACAACCCCGAGGCCTGGGCGAAGTTCTGCGCAGGCGAAGCCAAGGTGGCCGGCGTTTTCGTGGGAGCGGTGATGAAGGCCACCCGCGGCCAGGCAGACGGCCAAGCCGTCACGCGGCTGCTCGCACAGCGCCGCGACGCCTGAGCACCCGCCGAACCGCCGAGGCGCTCAGTCCTCGCCGGTGCGCAGCCAGGCGTCGCCCCGGAAGCGGATCCACTGCGGCGCTGCTCGGAAGAACATGAACAGGGTGAGCGCCGTCCACAGCCAGCCGATGCCCAGATCCAGGATGCGCACCGCGCCGCCCACGATCGCGAAGCCTGCCGCCGCACCGGCCATCGCCCGTGCCAGGAAGCCCAAGTCGCCGGCGCCAATGAAGATGCCGTCGAAGGCGAAGGCGGCGGCATTGACGGGCTGCGCGACGGCCACGAACAGCAGGATGAAGCCGCTGAGCGCGACGACAGCAGGGTCATTGCTGAAGATCGAGGCCAGCGGCCCGCGCAGCAGCACGAGTGCCAGCCCGAATACTGCGCTGAGCTGGATGCTCATGCCGATCATGCGGACGCTGGCCGCGCGTGCCACGTCGGGGCGGCTGGCGCCGAGTTCCTTGGCCACCATGGCCTGACCTGCGATCGCCACCGCGTCGAGGGCGAGCGAGAAGAACGACCAGACCTGCACGCCGATCTCGTGCGATGCCACCTCGGTGGTGCCGATGCGGGCCGCGAACACTGCAGCCAGCACGAACGCGCCCCGCAGCGATGCCGTGCGCACGAACATCTGGGCGCCGACACGGGCATAACGCCACGCCGCAGCAGCAACCAGCCGAAGCCTCGCGCCGACCGCCCGAACGTGGCGATGGACGGCGACAGCGAAGGCGACGGCGGCACCCCACTGGGCGATGACCGTTGACCATGCCGCGCCGGCGATGCCCATGTCGAGCTCGAACACCAGCACGAGTTCGATCAGCAGGTTCCCTGCCGCTGAAGCCACGGCGATCACGAGGGGGGTGACCGTGTCCTGGGTGCCCCGCAGGTAGCCCGTGGCCGCCATGCCCGCCAGCAACGCGGTAAAGCCGATGAGGCTGATCCGCAGGTAGGTGAGCGCGTGATCAGCGACTTCGGGGGTCGGGTCGAACACATCGACGAGAGAGCCCGAGCCGGCCCACATGCCCAGGCTGAACACCACGCCCAGCCCGATCGACAGCCACATGCCGGCGATGCCCTGCTCGGCCGCTCGCCGCAGCGATCCGGCCCCCACCAGCCGCCCGACGAGGCCGGTCGTGCCATAGGCGAGGAAGATCAGGATTGCGTGAGCACTCAGCAGGATGGCCGACGCGATCGCAAGCCCGGCGAGCTCAGGAGTGCCGAGCCGTCCGACGATCGCCCTGTCAGTGAGCACATACAGCGGCTCGGCGATCAGCGCGCCGAATGCCGGAACCGCGAGCAGCAGGATCTCCCGGTCGTAGACCGTGCGTCGAAACACGGCTACGTCCCGGACCCGATCGGTGCTGCCTGCGTCATCCGGTGAGGCGCCACACGCCGGTCTCGATGTCGATCACGTACAGCTCGCCGGCGGTGTCCACGCCGAAGCCGACCGGTCGGGGCGTGCTGACGCCGAGACTCCACACCTCGTCGGGCGCCGTGCCGGGCTGCACCGCGACCGAGTAGATGTCACCCCCGCAGAGATCGGCGAACACGTAGCGCCCGGTCAGCCAATCCAGCTCGCTGCCGCGGTAGACGTGCCCGCCGATGACCGCGCAGAGGCCGCGGCCGTGCCGGTACTCGAAGTCGGGCTCGCGGTGGTTGTCGAGCTCGGCGCCGACAAAGCGACGGCTGCCTTCATAGGAGTTCCAGCCCAGGTTGGCCCCCGCCTCGTCGAGCCCCAGGACGGTCACTTCCTCCATGCATTGCTGGCCGACGTCGGCGATCCACAGCGTGCCGGTCGCCGCGTCGAGGGAGATCTGGAACGGGTTGCGGGCGCCGAAGGCCCAGATTCGGGGATCGCCGGCCGTGCCGAGATCCGGATTGCCCGGTGCCGGCACCAACCGCAAATCGCTTGCGTCGTCGCTGCCGCCGTCGTCGACGGCGAAACGCAGGATCGCGCCGAGGGGCGTGGTGAGGTTCTGGCCGTGGTGATGCGGGTCGCCGAGGCCGCCGCCGTCGCCGAATGACACATATAGCAGCCCCTCCGGCCCGAAGACCAGTGAGCCGCCGTTGTGCTGGGCGTTGGTCTGGGACACCACCAGCAGATCCGCGAATTCGCCCTGCAGCCCCGAGCGGCCGTCTCGGGGTGTCAGCACGGTCACCACGCTGTCGCCATGGCGGTCGGTGCGATTGATCCAGAGCCGTGCGTCCGGCCCGAAGGTCATACCGACCAGACCTTGATCGTGCTCGGCCGCTGTGTTCGACGAGAAATCTGCCACGGGGCCCTCACCGAGCACGGCGCCTCGGCTTGCGTCGACGTCGAAATGCCAGATGCGTCCCCGGCGGTCGCCGACGAAGCCGCCGCCGCGGCTGCCTGCACCAGAAAGCGCCGGATCGAACACCATCACGGTGGCCTCGGGCAGATCCAGGAACGGCTCCAGGGTCACGGTGTGCCCGGGAGCGGCCTCTGCGAGGGCGAGAGCCCCGATCTCGGGAAGGCCAGCGGGACAGGGTGTGTTGGACGCCACGTATTCGGGCGTCTGGGTGAGCGGCAGGGTCGTGGTCGGCTCGGGCACGGTGGTTGCGGTGCCGCCCGCCGGATTGCCGATCACCGGACCCGTGCTGTCGTCGATGCCGGAGCACCCGGCCGCGGCGGCCCCGGTCGTCATCGCCACAGCACAGGCCACGAGGCTGAACAGCCGTCTGCGAGGCACCCGGTCAATGTAGGCCCGCTCGGTGTTGCGGGCGCCAGGTTTCGGACGCTGTCGGGCACGCGCAAGGTTGTGGCTGCCCGATGGGCACGACAGAATGAACCGATGCGCACGCCAGCACACTTGCTTGAGTGCACCTTGGGGGTACTTGTCTAGGCGAGCCCGTCTCGACGCGCTCGCCCTGCCTCCCGCTCGGGAGGCGCTTTTGTTTGTGGACGCAGATTGTTCAGGAGAGAATCGATGGAGCTGACCGGCGCTCAGGCCTTGATGCGAAGCCTCGAGATGAGCGGTGTCGAGGTGATGTTCGGCCTGCCCGGCGGCGCGATCCTCCCGGTGTACGACCCAGTCCTGGATTCGCCGATCCGCCATGTGCTCGTCCGCCACGAGCAGGGCGCGGGCCACATGGCGCAGGGCTATGCCCACGTCACCGGCAAGCCCGGCGTGGCGATGGTCACCAGCGGCCCGGCAGCCACCAACATCGTGACGCCGCTGTGCGACGCCTTCATGGACTCGATCCCCCTGGTGGTGGTCACCGGCCAGGTGGCCATGTCGGCCATCGGCTCGGATGCCTTCCAGGAGTGCGACACCACGGGCATCACCATGGCGGTCACCAAGCACAACTACCTCGTGACCGACCCCGCCGACATCCCGCGCATCGTGGCCGAGGCATTCCACATCGCCACGACGGGACGACCCGGCCCCGTGCTGATCGACCTGCCCAAGGACGTCAGCAACGCGACGATGGATTGGTACTGGCCCGACAGCGTCGAACTGCCGGGGTACCGGCCCCGCCGTGAGGTCGATCCGGCAGCCATTGCCGAAGCGGCGCAGCTCATCCGCGCAGCCGAGCGCCCGGTCATCTACGCCGGTGGCGGTCTGCTGAAGGCCCGGGCGGCGGAAGCCCTGCGTGAGCTCGCCGAGATGTGCGACATCCATGTGGTGACGACGCTGATGGCGCGTGGCGTATTTCCCGACAGCCACCGGTTGTGCCTCGGGATGCCCGGCATGCACGGCAACTACACCGCGGTGACCGCGATGCAGCAGGCCGACCTGCTCATCAACCTCGGCGCGCGCTTCGACGACCGGGTCACCGGCAATCCAGCACACTTCGCCCCGAGCGCGAAGGTCATTCACGTCGACATCGACCCAGCCGAGCACGGCAAAGTGCGCGTGCCCGAGGTGGCGATCGCCGGTGACGCCAAGGTGGCGATCGAAGCGTTGATCGAGGCGCTGCGTCCCAGTGACGGCAGCGCGGCCGCCGACGCACTGGCAGATCGATCCGCGTGGAAGTCGACCGTCTCGGGCTGGCAGGAGCAGTTCCCGCTGCAATATGACCAGCCGTCGGGCGGTTACCCCCTCAAACCGCAGTTCGTGGTGGAGCAGATGCGCGATCACACCCCCGACGACACGATCGTGGTGGCGGGCGTGGGCCAGCACCAGATGTGGGCGAGCCAGTACTGGCAATTCGACTACCCCTACACCTGGGTGAATTCCGGTGGCCTGGGAACGATGGGTTTCGCAGTGCCCGCAGCGATCGGCGCCAAGGTGGGCCAGCCGGACCGGACCGTGTGGGCCATCGACGGAGACGGTTGCTTCCAGATGACTGCGCAGGAGCTGATCTCTGCCAGCGCCGAGAACATCCCGGTCAAGGTGGGCATCCTCAACAACGCCTACCTGGGCATGGTGCGCCAGTGGCAGGAGCTCTTCTACGCCGAGCGGTACAGCGAGGTGTACCTCAGCGCCGACCATCCCGACTACGTGGGCTGGGCCGAGGCCATGGGCTGCGTGGGCATCCGGGTGGAATCTGCAGAGGAAGTGGTGCCTGCCATCACCAAGGCGAATGCCATCAACGACCGCCCGGTGGTGGTCGACTTCCGCGTCGACACCGAGGAGAAGGTGTATCCGATGGTGCCGGCTGGCGGCTCCAACGACGACATCATCCTCGGTCCCGAGGGCGACGCCGATGCAGCGTTGAAGGGCAGCGCGCCGTCATGAGCGGCGCGCAATGTGGCAGGCCGTCATGAGCGGCGCGCAGGGCACGAACCTGTCGCCTGAGGAAACCGCGGTGGTGAGCCTGCCGCAGGAGCCGGACCTGCACATCTTCGCGGCCATCGTCGAGAACAAGTTCGGCGTGCTGGCGAGAATCGCTGGGCTGTTCAGCCGGCGCGGCTTCAACATCTTCTCGCTGGCGGTGGCTCCGACCGCCGATCCGTCCTACAGCCGCATCACGATCGTGGTCGACGTCCACAACACCGATGTCAACCAGATCGCGAAGCAGCTCGACAAGCTCGTCAACGTGATCAACATCAGCGAGCTGCATCCCTCCGACTCGCTCGAGCGGGAGCTGATGCTGGCCCGTGTCGGCGCCGTCGATCTTGAGGCGGTTGTCGATGTGATCTCCGAATACGGCGGGGAAGTGCTCGATCACGCCGACGGCGAAGCCATCGTGAGCGTGAGCGCGCATCCGGACCGGCTCGACCGGTGCGAGCGGCAGCTGCGCCCGTTCGGCCTGCACGTGCTGCAGCGCACCGGCCGCATCGCGCTGCGGGCGCTCGATGCCGATGAGCCCGCCGTCGGCATGACCGCCTGAGACTGGCAAACTCCCGCCAACGTTGACTCCGAGAGGAACTACCCCGATGCCCGCGACCATCTATTACGAAGAAGACGCAGACCTCAGCCAGCTGGCCGGCCGCACGGTGGCTGTCATGGGCTACGGCTCCCAGGGTCACGCGCATGCCTTGAACCTGCGCGACAGCGGCGTGGATGTCGTTGTGGGGCTGCGGGCCGGCTCATCCTCCCGCCCCAAGGCAGAGGCCGAGGGCCTGCGTGTGGCCGATGTGGCGGGTGCCGCTGCCCAGGCCGACATCGTCATGATGGCGCTGCCGGACACCGACCAGGCCGCGATCTACGACGAGTCGATCGCGCCGAACCTGCAGCCGGGCAACGCGATTGCGTTCTCGCACGGCTTCAACATCCATTTCGGCCAGATCAGCCCGCCCGATGAGGTCGATGTGTGGATGATCGCTCCAAAGGGCCCCGGGCACAATGTGCGGCGCACTTACGTCGAGGGCGGCGGCGTCCCGGCGCTCGTCGCCATTCACCACGACGCCACCGGACACGCGCTCGCCGATGCGCTGGCCTATGCGAAGGGCATCGGCGGCACGCGTGGGGGAGTGCTCACTACGACGTTCGCGGAGGAGACCGAGACCGACCTCTTCGGCGAGCAGGTGGTGCTGTGCGGGGGTCTCACCGAGCTCATCCGGGCTGGCTACGAGACGCTGGTGGAGGCCGGCTATCAGCCCGAGTCGGCCTACTTCGAGACGCTGCACGAGGTGAAGCTGATCGTCGACTTCATCTACGAGGCGGGCATCTCGGGCATGCGCTACTCGATTTCGACGACCGCCGAGTACGGCGACATGACCCGCGGCGCACGCATCATCACCGACGAGACCCGTGCCGAGATGAAGCGCATCCTCGCCGAGATCCAGGACGGCAGCTTTGCCCGGGAGTGGATCGACGAGAACCGCAACGGCCTGCCGAACTACCGCCGCATGGTCGAGGAGGGCAAGCAGCATCCGATCGAGCAGGTCGGTGCTGAGCTGCGAGCGATGATGCCGTGGATCACCGCGGGACGCCAGGACGTGACCGCGGCCTCAGGCGGCGCCGTCTCCTAAGGCTGCAGGCGCTGCGCAGCAGGCGGTGCGCCACGCTCTGGGCGCCTGCGACGTCGCGGCGTGGTGGCAGAATCGAGGCGTGGTCGAAGTTGTCGCGACGCCGGTGCGGGTGCCCCGAGCGGGCGACCTGCTGGTGGCGACGCCGCGCCTGGTGGACCCCAACTTCGATCGCACGGTGGTGTTTGTGATCGAGCATCAGGAGGCGGGCACGCTCGGCGTCGTCATCAACCGCAACTCGGAGATCTCGTGCGCGTCTGCCGTTCCGCGCTGGGCTCCTCGATTCTCCGAAGGGGCGGCGGTCGGGCTCGGTGGACCGGTGGAGCCGCAGGACCTGCTGGCTCTCGGAACGACGCTGGCCCCGCCCCCTGCACACGCGCGACCGTCTCCCAGCGCCACAGGCGAGTCGTCTGATGCCGGGGGAGTCTGGCGTTCGGTCGCCAGGGGCGTGGGTCTGGTGGACCTCACGGCCGATCCCTCAGAGCTCGACACCGAGGTCATCGCGGTGCGCATCTATGGCGGGCACGCCGGCTGGGGTCCCGGCCAGCTGCGAGGGGAACTCGAGGCCGGGTGCTGGTGGGTGTTCGACGCCGTGCCAGGCGACCTCACTGCCGACGCCGCCGCCCTCTGGTACGACGTGCTGGCGCGCCAAGCCCCGCCGGCCTGCCTGCTATCGAACTATCCCGACGACCCGTCGCTGAATTAGCTGAATCAGTCGCCGGATCGCCGGTGCTGCGCCGAAGCCGGTGTTTCCAAGCGCGCTAGGTTCGCGCACGATCGCCTGAGGCGGCGGCAACGACGGCAGAGGTCACTGATGAGCGAGTACAGCGAACCGCCGTCTGAAGGCGACGGGCGGCGCACCGGATGGGCTGAGTTGCCAGCGGGCGGCACGGTCAAGCTGGCATCGCCGGCCGCTCGATTCGGCGCCCGGATGTTCGACTTGTTCGTGCTGTTCGTCATCAACTCGGTGTTTTGGCTGGCGAGTGTCAATTGGGACGAAATCTCCGACCAGGTCCAAGAAGACACTCCCGACTTCTCCGGCATCGCCCCCGGGGCCTGGGTCTGGTGGGTGCTGGTGCTGATCTGGTTCTTCTACGAAGCAGGCTCGGTGGCGCTGTGGGGCCGCACGCTCGGCAAGCGGATCGCGGGCATCAGGGTCGTGAATGCGCAGAATGGCGCGATTCCCGGGTGGGGCAAGGCGATCGGCCGCTGGGCTGTTTCCGGCATACCGGCCGCGCAGCCGTTCATCTGGCTGATCGGCGCACTGTGGTTCATTCTGTGCAAGGTCAGCCTGACCTGGGACCGCGTCTACCAAGGCTGGCACGACAAAGCCGCCGGAACGCTGGTCATCAAGGTTTGAACCCAGAGCAGCAGCCTTGTAGCCGCTCGGCTGAGTCGTCGGCAGCGGTCATTCAGCCGCTCGGGTGGGCTGATGGCAGTGGCGTCAGAGGCGTTCGACGATGTAGTCGATGCAGGCGGTGAGGGCCTCGGCGTCTGAGGGCTCGATTGCGGGGAAGGCCGCGATGCGCAGTTGATTGCGGCCCAGTTTCCGGTAGCCCTCGGTGTCCACGATGTCGTTGGCGCGAAGTGCCGCAGCAATGTCGTCGGCACTCACGCCGTCGAAGTCGATGGTGCATACGACGGGGGAGCGCATGGCCTCGTCCGCGACGAACGGCGCGGCGAAGTCGCGGGCTGTCGCCCAGTCGTAGACGGCACCGCTGGAGGCTGCCGAACGCGAGGCGGCCCAGCCGAGGCCGCCGCCGTCGAGCATCCACTCGGCGGTCTCGAGCGTCAGCAGGATCGTGGCCAGCGCTGGCGTGTTGTACGTCTGATCCTGGCGCGAGTTGCGGGCGGCGATCGCCAGATCGAGCGTGGCGGGCTTGTAGCGACCTGAGGCGTCGATCCGCTCGATCCGCTCGATCGCAGCCGGCGAGCAGAGCGCGATGAACAGCCCGCCATCGGCTGCAAACGCCTTCTGTGGAGCGAAGTAGTAGCAGTCGACATCGCGGGGATCCCATGTCATCGCTCCGGCCGCCGAGGTGGCGTCGACCATGACCAGTGCCGGCGACACGCCTTGCCGGCACGGGTCCAGTTGCGGCTGCGTCAGCGGCATCGCCACGCCGGTCGACGTTTCGTTGTGCGTCAGCGCGTACACGTCGATCCCGGCATCGAGCTCGGGCACGGGGTGGCTGCCGTACGGCGCCGTGATCACCACCGGATCATCCAGGTGCGGTGCGGCGGCAGTGACCGCCGAGAACTTCTCGGAGAACTCGCCGAAGGTCAGGTGCTGGGCGCGCCGCTCGATCATCGAGAAGGCCGCTGCGTCCCAGAAGCCGGTGCTGCCGCCGTTGCCCAGCACCACCTCCCAGCCGTCACCGAGGCCGAACAGCTCGGTCATCGCTGCTCGCAGCCGGCCCACCACTGATCGCACGCCGGTGCGACGATGCGATGTGCCCATGTAATCGAGCGCACGGGCTTCGAGTGCCTTGACGGCCTCGGGCCGAACCTTGGACGGCCCCGAGCCGAAGCGCCCGTCAGCAGGCCGCAGTTCTGCGGGAATCGAAATCGATGAGGGAGTGACAGCCATTGGCTGCCACTATTGCGCCCGGCCGTGCTGCCGACAACCACATTTTCGCTACAAGTCGCCGACGATGGTCGTTGGCGAGTTCGCGCCGGATTGGCCCGGGAGGGACGGCTCCGCGCCTGAAGCGGTCGCTGGGCGGCGAGACTGTCGGGCGTTCGTGGCAGCGCGTCGAGCAGAGCGGAGACGCCCAATGACCAATCGAGTATCGACAGCATTGGCGGGTATTGCGCCGTCGGCAACCCTGGCGGTGGACGCCAAGGCCAAGGCGCTGCGGGCAGCGGGTGAGAATGTGATCGGCTTCGGCGCCGGCGAACCCGACTTCCCGACCCCTGAGCACATCGTCGACGCAGCGGTGGCCGCCTGCCGCGACTCTGCCAATCACCGCTATTCGCCGGCCGGGGGGCAACCTGCGCTGAAGGCCGCTCTGGCGGCCAAGACGAAGCGTGACAGCGGTCTCGACTGGGACGCCAGCCAGTTCCTGGTCACCAACGGCGGCAAGCAGGCCGTCTACAACACCATGGCCGCGCTCATCGATCCGGGCGACGAAGTGCTGCTGCCCGCCCCGTACTGGACGACCTATCCCGAGGCGATCCGGGTTTTCGGCGGCGTACCGACCGAAGTGTTTGCCGGCATCGAGTCCGGTTTCCGCGCCAGCGTCGAACAGCTCGAAGCGGCCCGGACCGAGCGCACCAAGGCCCTGCTGTTCGTGTCGCCGTCGAACCCGACCGGCGCCGTCTACCCGCGCGACGAGATCGTGGCGATCGGCCAGTGGGCCGTCGAGCACGGTCTGTGGGTGATCACCGACGAGATCTACGAGCACCTGATCTACGGCGACGCCGAGCACCACTCGCTCCCTGTGCTGGTGCCCGAGATCGCCGACCGCTGTGTCGTGCTGAACGGCGTGGCCAAGACCTACGCCATGACGGGCTGGCGGGTCGGGTGGATGGCCGGGCCCCCAGATGTGATCGGCGCGGCCACCAACCTGCAGAGTCATGCCACCTCCAACGTCTGCAACGTGGCGCAGGCCGCGGCGCTCGCTGCCGTGTCGGGCGACCTCGAGGCGGTCGCGATGATGCGCTCGGCGTTCGACGTGCGGCGCCAGCGCATCACCGAGATGCTCAACTCGATCGAGGGCGTCGACTGCCCCGAGCCCCAAGGCGCGTTCTACGCATTCCCCAACATGGAAGGGCTGCTCGGGCGACGCTATGGCGGCACGGAAGTCACGACCACGCTCGAGCTTGCGGCGGCCGTGCTCGAACACGCCAAGGTGGCATTCGTGCCCGGTGAAGCGTTCGGCGCCCCCGGTTACGCGCGCTTCTCGTTCGCCCTCGGGCTCGACGATCTGGCCGAGGGCATCAGCCGCATCGCAGACCTGGTCTCAGCGTGAACTCCTGCTTCCTGCGAGAGCGTCCTTGGGCCGCGTTCGGCGCACCGGCGAGTCTGCCAGCCGTCGGCGCGCTGAGCGGCGGGAATTGACCAGCGTGGCACGGGTCCTGGTCGCCGAGACGCTGGCCGACGCCGGCCTCGACCAGCTGCGCGCGGCCGGTCACGATGTCGACGTCCGTACGGGGCTCAGCCCCGAAGAGCTGCGCGACGCCGTTGCCGGAGCGCAGGCGCTGGTCATCCGTTCGGCGACCCAGGTCGACGCTGATCTCCTCGCGGCAGGCGACTCGCTGGTCGTCGTCGGGCGTGCCGGCGTAGGGCTCGACAACGTCGATGTGGCTGCTGCGACCGAGCGAGGCGTGCTCGTCTGCAATGCGCCGTACAGCAACGTGGTGTCCGCAGCAGAGATGACCGTGGCACTCATGCTGGCGCTGGCGCGCCACGTGCCTCAAGCCCACCAGGCGCTCGCCGACGGCCGCTGGGAGCGCAGCCGCTGGGGCGGCATGGAGATCTACCGCAAGACGATCGGGATCCTGGGCCTCGGCCGCGTCGGCCGCCTCGTGGCGCAGCGGATCGCCCCGTTCGACGTGGCGCTCATCTCCTACGACCCGTATGTGAGCGCGGAATCGGGCCGAGCCGCCGATGTCGAGATGGTGGAGTTCCCCGAACTGCTGGAGCGATCGGACATCATCACGCTGCACATGCCCCGCACGCCCGAGACGGCAGGCCTGTTGGGAGTCGAGAACCTGGCCAAGTGCCGCCCGCACGCCCTGATCGTCAACACCGCGCGTGGCGGCATTCTCGACGAGGCGGCAGCCGCCGCTGCATTGGACGACGGCCGCCTCGGAGGCATAGCAGTGGACGTCTACGAAACCGAACCGGCGACCGAGTCGCCGCTGTTCGGCCGGCCCGATGTGGTGGCCACCCCGCACCTCGGCGCCAGCACTTCAGAAGCGCAAGACCGCGCCGGCGCCCAGATCGCGGAGCAGGTGAACCTGGCCTTAGCAGGCGATCCCGTGCCCTACGCCGTCAACGTCTAACGCTGCTGCTTGTAGCCCTTGGCCAGTTCCTTGGCGTAGAGCCTTTCGGCGTCGGAGTTGTTCGCGGTGCTGCCGGCCCGGCTCGCGTGAATCGACTCTCGCATCTTCTTGGCGGCTGCCTTGCGCGGGTCCGGAGCCGATGACTTCGAGCTCGGGTGCGCCAGGGCAGCAAAGAAGTGGCCGAAACTCCGCACTCCGCTGCCGATCTTCTTGACCACTTTGCGCACGATCACCATTCCCTTATGAGACGGGCTTCTGGGAATCGACCCTACATCTCGCCGATCACGAAACGCCCCCAGGATTGCCTTCAGCGCCGGGCAGCGACTGCGGCTGCGTCGGGATGGTGCAGGTAGCGCTCGGGGATGTCGAACCGGAAGATCCGGGCGCTGTTGAGGCCCAGGATCTTGGCTCGCTCGCCGTCGTCGAGGTGGCTCATCGTGCGCTCGATGGCCTGGGCCGAATAGGGCCACGAGCCCTCGTGGTGCGGGAAGTCGTTCGCCCACAGGAAGTTGTCGACCAGGCCGTGCTCGCGGGCGAGGTCCAGGCCGGCGGGATCCTCCTGGAAGCTGGCGAAGCCCTGCCGCTTGAAGTATTCGCTGGGCAGCATCTCGAGCTTGGGCCGTACCCACATGTGGTGCTTGAGGTACGCCTCGTCCATCGCGGTCAGCATCCAAGGCACCCAGCCGATGCCGGCCTCGATCGAGCCGAACTGCAGCTTCGGGTGCCGCTCGGCAACACCGGACGCGCAGATGTTGACCAGCGGCTCCATGGTGGGCGCCAGCGAGTGCACGGCGTAGTTGATGACGGCGCCTCCCTGGCTGCGTGACGTGCGCGGGTCGCGCCCAGTCGAGACGTGGAACGTGACGGGCAGCTCGACCTCGTCGATGCAGTCCCACAGCGGCTCCATCTCGCGCAGGTTGTAGTTGAGGTCGTCCACGTCGGGCGGGCCGAAGACCGGTTTCGCCGGCAGGCTCAGCCCTTTGAACCCGAGCGCCGCGCAGCGCTGGATCTCGGCGATGGCCTTGTCCAGCGCCGCGGGAGCGATGCAGGCCATCGGGGCCAGCCGGTCGTTGTAGTCGGCGAATTCCTCCCAGGCCCATTCGTTGTAGGCCCGGCACATGGCGTGGCTGAAGTCGGCATCGGGCGTGGCCCAGATGCTCAGCCCCTTGTTCGGGAACAGGATCTCGGCGTCGCAGCCGTCCAGCGCCAGGTCAGCCAGCCGGGCCGCGGGGCTGCGCCCGGACTGGTTGCGCAGCTTCTCGTGGCCTTCGAAGGGCTTCGTCCAGTTGAGCTTGGCCGGGCGGAAGCCCTCGGCCTTCTGGAAGAACTGCTCCTCTGTCGCGCCTTCGCCCTCACCTTTGGCGCCCTTGCCCTTGCCGCCGTCGCCCTCGGCGCCTTTGCCATGAACGTCCATCGCCTTGGTGACGGCGATGGTCGGGAGCCGGTGGTGGTACGCAGGATCGATGCGGTCGTACAGAAACGTGTTCGGCTCCTGCACATGCCCGTCTGCCGAGCACAAGAAGAACTTGTCGTCGGCATCCGGCCGTGCAGAGCGCACCCACCCCTCGTTGCCCGGCGTCTCGAGCCGCCACACGTTGTTGACATCAGGTTCAGGGATCGTGATCGCCATGTCGGCACTCCAGGCTCAGAACTCAGGATCAGGGTCTCGGTGCAGTCGGCTGCCCGCCCGATGAGTCTGGCACGCAACCGCCCCCGCTCACCCGAGCACCCTTGCCAGCGGCACACTCGATGTCGTCGGATCGCGCTGCAGCGACACTGGCGTATGCGCAAAAGGTGCATTACGAGATGCGCAATACATACATCAAAACATGCGCAATAGGGACATTCGTGGCCGAAACACGTCCGGATCGGTTCACCCTCGGCGATCGCATCGAGGCCATTCCCATCTGTGCCCTCTGGAACTGACCGCTGCTACAGGGTGACAAAACACCTACTAGCTATGCGGTAAATCACCCGCTAGCCATACGGCAAAACACCCGCTAGCCACGTGAAAAGAACGTCTACTAGCCAGGCGAGAACGCGTTCATCGGATGCTTGGGAACGCACTTCTTCGCCCTGCCCATGGGCAAACCAAGCAACAGACCTACCGTTCGACGGGCCCCGTTGAGTCACGAGGCTGAATCAGGGCCGAACCTCACTTGGGCTCGTGCAACCGTCTCGCGAGCCAGGTGGGGGGGAGGGAGCCTTTGTGGGATATGAGGCTGACGGCCCAGCGGGGAGGTGGCTGGGTGGGGTCGGTGGCGTGGGGGGTCATCGAGGTGCGTCTGCCGACGGCTTCGACCAGGCAGGCGGTTGCGTCGGCGGCATCTGTACCGCTCGAATCGTCTGCGCTGGCGGCTGGCACTGCTTGCACCAAGCCCTTGAGCCGGGCGACGCCGTCGGGCAGATCGGCGAGCAACGCCTCGATGACGGGCATGGGCACCGGTGCGTCGAGGACGGCGGTCTGCGATTCGAAGAGATCCTCCACGACGTGCCATCTGGAAGCAGCGGCCCCCCCGGGCGTCGGCGGCTCACGGGTGTCGGCGGCGTCACTGGCCGATCGGGGGCCGAGCAGCACATCGATGGGCACGGCAGCACGGCTCGCGCGGACAACGGCGGCGCCGGGTGAGAGCCCTGCCAGCCAGTCGCACAGGTCATCGGCCTCTCTGGAATCGTCGAGCAAGTCGATCTTGTTGACCACCAGCAGGTCTGCAGCTGTGAGCTGCATCCGCACGGTGTCGGCCACCCAGCGGTCGTTGGCTTGGCGTCGCACCTGCTCTGCATCCGCCATGACCACCACGGCATCCAGTCGCAGCCCGGGCGTGTGGCCATAGGCCGCGATCTGGGTTGGGTCGGCCACGCCGCTCGCCTCGATGAGCAAGCGTTCTGGAAGCGTGCCCGCTGAACGGATCTGCATGAGTGCGGCGGCGAATCCGTCGGCGAGCGTGCAGCAGATGCAGCCGTTGGCCAATGTCAGCTTGTCGCTGTCGGCGGCCACGATCAGGTCTTCGTCGATGGAGATCTCACCGAAGTCGTTGACGATCACCGCGATGCGCTCGTCGGACGAGCGCAGCACATGGTTCACCAGCGTCGTCTTGCCCGCGCCGAGATACCCGCCGACAACGGTGACCGCAATCGTGTGCGCGTTCATCTCCCGCCCATCTTGCCCCTGTCTGCGACACTCTGGCGCGACGGCAGGTCCCCTCCGCCGGAGCGACCCCTACGCGTCGCTGATCTGGGCAGGCTGCAGCACGCCGCCCAGCACGGTGCCCCACACCCCGATGTCGCGCAGCGCCATGGGATCGACGCTCAGCGGGTCGTCCTCCAGCACGGCAAAGTCGGCCAGCTTGCCGGCCTCGATGCTGCCGATCTCGGCGTCCATCTTGATCTGCCGGGCCGCCTCGATCGTGATGGCCCGCAGCGCGTCCGGCACGCCGATGCGCTCATCGGGCCCGAGCACCTCGCCCGACGCCGTCACCCGGTTCACCGCGCACCACGCAGTGTGCAGGTGCCCCAGCGGCGTAATCGGCGAATCAGAGTGGATCGAGAAGCTGACGCCGCTGGCCAGCGCGGTGCCGCAGGCATCCATCCGGGCCGCACGCTCGGGCCCCACGGTCACGTCCCGATGCTGGTCGCCCCAGTAGTAGATGTGGTTCGAGAAGATGTTGGCGCACATGCCGAGCGCCGCCATGCGACGGTACTGGTCCGGCGTGGTGAGCTGGCAGTGCTGCACGGTGTGGCGGTGATCCCAGCGTGGATAGCGCTCCAGCACCTGCTCGACGGCTTCGACGAACGCCTCGGTGGCCTCGTCGCCGTTGCAGTGGCAGTGCACAGTGAGGCCCGCCCGGTGGTACGGCTCCACCAGGTCGGCCATCTGGTCGGGGGCCGTCAGCCACATGCCGTTGCCGATGTGCCCCGGCGGCGGCTTGTAGTAGTGCGGCCAGCTGATCCGGGCGGTGAAGCCCTGGATCGAGCCGTCCAGGATCAGCTTGACAATGCCGAAGCGCAGCTTGTCGGTCTGCTCGCTCTTCAGCTTCACGCACAGCTCGGCCAGCTCCGCCGGGTCGGCCGTGGCCCCGAACAGGTTCGACATCGCCACCATGACCCGCGCCGGATATGTCGGATCGCTGGTCACCTTCTTCCAGTTGTTGAGCTGGTCTGGGTCCCAGAGCTGCGTGGTGCCCAAGTCGGTCAGCAGCGTGTGCCCCGCATTGCGAGCTTCGTTCGCATAGCGCCAGCGGGCCTGCTCGCTGCGGTTGGCCTTCATCATGTCGGCGAACGCTTCGCCGGCCAGCATCATCCCGGCGGGCTCGTGCAGCTCGCCGTTGGGCAGTCCGTCGCCGCCGCGGGCCACGCCGGGGCTGGTGGCCGTCTCGTCGATGCCGCATCGGTCCATGAGCGCCGAGTTGATGGTGGCGAGGTGCCCGCTGGCATGAAGTATCAGCGTCGGCCGGTCGCCGGTCACGGTGTCGAGGTGGCGCGCCACGAGCCGCTCGCCCGGGAAGTAGATGGGGTCGAGGCCCCATGCCAGCAGCGTCTGGGAGTCGTCGGTCATGTCCGCAGCGGCCTTGCCCAGCCGTTCGAGCACATCGTCGATCGACGTGCAGCCCGGCCACAGAAGTCCTTGGGGATCGCGCCGGTCGAAATAGCCGACGTAGGTGGAGTTCCACAGCCCGCCCGACATGACGTGGCAGTGCGCTTCGATGAATCCGGGCATGATCACGTGGTTGGCAAAGCAATCGTCGATGCGGTGCTTGCCCCACGACGCCAGCTCGTCGGTGCTGCCGACGCCCAGGATGCGGTCGCCGGACACCGCCACCGCCTCGCCGAAGGGAAACGCGGGGTTGACGGTGATGACCCGGCGAGCCGGGTAGATCACGAATGGTTCGTTCTCGTCGTTGCGGCCGGAGCGCGCTGCCGTCATCAGTCGTTTGCCTCCTGTGCTACGAGGTGTCCCGGTTCCACCTCGACCAGGGTCACGGGCTCGGGGGCGGTGCCGGCTTCGAAGACCGGGCTGGGCACCTCGTCGGTCTGCACGGAGCGGTCGGTGCGGCGTCGGGCCGGATCGGCGATCGGCACCGCGTCGAGCAACCGCTTGGTGTAGTCGTGCGTGGGGTTCTCGAAGATGGCTCGGCGCGGACCCAGCTCGACGATCTGGCCGAGGTACATCACGCCGACCCGGTGAGCGATCCGTTCCACGACGGCGAGGTCGTGGCTGATGAACAGGTACGACAAGCCCATCTCTTCCTGCAGGTCCATCATCAGGTTGATGACCTGCGCCTGGATCGAGACGTCCAGCGCGGACACCGCCTCATCGGCGATCACCAGCTCGGGCCGCAGCGCCAAGGCCCGGGCGATGCAGATGCGCTGCCGCTGACCCCCCGAGAACTGGTGCGGGTACTGCCGCATGTCGTCAGGCGACATGCCGACTCGCCGCAGCAGTTCGGCGACCACATCGTTGATCTCCCGCTTGGGCACCGCACGATGGATTTCGAGCGGCTCGGCGATCGCCTTGCCCACCGAGCGGCGGGGATCGAGGCTGGCGAAGGGGTCCTGGAAGACGATCTGTGCCTTGCGCCGGTGAGGCCGCAGCGCCCGCGGCCCGAGGCTCGTGATGTCGGCACCATCGAGCCGGATGGTGCCGCTGGTCGGATTCAGCAGGCGGATGATCAGGTATGCGAGGGTCGACTTGCCGCAGCCGCTCTCGCCCACCACGGCCAGCGTCTCACCGCGGTCGATGTGCAGGCTGACCTGCTCCACTGCGTGCACGCGGGCGCCATGGCTGGCTGGGAAGTGCTTGGTGAGCGCGTCGACCTCGACGATGGGAGACGGGGAATCGTGCTGCGTCACGAACCCGGCTCCCCGTCGCTTCCCGCACCCGATGCGGCAGTCGCCGCCAGCGCTTCGGGTTCGATCAGTTCGAAGCGCTGCGGGTCCTCGACGCCGGCCATCGACCCCAGGCGCGGCACTGCAGCCAGCAGCGATTGCGTGTAGGGCTCGCTGGGCCGGTCGAAGATGTCCGAGACATTGCCGCGCTCGACCAGTCGAGACTGCTGCATCACCACCACCTCGTCGGCGATCTCGGCAACCACGCCCATGTCGTGGGTGATGATCAGCACTGCCGCGCCGGTCTCGCGCTGCATTTCGGCGATCAGGGCCAGGATCTGTGCCTGGATCGTGACGTCGAGCGCGGTCGTGGGCTCATCCGCGATCAGGATCGCCGGGTCGCAGGCAAGCGCCATGGCGATCATCACCCGCTGTCGCATCCCGCCCGACATCTCGTGGGGGTACTGATCGATCCGGCGCGCAGCATCGGGAATGCGCACCCGGTTGAGCATCTCCAAGGTGCGCTCGCGCGCCTCGCTGCGGTTCATGCCGCGGTGCAGCCGCAGCGCCTCGCCGATCTGGCTGCCGACGGTGTAGACGGGGTTCAGGCTGGTCAGCGGCTCCTGGAAGATCATCGAGATGCGATCACCTCGGATCGATCGCATCTGCGGTTCGGGAAGCTGCAGCAGGTCGTCGACGCTGCCGTCGTCGTGGCGGAACAGCACTTCTCCGCTGCGGATCTCCGCCCGGGTGCCGATCTCGATGAGGCGCATGATCGACAGCGCAGTCACCGACTTGCCCGAGCCCGACTCGCCGACGACCGCCAGCGTCCCGCCGTCGTGCAGATCGAACGACACATCGTTGACGGCGACGAACTCGTCGAAGCCGACAGTCAGCCCGCGAACCTGCAGTCTCGGCGACATGCCCGCAGAGGGGTCGTCGCCCGAGGCGCCGTCGTCGGTCGGCAGATCGCTCACCGCTCAGCGTCCCCGCAGCTTGGGGTTGTAGGCATCCTGCAGCCCGTCGCCGATGAGGCTGAAGCTCAGCACGGTGAAGAAGATCGCCAGGCCGGGGAAGGTGACCGACCACCAGGCAGTCAGGAAGTTGCCCCGGTTGAGCCCGATCATCAAGCCCCAGCTCGTGGTGTTGGGATCGCCGAGGCCCAAGAACGCCAGTCCCGCCTCGAACAGGATCGCCGTGCCCATGATGAGCGTGGCCGACACGATGAGCGGCGGCAGCGCGTTGGGGAACACCACCTTGCGGATGATGCGCCAGTCCGTAGCTCCCACCGCGCGGGCAGCCCGCACGAACTCCAGGTTCCTCAGCCGCAGGAACTCCGCACGGGTAATGCGGGCGATCCCCGGCCACGCCACCACGCCGATGGCGAACGCGATCGTCCACATGGACGGCTCGAAGAGCGCCACCACCACCATCGCGAACAGCAGCGCCGGCAGCACCTGGAAGAACTCGGTGAACCGCATGAGCGCACTGTCCGCCCAGCCGCCGTAGTAGCCGGCCACCGCTCCGATGCCGATGCCGATGACCAGCACCATCGCGGCGGCCATCGCCGCCACGGTCAGGCTGGTGCCGCCACCGTTGATCACACCGGCCAGCACGTCACGCCCGAGGTAGTCGGTGCCCAGCCGGGCTTCGGTGAGCTCGCCTGGACCGATCAAGGGCCGGGCCACGATGTCCTTAGGGTCTTGGTCGTACAAGCGGGGCCCGGCGACCGTCATGAAGACGACACCCGCCAGCATCAGTACTCCGACGACCGCCGCCTTGTTGCGCACGAACAGCCGGAAGGTCTCGCGCCCTGGCCGCGCTGCGCCAGCGCCGCCGCCGGCACCGAGACCCGGCGTGACGCCCATGTCGGCGGCGGCCACGTCCCCGAGCCCAGCGGAATCAGACATTGGAACGCTCCCGCAGCCGGATGCGCGGGTCGATGATCGTGTACAGCAGATCGGTCAGCAGATTCGCCACGATCACCATGACCGACGACACCATCAGCACGCCAAGCAGCACTGAGGTGTCCCGCCGAAGGATGGAGTCGAACGCGAGCCGACCCAATCCCGGCCAATTGAAGACGGTCTCGACGAGCAACGCGCCCGACAGCAGTGCTCCGAACTGCAGGCCGATCACCGTCACCACGGGGATCACAGCATTGCGAAGCGCGTGCTTGTACACCACCCGGCGCTCGCCCAGCCCCTTCGCCCTGGCGGTGCGCACGTAGTCCGATTCGAGCACCTCCAGCATGGAGGCCCGCGACAATCGGCTGTACTGCGCCAGATAGATGAGTCCGAGCGTGAGTGCCGGCAGCACCAGGTGCTCGCCGACGTCGAGGACATTCGCGAGCATGCCTTCGCCGTAGCTCACATCGTGCCAGCCCTGTACCGGCAGCAGCTTCCACGTCGACGCGAACAGGATCACCAGCATGATGCCGGTCCAGAACACCGGCATCGAGAAGCCCACCAGTGCCAGCACGGTTGCGCCGTGACTCAGCGGGCTCTCCGGGCGGCGAGCGGTCGCCACGCCGACCATGGTCCCTGCCGCAACGGCGAACGACAGCGCGGTGCCCACCAGCAGCACGGTCGGCCACAGCCGTGCCGATATCAGCGAAGTGACCGATTGATTGAAGAAGTACGACTCACCGAGGTCGCCGGTGGCGACACGGCCGATGTAGGTCCCGAGCTGCACCACGAATGGACGATCCAAGCCGTACTGTGCCCGGATTTCTTCCAGCAGCTCAGGGTCGCCGGCGCCGCTCTCGCCCACGATCACTGTGGCGGGATCGCCGGGCGTCAGGTGGATCAGCAGGAAATTGAGGCACATCACTGCCAGGATCAACCCGAGTGCTTGGGCGATCCTGGCAGCGATGGACCTCAGCATGCTCCGTCCTCGTCGAGCGAAGTTCCGGCGGTCACATCAGCGCTGCCGGAACGGGACTCGGTTGCCGCTACTGATCCAGCCACACCTCGTGCATGGGCGACATCATGCCCCAGATGGTCCGGGTCGGCGGGTCCTGGACAGTTGGGTTGTAGGCCTGCCAGAACTGCGGAGTGGTCAGGTAGTAGATCGGCACTTCATCCGACACGATCTGCTGGAACTCGGCGTACAGCGCAGCCCGGCGCTCGGCGTCGAGTTCCTGACCGGCCTCCGCCAGGATCCGGTCGACCTCGGCGTTCGAGTACCCGGTGTTGTTTGTCCAGATGCCCTGGTCGATGTTGTCGGTGAGGTAGCTGCGGTGGACGCCGATCACCGGATCGCCCCAGTTCCAGACGTTGTTGATCGTCATCTGATAGTCGCGGCCTGCGATTCGACCAGCCCATGTCGGGAAGTCGGGCGAGACGCTCAGCTCCACGTTGATGCCGACATCTTCGAGCGCCTGCACGACGTACTCGGCGTAGATCACCTGCGTCGGCGGGATGTAGTCGATGGTGAGGCTGAGATCGCCATCGCCGTAGCCGGCCTCGGCCAGCAGCGCCTTCGCCTGATCGACATCGCGGTCATAGGGGTTGACCGTGGAGTCGTGGAACGGGCTCGCCGTGACGATGCCTGACGTGGCCGGGATGGTCAGTCCTTGGTCGAGCGCGTCGATCATGAAGTCGCGGTCGATGGCGTAGGCGATCGCCTGGCGCACGCGCTTGTCCGACAGTGCCGGGTCGTCCACGTTCATCTCGAGCCACTGGATCTGCCCGATCGCTTCGTGACCGTCGGAGCTCACGGTCACGTTCTCGTTCTCCATCAGGCGCAGGACGTTCGCTGAGGGCCCCAGCGTGACCGAGAGGTCGATCTCGCCATTCTCGAGGCCCAGGACGATGTTGGTCGCATCGGGAATGATCTGCATGACGATTTCGTCGAGACACGGCGCTCCCTCGATGAAGAAGTCGTCGAAGCGCTCCATGCGGATGATCGTGCCGGCCTCGTACTCGACCAGCCGAAACGGACCCGAGCCCACGAAGTCCTCCGTATTGCGCGGGTGAGTCGGCAGTTCTTGGCCGTCATCGAAGATGTGCTTCGGGATGACCGGCAGGAGGCCCGGCGACATCGCCAGCAGGATCGCAGGATGCGGCTGACTCAGGTTGATCACGGCGGTGTGCTCGTCGGGGGTGTCCACACCGGTGACCGGTGCGAACATCGGCTTGAAGGGGTGATGCGCCTGCGCTGTGAGGATCGAGAATGCCACGTCGGCAGACGTGACGGGCATCCCGTCGTGGAAGACGGCGTCCTCTACGAGGTGCAGTGTCACCGAGAGACCGTCGTCGGCGACATCCCAGCTCTCTGCCAGGTACGGCATGGGGTTGTACTCGTCGTCGTACAGCAGCGGGCTCGCGTTGAGCTGTGTGCCCGGCACGGCGGTCGCATAACCCGACTGCACGGTGCCGTTGAGGTGCCGCGGCACCTGGGTGCTGCCGATGATGAGCGTCCCGCCGACGTTGGCCCCGTCATTGCACGGGCCATGGGCGGCGGCCATGTCGTCATCTGCCATGTCGTCGTCGGCCATGTCGCCGTCGTCGTCGGCCATGTCGTCATCGCCGTCGTCGGCCATGTCGTCGTCGGCCATGTCATCGGTGTCGGGTGCCGCAGTGGCCGCGGGTGCCGCACCGTCATCGTCGTCGTCGCTTGCGCAAGCCGCAGCGACAAGCGCAAACACGGCCAGCACGGCAACGAGCAGTCGCCATTTCTTCATGAATCGCTCTCCCTCGCGTACGCATGCCTGCCCGCGTCATGCCGCGATCAGGTCGAGCAAATCGCCCGAAGCGTGGCGGTACCGTAGCGCGACCGGCGGTCACACCTCGCGCTTCGGCCCGCGGCGCCGAGCCGCCGGGAGATGTGTGGGCGGGGACTACGTCGTCGGCAGCCAGGCGGGCCGTGCCGTCTCGTAGCTGTCGATGGCCTCGACGCTGCGAAGCGTGATGCCGATGTCGTCGAGCCCTTCGAGGAATCGTTCCTGCGTGGCGTCGTCCATCGGGAATGACTCCTCGATGCCCGCAGCGGGTGCGCTCAGCATTCGCCGCTCGACGTCGACGGTCACCGCGAGGTCGGGATCTTCCGCCACGGCGGTCCGCAGCCGCGCTGCAGCCTCCTCGGAGATCTGTACGGGCACCAGGCCGTTCTTGGTGGAGTTGTTGCGGAAGATGTCGCCGAAGCGCGGCGAGACCACTGCCACGAAGCCGTAGTCCATCAATGCCCACACGGCGTGCTCTCGTGAGGATCCGGTGCCGAAATTGGAACCGGCAACCAGGATCGTCGCGCCGGCGAAGCGCTCGTCGTTCAGCACGAAGTCACGCTCGTCGCGCCACTCGCTGAAAAGCCCCTTGCCGAAGCCGGTGCGCTCGACGCGCTTCAGCCAGTCGCTGGGGATGATCTGGTCGGTGTCCACGTCCGAGCGGTCGAGCGGAACCGCACGGCCTTCATGCACTCTCACAGGCTCCATCAGCGCATTCCCTTGTTCGGTTCAGGCCAGGTCGTCGGGTGTGACGAAGCGGCCGGCGATTGCCGTCGCTGCGGCCACTTCCGGCGAGCACAGATGCGTCCGCCCGCCACGGCCTTGCCGGCCCTCGAAGTTGCGGTTCGAAGTAGATGCCGAGCGTTCGCCCGGAGCGAGCTTGTCGGGGTTCATGGCCAGGCACATCGAACAGCCCGGCTCACGCCAGTCGAAGCCCGCCTCGGTGAAGACCTCGTGCAGCCCTTCAGCCTCTGCCTGGGTCTTGACGGCGAATGAGCCCGGCACGACCAGCGTGCGGACCCCGTCGGCCACCTTGCGACCCCGTGCCACCGCCGCAGCCGCGCGCAGGTCTTCGATGCGAGAATTCGTGCAGCTCCCGATGAAGACCGTGTCGACTGCCACGTCCGACAGCCGGGTGCCGGCGGTCAGCCCCATGTAGTCCAACGCCCGCTGGGCCGTGGTCGCCTCGACGGGGTCGTCGAAATCGCTCGGCGCCGGAACCGCACCGTCGATCGGGATGACGTGCGCGGGATTGGTGCCCCACGTGACATGCGGCCGCAGCGACGCGGCGTCGATGGACACCGAGCGGTCGAAGGTCGCGCCGTCATCGGTGACCAGTGAGCGCCAGTCGGCCACCGCAGCGTCCCAGTCAGCCCCGGCAGGAACGTGCCGTCGGCCGTTCACATAGTCGAAAGTGGTGTCGTCGGGCGCGATCATGCCGGCCTTGGCGCCGGCCTCGATGGACATGTTGCAGACGGTCATCCGCCCTTCCATCGACAGCGCCTCGATCGCTGAGCCGCGGTACTCGATGATGTGGCCGATGCCGCCGCCTGTGCCGATCCGGCCGATGATGGCGAGCACGATGTCCTTGGCGGTCACGCCGGCTGGCGCTTCACCGTCGACTCGCACCTCCATCGTGGACGGCCGGGCTTGAGGCAGCGTCTGGCTCGCGAGCACGTGCTCCACCTCGGAGGTGCCGATGCCGAAGGCAAGCGCGCCGAACGCCCCGTGCGTCGAGGTGTGGCTGTCGCCGCACACCACCGTCATGCCGGGGAGCGTGAGTCCCTGCTCGGGCCCGATGACATGCACGATGCCTTGGCCCGGATCGCCCATGGGGTACAGCGTGATGCCGAATTCGGCACAGTTCGCTCGCAGCACCTGCACCTGCTTGGCCGAGATCGGGTCAGAGATCGGCAGGTGCAGATCGGCCGTCGGAACGTTGTGGTCCTCGGTGGCGACGGTGAGATCGGGCCGGCGCACCGTGCGCCCGGACATGCGCAGACCGTCGAATGCCTGCGGGGAGGTGACCTCATGGATGAGGTGCAGGTCGATGTAGAGGAGATCGGGCTGGCCGCCGCCGGTCCGCACGACGTGGCGGTCCCAGATCTTCTCGCTGAGGGTGCGCGGCCCCGCCGCTGCCGGATCTGTCACATCCCCACTATGGACCCTGTGCGCCTGTCAATCCAACCTGCCGGCGCGGTCGCCGGGGCCTTTCAGGCCTCGATGGCGACGATCTCGATGCTGAGCTGGTTGCCGTTTGCCTCGTAGGTCACCGTCTGACCGGCCCGTGCGCCCTCGAGCGCTCGGCCCATCGGCGAGCCGGGCGAAACCACCTCGATGCCTGACCGGCGTTCCTCGATCGAGCCGAACAAGTACTGCTCGACTTCGTCGTCGCCCTGGAAGCGGATCGACACCACGAGGCCCGGAGCAACGACGCTGTCGCCGGAGCTGTCGTCGACGTCGGCGACGATCTCGCAGTTCTCCAGGATGGACTTCAGCCGCATGATGCGGCCCTCCATCTTGCCCTGCTCCTCCTTGGCGGCGTGGTAGTCGCCGTTCTCGGACAGGTCTCCCAGCAGGCGTGCCGTCTCGATCTGTGCCGCAATATCGATGCGCCCCCGACCGGTCAGATCGGTGAGTTCCGCTTGCAGCCGATCGTGGGTCTCAGCAGAGATGTGATGGATCTCAGGCACCTCGCGAGGTTACCGAGGGCATCTGTTGGCACACTCTCTGGCGCGATTGGGAGGCCTCGATTGAATTCGGGGCGCAATCGCGCTTCGGGACGTTCTGGCTGGAAATCCCGGGCGGGAGCGGTTCGCTCCCAGCACCAACACCCAAGGGGCACCACAGTGACGCATCGCATCGCAGTCATCGGAGGAGACGGCATCGGGCCGGAAGTCATCTCGGTTGCGCTTGACGTGATTGCGGCCGCCGGTGCCGGCATCTCGACGACCGAGTTCGAACTAGGCGGGCATCGCTACCTGCGGGACGGCACGGTGCTCGATGACGAGACCCTCGAAGAGCTGCGCACGTTCGACGCCATCCTGCTCGGCGCCGTCGGCACGCCCGACGTGCCGCCGGGGGTGATCGAGCGGGGCCTGCTGCTGAAGGCCCGCTTCGAGCTCGACCTGTACGTGAACCTGCGTCCGTTCACCCTTCCCGACGGTCACAGCTTCACGGTGATCCGCGAGAACACCGAAGGCGCCTACGCGGGCGAGGGCGGGTTCCTTCGCAAGGGAACACCGCACGAGATCGCCACCCAAGGCTCGGTCAACACCCGCATGGGAGCCGAGCGCGCCATCCGGTATGGCTTCGAGCTGGCCCGCGCGCGGGAGCGCCGTCACCTGACGCTGGTCCACAAGACGAACGTCCTGACGTTCTCCGGAGACCTGTGGGAGCGCACGTTCAACGAGGTCGCCGCCGAGTACCCCGATGTCGAGACTGCCTACAACCACGTCGACGCGGCCTGCATTCACTTCGTCACCGATCCGCACCGCTACGAGGTGATCGTCACCGACAACCTCTTCGGCGACATCCTCACCGATCTCGGCGGCGCAGTGGCAGGCGGCATCGGGCTCGCCGCGTCGGCCAACCTCAACCCGGACCGCACGGGTCCCTCGCTGTTCGAGCCGGTGCATGGCTCGGCGCCCGACATCGCCGGCAAGGGACTCGCCAACCCCACGGCTGCGGTGCTGTCGGCAGTGCTCATGCTGGAGTTCCTGGGGGAAGCCGAGTGCGCCGAGCGCGTGCGAACTGCGTGCGAAGCCGTCGTCGCCGATGACGCCGTGCCCGATGTGGGCACCGACGAGATCGCCAAAGCGATCTTGGCCGGTGTCTCGGAGGGGTGAGGCCGTCGTGAGCAACACAGGCATGAGCACATCCGACACCACCGACACGACGCCGGAACCAGGCGCATCAGCACCGCTCGTCCGCGAAGGCGTACGGGATCCGTCGTGGCCCGAGCGAGTCGAGATCTTCGATACGACGCTGCGCGACGGCGTCCAGTTCGAAGGCATCTCGGTGTCCTCCGAAGACAAGCTCAAGGTGGCCCGCCAGCTCGATGCGCTGGGCATCCAGTGGATCGAAGGCGGATGGCCCGGCTCGAATCCCAAGGACGAAGAGTTCTTCGCCCGGGCAGCGACCGAACTGCAGCTCGAGCACGCCACGCTGGTGGCCTTCGGCTCCACTCGCCGGCCCCGCGGCCGCGTCGACGACGACCAGACCCTGGCAGCGCTGGTGTCAGCGGGCACGTCCACGGTGTGCATCGTGGGCAAGTCCTGGGACTACCACGTCACCGAGGCGCTGCGGCAACCGCTCAGCGAAGGCGTTGCCATGGTCGGCGACTCGATCGAGTTCCTCAAGGGCGAGGGGCTGCGCGTCTTCTTCGACGCGGAGCATTTCTTCGACGGCTACAAGCGCAACCCTGAGTTCGCGCTGTCGGTGCTCGAGGCGGCGGCGGTCAACGGGGCCGACTGCCTCGTGCTCTGCGACACCAACGGCGGCTCGCTGCCCCACGAGGTGGAGAACATCGTGCGCGAGGTGGTCGGCCACTTCGACGGCATCCAGATCGGCATGCACACCCAGAACGACACCGGCTGTGCGGTGGCCAACGCCGTCGCAGGCGTGATTGCCGGCGCCACCCACGTGCAAGGCACCGTCAACGGGTACGGCGAGCGCACCGGCAACTGCGACAACACCGTGCTGGTGCCGAACCTGACGCTCAAGATGGGCATCGAGACGGTGCCGCGCGAATGCCTGACCCGGTTCACGTCGGTGGCACATCACGTCGCCGAGCTCATGAACATGCCGCCTCAGAACCAGCAGCCCTATGTCGGAACCTCGGCATTCGCCCACAAGGCGGGCCTGCACACCAGCGCCATCGCGCGCCGCCCCGACAGCTACGAGCATGTCGACCCGGCGGCAGTCGGCAACAGCACTCGCTTCCTGCTCGGCGATCTGTCGGGACGGGCGTCGGTGGAGCTGAAGGCGGCCGAGCTCGGCATCGAGATCGACAAGGCCGCCATGGCCGATGTGGTCCATGAGCTGAAGCGGCTCGAGCACGCCGGTTATCACTTCGAGGTGGCCGACGCCTCGCTGGAAATGCTGCTGCGCAAGGCCGCGGGCCAGACATTCGACTTCTTCAAAGTCGAGTCGTTCAAGGTGCTGGTGGAGCGCGGCCGGGAGGCCGAGTTCGACACGGAGGCGACGCTGCGCATCGTCGTCGGCGGCGACCGGCGGGTGACCGTCGGCGAGGGCGACGGACCCGTGAACGCCCTCGACAACGCCTTCCGGCAAGCGGTGCGAGACGACTACCCCGAGCTCGATGCAGTCCGCCTGACCGACTACAAGGTTCGGGTGCTCGATGCCGACCGGGGCACCGAGGCGGTCACGAGGGTGCTCATCGACTCGACCGACGGCGAGACGACGTGGACCACCATCGGCGTCTCGGAGAACATCATCGAGTCGTCTTGGCTCGCGCTGCGCGATTCGGTCATCTATGCGCTCATGCGTCACCGCCTAGGCGACAGCCCGGGCCAGTAGCGCATACCGCTCGGGCCACGGCTTCGCCCCGTGCTGCCCGCTCTTGTTCCCCATGCTCATGTGATGGGGCTCACCGGCCGTTAGGCCCCGGGGCTCAGCCTCTAGGCTGCGCGGCGATGGCTGCACCGCGCCACGTCCGGGTCGGGCCGCTCAGCGAAGTCCGTGCGTACTCGTCGCCGGAGGTGACGCCGCGGCGCTGGCGCGCCGAGCGCCCCGGCGACCTCGCCGGCGGGCAGCCCACCGGCGCGTTGCGCGGACATCAGGGACCCGATCAGGGGTACGCATACGGCCTCGTGCAGTTGTTCGACAACCGGGTGCTGCTCGTCGATGGCGAGGATCGGCACGATGTCGACGCAGGCTGCGTTGCCGTCGCCCTCAAGCGCGCCTCGATCTTCGGGCGGGCACCCGTCGTGTGGGACCTCGAAGCGGGCTATCTGGCGTTCGGCTTTCTCGACTCGCAGCCGCCCGCAGAACTGGTGGCGCGACGGATGGCGCTCTTCGAGGGAGTCGCAGAATCACACCACTACAGCGAGGTCCGCAAGCTGGTGGCCTGCGTCCCGACCGCAGTGCTGGCGCTGGCTCCTGCCGATATCAGGCGCCGCTACGAGACCGATCCCATGGGCCTGACGCGTGACCCAACCCAATGAGCGACCGGACCGCCCCGCCCACGGCAACACTGACTGAGACTTCCATGGCCCAAACGACGACTCCGGATTCCGCCACGACCCTCCCGCCGCAGACCGACCGTGAGCTCGTGCGGCTGCACCGTCGGGCGTGCACCGACTTCGCTGCCCGGATGCGGCTGCCGGCCTGGGAGCACATGGCGATGCCGCTGTCGCCGCCGCTCGAGTCCTACACCGTGGCCGACCTGCTCGCGCGCGTCGCCGACGGGAACCTGGCGGCCGCAGCGCAGATGAGCGGCCAGCCGTCGCCGCCCCCGGTCGAGATACCGACACCCGCGGCCGGCGCCTCCTTGGGCTTCGGCTGGCGCTCCGAGGATCGTCCCGACCCGACGCAGCCCGTCATCGAGAGCGTGCGCACGGTGCTCGCAGTCGCTGCGGGACTCGATGCCGGTGCCGGCTTCAGCCCCCGGCTGCGCGACCTGCTGTGGACGCGCGTCGTGGAGTTGACGATCCTGGGCTACGACCTCCAGCAGGCCATCAGTGCCGGCGCCGGGCTCGATGAACTGCTCGTGGACAGGGTGCAGGCCGTAGCACCCCCGGTGCAGGTCTGGCCGGGTCTCGAACCGCTCGAAGTCGACCTGTCCACCCCACCGCTGCAGCGACTGCTCGCGCTGGCCGGCAGGCCAGTCGGTCGTTGGGTCGACGCCTCGGACCCGAACTGCAGCACCGGCCAGTGCTGAGCGGCGCCGCGAGCGCCAGCAGCCCGATGCATTCCGACAGTGGCGGAGCCGGCCGCACCCCGGTGCCGGCGACAACCCGCCCGCGGCTGCGATTCGCACCGGCTCCCACAGGGCTGCCGCACCTGGGCACCGCCAGGACGGCGCTGTTCAACTGGCTGTACGCCCGCCACTGCGGGGGCGAGATGGTGCTGCGCATCGAGGACACCAATGCCGAGCTGGCCACGCCCGCCCACATCGAGCAGATCCTCGAGATGCTCGATTGGCTGGGACTGGATTTCGACGGCGAACCGGTTTTCCAGAGCGAGCGGGCCAGCCTGTATGACGCCGCGATCGAGCGTTGGCTGGACAGCGGGCAGGCCTATCTCGACGAGGGTGCGGTGCGATTCGCCGTGCCCGACGAGGGCGTGACGGCCTTCGACGACATCGTTCGGGGCCGCGTCGAGTTTCCCAACGCCTCCATCGAGGACTTCGTGGTGAAGCGCAGCGACAGCAGCGCGACGTTCTTCGTCGCGAATGCCGTTGACGATCTCGACCTCGGCATCACCCACGTCTGCAGGGGCGAAGATCTGCTCAACACGACGCCGCGGGTGGTGCTGCTGCGCGCCGCGCTGGGTGCGACCGACGTGCCGACGTTCGCCCACCTGCCGCTCATCGTCAACAAGCAGCGAAAGAAGCTCTCCAAGCGGCGCGATGACGTGTCGCTCACGAGCTTCCGCGACCAGGGTGTGCTGCCCGAAGCCATGGTCAACTACTTGGCATTGCTGGGCTGGGGACCTCCCGACGGCGTCGAGGTGCGGCCGCTCGCGGAGATCGTCGAGTTGTTCGATCTCGCTGATGTGAACGCGGCACCCGCGATGTTCGACATGGACAAGCTCACGGCGGTCAATGGCGAGTACCTGCGCGCGCTCGACGACGCAGGCTTCGCTGCTGCAATCGAACCATGGGTGCTCAACCGGCCCTGGGGAGCGGGCCTCGACCGCGCGGCACTGGGCAAAGTCGCCCCGCTGATCCGTGAGCGCACGCGACTGCTGTCCGATGTTCCCGATCGCATCGCTTTTCTGTTCGCGGAGCCCGAGATGGACGACGCCGCCTGGGATGCTGCGCTGGCGCCGCCGGCAGGCGACATCCTCGACCGCGCGCGCGACGACTTCTCCCGGGTGGAATGGACGGCCGATTCGCTGCACTCCTGCCTGCGTTCGATCGGGGAGGAATTCGGTCTCAAGTTGGGCAAGGCGCAGGCCCCGGTCCGCGTCGCGATCACCGGCCGCGCCGTCGGTCCGCCGCTGTTCGAATCGCTCGAGCTGCTGGGCCGGGACACCGCCCTGGGTCGGCTCGACGCAGCGCGCCAGCAGCTCCGTCGAACCGGCTCACCAGCGGGCTAATCCGGCAATGCTGCCGGGTCATCGCGATGTCGCACCACTAGCCTGATCGGGCCCTCGGGGATGGTGTAATCGGCAACACAACTGGTTCTGGTCCAGTCATTGGGGGTTCGAGTCCTCCTCCCCGAACCAGGCCGTCGGCGGCATCTCCCCACGCATCAGGCGCTTGCCGCGGTCGGCAAACATCCCCGTCCTCGCCGTCCCCGGCACGATTTGCACCATCCGTCGATTTGTGTCCTAGCATCACCCGCTGGCCCGGCCCGCTTGAGGCTCCACGCGGAAACTCACGCTGCTGGGCCGACCTGATAACTTGCCTGCGGCCGGTCACCTGATCGGCGAGGACCGGAGGGGGTTCAGCGCGTGGCGTTGCTCGAAGTCCAAGACATCTCCGTGCAGTTCGGCGGTATCCGTGCGCTCGACGATTTGTCGTTCACTCTGGACGAGGGACAGATCCTCGGTCTGATCGGCCCGAACGGTGCGGGCAAGACCACGCTGTTCAACGTGGTGAGCCGGATCTACGACCCGACGACCGGCTCGGTGACATTCGACGGGCACGATCTGCTGGCCATGCCTGCTCACCAGATCAGCCGCGTCGGCGTCTATCGCACCTTCCAGAACCTGGCCCTGTGGCGCGGCATGACCGTGATCGAGAACGTGATGGTGGGCGACCACACCAACACCAAGGCCAACTTCTTCACCGCTGCGTTCCGCATCGGCACCCGCAGCGAAGAGAAGGACCTGAGGCGGAGGGCCTGGGAAGCGCTCGAGGAGCTCGGCCTCGAGGAGTACGCCTACCACCCGGCCGCCGGCCTGCCCTTCGGCACGATGAAGCGCATCGAGCTCGCCCGGGCGCTGATCTCCAACCCGCGCCTCATCATGCTGGATGAGCCCGCGTCAGGACTGACACACCAAGAGGTCGACTCGCTCGCCCAGGATGTCAAGGACATCCGCGACCGGCACAACCTGTCGGTCCTGCTGGTCGAGCACCACATGCGCATGGTGCTCAACATCAGCGAGCACCTCGTCGTGCTCAACTTCGGCCGCAAGATCGCCGACGGTCACCCCGATGTCGTTCGCAACGACCCCGAGGTCATCGAGGCGTACCTGGGGAGTTCTTCATGACAGAGATGATGCTGAAGGTCGAGGACCTCCACGCTCGATACGGAGCCGTCGAGGTGCTGCGCGGCCTCGACTTCGAAGTACCCGAGGGCAACGTGGTCGTTGTGCTCGGCGCGAACGGCGCGGGCAAGACGACCACGCTGCGGGCGCTGTGCAACATGTGCACGACGACGGGCACGGTGCTCTTCGAGGGTGACGACATCACTCGGGCCAAGACCGCCGACATCGTGCGGCGAGGCGTTGCCCATGTGCCGCAGGGTCGGGGCACCTTTCCCGAGCTCTCGGTGATGGACAATCTCAAGATCGGCGCCTACACCCGCAAGGACAACGAGGTCGGCGCCGATGTCGACCGCTGGTTCGAGATCTTCCCCCGGCTCGAAGAGCGCCGCGATCAGCTCGCCGGGTCGCTCTCGGGCGGCGAGCAGCAGATGCTCGCTGTCGCCCGGGCGCTGATGTGCCGGCCGAGGCTGCTGCTGCTCGACGAGCCCTCGCTGGGCCTGGCGCCGCTCATCATCGAAGACCTCTTCGAGCGCTTCGCCCAACTGAACAAGGAGACCGGGCTGACGATGCTGCTCGTGGAGCAGAACGCCAACCTGGCACTCGACATGGCCGACTACGGGTACGTGATCGAGAGCGGCGAGATCGCTCTGCATGGACCCGCCGAACAGCTCAAGAACGATCCTGCTGTGCAGGAAGCGTACTTGGGCGCTTAATCCGTAGGTACAGGGGCAGACCGTGAACTGGAACTTCGAGATCCTCCCGGATTTCATTTTCAACGGCCTACGCGACGGCGCCGTCTATGCCGCCGCCGCGTTGGCGCTGGTGCTGATCTTCAAGGCCACCACGCTGATCAACTTCGCCACCGGCGAGTTGGCGATGCTCGGCGCGTTCTTCGTCTATGTGCTCAACATCGAGCAGGGCCTGTGGCTCTGGCTATCGATCGCCATAGCGATGCTCATCAGCGCTGCAATCGGCGCGGCTGTGGAGCGAGCGCTCGTCAGACCGTTCGACCCAGCCGACCACCTGCCGGTGGTGCTGATCACCTTGGGCCTGTTCTTGATCATCAACGCGGTCGCGGGTGACATCTGGAACTACCAGGTTCGCCGCGTCAACGACCCCTTCGGCCACTTCCCGAGCTGGGTGCCCAACGGCAGCGAGCTCAAGACTTCCAGTGAGGGCACGATCGCCTGCCTGACGAACGCGGACGGCGCGCTAGCCGAAGTGGCGCCTGGCACTGCCGGCGCCGAGATGTGCGAGATGGTGGGCCGGACCTTCTTCGAGGTCATCGGGGCCCGTCTGCACTACCGCACGATCGGCACGTGGATCGGACTGGCCCTTGCGCTGATTGCACTCGCAATCATCCTGGGCAAGACGAAGGCGGGCCTGGCCTTCCGGGCGGTGTCGTCCAATACCGAGTCGGCACGGCTGGTCGGCGTCAACACCGGCCGCACGCTGGGGTTCGGCTGGGCGCTGGCATCGGTGTTCGGCACGCTGTCGGCTGCGTTGGTGGCACCCGCCCTGGGCGGCGTCAACCCCAACATGATGCTCACGATCCTGATCTACGCCCTGGCCGGCGCCGCCCTCGGCGGGCTCGACAGCCTCGGCGGCGCCGTCATCGGCGGCCTGGTCGTGGGGCTCATCAAATCGGTGCTGGTCTCATGGTTCGGCGTGGTCGTGCTCGGCCAGGCCTACTTCTCGATCTTGCAGCTGGCCATGGCGTTCCTGCTGATCCTGATCGTGCTGTTGTTCCGTCCTGCGGGTCTCTTTGGCACCCGCCAAATCGAGCGCGTCTAGCTCAACGACCCAAGGGGAGTTGCTGAGGTATGAGTTCACCACTGCTCATCGTTTCCAGGGGCAGCACACAGCACCGCCAGTGGCGGTTCCTGAGCTGGGGCTACGCCGTGGCGCTGGCCGTGCTGGTGCCGCTGGTCCTGCAGCCGTTCGAGATCGGCAAGATGAACCGCGCGTTGGTCCTGATGGTGGCCGTGCTGGCGGTCAACCTGGTCGTGGGCTTCAACGGCATGCTCGCGCTCGGGCACTCGGCGTTCATGGGCATCGGCGCGTTCGTTGCCGCGTCCATGGTCCAGGACGAGCTCTGGGATTACTGGATGATCATCCCGGTCGTCCTGATCGTGGGGTTCGCCATCGGCATCATCGTGGGCCTGCCGGCGCTGCGCGTGAAGGGCCTGTATCTAGCCTTGGTCACCATCGCCCAGGCAGCGGTGTTCCCGACGCTGGTGAACATCGACGAGCTCGGCATCGCACGCCGTACCGGCGGCCCGAACGGCCGAGACGTCATCGAGGAAGTCGACCGGCAGGAGAGCGGCTTCTCCAGCTTCTTTGAATGGCTGCCCGGCGTTGACGGGGCCCGCGGTGCCAACGCGTACCGCTACTGGATCCTGCTGGTGATGACGGTGATCGTCATTGCGTTGGTCCGCAACATCATGCGAAGCCGGCCTGGCAGGGCGGTGCTCGCGATCCGCGACAGCGAGGCAGGCGCCGCCGTGTACGGCGTGAACCTGCCGATGTACAAGACCGTGAACTTCGCGTTGAGCGCCTCGCTCGGCTCGCTGGCGGGCCTGATGTGGTGCCTGGACAAGGGCTTCGTGGCCGGTCAGGACTTCACCTTCCTGCTGGCAGTCGACCTCATCATCGGCTTGGTGATCGGCGGCGTCGGCACCCTGCAGGGTTCGATCTTCGGCGGCCTGTTCGTGGTGTGGGTGCGAGACCTCACCAAGAGAATCTCGATCCCGCTGGGCTTCTACACGCTCGACGGCGACGGTCCGCTGTCGGCGGCCATCTTCGGCCTCATCCTCATCCTGTTCACCTTCTTCGCGCCGGGCGGCATCGCCTCGATGGTCACGGCGATACAGAAGAGGATCATCCAGGTGGTCCCGCTGACTCCGTCCGGCGACCCCATCACCCCGCTCGAGAAGCTCGATCCCGGTCCGTCGTCCACCCGAGCCACATGGGCGATGAGGTTCGCCGTCGCCGGCCCGGTGCTGCTGGTGATCGGCTGGGTGCTGATGAACGTCGACAACCTCATTGTCGGCACGCTCGCCTTCGCGCTGCGCTTCGCGATCGTCGTGCTCGCGCCGATCGTCGTCTTCGTCTCGATGAACGAGCTTCGAGCCGTCAAGGCCGGTCTGCGCGGCGAGAACGCCGACGCAGTGGCGTCACAGGCGAAGATGGCCGGCATCATCGGCGTGCTCAGCTTCGCCTACGTCAAGACCTTCGCCATCAACCTCGCCCTGCGGGCTCACCACGTCGGGCACCTCGCACGCGAATCGGTGGCAGTGAACCCCGACGGCCGGACCGTCCCGGCGATCCCGCTGGTCAATGAAGCTGCCAAAGCCAAAGACTTCGTGGGGACGTCCGGCGAATTCTGCGCCACCTCGCCGGGCGGCGAGATCAGCGATATGTCGGTGGCCGAGGTCTGCAACATCGCCTCAGATGCGATCGACGCCTCTGAGACACCGGTGGGCTTCTGGCTGATCGGCTGGCCGACCCAGAGCATGCTCTCGCTGGTGCTGAGCGTCATCGCCATCGTGGTGACGGTCGTCGTCGGGCTTCGCTACTTCGTCTTCGCCGACGAGAAGACCGAGGCCGCTCCCGAGCCAGAGCCAGAGGGCGCCAGCGCATCCGCGTAGCCGCATCGTTGCGGCCAGCCCGGGCTGGCCGCCGTCACAGCCGAACGGTGAGGAAGGCTGAGCAGCTGACATGGATGTAGTCCTGCTGCTGCAGCGCATCTTTGACGCACTGTTCAACAGCGCGATCTATTCCTCGCTGGCCCTGGCGCTGGTCATCATCTTCCGCTCGACGGGGTTGCTGAACTTCGCACAGGGCGAGATGGCCACATTCTCCGCCTACATCGCATTCGTCCTGCTCGCCGGCGCTGCACCCGGCGTCAAAGGGGGAGGGCTGGCGTCGTGGATCGGGGCGCCGTTGGTGACGCCCGTGGCCATCGGCCTCGCCGTCATCATCGGCATCGGCGCCGGTGCGGCAACAGAGCGGGTACTGATACGACCATTACGCAATGCACCCGAGCTAGCCCTCGTCAATGTGACGATCGGGATCCTGCTGGCCCTCAATTCGCTGATGGGCCAGTGGTGGGGCACCGGCCCGCGCGTCTTCCCGCCGTTCTTTCCCTCCTCGCCCGGTGACCACATCGACATCGCCGGCGCACGGATTCGCTACTCGACGGTCGGGGCCTGGCTGGTGCTGCTGACGCTGCTGCTGCTGCTTGCGCTGCTGCTGCGCTACACGAGAGCCGGGCTCGCCTTCCGGGCTGTGTCGATCGACCCGGTCTCCGCCGCGCTGAACGGCATCCGCGTCGGCCCGACGCTGATGTACGGGTGGGCGCTGGCGGCCGGACTCGGGGCCATCGCGGCCAATATGAGCGCCAACTCGGTGCTGCTCGAGCCCACGATGATGGTGCGAGTCCTCGTGTATGCGTTTGCCGCGGCGACGCTCGGCGGGCTCGACTCGCCGAAGGGAGCGCTCGTCGGCGGCGTCGTCGTGGGACTGAGCCAGACGCTGATCCCCGCGTATGTCCCGTTCATCGGGTTCGAGCTCAGCGTGCTGCCGGCACTCGTCGCCATGGTGGTGGTGCTGATCGTGCGTCCGGCCGGTCTGTTCGGCACTCAGCGAATCGAGCGGGTGTGAGCGACGACGACTGGCCGACGCCTATGCCGCGGCCCGGCGACGACGATGAGAACCAGGGCGCCGACGCCAGCGTGTTCGCCGTCTTCGCCCCACCACATGACCCGCTGCCTGACGACACGCCGCCCGACGACACGACTGCGGCGGAATCCCCCGACGAAACGGCCGCGGTGCCGTCCGGTGACGATGACGACGGCGAGCCCGAGCCGGCCGGGGCGGCCCTCAGCGTGCGCAGTGCCCGCCAAGCAGTGCCCGCCGCCGGTTCGCCCCCGCCATCCCGTGTTGGCAGTCCGATGCGCGGTCTCGCCGTCCCCGGCGGCACGGATCGTGTCGTTGGGCCTCGCCGGCGGATCGGCCCGCTGAGCTGGATCGGTGCTGCGCTGCTGGGAGTGTGGCTGGTGGCGATGCCGCTGACCAGCACGGTGACCGAGCTGCGGCAGAACACCCAGATCATCGTCATGGTGCTGGCGGTACTGGGCGTCAACATCGCCACGGGATACGGAGGCATGATCAGCCTCGGCCATGGGGTCTTCGTGGCGGTCGGCGCGTTCGCGGCCGCGTACGCGGTCGACGACCTGGCGCTGCCGTGGATTGTCTCACTGGTGGCAGGAGCCGCGTTCGCCGGTGTCATCGGCGCACTGGTCGGGCTGCCTGCGCTTCGCATCAAGGGCATCCACCTGGCGCTGGTGACACTCGGGCTGGCCATCGTGTTCCAGCCGCTCGCGAAGCGAGTGCCCGCGTTCTCCGGCGGCGTCAGCGGCAGGGCCGTAGGTGCCGAGATGGTGCCGCCGTCGTGGTTCGGCACCAGCCGCTGGGCCGAAGGCTTCTACCGCTACCTGATCTGCCTGGCGATAGTGGGGCTGGCGATCTGGCTGACGCGCAACATCATCAGCAGCCGACCCGGCCGAGCCATGCGTGCGGTGCGCGACAACGACACGGCTGCAGCCGTGTACGGGGTCAATCTCGTGGCCTCCAGGGTCAGCACCTTCGCGGCGAGCGCATCGCTGGCGGGACTCGCAGGCGCACTCAGCATCGTGCTGGTGCCGTTCACCTCCCAGGAGTCGTTCCCCTTCCAGGAGTCGCTGGTGCTCTACGCCACCGCCGTGCTCGGCGGCCTGGGCTCGATCTGGGGATCGGTGCTGGGCGTCGCCATCCGGGAGGCGTTCTCGCGCCTCGGCGAGCTCGTCGGCGAGGTCGGCGGCCTGGGTCCGATCAGCGAGTTCCTGAGCCTGCTCGACGAGGAGCAATTCGTGTTCGGCGTGCTGCTGGTGGCACTCACATTCGTGTTTCCACGTGGACTCATCGGGCTGTTCAACCGGCGCCGGGACACGCCCGTCAGCAGCGGCGCGCAAAATCGAACGCAACCTTGAAATCGTCGCGGAACTGACACACCCCAGCCCGGCACCGCCAGATGACCGCGAACTAGCATCTGTTGGCGCTGGTTGACGTGTCGTGATGAAGCAACCGGCAACCACATACCCGTTTCGAGGGGGAAACACCATGATCAAACGTCGAATTTGGCGTTTGCTGGCGTTGCTGTTTGCGTTCTCGCTCGTCGCTGCCGCGTGCGGCGGCGATGACGACGCGGACACCGGCGCTGGCGAGACAGAAACCGAGACCACCGCCGCGGCCAGCGAGGACGAGGCGATGGACGAGGAAGAGGAGATGGCAGAGGAAGAAGACGAGGGTGCCACTGGCGCTCTCGGCGGTGCCGCGGCCGAAGAGGACATCGAGGCGGCAGTAGCCGGCGAGACAGATGACGAGGAGATGGCCGAAGAGGAGGCCATGGAAGAGGAGGAGATGTTTGATCGCTCCACCCTCCAGGGCATCTTCGACGAGGCCGCCGCCCGCCGTGCCAAGACGGTCGCTGAGCTGACCGAGAAGATGGAGGCCGGTGAGTATGGCGTCGGTGACGACGGCATTCTGCGCGGTCCTGCCGGCTTCGAGATCGACGTGAGCGCCTGTCCTGACGACTGGTCGAACACCACGGGCATCACCGACTCGCAGGTCCGCATCGGTCACACCACGGCTCAGTCGGGCAACCTTGCTGCGTACGGCAACATCGCCTACGG
>JAJEEO010000012.1 GCA_022820925.1 Acidimicrobiia bacterium | reverse complement strand
ACGGGAAGGTTTGGCACCTCGATGTCGGCTCATCGCATCCTGGGGCTGAAGCAGGTCCCAAGGGTTGGGCTGTTCGCCCATTAAAGCGGTACGCGAGCTGGGTTTAGAACGTCGTGAGACAGTTCGGTCCCTATCCTCTGTGGCTGTAGGAGATTTGAGGAAAGCTGTCCGTAGTACGAGAGGACCCGGATGGACGCAGCTCTCGTGTGCCAGTTGTTCCGCCAGGAGCACGGCTGGTTGGCGACCTGCGGAAGGGATAAGCGCTGAAAGCATCTAAGCGCGAAGCCCGTTCCAAGACGAGATCTCCCACTGGTACAACCAGGTAAGGCCCGTGGCAGATAACCACGTTGATAGGCCGGATGTGTACGCACAGCAATGTGTTCAGCAGACCGGTACTAATCGGCCGAGGGCTTGGTATCGATACTCAGCCTTGAAGAAGCGCACCCGGGTGTGCGCGCTGCATCTCATGCAGCGCACGTCACGTAGGTGGGCTGTGAGTGCATCGTTGTGCGGGAGTCTGCACGGACAGATCTCCGGTGGTTATGGCGGCAGGGCCACACCCGTTCCCATTCCGAACACGGAAGTTAAGCCTGCCAGCGCCGATGGTACTTGGGGGCAATTCCCCTGGGAGAGTAGGTCGCTGCCGGAACCCTGAACCCCCGTCGTGTTTGCGGCGGGGGTTCTTCGCGCTTGCGGGCCTACCCTCGGGGGGTGACGCAGAACCGGCGCCCGCCTCGCAAACCGACGCACGGGCGACCCGATCGCGGCCGCGGCCAGCGGCAGGATCGAAGCCGTCGCAGTCAGCCTGATCGCGGCCCCCGGGGCCGTTCTGACGGCGATGATCAACAGCCGCGCAATCGCGGTCGGCGGCCCCAGCAGCGCCGCTCGGACGTCCCGCGGCGACCCGACAAGCCCGTCGACGAGGTTGCGTCGCGGGCGGCTCGCCGCACCGACTGGGGTGGGGTGGCCCGCAAGGGCGCATCGGTGCTGCGGCCGATCCCTGGCGCCGACCGGGGCGACGCCTACGCGGCGAAGGTGCCCGAACGCCAGAGCCCCCGACCTTCCCAGCCACCGTCGCCCGAGCGCGCCAAGCGTTCGCCGCAGGACGCGCCGCGCCGCCGCCGGTCCAAGGTGCGACTCCAGGTCCCACAGCTCGATCCGGCCGGCGTGCGGGGCATGCCATCTGCAGAACAGCAGCGACTGGCGCAGCGATTGCGCGAGGCAGGAGAGGACTTCCTGGCTGAGCGTTTCGGGGATGCCCTCACCGCGCTGCGCCCGCTGGCATCGCGCTATGCCGCCATTGCCGAAGTCCAGGAGCTCTACGGGCTCACGCTGTACCGGCTCGGCCGATGGACTGCCGCGTCGCACCGGCTCGAGCAGTACGAGCAGCTGACGGGCGCGGTCGATCAGCTGCCGGTGCTCGCGGATTGCTACCGGGCGCTCGGACGGCTGAACGAGGTGCACGACGTGTGGGATCGGCTGAGGCACGCCGACCCCGACGCTCAGACGATCACGGAGGGACGGATCGTGGCAGCGGGTGCGCTGGCCGACGAAGGCAGGCCGCGTGATGCCATCCGCCTGCTCGAGGCGGGCCCGTTGCGTCCCAAGCGGCCCAAGGAGCACCACCTGCGGCTGTGGTACGCGCTCGCGGACCTGTACGACCGGGTGGGCGACCTGCAGCGCGCCCGGCGCGGGTTTGCCCGGATCGCGGATGTCGAGCCCGGCTTCGTGGACGTCGAGGATCGGCTGGCAGCGCTGGGCACCCACGACGTCGAGCACTAGCCCGCAGCCGACCTGAGTTCCCCCACAGACCAGCCCGCCGGATCAGCCTTCTGGCGGAACCGCGCGGATAAAGTGAACCCGTCATTCGGCGTGCGCCGCCCCCCGTACCCGCCCCAATCCCAGCCCCGCTACCGGCGCCGCCAGACAGCTTGAGGCGAACTGTTCATCGTGACCACCGACATTGTGCGCCTGCTGGGCGATCAGGCCTCCAACCTGCTGGACCACAAGTGCGAAGGCATCGGGCGAGACCTGCTGACCCTGCCCGGGCCCGACTTCGTGACCGATGTCGTCGCCGGCACCGATCGCTCCCCGCAGGTCATGCGGAGCCTCCAGTCGCTGTTCGATCACGGTCGCCTCGGCGGCACTGGCTACGTCTCGATCCTGCCGGTGGACCAGGGCATCGAGCACTCGGGCGCGGCCTCGTTCGCCCCGAACCCGATCTACTTCGACCCGGCCTCCATCGTTGAGCTGGCCATCGAAGGGGGCTGCAACGCCGTGGCCACCACCTTCGGCGTGCTCGGCGCCGTGTCCCGCCGCTTCGCCCATCGCATTCCGTTCATCGTCAAGCTCAACCACAACGAGCTGCTGACATATCCGGCGAAATACGACCAGATCATGTTCGGGTCGGTGGCCCGGGCTCATGAACTCGGGGCAGCCGGCGTCGGGGCGACGATCTACTTCGCCTCGCCCGAGAGCGGCCGCCAGATCACCGAGGTGGCCGCTGCATTCGAGGAGGCCCACCGGTTGGGCATGTTCACGGTGCTGTGGTGCTACCTGCGCAACTCGGCCATCAACCTCTCAGGCCAGGACGGCGGGGTCGACCACCACGTGGCTGCCGATGCCACCGCTCAGGCCAACCACCTCGGGGTGACGATCGAGGCCGACATCATCAAGCAGAAGCTGCCGGAGAACAATGGCGCATTTGTCTCGGTGCCCGGGTTCGGCAAGACCCACGCCGCCGTGTACGACCAGCTCACCAGCGAACACCCCGTCGACCTGTGCCGTTGGCAGGTGGCCAACTGCTACATGGGGCGCGTCGGGCTGATCAATTCCGGGGGAGCCAGCTCCGGCGCAACCGATCTGGCCGAAGCGGTCACGACGGCGGTCATCAACAAGCGAGCCGGCGGCATCGGACTCATATCGGGCCGCAAGGCATTCCAGCGGCCGATGGCCGAAGGCGTCGAGCTGCTCGGCGCCATCCAGAACGTCTACTTGGACCCGGCGGTGACCATCGCCTGAGGTGAATCCCTACCCGGCCGCATCGCTGCGGCCGCGGCTAGCGTGGTCGCCTGGAGCGGCCGCTTTCCCCCCGTGCCGTACTTCTTCGAGGAGAAACCGTGACCGACACCGCATCGCGCGAATTGCCGCTGCAGGAGATCGACGAGGTCATCATCCGTTTCGCCGGCGACTCTGGCGACGGTATGCAGCTGACAGGCGATCAGTTCACGAGCATCTCGGCGGCGCTCGGCAACGACCTGTCGACGCTGCCCGAGTTTCCTGCCGAGATCCGGGCGCCCCAAGGGACGCTGGCAGGCGTATCGGCGTTCCAGGTGCGGATCTCCGACTTCGACATCACCACGCCGGGCGATGCGCCGACGGTGCTCGTGGCCATGAACCCCGCAGCGCTCAAGGCCCAGCTGCACAACCTCGCGCAGGGCGGAGCGCTGATCGTCAATACCGATGCGTTCAACGAGCGCAACCTCGAGAAGGCCGGATACGCCACCAACCCGCTCGACGACGGCACGCTCGACGACTACCGGACCTATCCCGTGCCCATGAGCCAGATCACCCGCGACGCGGTGGCCCAGCACGGCGTAAAGCCGCGCGACGCGGAGCGGTCCAAGAACTTCTTCGCCCTCGGGCTGATCTCGTGGATGTACACCCGGCCCGTCGAACCGACGCTCGAGTTCATCAACACCAAGTTCCGGGGCCGCACGCAGGTCATCGATGCCAACACGTCTGCGTTCAAGGCGGGCTACAACTTCGGCGAGACCGCCGAGATATTCGAGGCCCACTACGAGGTGAAGCCGGCGCCGCTGGCTCCTGGCGAGTACACCAACGTGAACGGCAACACCGCGTTGGCATGGGGCTGCATCGTCGCAGGTCAGCTGGCACGCCTGCCGGTCTTCTTGGGCTCGTACCCCATCACGCCGGCCTCGGACATCCTGCACGAGATGTCGCTGAAGAAGAACTTCGGCGTGCGGACATTCCAGGCCGAGGACGAGATCGCCGCGGCGGCCTCCGCGGTCGGCGCGGCGTTCGGCGGCGCGCTGGCGTTCACCTCCACGTCGGGCCCGGGCCTGGCGCTCAAGGGCGAGACGCTCAGCCTGGCAGTCAGCTTGGAGCTGCCGCTGGTGGTGCTCGACATCCAGCGCGGCGGTCCCTCCACGGGCCTGCCCACCAAGCCCGAGCAGGCCGACCTGATGATGGCCATGTACGGGCGGCATTCGGAGTCGCCGCTGCCGGTGGTGGCACCGCGCAGCCCGGCCGACTGCTTCGACGTCGCGATCGAGGCGTGCCGCATAGCGCTGAAGTACCGGACGCCGGTGATCGTGCTCTCCGACGGCTACCTGGCCAACAGCTCCGAGCCGTGGCTGCTGCCCGATGTGAATTCGCTGCCCGACATCGGCGTCGAGTTCGCCACCGGGTTCAACGGCACCAACGAGGACGGCGACGGCATCTTCCTGCCGTACCTGCGTGACCCCGAGACGCTGGCTCGACCGTGGGCGATCCCCGGCACGCCCGATCTGATGCACCGCGTTGGCGGCATCGAGAAAGAGGACGGCACCGGCAACATCTCCTACGAGCCCGAGAACCACCAGCTCATGGTCAACCTGCGGCAGGCCAAGGTCGACGGCGTCGACGTGCCCGACGTGGAAGTCGCCGGCGACGTCGACGCCGACCTGGCGGTGCTGGGCTGGGGCTCCACGTGGGGCGCCATCGACGCGGCCGCGGGACGGCTGCGCGAGGCCGGCTTCGAGGTGGCACACGTGCACCTGCGCCACCTGCATCCGCTGCCGGCCAACCTCGGCGACGTGCTGCGGCGTTACCGCGCTGTGGTGTGCCCCGAGATGAACAAGGGCCAGCTGTGCGACATCGTGCGTGCCAAGTACCTGATCGATGTCTCCCACATCGGCAAGATCGACGGCGTGCCGTTCACCACCGGCGAGGTGACCGACGCTGTACGAAAGCGACTCGAAGAACTGTCGACGGTATGAGCACCGCGACCCCGATCAAGCAACCCGAGAGGCATACAGCACGATGACCGACACGTCCTTCACGCCGACGACACAGCCCGGCGACTGGGCCTCCGACCAGGAGGTGCGGTGGTGCCCCGGCTGCGGCGACTACTCCATCCTCACGGCGCTGAGGATGCTGATGCCGAGCCTCGGCACCGAGCCGCGCAACACCGTGTTCGTCTCCGGCATCGGCTGTGCCGCCCGGTTCCCGTACTACATGAACACCTACGGCGTTCACGGGATCCACGGCCGTGCGCCGGCCATCGCGACCGGCCTCGCGATGGCTCGTCCCGATCTCGACGTGTGGGTGATCGGCGGCGACGGCGACATGCTGTCCATCGGCGGCAACCACCTGATCCACGCCCTTCGGCGCAACGTCAAGATCAAGCTGTTGCTGTTCAACAACCAGATCTACGGCCTTACCAAGGGTCAGTTCAGCCCCACCAGCGAGATCGGCAAGGTCACCAAGAGCTCGCCGATGGGTTCGCTGGATGCCCCGTTCAACCCGCTGGCGGTGGCGCTCGGGGCTGAGGCCTCGTTCGTCGCTCGGACGCACGACATGGATCGCCAGCACATGATGGATACGTTCCAGCGGGCTCATGCCCACGACGGGGCGGCGTTCGTCGAGGTCTTCCAGAACTGCAACGTCTTCAACGACGGAGCGTTCGAGGGCGTCACCAAGAAGCAGAACCGCGACGCCAACCTCATCCCGCTGCGCGATGGCGAGCCCATCCGCTTCGGGGCCGACGGCGAGTTCGGCGTGATCGACGAGGCGGGCTGCGCCCGGGTGGTCCATACCGCCGACGTCGGCGACGACGAACTGCTGGTTCACGACGAGTCCAAGCACGACCCCTCCACGGCCTTCATGCTGGCCCGGCTGGCGCGCGGGCCCTTCGAGCCGACGCCGATCGGCGTGTTTCGTGCCGTGCGCCGCAGCGAGTACGCCATGGCCACCACGCGGCAGCTGGCGGCGGCCCAGCAGAAGCAGGGCGCTGCGGACATCGGGCAGATGCTGCGCTCACGCGGCACTTGGTTCGTCTGAGAACTTTCTCTCTCGCCCGAAAACCCCTGCTGCGGCAGCGGGACGCGCTGGTACTTTCGGCTCTATGACCGCCGTGCGACGACGCCTCGACAGCGAGCTCGTGCGCCGGGCCATGGCACCTACCCGGACCGCGGCGCAAGCCCTCATCTCCGGCGGCCGTGTGCTGGTCAGCGGTACGGTCGCGCACAAGGCATCGCGGATGGTGGCGGCGTCCGAACCCGTCCACGTCAGCGGCGAAGGCGCCCGCTTCGTCTCGCGCGGCGGCGAGAAGCTCGACGCGGCGCTGGATGCCTTCGAGATCGATGTTCGCGGCCGGCTGGCGCTCGATGCCGGTGCGAGCACCGGGGGATTCACCGATTGCCTGCTGCAGCGTGGTGCAGCAGGCGTCGTGGCGGTCGATGTCGGCCGCGGACAGCTCGATGCCGGGCTGCGCGAGGACCCGAGGGTCACGGTGCGCGAACGCTGCAACGTTCGCCATCTCGACGCCGATGACATCGGCGGGCCCGCCGGCATCGTGACCGCGGATCTGTCATTCATCTCGCTGCGAACGGTGATGGCACGCCTGGCAGGCTGCACCGCGCCCGGCGGCGATCTCGTGCTGCTGGTCAAGCCCCAGTTCGAAGCCGGCCGCCGCGAGGCGTCGCGTGGCAAGGGTGTCGTGCGCGATCCGGCGGTGTGGCGGCGCGTGCTGGCCGAAGTGGCGGCGTCGGCGTCCTCCTATGGGCTCGTGCAGGCGGGCATCACCCCGTCGCCGTTGCGTGGCGCCGCGGGCAATGTCGAGTTCTTCCTGCATTGCCGGCGCACCGAGACTGCCGGCGCAGCCGATTTCGTGCTCCACAGCGCCATCGACGCAGCGGTGCAGCACGCCCACAACCAAGGCGCCACCACGGGGAGCTCCCGATGAGCGCCGTGCTCGTCGTCGCGCACGCCGAGCGCGACGAAGCGCTGACCGCGTCGAAGGGGCTCGTGGACTGGCTCGAGAACGAGGGTCATGCCGTGTTGATGGGGCGCGTTGAAGCAATGGGCATCGGTCGCGGCGATCTGGTCGCACCCGAGCCGATCCGCGCTGTGCCCGATCTGGCTGTGAGCGTCGGGGGCGACGGCACGATGCTGCGCTCGCTCGACCTGGTCGCCGCGGCAGGAGTGCCAGTGCTCGGTGTGAACGTCGGACACCTCGGCTACCTGACCCCGTTCGAGCCGTCCGAGCTGGTCGCGGCCGTCGCGGCTGCGCTCGCGGGCTCACTGGAGACCTCCGAGCGGATGATGGTCAGCGCATCGGTGCGCAGAGCGCCCGGAAGCGACACCGACGACGGCGATGATGCCGCGGCGTGGACGGGCCTGAACGAGGTCGTCCTCGAGAAGCGCGATCCAGGCCACACGGTCCGGCTGGAGGTGTGGCTCGACGGCGACATGTTCGCCACCTACGCAGCCGACGGCATCATCGTGTCCACCCCCACTGGGTCGACCGCGTACAGCCTTTCCGCAGGCGGGGCCGTCGTGGCGCCGACGCACTCGTCGCTGCAGGTCACGCCGGTCGCACCGCACATGCTGTTCGACCGATCGCTGCTGCTGCCTCCCGACACCGAGATCGGCATCCGGGTGATGAGCGAGCGTCCGGCACTCGCGGCCGTGGACGGCCGATCCGCCACGATGCTGCAGACCGGCGACGAACTCGTGGTCACGCGTGCCCCCTACACCGCCCGGCTGGTGACCGCCGGCGGCGACAGCTTCCACCGCGTGCTGAAGCACAAGTTCGGCCTCAAGGATCGCTGAGCCGCCGATGCTGGCCGAGTTGGCCGTGCGCAATCTCGGCGTGATCTCCAGCGCCCGGCTGGTGCTCGGCGCCGGCATGACGGCGCTGACCGGCGAGACCGGCGCCGGCAAGACGCTTGTCGTCCAGGCGGTGCAGCTGCTCATGGGTGGGCGTGCAGATCCTGCGATGGTGCGCTCAGGGGCTGACGAAGCGGTGCTGGAGGGCAGGTTCGTCGGCCCCGACGGCAGCGAGCGGGTGCTGCGCCGCGTCATCCCGGCCGCAGGCCGCAGCCGCGCCTACCTCGACGGCACCATGGCATCGGCACCCGAGCTTGCCGAACTCGGCATCGGGCTTGTCGACCTGCACGGCCAGCACCAGCACCAGTCGCTGCTGCGTCCGCGGACCCAACGCGAGGCCCTGGATCGCTGGGGCGGCGTCGACCTGCGCCCGCTGAGAGCGGCGCGTGATGAGCTGCGCGCACTGGTCGACAATCTTGAGGCGCTCGGCGGTGATGCACGAGCCAGGGCACAGGAGATGGACCTGCTCAGCTACCAGGTCGACGAGATCTCCGCGGCGCAACTGGACGACCCCGGCGAACTCGAACAGATCGCTGAGCGGGAAGATCTCCTCGCCGACGCCACAGCCCACCTCGCTGACGGCCACGCTGCACGCCAAGCGCTGTCAGGCGACGACGGCGTCATCGACAAGCTGGGCAGCGCCGCGGCGGCCCTAGCCGGCCGCACGGCGTTCGCTCCCACCAGCGAGCGCCTTGCAGCGGCAGCTGCGGAGCTGGACGACACCGTCGCGCAGCTGCGGGGCGTGCTCGACGCCATCGAGGATGATCCGCAGGCGCTGGCCGAGGTGCGGGCGCGGCACCAGATGCTGCGCGAGCTGACGCGCAAGTACGGCGACACGCTCGCCGAGGTGGCGGCGTTCGGGATTCGTGCCGCCGAACGCCTCTCGCAGCTCGAGCGTCACGCTGAGCTTGCCTCCGAGCTGGAGGCAGGCATCGCTGCGGCGCAGCGCCGCGTCGACGACGAGGCCCGCGCAGTGGCTGCGGCTCGCCAGGCGGCAGCTCCCGGCCTCGCCGACGCCGTGACCGGGCACCTGGCGTCGCTGGCGCTGGCCGGCGGAACGCTGGAAGTCCGGGTCGCCGGCGATCCGCCGTGCGACGGCGTCGAGCTGCTCTTCAGCGCCAATCGGGGCTCGCCGCCCGGACCGTTGTCGAAGGTGGCCTCGGGCGGAGAGCTGGCGCGGGTGATGCTGGCGCTGCGGCTGGTCCTCACCGCCGGTCCGCCCACGCTGGTGTTCGACGAAGTGGACGCCGGCATCGGCGGCGAAGCTGCCTTGGCAGTCAGTCAGGCGCTCACCTCGTTGGCCGGGCATCACCAGGTCTTGGTGGTGACGCATCTCCCGCAGGTCGCGGCGTTCGCTCACCACCACGTCGCCGTGCGCAAGTCCGATGACGGGGTGTCGGTGGCCTCCGATCTGGTCGCGGTGAACGGGACCGATCGCGTGGCCGAGCTGGCGCGGATGCTCGCGGGGCAGCCGTCGTGGGACAGCGGTCGCCAGCACGCGAGCGATCTGCTCCGCAGTGCCGAGGCGTCCCGGCCGAGCCCCCGAGATGCGCAGCCTGCGGCCAGCAGTCCAGTCCCGTGAGCACGACCCGGCGGCGAATGAACCCGGCACGCCGCCGCCTGCGTCGCCGCCGGAACAGCCGTCATGCGGGAGTGGCAGGACGGTGTCGGGTGGATCGCCGCACCAAGAACCTGCTGCCGCGTCTCGAACGCGGCGAGATCGCTGTCATACACCACTCGGATCTGGACCGGGTCGCTGCGGACGGACTCCTTGCAGCGGGGGCGGCAGCGGTGGTCAACGCCGTGCCGACGATGAGCGGCAGGTATCCGGCGCTGGGCGGGCTCACGCTCGCTCAAGCCGGGGTGCCCGTGCTCGACGATGTCGGCGAAGGTGCGTTCGAGTCGCTGCGAGACGGTGACGAGATCGCCGTGACGGACGGCGAGGTGCTGCGTGCGGGCGAGCTCATCGGTACCGGCTACCACCGAGATGCCGAGTACTTCGAACGTGTCCTGGAGGCGGCGCGTGTGGCAGTGCGCAGCGAGCTCGGCAGCTTCGCTCGCAACACGCTGGAGTACTTGGACCAAGAGCCGCAGATCCTCACCGACGAGCTGGAGGTCCCCCCGCTGCGCCACCAGCTGCGTCGCCGGCACGTGCTCGTGGTGGTGCGCGGCATCGACTACCGGGAGGATCTCGCGGCACTTCGGCGCTCGGGCTACATGGCCGACATGCGACCCGTGATCATCGGCGTGGACGGAGGCGCCGATGCCCTGCTCGACGCAGGTCTCACACCTCAGATCATCATCGGCGACTTCGACTCGGTCTCGCCGCGAGCGTTGAACTGCGGAGCGCAGCTGATCGTGCACGGCTACCCCTCCGGAGGCGCGCCGGGAGCCCGCAGACTCGACGACGCAGGCCTCGACTACGACGTCATCGCGGCACCAGGCACCAGCGAGGACCTCGCGCTGCGGCTGGCATTCGAGCAGCGAGCCGAACAGATCGTGGAGGTCGGGTCGCACACGTCGATGGTGGATTTCTTCGACAAGGGCCGCAGCGGCATGGCATCGACGTTCCTCACGCGGATGCAGGTCTCCTCGGCACTGGTGGATGCCAAGGGTGTGAGCCGGCTGTACCGGACACAGGTGCGCAAGCGCGACATGGCGATGCTCATCGTGTCGGCCCTCCTCACGATCGGAGTGATCGCGGCGGTGACCGAGCCAGGCCGGCTGCTGCTGCGCACACTGTGGATCAACATGGGTTTCTGAGTGATCAATCTCCGCTACCACATCGTGTCCATCGCGGCGGTGTTCCTGGCATTGGCGATCGGCCTGGCGCTGGGCTCGACGTTCGTGGATTCGGTGCTCGTGAGCAACCTGGAATCGCGCGTGGACCAGCTCCAAGCCGATACCCAGGAGGCGATCGACCGGTCCGCTGAAGCTGAAGCGGCTCGTGACGAAGCTGTGGCAGCTCGGGATGAGGCGCTCGCGAGCGTCGACGACGCGCGCTCGGAGCGGTTCGAGGTGGAGGACCTCGTGCGGCCGTATCTCCCGCAGGGGCGCCTCAGCGGCACCACGACGCTGATCGTCGCTCCCGAGATCGTCGACCCCGCCGCAGTGGCCGCTGTCCGCAGCCGGATTGCCGAGACCGATGCGCAGCTCGGCGGGGTGCTCTGGCTCAGCGACGACCTGCGCCTCGACGACGCGTCGGTGCGCAACCAGATCGCCGACGCGTTCTCGCTGGCCGGCAACAGCCGCACTGCGGTGCAGAGGTCTCTGCGATTCCTGGTGCCGCAGGCACTGTTCCGGCCTGACGAGGCAGGATCCGGCGCGGTTCGCGACACCGATGTCGACGCCATCACCGATTCCGGTGCCCTCGACGGCTTCTCGCGAGGATTCTCGTCGGTGCCGCGGACGCGTACTGCGCTCACCGTGCTGCGGGATCTGGAGCTGGTCACCCACGACGGCACCGGCGCCGTGGCGCTGCACCTGCTCGGCGGGGAGGAACTGCGGCTCGTGGTGATCACCGATGCCGCCGCTACACGCCTGAATCAGGCATTTGTGTTCGATCTGCTGCGTTCAATCGCAGATGATGGGCACGCCGGCACCGCGGTCATCGTCGAGGTCCCCGCCGGCGGCGCGGCGACTGCCGCATACGGCTCGGTGGTCGCCGGAGTCCAGTCCGATCCGCTGCTGTGGGAGTCGTTCTCGACCATCGACCGGGTGGACACGTTCTCGGGCGACCTGGCATTGCTGGTTGCGCTGGAGGAGCTGCCTGCGGTCACTCATTTCTCGGCGGCCGCTCCCGATCACGGACTGGGCCCGCCATGACCCACGCGGTGGCGATCGTGCCGGCGTACAACCGGGCCGACACCGTCGGTGCCACGGTGACGGCATTGCGCACGGTGCCCGATGTGCTCGACGTCATCGTCGTGGACGACGGCTCCGCAGACCACACCGCGGCGGCCGCCGCAGCGGCGGGCGCCCGCGTCGTCGAGTTCGCCCGCAACCGCGGCAAGGGGGCCGCAGTTGCAGCGGGAGTGGTGGCATCCGGTGCTCCCGAGGCGTACCTGCTCATCGACGCTGACGTGGGCGACAGCGCGGCGCTCGCAGGCGAATTGCTGGAGCCGGTCGCGCAGGGCCTAGCCGACATGGCGATCGCCGTGCTCGGCCCTCCGAGCCGGCCCAGCGGTTTCGGTTTCGTCAAGGCATTCGCGGCTCACGTCGTTCGCGCCCAGACGGGACTGACGCTGGCCGAACCGCTGTCGGGCCAACGCGCGGTGCGGGGATCGCTGCTGCGATCTGTCGAATTCGCCGGGCGCTTCGGACTCGAGATCGGATTGACGCTCGACGTGGCGGCGCGCGGCGCCACGATCCGCGAGGTCGAAGTCGCGTTCTCGCACATGCCCAGCGGCCGTGACGTCAGGGGGATCTCCCACCGGGCCCGGATCGGCCGCGATGTCTACCGGGCGGTGATGTCCCGCATCGGCGCTCCAAGAGCGGCCTTCCACCTGCTGGCCTCGCTGGGCAGCCGGGTGCACGTCCGAGGCCGACGGCTGCGCTCGTTGCGCCTGCCGTCGCCGCGCAACGCCGTCTCACGGCTGAGATCAGCCCGATGGCGGCGCCTCGGATCACGGCTGCGCCCCGCATCGCTGAGAGGAATGGGGAACCGCATCGGGCTTCGGCAACGTCGGCCATCGAGCGACTCGTGAGTTCGTGGCGCGCCCAGCGAGCGCTCTGATGGAGCCGTCACCCGGACTTGTCGCTTCAGCTGCCGACCACCGACTGCAGACCGCCGCCTTGCTCGCCGCGGCGTTCGTGATGTCCGCGGCTGCTGCGGCTCTGCTGTGGAGCTCGCTGGGTGCCCGGATGGGACGGGAACGTTGGATGCGCCCCAACTATCGGGGTCAGCCGATCGTCGCCGTGAGCGGCCTCGTCATCATCGTCGCGAGTGCGGTGACGATGATCGCCGCAACAGCGGCCCTCTATGACTTGAGACGCTCCGAGGTGGAGTGGAGGCTCGTCAAAGGAGGGTTGGACTTCGGACTCCGCTCGCCGAGCGCGGCAGTAGCGATGCAAGGCGCTGCGGCCTTGGTGCTTCTTGTCGGTTTCGGCCTCTTGGGCTATCGCGACGACAGGTCCGGTATCGCCGCGGGCGGAGCTTCCGCAGCCAGCGGATTCCGCGGGCACCTGCAGCACAGCCTGCAGCGCCGGCGGCCCACGACGGGACTGGAGAAGGCCTTTGGAGGCCTGGTTCTTGCGCTGGTGGCCGTACAGATGGCGACGTGGGGTGATGCGAGCGGGTTCGTCGACTGGGTCACGAGCGGTCTTGGAGGATGGCGTGACGGCGGGGAGTCGTTGATCGACGTCCTCCTGGGCGATGCAGAGTCGACATGGAGCGTGATGGCGCTGCTGCGCGGCGCCATCGTCGTGGCTTTAGGAGCGAATCTGCTGAACCTGCTGGACCGTGCACCAGGACGTGCCACAAAGGCAGCGCTCGCGTGGTGGATCGCGGCACTCGTGCCGGCAGGCCTGGTGGCGGCCGACGGAGTCGAGATCCACGGACCCGGGCTTGAGGCCGAGCATTGGGCGATCTGGGCTGCGGCCGCCGTTGGTGCCGCGTTTGGTCTGCTGCGCAGCGAGATGGCAGAACTGCACATGCAGGGCGACACCGGCGTCAACCCGCTCGGTGCCCTGCTGGGCATGGCCACCGTCGCGGCCTGCCCGGCAACCGTCGAATGGGTGGTGCTCGGCCTGCTCGCTGCGCTCAACGTGGCCAGCGAGCGCTGGTCATTCAGCCGCATCATCGACGCCGTCCGGCCGCTGCGCTGGCTGGACCGGCTCGGCTCCCCGTACCGCGACTACTAAACGAACACACCTATGCCCGCTGCATGGCAGCGGCGCTGTGCCCTATGCCCGCTGCATGGCAGCGGCGCAAAGCCGATGTGCTGCCAGGCGTTCATCGAGCGCGGGATGGACGATCTGGCCGCCGGTCACAACCGCACGGCCGGCCACGATCGTGTCGCGCGCGGACAGCGGGCCGCAGCGCAGCCACCCCTCGATCGGATCGGACAGCACGCCGGCGAACGCCGGTCCGTCGAGCTGCCACACCACCAGATCGCCGCAGGCGCCGGGCGTCAGCTCGCCGATCTCGCCCTCCCGGCCCAGGCAGCCTGCACTGCCACGGGTCGCCATATCCAGAACATCGCGAGCGGAGATGTAGACCGAGCCCTCCCCGGCAGCGTCATCGGCGTCACCGTCGCTGCCGTCATCGGCGGGCCTGCCGCTGTCCAGTCCCTTGTCGGCGCTCAAGTGCCGCTGGCCGTCGCGCAGCCGTCCGACGAGCAGCGCATTGCGTGCCTCGGTCCACATCGACGCCGAGTCAGTGCTCGACGAGCCGTCCACGCCGAGTCCCACCGGCACCCCGGCGGCGCGCAGCTCCCGCACCGGCGCCACTCCCACGCCGAGCAGCAGGTTCGAGCTCGGACAGTGCGCCACACCGGTGCCCCATGCGCCCAAGCGGGCGATCTCGGCGGGGTTGGGCTGCACGCCGTGCGCAATCCACGAGCGATCCGAGCCCCATCCGCAATGCTCGAAGTAGTCCACCGGCCGCATGCCGAACATCTCCAGGCAGAACCCGTCCTCGCCGGGGTCCTCGCACAGGTGGGTGTGCAGCCGCACGTCGAGCCGCTCGGCCAGATCCGCCGTGGCGGTCATCAGGCCCGTCGAGACCGAGAACGGCGAACACGGCGCGAGCGCGATGCGGACCATCGCGTCCGCAGCGGTGTCGTGGTGAACGCTCACCAGCCGCTCGGAGTCCTCGAGGATCTCCTCGGGCGTCTGGCAGACCTCGTCGGGCGGCAGCCCGCCATCAGACTGGCCCAGCGACATGGACCCGCGAGTCGGGTGGAAGCGCATTCCCAGCTCGGCCGCGGCTGCGATCTCGGCTGCGATCAGGTCGCCTCCACCGCGGGGATGCACGTAGAGGTGATCGGTGCTGGTGGTGCAGCCTCCCAGCGCCAGCTCGGCGAGGCCCACCCAGGCCGACAGGTACGCGCCTTCTTCGTCAAGGCGCGCCCACAGCGGGTAGAGCGTGGTGAGCCAGTCGAACAGGCCGCCCCGCAGCGCCGGCGCGTAGGACCGGGTGAGGTTCTGGTACATGTGATGGTGGGTGTTGATGAGCCCGGGCGTCACGAGGCACCCGCTGGCATCGATGCGCCGGCCGGCCGCAGGCGGTGTCTCGGAGGCGGTGCCGACCGCGCTGATCAGCCCGCCGGTGACAGCGACCCAGCCGCCGGCGATCTCGCGGTGCTGCTCATCGCAGGTCGCCACCAGATCGGCACTGTGCACCACCAGGTCGGCCGGCGCGCGGTCGTCGCCGGCGTTCTGGGTGCGCTCACCGCTGTCGCTCATGGCTTCCCTCCGGCATCAGCCAACCCTGCATCAGCCAACGCGGTCCGAAGCGACGGTAGCTTGATGACACATGCCCCAGAGTCCATCCAAATCGCCGCGTGGCTAAGCACATTTTCGTCACCGGCGGTGTAGCCAGCTCCCTCGGCAAAGGGCTCACCGCAGCGTCTCTCGGACGCCTGCTCGTGGCGCGGGGCCTGCGGGTCACCATGCAGAAGCTGGACCCGTACATCAACGTCGACCCGGGCACGCTCAATCCCTACGAGCACGGCGAGGTGTTCGTCACCGACGACGGCGGCGAGACCGACCTCGACCTCGGCCATTACGAGCGGTTCATCGACGTGTCGCTGACCCGCGACTCCAACGCCACGACCGGCTCGATCTACCAGAAGGTGCTCGCAGACGAGCGCCGCGGCGAATACCTCGGCCGGACGGTCCAGGTCATCCCGCACATCACCGACGAGATCAAAGAGCGCATCCGCAAGCTGGCAACCAGTGATGTCGACGTGGTGATCACCGAGGTCGGCGGCACCGTCGGCGACATCGAGATCCTGCCGTTCCTCGAGGCGATCCGCCAGATGCGTCTCGAGGTCGGTCGGCAGAACATCTGCTACGTGCACGTGACGCTGGTGCCGTTCATCGGTCCCTCGGGCGAGCAGAAGACCAAGCCCACCCAGCACTCGGTGACCGAGCTGCGCAGCCGCGGCGTGCAGCCCGATGCCATCGTGCTGCGCAGCGAGGGTCCCATCGAGGACGGCCTGCGCAACAAGATCTCCAACCTCAGCGACGTCGAGCTGGCCGGGGTGGTCAACGCCCCCGACTCGTCGGTCCTGTACGAGATCCCGATGGTGCTGCGTTCCGAGGGGCTCGACAGCTTCCTGTTGGGCATCCTGGGATTGGAAGACGTCGAGCCCGACCTTGCCGACTGGGAAGGGATGCTCGCGCGCATCAAGGCGCCGGAGGCGACGGTGCGCATCGGCATCATCGGCAAGTACGTGACGCTGCCCGACGCCTACCTGTCGGTGGTCGAGGCGCTGCGCCACGCGGCCTCCTACCACGGCGTCGAAGTCGACATCGAGTGGATCCACTCCGAGGAGATCGAGGGCCTGCTTGCCGCCGGACGGCTGCGGCACCTCGACGGCATGGTGATTCCCGGCGGTTTCGGCTCGCGCGGCATCGAGGGCAAGATCGCCGCGGCGGCCTACTCCCGCCAGAACGACATTCCGTGCTTGGGCCTGTGCCTGGGCCTTCAGGTCATGGTTGTCGAGTTCTGCCGCAACGAGCTGGGTTTGCTGGGCGCCAACTCGACCGAGTTCGACGCCAACACGCTGCACCCCGTCATCGATCTCATGCACGCCCAGCGCGGCATCCAGGACAAGGGCGGCACCATGCGACTCGGTGCCTATGTCGCACGGCTCGCGCCGCGCAGCCGGGTCGCCGCGATGTACGGCGACACCCTCGTCAATGAGCGGCACCGCCATCGCTACGAGGTCAACAGCGCCTACCGCGAGCGGATGGAAGAAGCGGGCCTGCAGTGCAGCGGGCTCTCGCCCGACGGTCGGCTGGCAGAATTCATCGAGCTGGACGGCCACTCGTTCTGGGTGGGCACCCAGGCGCACCCCGAATTCAAGAGCCGACCGAATCGGCCCGCACCGCTGTTCTGCGGCCTGGTGGGCGCTGCGCTCGCACGGGCCGAGGGCCGCAACCCGCAGCTGCTCCCGACCTCCGCTGCGACGGGACCGCTCGGCTAGAGCGCCGCACGGGCAGCTGCGCCCGCTGAGGAGAAGGCAAGATCCTCGACTCTCGCGATCCGACCGGCCGCAACGTCATTGGGTCTCCTGCCGCCTCCGCGGCGATGGCATCTGTTCGGTGCCGTTGTCTGCCACCCTGATTGGTGTGCTGACGGTCGAAGCCGAGGACTACCTGGGCTGGCTGTCCAACGAACGTGGACGAGCAGCGCGCACAGTCGAGTCCTACCGGGCCGATCTGGATGCGTTCTCGGCGTGGCTGAGCGAGCGAGGCCGGGGCCTGCTGGAGGCCGGCTCAGGTGATATCGCTGCCTACCTGGCGCACCTGCGCGACGACCTCGACCGCGCACCGTCTACCGTCGCCCGGGCTGCGGTCAGCCTGCGGGGCCTGTACCGGTTCCTCGTTGCCGAGGATCTCGCAGCATCTGATCCTGCGGGTGACCTCGACGTGCCCCGCACACCGGCCGGGCTGCCACGGGCCCTGCGTTACGACCAGGTCGCCGAGCTGCTCGCCTCCCCGGTCGGGGGCGACCCCTTGGCGCGGCGCGACCGGGCGATGCTCGAAGTGCTCTACGGCATGGGGCTGCGTGCCAGCGAGCTGGTGGCGCTGTCGCTCGGCGACGTGGACCTCGACGAGCGGCTGATGAGGGTGTGGGGCAAGGGAGGCAAGGAGCGAGTCGTGCCGGTGGGGCGTCACGCCGCGAATGCCGTGGGGGAGTGGCTGAGCGGCGCGGGCAGGGGAGCGCTGGAACCCGCCGCGTGGCGCTCCCGTGACGATGCGGCTGCGCTGTTCCTCAATGCCCGGGGGCGCCGGATCACCCGCCAGGGCGTGTGGCTGATCGTGCGGCGCCACGGCGACCGGGTCGGCCTGGGGGCAGACCAGCTCACGACGCACGTGCTGCGCCACTCGTGTGCCACCCACCTGCTCGACGGCGGGGCAGACATCCGCAGCGTGCAGGAGCTGCTGGGACACGCCTCCATCACCAGCACCCAGCGCTACACCGCAGTCTCACAAGAGCGCCTGACCGAGGTCTACCGCCAAGCCCACCCCCGCGCCCGCTACTGACGCCCGCGACCCAATCCAACACCTGCGGTCCGGCCAGTCCGAAGGTGCTACTCGGGTGGCGAGCATTGCGCGTGCTAGGTTCCGCTGCCATGTTCGCTGCGACCCCCCCCCCGGAGTCTTGTAGTTCTGCATAGGCGTATTGGCGTCACAGCGGCGGCGTGTCTATTGGGCGCGCTTGCCGCGTTGGTTCCTGCCGAGGCCGTGTCGGCGCAGTCCGCCGCAGTGGCGCTGCCGCCTCAGTCGCAGGGGTCGTGCGGGGGTCAGGTGCCGATCGTGGTCGGTTCGGATGCGGCGGCTCAGTCGGACATCTATGCCGCGGCGATGCTTGCCGGGGTGATCGGCAGCGATTGCATTGTGCTCGCCGGTCCCCGTGACCAGCCCATGGCGTCGCACCAGCGGAAGCGCTTGGAGGCCGCGGATGCGGGCGGATTCGTCGTTGGTGGCCCCGCGGCGGTGCCGAGGGGCAAGATCGACGGCCGCGAAATGGTGCCCTTGTTCGGGCCTGACCGGTGGGCCACCGCCCGCATTGTGGGTCAACATGCCGCTGGAGTCGAACCTGATGCTTCAGCGACTGCCGACGTTCCTCCCAAGATCGACGGAGTCGCGGTGCCGCCTCAGTCGCAGGGGTCGTGCGGGGGTCAGGTGCCGATCGTGGTCGGTTCGGATGCGGCGGCTCAGTCGGACATCTACGCCGCGGCGATGCTTGCCGGGGTGATCGGCAGCGATTGCATCGTGCTGGCTGGCCCGCGTGACCAATCCATGCCCGCTGACCAGCGGGCGCGCTTACAGGCGGCAGACGGTGGCGGGTTCGTCGTCGGCGGTCCCGCAGCAGTGCCGACGACGAAGATCGCCGGCCGCTCGATGACGCGTCTTTCCGGGGCCGACCGGTGGGCCACTGCGCGGCTGGTGGGCCGGCGCGCCGCCGGTGACGCCACCGCAGGTGCCCCAACCGGCCAAGCGTTGTCGGCGCTGGATCACGATGCCTGCCGCCCGCCGAGCATCGCTGGAGCTTGGACGACGGCGGGTTTTCCGATTCCCGCAACGGCCGATCCCTCATCGGGCCAGGTGAAGATCACGGTGCTGTTCATGGACTTTCCCGACGCGCAGGCCGCCTACACGACGCACGCCGAGATCGACCCAGGGTTGCGGATCATGGAGGAGTACCTCGAAGCGCAGAGCTACGGGCATCTCGATCTCGTCATCGATGTCGTGCACAAGTGGTGGCGTTCGCCGAACGGGTATCGGACCTTCAGTGCACCTGACGCCGGTGATAACCCCGCATTGTGGCCGTCGGCAGACGCGGCAGCGATCCGACTTGCCGACGACAGCTACGACTTCTCCGACACAGACATCGTGCTGGTCGTGTTCCCGAGCAACCATTTCGGGGGCGGCAATGCACTCGGTCGATCCCATGCCGATGGCACCGATCTCTCGAGCTTCAGGATCAATTCGCAACCGGCTCGGAGCAAGGGTGAGCCGTGGAACTGGGGTCTGACTGCTGCACATGAGCTCGCTCACAACTTCGGCTTGTTGGACCTGTACCCATTCGACAGCAGCCGGCACGCAGTCGGGGACCCGCCGCCCGGCACTGCATGGGTGGAAGTCGAGATCGGACTGATGGGCCTGAAGGCCCGCTACTCAGACCCTGATCACTCGCTGTGGCTCGTGACTCCGGTAGAGATGCTGTCCTGGTCGCGCTGGCAGCTCGGATGGCTGAACCCCGAGCAGGTCGCTTGCGGTGTCCGCTCAGGCACGACGGTGCGGTTGCATCCGGTGGCGAAGCCGGGTGAAGGAACAGCGGCGCTCGTCGTGCCGGTCAGCGAGCACGAGATGATCGTCGTCGAGAGCCGCCGCCGGCTGGGCTTCGACGCCACAGCGCCCCACACGCACCAGAACGGCGCGATGCCCCGCCACGGGCTGCTCGACGAAGGCGTGCTGGTGTATACCGTGGACTCCCGTATCGGCAACGGGCAGGTGCCCATCAAGGTCGCCGGGGACTCCGGCAACAGCCGTGTCGACGACTTCCCGACTCTGCAAGCCGGTGAATCGGTCACCGTTGCGGGCTACATGATCGCCGTGACCGCGGACGACGGCAACACCCACAGCGTGCAGATCACCCGCGACCGCTGATCGGAGTCTGAGCAGCCGTTCGATTCCGGTGCCTTGACCGAGACGAACCGAAGCAGCGCTAGACAGGCGGGTCGGTGTTGCGGGGTTCGGGGGGTTGGAGCTGGGGTCGGCTGTCGGGTGGGGTGTGGATCTTGCGGCCGTGGGTGTGGAGGTCACGGTGGCAAGGCTCGCAGAGTGATGCCAGGTTGGGTATGTCGGTGAGGCCGCCGTTCTCGAAGTAGTCGATGTGGTGCGCCTGGGTGTGCTCGGAGGTGAGTCGGCAGCCGATGCAGCCGCCGTCGCGCACCGCGAGGACGAGGCGTTGGGCGTCGCTGGCGTTGCGTGTGCGGCCCAGCGCGAGCTGGGACCAGTCGGCGCTGAACATCGCTGGGAGGACCTTGGCATCGATGGCGTGTTCGACGAGCATCTGTGCTGAGAGGGGTGTGCCGTCGTCGAGGCGGGGGTTGGCGAGCCTGTCGTTGGTGGCGTCGTAGTCGGCAACGATGATGAGGTTGTTCTTGGCGTGGCGCGCAGTGGCGGTGCCGGCCACAAGCTCGCTGAGCGCGTCGGCCAGCAATTGGCGACGCGTCGGCACCGGGTCACTGCTGTCGTTTGTGCTGTCGCCGGGCGGGGCCGAGTTGGTGCTACTGGTGCTGGCAGACCCGGACTCGGCGCGGCGGCGCAGCGACCGGAGTTGAGCCTCGAGCGCGGTGTTGAGCTCGCGGCCGGTGAGGAAGTCGAACTTGCCTCTCAGATGCCACATGCCGTCGTCGCCAATGCGCATGGACGCGAAGCGCTCATGGCGCTGCATCGCCAGCTCGGCGTCGATGGGGCTGAGATCGCTGGCTGCGGCTTCGGCGGCGAGGTCTGCGTAGACCTGCTGGCTTTCGTAGGCCAGGGTGTGCTTGGCGACAGTGTCGGAGGGATAGGCGCGGCACAGCCCCAGGAAGCTCACTTCGCTGCGGCGGTGCTGCTTAGGCGCTTCGCGGGCGATGACCTTCGCGTGGGACATGTGGATCTCGCCGGCTCGCAGCGCGTCGAGGGTGTCGGTCATGTCGTGGTCGACCAGACTGTGGGCCAGGCGGGACTCGGCTCGTGCTTGGGAGGAGTTCATGCGGGTCAGGTCCCGCAGCTCATGTGCGGCAGCCTGGGTGCCGAAACGCGAAGCCAACTCGCCCACCACGGCGAGGTACTCGCCCTCGACGCGGTTGCGCTCAGCTACCAGTTCGACCATGCGGTCTCGCAGCCCGTTGTAGCTCAACGACCCCAGGCCCGGGTCCTCGATGGGGCTGCCTTGCCCTACCGCATCGGCCGCAGATCTGGCGTCGGCGGGATCGCCCTCGAGGGTCCACGGATCGGCGCCGTGCCACACGGACTCGCTGCGGCCGTTGCCGAATCCGCCATCGAGAGCATCGTCGAGGGCCGGAAGATGGTCCCGGAGCAGCTCGGCGAACATACGCTAAGCATGCAATTGTATGTCACACAACACAACCAAATTTATGCAGATATTCAGACATTCTTCGTGCAATGTGGTCGCTGGCTGAGTGATCTTCGCTCGGATCCGCTGGTGAACCGCCGAGTTAGCGCTAGACCATCCTTGTTCGCAGCGAGAGCGCCAAGCTCGATCCGACACCTCGTCCATGACCCGCTCGTGGTACTCGTCGTCCGGGCCGGTTCCAACGCTGTCTACTTCGGCTGCAAGCAGATTGCAGATGCGCGTCGCATATTGGGGCAGGGCGGAGGCGCACAGCGCTAGCCAACTGCCTCGTGAGCCTTGCACTTCTGACTTGTAGACGTCGCCCCAGAAGTCGTCCGAGAATACGTCAGCAGAGTGAAGGGGAAGCCCGACGAACTCTCGGCAGACAGTGACCAGGTCAGCGTCCGCTGCTTGGGTTGCTGCTCTGTTCGCCGCCCATTCCCCGATCAACTCGGCGGTCTCGTACCGATCTCGTCCGCCGATGCGCTGTGCAGCCGCGGGCAGTCCTGCCTCGGGCACTGCTGCCGGGCCACCGACGACGATGATTGGAGATGCTGCATCATGCAGTGTCTCATCCGGCCCGTAGATGCATGCGTCGCCGAGGGCGCCTTTCGCGAGGTTTGCTGCGATGAGGTCGGGAGCTGACGCCTTGTTGACGATGACCGCACCGTCGCCCGTGCTGCATGTCCCGAATTCGGGCGCAGGTGGTTTGGGGTCGTGGGCGCCTACGAGGCTCGTCCCCAGCAGCACCATTGCGGTGATGATCGCCGCCGCAGCGGCCAGCTTCCTCACGCCGGATCCTCTCCGTCTCAACCGAGGGAGACTCTGAAGCGTCGCCTCGTTGCAGAGGCTTCGTGGCGGCAGTCTGTCAGTCGGCGGCTACTTGGGCAGGAAGCCCATTGCCCCTTTGGCGCGGGCGAGGGTGACGCGGGCCACTGCTTCAGCCTTGTCGGCGCCGGCGGCGATGATGCGAGCGAGCTCGGCCGGATCGGCCTCGAGTTCGGCTCTGCGTGCTGCGATGGGTTCGAGCACGGCGATCACCGCGTCGGCAGTGTCGGACTTGAGCGGCCCGTACTGGCTGTAGCCCTCGGCTGCGTCGGCGGGACTGCGGCCGGTGGCGGCGCCCAGGATCGACAGCAGGTTGGAGACGCCCGGCTTCGCCTCGGGGTCGTAGCGGACCTCGGTCTCCGAATCGGTCACCGCCCGGGCGAACTTGCGCGCAATGTCGGCCGGATCCTCGAAGATGCCGACCGAGCCCTGCGGGCTCTCTGCCGACTTGGACATCTTGGCCGTGGGATTCTGCAGGTCCATGACCCTGGCGCCGACGGCAGGGATGGCCGCGTCGGGGATCACGAACGTGTCGCCGTAGCGACTGTTGAAGCGCTGCGCAACGTCGCGTGTCAGCTCGAGGTGCTGGCGCTGGTCGTCGCCCACCGGCACCCGGTCGGCGTCGTAGATCAAGATGTCCGCTGCCATCAGCGCCGGATAGGTGAACAGGCCGGCGGAGACATGGTCGCCGCCCTGCTCGCCCCCCTCGGCGCGGGCTGCCTTGTCCTTGAACTGGGTCATCCGTCGCAGCTCGCCCAATGACACGGTGCACTCGAGCAGCCATGACAGCTCGGTGTGCTGGGGCACGTGGCTCTGCACGAACAGCGTGCAGACCTCAGGGTCGAGCCCGACCGAGACCAGCGTGGCCATCGTGCCCAGCGTCGCGCTGCGGAGCTGCTCGGGATCCTGCTGGATGGTGACGGCGTGCAGGTCGACGGCGCAGTAGAAGGCGTCGGCGTCGTGCTGGTCGATCGCCCACTGGCGCAGCGCCCCGAAGTAGTTGCCGAGGTGGACGTCGCCGGTGGGCTGGATGCCCGAGAGCACTCGTGTCATGGCGCCGGACGGTACCGGCTGGCGTCGAGAGAAACCCGCGAAATATCCCGAGCGGTCCTGCCAGGTCGCGGTACCTTCGGGCCGCGTGACCTTTGAGGTTCGCACCGAGGCCTTCGCGGGCCCGCTGGATGTGCTGGTGAAGCTGGTCGTCTCCCAGGAGGTCGACATCTGGGAGGTGTCGCTGGCGCGCCTCGTGGACGATTTCGTGGCCGTGATGGCTGCAGTCGAGCTCCCCGGCGCCGCAGGCGGCGCACGCAACGGCGAATCGGCTGGCGAGCGCCGGATCGACCGGATCGACATGGAGGCTGCAAGCGAGTTCGCGCTGCTCGCGGCGACGCTGATCGAGCTGAAGTCCCGCCGGCTGCTGCCTGCGCCGGAGAGCGAGATGGATCTCGACGAGGAACTTGCGGCCTACGGGATCCGGGACGCCGCACTGGCCCGCTTGCTCGAGGGCCGGACCTTCGGCAAGGCGGCCCGGCTGCTGCGCGAGCGCTGGGACGCCGCGGCGCTGAGCTGGCCGCGCCGCGCCGGTCCCGAAGAACGGTTCATCGCATTCGCGCCCGACCTGCTTGAGGGCGCCACCCGCGATGACCTCGCCGCGGCGCTCGAACGCGTGCTGGCGCCCAAGCCCGTGCCCCGTGTCGACATCAGCCACCTGCGCGCCGCGGGCATCACGGTGGACGAGGCGCTGAGCCAGATCGCCGAACGGCTGACCCGCAGCGGCACCATGACGTTCCGCGAGCTCACCTCCGATCTGACCGAACGCATCGTCGTCGTCGTGTACTTCCTGGCGCTGCTCGAGCTGTTCGGGTCCGGCCTGGTCGAGCTGGACCAGGCAGAGCGTTTCGGCGACATCGGCGTGGAGTGGATCGGGGGCGACGACGCGACGCTGCCCGTGGCAGCGAGCGGCTACTCCGAGGACGCTGCGTGAGCACCGGAGGACCGCAATCGATTCCGGATCGCGGCCTGCGATTGGTCAGCGACGAGGGACGCACCGTCGCCGAGCCGCCGGAGCGGACAGTCCCCGAACTGCCGCCGTCACAGTCGGACTCAGGGCCGCCGCAGCACCCGTCGATGCCGGCCGGCAATGGCCATGCGTCCAATGGCACGACAGGGACTCCCAACGGGCTCGCAGAGTTCGCAGCCGACCTCCTCGACGGGGCGCGTGCGGTCGACGACCAAGAGCTCTACGCCGCCATCGAGGCCGTGCTGATCGTGGCCACCGAGCCGGTGCCGGCCGATGTGCTTGCGTCGGTGACGGCGGCGCCGATCGCCTCGGTCGCGGCGATCTGCGACGAGCTTGCCAGTGAGTACGCCGCGGCAGGGCGCGGCTTCACCGTCGTACGGGTCGCCGGCGGCTACCAGATGCAGTCGGCGGCCTCCTGCTCGGAGTATGTCGAGCGTTTCGTCGGCGGCCGGCGTTCTGGGCGGCTGTCCGCAGCAGCCATGGAGACACTGGCGGTGGTGGCCTACAAGCAGCCGATCTCCCGCGCGCAGATCAGCGCCATCCGGGGTGTGAACGCCGACGGTGTCGTGCGCACGCTCGCCGACCAGGGCTACATCGCCGAAATCGGCCGCGACCCGGGACCGGGCAACGCGTCGCTGCTCGGCACGACGGACCTGTTCCTCGAACGGCTGGGCTTCGACGATCTCGATGACCTGCCCTCGCTGGCAGAGCTCGACGTGGACCCCGACGCGGTCGAGGACATGGACCGTCTGGCTGCCCGATCCGGCTAGCCGCCATGGCGCCCGACGGCCAACAGGACGGCGAGCACGCCACCGAGCGGCTTCACAAGGTGATGGCACGCGCCGGCGTCGCGAGCCGGCGTGCGTGCGAGGAGCTGATTGCCGCGGGACGAGTCACGGTCAACGGGTCGACCGCCGCGGTCGGCGACCGCGCCGCCGCCTCGGATCGCATCGAGGTGGACGGCGCTGTGGTCGCCTGGGACCCGCATTTGGTCCACTACCTAGTCAACAAGCCGCCCGGCGTGCTCAGCGCAGCGTCTGACGACCGGGGCAGGCGCTGCGTCATCGACTTGGTGCCGGCAACCGAGCGTGTGTATCCAGTCGGCCGCCTGGACGCCGACTCCGAGGGCCTCATCATCGTGACGAACGACGGCGAGCTGACGCACCGGCTGACGCATCCCAGTTGGGGCGTCGACAAGGAATACCTGGCCCACGTCGATGGCGTTCCCTCGCGGGGAGCTCTGGCGCAGTTGCGCAGCGGAATCGAGCTCGACGACGGGATGACCGCCCCGGCCACGGTGTCGATGCCCCAGCCCTCGATGCTGCGCATCGCGATCTCCGAGGGCCGCAACCGCCAGGTCCGCCGCATGTGCGAGGCCGTGGGCCACCGGGTGCTGCGCCTGGTGCGCACGCGCATCGGACCGCTCGTCGATCCGGGCTTGGGTCCCGGCGAGCACCGCCCACTGAGCGCTGACGAGGTCCGCAAGCTGCACCGCGCCGCAGCGCCGAGCGGCAACTGAGGGGAGCCTGCCGCCGAGCCGCCCGCCAGCTGCGGCAGCGCAAGTGCGATCTGCTGCGGGAGGATCGGCCGCCGCAGCACTCGCGCGTTCTGGCGGTGTCACAGCCAGCGACCACAATGGGCATGACGCTTCCGCTGGAGACTGGCGGCGGAGCTTCACACACCGGAGAGTGCAGATGAGCCTCGCAGAGACGTACCGGCTGTCGGGGCGCTATACCGACGACAGCGGCACGACGTTCATGACGGGGCTGCAGGCACTGGCTCGCTTGCCCATCGAGCAACTCCGAGCCGATCGCCGGGGCGGGCTTCGCACTGCAGCATTCGTCTCGGGCTATCCGGGCTCGCCGCTCGGCGGCTATGACGCCGCTGTCGAGGCTGCCCGGGCCACGACCGATCTGCCCATCGTGCACTCGCCTGCGGTCAACGAGGATCAGGCCGCCACCGCGGTCATGGGCAGCCAGCTGGCCGCCACCCGGCCCGATGCCACCTATGACGGCGTCGTCGGCCTCTGGTACGGCAAGGCGCCCGGCGTCGATCGGGCCTCAGATGCGCTGCGCCACGCCGTCTTCGCCGGCACAGATCCTCACGGCGGAGCTGTGGCCATCGCGGGCGACGATCCTGCCGCCAAGAGCTCCACCATCCCGTCCAGTTCTGCGGGCACGATGGCCGACTTGCACATCCCGGTTCTCTACCCGGGCACGCCGGCTGAGGCGCTCGACTTGGGCCGCCACGCCATCGCGATGTCCCGCACGACGGGTCTGTGGACGGGCCTGAAGATCGTGGCCGACGTCGCCGACGGCGCCGCGACCGTCGTGCTCGACCCCGACCGCTTCGATCCGGTCATCCCGACCGTCGACGGCATGCGGTACCGCCATGCCCCCGACGGGTACCTGCTGACACCGCACACGGTCGACATCGAGCAGGAGATCGTCGAGGTCCGCTACGAGCTGGCGATCGCGTACGCCGCCGCCAACCGGCTCAATGACGCCACCGTCGATCCTCCCGACGCCTGGATTGCCATCGTCGCTTCGGGGATCACCTACCGGGAGGTGCGCGAGGCGCTGAAGCGCCTGGGCCTCGATGCCGACGATGACGTGAGAGATGCCGGCATCCGGCTGGTGCGGATGGGCATGCCCATCCCGTTCAGCGCAGAACGGGCGCGACACTTCGCACGCGGCGTCACCGAGCTGTTCGTGATCGAGGAGAAGAGCCCCAACATCGAATCGCTGCTCAAGGACGCTCTCTACAATCAGTCGCACCGTCCCCGCATCGTCGGCAAGACCGACGAGAGTGACCGAGCGCTCCTTCGGTCCTTCGGCGCCCTGACAGCCGACGACCTGATGGCGCCGCTTCGCACCCGCCTGGAGTCCCGCATCGGCGACCGTCTGGCTGCCCCGGCACCCGAACGCGTGCGCATCGAGCTCCCGCTGGTGTTGACGCCCCAGCAGCGCCGGTCGCCCTATTTCTGCTCGGGATGCCCTCACAATCGCTCCACCGAGGTGCCCGACGGGGCGGTGGTGGGTGCGGGCATCGGCTGCCACACGATGGCGCTGTTCATGGATCCGCAGCGCGTTGGTGACATCGTGAGCGTCACCTGCATGGGCCAGGAAGGCACGCAGTGGATCGGTATGTCGCCCTTCGTCGAGACCCAGCACATCTTTCAGAACCTGGGAGACGGCACGTACTTCCACAGCGGCCAGCTCGCGATCGCCGGCGCCGTGGCCTCCGGGGTGAACATCACCTACAAGCTCCTGTGGAACCGGGCAGTCGCCATGACCGGCGGGCAGGATCCGGCGGGCCAGCTCGAAGTGCCCGATGTCGCTGGGGGCCTGCTGGCGGGAGGCGCTGCCAAGGTGCTGATCACCACCGCCGATCCGGCGGCCTATCGCAGCCGCGCACTGCCGTCGGGCGTCGAGGTCTGGCATCGCGATCGCCTGCTGGAGGCCCAAGAGTTCCTTGCCGCCATCGAGGGCGTCACCGTGCTGATCCACGACCAGCAGTGCGCGGCCGAGGCCCGCAGGGATCGCAAGCGCGGCACCCAGCCGGCGCCGAAGACGCGAGTGCTGATCAACGAGCGGATCTGCGAGGGCTGCGGCGACTGCGGCCGCAAGAGCAACTGCCTGTCCGTGCAACCGACCGACACCTTCTTCGGCCGCAAGACCCAGATCGACCAGACATCCTGCAATCTGGACTACTCGTGCCTCGACGGCGACTGCCCGTCGTTCATGACCGTGTCGGAGCCCGGCCCGCTGCGAAGTGCCGTGCGGGAGATGCTCGCACCGCTGCGACGGAGCCGTCCGGCCGGCAGCGGGGGCGTCGAGCGTCCCGAGCCGCCAACAGGCCTGCCCGATCCGATCCCGCTCACTGACTCCGACGAGGTGTCGTTGCGCATGTGCGGCATCGGCGGCACCGGCGTCGTGACCGTGAACCAGGTGCTGGGCACCGCTGGGATGTTCGACGGATTCGAGGTGCGCGGACTCGATCAGATCGGCCTTTCGCAGAAAGCCGGCACAGTGGTGGGAGATCTGCGGCTGCGGCGTTTCGGCGGTCCGGCCACGGCACGCCTCGGCACGGGCCAAGCCGACGTGATCCTGGCATTCGACCTGCTGGTGGCAGCGTCGGAGGCGGGACTCGACGTCGCCGATCCCAGCCGCACGATGGTGGTCGGCTCGACGACTCCCACGCCGACTGGCGCGATGGTCGCCGATCCGAGCATCGACATGCCCTCGACAGACGCATTGCTCGAACGGGTGGCGGCCGTTACCGTCGAGGGACGGCGCCACTGGGCTGATGTCGGTGAGCTGGTGACCGCGCTGTGCGGCTCGGCGGTCACCGCGAACGTGTTCGTCGTGGGCATGGCCACCCAGGCGGGCGGCCTGCCGATCGCGCCGGCGAGCGTGGAGGCGGCGATCGAGCTCAACGGCGTCGCGGTCAGCCAGAACCTCGCGGCGTTCCGCTGGGGCCGGGCGATGATCGCCGATCCGCAGGCCGTGACCGACGCCGCGGCGGCGGTGCCGGCCGCAGACCTCGATGCTCCGGCACCGGACGCCGGAATCGGCGCTGCGACCGTGCCGGAGCGGCTCGGAGCCCGCATCGACGAGCTCGTCGATGCGCTGGGTGAGGGGAGTCCCGACGGCGGCGCTGCCGAACTGGGAGCCGGTCTGCGCATCTACGCGGCCGAGCTGTGCGCCTACCAGTCCGAGCGCCTGGCAGCGGACTTCCTCGACGCAGTCGAACGCGTCGCCCAAGCCGACCGCGCTGCGGGCGACGGCTCGGCCCGGCTGACGGCGGCATTCGCCGCGGGCCTGTACAAGCTCATGGCGTACAAGGACGAGTACGAGGTTGCGCGCCTCATGGCAGATCCGAGCACTCATGTTGCTGCGCGCGAGCTTGCGGCATCGACCGGCGGAGTGGTGTCGTGGAAGCTGCACCCGCCGCTGCTGCGGGCCATGGGACGCAGCAGCAAGATGCAGTTCGGCATGGCGTGGCGTCCGCTCTTCGCGCTGCTGGCACGTGGCAAGCGCCTTCGGGGCCGCTGGCTCGATCCCTTCGCCCGTACCGAGGTGCGCCGGACCGAGCGGGCGCTCATCGGGGAGTACCGCGCCGGAATCGACGCGGCGGTGACGGCACTCGAACGCGATGCCGGTGCCGCCCGCTACGAGCAGGCGATCGCCATCGCCCGCCTGCCCGAGCTGGTGCGGGGCTACGAGGAGATCAAGATGGCCACGACCGAGACGTTCCGCGCCGAGCTCGACGAGCGAGTCTCCGAGCTCGGGCCTGCTGATTGAGCTTTGCTCGCATCAGTGCGGCGATAGCGCTGCGAGACCGCACCGGGGACGATCAGGAGCCATCGGTACCCTTCGGTACGTGGCCACCGAACCCCGCACGGCTTCTGGGGCGCCCCCGTTCGACGCCGGCCAAGCGCCGCGCGCCCAGGTGGTCGGCACCGGCTTGATCGGCGGGTCGGTCGCTGCGGCGTTGCGCAAATCGGGCTGGCACGTCACCGGACGCGACGCCATCGACGCTCACGCCCAACGGGCGCTCCAGCTCGGCTGTCTCGATGCCATCGGCACCGATGCCGATGCCACGTTCTGGGTGGTCGCCGTGCCCGCTGCCTACCTCGCGGATGAAGTCGCGCTTGCGCTCGCCGACTCTGAGGCGGCGGGTGCTGTCGTGACCGACACGGGCAGCGTGAAGACCCCGGTGGCTCGGGACATCACCGATCCACGGTTCGTGCCGGGCCATCCGATGGCCGGTTCCGAACAGGAAGGCGTCGAGGGAGCGAACCCCCACATGTTCGCCGGCGCGGTGTGGACGCTGACACCGACCGATGCCACCGATGATGAGGCCTTGCGCGCGTGCCAGGCAGTGCTGTCCGGCATCGGCTCCGATGTCGTGACGATGACGCCGGGACGCCACGACGCGCTGGTGGCCGTCGTGAGCCACGTGCCGCACCTGGCCGCTGCCTCGCTGATGTGCCTCGCCGATGATCGAGCCCTCGACGACGCACCGCTGCTGCGCCTGGCGGCCGGCGGCTTCCGTGACATGACGCGGATCGCGGCAGGACATCCGGGCATCTGGCTGGACATCTGCGGCGAGAATCGCGATGCCATCGTGACCGTGCTCGACGAGCTGTCCGGTCGACTGGACCAGGTGCGCGAGGTGGTGGCGGACGGCGACCGCGAGGGGCTGCGCTCCGTGCTCACCCAGGCCCGCCGGGCACGCACCAACCTGCCGTCTCGCTACGTGCGGCCCCAGGAACTCCTCGAGGTGCGGGTGCCGATCCCCGACCGCAAGGGCCAGATCGCCGCGATCACCATGCTCGCCGCCGACTGCGACGTGAACGTGGCCGATATCGAAGTCGCCCATTCGCCCGAGGGCGCTGAGGGCGTGCTGGTGCTTGTCGTAGCGCGCACCGAAGCACAGCGCTTCCTCGCAGCTCTCGCCGGGCAGGGATACCACCCCACGACGCGCGATCTGGCATGAGCGACGGCCGGGTGATCGGGGTCATCGACCCTTTCACCAACGGCGCCACGGGCACTGTGGTCCTGCCGGGCTCCAAGAGCATTACGAACAGGGCGGTGCTGTGTGCAGCCCTCGCAGAGGGGCGCAGCACGCTCGATGGTGTCCTGTTCGCGGACGACACCGAGGCCATGATCGAGGCGGTCACCGCCATCGGCGCGGTAGTGCGGATCAATCGCGGGAAGCGCCGGCTCATTATCGACGGCATCGGCGGCCGGCGCATCTCGCGCCCGCAATCCGCGGGCGAACCCATCGTCGTGCACGCGCGTTCGTCGGGTACCACTGCCCGATTCGTGCTGCCCGTCGTCGCCGCGCTCGGCGGCCGCTGGCTGCTCGACGGAGACCCCCAGCTGCGCGCACGCCCGCAGGACGACCTGCTCGCGGCGCAGCGCTCGCTGGGCGTCAAGGTGCGCGAGCTCGGCGAGCACGGCTGCCTGCCGATCGAAATCACCTCTTCCGGCACCGGCGAGCCAGCAATGCTGCGCCATGTGCGGATCCGCGCCGACACCTCCAGCCAGTTCGCCACCGGACTGCTGCTCGCTGGGCCGCTGCGTGACGGCATCCACGTCGAGATCGACCCCGCGTTCGACACCGTGAGCCGGCCGTACATCGACATGACCGTGGAGGTCATGAAGGCCTTCGGCGCCAACATCGTCGTACCCAGCGAAGATCGCTTCGTGGTGACCGAGGGCCGCTACCGCGCCGCGAACTACCCGATCGAGCCGGACGCCTCTGCTGCAAGCTACGTCTTTGCAGCGGCGGCGCTGTGCGGCGGCAAGGTGCGGGTCGAAGGCCTCGGCAGCCGCAGCATCCAAGGCGACGTGCGCTTCGCCGAGGTGCTCGGCGAGATGGGAGCCGATGTCACCGTCAGCGACGAAGCGATCACTGTCGGTGCGCCGCCGAGCGGTGCACTGCAAGCTGGCTCGTTCGACTTGCGCGACTTCTCCGACACGGCGCAGACGCTGGCGGCGGTGGCTGCGTTCGCCGAGGGCACGACCTCTATCGGCGGCATCGGGTTCATCCGTCGCAAGGAGACCGACCGCATCGCCAACACGGCGGCTGAGCTGGCCAAACGCGGCGTCGACACGGTGGCCGAAGTCGACGGCATCACCGTCCGCGCCAACCCATTCGCGCTCCGGGCGGGCTTGGTGGACTGCCACGGCGACCATCGCATGGCGATGGCAATGTCGCTGATGGGTCTGCGCGTGGCCGGGATCGACATCGACGATCCCGATTGCGTCGCCAAGACGTTCCCCGACTTCTTCGATGTGATCGAGGCGCTCCGGGGCTCGCCCGAGCCGATCGCCGAGCCGCAGGTGCAGGTGATCGCGATCGACGGCCCCGCTGCCTCGGGCAAGTCCAGCGTGGCTCGAGCAGTTGCCGGCGAGCTGGGCATGGACTATCTCGACACCGGCGCGATGTACCGGGCGGTGGCCTGGGCGGCCTTGGGGGCGGGAGTCGATCTCGACGATCTCGCGGCGGTAGCGAGCATTGCACGCAACGCGGAGATCGAGATTTCCAGCGTGGGCGACGCTCAGCGCGTGACCGTCGACGGAGCCGATGCCACGGCGGCGATCCGCGGTGCAGAGGTGGATCGCAGCGTCAGCGTGGTGGCGGCCAACCCGCAGGTGCGGTGGGTGCTGACCCGGCGCCAGCGCGACTGGGCGATCCGCGTGGGCGGGGGAGTGATGGAGGGCCGCGACATCGGCAGCGTGGTGTTCCCCGACGCCGTGGTGAAGGTGTTCCTCACCGCGGCTCCTGCCGAACGGGCCCGCCGCCGCCTCGCCCAGCAGGCTGACTCGATGGGCGGTGCCGGCAATGCGGGCCACGACGACGGGGCCGTCGCAGCGCTCGCTGCGGAGCTGACCGAGCGGGACCGGCTCGATTCGGGGCGGGCCGACTCGCCGCTGCGTGTGGCGTCTCGAGCGGTCATCGTCGACACGAGCGAGCTGTCCCAGGATGAGGCGGTCGAGACGATTGCGGCGCTGTACCGCCGTGCAGCCGGCCTCATCGGACCGATCCGCCCCAGCATGGTCCAAGGCCGATGAGCGGAGCGGACGGGCCCGAGACCGATTTGCGCGACAGACCGCTCAACATGGCGGTCTACCGGATCATGAAATACGCGATCTGGGGCGTCTTCCGGGCGTGGAACCGCATCTCGGTCGATGGGCTGGCGAACCTGCCCGACGGCCCGTGCGTGTGGGTGCCCAACCATCGCAGCTACATCGACACGCCGATCCACGCCGCGATTCCTGCGCGGATGCGCGTGATGGGCAAGGACTCGATGTGGAAGTACCGGTTTCCGGGCTGGCTGTTCACGACGATCGGCTGTTTCCCGGTGAACCGCGACGCACCCGATCGAGCGGCGCTGCGTACTGCGCTGGACGCGCTGACCTACGGCGACGGACCGGTCGTGATGTTCGGAGAGGGCGAGCGCAAGGACGGCCCGCGGGTGCTGCCGCTCATGGACGGACCGGTGTACCTGGCGGCGCGGGCGCAGGTCCCGATCGTGCCCGTCGGCATCGGCGGAACTGCCGCAGCCATGCCGCGAGGCGCCAAGTTCATGTACCCCCGGCGCATCAAGTTCATCATCGGCGAGCCGATGGACCCGCCGCCGCTGGGACCGAGCGGCCGGGCATCACGGCGAGCGATACGCGAGCTCACCGAAGAGCTGCGCGAGCGCATCCAGGCCCTCTACGACCAAGCCCAAGCCGACGTCGGCACCCCCAACGTCCACTGAGCCCGCCGGGCCGAGATACCCCGTCTGACTGTGATGGTCAGACTGTGCTGGTCAGGCTGTGGTGGCCGCCAGTGTGGCCAGCACGTCGCTCGCGGCGGTGGATCGATCCGTCGCGCGGACTCGTGCGGCTGCGGGCACGGCAAGGCTGGCATGGACAGCGGTCTCCATGGCGTCGAGCAGGTCGCGCAGTTCGCGAGGCGGGGGGAAGTACTCGTCCTCGTCGGTGATCGTTACCTCGGTGGTCCCCCCGGCAGGCGCCAGGCGTGCGATCACTGCTTCCACGAGCTCCTCCGGCGCGGATGCCCCCGCAGTGACGCCCACGGTGCCGGACAGGTCGTCGGGCAGCTCAGCGGCGGCGTTCACACGCAGCACACGACCGCAGCCAGAGTCCGAGGCCACCTTGGCCAACGCCATGGTGTTCGACGAGTTCGCCGAGCCGATGACGACCACGGCGTCGCAGCCGGCGGCGATCTCCGCCAGCGCGCCTTGACGGTTCGTGGTGGCGAAGCACAGATCCGAGCGACCTGGCATCCACACGTCGCCGAAGCGGCCCTTCGCCGCCGCTGCGACATCGGACCAGTCGCGGTGGCTCAGCGTGGTCTGCGCCAGCACTGCGACGGGCGTGTCGAAGTCGTCGAGGCCTGCCACATCGGCGGGTTCGGACACCAGCGAGATCGACTCGGGCGCCACCGCCATGGTGCCGACGGCTTCGTCGTGACCCTCGTGGCCCACGTAGACCACCCGGAAGCCCTTGCCCGCACGCACGCGGACTTCGTGGTGCACCTTGGTGACCAGCGGGCAGACGGCGTCCACGACGTAGCCGCCGCGCCGGCGGGCCTCGGCGACGACCTCGGGCGCCGAACCGTGCGCGGAGAGCATGAGCGGCCGGCCCGCCGGCACCTCGGCGACGTCGTCGACGAACACCACGCCGAGCCGCTCGAAGCGATTCACCACGAGGCGGTTGTGGACGATCTCGTGGTAGCAGTACACCGGCGGCGGGAACGAGCGAACGAGCCAGGCCAGCGCCTTGATGGCCATCTCGACGCCGGCGCAGAAGCCACGAGGCGCTGCCAGCAGCACCCGGTCCACAGCCACGACGGTGACGCTACCGACGCCGTGAGAGGTTCCTATCCTGAGGTCATGTCCCGGCCGGTTGTGGTGGCGGTGGAGCCCGGCTCGGCGGCCGAGATCGCCGGGCTGGCCCCCGGCGACGAGGTGTTGTCGATCTCCGGCGTCACCCCGACCGACGTGATCGCCTGGCAGCTGTTGCTCGATGAAGCCGATCCCACGCTGGAGGTGGTGCGCGACGGGCACGAGATCGTCATGGAGATTGCCAAGGACGCCGGCGTCCCGCTCGGCGCCGAGGTGCATGCCGCGATCTTCGACCGGGTGCAGACCTGCGACAACCACTGCGAGTTCTGCTTCATCTACCAGCTGCCGCCGGGGCTGCGCCGGAGCCTCTACCTCAAGGACGACGACTACCGGCTGTCGTTCCTGTACGGGAACTTCACCACGCTCACCCGTTTCACCGAGCTGGACCTGGAGCGGGTGCTGGACGAGCGCTTGTCACCGCTGTATGTGTCGATCCACTCCACCGATCCCGTGGTGCGGGCCCGGATGCTCCGCAACCCGCGCGGCGCGACAAGCCTGCGATGGCTGAGCGCATTGCTCGATGGGGGCATCGAGGTTCACGGGCAGGTGGTGGTGTGCCCGGGAGTGAACGACGGGCAGGTGCTGGCGGACACGCTGGCAGGCGTGCTCGACCGCTACCCGTCGCTGGCGACGCTCGCGGTGGTGCCGCTCGGGGTCAGCTCTCACCAGCGGGAGCCGGCCATGCGCCCGCACACGGCCGCAGAAGCTGCGGCTGTCGTGGACATGTGCGAGCAATGGCAGCAGCACTATCTGGACGTGCTCGGTCGCCGCTTGGTGTTCGCCGCCGACGAGTACTACCTGCTCGCAGGCCGACCCTTTCCCGCGGCCGAGACATACGGCGACTTTCCGATGCACGAGGATGGCATCGGCATGGCGCAGGCGTTCTCCCAGGAATTCTGGGCGGCCGCTGAGGGGACGAGTGGGGGCCGCGGCGGGCACGACGGCTGCGACAGCGGGCTGCGCGTTGATGACCGCGGATCCGATGGGGGCATCAGGCAGCGTGCACCGGCTGCGGGTTTCTTCTCGTGGGTCGACGGGGCGCCTGCGCAGGGCTACCGGGCCGTGCGAGTTCCCGGCCATGGCGCGAACCGCAGCGGTGAGATCGACCTCGACGGGCTGCCGCTCAGTCTCGGGTCGACGCCGAAGCCCGTGTCCGTGACGCTGCGGACATCACCCCGTCGAGGCCCTTCCACAACCTCCCGGCCGACAGACGGTGAGCCGGCCAACCGTCCCATCGGGATCCTGACGGGCACCTACGGTGCTGCCGTGCTGGCGCCGCTGGTGAAGCGGTGGCGGTTCGAAGCGACGTCTCGCGAGGGCGGCAGCATCACCAGCGTGCCCGAGGCGCGAGTCATCGAGGTGCCTAACCAGTTCTTCGGCGGCAACATCGGGGTGACCGGCTTGCTTGCCGGCGTCGATGTCGCTGCCGTGCTGGCATCGGCACCGCCAGGGCATCGCTACTTGGTGCCCGATGTGTGCTTGTCGGGAGGGAAGTTCCTCGATGGCATGACACCCGCCGAGCTGCCCCGGCCCGTCGAGATCGTTCCGACCAACGGCAGCGCACTGCGGGAACTGCTCGATGCTGCCGCCGGGGCACAGTCTGCTGCGGCTCTGCCAAGCGGGACGTCTCCGGCAGGCAGCCTGACATCGCGCACCGCCGGAGTCTCGCGATGAGTGCCGGACTGCCCGTCGTCGGCATCGTGGGTCGGCCCAACGTCGGCAAGTCCACGCTGTTCAACCGGCTCGTCGGCCGCCGCGAGGCGGTGGTGGCGCCCGAGCCTGGCGTGACGCGCGACCGCAAGGCAGCCGAGGCCGCTTGGCGAGGCCACCCCTTCATGGTGGTGGACACCGGCGGATGGTCGCCGGACGGTGACACGCTCGACGGCAAGGTGTCCGAGCAGAGCGAACGGGCCATGGCCGACGCCGATGTCCTGCTGCTGGTGGTCGACGTGACCGTGGGCATCACCGAGCCCGACGCCCGGATCGCCGCCATGCTGCGCCGCAGCGGCCGGCCGACGCTGGTGGTTGCGAACAAGGCCGACAGCCGCGCCCGTGACGACGGTCGCTGGGAGTTCAACCGCCTCGGGCTCGGCGAAGCCTGGGCCGTGTCCGCCCTGCACGGCCGCAACGTCGGCGATCTGCTGGATCAGGTGCAGGACCTGCTCGATCTCGGTGAAGACGTCTGCTCCGGCCGCCTCGCCGGCAGCCCCGACGCAGTCGCGGACTCTGCCGAGAGGGCAACTGCAGACCGTGACGAGCCCGTCAGCGACAGCGAAAACGAGGCTCCCGTCGAGGGAGATGCGGCGGTGCCCGCAGTGGCCATCGTGGGTCGGCCCAACGTCGGAAAATCCACGCTCTTCAACCGGCTCATCGGCGACGAACGGTCGGTCGTCCATGACCGGCCCGGCACGACCCGCGACACCATCGACACCCTTGTGGAGACCGAGGCGGGCCCGGTGCGGTTCGTGGACACCGCCGGCATGCGCCGCAAGGCCCGTGTCGACGCCGACACCGAGTACTACGCCAACCTGCGGGCGCTGCGTGCCATCGACGCCTGCGACGTGTCGCTGCTGGTCATCGACGCCACCGAAGGGGTGACGGCACAGGATCAGCGTCTGGCCGAGCGCATCGACGCGGCCGGCTGCCCGATCGTGGTGCTGCTCAACAAGTGGGAGACGCTGGATGCCGAGCATCGTGAGCGCGTCCTGGGCGAGCTGGCGCGCCGCCTGCACTTCGTCGGCGAATCGCCCGTGCTGCGCATCAGCGCGCTGACGGGTCGGGGCGTGCATCGGCTGGTGCCCGCAGTCTCCGCCGCGATGGAGGCGTACGAATCGAGAGCGCCGACCGCCAAGGTGAACGAGATCGTCCAGCTCGCGCAGTCCGCACAGCCGGCGCCCGGCGGAGCACGGGTGCTGTACGCCACTCAAGCCGCAACGCAGCCGCCGACGTTCACGCTGTTCGCCAACCGGGAGCTCCCGGCCACCTACCTGCGCTACCTCGAGCGCCGCCTGCGCGAAGAGCTGGGTCTCGCGAAGACGCCGCTCAAACTGCGAGTGCGCCGACGATGAGGCCGCCGTCGCGGCGCGGCGCCGACCCGACCGCCCGGCGGCAGAACCGCCGCCCGCTTCCTGACGCAGCCAGCCACGCCGGCGGGCGTCAGAGCAGCGAAGGCGACCGGTCCCAGCAGGGGCGCACGGGGGCACCGTGGCACTTCTGGCTCGTCGTCGTCATGGCGACCGTGTACTTGGGCTGGCGTGCGGTGGAAGGCGTCGTGTGGCTGATCCAGTGGATCAGTTGAGCGGCTTGCTGCCCAACTTTCGATCCGACCCAACCGGTATCGTGCCTGCGGAACGGGCTGTGGCGCAGTCTGGTTAGCGCACTGGTCTGGGGGACCAGGGGTCGGAGGTTCAAATCCTCTCAGCCCGACCACAGCGGGGTTTGTCATGGCAAAGGATGTGCCGGCAGCAGCTCCGGGCGGGCGGGCGTCACGGCGACTCGCCACGGGCGTCTTTGCATTCGAAGGCGACGACTCCGATGCAGATCTCCGCCAGCAGTTCGGCGTGGCCACGCTGCTGCAGACCATTCGCGAACTCAGCGGCCTGAAGTTCATCCGGCGCGACATCGGCACGGCGCCCGAGCTCTTCTACTACGTCCGCAAATGGACCCAGCAGCGCTACCGCGACTACCAGATCGGGCACTTCGGATTTCACGGCAAGCCCGGAGAGCTCTGGCTGAGCGGCTCGACCAAGGTGACCCTGGAGGATCTCGCCGACGCGCTCGACGGACGGGCCGGCGGGCGGATCATCTACTTCAGCTCGTGCGAGATCATGAGCACCGACGACGCGGCACTGCGGCGATTCCAGGAGCGATCCGGCGCCGCCGCAGTGATCGGCTTCCTCAACCGCGTCGGCGGCAGCCTGGAGCTGCCGGCATTCGAGCTTCTGCTGCTGCAGGCGCTGAACGACGACACGAGGATGGACGCGGTCGAGGAGCGCATCCGCAGCCAGCATCCCTATCTGTGCGAATCGCTCGGACTCAAGATCATCAACTGATCGTCGGACGCGCCCGCGGGGCAGCGCGCAACGGGGCGCGCCGCACGGCCGGCGAGAGCGGTGCCATGATGTGCCTGCAGTGACAACACACTTCCGGCGAAGGGGAGCGCTGATGAGCGAGACGGCGACAGAACATCGCAAACCTGAGATCGCGATCGTGCCCGAGCCAGGGCGGGTGACGGTCCGGGTGGACGGCGAGATCGTGGCGGATTCGACTGCGGCCCTGGTGCTGACCGAGGGACGGCTGCCGCCTCGCCACTACCTGCCGATCTCCGACGTGAAGATGGAGCTGCTCCAGCCGACAGTGCTGTCGACGCACTGACCGTGGAAGGGCGATGCCAGCTACTGGTCAGTAGCAGTGAACGGTCAGAGCTACGACGATGTCGTGTGGTCCTATCCAGATCCGATCCCCGAGATGGCGGAGATCGCCGGGCTGATGAGCTTCTACGCCGAGCGTGACGAGGTAGACCAGACCGTCAACTAAGCGGCGGAGCCGATCAACCGAGGGTTGCGGCGAGCTCCAGCGCGTCGTCCCAGGACGGGTGAGATGCCAGGAGCCGGCGGAAGCGCACGAACGGCCTGATCGCGTCGAGCGCCATCACCGCGCTCAGGCGGCCGTTGCGCCGGTAGCCGGCCAGGAAGGAACGGCCTGAGCCGACGAGCACGTCGACCTCGTCGTCGGCGTCGGGATGCCCGGCGATCTGGATGCGGGCGTCGTACTGGTCGGACCACACGAAGGGAACCGAGTTGTACGGCTGCGCTTCGCCAGGCGCCACCAGGTTGCGCCCCACGGCCATGCCGTGCTCGACTGCCGCGGTCCAGTGCTCGACCCGCACCGGTTCGGAGCCCCGAAGCGGCCCCAGCCAGCCATTGGGCGCACGTGCGACATCGCCCACGGCGTAGACACCCGGGGGGCCGCAGCACAGCATCTCGTCGCAGACCACGCCGTTGTCGATCTGCAGTCCCGAGCCTTCCAGCCATGCCGTGTTGGGCACCACGCCGATGCCCACCACCACCACGTCGGCCTCGACACGGCTGCCGTCGGCCATGGCGACCGCTTCGACCCGGTCGGCGCCCAGCACGCCGTCCACGCCGACGCCCAGCCGCAGCTCCACACCGTTCTGACCGTGCAGCGCACCGACCTGCGTGCCCATCTCTGCTCCGAGCCCGCGCATCAGCGGAGCCGGGGCCGCCTCGATCACCGTCACCTCGCAGCCCCGGGCCTTGGCGGAGGCCGCCACCTCCGAGCCGATGAAGCCGCCGCCCACCACGGCCACTCGCGCGCCCGCGTCGAGACCTTCACGGATGGCCTGCGCGTCGTCGACGGTGCGCAGCGTGTGCACACCCCTGATGCCCTCCGTGCCCGGCAACGACCGAGCCGCCGCGCCCGTCGCGATGACGAGGCCGTCGAACGGCACCGTCTCGGCGCTGCCGCCTGCCGCTGGGGCGACAGCGACCGTTCGAGCCGCCACGTCAAGCCCCACCGCGTGGGTGCTCAGCATGACCTCTACGTCGAGGTCGTGGTAGGCGCCGTCTGGGTCGAGGGCCAGCGAGCCGGGCTCCTGATCGCCGGTGAGGAACTCCTTCGACAGCGGCGGCCGGTCGTAGGGGAGGTGCGGCTCGGCGCCGATGAGCGTCAGCGGCCCGTCATGGCCCGCAGCGCGCACGCTGTGCACCGCGCGCGCGCCTGCCAGGGAGGCGCCGACGACGACGATGCGATTCGTTGTGTTGGACACATCAGCAGTGTGGCATCTCCAGGGCGAAAGACGACTGGCAGTGCAGCTCAGGCGCTGCCGGAACGCGCGGCAGACCGCCGCCGCCGGCCTCGTATTCGGCCTGTTGTCAAGAGATCAGACCAAGGCTCGCAGCACTGGGCCGTCCGCGCTATAAATGTTCCTCACACCTGTGTAACTACGACAGTGTGATTTGAGCAGTCGCCGTCGCTCCCAAGCACTCGGGACGGCACTGCATTCGGCGGGATGAGAGGGACGGAGACCGGCATGATCACCACACGTCGCACAGCGCACCTCGGTGCCTGTCTAGGCCGAGGCGCCGGCAGATGAGCATCACCGATGCATCTGCAGCCGACACTTCTGCAGCCGACGCTGCGCGTCACGCTGAGGCAGCCGACACCCCCGGCATGCGCGTGCAGAAGCGCGACGGCTCCATGCAGGCCGTCGACGTCAACAAGATCGTGCGCGCCGTCGAGCGCTGTGCCACCGAGCTGGCCGGCGTCGACCCCATGCGGGTCGCGACGCGGACCATCTCGGGTCTTCATGACGGCGCCACCACCACCGAGCTCGACGAGCTGTCGATTCGCACGGCAGCGGCGCTGATCTCTGAGGAGCCGAATTACTCCAAGCTGGCAGCCCGCCTGCTGGCCACCTATATCGACAAGGAAGTCCAGAACCAGAACATCTACTCGTTCAGCCAGTCCATCTCCGAGGGCGGCGAGTGCGGGCTCATCCATCCCGATGTGGTGGCATTCGTCGCCGCAAACGCCCGCAAGCTCAACGATGCGGTCATCGCGCAGCGCAACGGCGACTTCGAGTTCTTCGGGCTGCGCACCGTGTACGACCGCTACCTGCTGCGGCATCCGCAGCGCCGGACGGTCATCGAGAACCCGCAGTACTTCCTGCTGCGCGTCGCCTGCGGTCTGTCGCAGACGGCGGAAGAGGCCATCGCGTTCTACGAGCTCATCTCCAGCCTGCGCTACCTGCCGTCATCGCCCACGCTGTTCAACTCGGGCACGGCTCACCCGCAGATGTCGTCGTGCTACCTGCTGGACAGCCCCACCGATTCGCTCGAAGGCATCTACGACCGCTACTCCGACATCGCCAAGCTGTCCAAGTTCGCCGGCGGCATCGGGGTCGGCTGGCACCGGGTGCGGTCGCGCGGCTCACTGATCAGCGGCACCAACGGCCTGTCGAACGGCATCGTGCCGTGGCTCAAGACGCTCGACTCCTCGGTCGCGGCGGTGAACCAAGGCGGCCGGCGCAAGGGTGCTGCGTGCGTGTATCTCGAGTCGTGGCACGCCGATATCGAGGAGTTCCTGGAGCTGAAGGACTCCACCGGCGACCATGCCAGGCGCACCCACAACCTGAACCTGGCGAACTGGGTGCCCGACGAATTCATGCGCCGGGTCGAGAACGACTGGCAGTGGTCGCTGTTCGACCCCAAGCGGGTGCCGCATCTCACCGACCTGTACGGCGACGAGTTCACCGATGCCTACCGCGAAGCCGAGGCTGGGGGCCTGTACGAGCGGCAGGTGTCAGCCCGCGAGCTGTACAGCCGCATGATGCGCACGCTGGCCCAGACCGGCAATGGCTGGATGACCTTCAAGGACGCCTCGAACGCCAAGTCCAACCAGACCGGCGAGCCCGGCAACGTCATTCACCTGTCGAACCTGTGCACGGAGATCCTCGAGGTCACCAGCGATGCCGAGACGGCGGTGTGCAACCTCGGCTCGGTCAATCTCGCCAAGTTCGTGCGGGAAGACCCAGATGGCGGCAGAACAGTCGACTACGACGCGCTGGGAGAGGTGGTGCGCACAGCGGTGCCCTACTTGGACCGCGTCATCGACATCAACTACTACCCGACGCCCGAGGCCGCCCGATCGAACGAGCGCTGGCGGCCCGTCGGGCTGGGCGTCATGGGCCTGCAGGACGTGTTCTTCCAGCTCAATCTGGCGTTCGACTCGCCCGAGGCGGTCGAGATCGCGGCCCGGATCGCCGAGGAGATCTACTACTGGGCGGTCTGGTCGAGCTGCGAGCTGGCTCGCCAGCAGGGGCCGCACGGCGCGTTCGACCAGACACGAGCCGCTGCGGGAGAGCTGCAGTTCGACCTGTGGGGCATCGAGCCGTCCCAACCCAAGCGATGGGCCGAGCTGCGCGAGCGAATCGGCCAGCACGGGCTGCGCAACTCGCTGCTGGTGGCAATTGCACCCACCGCCACCATCGCGTCCATCGCAGGCTGCTACGAGTGCATCGAACCGCAGGTATCGAACCTGTTCAAGCGAGAGACGCTCTCGGGCGAGTTCATGCAGATCAATCGCTATTTGGTGCGCGAACTGCAACAGCGCGGCCTGTGGACCGAGGCCATGGCCAACAAGATCAAGATGGCCGAGGGTTCGGTGCAGGACATCGCCGAGATCCCCGACGACCTCCGCTCGGTGTACCGCACGGCGTGGGAGCTGCCCCAGCGGTCGCTCATCGACATGGCCGCCGCACGCGGCGCCTTCATCGACCAGAGCCAGTCGCTGAACCTCTTCATGGAGAGCCCCAACATCGGGAAGCTCTCCTCGATGTACATGCACGCCTGGAAGTCAGGCCTGAAGACCACCTATTACCTGCGCTCCCGGCCGGCCACCCGCATCAACCAGACCACGACCGACAGCGCATCGGGCAGTAATGGCGCCCGGCTCAACGGCGGCACTGCGACGCAAGCGACCGTCTCGACCATGCCCGAACCAGCCGCGGCGGGCTCGGCCGCCGCGGTCATCGACACGGCCGCCGACACAGCAGCCGCCGAGGCCGTCGCGTGCTCGCTGGAGAACCCCGAGACCTGCGAAGCCTGCGAATGAGGCGTCGCGAGCTATTTGGCAGAACCACCTGACACAGACAGAGGATCACCATGGCACTCGTGCAGTCAGCACCCGAATTGGTGCCCCAATCCCTCCCGGCCGAGCCGCTTGCGGACGGCGAGCCGCAGAGCGGCCCGGGCGCCGGGACCGCTGTGCGCAGCGGCAACATCTTGGACCCTGGCTTCGAGCTGACACTGCGCCCGATGCGGTACCCGCAGTTCTTCGACATGTACCGCGACGCCATCCGCAACACTTGGACGGTCGAGGAGATCGATTTCTCCGACGACATCGTCGACCTGAACCGCAAGCTGGCGCCTGCTGAGCGGCACCTCATCAACCGGCTCGTGGCGTTCTTCGCCACCGGCGACTCGATCGTCGCCAACAACCTGGTGCTGAACCTCTACCAGCACATCAACAGCCCCGAGGCTCGCATGTACCTGAGCCGGCAGCTGTACGAGGAAGCGCTGCACGTGCAGTTCTACCTGACGCTGCTGGATCACTACATCCCTGATCTCGACGAGCGAGCGGCGGCGTTCTCGGCCATCGAGAACATCCCCTCCATCGCCGCCAAGGCCGATTTCTGCTTCCGCTGGATGGACAGCGTGTGGTCGCTCGACCAGCTCTCGACTGCCGAGCACCGCAAGGCGTTCCTGCTGAATCTGATCTGCTTCGCCGCGTGCATCGAGGGGCTGTTCTTCTTCGCGGCGTTCGCCTACGTCTATTTCCTGCGGTCGAAGGGTCTGCTGAACGGCTTGGCGGCCGGCACGAACTGGGTGTTCCGTGACGAGTCGGCGCACATGAACTTCGCGTTCGAGGTGGTGCGCACGATCCGTTCCGAGGAGCCCGACCTGTTCGACCAGGACCTCGCCGACCGGATCCGCGAGATGATCGTCGAAGCGGTCGACGTCGAGACGCAGTTCGCGCGCGACGTGCTGTCGGGCGGCGTGGCCGGCATGTCGGTTGCCGACACCCGGTCCTACTTGGAGTTCGTGGCCGACCAGCGGTTGGCTCAGCTCGGGCTGCCGAAAAACTTCGGCTCCAAGAACCCTTTTTCCTTCATGGAATTGCAGGACGTGCAGGAGCTCACGAACTTCTTCGAGCGCACCGTCGCCGCCTACCAGGTCGGCATCGAAGGCGAAGTCGCCTTCGACGAGGATTTCTGAGCGTTCTGAACTAGTTGGCTGTTGACGCGTCGAAGGCTGTCATCAGGCGGTCGACTGCGGCGGTGGGTGTCAGCCGGTCGGATCGCACCTCGTCTTCGAGTTCGGCGAGCAGGTCTTGGGCACGCGTTGCGAGACATGCGCGCATGCGCTCGGTGAGCATCGAGCGCATCCAGCGCACCCGCTGATCCGCCCGGCGGGCTGCGAGCTCGCCCGATGCCGTCATGAGCCGGCGGTGCTCTGTGACGTGGCCCCACAGCGCCTCGAGGCCGTCGGCGGTCAGGCCCGAGCAGGTGATCACCGGGGGAGTCCACGTCGGCGAGGCCGGCTGGGTCATGTGCAGCGCGAGCTGGTAGTCGCGTGCCGCGTTGCCGGCTCGCTCGACGTTGTCCCCGTCGGCCTTGTTGACAGCGATCAAGTCAGCGATCTCGAGGATGCCCTTCTTGATGCCTTGCAGGTCGTCGCCGGCGCCCGGCAGCATCAGAACCGCGAAGAAATCCACCATGTCGGCTACGGCAGTCTCAGACTGGCCGACGCCCACGGTTTCCACCAGCACGACGTCGAACCCGGCGGCTTCCAGCACCAGGATCGTCTCGCGGGTCACCCGCGTCACCCCGCCGAGCTGGCCCGACGTCGGCGATGGGCGTACGAACGCTGCGGCGTCATTGGCCAGCGCGGTCATCCGGGTCTTGTCGCCCAGGATGGAGCCGCCGTGCAGCGCTGACGTCGGGTCGACCGCCAGCACGGCGACACGATGACCCTGCCCGGTGAGCATCGTGCCGAGCGTCTCGATGAGTGTGCTCTTGCCCACGCCGGGAACGCCGGTGATGCCCACCCGCTGCGCACCGCCGGTGTCGCCCAGCAACTCGGCAAGCAGTTCCTGGGCCGGCTCGGCATCGTCAGCCAGCCGGGACTCGACGAGCGTGATGGCCCGTCCGATGGCGGCGCGGTCGCAGGCGCGCACACCAGCGGCAAGTTCAGCGACATCTGCGGGGGCCACGCCAAGCAAGGTACCCCGAGCCGCGGCGACGGCCTGTCTGGGGAGGCCCGCAGTTCGGGCACAATGTGCGGGTGGGCTTGCTGAAACGGATGCGCACAGGGGACCGTTCCCACCCCGCGGAGCAGTTCTTGAATCAGGGCGACCACCTGCATGCGCTCGTGCCCGCGCAGGGAGGGATGCACCCGTTCACCCTGCTCGTCATCGGCGTTGGGGCGCTGGTGGGCATCGTGCTCACGGTCAATCTCCCGTGGCTGCAGATCAGCCTCATCTCCACGACGGTGTTCGCGACCGTCGCCGTGCTGAGCATGTCCCGCTACCGGCTGCTGGGCTTCACCGATTCCGACATCGTGGTGATGCGCACGAGGGCGCTGCGGCCGGCCAAGCCCGTCGAGCGACTGGACCGCGTCGAGCGCTTCCAACCCTTCAATGTGCAGGGCTCCGCGTGGGGTCAGATCGAGGTGGGCAGCGAGAGGCTGTGGGTGCACCGCCGTTACCACCGCCATCTCGACGAAGCCGACCAGCGGCTCGCCGCCGCTCCGCGCGGCATGCGCGCAGCCTCAAGCGCGGCTTACCGGGGCGCGCGCGCAAAGAAGAAGATCCGCAACGTCGGCGGCCGCCACCGCTGAGCCGCCCGGCTGAGTTGATTGGCCGGGCGAAGTGGCCAATGTGCCAGCCGGGGTGATCAGCCGGACTCGAGCAGGTCCAGCATCTCGGCAGCGGCTTCGGCGATGACCGTTCCGGGCGGGTAGATCGCAGCGGCGCCGGCGGCGCGCAAGGCGTCGAAATCCTGCGTCGGGATGACGCCCCCGACGACGATCAGGATGTCGGGCCGACCGAGCTCCGCCAGAGCGTCCCGCAGTTCGGGCACCAGCGTCAGGTGCCCTGCCGCCAGCGACGAGGCACCCACGACATGCACGTCGTTCTCGACGGCTTGGCGAGCTGTCTCGGTCGGTGTGCTGAACAGCGGACCGATGTCGACATCGAACCCGAGGTCGGCGTAGGCCGTTGCCACCACCTTCTGGCCGCGGTCGTGACCGTCCTGGCCCATCTTTGCGATGAGGATGCGCGGTCGCCGCCCGGTCTCGCGGCCGAAGGCTGCGATCCGGCTGCGCACGGCATCGACGGCGGCCGCCATCGGACGGCTGCCGCCGTCAACTGCGTCGCCCGAACTGTCGCCAGCCATCTCGCTCCCGTACACGCCGCTGATCGTGCGTATCTGGGCAGTGTGCCGCCCGAAGGCGTCCTCCATCGCCGCGCTGATCTCTCCCACGGTGGCATGGCAGCGCGCCGCGTCGACGGATGCGGCCAGCAGGTTGCCCTCTCCGCTGCGCGCCACCTCGCGCAGGGCGTCCAGCGAGCGGCGAACCGCATCGGCGTCTCGCTCGGTGCGCAGGCGGTCCAGCTTCGCTAGCTGGGCGGCCCGCACCTCAGCGTTGTCGACGCGCAGGATGTCGATCTCATTGGCCAGCTCGGACCTGTAGCGGTTCACGCCGACGACCGTGCGCTGACCTGCCTCGATGCGGGCCTGAGTGCGCGCAGCGGCTTCCTCGATGCGCATCTTGGGAATGCCGGCCTCGATGGCGCGGGCCATGCCGCCGAGCTGCTCGACCTCGTCGATGTGGGCGGACGCCCGCTTTGCCAGCTCAGCGGTGAGCCGCTCCACGTAGTAGCTGCCGCCCCAGGGATCGATCACGCGGGTGGCGCCGGCTTCGTGCTGCAGGAACAGCTGCGTGTTGCGGGCGATGCGGGCGCTGAAGTCGCTCGGCAACGCCAACGCCTCGTCGAAGGCATTGGTGTGCAGGCTCTGGGTGTGGCCGTCGACGGCGGCCATCGCCTCGATGCAGGTCCGCACCACGTTGTTGTACGGATCCTGGGCGGTGAGCGACCAGCCCGAGGTCTGGCAGTGAGTCCGCAGCGACAGCGACCGCGGATTCTCGGGCTCGAAGGAAGCGACCAGCTTGGCCCACAGCAGCCGGGCGGCCCGCAGCTTCGCCACCTCCATGAAGAAGTCCATCCCTATGCCCCAAAAGAAACTCAGTCGGGGCGCGAAGTCGTCGATGCCCATGCCGGCGCCGATGCCGCATCGCAGGTACTCGAGGCCGTCGGCCAGCGTGTAGCCCAGCTCGAGGTCGGCGGTCGCCCCGGCTTCCTGCATGTGGTAGCCGGAGATCGAGATTGAGTTGTAGCGGGGCATTTCGGCGGAGGTGAACTCGAAGATGTCGCTGATGATCCGCATGGAGGGCTGGGGCGGGTAGATGTAGGTGTTGCGGACCATGAACTCCTTGAGGATGTCGTTCTGGATGGTCCCGGTCAGCTGGGCGGGAGCGACGCCCTGCTCCTCGGCCGCTACGACATACAGCGCCAGGATCGGCAGCACCGCGCCGTTCATGGTCATCGACACGCTCATGGCATCGAGCGGGATCCCGTCGAACAGCGTGCGCATATCGAGGATCGAGTCGATGGCCACACCTGCCATGCCCACGTCTGAGCTCACCCTGGGGTGGTCCGAGTCGTAGCCCCGGTGGGTTGCGAGGTCGAAGGCGACCGACAGGCCGCGCTGCCCCGCGGCCAGATTGCGCCGGTAGAAGGCGTTGGAGTCCTCGGCGGTGGAGAAGCCGGCGTACTGGCGGATCGTCCACGGCTGGTTCGTGTACATCGTGGGGTACGGGCCTCGCAGGTACGGGGCGAAGCCGGGGTAGCCGTCGAGGTACGTGCGCCCTGCGGGGCTTTTCCCGCCGGCGTCGGGGCCGCTGTCGTACAGGTCGGCGACGTCCGCGGCCACGTACAGCGGCGCGATGTCGATGCCTTCGGGCGTGGTGCTGGGAGCGGGGGCGCAGCCGGTTTCGGAGGCGAATCGCTCCGCCCACGCTGCTCGTGCCGATGATTCGGACGGCGTCGATGATCCAGGGCGGCTCGCACCGTTCGAGCGCGCCTGGGCCGGCCCGCTGTCGTCAAGCTGGACGTCCGAGAAGTCGCCGATGACGCTCATGACCCTGCCTCTCCCGTCACAGCCTCGTCCGCCGGCCCAGTCTCGTACGGCGCTGCCCAGCGGTGCACGCCCAGCCCGCCCGCACGCATGCTGGCTGGCTCGCCGACGGCAACGTTCGCCCCCGACGCCTGCTCAGCCTGCGAGTCGACGAAGTCGGTGACTCCGACGAGCACGTGCTCGCCGGCGGCAATCTGCTCGTCGCGCAGCTCCCGTTCGGCGGCGATCGATGCCTCCAGACCGCCGCCGGCCATTGCCGCGCATATTCCGCCGGCGGCGTCGATCTCCCTGAAGTGATCCCAGGCTGCGTGCGCCAGCTTGTTCGTCAGGTCTTCGAGGTACCAGCTTCCCCCGCCGGGATCGATGACCGATCCGACGCGGCTCTCATGCCGAAGGATCAGCTGCGTGTTGGCGGCGACGCGCCACCCCAGGCCGCTGGACGGCGCCCCGGCGCTGACGGCGTCAAAGGGGCGGACGGTGATGGCGTCGACGCCGCCGTTTGCGGCGCCGAACGTGGCCGTGGTGGCGCGCAGCATGTTCACCCACGGGTCGACAGCGCTCAGCATGGCCGTAGCGGTGACGGCGTGGAGCCGCATCGGCGGCCCCTCGCCGCCGGCAAGGTCGACCCCGCAGGCGCCCAGCACCCGGGTCCAGCACATCCGCAGCGCCCGGCACTTGGCGGTGACCAGAAAGGCGTCGGGCCCTGCGGACAGCGTGAAACCCAGCAGGCCGGCAGCCGCAGCCGGGTCGAGCCCCGGTCCGTCGGCGTGGTCGCAGATCGCCCGCAGCCACGCCACCCCGGTCGCGAGCATCGCCGCCAGCTCGGTGGCGTCGCTGGCGCCGGCATCGGCGAAGACCGACCCGTCAGCCTCCAGCGGCACGGCCCCAGGCGAGCGCTGTGCGATGTCGGTGGCGCTGCGCGCTGCACTGCACATGGAGGAGACGAGCGTGGCGCTGTCGCCGGCATCGGCCGAGCGCCAACCGCTGGCGGCCGCCGCGACCGGGTCGAGACCGAGCCAGGAGTTCAGGCCGGCGAGATCCACATGATGATTGCCGAAGACATCCAGCAGTGCCGCGGCGTGCGCGGGCGATGCGCCGGACTGCAGGTGGATCGTCACACCGGCACCGGCCGCATCGCCGATGGCGGCATCGAGTGCGGCAGCGTCGCCGTCGGCGTCCCAGCCCCGGGCCACCGTGACGGCATCCACGCCCGATGTCGTGTCCGCGGCGACGGCGTCGGGCGTGCCAGCGAGCCGCACATCGTGGATCTGGCGCACCTCCCAACCCTGTGCGCCGCTCGCGGCGCCGGCGCCGCGGGTGAACGGTGCCTCGCCGGGCAACCCAGAAGGGTCTGCCTCGGTGCCGTGGCGATGCGCGGTGTACAGCGGAGCTGTCTCGACGCCGTCGAGCAGCGTCGTGCGGAGCGACGACAGCGGCTTGCCCCGCAGCGCGCCTTCGGCCGCGGCCTCCCAGTCGCTCTCGGAGACATCGGCGAAGCCAGGATCGCCGAGCGTGGTGTCGTGCTGCGATGGAGGCGTCTCGGCCACGGTCCGCAGGGTAGCGGTCGCCTTCCGGACGGGAATGTGGCTCTCTCTTAGTGATTCGCTGGTGACCGTGGCATCCTTTGCCGCATGAATCCCCCCTCATCGGCCGATGTCGCAGTCGCGCACTCAGCTGAGGGGAGCGAACTCCCTCCGTATCGCTACAACGCCGAGATGGCGAACGAGATCGAGCTGCGCTGGCAGGAGCGGTGGAGGGCCGAAGGCACCTACCGCACCCCCAATCCAAGCAGCTCGCTGGAAGCCCCGGCAACCAACAAGAACAAGCTCTTCATCATGGACATGTTCCCGTACCCCTCGGGTTCGGGCCTGCATGTGGGGCACCCGCTGGGCTACATCGGCACCGACGTGTATGCACGTTTCAAGCGCATGTGCGGCTACGTGGTGCTGCACCCGATGGGCTACGACGCATTCGGCCTGCCTGCGGAGGAGCATGCCCGCCAGACCGGCGAGCACCCCCGCGTCAACACCGAGCGGAACATTGCCAACATGTCGCGCCAGCTGGCCCGGCTGGGGCTCGGGCACGACGACCAGCGATCGCTGGCTACCACCGATGTCGAGTACTACCGCTGGACGCAGTGGATCTTCCTGCAGATCTTCAACTCCTGGTACGACGCCGACGCGCAGCGGGCCCGCCCGATCGCCGAGCTGATCGAGCTGTTCGAGAACGGGCAGAAGTCCACCACCAGCGGCGCTGCGTGGGCCGACATGACCGATGTCGAGCGGCGCATCGAGCTCGACGAGCACCGCTTGGCCTACCTGGGCGAGGCGCCGGTCAACTGGTGCCCGGCACTGGGAACGGTGCTGGCCAACGAGGAGGTCACCAACGAGGGGCGGTCCGACCGGGGCAATCATCCGGTCTTCCGCCGCCCGATGAAGCAGTGGATGATGCGCATCACGTCGTATGCCGACCGGCTGCTGGCCGACCTCGACCGGGTGGACTGGTTCGAGAGCGTCAAGATCATGCAGCGCAACTGGATCGGCCGCAGCGAGGGCGCCTACATCAGCTTCGCGGTCGACGCCGAGCCGGGCAGCTCGGAACCAGCCATCTCCAATGCGAACAGCTCTGGCCCGGCCATCGAGGTGTTCACCACCCGCCCCGACACGATCTACGGCACGACGGCCATGCTGCTGGCACCCGAGCACCCGCTCGTCGACGAGCTGGTCGCCGACGAGTGGCCGCCCGGCACCGATCCGCGCTGGACCGGGGGTGCCGCCACGCCTCGCGAGGCACTCGACGAGTACCGCGCCCAGGCAGCGGTGATGACCGACTTGCAGCGCCAGACCGAGCGCTCCAAGACCGGCGTATGGCTGGGCGTCAACTGCTGCGTACCGACCACCACCGAGACAGTGCCGGTGTTCGTCGCCGATTACGTGCTCATCGACTACGGCACCGGCGCCGTCATGTCGGTGCCGGGCGAGGACCAGCGCGACTGGGAATTCTCGAAGGCGTTCGGGCTGCCGATCATGCGCACCGTGCAGCCGCCGCCGGATTTCGACGGCGAGGCCTACGACGGTCCCGGGCCGGCCATCAACAGCGATTTCCTGAACGGCTTAGAGAAGGACGACGCCATCGACGCCATCTGCGGCTGGCTGGAAGAGAGAGACTGCGGCCGCCGCACGGTCACCTACAAGCTGCGGGACTGGCTGTTCAGCCGGCAGCGCTACTGGGGCGAGCCGTTCCCCATCGTGTTCGACGAAACGGGGCTTCCCCTGGCAGTGCCCGAGGCCGAGCTGCCGGTGGAGCTGCCCGAGCTGATCGACTGGGCGCCACGGGCGCTCGACGAATCGTCAGAACCCGAGCCGCCACTGGGTCGTGCCACCGAGTGGGCCACCGCCACCTATGACCTCGGCGACGGCGAGCGCACGTACCGCCGTGAGCTGAGCACAATGCCCCAGTGGGCCGGATCGTGCTGGTACTACCTGCGCTACCTCGACCCGACCAACGACGACGCCCTCGTGGATCCCGAGGTGGAACGGTTCTGGATGGCAGATCCCGATGGCGGGGTCGGGGGCGTCGACCTCTATGTGGGCGGCGTCGAGCACGCGGTGCTGCACCTGCTGTATGCCCGCTTCTGGCACAAGGTGCTGTACGACCTCGGTCACGTCAGCGGTCCCGAGCCCTTCGGCCGGCTGTACAACCAGGGCTACATCCAGGCGGCCGCGTACCAGGACAGCCGGGGCGTGTACGTGGAGGCGTCGGAGGTGGTCGAGCGCGGCGGCAAGTTCTTCTTGGGCGACGCCGAGGTCACCCGCCACTTCGGCAAGATGGGCAAGTCCCTGCGCAACGCGGTCACGCCCGACGACATCTACAGCGCCTACGGGGCCGACACGCTGCGGACCTACGAGATGTTCATGGGTCCGCTGGATCAAGGCCGTCCCTGGGAGACGCATTCGGTGATCGGCTCGCACCGGCTGCTGCAGCGGGTGTGGCGCAGCTTGGTCGACGAGCAGACCGGCGAGCTCACGGTCGCCGATGCCGAGCCCGATGCCGACCTCGAGCGGATGGTGCACCGCACCATCGCCGCAGTCACCGACGCCATGTCCGACCTGCGGTTCAACTCGGCGATCGCACGCATCACCGAGCTGAACAACGAGCTGACGCGCCGGGGCGGTCCGACGCCCCGTTCTGTGGCTGATGTGCTGGTGCGCCTGCTGGCGCCGCTGGTGCCGCATCTGGCCGAGGAACTGTGGTCGAAGCTGGGGAACTCGACCACGGTGGTCTATGCGCCGTTCCCACGGGCAGATCCGGCGCTGCTGGCGGCCGAGGTGATCGAGGTGCCGGTGCAGGTGAACGGCAAGGTCCGCAGCCGGATCACGGTCGACGCCGGCATCTCGCCAGCCGATCTCGAAGCCGCCGCCAAGGCCGACGAGCGCATCGCCCAGCTCACCGCCGACGCAGTCATCCAGCGCGTCGTGACCGTGCCGGGCAAGCTGGTGAACATCGTGCTGGCGTAAGCCAGCAGCATCAAGCACGTGCTCGCCTAGCCGAGCAGAATCAGACACGTGCTGGTGTAAGCCAGCAGCATTGGACACGTGCTGGCGTAAGCGGGAGAACGACATGAGCGGCAAGGAACGGAGCGCCTTGGGCGTGACGGCCACCGAGACCCACGGCGGCAAGCTCGCCGCGAAGGCGCTGAAGGCCGCGGGCGTGGAGTGCGTGTTCACCCTGTCGGGCGGGCACGTCATGGGCATCTACGACGGCTGCCTCGATGAGGGCATCGAGGTCGTCGACGTCCGCCACGAGCAAGCCGCGACGCACGCCGCCGATGCATGGGCCCGCCTGCACCCGGGCAAGGTGGGCGTGGCCATCCTCACCGCCGGCCCAGGCGTGACTGACGGCGTCACCGGCGTCGCGAACGCCTGGCGAGCCAACTCGCCGATCCTGGTCTTCGGCGGCCAGGGGCCGTTCAAGCACGCGGGCCGTGGCTCGCTGCAGGAGATGGACCACGTGTCGCTCATGCGTCCGGTCACGAAGTGGTCAGGTGCGTGCGGGGAGACCCGCCGCATTGCCGAGTACATCGAGCTGGCCGTACGGACGGCACTCAGCGGCGTGCCCGGGCCGTCCTTCCTGGAGATCCCGATGGACGTGCTGCACGGCAAGGTGGACCTCGACGCCGTGCAGATGCCGCAGTTCCGCGACTACCGGGTCGCCTCGGCCGCATCGCCCGATGTGCTTGCGCAGGCTGCAGACATCATCGCCGGCGCCCGCACACCTGTGGTGATGGCCGGCACGTCGCTGAAGTGGAGCGAGGGCGGCGGCGCGCTGGCCGCGTTCCTCGATGCCACGGCCATCCCGTGTTACGTGAACGGCATGGCGCGCGGGGAGATCAACTGGGATCACCCCTCGTTCCTGTCGTTGACCCGGTCCGAGGCGCTTGCAGCCGCCGACGTGGTGATCCTGGCCGGCACGCCGCTGGATTTCCGCATGAAGTTCGGCCGCGCCATCCCCGCAGGCGCTCGCATCGTGCAGCTCGACCTCGACGAGACGCTCATCGGCCAGAACCGGGCGGCCGACGTGAGCCTCGTCGGCAACCTGGGCAGGAACTTCGACGGCTTGCTGGAGGTGTTCAAGTCGAGCGGTGTCACGGTGGACTCATCGGCGCATCTCGCAGCGCTCGCGGCGCGCGAGTCCGAGCTGGATGAGGCCCGCAGCGCCGAGCTGAACAGCGACGAGGTGCCGATCGACCCGCTGCGGCTGTGCCGCGAGATCGCCGACGCCGTCACCGACGACATGATCGTGATCGGCGACGGCGGCGACATCGTGGCGCAGGCCTCCAAGGTGATCCGGGTGCCCAGGCGCGGCACCTGGATGGACCCGGGACCGCTGGGAACGCTCGGCGTGGGCATGCCGTTCGCTCTTGCGGCGCAGAAGGCACACCCGTCCAAGCGAGTCCTGATCGTCTACGGCGACGGCTCGTTCGGGCTCAACGGCTTCGAGTACGACACCGCGGTGCGATTCGGGCTGCCCATCGTGGGAGTCGTGGGCAACGATGCGGCGTGGGGCCAGATGCTGCGTCCCCAGGCCAGCCTCTACGGCCAGGACCGGGTGGTTGCCACCGAGCTCAACTACACCCGCTACGACAAGGTGGTCGAGGCCATGGGCGGCCACGGCGAGCACGTGACCGAGCCCGACCAGATCGCGCCGGCGCTGGCACGGGCGTTCGACTCGGGCCTGCCGGCGCTGGTCAACGTCGAGATCCGCCAGGACCGCGGAGCCATGAAGGGCTCCACCTACGTGTAGCGGGTCGGCGGCGGACGGCGAGGCAGCTCACGCATGTGCGGGCGCTTTGTGTCGGCGGCTGATCTCGATGCGGTGTCGGCGTATTTCGACACGCCGTTGCCCGGTTTCGACGCACCCCGCAGCTACAACGTGGCCCCCACCACCGACATCGTGGCGGTCACCGACAACGCCGGCGCCCGCCGGATCGAGACGTTCAGGTGGGGCCTGGTGCCGCCGTGGTCGAAGGACCCCACCAAGGGCCCGCCGCTGTTCAACGCCCGCTCCGAGACCGCCGCAACCAAGAACTCATTCCGTGGTGCGTTCAAGCGGCGCCGCTGCCTCGTTCCCGCCGACGGGTTCTACGAGTGGCCCCGAGCCCCGAAGGGCACACCCCGAGATGCCCGGCCACTGCCGCACTACATCACCCGCGCCGATGGCGGAATGCTGGCCATGGCCGGTCTGTGGGAGCGCTGGTCGCCGCCAGAGGAAACTGCTGACGACGCTGACGACGGCGCGCCCCCGAATGTGCTGCACTCGGCGACCGTGCTGACCACTGCCGCGAACGGCTTCATGGCGCCGATTCACGACCGCATGCCGGTGCTGCTCGAACGGTCGCAGTGGGAAGCGTGGCTCGACCCGGCCAACGACGACGTCGACGAGCTCGCCGCCATGTGCCTGCCTGCTGCGGAGGGGATTCTGCGCTCGCACCAGGTGGGCCGTGAGGTGGGCAACGTCCGCAATCGCGACGCGAGCCTTATCGATCCGGTCGAGCCGGATCAGCTCTTCTAGGCGGGTTCCGGCCGATCAGCCCGGCGCAGCCAGCTCGGCAAGGATCGCTGCGGCCGGCCCGGCCAGATCGTCGGCGGAGGCCATCGGCAGTGCTCGGGCGAAGTTCATGTCGGCCATCGAGTTCACGGGGCACACGTGAATGTGGCAGTGGGGGACTTCGAAGCCGGCAATCACCAGCCCGATGCGGTCCGGTTCGAAGGCACGCATCTGCGCTTCCCCGATGCGGCGGGAAACATCGAACAGGTGCGTCTGCAAGTCGGCCGGCACGTCCAGCCAGTGATCGACTTCTGCAATCGGCACCACCAGCGTGTGACCCGCTGCGAGCGGGTTGATGGACAGGAACGCTGCGCATCTCTCGTCCCGCCATACGAACGTGCCGGGCAGTTCGCCCTCGATGATCCGGGTGAAGACGGTGGCCACGGGCGAAGCCTAAGAGGCTGAGCCGAACGGCGACGCCGTGGCGCGGTGCCAGTACCGTGCATCGCGTGAGCGAGGCCTCGGACGCGTCGTCGGACCCCGAGGTCGGGTGGCGGCCGTTCACCGTGCCGAACCTGATCAGCTTCGGGCGGCTGTGCTGCCTGCCCTGGTTCGTCTGGCTGGTGTTCGGCGCGCAGGACCGCTGGGGTGCTGCGCTGCTGCTCGGCGTGCTCGGCGCCACAGACTGGGTGGACGGCTTCATCGCTCGCCGCTTCAACCAGGTGTCTGAGCTCGGCAAGATCCTCGACCCCACCGCCGATCGCCTGCTGCTGCTGGTCGCGCTCGTGGTGATGATCGCGGATGGCTCGCTGCCGTTGTGGATCGCGGTGCTGGCGCTCTTCCGCGAGGGGGTCGTTGCCGTGGCCGCTCTGGTGCTGGGGGCGCTCGGTGCTCGCAAGATTGACGTGACCTGGTGGGGCAAGACCGGCACGTTCCTCATGATGTTCGCAGTGCCGTGCTTTCTGGCCTCTCACAGCGACATCGGCGTGGCAGATGCCTTCGGAGTGGCGGCCTGGGTCTTCGTGGCGGCTGGCCTGCCGATCCACTACTGGTCGGCGGTGGGCTACATCCCCCAGGCCGTTACCGCCGTGCGTGAGGGCCGCGCCGGCCACATCAGCGGCTGAACACGCTGCAACAGCGGAGCGCGGGCGGGGCGATCCGCTGCGAGGCCTAGCTATTCGCGTGACACCTATCCGGTAGCTTCGCGGCCATGGAGATTCCTGCAGAGCTGCGTTACTCGGCCGACCATGAATGGGTGCGCCCCGTCGATGCCGGCATGCAGGTCGGCATCACCGACTTTGCGCAGGATGCGCTCGGCGATGTCGTCTACGTGGAGTTGCCGGAGGTCGGGGCGCAGGTCACCGCCGATGAAGCCATGTGCGAGATCGAGTCCACAAAATCGGTCTCGGACATCTTCGCGCCGCTGTCTGGCGAGATCGCAGAGGTCAACGTGGCGCTCGAGGACGAACCTCAACTCGTCAACGAGTCGCCCTACGGCGACGGGTGGATCTGCGTCATCACGCCGACAGCGGACACCGAGCAGGCCGATGCGGAGATGACTGCCCTGCTCGATGCCGACGGCTACGCCGCGCTGATCGCCGAGGACGTCTGATCGCCGTGGCCATCGTCTGCGCGAGGTGCGGGTATTCGAACTCCGACGATGCGCGCTTCTGTTCGGGCTGCGGGACGCGCCTGGACTCGTCTGCCGATGCGCCCACGGAGGTCCTCTCACCAGTCGGCGCCACCGACGCTCCGCCCTACAGCGGGGTCGCCGAGCTGGTGGTGACCTCGGGGCACCGGTCCGGCACACGCTTCGAGCTGGTCGGCGACCGGGTCACGGTCGGGCGACATCCCGACAGCGATGTCTTCCTCGATGACATCACCGTCTCGCGCCGACACGTCGTGCTCGAGCTCGGCCCGGCCGGGCACACCTTGCGCGATGTGGGCTCGCTCAACGGCACCTATGTCAACGGCATCCGCACCGACGGCGAGATCTCGCTCCGCGGCGGCGACGAGCTGCAGGTCGGCAAGTTCAAGCTGCTGTACCTGGTGTCGTCGGTCGGGCTGTGAGTGCCGGCGCCCAGCCTGAATCCCACCCGCCCTCACATCTGCGTGCCCCGGTCGGACGGCTGTCGATCGGGGAGGTCGTGGCCCTGCTGCGGCCCGAATTCGACGACCTGACCGATTCCAAGATCCGCTTTCTCGAGGATCGAAAGCTCATCTCGCCGGCGCGCACCCCGGGGGGATACCGCAGCTTCGGGCCCCACGACATCGAGGTGCTGCGCTGGATTCTCAGCCGCCAACGCGACCAGTACCTGCCGCTCAGCATTATCGGCGAGCGCATCAACCGGGGCGAACACCTCGCCGACATCTGGGGCATCGGCGTGGGCGGGAGCGAGCCTTCGCTCGCGAAGGCGGGCAGCGCGAGTCCCGGTCAACTCAACGACGGCGACGGCCCCCAAGGTGCCGCCCCCGACGCCGCCGCCGGTGAGGCTGCCGCCGGTGAAGCCGCCTCCGAAGATGCTGCCGCGCCTCAAGCCGCCGGATCCCCGGACCCCGAGGCGGCCGTCGCGCAGCCGCCGTGGGCTGCGCCCGACGACGCTCGCACCTACAGCGCCGCGGAGCTGAGCGCTGAGAGCGGGCTCAGCCTGGCCGAGATTGCAGAGCTGACCGAGTACGGCTTGTTGGTGCCGCTCGCCGACGACGGCACGCCCCCGCCGGGCAGCGACCCCCAGGCACCGCTCGCGCTCGAACCTCCTGAGCCCCGCTACGGCAGCGGAGCGCTGCTCATCGCTCGTATCTCGCGCGAGTTCGCCACCTACGGCCTGCAGGCCCGCCATCTGCGGGTCGTCCGAAATGCGGCGGCGCGCGACGCCGCAATGTTCGAGCAGGGGATCCAACCGGTCATCCACGCGGCCGGCCCGACCGCTGCGGACGATGCGCGCCGCTCGTTGGGAAGGCTGGTGGCGCTGTGCGAGCGGCTGCGTGCGCAAGTGATGGGCGAATCGCTCCGCCGCTACTGGGACTGAGAGCGCCGCAGTCGCCGGCTCAGGCCTCGCAAGGGCCGAAGTAGTGTGCATTCCATGGTCGAGATGGAGCTTCTTGGCGTGCAGGTGGAGATGCCCTCGCAGAGCCCGCTGCTGCTGCTGCGGGAGACGAGCGGCTCGCAACGGGTGCTGCCGGTCGTGATCGACACGCCCGAGGCGCAGGCGATCTACCGCGGCATCGAGCAGATCCGCGTGCCGAGGCCCCTCACACACGACCTCATGGCAGCCATCTTGGACGTCCTCGGCGCGACGCTCACCAAGGTCACCGTCACCGACCTTCGTGACCGCACGTTCTTCGCCGAGATGGAGGTGACCATCGGGTCGTCCACCCACACCATCTCCGCGCGCCCGAGCGATGCCGTTGCGCTGGCCGTGCGCGCCGACACGCCGATCTTTGCCAGCGAGGCTGTGCTGGATGAGGCGGGACAGATCATCGAGCTGCCGCCCGATGAGCCGGCCGATGTCGACCCCGACGAGCTCCTCGACGAGTTCAAGCAGTTCCTCGACGACGTGCAGCCCGACGATTTCGGGCCGACGGCGGAGGCCAGCGACCCCGAGTGACGCCCGGCGACCGACCGCCGGTCGTGCCCTCCAACTGGCCCCTTGCGCCGCGGTGAGGGACCCCCGTACGCTCTGTGGCACGGCAGATCACACTTCAGTAGTTCACGGTGTGTGATTCATGAGGCGACTCGCAGCGTGATTCGAGCCGTGATTCGCAGTCCGAAGGAGCGTCCGATGGCCAACGAGCAGCTTGCGCCCTCCCTTGGGGTGCCGCAGTCAGGTGAGGGGTTGGAGCCGCCGCCGCCGTCAGCGCCTCCGGAGGGACCGTCCGGCGACGGCGCGTTCTCGGAGGGATTCGCGGGCCCGCAGACCGCCGAGCTGGTCGGGATCACCTACCGCCAGCTCGACCACTGGGCCCGCAAGGGACTGGTGAAGCCCTCCGTTGCCGACGCAGCCGGCAGCGGTTCGCGGCGCCGCTATTCCTACAACGACCTCGTCGAGCTGAAGATCGCGAAGAAGATGCGCGACCAGGGCATCGACCTGCGCTCGATTGCCCGGGCCTTCGAGTACCTGCGCGACCAGCTTGGCGGCGAGGTTGCGTCCGCCAACATCGTCATCAGCGGGACGGACGTGCTGCTGGTGGACGAAGACCAGGTGCTGAGCCTGCTGCGCCAAGGTCAGGCGGCCATGCTCACGGTGGTGCCGGTGGCGGGCGTGCGGCGCGAGCTCGATGCGGACGTCGTGAAGCTGTTCCCCGACGAGCCGATCGCCACCCAGCTCAGCCTCGAGTTGGAGTGAGGGCCGGGCGGGCCGGTGCTGAGCCCGCTTCAGCCTGACTCGTTCTCCATCGTCGTCAGTCGTCCTCGGAGGGCGCAAACTGCAACGACGCCGAGTTCATGCAGAACCGGTCGCCTGTCGGACGGGGACCGTCGGGGAACACGTGTCCCAGGTGAGCCCCGCAGGCCTTGCACATCACCTCGGTGCGGATCATGCCGTACGAGCGGTCGACCTCGGTGTCCACCGCTTCGGCCGAGACCGGCTGGGTGAAGCTCGGCCAGCCGGAACCGCTCTCGAACTTGGTCTCCGAGTCGAACAGCTCGGCGCCGCACACGACGCAGTGATACGCGCCGACATCGTGGTTGTCCCATGTCTCGCCCGTGAACGGGCGCTCAGTCCCGGCCTCTTGGGTGACGTGGTACTGCATCGGCGTCAGCCGCTCGCGCAGCTCAGATTCGGTGAACGTGACAGCGCGACCTGTCTCAGATTGCCCAGCCATGGGCACCACCGTAGTGACACGGCCGAGCCCTGACAGGTCGCCCCGGTGGGCCGGCGCAGGGCGGAGCTAGGACGGCTCGTCGGCGGTTTCGGCGTTGACGGCCCCGACGATGTCGATCATCTCCGCCAGCGTGTCCAGCCGATCCGCGGCGGTTGGCCCTTCGGGCTGCAGGCGCAGCACATCCGCCCCGGCATCTCGGTACGCCCGCACTTGGTCGGTGACCTGTTCATGCGTGCCCAAGAAGTTGGTCTCGGTCACGAGCCGGTCCGGGACTGCGGCTGCCGCTGCGGCCTGGTCGCCGTCCAGCCACAGGCGCTGCACGTGTCGGCATTCCTCGTCGAAGCCGCCGCGGCGGTAAGCGTCGTTGTAGAAGTTGGCCGTGGCCGATCCCATGGCGCCCAGCGTGAAGGCGATGCCCGGTCGCCGCGGCTCGATGAGGGCTTCGAGATCGTCGCCGAACTCGACGGCGCCCCCGACCTGGCAGGCCACCGAACCCGGTGGCCGGCCGGCCGCCGCTGCGGCGTCTGCCACGTGGCCCCAGGTGGCCTCCGGGCAGCTCGGCACGAAGCACACGCCCACCCAGCCGTCGGCTGCCTCGCCGGTGTAGCGCAGCGAGCGCGGGCCGAGCGTCGCCAGCCAGATCTCGATGGAGTCATTGGCGGGCTGCGCCAGCCGCAGCGACTTGCCCTGCCCGTCGGGCAGGGGAAGCACGTGGTGGCGGCCGTCGTAGCTGATCTTCTCGCCGGCGAACGCCTGCCGGCAGATGTCGACGGTCTCGCGCAGCCGGCCCAGCGGATCGGCGAAGCGCACCCCGTGCAGGCCCTCGACTACTTGCGGCCCGCTGACACCGAGCCCCAGGATGAACCGGTCACCGGTCATCGCAGCCAGCGACAGTGCCGTCATCGCCGTCATGACAGGCGCCCGTGCGGAGATCTGCAGGATGCCGGTGCCCAGCTTGACCCGTTCGGTCACCGCAGCGAGATAGGCCAGCGTCGAGACGCCGTCCATGCCCCACGCCTCGGCGGACCAGAAGATGTCCACGCCGATCCGTTCTGCCTCACGCAGGAACTCGACCTGTTCGTCCCAGTCGCGCCGCTTGCCCGAAGCCGGCCCTCCGAACCCGATCGCTGTGCGCATCCAGCGCACACTAGAGCCCTGCTCGAGGGCAGGTTGCGGGAGTTCAGGCGGGGTGCAGGGTGACGAGGCCGCCGAGCTGTGCGAGGTCCTGCAAGGCCTGGTCATAGAAGAAGCGCGCCGAGCAGGCGTCACGCGCCCATGCCTCCTCGTCCGACGTCGGGTAGCGCCCGACGGCGCCGATGCTCAGCTCGCCGGTGGAGGCGGAGCTGATCGTCGTGCGGTTGCCGACCAGCAGATCCTCCAGCGCGTCGCTGCGGTCACCGGGCTCGTCGAACACGAAGAGCCGCCCGCCGTCTGTCACGAACGGCGTGATGTAGTAGGTCTGCTCGCCGGCTGGAGTCTCGGTGTCGAGCCGCAGCATGAGCACCCGGTCAAAGGGAGCAAACGGCGCAACGGGCGCGACCGGCACCTCACCCGCTTCGCCGGTCTCTGCAGCCACGGCGGGCAGCGTACCCATGCGCCGAGATTTCACTAGGTTCAGCATGCGACCCGCCCCGGTGGCGGGCCTGCCTGCACAGGGGGAATGAGCCATGACGAGCGAGCAAGCCCAGCCAAGCGAGCAAGCAAGGCCGAGCGAGCAAGCCGGCTACTTGGACACCGAGTACTTCGGATTCGAGCAGGCGCTCGGCGCGAACGGCGTGCTGACCGTGACCTTCAACCGGCCCGAGTCGATGAACGCCTCGAACCACTCGATGAAGCGGGACCTGATCGAGCTGATCACCCAGGTGCAGATGGATGACGCCGTGCGGGTCGTGGTGTTCACCGGGCAGGGCCGTGCGTTCTGGGCCGGAGACAACCTGGGCGGCTACGAGGCGGAACATCCCTCGGCGATGCCGGACATCTTCGGAGGCCATCACAACGCCGCGGGCACCTACAACAGCCTGCGAACGATCTCCCAAGCCGTCAATACCGCCGTGCGCCGGCTCGACAAGCTGACGATCGCCGCCATCAACGGCTTCGCCATCCAGACCGGCTTCAGCTTCGCCCTGGCGTGCGATTTCCGCGTCGCGGCACGCTCGGCCCGCATGGGCTCGGCGACGCTGCGCTTCGGGCTGCTGCCCGACGAGGGCGGTCAGTGGCTGCTGGTGCAGCATCTCGGCGTCGCCCGGGCGACCGACTTCATGATGCGCAAGCGGATCGTGGATGCCGAGACTGCGCGCGAGCTAGGGCTCGTGCACGAGGTGGTCGACGACGACGAGCTGCCTTCAGCCGCTGCGGAGCTCGCAGCGGAGCTGGCCGACGGCCCGCAGGTATCGATGCGCATGCTCAAGCGGTCGATCCTGCTGGCCGCGGAGATGACTTGGGAGCAGTCGCTCGACGAGATTGCCTCCAAGACAGCGATCACCGATCACCTGCCCGACGCCGCCGAGGGCGTCTCTGCCTTCCTGTCCAAGCGGCAGCCCGAGTTCAACGAGTGGCTGAGCGGCTGAGCAGCTGAGAAGCCTCGTCGGGGAGCAGGGCGAGAGCCGGGCGGTGGCATACTTCCGCCGTGGAGCACGCCGAACAGGTCAGCCACATCAAGACGCTGCTGGCGCGGCTCGACTCGGGCACCAACGTGGACGCCGGCGGTGTCCGCTACAACCCCACGGCCTCCTACACCGACCGCGAGCTTGCAGGCATCGAGCGGCGGGAGTTCTTCGACACCCACCCCCAGATGGTGGGTCTGTCAGGCGACCTGCCCGAAGCGGGCTCGTTCATGACCCAGGACGACCTCGGCACGCCGATGCTGCTGGTGCGGTCGCCCGGCGGCCGGTTCCGGGCATTCGTGAATTCCTGCCGCCACCGCGGCGTGGTCATCGAGACCGAGCCGCGCGGGCGCAAGCGCCGCTTCGCCTGCCCGTTCCACAACTGGACCTACGACGCCGACGGCGCGCTTGTCGGTCTGCCCAAGTCTGATCACTTCGGCGAGCTCGACCGCGACGACCTGGGGCTCGTGGAGTTGCCGGCGGTCGAGCGCCACGGCCTGCTGTGGGTGCACCCCCAGCCCGGCGGCACGCTCGACCCCGATGCGCTGCTGGGCGATGAGCTCACCGCCGACGTCTCCGGGTGGGACTTCGGCAGCCTGGGCTGGCTGGGCAGCGACACCTACGAGGTCGACTGCAACTGGAAGCTCGCCATGGACACGTTCGGCGAGACGTACCACTTCCCGGTGCTGCACTCGGACACGCTGTCGAACGACTTCTACGGCAACGTGCAGTGCTACGACGAGTTCGGGCGCCATCACCGGCTGATCCTGTGCCGTCGAGCCATCGAGGACGCACGGGAGCGGCCGCCGTCGGAGTGGGATATCACCCGCTACGGGCTGCCGGTGTACTGGCTGTTCCCGAACGTGCAGCTGATCCCGTCGCGCGAGGTGCTGTTCCTAGTGCGGGCCTATCCCCACCCCAGCGAGCCCGGCCGTCACACCAGCCAGATCTCCTTCTACCTGCGGCCCGGCATCGCACGCGACGACGCGGAGTTCGACTTCATGGCCGAGGCGTCGCGGGCATTCAGCAACGTCATCCGCGACGAGGACTACGTGATGAGCGCCAGCCAGCAGCGTTCAGCCAACAGCGGGGCGCTCGAACACGTGGTATTCGGCCGCAACGAGCCGGCGTTGCATCACTTCCACAACACCTACCGGGCCGCGCTCGGCCAGGAACTGCTGCCGCTGCACCCCACGCCCTGACTGGGCGTCCCCGCGGGCCGGTGCTGCCGGTCGCGGGGCTCAGCGAGCGATGACCTGTCGCGCCTGGCGGAGCGCTAGGGGCGATGCTCCGGCGGCAGCAGCAGCGTGATGAGGCTGGAGGTGTCCCAGCGCCCGCCGCCGAGCTCCTGGATGCGCTTGTAGAACTGGTCCACGAGCGCGGTGACCGGCAGGGGAGCGCCGTTGCGCTCGGCCTCGGACAGCACGATGCCGAGATCCTTGCGCATCCAGTCCACGGCGAAGCCGAAGTCGAACTCGCCGGCCTTCATCGTGGTGCCGCGGTTGGCCATCTGCCACGAGCCGGCGGCACCCTGAGAGATCGTGTCGAGCACGGCGTCGAGATCCAGATCGGCACGGCGGCCGAACTCGAGGCCTTCCGACAGCGCCTGCACCAGCCCGGCGATGCAGATCTGGTTCACCATCTTGGTGAGCTGACCAGATCCGGCCCCGCCGATGAGCGTGATGGCCCGCGCGTAAGCATCCATGACAGGCCGGGCTCGCTCGAAGTGGGCGGCCTCGCCCCCGCACATGACGGTCAGCACACCGTTCTGGGCCCCGGCCTCGCCGCCGGAGACGGGTGCGTCGACGAATCCCACGCCGCGCTCGGAACACGCTGCGGACAGCTCCCGCGCCAGGTCGGCCGAGGCTGTGGTGTGGTCGACCAGGATTGAGCCCTCGCCCATGGTGGCGAGCGCACCGCCGTCGCCGTAGACGACCGCTCGCACGTCGTCATCGGCGCCGACGCACGTGAACACGATGGCGGCGCCGTCCGCGGCATCCGCAGGCGTTGCGGCCAACCGGCCCTGGTGCTCGCCTGACCAACGCTGCGCGACGCTCGCGGTTCGATTGAAGACTGCGACGCGATGACCCGCCGCCGCGAGATGGCCCGCCATCGGGAAACCCATGACACCGAGCCCGATAAAGGCGACGTCAGACGCCACGGCCGATTCCTTGGTTCTCGTTGAGCATTGCTCGCACCTCGTGTTTGCGGACCTTGCCGAGTGCCGTCCGGGGAAGCTGATCGGTCCATAACACTGCCTTGGGGTGCTTGAAGCGAGCCAGGCGCCCATCGAACAGCGCCAGGACCTCGGCGGCCTCGATCTCGGCGTCGCCGGCGGCGCCAGAAGCGGCCGCCGGCCCGGTCGCCCGAACGGCCACGATGACCGGCACCTCGCCCCATCGCTCGTCGGGCACGCCGACCACCGTGGATTCTGCGACGAGATCAGTACCCGAGAGCACCTCCTCGAGTTCGGCGGGATAGATGTTCTCGCCCCCGGAGATGATCATGTCCGTGCGACGATCGTCGATGAAGATCCAGCCGTCGGCATCGGTGTGCCCGATGTCGCCGGTGTGGAACCAGCCATCGGTGATGGCATCGGCTGTGGCGCCGGGGTCATTCCAGTACTCCCGCAGCACACTCGGCCCGCGCACCCAGAGTTCGCCGCGCTCGCCCGCGGCGGCATCCCGGTCGCCATCGACGACGATCCGCACTTCGCACATCGACGACGGTTTGCCGCACGAGCCGGGATGGTCGGCAGCTTCGTCACAGCGCAGGTGAGCCGCGATCGGGGCAGTCTCGGTGGAGCCGTAGATCTGCCCGACCGGTACGCCCCGCTCGAAGAAGGGCTGGGTGGCAGCCGCGGGCACGGGCGACGATCCGGTCATGATGCCGCGCAGCGAGCTGAGATCGGCGGTGGCGAAGCGCGGGTGGGCGGCAACAGCGGTCAGTGCGGCGGGCACCAGCACCGTCCAGGTCGGCTGCCACTGCTCGACGTCGTCGAGGAACTGCCCGGCGTCGAACGCGCGCTCGATGAGCACCGCCGCCCCTCCCAGCACCGCCGGGAGCGTCTGGATGTTGAGCCCGCCCACGTGGAACAGCGGGATGGTGGTGAGCACCCGGTCGTGACTGGTGAGGTCGTGGGCGTGGGTCGAGTTGACGGCGTTCGCCGACATAGCCGCCTGGTCCAGCAGCGCGCCCTTGGGATGACCGGTCGTGCCCGAGGTGTAGGCGAGCAGCACCGGGTGAGCCGGCGTGCCCCGGCGCGGCGGGACTGTGCCGGACACGTCGAACCCGGCGGGCTCGTCGGGTACCACTGCGATCTCGCAGCCCGCTCCGATCGCCTCGGCATGCTGCTCGAATCCCGAATCGGTCGCCAGCAGGCTGGGCCCGGCATGGTCGAGGATCCACCGGTGCTCGGGCGGTGCCAGCCGTGAGTTCAGCGGCAGGTAGATGGCGCCGAGCCACGAGCACCCGAGCATCAGCCGCAGAGCGGCCGGGCGGTTCGGGCCCAGCCACGCCACACGGTCGCCTTCGCCCACCCCAGCCGCAGCGAGCCATGCAGCCGCCGCCCCGATCTGGTCGGCGAATTCGCGGTATGTGTGCTCGACGCCTTCGAACGCCACCGCGGTCGCGTCGGGGCGATGGTCGGCCCAGCGCTCGACACGCGCGGCAAGATCGGCGCCGGTTGACAGCGGCCCGGGTTCGCTCACGATTCGGTCCAGCAGTCTGTCGGGTGACGATCGGGGATCTCACAGCCGACGGGTGCTCTCAGGCCAGTTCTCCTTGCAGCTGGCCCTCGATCACGACCGCTTCGCCGTCGAGAAACACGCTGTGGTTGCGCATGGGCAGGTCGAAGTGGCCCAGCGTGTGCCGGCCGGCGTGCTCGTTCGCCCCAGTGGAGTACAGGAAGTTGCCCGCGAAGGCCCGCTGCTCGGTTCCGTTGGTCTGGCTGCGGTCGTACATCGACAGGGTGTCCCAGCGAGCGCCGGGGTTCATGCCCCATCCCACGTGGCTGGTGGCGTAGGCCTCACGGTCGCCCCAAGCATCGGTGTAGCTGCGGAACAGTGCGGCGTCGGTGCCGGTGCCCTCGACGTCAACGACGTAGTCGTCCTCGATGCGCAGCGTGACGGGCGACTCGATATACCGCTTGAACGTGAGGTTCATGTCGCCGCGGTCCATCACGATGGTGCCGTTGACCGTCCCGGCCTTCGGGAAGGCGAGGCACAGCCCGCCGGGCCAATGGCTGATGGTGCCCGGCCGCGACGTGTAGCCCCAGCCGCCGCCGCACGGCGCCCCGCTGACGTCGACGACCAGGTCGGTGCCTGCCGCCGAAGTCACCGCCATCTCCGAGGCCCCGATGAGCTTGCGGATGCCGACCTTGACCTTCGGCTCGAGATCGGGCTCGGGCAGGAGCCGCTCCAGTGCCTCGGGATGCTCGTTGGAGACCATGAGGATCCGGGAGCCTTCGCCCAGGATGGACGGCAGCTCAGGCGCGTGCAGCAGCCCCTCCACCGTGCAGTCGACCACGAAGTCCACCGCACTCAGGGCTGCCATCACGGCGGTCGAGCCGGCGATGGCATCCGACGCGCCGGTGGAGCGCACCGGCACAGGTGCGGACTGGCGCGGCGTCGGCACGACGACGTGGATCGGCGGCGTGCCGAGTCGATCCAGCGCCAGCTCCGCCAGGTTCACGTTGACGGCCCGGCTCTGGCTCTCCGACAGGATGGCGGCAGTCTGGCTGTCATCGACGCCGCACAGCTCGAAGACCGACGAGAAGGCGTCGATCCACTTCGCTTCGATTCGCTCAACCAGCATTTGGTCCTCCCCACGAGTTCACGGACCTAGTGCCCGACGACCCCGCGTCGAACAACACAGGCAGTGCCAAGTTAGAGCGTTGCAGCGCTTGGGGAGGCTGCCCCGCCGCGCGCAGCAGTTCAAGCCGCTTCGACCGCAGCGAGATGCGCGGCGTCGTTGAATCGCCGAACCTGCCACAGGCGTCGTCCCTCGAAGGCCAGCAACTCCAGTTCGGTGATGGATGTCACGGCCGTGACCACGCCGACACCCCGATGGCTGGGCGCGATGCCGAAGGCCATCGCCATGGCGGCGGAAGTGATGCCGCCGTGGCATCCCAAGAACACTGTCTTGGCCGGATGCGCTGCGGCGATGTCGTTCAGGGCTTGCGCGACGCGGTAGCGGAATCCCGCGCGGCTCTCGCCGCCCGGGATCACCTCGGAGTACGGCTCGTTCATCGGCTGGACGAACCCGAAGTGCTCGCGTGCTGCCTCCCAGGTCATGCCATCGGCGGGTGTGAGACGCATTTCCTCGAGGTCGTCGTGGATGTGCACGTCGAGTTTGCCGCGCAGGGGGCCGCTGCCCAGAGCCGGCAGGACGATCTCGGTGGTCTCGCGTGCCCTCGGCAGCGGGGAGGAGTACACGACGTCCACGGCTGGCTCACGACCCGCAGCGAACCTGTCCCGCAACGCAGCGGCCTGTGCGCGGCCTCGCTCGGTGAGGCCGCGGCATCCGTTGGGCCCGCCGACGATGCCTTCGGCCATCGCCACCGACTCGCCATGGCGGACGATCACCAAGCGCGAGAGCAGTTCCTGTTCAGCCATCTCGCCTGCCGCCGACATCCACACCGCAGAACTCTAGGTGCGACCTCACACGGCACGTTGTTGCCCCGGGTCCGCCAGCCTGCTAGGTGAGCGAGATCGCCGAGCTGCGACGCCGTGAACGTCTGACTGGCGGCGCGGGCCGTGCCGGTGCCGTGCCGGCTGTCTCCGCTCCTGCGGCCTCGGCGCACGGATTCATGGAAGTCAGCGTCTGGGGGTCGAAGGCAGCCGCCGTGCCGGTGCGGAATTCACGAGCGATGCTGACACCCTCGATCTGTTCGGTATCTGACGCCACCGCCTCGACTGCATCGGCGAGCCGGTCCGCTGCCCGGACGAACACGAGAGCCTGGATGCCGGCGCTGGCCGCGGCAGCCGGGTGCGAATACCCCGCACGTTCGAGTTGCTTCACCACGGAGGCCACAGTGAGTTCGGCGCCGTCGACAAACAAACAGAATTCATGTGTGGTCTTCACAGGCGCTTCACCTCTCGCTGCATCGCTTGATGCCGGAAGCCCTGGTGGCATTGCCGGGCGTCCGACGGGTCTGCGGCACTCTAGTTGCGGTTGCTTGCCTGCTGTCAAGAGCTTTATTCTCGATCTATTTCCATAGTTTCTGTGTAGTTTAGGAAACCGTTTCTGTCCGTGAACTCGTGTGCCGCTGCGGTCCTGCATGTCACAGCGGGCTTGTGTTCGCCTGCGGGTCGGCCGGACATGGTGCGCCGACGCATCTGGAAGGTGTGTGCGGCCTAGCCTGCGACGGCGCATAGCGCGCCGAATTGGAGGCCGTGATGGGATCGATCGAGCCAGACGTCGAACCGGCGGAAGTGGGCTTCGATGCCCAGCGGCTAGAGCGCATCGCAGCGCACTTCGACCGCTACGTCGACGATGGGCGACTGCCTGGGGTGTCGGTGCTGGTGAGCCGCGGCGGTCGCATCTCGTATGCCCACCGCTACGGCGAGCGTGATTGCGAGCGATCGCTGCCGGTCACCTCCGACACCATCTTTCGCATCTACTCGATGACCAAGCCCATCGTGTCAGTCGCCGCCATGCAGTTGTACGAGCAGGGCTGCTTCCAGCTCAAGGATCCGGTCTCACGCTGGATCCCGGAGTTCGCAAACGCCCGCGTCTTCGCGGGCGGCAACGTGATGCAGTACCAGACCCGCGAGCCCGCCAGCGAGGTCACCGTCCACAGCCTGCTGACCCACACCTCGGGCCTGACCTACGACTTCCACTTCGCGAACGAGGTCGATGCGCTCTACCGGGCCAACGGCTTCAACTGGGGTGCGCCCGGCAATCTCGAGGAGACCTGCGAGGCGCTCGCTTCGCTGCCGCTGCTGTTCGACCCGGGCACCGAGTGGAACTACAGCTACTCCACCGATGTGCTGGGCCGTGTGGTCGAGCTCGTCTCGGGCCAGCCGCTCGACGAGTACCTCATCGACCACGTGACCGGGCCGCTCGGCATGACCGACACGGGCTTCGAGGTGCCCGCAGCCGACGCCGAGCGCTTCGCGGCCAACTACACGACGGCAGCGGCAGCGTCACGCAGTTTCGCCGGCAACACCGGAGCTGCACCGCCTCCGTACCGGCCCGACGATCCCGGTCTGCAGCGGACGCTGATGGACGACCCCGCCAACTCCGCGTACCTGGGCCCGCCGAAGATCCTCTCCGGCGGCGGGGGACTGGTGTCGACGATGGGCGACTACCACCGGTTCACCCAGATGCTGCGCAACGGCGGCCAACTCGACGGAGTCCGCACCATCGGCCGCCGCACCCTCGAGTTCATGGCCAGCAACCACCTGCCGGGCGGAACCGACCTCACCGAGTGCGGCCGGGCGCTGTTCTCCGAGGCCGCCTTCGACGGGGTCGGCTTCGGCCTGGGCTTCTCGGTCGTGCTCGATCCGGCCAAGGCACAGGTCGTCTCCAGCAAGGGCGAGTTCGCCTGGGGAGGGGCTGCGTCAACGGCGTTCTGGGTGGATCCGGTGGAGGACATCACCGTGGTGTTCCTCACCCAGCTCCTGCCGTCGAGCACGCATCCGATCCGCCCGGAGCTGAAAGCGCTCGTGTACCAGGCGCTGGTGTGATGGCGGCGGCTGCTCTTCGGGAGCAGCGCTGATTGACTGCGCACATGGCAGATTTCGACTTGGTCATCGTCGGTACCGGCTCGGCCAATTCCATTCCCGGCCCCGAGTTCGACGACTGGTCGATTGCGATCGTCGAGCGCGGCACGTTCGGCGGCACCTGCTTGAACGTGGGCTGCATTCCCTCCAAGATGTTCGTGTACGCGGCCGATGTGGCCGACACGATCGCAACGGCGGGCGACTACGGCATCGCCGCCAGCTTTGGCAGCGCCGACTGGCCCGCCATCCGGGATCGCGTCTTCGGCCGCATCGATCCCATCGCCAATGGCGGGCGCGACTACCGCTTCGGCGCCGAATGTCCCAACATCACCGTGTTCGAGGGCGATGCAAGCTTCGTCAGCGACCGGCGCCTGGCGGTGCGCATGGGCGACGGCAGCACCGAATCGGTGTCGGGGCGCCATGTGGTGCTCGGCGCCGGCGCTCGTGCGTTCGTGCCGCCGTACCGGGGTCTGGGCACAGTGCCGTTTCACACCTCCGACACGGTGATGCGGCTGGACTCGCTGCCGACCTCGATGATCGTGCTCGGCGGCGGGTACATCGCCTGCGAGCTGGGCTACGTGTTCTCGGCGCTGGGCACCGACGTCACGGTGGTGAACCGGGGCGAGCGGCTGCTGCGGGCCGAGGACGACGATGTGTCTGCGGCGTTCACGAGGGCGGCGCAGCGCCACTTCGACCTGCGCCTCGGCGCGACGGTGAGCTCAGTGCGCGGCGGAGCCGCGACCGGCAGCACAGTGCGCGGCGGTGCCGCGGATTTTGTGTACGCAGCCGACGGCTCGCCGAGTGCCCAGGGCAACTCCTACACGGTCGAGTTCACCCGCGATGGCAGCGCCGAGTCGGTGAGTGCCGATGTGCTGCTGGTGGCCACCGGTCGGGTGCCCAACGGCGATCAGCTCGCTCTCGACCTCGCAGGAGTGGATGACGACGACGGCCGCGTGCTGACCGATGAGTACTACCGCACCTCGGCGCTGGGTGTGTGGGCCTTCGGCGACCTGTCGAGCGAGACCCAGCTCAAGCATCTCGCCAACGCGCAGGTGCGGGCGCTGAGGCACAACCTGCTGGTGGCCGAGGGCCAAGCCGAGGGCCCCATGCGCACCGTCCGGGAAGACCTGGTTCCGCATGCAGTGTTCTCGCACCCGCAGGTCGCATCGGTCGGCCTCACCGAGCGGGATGCCCGGGCGCAGGGCCTGCCGATCTCGGTGGCCAACAAGCCCTTCGGCCACACGGCCTACGGCTGGGCGATGGAGGACACCGCCAGCTTTGCCAAGCTCATCGCGCATGCCGAGACCCGCGAGCTGCTTGGTGCACACATCATCGGCCCCCAGGCGTCCACCCTGATCCAGCAGCTCATACAGGGCATGGCCTTCGGCCAGACCGTCGACCAGATGGCCCGCGAGCAGTTCTATATCCACCCCGCGCTGACCGAGGTCATCGAGAACGCCCTGCTCGAGCTGTAGCGGGCGGTCCAGCCGCGTTCATTCGATACGGCGGGCGTCGGGGATGAGGTTGATCTCCCAGATCACCTCTTCGAGCCGGTCCTCGGCCGATACCGCCTCGTAGCGGCACGGCCGCTCGGGCGTCACCGTGGACGGCGCCGGGGTGAGAATGGTGGAGGGTCGGGGGTGGCAGAACTGCACCACGCTGAGCCGACTGGTGTGCTGGTCTGGGTCGGCCTTGACGCGGTGCCAGCCAGCCCCGATCAGGCCGTTGGTGACGTGCTCGAGCATGATTCCCGAATTCACGATGACGTGATCGTCCGGCGGCGCAGCATCGACCCACTCGCCCTCGATGCGCACTTGCAGCCCGCGGTCGGTCGCTCGGGGAAGCGCGGTGATGAGGTTGATGTCGGCGTGCTCGTCTGCCCAGACGTGGCCCTCGCTGCCGCCGCCCGGGGCGTCCGACATCGGCGGGTAGTGAATGGCCCGGGACAGGTGCGTGCCGTAGGTGGTCATCCTGTCGAAGTAGGACTCGTGGGCACCGATGCCCTCCGCGATGACACGCAGGAAGCGCCGCTGCAGCTCCACGAGCCGCCGGTGGAACTCGGTGAGCGTCGCACCGGCGCCGTCGATGGCGTCGTCGGGGAAGACCGACGGCCGGTACCAGCGGCCGTAGTGCACTGTGAGCGGGTGGCCGGCGGGCGGCTGGTCGCTCCAGTTGAACATCTCCTTCCAATCGGGAACGTCGGAGATTGCCGCAGTCTCGGTGAGTCGGCCGGTGTATCCGCGGGCGCCGAACGACTCCGTGTCGACGCAGCGCTGCTTGGCGTCGAGTTCGAGTGCGAAGAACTCGCTGAGAACGTCGTACGCATCGTCGAGCAGGCCGCCCGGGAGATCATGCGCTGTGTAGACGAAGCCCGTCCGCAGGCTGGACATCACCCCGTCGGTGACTGCCCTGCGCTGCGCCGTCGAACCACGCTCGAACGCCAGCAGGTCGACATCCAGAATCTCGTCCATAGTGCCCTTCAGTCTTCCCGCTGACGCGCCAACCACGTCTCATAGCGCGCCGGGTCGGTCCACGCGCCGGTCTCTGCGTCGAAGCGAGCCGCCTCGGGCGTCATCAGTGCCGGGTCGGTGGTGCGGGCCTGCGTGCTCGACACGGTGCCCACCCAATCGGGCAGGTCGAGCACCAGTTCGGCCGGGCAATCGTGCGGCGGGCGGGCTGCGATGGCGACGGTTGGGAGTGCAGCGATCGACGCGTCCCGGCGTGCTGGATCGTTGCCGTAGAAGACTGGATCGTGGATCTGCTGCCACTTGTCGGCACCCATCACGATCACGTCGAATCTCGCAGCGATGTCAGACAGCAACTGCGCGTCGGTGATGTCAATCTCGAGCCAGTCGATCGGCGCCGCGACCTCGGTGAGCACGGCGATCCGGTCGGCGAGGCGCGGGCGCTGCACGTCCTCCTTGGCGAGTGCCACCCGGCTCACCGACCACACGAGCACATCGAGGCGGTGCTGTTCGAGCACGGCTTCGCTGATGGCGAGATGGGCCGTGGTCGGAGGGTTGAACGAGCCGGGAAACACACCCCGCCGCTGCGCGCCCGCGTGCGACGAGGAGGTTGCTGCCGCGGCGGTCGTTGTGAAGGCGCTTGTCGTGCCCTGCGAAGCGACCACGGCGAACCTCAGCCTGCGTCTGTTGCGGTGTCTCCGGTGACGGCGCCCGCGATCGTGATAGATCCCGCCGTGCCGCTTCTGCCGTCGGCGAGTTCGCCGATCACCGCGGCGTCATGGCCGCTGTCGCGCAGCTCGCGCACAGCGTCGCCGGCGCGTGCGGGATCGCAGGCGAACAGCAGGCCGCCCGAGGTCTGCGGATCTCCAAGCACGGTGCGGGTGAGCTCGTCGCCGCCGTCGAGACGCTCAGTGAGGTGATCCAGGTTGCGGCCAGTGCCTCCCGGAACGAAGCCGCCGGTCGCAAGCCCGGTGACATCGGGCAATAGCGGTACTGCCCTGGCATCGACCACGGCACTCACCTCGCTGGCTGCAGCGAGCTCTGCCAGGTGTCCGAGCAGGCCGAATCCGGTGACATCGGTGGCCGCAGTCGCTCGTGCGCTGATGGCAGCGGCGGCTGCCGCATCGTTGAGCCTGCACATCTCGGCTACGCCGGCCGCATACGCCGCGTGCAGATCGCCGCCCAGCTCGGTGGCTTCAGGGCCGGAACGCTTCAGCGCGGTCGCGAGCAGGCCGGTGCCGAGCGGCTTGGTGAGCACGAGTGCCTGGCCGGGTTGTCCGCCGGCGTTGGTCAGCAGGCCAGTTTGGCCGCCGGCAGCCTCGATGGTGCCGGTGACCGACATGCCGTAGAGCGGCTCGGGCGCGTCGATGGTGTGACCGCCGGCCACCACCCAGCCGCCGTCAGCAGTGGCATCAGCACCGCCGGCGAGCACCTCGCCCAGCAGGTCCAGCGGGAGCACATCACGGGGCCAGGCCGCCAGGTTGAGAGCGAACAGTGGGTTCGCGCCCATGGCGTAGATGTCGCTGGCGGCGTTGGCGGCCGCAATGCGCCCCCACGTGCGCGCATCGTCGACAATCGGCGCGAAGAAATCAGTCGATGTCACCAGCAGCCGGTCGCCGTCGAGCCGCCACACGGCGGCATCGTCGCTGGTGTCAGTGCCGACCAGCAGGTCCGGGTGCGACGGCGGAGTCAGATGGCGCAGAACCTGCGCCAGCTCGGAGGGCCCGAGCTTGCACGCTCAGCCCGCACCATGGCTGTACTGGCTCAGCCGGAATGCCGGGCTGTTCGCAGTGCTGTGGGTCGGCACAGCGGCAACGGTACCGACGTGACCGCCCTGAGCCTGAGCCGCTCGGCGGGGGAGGTGCTGCTTCACCGCGGCAGGAGACGTGCCTTCCGCCTGCGTACTCGTGGGCGACTGGTGGCGGCTTCGGCAACCGGGCGGTCTCACTCGTAGCTGCAGACGGCGTCGACGATGAGTTCGAGCGCGGCTGCGGCGTCGATGCTGTAAGCGACCTCGCAGTTGGGCACTGCGTCGGTGCCGGGCCGTTCGTCGGCGACGGTCATGCCGCGGGTGAGCTCGCCGCTCGTTTCCACGTCCACATGGCGGGTGCCGAAGGCGAACAGCTCCGGGTGGGTCACGGCGAGCACTGCACAGGGGTCGTGCATGGGTGCGGCGTCCAACCCGGCACGCTCGCGGTAGCCGGCGAGATAGAAGTCGAACAGGCTCGCGACGAACTCGGGCACCATGCCGCCTTGCGCCCGCAAGGCGGCGGATTCGTCCGGCCCCACGCAGAGCTGGTGGGTGAGGTTGAGCCCGGCCATGCGCACCAGCGGCACGCCGGCGCCGAACACGATCTGGGCGGCATGGGGATCGGCCCAGATGTTGAACTCGGCCGTCGGGGTGACATTGCCCGGCCCGACAGCGCCGCCCATGAGCGAGATACCGGCCACCCGCCCGACGATGTCCGGCGCCTGGCGGATGGCCAGCGCAATGTTCGTGAGCGGCCCGACTGGCACGAGCCACACGTCGTCGTGAGCTCGCACCGTCTCGATGATGACGCCGACCGCGTCGTTGCTTGCTGCCGCCAGGTGCACGTCGGGCCGTGGCGGACCGTCGAGGCCGGTCGCCCCGTGGGCACGCGGCGCATGGGCCGCAGGCACCAGCAGCGGCCGGTCCGCGCCCGCGTGCACCGGGATGTCCAGCCCGGCGAGCTGGCACATCAGCAACGCGTTCGCCGTGGTCATCTCCAGCGGCGCGTTGCCCGACACCGTTGTGATCGCCAGTACCTCGCAGTGGCGGGCCGCCAGCAGGATCGCCACCGCATCGTCGTGGCCCGGATCGCAGTCGAGAATGATCCTCGGGCTCACAGCTTGGTGATGCTGGGCGCGGGGGCGTCGGTCTCGCCCCAGTAGTGGGGGAGGCGCAGGTAGCCGAAGCGCGTCAGCTCGACCGCTGAAGCCAGCCCCTGGATCTCCTTGATCCGCTGAATGGAGCGGATGTGCGAGGCCATCTCGTAGAACAGCATCCAGATCGCGCATTCGAGCGTGTTCACGATCATCCGCTCGTCGTCGGGATCATGCCAAGCACCCCGGGGCAGCACCGTGATGGCGTCGTCCCAGAAGAGCGTGCTGTGACGTGACTCCACCATCTCGCGGAAGGTCTCCACCGGATGGGACGCGACCACGTAGCGCATCCAACTCAGGCCCAGGTCCAGCTTGTCGAGCAGATCGGGCACGTCCCAGAACAGCTCAGGATCCAGCCGCAGATCGTGCTTGTTGTTGGGTCCCTGGTGATGCTCGGACCATACGATGGGCTCGGGGATGTCGCCGTCGGGCCACAGCAGCGTCCCGCAGCGCCGCTTCGCGAAGATCAGCGACACCCAGGCGATGTGGCTGATCTGCCGCCGGATCGACCACCACATCAGCTCCCGGTCGGGGGACTGGTCGTCGAGATCGAGCTGCTCATCGCTCAGCCCGTCTACTTCGGCGCGCAGCCACATATCGATATGGGAGAAGTACGGCATCGTGCCGGCCGCATCATCGTCCGGCATCTCGAGCACCGATGGGTTGACCCGCGCCATGCCCCGACGCTAGGCGCGCACGAGCGTGTTAGTCAGTCTCGAAGGCGCGGGGGTCGGGGCAGGCGCACATGAGGTTGCGGTCGCCGTAGGCACCGTCGATGCGGCTGACCGGCGGCCAGTACTTGTCTGCCACCTGCGTCGCCACGCCCGTGCCTGCCGGGTAGGCGGCCTCGGTGCGCGGGTAGGGGTGCTCCCACTTGTCGGCCAGCACGTCGATGGCCGTGTGGGGAGCGTTGGCGAGCGGGTTGTCGTCGGCCGGCCAGTCGCCTTCCGCAACTTTGTCGATCTCGGATCGGATCGTCGCCATCGCATCGCAGAACCGGTCGATCTCCGACAGCGACTCGCTCTCGGTGGGCTCGATCATCAGCGTCCCCGCCACCGGGAACGACATCGTCGGGGCGTGGAAGCCGAAGTCGATGAGCCGCTTGGCCACGTCGTCCACGCTGGCCCACTCCGAGTACGGCCGCAGGTCCACGATGCATTCATGCGCGACCAGCCCGTAGCGGCCCTGGTACAGGATCGGGAAGTGCTCGCCGAGCCGGGAGGCCAGGTAGTTGGCGGACAGGATCGCCGTCTGGGTGGCCTGGGTGAGGCCGTCTGTGCCCATCATGGCGATGTACATCCATGGGATCGGCAGGATGCCCGCGGAGCCCCACGGCGCTGACGAGATCGCGCCCGGGCCGGTCTCGGGGCCGGCAGTGGGTGCCAGCGGGTGGTTGGGCAGGTACTTGGCCAGGTGCAGGCGGCACGCCACCGGCCCGATGCCCGGCCCGCCGCCGCCGTGGGGAATGCAGAACGTCTTGTGCAGGTTGAGATGGCTGACGTCGGCGCCGAACGTGCCGGGCGCGGCGAGCCCGACGAGAGCGTTGAGGTTGGCGCCGTCCACATAGACCTGCCCGCCCGCTTCGTGCACCTTGAGACAGACCTGCCGGATGCCATCCTCATAGACACCATGTGTCGAGGGGTAGGTGGCCATGAATGCGGCGAGCTGATTGCCGTGCTCGGCGATCTTGGCGTCGAGGTCGTCGAGGTCGACGTCGCCGTCGTCGGTGCAGCCCACCACCACCACCCGCATGCCGGCCATCACGGCCGACGCGGCGTTGGTGCCGTGCGCGGAGGAGGGGATGAGGCACACCGTGCGGTGGGCGTCGCCGCGGTCGTCGTGGTAGCGGCGGATGGCGAGCAGCCCGGCCAGCTCGCCCTGGGAGCCGGCGTTGGGCTGCAATGACACGGCGTCGTAGCCGGTGACGGCCGCGAGCCACCGTTCGAGGTCGGCGATGATCTGCCGGTAGCCCTCCCACTGCTCGGGGGGCGCGAACGGGTGGATGTCGGCGAACTGCGGCCAGGTCACCGGGGTCATCTCGGCTGCGGCATTGAGCTTCATCGTGCAGCTGCCCAGCGGGATCATCGACCGGTCCAGCGCCACGTCGTACGAGGCCAGACGGCGCAGGTAGCGCATCATCTCGGTCTCGGAGCGGTGTGCATGAAACGTGGGATGCGTCAGGTACCCGCTGGTGCGCAGCAGTTCGTCGGCGATGCCCGACGGCGCCGAGGCTGCCAGCGCTCCGACCGACACGCTGTCATGAGCCTCGCTGTCCCCGAGGGTCCCGAACGCATCGAGCAGATGCGCGACCGTCGATTCGTCGCAGGTCTCGTCCAGCGAGACGCCGACCGTGTCGGCGTCGATGCGGTGCAGGTTGAAACCAGCCGCGAGCGCCGCGGCCAGCACCCCATCGGCGGCGCCGGGCACGTCCACCGTCAGCGTGTCGAAGAACGACTCGTTGCGCACGCGCAGACCCAGGTTGTGCAGGCCGGCGGCGAGCGCCGCGGTCAGCCGGTGCACCCGCCCGGCGATCTCGGCCAGCCCGTCGGGGCCGTGCCACACCGCATACATCGAGGCCACCACCGCCAGCAGCACCTGCGCAGTGCAGATGTTGCTGGTGGCCTTCTCGCGCCGAATGTGCTGCTCACGGGTCTGCAGCGCGAGCCGGTACGCGGTCCTGCCGGCTGCATCCACCGAGACGCCCACGAGCCGTCCCGGCATCGAGCGCCGGTGCTTCTCGCTGGTCGCCAGGAATGCCGCATGCGGACCGCCGAATCCGAGCGGCACGCCGAAGCGCTGCGAGCTGCCCACCACGATGTCGGCGCCCTGCTCGCCGGGCGGCTGCAGCACGCAGCACGCCAGCAGGTCGGCGGTGACAGCTGCGATCGCTCCCGCGTCGTGCAGAGCTTCGATCGCCGGCTGAAGGCTGCGGACAGCGCCGCTGCTGCCGGGATAGGCCAGCAACGCGCCATACACCTCGGCCGGCGCCAGATCGGTTGCCGGGTCGCCCACCACGATGTCGATGCCGATCGGCTGGGCACGGGTTTGCACCACGTCGATGACTTGGGGATGGCAGTCGGCGTCCACGAAGAAGCAGTCCGGCCCGCTGCGTGTGATGCGACGGGCCATGGCCATCGCCTCGGCGGCAGCGGTGCCCTCGCACAGCAGCGACGAGTTGGCGATCTCCATGCCCACCAGGTCGCACACCATCGTCTGGTAGTTGAGCAGCGCCTCGAGCCTCCCCTGGGAGATCTCGGGCTGGTACGGCGTGTAGGCCGTGTACCACGACGGGTCCTCCAGCACGCCGCGCCGGATGACGGCCGGTGTGAGCGTGCCGTAGTAGCCCAGCCCGATCAACGAGTGCACAGCCGTGTTGGCATTGGCCAGCCAGCGCATCGCCGCGGTGGCTTCCGTCTCGGTGAGGGGCCGGTCGATGCCTGCGAGCACGATCGGCTCGTCGATCCGGATCTCGGCAGGCACGGCGGCATCGACGAGTTCAGTGAGCGAGCCGAACCCGAGCCGCTTGAGCATGACAGCAACGTCGTCAGGCCCCAGGCCGATGTGGCGTGCGGCGAACGCCCCTTCTGGGCTCGTGGGTACCGGGGGTTCACTCATGCGCCATGCCTCCGTGCAAGGGGCCTCGTGCGGTCTCGTTCATCGTCGGTGCCATCGCTCGGGTTGTCCATCACGACGGCCGCCAGTAGCGGTGCTCCACAAATGGCAGCGGGGCCACCCGGCACGGCTCTGCGCCCTTGCGACCTTCGGCAAACAGCTCCGTGCCGTCAGCCGAATGCTCGGTCGCCACATAGGCCATGGCGATCGGCGCTTCGGTGGTCGGTCCGTAGCCGCCGCTCGTCACCATGCCGATGCCGGTGCCGTCTGAGGTGTGCAGCGCGGCGCCGTCGCGAATCGGCCGGCGGCCCTCGGCTGCGATGCCCACCCGCTGGCGCGGCGGCCCGCCAGCAAGCTGTGCCGTGATGATGTCCGCACCGGGGAATCCGCCCTCGGCCCGCCGCCGCTTCGGGATCGACCAGCCCAGGCCGGCCTCGGCTGGCGTCGTCGCCTCGGTGAGCTCGTGGCCCACCAGCGGCAGGCCCGCTTCGAGGCGCAGCGTGTCGCGGGCGCCGAGCCCTGCGGGGGAAACCTCGTCAGCGCTCAGCAGCAGCCGTGCTACGTGGGTCGCCGCGCTCGCCGGAATGGCAACTTCGAACCCGTCCTCGCCCGTGTACCCGCAGCGGGAAATCTCGCACTCCACGCCGTCGATCGACAGCGTGGCGGTTGTCATGAACGCCAGCTCCGCGGCTTCTGGCACCCAGCGAGCCAGCACGCCGGCCGCCGCTGGACCCTGCAGCGCCACCAGCGCCAGATCGGTGCGCGCCTCGATGCGCACGTCGCCGTCGTCGCCGCCGTTGACTGCCCGCAGCATCGACAGGTCGGCCTCGGTGCGCACCGCATTGACCACAATGCGCAGCCGATCGGAATGACAGGACACGATCAGGTCGTCGAGCACGCCGCCTGCCGCCGTGGTGAACAGCGTGTAGCGCATCCGTCCCGGCACGAGGCTGGTCACGGCGCCCGGCACGCAACCTTCCAGCCAGGCTGCCACATCGCCGACCTCGTCAGCGCCCGAGGGATGCAACTCGACAATGCCCATGTGGCTGACGTCGAACAGCCCTGCCGCCGTGCGGGTGGCGCGGTGCTCGGCCACGGTGCCGTCGCCGTAGCGCATGGGAAGCGCGTGGCCGCCGAAGTTGACCATCCGGCCGCCGAGTTCGGTGTGCAGGTCGAACAGCGGGGTGCGTACGCCGCCGGTGGCGTCAGTCATCAACCGGTGCGTGTCAGTCAGTCGGCCAGGAGCTCGGCGATGCGACCCTTCGGACGTCCGACGATGGCGCGGTTGCCGCGTACGACCACCGGGCGCTGCATGAGCGCCTTGCGCTGGCTCAGCAGCTCCACCACTGCGCCGGGGTTGTCGACGTAGTCGTCGGCGTTCAGGCTCAGCTTCTTGAACTGCGAGTCCTTGCGCACTAGGTCTTCGACGGGGTCCTCGAGTATCGACACCAAGTGCTCGAGTGTCTCCCGGTCGGGCGGCGTCTTCATATACAGAACGACATCGGCCTCGACTCCAGCTTCCTCGGCGACCGCCAAGGCGTTCCGGGAAGAGTTTCAATGCGGGTTGTGGTAGATCGTCACCTCGGCCATGAGGCCGAAGTTACCTGCGCGAGACGCCCACGTCTGGTCATGCAGCCATGACGGCTACGGCAGCAGCGACGAGAGCGGCCGCTCGGCATGCAGCGGCGTCGTCGAGGCGTCGGCGGCTTCGACTTCCTCCCGTGTGACGCCCAGCATGAACAGGATCGCGTCCAGGTACGGCACGTTCACCGTGGTGTCCGCCGCATCGGCAACCACCGGCTTGGCGTTGAAGGCGATCCCGAGCCCAGCCGCTGTCAGCATGGGCAGGTCGTTGGCCCCGTCGCCAACCGCCACGATCTGCTCCAGCGGCACGCCCTCGATGTACGCGAGCTGGCGCAGCAGCCGCGCCTTGGCCTCAGCGTCGATGACTTCGCCGACCACCTCACCGGTCAGCCGGCCGTCGCGGATCTCGAGCTCGTTGGCGTAGGCGTGGTCGAACTTGAACCGCGTCGCCAGGTGATCGGTGAAGTGCGTGAAGCCGCCGGAGATGATCGCCACCTTGTAGCCCAGACGCTTCAGGGTGCGGGCAAACGTGCGGGCGCCCCGCGTGAGATTCATGTGCACGATGGCCGTGTCGATGATCGAGACCGGCTGGCCGGTCAGCAGCCTCACCCGCTTGCGCAGCGATGTCTCGAAGTCGATCTCGCCGGCCATCGCCGCGGCGGTCAGCTCCGCCGAACGGGCCTCGTGCCCGGCCTCGGCGGCCAGCAGGTCGATCACCTCGTCGCGGATCAGAGTCGAGTCCACGTCCATCACGATCATGCGGGTCGAACGCCGTGACAGACCGTGCGGCTGCACGGCGATGTCGATCCGGCGCTCAGCGGCCACCTCGATCAGATCGGTGCGGAGCTTGTCGCCCTCGGCACCCTCGACCAGGAACTCGTAGCTCCAGACCGGGAAGCGGGAGAGCCGGTGAATGCGGTCGATGTTCCCGCCGCTGGTGGCGATGGCCCCGGTCACGACCGACAGGTCGGCGGGCTTGAGCTCGGGCGCCAGGGCGGTGACCACGAGGCGCTCCGCATGCCGGGTCGGCGTGGCGTCGACGACCTCGAAGTTCATCTCCAGGCCCCGCTCGTAGCCGAACAGCAGCACCTCCTTGACTAGGTCTCGGCCTGCGGGCACCGTGATCGCGAGCCCGAGCGTGAGCTGGCGGCGGACGACGACCTGTTCCATGTCCTGCACATCGGCGCCAGCATTCGAGAGCAAGGCCAGCAGATCGGTGGTGATGCCCGGGCCGTCGGGACCTGTCACCCGGATGAGGATCGTGTCCTTCGGCGCGTCGTCGTCCGCAGCATCGTCCTGTGGGGCCATCGGGTGCCGCAGGCTACTGCCCAGTAGGGCTATGGGAATCCGGGCGTGCCGCGTAGGCTGAACGTATGCCGAGCTACCGATCTGTCACCTCCACAGCAGGCCGAAATCAGGCCGGGGCTCGAGCCTTGTGGCGTGCCACCGGCATGACCGACGAGGACTTCGGCAAGCCGATCATCGCCATCTCCAATTCGTTCACCCAGTTCGTGCCCGGCCATGTCCATCTGAAGGACTTGGGCCAGCTCGTCGCCCGTGAGATCGAGGCCGCCGGGGGCGTGGCGAAGGAGTTCAACACCATCGCCGTCGACGACGGCATCGCCATGGGCCACGACGGGATGCTCTACAGCCTGCCGTCGCGCGACCTCATCGCTGACGCCGTCGAGTACATGGTGAATGCCCACTGCGCCGATGCGCTGGTGTGCATCTCCAACTGCGACAAGATCACCCCGGGGATGCTCAACGCCGCGATGCGGCTGAACATTCCGACGGTGTTCGTTTCCGGCGGCCCGATGGAGGCCGGCAAGACGAAGCTGGCCACGCAGAAGGTCGACCTCATCAACGTGATGGTGGTGGCCGCCGACGACTCGGTCAGCGACGAGGACGTCGCCGAGATGGAGCGGTCGGGCTGTCCCACGTGCGGTTCGTGCTCGGGCATGTTCACGGCCAACTCCATGAACTGCCTGACCGAGGCGCTGGGCCTGTCGTTGCCCGGCAACGGGACCGTGGTGGCCACCCATTCGGACCGCCGTGAGCTGTTCCTCGAGGCCGGTCGCCTGGTGGTCGAGCTGTGCCGCCGCTACTACCAGGAAGACGATGCATCGGTGCTGCCGCGTTCGATCGGCAGCTTCGAGGCGTTCGAGAACGCTATGACGCTCGACATCGCCATGGGAGGGTCCACCAACACGATCCTGCACCTGCTGGCCGCGGCCCAGGAGGCGGAGCTCGACTTCACGATGGCCGATATCGATCGGCTGTCGCGCAAGGTGCCGAACATCTGCAAGGTGGCGCCGGCGTCGGAGTTCTTCCACGTGGAAGACGTGCACCGCGCCGGCGGGGTCATGGGGATCATGGCGGAGCTGAACCGGGCGGGCCTCATCGCCAACCAGGTGCCGACGGTGCATTCGCCGACCATGTTCGATGCCATCTCGCGCTGGGACGTGGCCACCAACGACGATGCATCGCTGGCCGAGTTCTTCCGGGCCGGCCCGGCGGGCATCCCGACGCAGGTGGCGTTCAGCCAGTCCGAGCGCTACCGCACACTGGATCTCGACCGCGAGCGGGGCTGCATCCGCTCGGTCGACTGCGCGTACTCCGCTGACGGCGGGCTGGCGATCCTGTACGGCAACCTCGCGCCCGACGGCTGCGTGGTGAAGACCGCCGGGGTCGACGAGTCGATCTGGGTGTTCTCTGGCCCGGCCCATGTGGTCGAGAGCCAGGACGAGGCGGTCGAGCACATCCTCGACGGCGATGTCGTCGCCGGGGACGTCGTAGTCGTGCGCTATGAGGGCCCGCGGGGCGGCCCTGGCATGCAGGAGATGCTGTACCCCACCTCGTACCTGAAGTCCAAGGGTCTCGGCAAGGCGTGTGCCCTGGTCACCGACGGGCGCTTCTCGGGCGGCACGTCCGGGCTGTCGATCGGGCATGTCTCACCCGAGGCTGCGTCGGGCGGGCTGATCGGGCTGGTGCGCAGCGGCGACATCATCGAGATCGACATCCCCAACCGCACGATCAATCTGGCAGTCGACGACGACGAGCTGGAGCGCCGCCGCGCCGAGCAGGACGCGGCGGGCTGGCAGCCGGCCGAGCCGCGCCCACGCCAAGTCAGCACCGCACTGCGGGCCTACGCGGCGATGGCCACCAGTGCTGACCGGGGTGCCGTGCGCGACCTGTCGATGCTGGGCTGAGCGGCCCACGCTGACAGCCCTTCACGAGCCTTGCTCGGTGGCCGCGCCGTAGTCTCGCGTCGGTGAGCGCCGTCGACCAGGTGGACAGTCCCGAAGTCCATCTCGACTCCGCGCGCGGCTGGGTGACCGCCTGCGGCGCCGCGATCGTCGTCATGGCGGGTTTCGGCACGATCTACAGCTTCACTGCCTTCGCCAACGACATGGCCGAGGAATTCGACACCGGCTTGGGGCCGATCTCGATCGTGTTCGGGGTCACCGTGTTCCTGTACTTCGGCAGCGCCCTGGTGTCGGGCCGCCTGTACGACCGGTTCGGCATCGTGCCGCTGCTGATCGTCGGCGGCGCCCTCTTCGTCGGCGGGCTGGTGGCGACGTCCTACGTGTCGGTGCTGTGGCACGGCTATGTCTTGTACGGCGTCGGGCTCGGATTCGGTGGCGGGTTGTTCAACGCTCCGCTGTTCGCACTGGTCGCGCTGTGGTTCGCCAAGCATCGAGCGATGGCTCAGGGCATCGTGGCGACCGGTTCGGGTCTCGGCACGATGATCTACGTCCCGTTCGCCCAGCGGCTGCTCGCCGAGTACGGCTGGCGGCTCGGCATGCGCTGGCTCGCGGTCATCGCTGTGGTGATCCTCGTATTCGGCCTTGCGGTCATCAGGCAGCCGCCGAGAGTGCAGATGGGCAGCCCCCGCCGGCACCTCTCGCTGGTGCTGCGGACGGCGGCGTTCTGGCAGATGGGAACCTCCGGCATCTTCTTCACGATCGCCGTCATCGGCACGATCGGGCTCATCATCCCGTTCTCCATCGACGACGGTGTGGAAGAGTTGGCAGCGGGTTGGCTGGTGTTCACCGTCGGGCTCTCGAGCATTGTCGGCCGGCTCGCTCTGACGAGTCTGGCGAGACCGCTGGGATCCGTTCGCTTGCTGAAGATCGCATTCAGCGGCCTGCCGGTGGCCTACACCATCTGGTTCATCACGACGCGGGTAGATGCACCCGGCACCAAGTATGTGCTGCTGGTGGTGTTCGCCTCGGTGCTCGGTGTTTCCTATGGCGGCTTCGTGGCGCTGCTGGGCGATGTCACCGCCCACCTGTTCGGCTTGGCGAGCATCGGCGCGGTGGTCGGCATCTTCTTCTTCTTTTCTGGCACGGGCGCCTTGATCGGCCCGCCCCTGCTGGGCTTCACGCACGACGCGAGCGGCGGCGTCGGAGTGCCGATCTTGATGGTCGGTGTCATTGCGTTGGCCGGTGTCTTGGTGCTCCTGCCGATGACCCGCCATCCGCTGGCACTTCCGACCTACATCGGGCCTGGCGGGCCGCCGCCAACGCGTGCCGCCCCGGCTGCCGCGACGGCCCGGCCGCTTGCACCAGTGCGTCTGCCGGGCACAGCGCCCGCCCCGGTTGCGGCCGGTGTCGCGGCCAGCGCTGCGGCCAGAACCGTGCAGCGACTGCCGGTGACAGCCGGTACGACCGCGCCATCACCGGCTCCCACTGCGATCCCGGCCGTCCCGAGGGTGCGGCCGCTTGACGATGGCCTCGTGGCGGCAATGTCACAGCCGCGCTCCGCCGCCCTGCGTGTCGCACCGCCGGAGGTGTTCTGGCCTGTAGCCGATGAGGCTGTCTCTTCGAACGGACAGTCATGAGAGCCGACAGCCATGAGCAGAGACAGCCATGAGCGCTGAGCCGCTGGAACCGCAGCCGACCGACGCTGTGTCCCGAGCTCCCGTCCCGGTGCTGGCTGGCACTGTGCAGGAGGGGTGGATCGACTACAACGGCCACCTCAACGCCGGCTACTACCTCGTCGCCTTCGACGACGCCATCGCGCCGTGGATGGATTTCATCGGCATGGGCACCGCCCATCGTGAGGTGCGTGACATCACGACGTTCTCGGCGGAGAACCACATCACCTACGTGCGAGAGATCGGGCCCGATGAGCCGTATGTGATCTCGGTGCAGCTGCTCGGCTTCGACCGCAAGCGAGTCCACGCATTTCAGTCGATGACCCAGACGCGGGACGACTACCTGGTGGCCACCTGCGAGGTCATGTCGCTGCACATCGACGGCCCGACTCGGCGCGTAGGACTGATGGCCGACGAGCCCTACCGGCGGCTCGCCGAGATCTGGGAGGCACATCAGCATCTGCCACTGCCGCCCCAAGTTGGTCACGTCATCAACATCCGGCCCTCAGACGAGGCCTTACTGCACACGGACCTGGCCTAAGGCTCAGGCTCGGTCGAGATCGCGGTGCCCTGACTAGGTTGCGGCCGTGGAGATCTTCGGCGTGGTCAACGCCTCTCCAGACTCGAAGGCCGACTTCTCGGTGGTCCAAGGCTGCGCGGAAGCCGTTGCGCGAGGAGCCGAACTGTTGGCCGAAGGCGCCGACCACTTCGACCTCGGCGGCGAAGGCTCCACACCCGGCAGCGACGAGGTCAGCGCTGCCGACGAGTGGCGGCGGGTCGAAGGGCCGCTGCGCGGGCTGCTGTCGCTGGGCGCAGAGGTCGCGATCGACACTCGCAAACCCGAGGTGGCGCGCCGAGCCCTCGACGCCGGCGCGACGGTGCTGAATGCGGGCGACGCATTGCAGTCGCCCGAGATGGTCGAGCTCGCTGCCGCGCGCGAGGTCACCGTCGTGCTGCCGTTCATGCTGGGGCGTGACTTCCGCAGCGTCCGCGATGTGCGCGGTGACCCGGTGACGGTCATGGTCGAGTGGTTCGCCTCGCGGATTGAACGCCTACGCGAGGCGGGCGTGAAACAGCAGCTGCTGCTGGATTGCGGCGTGGGCTTCGGCCCGCACGACATGGACTGGCCCGAACGGGCTGCCTACCAGCGAGCCATCTACAACGGCCTCGGCGAGCTCCGCCGCTTCGACTTGCCCCTGTACGTGCCGGTGCCCTGGCTGCAGACGCCCGACCGCCTGGAACTGCTCGACCTGGCGCTCTCCCAAGAGCCCGACTACGTACGAGCCCACCGCCCCGCCCAAGTCCGCGAACACCACGCAGCGATTCGCGCGGCGAGTGCTGAGACCGTGTCGTCGGATTAGCCCGACGGTTGAGCCGCTCCTGCGTGGTTCAGCCGGCGACGGGTTCTAGGGCTACCCGGACGTGCTTGTGGTGCGGGGTGAGCGAGAGCCAGTCGCGGTCTTCGATGTCGGTGAGCTCGTTCACGGCCACGCCGTGGATCTTGTGCTCGCCGTCTTCGTCGGGATACTCGGTGCCGAACCCGTGGGGGAGTGTCACGTGGCCGGCCATGACCGTGTCGGTGACCTCCGCCGGTGCTTCGGCCTCGCCGCGCTTGGAGACGATGCGCACCCGGTCGCCGTCCACCACGCCGAGCGTGGTGGCGTCGTCGGGATTGATTCGCAGCGAGCCGGCCTTGTCCTTCTTGCGCCACTCAGGATCACGGATCACGTCGTTGGCGTTGGACGACCGGCGCTCGCCCGCTGAGAGCACGAACGGGAAGCGATCCTGGCCGATGGCCGGCTCCTCGTCGGCAAGCGAGCGGAATTCGTCTTCGAGCTCGGGAATGTACAGGTGGATCTTGCCGTCGGGGTGCGCGATGCGGTCCCACGTCTGGGAGTACTCGCTGACGCTGTAGATCATCCCCGAGGGCGAGTCGACCAGCTTGTCGAACAGGTTGCTGGCCAGCTCCAGCCCCTCACCCTCGACGCCCGCGGCCCGCACCTCGTCGGGATAGCGCATCGAAGCCTGCATCGCAGAGCCGAACATGATCGCCGCGGGCGCCATGTTGCCCAGCGTCGGCCCCAGCGAGTCGTACAGAACGACCGGCAGCTTGGCCCCCACATCAGGATCCGATGTCGACGCCTGCCCCAGCGCCTCGATGAACGCCCCACGGCCCTGCTGGGCCGCATCGGCCAGCCCGTCGGTGCCCGCGGGGCGCCCGCCCATCGCGGCCACCAGCCGGCTGTGGATCTCGGCCTCGGGCAGCGACTCGCCCAGCGGCTCGAGGATCGGGTGGCGCACCTGGAAGTAGTTCGCAGGCATCTCGCCGGCGAAGAACGTGGCCTCGGGCTTCTCGTACTGCGAGCAGGCCGGCAGCACGTAGTCGGCCGCCCGAGCCGTCTCGGTCATCGCCACGTCGATCACCACCAGGCACTCCAGCTTGGCGAAGGCCTCACGGAACCGCTTCGAATCCGGCAGCGTGTGCAGCGGGTTCGCTGACTCCACGATCATCCCCCGGAAGCGGTTCTGGTGATCGGTGTCGATGCAGTCGGGAATGGCCGCGCAGGCGACGAGGCCCGAGAGCATGGCGTTTCCGGTGACGGGGTCGGTCTCGCCCTCGCCAGAGTGCCCGCAGATCGGGGCGAGCCGCAGCGGCAGGTTCATGCCGCCCGGCTTGGCAAAGTTGCCGGTCACCAGGTACAGCAGGCGCTGCAGCCAGCTGTTCAGCGTGGAATGGGGCGCCATCTCGATGCCGAGGTCCTCCTCGGTCGACAGCGACTTTGCCGTGCCCATCGTGCGTGCGGCGGCCCGCAGCTCCGCCTCGTCGATGCCGCACTTGCGAGCGCAGTCGGCGATGTCGGCGCTCGAGATCAGATCGCGCAGCTCATCCCAGCCGGTGCACTGTTCCGCGAGGAACTGCTCGTCGGTCAGCCCCTCCTCGACCATGATCGCCAGCAGTGCCGCCAAGGCCCACGCATCGGTGCCGGGGCGCACCCGCAGGTGATGATCGGCCATCGCTGCGGTCTCGGACACCCGCGGGTCCATCACCACGAGCTTGCGCTCGTCGTCGTTGCGGATCTTGTTGAGCTCGTTGCGCGACTCGGGGAAGCCGTGGCTCTGCCAGGGGTTCTTGCCGATGAACACCGCGCAGTCGGTGTGCTCGAAGTCGCCCATGGCGCCCAGATTCTGGCGGCCGAACATCTTGCCCTGCGCCCAGAACATGCCGGTCTTCTCTTGCGCCAGCGCATTCGAGCGGTACTTGACGCCCAGCGTCTGAAGCACGCCACGCGCATAGGCGCCAGGAAAGTGGTTGCCCTGCCCGCCGCCGCCGTAGTACAGGATCTTGTCGCCGCCGACCGAGTCGCGGATGCCGGTCAGACGCTCGGCGACCTCGGCGATCGCCACATCCCACGAGATCTCTTCGAAGGTGCCGTCATCGTTGCGGCGCAGCGGGGTGGTGAGGCGGTCGCGCCCGTTCTGGTAGTAGTCGATTCGCAGGGCTTTCTCGCAGGTGTAGCCCTTCGAGGCGGGATGCTCCTTGTCGCCGCGGACCCGGGTGATCTTGCGACCGTCGAGCCGCACTTCGATGCCGCAGTTGTTGGAACACAGCACGCAGGCGGTCTTGTGCCAGACCTTGGTGGGGTCCTCCTCGGCGCCGTTGGTCGCCGCCGCGGCGGCCGGAGCGCCTGTGCGCTTGGCTCGAAGTGCGGCGAGTCGGGCGCTGGCATTGGACATGGTGCTTCCTCGGCGGCAGACGGCGTGGACACGACAAGGCTACGACGCTGCTGCGTGCGCTGCCCGGACCAGAGGTGGAGCCGTGGCACCAGCGGTCCGTGAGCGGGGCGAACAAGAGCGAGAAGCGAGAGTCGCAGCCGTGGCCGGCGCGGCGCGCAACCGCGCTAGCTTCGGGCCATCCGGGGCACCGCTGCGCCCCGCCGATACTCGGCCCCAGTGGCCTGCAGGGAGGAATGCACGTGCGGATCAGTGTGGATGCCGACAAGTGTCAGGGTCACAACCGCTGCTACTCGCTCGCGCCGGAGCTGTTCGACGTGGACGACTACGGCTACGCCACCGCCGCCGGCGATGGCGAGGTGCCCGCAGGCATGGAAGACAAGGCTCGACTTGCTGCGGCGAACTGCCCCGAGTACGCGGTGCTGATCGAGGAATAGCTCGGCCAACGCACGCAGGGCGCCACGGAGCGTTCCTCAGCCTTGGTGAGCAAGCTGTTCACGCAGGGCGGCCAGGCTGCGGCCGGCGCCCCAGTCGTTGGCCTCCAGCGCCAGCAGCAGGTCGACGAGGTTCCGGTCGCGTGCTGCGCAGAGTTCGGCAACCGGTTGATCGCCTGACTGCTCGTCGGACTGGGCGATCAGCGTGGCGATGAACTCCGGGGTCAGTTCCGGCACGTCGGTGAGCTTGGTCCACGGCTGCTGCAAAGCCGGGCCGAAGTGCTCGATGAAGTGCCGGAAACCGCCCTCGCCGCCGGCCGTGGCGTAGGTCTGGAAGACACCCATCTGCGCCCAGCGCAGCCCGAACCCCAGCCGCATGACGTCGTCGATCTCGGCGACGGTAGCGACGCCGTCGTGGACCAGCCACAGCGCTTCGCGCCACAGCGCCTCCAGCAGCCGGTCCGCCACGAATCCGTCGATCTCGGATCGCACCCGCAGCGGCGACATGCCCGCAGCCGACAGCCAGCCCATGGCCCGTTCGATGGTCCGCTCAGAAGTTCGGCTGCCGCCCACGACCTCGACGAGCGGCAGCAGGTACACGGGGTTGAACGGGTGCGCCACGACGAGCCGTTCCGGGTGCTTCATGTGCGCCTGAAGCTCGCTGGGGCGGATGCCCGACGTTGACGACGCGATCACCGCATCGGGCGCAGCAGCGGCCTCGATCTCGGCATAGACGGCCTGCTTGATCTCCACCCGCTCGGGCACGCACTCGTGCACCAGAACAGCGTCACCCACGGCGTCGTCAACCACGCCGGCGCAGGCCACTTCGCCGAGCGGCGCCATCTCGCGTAGGCCCAAGCGTTCCCAGGCCGCGGTTGCCGCGTGCAGCGTTGCTCCCACTCGCTGGGCGGTCGTCCGCGAGGGGTCGGCGACGTTGACATCGACGCCGCACAGCGCCCAGCGTGCAGCCCACGCTGCGCCGATCACCCCGGCACCCACCACGCACACGCGTGCGGGCAGTCCGCTCTCGGCCGCGCCCGCTTCGCCGATGGAGGACCGGTCGGTCAAGGCCGCTTCAGCTCGAGCGTGTCGCGAACTTCTTCGGGACCGATGACTCGGTAGTTCATCGCTTCGAGGATCTGCTTGGCCCGTGCCGTCAGATCGCCGTTGGTGGCCAGGCGGCCCCGTTCGAGATACAGGTTGTCCTCGAGCCCGACCCGGGCGTTCCCGCCGGCGACGGCCGCCAGCGCCACGTACGGCAGTTGATCGCGCCCCAGAGCGAACGCCGAGAACGTCCAGTCGTCGGGCACGTTGTTGACCATCGCCATGAAGGTGTTCAGGTCCGGCGGGGCGCCCCAGCGGATGCCCATGCAGAGCTGCACCATCACCGGCGCCTCGATCACTCCGGCCTCCACCAGCGATCTGGCCTCCCAGAGCTGGCCGGTGTCGAAGGCTTCGATCTCGGGCCGCACGCCCAGCGCCTGGATCTGGCGGGCCATCTCCATGAGCGTGTCGTGGGTGTTGGTGGCGACGTAGTTGCCCTCGCCGAAGTTCATCGTGCCGCAGTCGAGCGTGCAGATCTCCGGCAGCAGCTCGCGCACGTGGGCGAGGCGCTCGGTGGCACCGGCCATGTCGGATCGCACCGGGTCGGGCGGCAGCGGCTGCTCCACCGAGCCGATCACGAAGTCGCCGCCCATGCCGGCGGTGAGGTTCAGCACCACATCGGTGCTCGATGCCCGCACCCGCTCGACGACCTCGCGGTAGCAATCGACGTCGCGGCCTGCGTCGCCGGTGATCGGGTCGCGCACATGCACATGGCAGATCGCGGCGCCAGCATCGGCGGCGTCGATCACGTTCTGGGCGATGTCGGCGGGCGTGTACGGCACCTTGTCGGACTTGCCGACAGTGTCACCCGCCCCAGTGACAGCACAGGTGATGAAGACATCAGGCATCTGCGGACTTCCTCTCTTCGGCACCGGCTTGACCGGTGCGCAGTGCGTCGGCACCGGCTTGACCGGTGTGCTGTGCGTCGGCATCGGCTTGACCGGTGTGCAGTAGCCCGGCACGGCGGCGCATCAGCACACGCAGCCGCGAGTAGAACTCGTCGGTGTCCATATAGGCGCCGATGAGCCGCCGGCGCGTGCCCGCAAGCGGTTCGAAGCCGTCCCGCCCGTGGAGCACCCGGCGGTTGTCGAACACCACGATGTCCCCGGGACGGAACGGGTAGCGCATACCGAACCGATCCGACCCAGCGGTGGCGCTGAGCAGGCGCATCGCCGCATAGGCCCGGTCCATGTCGTCGACGGCCATCGCCCCGAACGCCCGCACCGGGTGAAACGCCCGGTAGGTGTAGGGAATCCGGCCGTCGCCGGTGTCGATGACGGGGCCCTGCCAGCGGTGATCGTGGTCGGGCGATCGGTTGAAGAACACCCACTCGAGCGTGGTGAGCGCCTCGTAGGCGTCGGGCTCGTGCGCTTGCAGGTGCTCGGCGATGGCCAGCCCGTCGGCCATGGTCGACCATCCGCCCTCCACGCTGTTCTCCACGCAGTGCAGCAGCTGCAGGCCCGGGGGGACTTCCCGGGTCGGCAGATCGGTGTGGGGGGCGAGCCGCTGTCCCGTGTTGGCGAGCGAGGTCGGCGTGATGTCGACGTCGACGTGCCACGTCAGGCCGAAGTTGGAGTCGCGAATGGCACCGATGCGGCACGCGAGCTTCGCAACGGTGCCGGGGTCGGTGCCGCAGCCCGCCAGGCGCACGAGGCCGTAACTGGCGAGATCACAGAGAACGCCGGTGAGCGCATGGTCGTCCTCCAGTGCAGCGGGACCGTCGTGAGTCGCCGGCTCGGAGCGGTCTGCCGCCGTCCACGCCACCGGATCGGGAATGTCTGCGAATGGCTCGTGACGCTGTTCGGCGACGTGGCGCAGCCATCCGGGGTGATAGGAGGCGTCGCGCTGCTCAGGTTCGAATGTCACCTCGAGCGCACCGCCGACCACGTCCAGTCGACTGATGGACAGGTTCCCGGCCAGGTGAGCCGGGTCCAGCTCGCATTCACGGGTGACCGGGTCGATGCCTCCGGGACCGGGTGCGTTCTCTCGCAGCCACACGGGGTGGCACTCGAGCGCTGTTCCGTCGGGCCAGATCAGTTCAGCGGTGCCGTGCGCGGTGAGCGACGCCGTGGCGAGCGCCGACCACGGGTAGCTGTAGTAGTCGGGTGTCGGAAGCTCGCGAGCGAGCGGATGGGTCCGGCCCTGCTCGGTCACTGACCCCTCGGTCACCGGCCAAATTGTCTCACAGCCTGCGCTGAAGCTGGTCCATCGACGGCGCACCACACATGCATGTACGGCAAGGTCGCGCTGGGCAGCCCGCGAGACCCGGAGCGCGTGCTCGTTGCGCTGCCGCCCGTGACCGGTGGCACGGGTCATTACGCTGCCGCCGTGACCAGCGGCGACGTGTACACCCACGGCCATCACGCAACGGTGGTCAACCAGCATGCGCAGCGCACCGCCGAGGACTGTGCCGCGTTCGCGCGCCATGTCATCGAGCCGGACGCTCGCATCCTCGACGTCGGCTGCGGCCCGGCCTCGATCACCGTCGGGCTGGCACGTTGGGCGTCACGCGGCCACGTCACCGGCATCGAAGTGGGCGACGACATCCTGGCCACGGCGAAGGCCACCGTCGCTGAGGCCGAGGTCGGCAACGTGACGCTCGACAAGGAGTCGGTGTACGAGCTGCCCTACGACGACGGCAGCTTCGATGTGGCCTACGCCCACCAGGTGCTGCAGCACCTGTCGGATCCTGTAGCGGCGATCCGCGAGATGGCGCGTGTCGTGCGAGCCGGCGGCTGGGTGGCAGTGCGCGACTCCGACTACTCGACCATGCGCGGCTATCCGGCGAGTGAGGGCATCACGCGGTGGCGCCAGGTGTATCGCCAGGTCTGCCGGCACAACGGCGCCGAGCCAGATGCCGGCCGGCACCTCTTCTCGTGGTTCTGCCGCGCTGGTCTGGCCCAGGTGCAGATGTCCGCCTCGGTGTGGCAGTTCTTCACGCCAACCTCACGGCGCAACTGGGGCTACTCGTGGGCCGAGCGCAGTCTCAAGAGCAGCTTCGCAGCTCAAGCCGTGGAGTATGGCTACGCCACCGCCGCCGAACTGGATGACATCGCGGCGGCATGGCGAGCGTGGGCCGACACTGATGACGGCTACTTCCACTTCATTCACAGCGAGGCGCTGGCGCAGGTCGCCTGAGCTACATCCCGAGCGCGGTATCCAACTCGGCGGCAGTGGGTGGATCGGCTCCGGCGCGTGTGCAGGTGAGCGCTGCGGCAGCGGCCGCACGCTCGGCAGTCGAATGCCAGTCGGCGAGGCTGAGCGCAGCGAGGGCGTCCCGGTTGCCGCCCAGCAGATCCCACACAGACGCCAGCACAGAGCCGACGAACGCATCTCCCGCGCCGACCGAGTCGACGACGTCAACGGCGGGCGCAGCCACATCGGTGGCGCCAGCGGCCGTGTACACCGTCGCTCCCTCGGCACCACGGGTGATGATCACGGCGACGGCTCGCCCGTCGAGCAGTTGAGCGGCGCAGCTCTCGGCGGAGCGCCCGGGCCAAATCCACTCGATGTCCTCGTCGGAGGCGCGGTAGAGGTCGGCGGCCTGCAGCCACCGCTGATGGAGGTAATCCCAGCGCTGCCGGTCCGCGATGACTGCAGGTCGGACGTTGGGATCCAGCGAGACGATCCCGTCGTGACGCTCCGCGAGCCGGGCCAAGACCGCGGCCGTGCGCCCGCGGAACATGCCGAGCGTCCCGCCGTGCACGATGTGCGGACCGGGGCCGAACGGCGACAGGTCGGCCGATTCGAGCGCAGTGTCGGCGGTGTCGGTTCCGTCGAATCGGAACGATGGGCTCGGTGTCAGGCTGATGATGGCCCGTGCTGTGGGCTCGGGACCTCGTTCGGCTGCCCGCAGGTCGACCCGGTTGTGCTCGAGGTGCTGCCAGATGAGCTCGCCGTCGGCATCGGTCGAGACCCGGCCGACGAACGCGCTCGGCGCGCCCAGCCGGGCCGCGGCGATCGCCGTGTTCATCGGCCCGCCGCCAGGCACCGAGACGGGCTCGTCGCCGCCCAAGACATCCACCAGCGCCTCGCCGCAGCAGACGATCACCGTGGTGCCTCGATGGGGGGCGCGGTTGCGCCGAGGAAGTGCACAGGCGACATCAGCACCGCAGTCTGGCTCGCCCACCGTGAGCGTGCGATGCCGAGCGGCAAGACTGTCCGCCGTGACCGGCGCCGTGCCCGACAACTACCCCGCACTCGTGGAGCGGGCGGCAGCGGAGTTCGGCGACGCCGAGGCAATCCGCGACGGCGACATGTCGATGACGTTCACAGAGCTGGCGGCGCGCACCGAGGAGTGCGCGGCAGCGCTGGTGGCGAACGGTCTGCGAGCAGGCGACGCCGTCGGGCTCTGGGCGCCCAACGCCTGGGAGTGGGTGGTTGCGGCCATGGGCACGCTGCGGGCCGGCGGAGTCATCGTGCCGGTCAACACCCGTTTCCGTGGCCGCGAGGCCGCCTATGTGCTGTCGCGGGCGCGGGTCAAGCTGCTCTTCACCGTGGTCGGGTTCCTCGGGTACGACTACGTGGCCGACCTCGAGGCCGCCGCCTCGGACGGTCACACCATCGACTCGCTCGAACGCACGGTGATCCTGCGGGGCGACACGCCGCAGGGCACGACGTCGTTCGACGAGTTCGTGGCCACTGCCGCGCCCGACAGCGCCGCAGAAGCTGCGAGGCGAGCAGCCGCCGCCACCGGCGACGACCTCGGCCTGGTGATGTTCACCTCGGGCACGACGGGGCTGCCCAAGGGCGTCATGATCCGGCCGGCATCGATCATCCGCAGCTTCAGCCAGTACGCCGACGAGCTGGGGATGCGCTCGGGCGACCGGATGCTGGTGATCAACCCGTTCTTTCACGCTTTCGGGTTCTGCGGCTCGATCACGCCGTGCATCGTGAGGGGCGCCACGATCCTGCCTCACCCCGTGTTCGAGGTTGAGGCTGTGCTCGAGCGGATCCAGTCCGAACGGGTGACCGTGCTGCCGGGCCCGCCTGCGATCTTCCAGTCGATGGTCAACTTCGCGGGACTTGACCGGTACGACACGTCCAGCCTGCGCTCGGCGATCACGGGCGCGGCGGCGATCCCCGTGGAGACGGTCGTGGCGATGCGCGAACGGCTCGGCTTCGAGACGGTCATCACCGCATTCGGCATGACCGAGACCCACGGTCTGGCCACGATCTGCTCGGCGGGCGACCCGCCGGATCTGGTGGCCTCCACGAGCGGGAAGGCGCTGGCGGGCATCGAGCTGCGCGTGGTGGACGACGACGGCCGGGACGTGCCGGCCGGCGAGCCCGGGGAGCTGCTGGTACGCGGCTACTGCGTCACCACCGGCTACCTCGACGATCCCGAGCAGACCGCCAAGACCATCGATGCCGACGGGTGGCTGCACACCGGCGACATCTGCATGATGAACGAGCTGGGCTACATCGACATCACCGACCGCAAGAAGGACATGTACATCAACGGCGGCTTCAACGTGTACCCAGCCGAGGTGGAGAACGTCATGTCCGAGCATCCGCTGATCGGTCAGGTGGCGGTGATCGGCGTGCCCGACGAGCGGCTCGGCGAGGCGGGCGCTGCGTTCGTGGTGCCGTCGCCTGCCGGTGCGCCGGAGGCCGACGAGCTGCGGGCATGGTGCCGGGAGCAGATGGTCAACTACAAGGTGCCCCGCTACTTCTGGAACGTCGAGGCGCTGCCGCTGAACCCGTCGAACAAGGTGCTCAAGACCGAGCTGCGCGAGCTGGCCGCCGAGCGGCTCGACAGCTAGCCCGTTCGCTCAGCGTCGCGGTCAGTCCTGCCGCTCAGTCCTGCTTGGACTTGCCGGCGGCCTTCTGGTTCTTCTTCCAGAGGCGGACTTCGGCGAGCGCATCAGGCCCGTCGATGTCGGCCACCGAACGCGGCTGGCGGTCGGCGAACGGGCCGGCCATAGCCTTCCAGCCGCGGGGTGCCACGCCGAAGCGCTTGGCCAGGATCGCCACGAAGATCTTGGCCTTCTCGTCGCCGTAGCCGGGCAGCGCCCGCAGCCGGTCATACAGCGCCTTGCCGCTGCGCACGTCGGCCCAGACAGCGCCGGCGTCGCCGTCGTAGTGCTCGACGATGTGGCGGGCCAGCTCGCCGCAGCGCTTGGCCATCGATCCGGGGAAGCGATGCAGCGCCGGCTTGGTCTTGAAGGCGGTCTCGAGCTCGTCGGGATCCATCTCGGCGATGGCGGCCGGTGAGAAGCGGTCACCCAGACGTTCGGCCAGCCGGATCGGCCCCTTGAAGGCCCATTCCATCGGGATCTGCTGGTCGAGCATCATCCCGAGCAGCAGCGCAAACGGGTCGTCCCGCACAAGCTGATCGGCCTCCGGATCGCCCGTGACCGCCAGCGTCCCCCCGTCGTCACCCGCACTGCTCGCCATGGGCCGCACGCTACCGCGGCAGTGTTGGGAGTCATCAACCCGCATTTTGTGCAGCATGACCTCATGTCGCTGCAGCGCACAGTGAGCAGAATGCTGGTCGTGAATGGCTGCGTCTTCTGTCGGATCGCCTCAGGGGCCGAACCGTGCCATCTCGTCTATGAGGACGAACGCCATCTTGGATTCTTGGACATCTTTCCGAACACCGAAGCGTTCAGCGTGGTGATCACGAAGCAGTGTGTGCCGAGCGACATCGCACGAGTGGACGCTCATGTTGCTGCGGAGCTGCTTGAGGCTGCGCGCCGGGTTGCCGTCAAGATCGCTGCTGCGTACGAGGACGTGGATCGCTGCGCGATCGTGTTCGAGGGAATGATGATCGATCACCTGCACGCCAAGGTCATCCCGTTGCACCGGACCGCTGGCGTGCAGCCCAACCCTGAGTCGGGAACGACGGCCCGCGGTGACCAGTACTTTGAGGCGTATCCCGGCTATGTGACCACCGAGATCGCGGCCAGTCGGGCAGACGACGAACACTTGGCTGCGGTTGCCGCCAAGATCAACTCGCAGGGCAGGCGCTGATGGGCGAAGCAGTTCCGTTTCCGGCTACGCAGCCGCGGGGGTACGAGTGGCTGGACGACGAGCCGGCGTTCGACGCCGGGCGGCACCTGCAGCTCGAGGAACCGGCCGAGGTGCTGATGCTGGCCGACCTCGGCTACGACGCCGCCGAGATCGCCACGAAGGCCACACCGGTGGCGCTGTCGTCGCCGTTTCGGATGCTGAGCGACGAGGGCTCGGCCATCATGCTGGAGACCGCCAGGCGGCTGCGCTGTTTCACCCGCCCGGCGGGGGAGCGCATCGAGCGCACCGTGCGCGGCGGCTGCTACCGCTCACGCTGGCTGCGGGACCTGTGCCTCAGCCCAGAGGTGACAGCACATCTCGAAGCGATCTACGGCATCGAGATCGCCCCGCACCCGATGCCGGTGCACCTCGGCCACATCAACTACGAGCCGTCCCAGATCGATGTCGGCATCGACAAGTGGCATCACGACACGCTGCCGCTCGACTACGTGCTGGCGGTGACCGACCCCGCCCAGGTTGCCGGCGGGCGTTTCGAGTGGTTCGGGGGCACCAAGCATGAAGCCGCCGAGCTGGCTGAGGCCGGCGAGCAGGTCCCGGCCGAGCGCACGGTCGCTCCCGAATTCGGGGGCCCCGGCTATGCCGTCGCGCTGCACGGCGACATGGTGGTGCACCGCGCCGGCCCGCTCGACGAGATGTGCGAGCGCATCTCGATGGTGAACGGGTACGTGGCGACCGCGGCCGCGCTCGACGAGCAGAGCCGCACGTCCGACCTGATCGGCATCGACGACCCGGAGACGCTGTGGACCGAGTGGGCGAAGTTCGCGGCATGGCGGAGCAAGGATCGCCTGACCCAACTGATCGACGAGCTGGAGTTCACCTCCGACCGCGACGCCGTCATCGCCCAGTTGGAGGACGCGATCGACGATGCGCAGCGTGCCATCGCCGAGATGCGTGCCGGGAAAAAAGGCATGCTGCACTACGGAGACTGAGCGCACGGCCTCGCAGCAGCGCGGGCTGGTGCGGCACTGCGAGCGACTCATCGGCCGAGCGGCAACCCTGCGGCAATGCCAGAGCGTGAATGGTCGCCGCGTCGCGGTCCGGTTGCGATGGCGCGGAACGGTCGGTCGATTTGCGATGCTGGCGCGATGCAAACGCAGATGCTCATTGGAGGCGATTGGCGAGGTGCCGCAGGCGGCGAGCTGATCGACGTGGTCGACCCGGCGTCCGGCGACGTTGCCGCCGGCGTTGCGGCGGGAACGCCGACCGATGCGGTGGCCGCGTGCGACGCGGCTGCCGCAGCGCAGCCTGGCTGGGCTGCCACGGCGCCGCGTGTCCGATCGGAGATCCTGCGCGACTCCCACCGGATCCTGATCGAGCACTCTGACGAGCTGGCCGACCTCATCACCTTGGAGAACGGCAAGCCCCGCGCCGACGCTGTCGGCGAGGTCGCCTACGCCGCAGAGTTCTTCCGCTGGAACGCCGAGGAAGCCGTCCGCATCCACGGCTCGATCAGCGTCGCCCCCTCGGGCGCCAATCGCATCATCACCCGCCACCCGCCCGTCGGCGTCGTGGCCATGATCACGCCGTGGAACTTCCCGGCCGCCATGATCACCCGCAAGCTGGCCCCGGCCCTGGCCGCCGGCAACGCCGTGGTCATCAAGCCGCCCCGTGAAGCCCCGCTCACTTCGCTGCGAGTGGCTGAGCTGCTGGGCGAAGCCGGCGTGCCGCCCGGTGTCGTCAACCTCGTGCCCACGGCCAACTCGGGCGCCTGGCTCGACGCCGTCGTCGACCACCGGGCCGTGCGGATGCTGTCGTTCACCGGCTCCACCGAAGTCGGCCGGGTCCTGCTGAAGCGCTGCGCCGACCGGGTGCTCAAGGTGGTGATGGAGCTCGGCGGCAACGCACCGTTCGTCGTGTTCGCCGACGCCGACCTCGAAGCCGCCACAGCCGGCGCCATGGTCGCCAAGATGCGCCACTCGGCGGAGACCTGCACAGCCGCCAACCGATTCTTCGTGGAGGCGCCGGTTCACGACGAGTTCGTCGAACGGCTGGCAACCGAGATGGGCGCGATGAAAGTCGGCAACGGCAGCGACCCCGACGTCACCTGCGGCCCGATGATCAACGCCGCCTCGGTGCAGAACATCGACCGGCTGGTGCGCACGGCGGTCGACGGGGGAGCGACGGCCGTCACCGGCGGCAGCGCCATCGACGGTCCGGGCTTCTTCTACGAGCCGACCGTGCTCGGCGGCGTCGAGCACGGCGCGCCCATCACCCGCGAGGAGATCTTCGGCCCCGTCGCACCGATCTCCAGCTTCACCGAGACCGACGCCATGATTGCCGCCGCCAACGACACCGAGATGGGCCTGATCGGCTACGTCTACACCGGGGACCTCGCCAAGGGCCTCGCAGTCAGCGAGCGCATCGAGGCCGGCATGATCGGCCTCAACCGCGGCGCAGTGTCTGACCCCGCCGCGCCCTTCGGCGGCATGAAGCAGTCCGGCCTCGGCCGCGAAGGCGCCAGCGAGGGCATCTACGAGTTCTGCGAGACCCAGTACATCGCGGCGGAGTGGTAGCCCGCCGCAACCTCGCAGATAGGCGCAACTCCTGGGGCAGCCAACGCCCTTAGCCTTGGCACCAAGTGCTGCTAGCTGCTTCGGCACCGCCGCTGCTCACCGAACTGGCAATCCTGCTGGTTGCGGGGACGCTGATCGCTTTCGTGTCGTCGCGGTTCGGCGTGGTGCCCATCGTCGGCTTCCTCGTTGCAGGCGCTGTCATCGGCCCCAGCGGGGTCGGCCTCATCAGCGACATCGACCTGGTCAACCAGTCGGCCGACATCGGGGTGATGCTGCTGCTGTTCACCCTCGGCATCGAGTTCAGCCTCGAACGGGTGCGCCAGCTCGCCTCGCTGGTGGTGATCGGCGGCGCCAGCCAGGTCGGGCTCACCACGGGCATCGTCACCGGCATCGTCATGGCGTTCGGCGTCGAGTGGCAGACGGCGGTGTTCACCGGCCTGCTCGTGTCGCTCAGCAGCACCGCCATCGTGCTCAAGGTGCTCGCCGGCCGGCGGGCGATGACATCGCAGACCGGCAACGTCTCGATCGGGCTGCTCATCTTCCAGGATCTGGCGATCGTTGCCATGGTGCTGGCGGTGCCGCTGCTCGGCGGTGAGACCGGCGGTCCCGTCGACATCGGGCTCGCACTTGGCAAGGCCGCGGGCATCATCGTCGCGGTGGTCGTCGTGGCGCGCACGCTGATGCCCGCACTGCTCCGGCACGTCTCGCGATTCCAATCCGCAGAGGTGTTCTTGCTGGCCATCCTGGCCATCTGCTTCGGCACCGCGTACGTGACGAGCCTGCTCGACGTGTCAATCTCGCTGGGTGCGTTCCTCGCCGGGCTAATGGTGAGCGAGAGCCGCGTCGCCGCTCGGGCGCTCGGCGAGGTGATGCCGCTGCAGATCCTGTTCTCGGCGACCTTCTTCGTGTCGATCGGCATGCTGCTCGACGTCGGCTACCTCGCCCGCAACCTGCCGCTGGTGGTCGGCCTCGCCGCCAGCGTCGTCGTCATCAAGCTGTTCACGACCGCATCGGCTGCGCTGCTGCTGCGTCAGCCCCGGGCGGTGGCTATTTCCGGTGCAGTAGTGCTCGCACAGGTCGGCGAGTTCTCGTTCGTGCTCGAACGGGCGGGAGAAGAAGTCGGCCTGGTGCCTGCTGGCCTCGCCAACGGCACCGACGCCTTCATCGCCGTCACGGTGCTGCTCATGGCGCTCAGCCCGTTCGGCGTGCGCTGGGGCGACTCGCTCGCTGCGAGGCTCGAGGGCGGCGCCGACGACCGGCCGTCCCGGCGACCTGGCATCGATGCCGAGGACCTGCCGGATCCCGCGGACTACGAGCCGCTGGCCGATCACGCCGTCGTGAACGGTTTCGGTCCGCGGGCTCGCCGCATCGTCAGCGCCCTCGAGCTCGCACACATTCCCTACACCATCGTGTCGCTCGATCCCGAAGCGCAGCGCTGGGCGGCGTCGACGGGCCGGCGGGTGCTCATCGGGGATGTCTCGCGGAACCTGATCGCAGACCGGGCGGGACTGCGCGACGCGCGGATCGTGCTCTCGGTGGACAGCCCGCCCTCAGCGGTGGAGCAGTTCGCCCGCATCGCCCGCGAACACAACCCCGAGGTGGTCGTGCTCGCCTGGGCGGCAGACCCCGCCGACGCTGCCGATCTCGAGCGCGAGGGACTGGTCGATCACGTCGTCGCCGAACGGCAAGCAGCCCACGACGCGCTCATCGCCCATGCGCTCGGCCACTTCGAACTGCCTGAGCCCGCAACCGAAGCCGTCACCCACGCAGTGCTGCACTCCGAGCTCACACCGCCGGACGAGGACGACGACTAGCCGTCCACGTACAGTCGCGCCGGTGAGCACAGACGCCGCAGCCCGACACGGCATCGCACCGGTCCGCTGCCTCGACGGCGTGCGGGTCGTGGAGCTGACGACCGGCATCGCCGGGCCGTACGCGGCGCGCTTCCTGGCCGACCAGGGCGCCGATGTGGTCAAGGTGGAGCCGCCCGGCGGCGACCCGTACCGCGCCGATCCCGGTTTCCACGCGGTGAGCCGCAACAAGCGCTCGGTGGTGCCCGACGGCGTCGAATGGGAGCGTGCGCCGCTGCCTGCTGATGTCGACGGTCCGCCGGCGTCGCTGCCCGGCATCCTGCGGCCGACTGCGGCGTCGCTGACTACGCCGCCGCTGGGCGGATTGCTCGCCGGCGCCGATGTCGTATTCGTGCCCGACGGTCCGACCGCTGCGGCCGTGCGGAGATGTGCCCCGAGCGCGGTGATCATCTCGTGCCCGACGTGGGGCGACCGGGGAGCGTACGCGACCCGTGCGGGCACCCCGTCGCAGGTGGCCGCCGTGACCGGCATCGGCTGGAACCAGATCAGCTACTCCGAAGGCCCTGTCGAGCTGGTGGTGCCGCTCGCTTCCTACGGCGCCGGGATGCTCGGGGCGATGGCAGCGGCGGCGGGCCTGTACGCACGGCGAGCGCACATGTCGGCGCCGACGTACACCGTCTCGGAAGTGTCCGGCTCGGGTGCCATGCAGATCGGCGACTTCGAATTGCCTGAGATGGCCGACCTCGACCGCGACGGCTCCTGCCCGCTCGGCTCGGCCGGCCGGCTTCCCGTCTACCGGCTGTTCCGGGCCGCCGATGACCGCTGGATGTTCGTGGCCTGCGGCACGCTGCCGTTCTACGTCGCGATGCTGCGGGCGATCGGCCGGGAGGACCTGCTGGAAGACGAGCGCTTTCCCGATCCGCCGTGGGGATTGCTCGACCTCGCGCCGTTGGCGGAGATCACGCCGATCCTCGAAGAGGCTTTCGCGGCCCGCCCGCTCCACGAATGGCTGGAGATCTTCAGCGCGCATGACGTGCCCTGCCAGCCGACTCAGAGCCGCGCAGAGTTCATGGCATCGGAGCTGGCGACTGTCAATGGGCTCAACACGACCGTTGAGCACCCCAAACTCGGCGCCGTGCGCACCCCGCCCCAGCCGATGTGGATCGACGGCTGCGACGAGGTCACTCTGCAGGCGGCCCCGCTGCTCGGCGAGCACACCGCCGAGGTTGAAGCTGAGCTCAGCGCCGGCGCATGGCCGGCGCGAGCGGAATCCGAGCCCTGGGTGCCGGGTACCCCGCCGCTGCAGGGCGTCAGCGCCGTCGATCTCAGCTCGTTCATTGCCGGGCCGGTCATCACCCGCCACCTGGCGATGCTCGGCGCCGAGGTCATCAAGATCGAGCAGCCCGGCGGCGACCCGTTCCGCGTGCTCGGCCCGTATTTCAACGGCTGGAACCAGTCGAAGCGCTCGATCTGCCTCAATCTCAAGGACGCTGCCGACCACGCGGTCATGGCGCAGCTCGTGGCCGGTGCCGACGTCATCGTGGAGAACTTCCGCCCCGGCGTCGCGGCACGCCTCGGCGTCGCCGATGCGGACCTGCGGCGCATCCGTCCTGACGTGGTGCTGGTAAAGAGCCCCGGCTACGGCCGTGATGACTCCATGGCTGAGGTGCCGGCATTCGATCCGCTGCTGCAGGCCCTGGGCGGGATCATGGCGGCGCAGGGCGGCGACGACGAGCCGGTGTTCCTGACGGTGCCGGTCCACGACGCCGCCACGCCGATGATCGCCGCATTCGGCGTGCTGTGCTCCCTCTACCGGCGCCTGGCCGACGGCGAGGGCCGGACAGTACGAACGTCGCTCACCCAGACCGTCACTGCAGCACAGGCAGCCGAGTTCGTGGACTACCCCGGGCGTCTGCCCGCCGAGCTGGGCGGCATGGACTACCGGGGCGCCGGCCCCGAGCGCACCTACCTCGAGGTGCCCGATGCCGACGGTCCCGAGTGGATCTGGCACCAGACGACGCCCGAGGGCACCAGCGACCTGCCCGTCGAGCGGCGCGGTTTCGTGGGGTCCGCGGTCGCCGTCGGCAACGGCCACGTCGTCGACCTGCCCGAGACCGAGTGGGGCCCGATGATCCAGCTCGGCTCCCTCGTCGGCGGCATCGACGTGACAATGCGCCGAGCCCCCTACCTCGACGAGCACCGAGCAGAGATCACCGCCGAGCTCGCCGCGTCCGGTGGCACGGGCACGCAGCCGGCGTCGGCCGACTGAGGGTGCTGGCTCGGCTCGAAGGCGGGGATCGGCGTCACTACGGTGAGCCCATGGCGACGGCGCGACTTGCCTCTGAGGATCTGCCGATGCTGCGCGGATCGGCGGCTTTCACCGCCGATCTGCCGCTTCCCGACGGCTGCTTGCACGCCGCGTTCGTGCGCTCGACGGTGGCGCACGGCGACCTGCGGGGCGTCGATCTGCGCGAAGCCGAGCAGGCGCCGGGGGTCGTCGCGGTCTTCGAGGCGGCGGGGCTGGGACTCGAGCCGCTGGAGTATTACCGGGCCACCACGCTCGGCGGACAGATGGCCCGGCCGCTGCTGGCCACCGAGCGCGTCCGGTTCGTCGGCGAGCCGATCGCCGTCGTGCTGGCCGACTCGCCCGTCCACGCGCTCGACGCCGCCGAGCTGGTCGCTGTCGAGATAGATGAGCTGCCGGCAGTCATCGACGCCGAGCAGGCCGCAGCCGACGACGTGCTGCTGTTCCCCGGCGCGGCAACGAACGTGGTGCGGCCGCTGGATCCCCCCGATGCCGGCGGGTTCCTGTCGACGCCCACCGAGCTCGACGAGACTGCTGCGCCACCGGCCGCACCCGGTGAGGACCCCTGCGATGGCGCTCATTGCGTCGTGGAGCTGGTCTGCGAGAACGACAGGATCACATCGCTGCCGATCGAGCCGTGCGCCATTGTCGCGACGCCCTTCGAGCTCATCCGGCGCACCCCGGCCGCACAGGGCGCATCGCCCGACTGCGAGATCGACATCTGGAGCACCGGCCAGGGCGTGCACAGCGCCCCGTACCTGTACCGGCGCTTGCTGGGCATCCCGGTCACGGCGGTGCGAGTGCGCGAACCGCAGGTCGGCGGCGGGTTCGGCGGTCGCGGCGATCCCATGCCGGAGTTCTTCGTCGCGGCGCGCGCCGCCCACCTGATCGAACGCCCGGTGCGCTGGGTGCAGAGCCGCCAAGAGCAGTTCGTCTCGATGCCCTACGGGCGCGGTCAGCGGCACCGCATCCGGATGGGTTTCGACCCCGAGGGCCGCATCGTCGGGATCGACGTGGTCATGTGGTGCGACGCGGGCGCATACCCGCACATGGCGCCGATGCTGACGGCGGCCAGCTACCGCCAGAGCACCGGCCTGTACCGGGTGCCGCGGCTGCGCTACCGCATCGGATCGGCTGTCACCAACGCACCGCCGACCGGCGCCTACCGCGGCGCCGGCCAGCCCGAGGTGAATGCCGCGCTCGAACGGGCTATCGACGCCGGCGCCCGCAAGCTCGGTCTCGATCCCGCCGACGTGCGCCGCCGGAACCTGCTGCGTGCCGATGAGCTGCCCTTCGACACGGGCACCGGCATCGTGCTCGACAGCGGCGACCCGCACCGTGCGCTCGACACCGCCCAGGAGCTCATCGACGTCGGGCGCTGGCAGGCGCTGGCAGCCGAGCGCCGGGCAGCCGGCAGCCGCTCGGCACTGATCGGGATCGGCTACGGCTGCTACAGCCAGAGCGCGGGCAGCGGCGACGACCCCGACTACGCCTCGCTAGAGCTGGGCTCGGACGGGAGCGTGCTGGTGACCTGCGGCAGCCACGGCCACGGCCAGGGCCATCACAGCCTGTGGGCCCAGATCACCAGCGCCCGAGTCGGGATCGCTGAAGGCGCCGTGCGGGTGAACGACGCCGACTCGGTGACGTCGTCCTACGGCGGGGTCACCGGCGGATCGCGCACCGCGTCGGTGCTGGGCAGCCAGATCGCCGAAGCCGCGACCGAACTGCGTGCTCGTATCTGCGAGGTGGCCGGAGGGCTGCTCGAAGCCAGCCCCGACGACATCAGCCTCACCCCCGACGGTGCGCACGTTGCCGGCGTACCGTCCCGGTTGACGAGCTGGGTCGACATCGCCGCGGCAGCACCGGAGGGGATCTGCGCCACCGTCACCGAGCGCAGCGCCGAGGTGACCCATCCCTACGGCACCCACGCTGCAGTCGTGGAGGTCGACGCGGAGACGGGTCGTGTCGAGCTGCTGGCGTTCGCCGCGGTGGACGACTGCGGGCGGATGCTGTCGGAGGCATCGGTCGAGGGCCAGCAGCACGGCGGCGCGGTGGCCGGCATCTCCCAGGCGCTGATGGAGGCAGGGCAGTGGGACGCCGACGGCACGCCTCGCACCACCACGCTCGTGGACTACCTGATTCCGGCCGCCGCCGATGTGCCTCCCATCGACACCGCCCGGCTCGGCACACCGACCGATCGCAACGAGCTCGGCACCCGCGGCATCGGCGAGAACGGAGCCATCGCCGCCCCGCCCGCCGTGCAGAACGCTGTCATCGATGCCGTCGCTCACCTCGGCGTGACCCACATCGACATCCCGCTCACACCCCAGCGCGTCTGGGCAGCGATTCGAGCCGCTCAATAGCAAAGCAGTGCTTGAATGCAGGCACGCGACCCCGGAGGCACCCATGGTCGAGCCGGATTTCCTGCACTTCGACACGCTGGCGCTGCACGCCGGGCAGCGGCCCGACCCGACCACCGGGGCGCGAGCCGTGCCGATTTACCAGACGACGTCGTTCAGCTTCACCGACACCGAGCAGGCAGCCAGCCTGTTCAACCTCGAGATCCCCGGCCACATCTACAGCCGCATCTCCAATCCCACCGTTGCCGTGCTCGAGGAGCGGATCGCCGCGCTCGAGGGCGGCGTCGGCGCGGTCTGCACGGCGAGCGGCATGGCGGCGTTCCACTTGGCGTGCGCCACGATCGCCTCAGCGGGCGACCACATCGTTGCCAGCCGCAACATCTACGGCGGCACCCACAACATCCTGAGCCTGACGCTGCCGCGCTTCGGCATCACCACGACGTTCGTCGACCCCCGCGATCTGGATGCGTGGCGCAGCGCCATCCAGCCCAACACCAAGGTGCTGTTCGCCGAGACGCTGGGCAATCCCAACATCGAGGTGCTCGACGTGCCGGCAGTCGCCGCGGTCGCCCACGAGGCCGATCTGCCGCTGATGCTCGACGCCACGTTCACCACGCCGCACCTGATGCGGCCCATCGAGCTGGGTGCCGACATCGTGATGCACAGTGCCACCAAGTTCCTCGGCGGCCACGGCGTGGCCATCGGCGGCGTCGTGGTGGACGGCGGGCGTTTCGACTGGGCCGCGTCGGGCAAGTTCCCGACGCTCAGCGAGCCGTATGCGGGCTACCACGGCATTGCGTTCACCGACGAGTACGGGCCCCAGGCGCTGTCGATGCGGGCCCGAGCAGAGGGCCTGCGCGACTTTGGCGCCGCCATGAGCCCGGCGGTGGCGTTCCACCTGCTTCAGGGTGTCGAGACGCTGCCGCTGCGCATGGACCGCCATGTCGCCAACACCGAGGCGGTGATCGAGTTCCTCACCTCCCACGACGCCGTGAGCTGGGTGAGCCACCCGTCGGTGCCGTCGCACCCCGACCACGAGCTGGCCAAGCGGCTGCTGCCGCGGGGCGCCGGCGCGATCCTCAGCTTCGGCGTCGAAGGCGGCCGCGAGGCCGGACGGCGGTTCATCGAGGCGGTGCGGCTGGCGTCGCATCTGGCCAACGTGGGCGACGCCAAGACGCTCGTGATCCATCCCGCCAGCACCACCCATCAGCAGATGAGCGCTGAGGACCTGGTTGCCGCCGGCGTCGGCGAGGACCTGGTGCGGCTGTCGGTGGGCCTCGAGCACCCGGGCGACATCATCTCGGACCTGTCCCGCGCCCTGCGGGCATCGCAGAAGGGCTGAACCGATGGCAGCGACCGAGACGTTTTCGCTTGACGTCCGCGGCCACGCTGTGGGTGTGGCCGCAGGGGGAGTGGTGCCCGATGCGGCGTCGGCGGCCGAGGCGCCGGTGGTGCTGCTCGTGCACGGCGCAGGCATGAACCGCACGGTGTGGCAGCTGCAGACACGCTGGCTGGCGCACCACGGCTACACGCCGCTGGCGATCGATCTGCCGGGCCACGGCAACAGCGAAGGCGATCCTCTCGGATCTGTGGCGGAGATGGCCGCTTGGCTGGGCGATGCCATCATCGCTGTAGGGGAGCAGCTGGATTGCGCCCAGGTGCGTCTCGTCGGCCATTCGATGGGGTCGTTGGTGTGCACCGAAGCGGCAGCGGTCGATCACGATCGCATTGCCCGGCTGGTGCTGATGGGCACTGCCGCCGGAATGCCCGTCCATCCAGCCCTGCTTGACGCCGCCGAGAAGAACGAGCTGCTGGCACCGGAGCTCATGACCGCATGGGGACACGGCAACCGGGCGCATGTCGCCACCAATCCGACGCCCGGGCTGTGGATGCTCGGCGGCAGCGTGGCCCTGCTGGAACGAGCCGACAACGGTGTGATCCACGCCGACCTGTCCGCCTGCGCGGCCTACGAGGCTGGCGACGTCGCCGCCCGGGTCAAGTGCCCAGTGACCGTCATCGTCGGCAGCGAGGACAAGATGACCCCGCCCCGCGCCGCGGCCCCGCTGATCGCCGATTTCGCCGACTGCGACGTGATCCACCTCACCGGCGCCGGCCACATGATGATGAACGAGGATCCCGCCGCCGTCCGGACGGCACTCGCCACAGCGCTCGCCTAGCCGGCCAGTCGTGCGCGCAGTGCAGGCTGTGCGCGATCCGCGCTGCGCCGGTCGCGCGCGCGACGCGCGCGGCTGCCATCATGTGCCGGCGGCAATGTAACGCAACCTGCCGCAGAAGGAGCCGGACATGGCAGTCGAGCGATTTCCCGTCGAGGCCTCGCACATCCTGATGTTCGCGAGGTCGATCGGCGACACGAACCCGATCTACAGCGACCCGGAGTACGCAGCCGGCACCGAGGTCGGTTCGATCATTGCGCCGCCGACCTTTGCGCAGTCGAGTGCGCAATTCGACCCCGACTACTTCCTGCGCCCCAAGCCCGACAAGAAGTGGTTCGGCAGCGGCCGCACCGCCTCGGGCACCCTGGTGCGCGACCTGTCCGAAGCCGACGGCGACGACGTCACAGACGAGCGCGAGGACGACAAGCAGTCCGGCGCTGCGGCAGGCGGGCTGCACGCCGAGCAGCACTTCACCTATCACCGGCACCTGAAGCCTGGCGACGTGCTGCACACGGTCACCTACGACGGCGAGCGCTGGGAGAAGCAGTCCAAGCGAGCGGGCATCCTCAAGTTCTCCGAGGCCGTCACCGAGTACCGCGACGAGGACGACGAGCTGGTCATCACGGCCAAGGGCGTCGGCGTCGTCACCGAAAAGGTCATCGACAACTAGCGGTTCGCCAAGGCCACGAACGCAGCACCCACGACCCAGGAAGGCACACAGACATGGCACTCAGCGCATCGCAGCTCAGCGTCGGCGACAGCTACTCCGAGCAGATCGTCGACGACCTCACTCGCACCCAGATCGTCCAGTACGCCGGCGCGTCAGGCGACTACAACCCGGTCCACACCGACGAGAAGTTCGTCACCGAGGTGGCCGGCTACCCGACGGTGTTCGCGCACGGCATGCTCACCATGGGCATGACCGGCCGCATGGTCACCAACTACGTCGGCGACGGCCGCCTCACTTACTACGGCGTGCGGTTCACCAGCCAGGTGTGGCCCGGTGACACGCTCACGGCCAAGGCCGAGGTTGCCGACATCCGTGATGAGGACGGCCAGAAGCTGGTCGATCTCACCATCACCACCACCAACCAGGACGACCGGCCCGTTCTCACCGGCCAAGCCACCGCCCGCCTCGACGACTGAGCGAGGCCCAGCCTGCCGCAGCAGTCTCGTCGGCCGCTCGCTCTGCCGACCCGCCGCGCCCTTGTGCTACAATGTAGAACATGGCGGAAGTCGGGATCCGGGCGCTGAAGCAGAACGCATCTGAGGTCGTAGCGCGGGTCGAAGCGGGCGAGGAGATCACCGTGACGAACCGGGGTCGACCCGTTGCGAAGATCGTGCCGCACGTGAGCAAGCCCCGCCAGTCACGAATCGAAGAGATGATCGCCCGCGGCGAGATCACGCCAGCGACTGGTGATATCAGAGATTTCCTGCCGCCCCCGCCTGCACCACCCGGGCGCAGCCTGTCGGAGGTGCTGCTGGAGATGCGGGCCGAGGAACGGTACTGACGGCGCCGTCGAACGGTGAACTTCTATTGCGACACGTCGGCACTCGCGAAGGCGGTTCTTGACGAGGCGGAAACGGGGGCATTCGCCGCGTGGCTGACCGAGACACAGCGTTCGCTGTACTCGTCCGATCTGACACGCACCGAGTTCATGCGAGCAGTTCGACGCCATGCGCCCACCTTCCAAGCCCGGGCACGCTCGCTGTTGAGCACTGTGATGTTCGTGCAATTGACTCCGTCGCTGCTCGAACGGGCGGCGTTGCTCGATCCGCCTGAACTCCGCAGTTTGGACGCTATCCATCTCGCAACTGCGCTGAGCCTCGGCAACGAGCTCGACGGTCTCGTCACCTACGACGAGCGGCTGGCACGCGCAGTCCGCCACAGTGGCATCCCGACGCTCTCCCCGAGCTAGCTCTTCGCGCGGCCGGTGCTGTGTTAGCCCTTGGCGCGCCCTGCGAAGCCGAACAGCTTGCCGGCGACCTTGCGGATCTGGATCTCCTCTGAGCCCTCGGTGATCCGGTAGCGGCGGTGGTGCCGGTAGATGTGCTCGAAGGGCATGTGGCGGCCGTAGCCGTTGCCGCCGCAGCTCTGCATGGCACGGTCGGCGGCGTCGCAGCAGAACCGGTTGCCCCGGTAGTTGCACATGGCCACCTTGTCGGTGATCTCCATGTGGTCGACGCCCTCGTCCATCTCCCAGGCGGTCTTCCAGATGAGCGCCCGCACCATCTCGGCCTCGGTGTACAGCTCCGCCAGCGGGAACTGGATGGCCTGGTTCTGGGCCAGCGGCTTGCCGAACGTGGTGCGGTTCTTCACGTAGTCGACCGCTACATCGATGCAGTGCAGCCCGGCGCCGACCGATGATGCGGCTTGGCGGATCCGGTTCTCGTGCACGAAGAGCTGCGCTGTCTGCAGACCCCGTCCTTCGTCGCCCAGGATGTCGTCGTTGCTCACCCGCACGTCGGTGAGCCGCACGTGGGCGTGATCGGTGGGCATGTTGAAGGTCCACATGAACTTCTCGACCGCGAACCCCGGCGTATCGACCGGCACGATGAAGCAGGTGATGCCGTGCCCTTCGCCGGGGTTGCCCGAGGTGCGGGCGAAGATGTAGTCGTGGGTGGCGTGGTGGAGCCCGGTGTTCCAGTACTTCTCGCCGTTGATCACCCACTCGTCGCCGTCGCGCACGGCGGTGGTCTCCATCCAGGTGGCATCGGAGCCGTGCAGCGGCTCGGTGAGGCCGAAGCCGATGCGGGCCTGGCCCTCCAGCATCTTGGGGATCCAGAACTCCTGCTGGGCTGCCGAGCCGTAGCGCTCCATCATCAGCACGGTCGGGAAGTTGCCGATGATCGAGTTTTCGTTCTGCAGGTCGTTGTGCAGCCCGAGGCCCCGGCGCGCGAGGTGCTCGCGGATGATGGCCATGCCCAGGTTGGTGCCGTTGCTGCCGCCGAAGCGCTCGGGCAGGTGCCAGCGCAGGAAGCCCGCCTTGTCGGCCTCCTTGCGCATGCGGACCAGCAGCGCTTCCCATTCCGCGTTGGGCAAGCCCTCGCGTTCCCAGTCGGTGCGCGAATCCTCCCGCCGGTGGTCGAAGAAGCGGATGTTGTCGTCTTCGTTCTCGATGGGCTTGATGACGTCGTCGATGAACGTGTCCAGGTCGTCGAGCAACTGGGCGATGTCGTCCGGGATGGTGAAGTCCATGCGCGGCAACCTACCCGGCTGCCTGCGGCTCCCGCCGAGCCCCACGAGCCGGTGTGCGAGGATGAGCGCCGGGGGTGACGGCGATGACGACTGCTGAGGCGATGTCCGTTCTGGTGTGGTCGGACTATCTGTGACCGTGGTGCCATCTGGCACGAGCCCGGGCGGTCCGCCTGGCCGAACGGCACAACCTTGACATCACGTGGCTGGCGTACGAGATCCATCCCGAAGTGCCGCCCGAGGGCGTCGAAGTGCGCATGAGCTTCGAGCGAATTGCCGAGATGGCCGAGGCTGAAGACATCACGTTCGTGGTGCCGAAGCGCCTGCGCAACAGTGCCAAGGCGCACCAGGCCGCGCTAGCGGTCGAGCACGCTGACCCTGACGCTGCCGAGCGCTACCACGACCGGCTCTATGCGGCCTACTGGGAAGACGAGCTCGACGTCGCCGATCCTGACGTGCTGGTCAGCCTGGCGGCAGACGTGGCCATCGACCCAGACGTGCTGCGGCGGGTCGTCGCCAACGACGAGCTGCTGCCGGCGCTGCGGGCGTCGATGACCCGTGCGAACGAGTGGGGGATCAGCGCCACGCCGAGCTGGCTGTTCGACGGTCGTCTCGTGATTCCGGGCGCGCAGGACGACGATTTCATGGCCGATGTGATCACCCGGCTGCGCGAGCGACCTGCACCGCCCACCGGCTGAGATCGCTACGACGGTTGCCCCGCCTGGCGGGCGCAGGGCCGCCGCTGGAGAATTCCTGATGCCGACGAGGTGACGTTGCGTCGGCGAGCTTCAGCCTGGCGCTGTGCTGCTAGTCAGCTGATGCCGGCGGCACCACGGGCAGTCCGTGCTCGATCCAGCCTTCGACGCCGCCGTCCAGATCGGTAGCCCGTGCGAATCCCAGCCGCTGCAGCTGGGCTGCGGCAAGGCTCGAGCTGTAGCCCTGGTTGCAGAGGATGACCAGATGGTCACCGAAATCTGCAGCTGTCCCCTCCGACGCCCCCGAGTCCGGGTCGAGGCGCCACTCCAGCACCAGCTGCCCGATGTGTTCGGAACCCTCGATGACACCAGTTCTCTCCCGGTCATCTCGCGGCCGAATGTCGATGACACGCAGCTGTCCGCCCTCGGCGGAATTCGTCGCCGCCATCAGCTCTGCCAGCTCAGCGGGAGCAACGCGCTCGAGTCCCGAGCGCGCCTCGTCCAGCAGTTCGTGGATTGTCTTGCGCCGAAACTCAGGCACTGCTCAACGCTCCCGATGCAGTCGCGCTCGCGATCCTAAGACGCTCTGCCGCGCTGGAGGAGCGCCTCTCGGCGGTTGATGCCCGGCTTCAGGTGATCAGGCAGGGTTGTCGATGAACTCCACCCAGTTGCCGTCGGGATCCTCCACCATGCCGACGACCACGCCGGGCCGCGCTTCGAGCCGTCTCCAGATGACGTTGGCACCGGCGTCCTCGCAGGCCGTCATGACTTCCTCGAAGTTGCCGACGTTGAAGGTGAAATAGCGCAGTCCGGTGGCACCGGTGATGCCGCCTGTGGCTCCCGTCGGCACGTCAGCGACAGGCACCACGAGCTTGAGCAGGCTCTTGTCTGCCCACAGCCGGTGCATCTGGGCGATGCCCACCTGCTCCATGTTGAGCGTCGCCTCGAACTCCAGTCCGAGCACGTCGCGGTAGAACGCGAGCATCTCGTCGCCGTTGCTGGTGACGATGCCGAGGTCGAAGCCTTCCTTGGTCGGTTGCAGTGCCACGTTGTCCCCTGTCTGTGTTTGGTCTGCGTTGCTTGTTCTGCGCTCGATCTGCGCCTTATCAGGCTGTCAGCCGGCGTGCTCAGTCGTAGCTGGCGCCGAGGCCGGCGCGGGCGTCGGTCTGGATGCCGTAGGGCGGGATCGGGTAGCGCAAGCCGTTTCGCGCCAGCGCCTCCATGCCCTCCACGGCAACAACCAGATCCTCAGGCGTGAGCGCGATCAGCAGCTCGTCTTCCATCACGCCGCCGTAGCGCCGCTCGGCGAAGCAGGGCAGCGACACGCTGGGCTCGCCGGTACGCAGCGCCCGGCCCCACGAGTCGGCGCAGGCCGATTCGCCGACACAGCCCCATTCCAGCTTCTTGTACTCCCGCCACTGCAGTCCGTTGATGAAGATGATCATCTGCGCCGGGGTGGCGTAGATCATGCAGACATCGGGCGGGTCCAGCCGCTTCGACGACAGCGGCGACACCACCATGGCCTCATAGGTGCCGTATGGCACGAAGTCCATGGCGTGCTGGTGTGCAGAGGCGTCTTCGAGCGTCTCGTACCAGACCCCGGCCATGCGGTCGCCCGACAGCCACTTGTCGTCCTGTGGATGCAGCCCGATGACGGCGCCGCACTGCGCGCCGACCAGGTCGTCCATGGTGATGCCGACGGTCCAATTCAGCCGGCACGCCATGCCCACGATCTGGTCGGTGGTGTGGATGGCGCTGGGGCGGCGCACCCGCGGCACTTCGTTCATCGCCTCGACTGTCTCGAAGAGCTTCATGCCGATGGGCGTCGTGCGGATGCGCAGCACGGCCTGCAGCCGCGCCAGCAGCTCGTCCCAGTCGATAGAGGCCGTGCGCACGTGCGCTGCAGTCTCGGAGCTTGCGTCGGCGGTGTCGGTCTGAGTCACGGCTTCCCCCTTGTCCACCGCAGCCAAGAAGTTCCCGGAGTTTCCGGCTGCCGTGTTCGGGAGGTCACGCTAGTTCGGCGACCACTAGCGTGAGCCGCCGAGCGAGCAGAGATCGGGCGAATAGACCGGGTGATCGGAGACGGGGCAATGGCAGACGGACTGAGGGTCGAGCGGGACGGGCGCGTCGGGCTGGTGATCATGGATCGCCCGCCGCACAACTTCCTGAGCTACCGCCAGGTGCACGACATTGCCGACGCCATGGTCGAGCTGGAAGAGGACATGAGCATCGGCTGCGCCGTGCTGGCCGCCGAGGGCCGCTCGTTCTGCGCCGGTGCCGACTTGGGCGGCGAAGGCGTCGGCGGCGGCGCCGAAGAGAAGGTCGGCGGCAGCGCCACGCTGCAGCTCTACCAGGGGTCGGGCCGGCTCTTCGATGTGACCCTGCCCATCGTCGGGGCGATCCACGGCCCCGCCATCGGCGGCGGGCTGGGCTTGGCGATGGTGCCCGACATCCGCATCACCTGCCCCGAGGCTCGCTTCTGCGCCAACTTCGCCTCGCTGGGCATTCACCAAGGCTTCGGCATGAGCGTGACGATGCCGCTGCTTCTCGGGCCTGAGCGCGCTGCCAAAGTGCTGCTGGGCGCCAAGCGCTACAAGGGCGATGAGGCGGTGGATCTGGGCTTGGCGGACGAGTGCGTGCCCGGCGATCAGGTGCGCGATCGTGCCATCGAGGTCGCACGCGAGATCGCCGCTAATGCGCCACTGGCAGTGCGGGCCATCAAGGCCACGCTGCGGCTCGGCCTCGGCGACAAGGTGCGCGAGGTCACCCAGCGCGAGGCGGCCGAGCAGCTGCGCCTGTCGGGAACCGAAGACGCCCGCGAAGGCATGAAGGCCGTCAGCGAACGCCGTCCCGGCAATTTCGTCGGCCGATAGGCCGAGCGACAAGCCCTGGGCCGATAGGCCGAGCGACAAGCCCTGGGCCAATAGGCCGAGCGACAAGCCCTAGGCCGCTTGGCCGAGCGACAAGCCCTAGGCCGCTAGGCCAGGCAACGAGCCCGACTGCCGCGAGGCGGAGCAGGAGTTCGCTACAGGTCGACTCCGGCGAGGGGCGTGAGCGTGGCGAGGTCGTGGACCTCGAGCCGGCCCCGACGGCTGGCATCGAATCCCCAGCCCTTGAAGCTGAGCGTCCACAGCTCGTCGCCGATCACGATGCTGCGCACGATCCTCCGCGGCTCGTGGTTCCACCAGCAGATCGAGACGGATTCGTCGCCCCGCAGCAGACCCAGTCGCGCAACCTCGTCTTCGAAGTAGGGCTCGGGATAGCAGTCGAAGCCGGTCATGCCCGTCTCACCGGGTTCGCAGGCCAGCACCTCGCTGCTGGTCTCGACGATCAGGAACTCGACCTCGGTGGAGAACTCGCTGCGCTCGGCCGACGGCAGGTCGTCGACGGTGAGCTTGCGGCAGTCGGTGATGCCGGGCTGCTCGTCGTCCTCGGCGTGCGACACGCGCCCGAACTCCCGGACGGACCCGTCGCCGACGTGCAGCACCACCGCCCCGGAGAAGTCCTGCCACACCGTCACCGGCACCACGGCGAGCCGTTCGGGCGCCCACCACAGGAACGCCCGGTGGTCCCAGCCGACGTCGTGCCACCCGTCGGGCGCAGCCCACACCGACACCTCGCGGGGATCGGCGAAGTTGCTGACGTCGAACAGCGACACCTTCGCGCCGGTGATGCGCCCCTCGAGATCCGCATCGGCGCCCACGCCGAGCACGAGATCGTCGCTGATGGGATGCAGGTAGCTGGAGAACCCGGGGATCTTCAGCTCGCCGATCACCCGCGGATCGGCCGGGTCGGACAGGTCGACGGTGTAGAAGGGGTCGATCTGGCGGAAGGTGACCACGTAGCCGATGTCGCCGGCGAAGCGCACCGACTGGACGTTCTCGCCCCGGCCGATGTCACCCACGCTGCCGATCTCGACCAGTTCGTCGCCCTGCTGTTCGAGCACCCGCACGTGTGACTCCGACTCGTCGCCCCACGGGTCGCGCACGGTGGTGACCACCCGCAGGTAGCCCTCGTGCTCGGACAGCGAGAACTGGTTGTGGATCTCTCCGGTCACCTCGCCCGAGGCCTCGTAGCCGGCGCTGCCGCCGCTCGAGATGTCGAACCGGTGCAGGGCAGTGCGGCGTTCCTGCCAGGCGCGCCTCCAAGCGTCCTCGTCGTCGTCGAACTGCTCGGGGTCGAGCCAGCGAGTCGTCGCGACATACAGCGAATCGACCGACGCGTACACGGTGTCGCCGGGGGCGGTGACAGCGGTCGATGACGACGGGTCGAGGCCGCCGCTGACCGGCACGCTCATCACGGTGCTGACGCCGAAGCCGGAGAACACCGACGGCGCATGCACCCCGGCACAGTCGGTGAGCTGCTGCCCCTCGGCGGTGTCGCCGTTGCCTGTGGCGTAGCGGGGCAGCCAGTCGTCGAGCGTCGAGTTGAGCACTGCCTCGCGGTTCACCCGTTCGGCGGCGTCCTCGCCTTGGGGGTTCTGCGGGTACACGAACGGGAAGTTGTGATGCGGGTCGTAGCGCATGATGACGCGTGCGATGCCCCCGACGCTGCGGGCGCTGAGGTAGTCGCCCTCCACACGCATGGTGTCGACGATCGACAGCCGGCCGTTGGTCACGTCGATGCGCTGCAGCACCGTCTGCGGCACGTGGGTGTCCTCGTCGTAGGAGCGCACGATCATCAGCAGGCTGTCCCCGTCGATGAACAGCTCCGACGACCAGCCCTCGGCCACCGTGATCGTGTCGATGACCTGGCGCCGGGCGACATCCACGACGACGAGCTCGCCGCCCGACAGCGTAAAGATGCGGCGACCGTCGGTCTTGACGAAGTCGGCCTCGTCGACGCCCTGTTCCTGCACGTTGGTGCCCGAGAAGTCGACACCCTCCACCAGGCCCGGGGCCGAGACGGTGCCGCTGTCGTCCGAATCGGCCATGTCCTCCTCGGCCATCTCCGCGACCGGTTCCAACCAGCCGCCGCCGAAGCCCCACGGGCCGACACGCGCGGCGTACTCGCTGCGCAGGTGATCCAGCAGCGCGCCGCAATCGTCGAATTGCATCAGCGCGGCCGTAAGGACGATGTCGTCTTCGCCAAGCACGACGACTGGCAGGTCGGAATCACCGGTGGGATCGGACGTCCCGGTGCACGCGGCAGCGAGCAGTGCCGCGCAAAGAGGAACGGCGAGTGTCCGGTGCAAGAGTCGCATGTCGGTGTCCTCAGTTGCCGCGCCGGTCGGGCCGGCCCGCTGGGTCATCATGGTGTCATGCAGACCTTGAGAATCGCGGTCACGGGCATTCGAGGGCTGATCGGCAGTGCTCTCGCAGCCAGCCTGCACGCGGACGGCCATGAAGTCGTCGGCATCTCTCGACGGCCGGGTTCGGCTGATGCACCGACTGCTGGCGGGGCTGGCCAACCAACGGTCGCGTGGGACGTGGCTGCTGGGACCATCGACGCATCTGCGCTCGAGGGGCTCGATGCCGTCGTCCACTTGGCGGGGGAGAGCATCGGAGGGCGGTGGACCGAGGCGCGCAAGGCGGCGATCATGTCGAGCCGCGTCGATTCCACCCGGCTGCTTGCCGGGGTCATCCGGGAGCTCGAGGCCAAGCCGTCGGTGTTCGTCTGCGGCTCGGCGATCGGCTTCTACGGCGACCGGGGCGACGAAGAGCTGACCGAGCGGTCGCTGCCTGGCGACGGATTCCTGGCCGACGTGTGCATGCGCTGGGAGCGCGCCGCGGTGCCGATTTCCGACGCCGGCGTGCGCTTGGTGCGCATCCGCACCGGTCTCGTCGTGGGTCCCGGGGCCGAGGCCATCGAGCGGATGGCGAAGATTACGCGGCTCGGTGCTGGCGGCCCGCTGGGATCGGGCCGTCAATGGTGGAGCTGGATCAGCCTCGACGACGAGGTGCGGGCCATTCGCCACCTCATTGACGGCGACGCCAGCGGGGCGTTCAACCTGACGGCTCCCAGTCCTGTCCGCCAGCGCGACTTCCAGCGTGCGCTGAGTGCGACGCTAGGACGCCCGTCGTTCATGCCGGCGCCGCGGTTCGCGATCCGTGCAGCGCTCGGCGAGATGGGCCAAGCCCTGCTGCTCGACTCAACTCGGGTGATGCCCGACGCCCTCAGCGAGGACGGCTTCGAGTTCAGCCACCCCGACCTCGCAGGTGCTCTCACCGAAGCGATCTGACATCGCGCTGCGCCGCCCGATGGCCGTGGGCGACACATTCGGCACGCAGGTGCGCTAGCGGTAGACGCAGCTGATCGCGCGCAGCCGGCCACGAGTGGCGTTGGGGCTTCTAGCGTGGCCGCCATGACGCAGGGCAGCGGAACCGGCACCGGCGACGAGACGGGCGCGCTGGGCGCGATCGTGCGCCGTGACCGGTGGGGGATCGCCCATGTCGAGGCGCCGTCGGCCGAGGCTGCGTTCGCAGCGCAGGGCTGGGTGGCGGCCGACGACCGGATCTGGCAGATGGAGTGGGACCGGCGCCGGGCACTGGGGCGCTGGGCCGAGGTGGTCGGTTTGGCCGGCGCCCGCGAGGACGCCTTCTTCCGCCGGCTCGGGCTCGCGCCGATCTCCCAGGCCGACTACGCGGCGCTGGACAGTCGCACCCGGGCGATGTGCGAGGCCTATGCACGGGGCGTGAACCGCTGGCTCGCCACACACGAGGACGCGCTGCCGGCCGAATTTGAGCATCACCCGGCCCCGCCGGAGCCCTGGGAGCCGTGGCACTGCGTGGCCGTGTACAAGCTGCGCCACATCTTCATGGGCACGCTGACCCGCAAGCTGTGGCGAGGGCGGATCATGGCCCAAGCTGGCCCCGAGGCCGTGATGGCCACGGTCGGCGACGTCGAATCTGACACCGCGATGGTGCCGGGCGGTGGGTCCCGACCCGATCTGCTGGCCGATGCGGCGAGCGTGCTCGACGCGTGCGCTGCTGATATGGCGGCGCTGGCGGCGGCGATGGACTCCGACGGGGCGTCCAACTCATGGGCGCTCGGCGGTGAGCGCACGGCCAGCGGAAAGCCGCTGCTCGCCGGCGACCCGCACCGCGGCATCGAGTTCCCGAACGTGTACCACCAGTGCCACTTGCGTTGCGACGAGTTCGATGCGATCGGCATGGGCTTTCCCGGAGTGCCCGGCTTCCCGCACTTCGGCCACAACGCCGAGGTGGCGTGGGCCATCACGCACGGCATGTGCGACGACACCGACGTGTTCGTGGAGCGCTTCGTCGACGGCGCCGACGGCCCAGACCACCTGCTCGCCGACGGGACTCCGCTGCAGTGGCGATACGAGACGCTGGACATTCGCGGCGAGGGCACCGTCGAGGTGCTGTGCGGTTCCACGCCGAGGGGTCCGGTGGTGCTGGGCGATCCTGCTGACGGCGTTGCGCTGTCGATGCAGTGGACCGGCATGTTCGGCCCCGACACCACGCTGGATGCCCTGTGGCCGATGCTTGCCGCGGGATCGACGGCCGAGCTGGTCGAGGCGGTGCGGCCGTGGGTGCTGCCGGTCAACAACCTGCTGGCGGCCGATCAGGCCGGTTCGATTGCGTTCAAGATCCGGGGGCGTGTGGTCGAACGCCGGCCGACGAGCCGCTGGACACCGGTGCCGGGTACCGATGAGTTCGCATGGGACGACCTCGAACCGGTGCCGTTCGAGGACCTGCCGGAATGGACCGACCCCGAACGCGGCTACCTGGTGACGGCCAACAACCGCACCGCCGACGGCGGCCCGTACATCTCGCTGGACTTCGCCGGCCCGAGCCGCCACGACCGCATCTGCGAGCTGCTGACGCCGATGTCGGGCGCCACGGTGGACGACATGAGCGCCGTCCACGGCGATGTGACGTCGCTCGTGGCCGCGAATGTGCTGGGTCTGATCATCGAGTATGCGGTCGAGTGCGGCCACGAGCTCTCGCACACGCTGCTCGACATGCTGGCCGACTGGGACCAGCGCATGACCGCCGATTCGGCCCCGGCAACTATCTACGCGGTCGTCAAGCGGCGGCTCATCGAGGCGATCATCGAGCGTCTCGGCATTGCCGGAGCTCAGCTGGGCGCCGCGGGATGGCCACCTGCGGCCGAAGCCAGCCGGATGGCAGCGGGCGCGGCCACGCGCATGCTCTGCGAGCGCAACCTCGACGTGGTTCCGGGGCTCGACAATCCCATCGGCCGGCGCATGGCCGCCAGCGCCTGTGTCGACGAGACCGCCGCCGAGCTGACCCAGCGGCTCGGTGCCGATCCGCAGGCGTGGACGTGGGGAAAGGTGCACCGCATGGCCTCGCCGCACCCGCTCGCATCGGCGCTCGCTGCGGCGCGGGACCTGCACCCGCCGGTCGACGGCTGCGCCGGCGACGGCGACACGGTCCGCCAGGGCGGCACCGCACCCGAGACGGGTGAGCGAGCCATCCACGGCTCGGTCGCCCGGTACGCATTCGACCTCGGCGACTGGGACAACTCCGGCTGGGTGGTGCCCCATGGCGTGTCGGGCGTGCGCAACAGCGGCCACGATCTCGACCAGCGCCAAGCCTGGCTGAACTGCGAGCTGCTGCCGATGGCCTACAGCCCAGAAGCAGTGGCCTCGGTCACCACCCATGAACACGAGCTCTGATCCGGCGTCGCCGCTGCACCGCAGCTGCTTCGACCCGACCGCAACGAGGTCACCGTGAGCGCAGACCCAGCCGCCGCGCGATTCCTCCGTCGGCACCGGCTGTCGCCCGAAGCTGCCGCATACCGGGCCCGGCGCAGGCCGTCGGTGCCGATCCAGATTCCGGACCTGACGGACTTGGCGGCGGTCGCTCGCTGGCGGGCTGCGACCAATGCACTGTGGGGCGAGGACGACGATCCTGCGGTGCCTCACCGGCAGGCGATAGTTGGCGGCGTGGGGTGTCGAGTGGCTGGCCCGCCACCCGACGCCGGATCGCCGACCGTGGTCTATGTGCACGGAGGCGGCTACGTGCTGGGCAGCGCAGCGGTGGCGATCCCGATCACCGCCCGCTTGGCCCGGACCCTGCGTGTGGTCTCGGTGGACTATCGCCGACCGCCCGAGCATCCGTTCCCGGCAGCGCTGGACGACGTTTTGGCCGTGTGTCTCGCGCTCGCCGCTGAGGGCACGCCTGTGGCGCTCGCCGGCGATTCGTCCGGTGGAGCGCTCGCGCTGAGCGCTGCGGTGATGGCTGCGGCGAAGGGCGTGGCGCCGGTCGCCGCAGTGCTGTTCAGCCCCGTGCTGGACCATGTTTCTGTGTCCGGTCGTCCATCCCCGGGTGATGACGAGCGCCGACTCATCGACTGCTACACGGGCGACGCCCACCCTGCCGACCCTCGCCTGTCGCCGCTACGCGCTGAGCTCAGCGGATTGTGCCCCGTGCTCGTCCATGCAGCTGCCGACGAGCCGCTGGCGGCCCAAGCCGTAGAACTGCAACGCCGGGCGGCAGCCGCCGGCGTCGAGGTCACGCTCGACCTCTGGGAACACATGTGGCACACGTGGCACTACCACGACCTGCCCGAGGCCAACCAAGCACTCGCCGAAGCCGCCGCCTTTCTGGCCGCGCCGTTCAGCTCGTCAGGTGGGACGTAACGGCCGCAACGACGGCTGCTGACTGCTCGTAGGGGAGCATGTGGCCGGCGCCGTCGACCAGCTCGACTGTTGCGTCGGGCAGGGCCGCTTGCCATGCATCGGCGTAGGCAGGCGGGATCAGGCGGTCTTGGCGGCCCCACACCAGCAGCGTGGGCAGCGTCACCCGGTATGCCCGCTCTGAGAAACGCCGGTTGGGGATCGGGAACAGGATCTTGCCGGCCATGCCCTGCTGGCGAGCCCGCGCCACCATGAAGCGCGTCAGCGTCTCGTTGTCGGAGAAGTCGGCACCGCCGGTCAGCACCTCCTCGCCCACGTCGGGATCGGCGAACAGCACCTCGGCAAGCTGGTAGGGGAGCATCGCGAAGATGTCGGGAATCGGGTGGTCGCCCAGCCACATCCCCGCCGGGCACAGCAGGGCCATCCGAGCCGCCGACTGGGGCGCCAGCGCTGCCATCTCCGCCGCGATCATGCCGCCCATGGAGTGGCCCATCAGGTGCAGCTCGCCAGCGCCGCCGCCCTGCAGCAGGCCCATCTCGGTGGCAACGTCCCAGCCGTGCAGCGCGAAATCCTGCATGTCCGACAGGCGGTCCTCGTCGCCGTGCTCGCTCCACGCAGGCCACACGGGTGCCACCACGCGCAGCCCGGCAGCGGCCAGACCGTCGAGCACGGGCTCGCCCGGCAGCCAGCCGCCGGCGCCGTGCAGCGCCAGCACAGTCGCCGCGCCCGCCGAAGCGCCGCCCGCAGGCTCGTAGACCCGCACCGGCGCAGTCACGCCTCGCCGAGTCGTGACGACAACCTCCTCGAACGCCGGCGCAGGCGCTGTCTCGGTGGCGCTCATGCCACCGGGCCCCGGGGCGCCTCGGGGTAGCGGCGGGCGTCGGCCATGGTGTCCTCGGGACGCACGCGGTCATCCATCGGCTTGCACCACCAGTCCCCCGCGTCGGCGAACTCGTCGCCCCAGATGCCGCGCAGCCCGGGCATCACCTTCTCGGCGAAGAGCTGGCTCGAGTAGCGGGTCTTCCAGTCGGGCATGTTGCCCATGTGCAGCAGGCAGAACACCGTGCCGACCCGCAGCCGCTTGATCATGTCCTCCATGCGCTCGCGCACGGTGTCGGGGGAGCCCGCGATGACGTAGCCGCCCTCGACCAGGTCCTTCCAAGTCAGCCGCTTGAACAGCGCCTGGTTCTCTTTGCGGAACTGGTCGAGCTTGCCCGCCTGGATGGTCTTGACCGTCCGGTAGCCCGGCGGGTCGGCGAAGCCGGGGAACACATGCAGGCAGCGGTTGAAGAAATACAGCATGTGCTCGCTGTAGAGCTCCTCGGCTTCGGCGTCGGTGGCCGCCGTGCAGATGATCTGCGCGAACCCCGCACGCCCCGGCGTCATCGACTTGTCGAGCTCGCCCACACGGTTCCAGTACCCGTCCATCAGCGTCTGGCCCGCCAGGTACCCGTTGAAGCTCAGATAGGAGTAGTTGTAATCGTTCTCCAGGCAGAAGTCCCACGTCTCGATCGAGCCGCCGCCGGGGATGTAGATCGGCGGGTGCGGCTGCTGGATCGGCTTGGGCCAGCAGTTCACGTAGCGCAGCTGGGTGTACTTGCCGTCGAAGGCGAACACGTCAGGGTTGGTCCACGCCTCCATGATCAGGTCGTGGGCCTCGTAGTACTTCTCACGGGTCAGCGCAGGGATCTGCCCGTAGGTGAAGTTGGTGTCCATCGGCGTGCCCACCGGGAAACCCGCCACCAGCCGGCCGCCGCTCAGGCAGTCGAGCATGGCGAACTCCTCGGCCACCCGGTGCGGCGGGTTGTACAGGGCGATCGAGTTGCCGATCACGCAGATCGCCGCCTGTGAGGTCCGCCGGGCCAGGCCCGCAGCGATGATGTTGGGGCTGGGCATGATGCCGTAGCCGTTCTGGTGATGCTCGTTGACGCCGATGCCGTCGTAGCCGAGCTCGTCGGCGAACTCCAGCTGGTCCATGTACTCGTGGTAGACGCCGTTGGCGCGCTCGGGGTCGAACAGCGAGCCGTCGATGTCGACCCAGACCGACCGGTGCTCGGTCTTGAAGTCGTCGGGCAGATCGGGCCACGGCATCAGGTTGAACCAGCAGAACTTCACGGTCATGTGAGGACTCCTTCGGGGATCAGGCTCGGGCGAAGCAACGGTTGCGGCTACCGCCGGGTGACTTGGACGGGGAGGTGGGTGTAGCCGTGAATGAACGACGAGAGCGAGCGATCGGGCTCGGCTTGGACCTCGATGCGCTCGAAGCGCGGCAGGATCTCCTCCCACAGCACCCGCAGCTGCAGCTCGGCCAGCCGGCTGCCGAGGCAGTAGTGGAAGCCGTAGCCGAACGAGAGATGGCTGGCGGCGTTGTGACGTTCGATGTCGAGGTCGTCGGCATCGTCGCCGAAGACGTCCTCGTCGCGATTGGCCGACACGTACCACATCAGCACCTGATCGTCCTTGCGGATCTGCTTGCCTCCGACCTCGCAGTCCTTCGTGGCAGTGCGCCGCATGTACGACAGCGGTGTCTGCCAGCGGATGATCTCGGGCACGAAGCCGGCGATGAGATCGGGATTCGCGATGAGCTTGTCGTACTGATCGGGGTACTTGTTGAGCGCGTAGACGCTGCCCGACATGGTGTTGCGTGTGGTGTCGTTGCCGCCCACGATCAGCAGGATCAGATTGCCGAGGTGGGCTGCGGCGGGAAGGTGGCTGGTGGCATCGCCGTGGACCAGCATCGAGATCATGTCGTTGCCGGGGTTGGTCCGCCGCTCTTCCCAGAGCCGCTCGAAGTAGGGGAGGCAGTCGGAGAACTCTTCGCGCCGCTGGGCGCTGGTCTCGACGATCCCGTCGGGACCAGGGATGGTGGTGACCAGGTCGGACCAGCGGGTGAGCTTGCGGCGGTCTTCCAGCGGGAAGTCGAACAGGGTCGCCAGCATCAGCGTGGTCAGCTCGACCGACACGGTGTCGACCCAGTCGAACGTCTCGCCCTCCGGCAGGGAGTCGAGCACGTTCGTGGCGCGTTCCCGGATGAGCGACTCGAGGTCGCGCAGGTTGGTCGGGGCCATCATGGGCTGAACAGTGCGGCGCTGGGGGCGATGCTCGGGCGCGTCCATGGTGATGAACGAGTTCAGGGGCGTCGTCGGAGGCAAGTCGGTGTCTGTGGGCGGTCCGATGGTGATGCCGTGGGCCGAGCAGAACGTCTCGTCGTTGCTCTCCACCTCTCGGACGTCGGCCCATTTGGTGACCGACCAATAGCGTCCTGCTGAACCCATCTCGTTGAAGTGGACGGGATCTTCCCGACGCAGGCGCGCGAAGTGATCGTGCCAGCGATCCTCGCGGAACAGATGAGGGTTGAGCGGGTTGATCTCCTCGAGGGCGAGATCGGCGGCGGCTGGGACGCCGGCGCCGAAGTGCGCTTGCTCTCGGTCGGGGCTCACCGCGTTGCCGGCCCGCCATTCCTCCCGTTCAGCCTCGGTAACAACCGCCATGTCGGCTCCCTCGCCACTCTGTGTTCTGCGCAGGGCTGTGCTCCGGCCGCGTGACGCCGACCGGCCCGCCAACTTTAGGGGGACGGCTCGCGAGGCAGGCCGAGCACCCGCTCGCCGATGATGTTGCGCTGGATCTCGCTGGTGCCCCCGGCGATGCGCATGCCCGGCGCGTACAGGAACGCCTCGGTCTCCTCCGAAGTCAGCATGGCGTGGGCGCCGCGCAAGCCGGCGCCGATGGCGACCTCGTCGTAGCCGAGTTCGCTGTTCGCCAGCTTGGCCACTGGCGCCATGCGCGGATCAGCGCCGTGCAGCTCCATCAGCGCCGCCAGGGCGTGGCCCCGAGCGTGCAGTTGAGCGAGCGACTGCCGACTCAGCGGTCCCGCATCTCCGGCCGCTTCGATCATCTTGGTGAGGCGTTTGCGGAGGCTGATGACCCCGGAGGAACCGGCGCCGCCGCGCTCGTCTTCCAGCACCGCCATGGCCACGCCCCAACCGCCTCCGCGCTCGCCGAGCAGTGCGTCACCGGGCATGGCGACGTCGTCGAAGAAGACCTCGCAGAATTCGCTGTCGCCGGTCATCTGCCTGATCGGGCGCACTTCGATGCCGGGCAGCGTCATGTCGAGCAGGAAGAAGCTGATGCCGCGGTGCTTGGGGGCATCCGGCTCGGTGCGGGCCATCAAGATGCCGTACTCGGCGAACTGGGCGTTCGACGACCACACCTTCTGGCCGTTCAGCACGTAGTGGCTGCCGTCGGGCACTGCAGCCGAGGTGAGCCCGCCCAAGTCCGAGCCGTTGCCGGGCTCGCTGAACAGCTGGCACCACAGCTCCTCGCCGGTCAGGATCGGACCCAGGAACTGCTCACGTTGGCGTTCGGTGCCGGAGCGCAGGATGGCCTCGCCGGCCAGCACGGTCCCCTGCAGGTTCAGGTAGGGGGCCACGCCTGCGCGTTCGCACTCCTCCATCCACACGCCGGTGTGCGCGCGCGTCAGCCCGCGACCGCCGTATTCGGTCGGCCAGTGCAGCCCGGCCCAGCCGTGGTCGCAGCAGTAGCGCTGCCAGGCACGGGCCTCGTCATGCAGCGCAGGCATCAGGATCGCGCCGTACGCGGGGCACGCCGTGCCGTCGCGAACCGCATCGCTCAGGAACTGCGATGCCTCGGCCCGAAAGTCGGCGAGATCTGAGTCGACAAGTTCGGCATCGGCGGGCGCGCTCATCGCCTGCCACGGTAGTTGCGTCTGCAGGACGTCACTGTGGAGTGCCGTGCGGGGTGTTCGGGCCGGATGACCCGAGCTGACGCGTCTCAGTAGCCCCCGGAGTGCAGGCGCAGTCGTAACATCGCTGCCATGGGGGACCTTGACTACACCGATCCAGCGCTGACCAACGAGACCGTCGAGCTGTTGCAGCAGATGATCCGCAATGCCTGCGTCAACGACGGAACCGTCGCATCGGGCGAGGAGGTTCGCAACAGCGACCTGCTCGAGACGTACCTCGAAGGCCCGGGCGTCGACGTGCAGAGCTTCGAATCTGAGCCGGGACGCCGATCACTGGTGGCCCGCATCTCGGGCACGGATCCGTCGGCGCCCAAGCTGTGCCTGATGGGCCACACCGACGTGGTGCCGGTGAACGCCGACGGCTGGAGCCGGGACCCGTTCGGCGGCGAGCTGGTGGACGGCGAGGTGTGGGGACGCGGGGCGGTCGACATGCTCAACCTGACCTCGTCGATGGCGGTGGCGTTCCGTCACATCGTGCGCAGCGGGTACCGGCCGAAGGGCGACGTCATCTACTTCGGCGTTGCCGATGAGGAAGCCGGCGGCACCTACGGAGCCAAGTGGATGGCCGAGCACCACTGGGATGCCATCGAGTGCGACTACGTGCTCACCGAGTTCGGCGGGATGCCCAACCACACGCCCCAGGGCACCAAGATCACGCTGGCGGCGGGAGAGAAGGGGATCGGCTGGCGCCGGCTCACCGTGCGCGGCACACCCGGCCACGGCTCCATGCCGTTCGGCACCGACAACGCTCTCGTCAAGGCGGCCGAGATCGTGCGCCGCATCGCCGAGTACCGGCCGGCGCCTCAGCTCACCGAGATGTGGCAGCACCATGTCTCGACGCTGCGAGTCGACGATGAGACACGCGAAGCGCTGCTCGACCCGGGCCGCGTCTACGACGCTGTCGCCGGCATCGACTCGCCGGGCCTGGCGCGCCACCTGCATGCGTGCAGCCACACCACGTTCAGCCCCAATGTCGTCGGCGGCGGCAACAAGACCAACATCATCCCCGACAAGGTCGAGATCGAAGTCGACATCCGCACGGCGCCTGGCGATCCCGTCGCCGTGAACGAGCACCTGCAGGCAGCCCTCGGCGAGCTGTTCGACGAGGTCGAGATCGAGCACCTCCACGACGATCCCGCCAGCTTCTCGCCGACCAACACGCCCATGTGGCAGCTGTTGAGCGAGCTGATGGCGAAGGCTCACCCGGGTGCGCCGGTGATCCCTCAGCTCATCGTCGGTGCGACCGACGCCCGCTTCTTCCGCCTCAAGGGCACCGTGGCCTACGGGGCGGGCCTGTTCAGCAACCGGGTCAACTCCAACGATTTCATGCTGCGTTTCCACGGCAACGACGAGCGCGTCGACGTCGATTCGCTGGCACTCACCACACAGATGTGGATCGACGTCATCAAGAACCTGGGCGACGCCGTCAGCAGGTGAGCCGTCAACCGGCTGGCTTCAGCCCGAACAGTCTCAGTCAGCTTGTTGTGACCTGTCGCGTCTAGCCGGTGCAGGCCACCCGCGGTTCGATGTGGGGAAGCCGCCCCGCCCGCAAGGAGATCACAGCGCCGGCCTCGTCCACTTCCCACACCACACGCTTGTCGATGTCAGGGGCGTCGACCGGCACGTACTGGATCGCCGAAAGCCCGGGTCCGTCCTCGATTCTGTCGCCGAAAGCCTCGATGATCTCGCTCCGGGTGGATCCGATGCCGTAACCCGAGATCGTCGTGATCGGCCCGGCTTCGATGTCGACACGGACGATCTCGGCGTTGACGGCCAGGAAGCGAACGCCCTCGGGACCGTTCTGAACCGTGTAGTAGCGGCACGCGTCGCTGCCCCCGGGCACGGCGATCAGCAGCGCTCCAGCGGCAGTGCGGGCGTCATCGAGGGAGTGGCCGATCTGCACCGGTCCCAATCCGGCCGTTGAGAGCTTCGACTCGACCGTCACGTCAGGACCGTCAGGCTCGTCTTCTGCCATCGCGTCACCGGCCTCAGTCGTCGTCGGCGCGGCAGTGACCACGGTGGGGGAGTCGGCCTCGGTCTCGGTCATGGCCCCGTCTGCAGCGGCAGTGGTCGTCGTCGCGTCCGTTTCGTCGTCGCTCAGCAGACCGCAGGCGCTGACCAGCAGCGCAACGGCCGCGGCTGCGGCCACCACACGCCAACGCGCGGCAGTGATTCCGAGACGGGAGTCGAGTTGGTGCACGGCAGTCGCCCTTCCAGTCACGCTCCGGTGGGGAGTCGGCATCCAATGCAGAGTACCGAAGCCAGCGCACGAGAGGGGAGACAACAGCGTGACGGCCCGGCGCGGCTCTAAGCTCGGCTACGCAGGCTGGGACGAGCAGGGGAGCGCGCAATGTCGCACGACACGGTCATTCGAGGCGGCCTGGTGGTCGACGGGACCGGCAGCGATGCCATGGTTGCCGACGTCGCCATCGACGGCGAGCGGATCACGATGGTCGGAGAGGTGCCCGACGCCGGGCGCACTGAGATCGACGCCGCGGGCAAGGTGGTGACGCCAGGCTTCGTCGATATCCACACTCACCTCGACGCGCAGCTGGCCTGGGACCCCATCGGCTCGAGCTCGTGCTGGCACGGGGTGACCTCAGTGGTGATGGGCAACTGCGGGGTCACGTTCGCTCCCGTGAAGACCGAGGACATCGAGTACATCGCCGAGGTCATGGAGTCTGTCGAGGACATTCCGAAGCAGTCGATGATGCAGGGCCTTCCGTGGGACTGGCGTTCCTACGGCGAGTACCTGGCTTTCCTGGACGGCATGCCCAAGGGCCTCAACGTCGGCGGCATGGTCGGCCACGTCGCGGTGCGCTGGCACACGATGGGACCTGACAGCCTCGATGAGCGTCCTGCATCGGAATCCCAGATCGCAGCGATGTGCGAGCTGGTGGACGAGGCGATGGGGTCCGGCGCGTTGGGCTTCTCGACATCGCGCACGCTGCTCCATCGCACGCCCGACGGGCGCCCGATCCCGGGCACGTTCGCCGATGACAACGAGCTGTACGCCTTCAGCGACGTCCTCGGCCGCCATGGCCGCGGCGTGTTCGAATCGGCACCTCGCTTCGAGGCAGCCGGGCCGGACTTCGCCGGAGGCCGCCACGAGATCGAAGTGCTCGGCGAGATCACGCGGCGCAGCGGCCGGCCCAGCACCTTCGGCCTGGTGTATTCGGCGCGCAAGCCCGAGATGAGCGACCTGGTGCTCGGCTACGTCACCGAGCAGAACGCCGCGGGCGCGAAGCTGCGACCGCAGACCACCTGCCGTGCCATCGGCGTCGTGCTGGGCATCCAGCACCGCACACCGTGGGATCGGGCGGGCGAGACGTGGCGATCGCTGCGCGGCCTCGACGTGGCCGGGCGCCTCGAGGCGATCCGCGACCCTGCGACACGCGCGGCCTTGGTGGCAGAGGCCAACTCGAAGGCTGATTCGTCTGGCAAGAACTCGACCGGCATGGCGAACTCGCTGGTCGACCTGAGCCGGCTGTACCTGCTCGATGCGGTCAACCCGAACTACCGGATCGGCCCCGACGGCACGCTCGAAGCACAGGCCGCGGCCGCCGGGGTGACGCCGGTGGAGCTGTTCCTGGAGGCGACCGATCGCTCCGACGGCACCGTGATGCTGAGCCTGCCGGTGCTGAACCAGGACTTCGATGCGATCGAGCGGATGCTCAGCCACGACTCCATCGTGATGGGCCTCGCCGACGCGGGGGCGCACGTGGGGCAGATCATGGACTCCAGCCAGCCCACGTTCTTCTTGAGCCACTGGGTGCGCGACAACGGGTTCTTCTCGCTGCCCGAGGGCATCCGGCGGATCACCTCCGACACCGCCGATCTGTTCGGGCTGGTCGACCGGGGGCGGCTCGAGGCCGGACGGTTCGCCGACATCAACGTCATCGACCTCGAAGGCCTGTCGCTGTCGGGTCCGGAGTACGTGTACGACTTCCCGGGCGGCGCGGGCCGCTACATCCAGCGCGGCGCCGGCTATGACGCCACGCTGGTGAACGGGCAGGTGTTCATGCGCGACGGCGAGCACACCGGCGCGCTCAGCGGAAAGACGCTGCGTTCCACCGATTAGTGCGAGCGCCAAGGCTCCGCCGGCTGACTCTTGCGAACGCCGAAGCTTCGCCGGCGTTCGCCCGGAGGCCATTACAGGTAGCGTCGGCGCTTCATGGCTTCTGCACCTGCAATGAACATCAACACCGATGCGATCTGGCGTGTCACGCTCGACACGTCCAAAGGCCGCATCGTCATGGACCTCGACCCCCAGCTCGCGCCGGTGACGGTGAACAACTTCGTGAACCTGGCCCAGGACGGCTACTACACCGGTCTCACCTTCCATCGAGTCGTGCCCGACTTCGTCATCCAGGGCGGCTGCCCTGAAGGCTCAGGCCGCGGCGGCCCGGGATACCGCTTCGCTGACGAGCCGGTGAAGGCGGAATACACGCTGGGCGCGGTCGCGATGGCCAATGCCGGGCCGGACACCAACGGCAGCCAGTTCTTCATCTGCATTGACGACTGCCGCGCCAAGCTGCAGCCCGCGTACAACCTGTTCGGTCACGTGACTGAGGGCATGGACGTGGCCCTCGCCATCGCCGTCGGCGACACGATGGACACCGTCACCGTGGAAGAGGTCTCTCAGAACTAGTGCGAGTACTGTGGCGCATCGGTACGGGCAAGGAGAAGCCGGATGAATGACACAGTGCTGTACGAGGCCGATGACGGCGTAGCAGTCATCACGCTGAACCGTCCCGAGCGCTTGAACGCATGGACTGGCGAGTTGGGAACGGGCTACTTCGACGCCCTCGATCGGGCTGCCGCCGATCCTGACGTCCGCGCCATCGTGGTGACCGGAGCGGGCCGGGGATTCTGCGCCGGGGCCGACATGGACAACCTGCAGGGAATCAGCAGCGGGCAAGGCGAAGGATCCGACGAGGCCCCGCCCCGCCTGCGAAACGAGCGCCACGACTACGCCCTGTCCATCCCCAAGCCGGTGGTGGCAGCGATCAACGGAGCATGCGCCGGGCTGGGCTTCGTGCACGCCATGATGTGCGATGTCCGGTTCGCGGCTCAGGGGGCCAAGTTCACGAGTGCATTCGTGCGACGTGGCCTCATTGCCGAGCACGGCGTCTCGTGGATGCTGCCCCGTGTGGTCGGTCCGTCGAATGCGCTCGACATTCTCATGTCGGGCCGCGTCTTCCTGGCCGAGGAGGCCAAGGAGATGGGTGTGGTCAGCAGGGTCTTTTCGCCCGATGAGCTGCTCGACGAGGCAATCAGCTACGCGCGTGATCTGGGTCGTTTCAGCGCTCCGTGGTCGATGGCCCAGATCAAGCGCCAGGTGTGGGGACAGCTCGATGAGGCACGGAGCGACGCTCTGGAGGAGTCCAACGCGCTCATGCGGGAATCGCTCGCACGACCGGACTTCAAGGAAGGCGTCCAGAGTTTCGTGGAGCAGCGCGACCCCAACTTCGAGCCGGTCTCGGCTGCCACTGATTGACCTGGGCCTGAGTCATCTGGGAGCTGATCGACTCCCTGAGCACATGGTTCTGGCGCCTGCCGGGGCGGTGACACGACAGTGAACGACACGCTCGTCGCGTTCGCCGTGCTGGCTTGGCTGGCGTATCTGGCCAGCCGGCTGCTGGCGCGACATCACTTGCCCGAGCTGGTCGCCTTCCTCATCGTCGGTGCGCTGCTGGGCCCGTCAGGGCCGCCGTTCATGCAGCTGATCGACGAGCCGTCGTTGATCGCGCTGCGGCCTGTCACCGAGGTAGCGCTGGCCGTGCTCATGTTCGTGATCGGCGAGCGAGTGTCGGTGCGGGCACTGAGAGCTGCGAGATGGACGCTCACGACAGGTGTCATCCAATTCGCGCTGAGCGCAGTCGCTGTGTTCTGGGTGACGAGCAGGCTCGGCGCCGACCGTCCGGTCGCGCTGGTGCTCGGCGCGCTCGCCGGTGCCGGCGCGCCGATGACGATCGCGCACATCGTGACCTCCGTTCGTGCCCGCGGCAGCTATCCCACCGGCATCGTGGGCACCCATGCCGTGTCGGACGCGCTCGCAACGACCACATTCGCTGCGGTGCTCCCGATTGCGCTGCTGCTGTCGGACGAAGCCGCCGACATCGGCGGCGCGCTGGTGAACTTCGTCCAGCTGGGCATCGGCGGCGCAGTGCTGGGACTGATCCTGGGCTGGTTCATCTCGCGACTCGGATTCCAGATCGAGACCTCCGGTGAACTGCTGCTGTTCGTGCTGGTGCACATCGTGATCGCGTGGACCGTTGCCGGATTCGCCGAGATCTCGCTGCCGCTGGCAGCGCTCGTCGCAGGCGCCACGGCGGCGACATTGTCGCCGCAGGCATTCTCGGTGCGCCTCTTCAGGACGATCAAGACCATCGAGCAGCCGCTCTACCTGCTGTTCTTCGCGCTGGCCGGTGCGTCCATCCACCTGTCGGATGTTCCCAAGGTCGGGCTGGTCGGCGTCGCCTACATCGTCGTGCGCGTGGCGGCCAAGATCGTCGGCGGCCTCGCCGGCGGCCTCACCGGCGGCCTCGGCTGGCGGCGTTCGTTTCGACTGGGGGTCAACCTGACGCCTCAGGCGGGTGTGGCCGTCGGCCTCGCAGTCCTCGCTTCGGAACGCTTGAGCGACGTCGGTTCCGATGCCGGCGTTGAGGCCGCCACCGTGGTGCTCGGTGGCGTGGTGCTGTTCGAGCTGATCGGGCCCCTCTTCGTTGCCCGGGACCTGCGCGACTGGTCGTCCGAGGAGGACGACACCGGCTCTGCCCCCGAAGAGTTCGAGCTGCCCGCACGTGTGCTGGTGGCAGCACCGGTCCCGGTGGAGCTGCCCGAATGGCTGATCGACCAGGCGGCCCGATGGCGCTCGTCGCTGGTGGTGCTGATGCCAGGCGAGCGAGACGAGCCGCACGCGGCGCAGATTGGCGAGCGATGCGGGAGCCGAGACGTCGACTTCGAGTTCCGTTCGCTGCGAAACGAGAGCTTCACCGGTGCGGTGGTGCGCTCGCGCAGTCAGCACCAGGCGGACCTCGTCGTCCTGTTCGCCCCGCGCCCGCCGGCCGGAGCCTCCCGCTTGGTGCTGCTGCCGTCCGAGCGCATCGCACGGCAGCTCCCGGTGCCGGTGCTCACCTTCCCGCTGAACCTGCCGGAGTCCGACCAGCCGCCGCGGCCTCGCCGGCTGCCGTGGCAGAGCCCGGGGCGGGGCGAGTGAACCAGCCAGCCAGCGGCCCAGCGGAAGCGGAGCCACCGGACGCCACCGAAGCGCTGGTCGGGGCGGCACGCGAGATCGCCGCAGACGCGGGAGCTCTCACGCTGCGGTGGTTCGGCCGTCGCGATCTCGGTGTCACCTGGAAGCGGGACGGTACCGAGGTGACCGAAGCCGACCGGGCGGCGGAACGCCTCGTCCGGGACCGGATCGGTGAGCAGTTTCCCGATGACGCGATCTTCGGCGAGGAAGAGGGCGGTGCGATCCGGCCAGAGGGCCGGACATGGATCGTCGACCCCATCGATGGGACGCGGGGCTTTGTGCGAGGCGTTCCCCTGTACGCCACGCTCGTGGCGCTGGTGGATCCTCACGGTCCGCTGGTAGGCGTCATCGACCTGCCGGTGCTCGGGCAGACGCTCGCCGCCGGGAGGGGCACCGGCTGCTGGCTGGACGGCCATCGCTGCTCGGTGAGCCTTCACGCGCAGCTCAGCGGAGCGCTCGTCAACACCTCGGACTACAACACCTTCGAACCGACCCAATTCGAGGCGTTGCGCTCCGGCGGCGCGATGATGCGCACGTGGGGCGACGCATACGGCTACTTCCTGGTTGCCACCGGGCAGGCTGAGGCGATGATCGATCCGGTATGCGAGACATGGGATCTCGCTCCGATGCCGGTGATCATGTCGGAGGCCGGCGGAATCTTCACCGACGTCGACGGCCGGCCCGAGTATCGCAACCGCAATGGCATCGCCACCAATGGCATGGTCCACGCCGCGGTCGTCGACGCCATGGCCACCCGTCAGGGGGATGGCCATGCCGAGTGAAGCCCGCCGCAGGGCCGAACTCCAGCTGCCCGAGCGCGATCGGATGCCTCGTTGGGTGCCGCGCGCGATCGGGCTCGCCCTGCTGGGCGTCGTGAGTCTGGCGACGGCGGCGTGGCTGCTCGACCGGCTGCGCGACCTCTTGGTGGTGCTGCTGGTGTCGCTGTTCCTGTCGTTCGCGATGGAGCCGGCCGTCAACTGGCTGGCTCGGCGCGGATGGAAACGCGGGCTCGGCACCGCAGTCGTCTTCTGCGTCTTCGCCGCGGCGGCCTTGGGGTTTCTGGCTGCTATGGCATCGGTCCTGGCCGACCAGATCACCAAGCTGATCGACGCTGCGCCCGGCTACCTGGCCGATATCGAGCGCTGGGCGGACGACCAGTTCGGCATCCAGCTCAGCACCGACGATCTGCGAGCCCAGTTCACCGAAGGCGGCACTGCGGCATCGTTGCTGGGGGACGTCGCCGGCAACCTGGTATCGGTCGGCTCGGCCGCGGTCAACGTCGCCATCCAGATGCTGACCGTTGCCCTGTTCACCTTCTACCTGGTCGCGGACGGCCCGCGGCTGCGCCGACTGGTCTGCTCGGCGCTGGTGCCGTCCCGCCAGGCGGCCGTGATGCGCGGCTGGGAACTGGCCATCGACAAGACCGGCGGCTACATCTACTCCAGGACGCTGCTCGCAATCGCGGCCTTCCTGGTGCACTGGGCCGCCTTCGCCATCATCGGCGTGCCGTTCCCGCTGCCGCTCGCGATGTGGGTGGGCGTGCTGTCGCAGTTCGTGCCGGTCGTCGGCACGTACTTGGCGGGCGTGCTGCCGTTGCTCATCGCGCTGCTCGACGAGCCGATCAGCGCCTTGTGGGTTCTCATCGTGGTGCTCGCATACCAGCAGATCGAGAACTACCTGCTCGCGCCCCGGGTGACCGCTCACACGATGAACATCCATCCCGCTGTTGCGTTCGGCTCGGTCCTCGTGGGCGCTGCGTTGCTGGGCTCAGCCGGAGCGCTGCTGGCGGTTCCGGCTGCTGCAACCATCCAAGCCTTCGTGTCCACCTATATCAAGCGGCACGAACTCATCGAGTCGGAATTGTTCGAGACCCACGAAGACGAGCCGCACGTCACCGATGAACCGGAGACCGATGAGGACTCCGGCAGCTCGCCCCCCAACGCCAGTGCAGCTCCCGACTCCGACTCACCGCAGGCGCGCTGAGGTGCGGGCGCCGGAACTCCCGCCGTCATACGTGACCGTTGGACGGCTGAGCCCATGGCGCTACATAGTCGAGCGGATCTACGGCTGCGCCGCCCAGCCGCAACTCGAAGTGCAGGTGTGGCCCTGTCACCGCGCCCGTCGAACCCAGCCGTCCTATTCGCTCACCGGCTTGCACATAGTCGCCCTCGCGCACAGTGACGCTGCTCAAATGCGTATAGACCGTGGCGACCCGGTTTCCGTGGTCGATGACGACGGAGCGCCCGTACAAGGCGAAATCGCCGGCCGCGATGACGGTTCCCATGCCGGATGCCAACACGGCAACCCGCCAGCGCCGTTCCCGGTCGACGAGATCGATGCCCGTATGGGGCAGCCAGCGCTTGCGTACCGGGTGGAAGCGAGGCCCGAACTCGGAGGTCATGACCGGATCAGCCAGCGGCATGCGGAGCTCGCCGAAGAGCGGGACACGCATGGGCTCGCAGCCCTGCACTGCAGTGATGACGGTCGCCAACCAGTCGTCGTAGATCAGGGCGCCTTCGATGGCAGGCCCCAGGTAGGGAAGCGTCGGGAGCGCAGGCTCGGGAAAGCAGGCGTTCAGGTGAAAGTTGGCGGGCGGAACCTCGATGGGAAGATCAGTGGCATGCACGCTCGGGCTTGTGGCGAGCGCAATCGCGCAGGCCAGCGCGACGGCCGCGAAAGCGCGCCGTGTCGGACCCGCCGATCGGCGAATTCGCTGAATGAACCAGTTCACGCTGCGCCTCCCCCAGCAGGCGCCCTGGAAGAGGAGCGATTCTAATGCACTCCAGAAATGCGACTCAGCCTCGGGCTCAAGCAAGCGCCAGGCAGTCGTGACCATCCTGGTCGACGAGGCCCGTTGGCCGTGGCGAGGGCGACGCTGGGCGCACCTCGTCTCCGACGAGAGCTATGAGGAGCTGCACCGCTTCGCTGCCTCGATCGGCAAGCGGCGGGCGGCGTTTCAGGGCGACCATTACGACGTAGACGAAGCTGAACGCGAGAGTGCACTGGCCGCAGGTGCCGTAGCGGTCGACAGCCGCGAGCTCGTGGCTCGCCTGCGAGCCGCCGGCTTGCGCCAGCGCAATGCCCGCCGGGCCGACAATCGCCCGTGAGCCCGCCCGAGGCAGGGCCCCCAAGCGGTTCAGAACACCTCGAGGTGCTCCATCACGGCGTCGATGAAGCCGAAGTTCTTCGGAGTCGCGAAGTGGTCGCAGCCGCGCAGCTCGGAGTAGGTGGCGTCGGCCAGTGCATCGAGCAGCGGATCTGCAGGTCCGGCAAAGTCCTCGGTGCCGAGAACGACCCGCACGGGATGAGTGATGCCTGCGAACTGCGCTGAGCCCAGCGGCGCGTGTTCTCGACGCATGAATGCCGCGAGGGCCAGACCGTCCTGATCGGGCTCGGCCGCGTAGCGAGCGAAGGTCTGTGCGTGCACGTCATCGGCGGGTGCGTCGCCCGACACTCCCCGTGCGATGCGCTCGGCTTGCGCGTCATCGCGCTCGAACAGGTTGCGGCCGACGCCCGACACGACCAAGCGGCCGAATCGTTCTGGTGCCATCGACGCCATCACCAGCAGCGTGCGCGACCCCATCGAGAAGCCCACGCCGTCGACCGTCTGATCGCCCGCCTCCTCGGCCAGCCGCTCGACCAGCTTGGCCTCCATGTCTGCGTAGTCGGCAGGATCGTGCGACTTGGGTGCCGAGCCGTGGCCGGGCAGGTCCCACGCGATGACCTCGCGCCCGCCATCGGCCAGCAGGTCCAAGATGCCGGTCGGCTGCCACGTGCTCGCCACCGAGCCGGTGAAGCCATGGAGCAGGAGCACAGGGTTCGCCATGGCGGGAAGTCTGCCAAGGAACCTGTGCGGCTTCACACGCCCTCCCGTCGGGTCACCTGTTGCTTCCCGCTCTGGTTCGCTGCGCTCACGGGCCGCTCGGGCCACGGCTTCGCCATTCGGCTCAGCCTCTGGGCTGTGACATACCCTGCATCGGGGCGCTGAGCATCCACGCCCCGCTGGACGACACCCCAGAGGTGAGACACGCACCATGAGCACGACGACTGCACCGCCTATCCGGATCGCCAACTGCAGCGGGTTCTTCGGAGACCGTCTCGCTGCCGCAAAGGAGATGGTTTCGGGTGGTCCGATCGATGCCCTCACGGGCGACTGGCTCGCCGAGCTGACGATGCTGATCCTGTCGCGTATCGCTGCGAAACGGCCCGGCGCCGGCTACGCCCGCACATTTGTCACCCAGATGGAGGAGGTGATGGGGCCATGCCTGGACCGCGGAATCAAGGTCGTCTCCAATGCCGGGGGGCTTCATCCGCAGGGGTGCGCCGATGCGGTGTCCGACGTCGCGGATCGGCTGGGATTGAGCCCGTCGATCGCGTATGTGGACGGCGATGACCTGACCGACCGGCTCGCGGAACTGATCGCATCGGGCAACGACTTCGCACATCTCGACACCGGCCAGCCGCTCGGCGACCTGGCCGACCGCATCGTGACGGCGAATGCCTACATCGGCTGCTGGGGGATCGTCGAGGCGCTCAACCAGGGCGCCGACATCGTCATCACTGGGCGCGCGACTGACGCAGCGGTCGTGGCAGGCCCCGCAGCGTGGCATCACGGCTGGACCCGCGACGACTGGGATGCGCTGGCCGGGGCGATCGTCGCCGGTCATGTCATCGAGTGCGGCGGGCAGGCCACCGGTGGCAACTACAGCTTCTTCACCGAGATAGCCGATATGACCTACCCGGGATTTCCCTGGGCCGAGGTTGCAGCGGACGGTTCGAGCGTGATCGGCAAGCACGCCGGCACCGGCGGGGAGGTCTCGGTCGGCACCGTGACGTCACAGCTGTTGTACGAGATCCAGAGCGAGCGGTACTTCAACCCCGACGTGGTGAGCCGCTTCGACTCCATCGAGCTCTCCCAGATCGGGCCGGACCGTGTGCGCATCGGCGGCGTGCGGGGCGAGCCGGCCCCGCCCACGCTGAAGGTGGCCATGAACTACCAGGGCGGGTACCGCAACCAGATCTCGATCGGGCTGACGGGACTTGACATCGAGGCCAAGGCCGAGCTGATCGAGCGGCAGTTCTGGCACGCGTGCCCGTACGGCCCCGACGACTACGAGACCGTGGTGCGCAAGTTCCTGCCGACGCACAAGACGGATCCGGCCTCCAATGAGGAGGCAGTTGCCGTCTACAAGATCATCGTGAAGGATCCAGACGAGCGCAAGGTGGGTCGGGCGTTCTCCAACGCCGGAACCGAGATCGGCTTGTGCTCCATTCCCGGAATGTTCGGCACCGGCGGCGGCCCGGGCCCCGGCCAGCCGTTCGGCGTGTACTGGCCGGCGCTCGTCGATGCCGAACTCGTGCCGATGAACGTCGTGGTGGACGGCCGGCGCACGGTGGTCGACAGCACCCCGCCGGAGGTCTCCTTCGAGAGCGTCGAGGTGGCGACGCCAGACCGAGTCGAGCCGCCGGACGGGCCGACCAGAGCCGCCCCGCTCGGCACGCTGTTCGGCACCCGATCGGGTGACAAGGGTCCGAACGCGAACCTCGGCATCTTCGCCCGGTCGGCCGAGGCCTACTGGTGGCTGTCCGATTGCTTGACGGTGGAACGTCTCGCAGAGTTGATGCCTGAAGCAGCCGAGCACACGGTGGATCGCTACGACCTGCCCAACATCTGGAGCCTCAACTTCATCTTCCATGGCCTGCTGGAGGAAGGCGTGGCAGCGTCGACGCGGCAGGATCCTCAAGCCAAGGCACTGGGGGAATACCTGCGGGCCAAGGTCGTCGAGATTCCCGAGGCGTTGCTGCCGTAGAGAGCGCGTTTCGTCAGCGGTGCCGGAGGTTTTGCAGGGGCATGCGTGGTCCGTGGCGAGGCGGCGCCCCAGCCGACTTGGCCAGTGCCTGCACCCGGGCCCGTTGCCCGCGGTAGGGCTCGAGCAGTTCCAGCATGCGGTCGTCGTCTCCGCGTCTTTCACCGGCCAGGTGCCAGGTGACGTAGCTGGGGATCTGGTAATCGCCGACGATGACCGAGTCGGGGTCGCCGTGGCAGAGCAGCACCACGATCGACGCGGTCCACGGGCCGATGCCCCGGACAGTCTGCAGGCGTTCGCGGGCCGCCTGCGGCGCGACCCGCGCCGCGCCTTCCAGCGTCGCGGCGCGACGGGCGAACGCGATGATCGCCTCGGCGCGTCGGCGCTCGACATCAAAGCGGTGGAATTCGTGGTACGCCAGCGAGGCCATGAGCTCGGCCGTCGGCGGCAGCCGCAGCGTTTCGGGCGCGGGACCAGGCGGCTTGCGACCCCAGCGCCGCAGGATGCCCTGCCAGGAGTGCTTGGCGTTCAGCCCGGGAACCTTCTGGCCGCACACGGTGGGGATGACGTGCTCCCAGATCGTGCCGGTAGCTGTCAGCCTGCGTGATGACCAGCGGCGCACCCAGCCGGCCACGACGGCGTCGCGGGCAACGAGCGCAGCGGGTTCGTCCCCGCTGCCGAGCAGCGCAGGCACGCCCGCCGCAGCCTCCGACGCACCGGGTCCCCAGCCGATCACCTCGGCGCTGCGCCCGCTGCGGGTGATGCGCAGCGTGGCCTCGCCTGCCGGTGTGTCCTGGGCGCGCCAGATGTGCGGGCCGGCATACAGCACGGGACCCAGCGCTCCCTTGCCGCCGACTCGACCGAGCGACCTGCCCGCGTCCAGCGAGTAGTCGAACTCGAAGCGCTGCCGCAGATCGGGCGACTGGGCGCCCGCGGCCGGGGCCGACCTGACGCCGGTTCGCATCAGAGCCCGGATCGCATCAAAGCATCGCCTAGGAGGCTGGCTCCGCGATCACCGGGTTCGTGAGCGTCCCGATCCCCTCGATGGTGATCGACACGTCGTCTCCGTCGCTCAAGAACGCCGGCGGTTTCCAGAATGCCCCCACTCCCTCAGGAGTGCCCGTGGCGATGATGGTGCCCGGATCGAGTGTGAACGCCGTCGAGAGGTGCGCGACGATCTCGTAGCAGTCAAAGATCAGATCGTCGGTTTTGGCGTCCTGGCGGACCTCGCCGCTCACCTCGGTGACCAAGCGGCACGCATGGGGGTCTATCGAGTCGCTGGTGACCATCCACGGACCACACGGCCCGTGGGTGTCCCACGACTTGCCCATCATCATCGTCGGGCTCGCTCGCTGCCAATCGCGCACGCTGACGTCGTTCATGATCGTGTAGCCCGCGATGTAGTCCGGCGCCTCGGAGGCTGACACGGCACGAGCTGCGCGTCCGATGATGACGGCCAGCTCGCCCTCGTAGTCGATCATGTCCGGCGCCGCGGCCGGAATATGGATCGGTTCGTGGGGCCCAATGATGCAGTTGTGGTGCTTGTTGAAGATGATCGGCACCGTTGGGGGCTCGCGGCCGCCTTCGGCCGCATGGGCCCGGTAGTTGAGCCCCACGGCGAGGATGGTCGGCGGGCGGCCGACGGGGGACAGCAGCGTCGCTTCGTCGAGCGCCGTGGTGGGGCCTGTCGCCATGGATTCGACGGCGGCCGCCACGTCACCGTCGCACGCTTCGAGCAGCGATGGCAGATCTGTGTGATCGCATCGCAGGGTCGCAATGCCGTCGTCAGTCACGATGCCCAGAGAAGGTCGTCCGTCTACGAGATGTCTCCCAATTCGCATGCGCCGACGCTAGTGCGAGGGCGCACACGGGATGTGGTTGCCACGCTGGCGATGCCCGTCCCGCAGCCGTGCCGATCCGGGAAACTGCGACTCGGCATTGTGCGAAGCGCGCATCAGTGGCACTCTGGCGCGCCATGGCTCGCCATGGCGCCGGGGGCGAAACCCCCGGCGTACTCGACTCTGTGCATGACCCGGTCACCGGGCTGCCTGACGTGCGCGTCTTCGCGGTGCTGCTGGATCGCAAGCTGGCGCTGGCGCGCCGGGCGCTGCAGCCCCTCTCGGTGGTCCTCTTCGAGGTGGACGGATGGGACGAGCTCAGCCGCACTCAAGCACGAGTCGCCCAGCGGCTCGCAGCGCGGCTGGTTCGGGGCACGCTGCGCGAGTCCGACAGCGTCTGCCACTGCACAGACGGCGTCCTCGCGGCCATCCTCGACGACACGCCTCACAGCGGTGCCGTGTGGGCGGCTGATCGGGTGCGTCGTGAGGTAGCCGCGCGCTCGTACCACACCGGCGTGACGCTCTCGATGGGGGTAGCGAGCTATCCCACGCACGCCCTGGAAGCCGCAGAGCTGCGCGACCGCGCCTACGCGGCGCTGTTCGTGGCCCGGTCGCTCGGACCCTCCCGGCTCGAGGTAGCCGACTCCGGGACCTAGCGCCGAACTGACTGTGCGGCAATCCAATGTGGGCAGTGTCCGGCGCAAAACGTCACGCCGTCGCTCGACAGCTGTCAGCCAACGAGACGTTCGCCACCTCTGAGGTGCCCCCGAGCGCCTGCGCGACGGCGGCCCGCACTTTGGCGATCGGCGCACTCCCGCGGGGAAACTCGGGGGGAATGAAGTTGACGGTGACGATCCTCGACGTGTCGACGGAGCGGCTGAGCGTGAGCAGCTCATCGAGGCGATCGAACGGAATGTCGGTCAGCACGTGCTCGGAGATGATGTCGGTGAGCGCGGGGTACTTCAGGAGTATCTCCAACGGAGAGCTCTGGTCGATCAGGGCTTCCACTATGCAGCGCTGCCGGGTCATGCGGTGATAGTCCGACGCGCCTCTGCGCGACCTCACGTAGCCGAGCGCGGTCAAGCCGTCGAAGCGGTGCTCACCGGGTTCGACGACGATGTCGATGGGCGGTCCCCCCTCGGTGATGGGTCTGATGCGATCGTTGATCGACTCGGTGACGTGGATGTCGATGCCGCCGAACAAGTCGATGGCCTTGACGAGCCCTTGCATGTCGATGAGCACGTAGTACTGGATCGGCATGCCGGTCAGCTCCGCCAGGGCTGACTTGATTGCATGGCCCGCCGGATCCTCGACGTCGGGGAACGCCTCAGGCGCCCGCTGCCCCAGGCCGTAGATCTCGTTTGCGATCTCCGGATAGCCGTCGGGCCAGCGCATGGCGGCAGGTGTCCCGTCGGGGAAGGTGAGGTGCCGCCAGTTGCGCGGGACGTTGAATGCGGCTGCCTCGCCAGAGTCGACGTCGATGGAGACGACGATGATGGTGTCGGTTCGCACGCCCACGCGGTCGAATCCCCCGTCACCGCCGAGCAGGGCGAGGGTCAGGCGCTCGGCGCCGTCCCAGGTACGCGGCGCCACGGTGGTCGTCGGCGCCGCAGTTCCCGGCGTTTGCGGTGCTTCGGGAGCGACGGTCGTGGCAGGCGGAATCGTGACTTCGGCAGCCGGACTCGGTATGGCTGCCTGGGTCTCGGCTGCAGTGAAGACGCGTGACAGCAGATGAAGCTGTGCCGCGGCGTAGCGAATGACCAGCAGGTGCGGCACCACGACAATCGCGAAGAGCACCACGATCCTGACCATCGACCAGAGTCGGAGTGCGCCTTGGTCTTTCAACAGCCGCATCCGTGAGACGGTCGTGTAGACGTCGACGGCGATCGCGATGCGCAGAATGAGCAGCACCACAGCACCGACGATCACGAGCCGAAGGCGCCAAGGACTCACGCTCCAGATCAGCAGCGTGGTTGAACCGCGTGTCGACAGGAACACCAGTGCAGCCAAGGTGACGCCGACCGACGTGATGATGAGCGCATATGCGCGGCGGTTGTTGAAGCCGAAGTGACCGAAGCCTGGTACCAGGGCCGAGAGCGCCGCTGCGGTCAGTGGGTGCCTGCCTCGGATCTCTCTGCGCGGGTTAACCACTGTGTCTCACCATTCAGCGGCCATTGGTGGACCAGTGCCACGGCTCGAGGATGAAGTTGTACAGGCCGTAGTGGTGTGCGTTGTCGGAAAGCCATTCGAAGCAGGCGTTCCCCGGACGCAGCGAGACACCGCGGGTGCCGCAGGCGAAGTCGACGGCACCCCCGTTTTCGTGCATAGACGTCATCGGCTTGCTCACAGGCGGCGAGCACTCATATGACTCCATGAGCGACAACTGCAGCCAGTACTGGTCCGAGCTGGCAGGGGGCAGCGGGCAGTACTGGCGACGGAGTCGGATCTGAGTGAGCGTGGATCGCCAGCCCCAGCCCTTCAGCACGATGCCCTCGGCGGACGCTGCGTCGAGCAGCGAGCGCAGCGAGTCGGCGAGGCACGGCGCAACTCTGAAGCCCCTGACGACCACCGTTTCGGAGAATGGCAGTACCGGTGGCAGTTGATCGCAGGCCCGGTACGGCGTCAGCGTCGGCGCGTCGCCGCTGAGCGGCGATCTCGGAACCGATCTGAGCGCGCCTGCTGTCATGCGGTCGAGCGTGTCGGCGACGCCCGCTGCTGCAGCGTCGGACATCGTCTCGACGAGATGCTGTTCCCAGAATGGCCACGCCGGCGCCTCGACGCCGAGTCGGACGTACTGCTCGGCAAGCGCCGCAGCAGCGCGGCAGCCGCTCACCGCCGCGTTTCGGGTGACCGACCGCAGCTCGACGACGCTGCCGGGTCGATGCCATTCGCCATATCCGACGCGGGTGATCTCGGGAATATCAGCGGTGACTGCGGCCACGACCCACAGCGCAGTCACGCCGCACGGGTACTGGTGCGAGGCAGTGCGCAGCCGCATCACAGCGGCGCTGTTGCGGGCGGCCTCGGCGAGCATGGGATGGACGCCGACGGGCCTCCATGCATCAATCTCAAACGCGACATTGAGAAAGTCGAATGGGTTCACGGCGGTGCCGCTGGTGCGGCTGTCCGACTGCAGCTCCAAGGCTCCGTCGGCGGCAGGGTCGAAGAGCGGAACCAGCCACGGCTGCAAACTGGGACACTGTTGCGCATCAGCGCCGATCGGGCAGCCTGCGTCGTCTGCCAGCAGGCGCATGGTGTGCTGTTGCCATGCTTCTGCAGCGCTGAGTTGGCGACGGCTGGCGAGTCTGACCAGACGGGACAGTGCCGAAGCGCCGGATTCGCCGCCGATCTGCGGTGGCGGTGCGTAGTGCACTGACAGATTGTTGAGGTTTGGCTCGTGCTTGAGGTCGGTAACCCAGTACGCCACGCCGACGTCGAGGGCGGCGCGCCGGATTGACTCACGGGTCGCGTCGCGACGGAACGATGACTCGACGGTGGACTTGGTCGCACGAGGGTCGTCGAGCAGCAGGTCGCCGGGATAGGACAGGGCGCGAGCGACCGGGGGTTGTTCTGGGCCGGCGGCAGCACCGACCGGCAGCTGCATCAGCGCAACAAGGGCGACGATCATCGCAGCTGCCGCTCGCACCGTTGTTCGTCGAGCCCGGCTGCGCTTCACAGTCGCAAGCTATGCGTTTTCGAGCGGCGATCAGCGCCCTGCGACAACACGCAGCCGACGTCACGCAGAGGTCATTGCAGCCGGAACTACGATCCTTCAGGGTGCGACGCATTACGGGCAGCCGCGCTCGCGAGGCACCCGACAAGCGGCATCCCTCTGCCCACGAGATCGTCGAGTTACGGCGCCTGCCTGACGCCAAGATTCGCCGGCGGGGTTTCCTCATCACCTTGGTATCGGTGCTCGTGATCGGCATCGGCGTCGGCTGGTTCGCAGCGGTGCAGTGGGGACCTCTTCCAACGGCCGACGAGCAGCCACAGGTCAGCACCGTCGCGGGTGCCGAGCTGACGCCAGTTGCTCAGCCGGAGGTGCCGTCGAGTTCGCGCTTGCCGGCTTTGATGCAGCGCGACGGCATGTACCTGGTGGGCACCGACGTGGCACCTGGCCGTTATGTCGCAACTGGGACCGGCTCCGCCTGCTACTACGCCGCAGTGAGTGACCTCAGCGGCTCGCTCAACGCCGTCGTCACCACCCACTTCGGGGACGCGTGGGGCAGGCGAGTCGAACTCGATGAGGGCGAGTTCTTCGAGACTGATGCCTGCGGCTCCTGGCTCCTGGAATCCCCGAATTGAGAGCAGCGTCGCCGGGATAGCGGTACCTCGCCCGCCGAGGAGTTGCGGGTTCTGAAGCGGACGGCGCCGCAGACGGCTCCGCTGGCGGTTCAGTAACCCGCGGCGGACCCGGTCAGGGCTCGTGGGTCGGCGGCTCCGGCGAGCACGCCGTCGTGGACTTCGATGAGGTGCGCATGTCCGAAAGCGTTGTCGTGCGGAGCATCGGCTCCGACACGGTGGCCTCGCCGTCCCAGATCGGCCAGCCCGTCGGGGGATGCCCATGCGGCGTGGCCCTCGATGCGGAGCTCGAGGTTCTCGGGATCGGCCCAGGTGTCGAAACCGGTTCCGGCCGCCGCCCCCCAGCGCCAGCGCCCCGTGCCGATGGCGCGTGCTGGGTCTTCGCGGCAGGCGAGCGCGCGCGCGAGCACCTGGAGCAACACCTGCGGCTGGGCATCGCCGCCCATTGTCCCGACAACGGACCGCAACGAGCCGTCGGCGTGCTGCACGAGTGCCGGCGCGAGCGTGTGCGGCGGCCGGCGCCCTGGTCCGTACTCGGCCGGGTGCCCCTCGTCGAGGCTGAACCCGATGCCGCGATTGTGCAGGCTGATCCGATGCGTGGGGGTCCACAGGCCCACTCCCCAGCCCGACGCGTTCGATTGGATGAGCGAGACGCCCATGCGATCGGCGTCGACCGCCGCGAGGTACATCGTGTCGCCGGTGCCAGTGCCCGCACCGAGCGGCGAAGCGACGTCTGGCGAGATCGCGGACCGGCGCGGGGCGAGCCGATCGGGCGAGATCAGCGCATTGCCGTCGGCGCTGTCGGAGAGGACTTCTGGCCGGTCCCACCCTGCCTGTTTCGCGGCCTCGGCCAGCAGGTGGGCGAACAGGGGATCGTCGGGATCCGACGGCAGGTCCAGACCGTCGGCGATCCATGCACCGGCCAAGGTCAGGTAGCCCTGCGAGTTGGGGGGGACCGTGAAGATCGCATGATCCCAGGCGGTGGTGCGCAGCGGCGTCACCCAATCCGCTTGGGAGCGTGCCAGATCGGCCGCTGCGTACTCGCCGCGGCCCAGATCGATGAGGTCACTGCCGAAGTCGCCTTCGTAGTAGGCCTCCCGCCCTCCTTCGATGATCTCGTGCAATGCGGCGGCAACGCCGGGCCGGCGGATGAGATCGCCTGGCTGGCTGCCCTCCGGGTAGTCCCCGGAGTTGGCGGTGCCTTCCAGCAGCGTCGTGGCGGCGGCCCCGTGCGGTGAGAGGGGGAAGCCGCCCTCGGCAAGATCGATGGCGGGGGCCAGCACCTCTGCCAGCGGCGTACGCCCGAACCGCTCGTGCAATGCCAGCCACCCGTCGACGCATCCCGGAATCGGGACGCTGCGAATGTCGGCACGGAATCGCATGCGGGTTCGGCCCTCGGAGCGCAGCCCTGATGCGTTTGCGCCGCTGCCCGCGCGCCCGCTCGCATTGAGCGCCGCGGGCGGTTCGCCGTCGGCGTGGTGGACGAGTGCCCACAAGTCGCCGCCCATGCCGCACATGTGCTGGGTAGTGACGGCGAGCACGGCCGAGGCGGCCACCGCCGCGTCTGCTGCTGAGCCGCCAACGCGCAGCAGCGCCACTCCGGCGTCGCTGGCGAGGTGATCGACGCTGCACACCATGCCGCTGCGGGCGTAGCGAGACGCGAATGGAACCTGCGGTCGGGAGCGGCTCATGGAGCGAACGGTAGACCCGCAGTCGTGCCCGTGCGTCAACCCGGCTGCGGCAGCAGCACGTTGGGGTTGAGGATATTGTCGGGGTCGAGGGCCCGCTTGATGGCGCTGAATGCCGCAAGCTCTGCTGGGGTGCGGTTGAGGTGCAGCTGGGACAGCTTGGCCGTTCCGATGCCGTGCTCCGCCGAGATGGAACCGCCGAGCGAGGCCACGTAGCGGAGCACCGCGTCGTCCACGCTCTCGGCTGGCTCCGCCCCTGCTGGGCCGAGCACGTTGACGTGCACGTTGCCGTCGCCGAGATGGCCGAACAGCAGCGGTCGGGCGTCGGGATCGGCTGCATGCACCACAGCGGGGACCCCGTCCACGAATTCTGCGAGACGAGCTGCCGGCAGCGTCACGTCCAGCTTGTGGGGGATGCCGGCCGCAGAGATTGCCTCGGTGACTTGCTCGCGGAACGCCCACAGGCGCTGGCGCGCCGCGGGTTCGAGCGCAACCGCTGCATCGGTGACGAGATCTTCCAGCTCGGCGACGGCCGCGCCCAGCTCATCGCTGGGATCGGTGCGTGCTGCCGCTTCGGCGATCAGCCACGCCCCGCCGCCCGGGGAGCCGTCGACCCGTGTGTCGTTTGACGTGCCGTCGATGCGCCCGACGGGCGGGGCGGTGCCCAAGTGCTCCGACACGACCTCCATGGCGCCCTCGAAGACGGCTTCCAGCGCGTGCAGCGAGGCGACGCTGCGGCGCAGCGCTGCGGCTGCGCTGACGGCATCTGCTGCCGTCTCGAACGCCAGCAAGGCGGTCGCACGCTCGGGCTGGGTGGGATGCAGCCGCGAGCGCACCCGCGTGATGATGCCCAGCGTGCCTTCGCTGCCCGCCAGCAGAGCCCCGAGGTCGTATCCGGTGTTGTCCTTCTCCAGGCCTGCCAGGTGGCTCACGACCGTGCCGTCGGCGAGCACCGCTTCGATGCCCACGACTTGGGCTCGCATGGCGCCGTAGCGCAGCACGTTGATGCCGCCCGCGTTGGTGGCGACCATGCCGCCGATCGTGGCCGAGTCGCGCGCCGCAAGGTCCACGCCGACGCTGAGCCCTGACGCGGCAACATGGGCTTGGGCATCGGCCAGCGTCACCCCGGCACCCAGCGTCACCTGGGATGCGAGCTCGTCCACCGGCTCGCAGACGTTCAACCGCCGCATCGACAACACCGCTTCATCGGCGAGCGGCACGCTGCCGCCGACGAGGCCGGTATTGCCTCCCTGGGGCACGACGGCGATGCGGGCGCCTGCCAGCACTCCCATCACGGCGGCAGTCTCGGCGGTGTCGCCGGGTCGAATCACCAGCGGCGTCGCGCCGGCGAAACGGCGGGTCCAGTCGACCGCGTAGCCGGCGGTGATCTCCGGGTCCTGCAGGACGTGTGCCACCCCGACGATGCCCGCCAGCTCGCCGATGAGCCCCGCATCGATGACGCCGGTGCTCATGTGACGGCCTCGCCGCCTGCGGGCCAGGCTCCGCGCTCGGCCATGACCTCAAGCAGGACCCTCGGCTCGTCGGTCATCACGCCGTCGACGCCGATGTCGAGCAGACGATCCATCTCGACGGGATCGTCAATGGTCCACACGTGCACGGCCAGACCGGCCCGGTGCGCATAGTCGACCAGTCGGCGGGTTGCGAGCGGGATCGGTCCCCGCCGCAGCGGAATGGACGCGATGCGTCCCCTGAACGGTCGCTCGCGCCGCCTGCGGCTCGGCGAACCTGATCGGGTGGAGCGACGGGGCCGCGCGGGCAGTCCCGCGAGGCTCAGCATCCGCAGGCGAGCGATTTCCCGTGGGCTGAAGCTGAGGCACACTGCGTCGCCATACGCTTCGTCGACGCGTTCGAGGCGTTCGTCGGAGAACGAGCCGATGCACACTCGCTCGAGCACACCCGGCCGCCGCAGTGCCTCGATGAGCGGCTCGACGGCGGCATCGGACTTGGGATCGATGCTGATGCGGACATCGTCGAAGGCGTCGAGCAGCTCTTCAAGCCGTGGGATCGGCTCGCCGTCGACGCGTGCCCGGGACACCTCGCTCCAGGTCATCTCCGAGATGTGCCCGTCGAGGTCCGAGGTCGGGGCGAGATCCCTGTCATGGTAGACCGCCAGCACGCCGTCAGCGGTGGCCTGCACATCGGTTTCCAGGTAGCGGTAGCCGAGCCCCACCGCGCCCTCGAAGGCGGCCATCGTGTTCTGTGGCCACACGGAGCTGCCGCCTCGATGGGCAATCGGCACCGGCCCGGGCTCGTCCAGAAAGGGGTGCACCGACGTCACAGCGCAAGTATCGCCGCTCGCCTGCTTTGCACCGCCCGAGCTGGGCACGACGACCGCCAGATGGGACCCGGCGCCGCCACCGGTACCGTCACCTCGATGCCAGACGGCGACGCGGGAGCACACGGCCCCTCCGACGATCACCCGTCATCAGCGGATGCCTTCGCCAGGTTGGCGGCCAGCGAACCGGTGCCGCTCGACCGAGCGGCCCTGGCCATTGCTGCTCACTGCCGGGAAGACCCGGTTGACGAGTCCGCGGCGCTGGCCGAGCTGGACCGACTCGGCGCTGCGGTGCGTGAGCCCACACCGGATGCGGTCGTCGATCTGCTCTTCGATCAGGAGGGGTTCGGACCGAACCGCGGCGGTTTCGCCGACCCGGCCAACAGCTACTTGGACCTCGTGGTCTCCCGCCGTCTCGGCATCCCGATAACGCTGGCCGTCGTCACCATCGAGGTGGCTCGCCGCGCCGGTGTCGTGCTGCACGGCGTGGGCATGCCAGGCCATTTCCTGGTCGGCACACCCGATCCAGAGGTGTTCATTGACGCCTTCGACGGTTGCATCATCGACCGGGCGGGTGCGGCAGCGATCTTTGCCCGCTTCGAGTCGCGGCAGGCGTTCGATGATTCGTTCCTGCGGCCGACACCGGCCGAGACGATCCTGCTGCGGATGCTCAACAATCTGCGTACCGTGCACATGCGTCGGCCCGACTCGCCCCCGATGCTGGCCGTGCTGGAGCTGCTCACGCGGCTGGGTGACTGCCCGCCGGAGGAGTTCATCCGGCTCGGACAGGCGCTGTCAGCCCTGGGACGCCCCGATGAGGGCGCGCGCAGCCTCGAGTCCGCGGCAGAGAGGTTCGGCGGCTCTGCGGCGGATCAGCTCAACAATGCGGCGCTGCGCCTGTGGGCCCAGCTCAACTAGCAGCCACCAGGTCGCACACCAGCCGAGTCTCACAGGCCGATGGCCAGGTCCGGGCGTCCGCGCAGGTGGGTGCGCTCGTTGACCGAGAGCACGCTGCGATGCCCATGGCTCGACGCGAACACGCGGGTCACCGAGGTGTAGTCCACGTCGAACTTCAAGAAGGTGTCCGGATCGAAACCGAGACATCGGGCCAGATACGCGTTCACGACGCCGCCGTGGCACGCCAGCGCAACCCGCTGGCTGCGATGGTCGGCGACGATCCGGTCCACCGCATCGTTGACGGTGGCAATGAAGTGCGCCGTTCGCTCCGCATCGCCGAACGACCCGGTGGCCAGCTCGTCCCAGCGTTCCCGGTCGGTCTCCTTGAGGACCTCCATCGGAACGTAGGCGGGGGAGTCGCGGTCGAACTCGCTCAGTCCCTCGCGCACGGTCGCTTCCAAGCCGGTTGCGGCAGCGATCGCGTCCGCAGTCTGCAGCGCTCGTCGCATCGGGCTGCTGTAGAGCGCGTCGACGCCCATCTCCACGAGCCATGAAGCGACCGCCGCCGCCTGCTGGCGGCCGATGTCGGACAGCGGCGGGTCAGCGGGCTGGCCGTCGTGGCGAATGACGCGTTCAGGTTGGCCGTGGCGGACAAAGACGAGTTCCACGGCCGGTGACCCTAGAGGCCGACGCAGTCAGGCCCGCTGAATGCCCCGGATGGCGGGGGTATTGGACGAGAGCGGTACCGTGGAGGCACATGGCAAGACGAACAAAGATCATCGCCAGCGTCGGTCCGGCCTGCAGCGACGAGGCAACGATGGAAGCCATGATCGAAGCAGGCGTCGATGTCTGGCGCCTCGGTCTGGCCCATGGCGCGCTCGACGAGCAGATCGCGACCTTCAGGCGCCTGCGGGCAGTCTCAGAGGCCTCCGGCCGCCATATCGGGATCTTGGTGGACCTTCCCGGCCCCAAGGTGCGCTGCAAGCCATTTCCCGAAGGCGGTTGCAACGTCACTGAGGACGCCGTGATCTCGCTCGCCATCGACGGCGACGCCAGCACAGCGGACCGGCTCGTCGTCGACTACGACGGCCTGCTGACCGATGTGGGTCCTGGCGATCGGCTGTCGTTCGGGGACGGCAACGTGGTGCTGGCCGTCGAGGACCGGGCCTCGAATGCCCTCAAGACCCGGGTCCTGCACGGAGGCCACCTCGAAGGCCGGCCCGGCTTGCACATCGACTCGTCGAAGCTGCGCATGAGCACGCCCACCCCGCACGACCTGAAGCTGGCGGACACTTTCGTCGATCTGGGCACCGACATGGTCGCGGTGTCGTTCGTCCGCTCCGCGCACGACATGCGGCGGCTGGGGGTGGAGCCGCACCCCAGAGGCCCGCTGCTGGTCGCCAAGGTCGAGACCAAGGCAGCGGTCGAAAACCTCGAGGGCATCATCGAAGCGTCCTCGGCGGTGATGGTCGCCCGGGGCGACCTCGGCGCCGAGTGCGACATCGAGGAACTGCCGCATCTGCAGAAGCGCATCATCGAAGCGTGCATCGCCCACGGACGTCCCGCCATCACCGCCACGCAGATGCTCGAATCGCTGCTGCATTCGCCGGTGCCGACCCGTGCGGAAGCGTCCGATATAGCGAACGCCGTCTTCGACGGCACCTCAGCAGTGATGCTGAGCGGCGAGACCGCAATCGGCCACGATCCCGTCAACGCCGTGCGGACAATGGCACGCATCACCGAACGAGCCGACGAACGCTTCGACTACGAAGCATGGTGGAACCGGCTGCTGTCGGTGCGCAGGCTGGACGAGCGGGCTGCCGACTACCTGCGCGTGACCGACGGCATCACCCAGGCAGCATCGAGACTGGCCACCGAGCTGGGGGCACAGGCCATCATCTGTCTGAGCCGATCGGGCTTCACTGCACGCAGCATGGCCAGGTTCCGGCCGTCCATGCCGTTGCTGGGGTTGACGCCCGAACCTCGCACTGCGATGCAGCTCTCGCTGTCGTGGGGCACTCGACCGCTGGTGTTCGGCGAACGGCTGACGCCGGCAGAGTCGGCGCTGGAAGCCGTGCATTCGGCTGCACGGACGGGCCTTGTGCGCTCTGGCGACATGGTTGTGGTGGTCTCGGGAACGAGTCCCGAGACCCATGCCACCGACAACCTGCGCGCCATGCGCGTGCCCTAGCGAGCCGGGAGCGGTCAGCCGGCGGGATTGCCCGACGGGAGTCCGGTGTCGATGTCGATGTCGACATCGATGCGGCCCGGGTCGATCCGGTCCGGTCCGCACAACGGGTTCTGCGGCACGCTGACCTTGCGGCCGAACACCTCGCAGGTGCAGGTCTGCTGGCAATCCCGCAGACCCGACCACTGCACCGCCAACACCGCTGCCGCACCAGCCAGCACCACCGAGATGAGCACAGCCAGCGCCAGGCGCCGGATCAGCCGCAGTGCCACGACGGCGGCGATGAACAGGCAGGCAATACCGGCAATCAGGGCGATGCTGACGCGGTCCGCGTCGAGCCACTCACCGAGCACTGCCCCAGAGAGTACGCAGCAGCTTGCCTCGCGGTGGGGACCGCTCCCGAGGCCGAGCCGGGTGGCTCACTAGAGTCGCGCTGTGCCTAGTGAGCCACCGACGCCCATGACGCTGCGCCCGGGCGGCCTTCCTTCGACCGTCCTGGATCCTGCGCCGCCCGAGGCAACCGCAGCCTTGGCCGATGCCCTGGACCGGCCCGCTGACGAGCGGGCTGACGCGCTGGCTGCCGTGGCGGCACGCTGGCCCCGCTTCCTGGATGCATGGGCCGAGCTGGGCCGCACCGCAGCCGGCGAGGGCCGCCATGTGGAGGCCTACGCCTACTGCCGTGTCGGGTACCACCGGGGTCTTGACGCGCTGCGCGCCGCTGGCTGGCGCGGCAGCGGCTACGTGCGGTGGGCGGAGCCCTCCAACCACGGCTTCCTGTGGTCGCTGTGGGGACTGGGCCACTCCGCAGCAGTGCTCGGGGAGGTCGACGAGGCCGACCGCTGCGCAGGTTTCCTGGCCCAGCTTGATCCCGGCGGCACGCCGCCCTCGGGTGAGTGGCCTGGGGCGTGAGCCCGGTCGGCGTCGTGCTGTGCGGCGGTGCCTCGACGCGCATGGGCCATGACAAGGCCACGCTGGAACTGGCAGGAAGACCCCTCGCACTGTGGGTTGCCGAGGCTCTGGCTGCGGGGGGCGCGCACCCCGTCGTAGCTCAAGGCGGCGACCCGCCTGCGCCGCTCGTGGCGACGCCCGACAGCACCCCACACGCCGGACCCCTCGCGGCACTGATTGATGCGCTTGAGCGTCACGGCGACATCCTGGTGTGCCCGACCGATGTGCCCACGGTTCCTTCCGAGGTGCTGGCGGCGCTGGTGCACACGGCCCACGGGACGGGTGCGCCAGTCGTGCTCGCCCGCAGCGGTCGGCTTGAGCCGCTGATCGGCCACTACGCGATGGAAGCTCTGCCGATGCTGCGCGAAGGGCTGCGCGCTGGCGCAAGGGGCCCAAAGGCGGTGTTCGCCAGTTCGTCCGTGCCGACGGTCCCGGTCGCGCCAGCAGACGTCCTCAACGTGAACACGCCGGCTGACCTCGCCCAAGCGGAGGCCATGCTGGCAACTCGCACCGCACGCGGGTCCCCGGCGACGTGAGCCGCCACGAGTGGGTCGACTCGGACGACCGCTTCGAGGGGCTGGTCGCCGACTTGCTGGCCGCCGAGCGCATCGCCGTGGACACCGAGTTCCATCGCGAGCGCAGCTACCGGCCCCAGCTGGCGCTCGTGCAGGTCGCCTTCGATGACCGGGTGGCGCTCGTCGATCCCACCGCCGTCGACATTGCCGGTCTCGCCTGTGTGCTCGACGCGGACGTGTTGATCGTGATGCACTCCTGCGCGCAGGACATCGAGGTGCTGGCGCAGGAGTGCGGCACCATTCCCGCGCGGCTGTTCGACACCCAGGTCGCCGCAGGTTTCCTGGGCATGAGCACGCCCTCACTGGGCTCGTTGACCGAACGCCTTCTCAGCAAGCGCCTCGCCAAGGGTGATCGACTCACGGACTGGTTCGAGCGTCCGCTGCGGCCGGCGCAGCGGCGCTACGCAGCCGACGATGTGGCCTACCTGGTCAGGCTGCACGACGAGCTGAAGTCTCAGCTGTCCGAGCGCGGCCGTTACGAGTGGGCACTCGACGAGTGCGAGCGATGGCGCCGGCCTCCTCCTCCGCCGCCCGACCCAGAACAGGCGTGGACGCGCATCAAGAGCGCCCGGCAGTTGAAGGGCAGGCAACGTGCAGTCGCCTACCGGCTCGCGGCCTGGCGAGAGCGCACCGCCAGCGATCGGGATATCCCGGTCCGCTTCGTGCTGTCGGACATGGCACTGCTGTCCATCGCCCAGCGAAGCCCCGCCAGCCTCAGCGAGCTGGACGGGCTTCGAGGGGTGGACAGCAACCAGCTCCGCGGGGCGGTCGGCGAGCGGATCATCGCCGAAGTGCAGCGTGGCCGATCCATGGCGCCCGAGGAGATCCCGGCCCGTGCGCTGCCGGCGGGCCCCAACGTGCCGACAGCCTTGCAGCCCGCAGTGCCGCTGGTAGCGGCATGGGTGGACCAGGTGGCGCGCGCGGCGGGCATCGATCGGAGCCTGCTGGCGACCCGTTCGGACATCGCTGCCCTGCTCGCCGGGGGGGAGGACTCGCGCCTGGCGACTGGTTGGCGCGCCGACGTCGTCGGCGACGGCATCAGATCGCTGCTCGCAGGCGAATCCGCCTTGGCGTTCGATGCCGAGGCGGGCCTGTGCCTTGAATCCCGTATCCCGCCGCTCGACTGAACGCTTGATATGCCGCGCACCGTGTGGCGCCGGGCGATAGTGTGACAGGGCACTTCGTAGAACACGGGTGCCTCATCCGTCGCGGCTACAGGCACATCTGAAGGCACGCACGGGTGCAGGCAAGCGAGGCACCGCAGTCGAGCACGAGGAGCCAACCGGTGAAGAAGGGTCGACATCGCCGCTATGAAGAGGCTCGCAAATTCCAGCGGGCCACGGCGGAGCGTTTCTCCGTCGAGGATTACGACTTCGACAACTCGGATCGATTCGGCGTGGAGCTGGAAGACGACGAGTCCGTGCGCGACGACCAGTACGGCCACCTCGCCGACAAGTACGACTCCTACGACGGCGACGGCGACGGCGACGACGAGGACGCAGACGAAGCCGACTACGCCTCCGCGGGCTACGAGCGCAGCGCCGACGACTGAGGCGCGCGACGACGGACTGCCGGATGGGGCAGCACCTGGGCTGAGGTGACGCGCTCGTCGAGTCCGGTGCACAGCTCGTCGTAGATCTCCGCGCCGCAGATCGCGGTGAGTTCCTCCCGCAGTGCCCGGTACACGGGCTGGTGACCGACGTGGGCCTCGGGTTCGGAGGTGCACCACCACGACACGTCGGTGTCGGGTCCGCCCCAATCCCGCAGCTCCCACTCCCGCACCATCGTGTAGACGTGCCCGGTCACGGTCTCATGATCCTCACGGCGCAGCGGGGCCTGCCAGCAGATCTCGGGTTTGGTGTCCATCGGGAGTCGACCGGTCCGCCGGGCCAGCAGGTGGAAGGCACACCCTGCGCCGGCGGGATGGGAGGCTCGGTTCGCGAATACGCACGCCCCGTCGACGACCACGGTGCGCCACCAGCCATCGCTGTCCTGCGACAGGGCGTCGGCGGCGTCGCGCCGGTGCTGCCAGATCTCCTCGTCAAGCTCGGCGATCATCCGGCGGACATGGGCCAGGTCGTGCTCGTCAGCGATGTAGGCGCCATGGCTGCAGCAGCCCAGCTCGAGCTCTGGGGCCGGCTTTTCGTCGATGCCCGGGCAGCCGGCGCCGAAGATGCAGGTCCAGGCGCTCATGAGGAACGTCACGTCGAACAGCCAGGTGCGGTGCTCGTGGGGGTCCTCCAGCGACAGCCACTCCCGCGTGTCGTCGCCCGGGCTCCAGCCATCGAGGCCCTCGCCCATATCAGCAGCCATCCGCGGCGAGCCTAGGAGGCCGAGCTTGCGAGGCCGGGGCCCGAGCGGCCCGTGAACCCGTGAGCCCGTGTCCAATTGAACGGAGGAACAAGAGCGGGGGACATCGGCCGAGTCGATGCGCCAAGTCGATCTGCGATGCCTGTGGGGTACGGTCGCGTTGTGGTTTCCGAGGCCGATTGTGCAGCCGATGCTGCCCTGCTCACTGACTTGCGCGGGGTGCTGAGCGACCGGGCGCGAGACAACGATTTCGAGCGCGGCCTGTACAGCCGCGATGGTTCCATCGAGGGCAGCGCGCCGGCCATCGTGTGCCTGCCCACGTCAACGGCAGAGGTGGCCGAGATCGTGCGCATCTGCCGGAAGCATCGTCGTCCCTTCTTGGCAAGAGGCTCAGGCACCGGCCTGGCAGGCGGAGCGGTTCCCGTCGGCCGACCGGTCGTGGTGGCCACCTCCAAGATGGACCGCATCGTCGAGATCGACACCGCCAACCGGATTGCCTGGGTCGAACCGGGAGTGCTGAACCTCGACCTGTCACGTGCGCTGGCCCCGAAGGGCTTCCACTTCGCTCCGGATCCGTCCAGCCAGCAGGTCTGCTCGATCGGCGGGAACATCGCCAACAACTCCGGCGGGCCGCACTGCCTTGCGTACGGCGTGACGACAGCGCACATCTCGGCGCTCGAGGTGGTGCTGCCGTCCGGCGAGACGACCGTCTTCGGCGGGTTGGACGCTGAGCCGCCGGGATTCGACCTGCGCGGCCTGTTCGTCGGCTCCGAAGGCACCATGGGCATCGCCACCAAGGCCGCTGTGCGGCTGACGCCGAATGCGCCGGCGGTGCGGACGCTGCTGCTGGATTTCGACGACGTCAGCGAGGGCTCGGCGGCTGTCAGCGCCATCATCGCCGCCGGGCTGGTGCCCTCGGCGCTGGAGATGATGGATCAGCGCGCCATCGAGATCGTGGAGGCCTTCGCCCATGCGGGGTACCCGACTGGAGCTGCGGCGGTTCTGCTGGTCGAGCTCGACGGTCTGCCGGGCGGGGTCGACGCCGGTGTGGACATCGTGCGAGAGGTGGCCCAGCGCCATCACGTCGGCCACGTGCGAGTCGCGGCAGACGACGCCGAACGGGCGCTGCTGTGGAAGGGACGCAAGAACGCCTTCGGCGCCGTCGCACGGATCAAGCCCGACTACTACCTCCACGACACGGTCGTGCCGAGGTCCCGGCTGACCGAGGTTCTCGAGAAGGTGTACCGGATCGCCGATGCGTACGGCTTGATCGCCGTCAACGTGTTCCATGCCGGGGACGGCAACCTGCATCCGATCCTGGCGTTCGACCGGCGTGAGCCCGGCGTGGACGAGCGGGTGAAAGCAGCGGGCCGTGACATCGTTGCTGTCTCCATCGAAGCGGGCGGCGTGCTCAGCGGCGAGCATGGGATCGGCCTGGAGAAGCGGGACTACATGGGGATGCTGTTCAGTGCCCACGACATGTACACCCAGGACGTGGTGCGTGAGACGTTCGATCCCGACGGCCTCGCCAACCCCCTCAAGATCATCCCGACCGGCTCGCGCTGCAGCGACTCGTTCCACCAGAACGTTCCCGAAGGCGCTTGGGTGTGAATCGCCAATCCAGCGGCGGCAGCGCGCCGCCATCTGAGGGCGCGAGCACCGGGCCGCCCGACGCCGGTGCCAGCCTTGCCGCGAACATCGCTGCGGAAGTGACAGCGTTCGCTCGCGAGGTCGGCAGCAGCGATCCGGTCACCGTGGTGGGCGCCGGAACGCACTGGGAGGTCGGCGGCGTTCCGCATGCGGGGACGCGTGAAGTCCGCGCGCCCGCGGGCGTGTGGGAACACGAGCCGTCGGAGATGACGGTTCGCTGCGGTGCTGGCACGACGGTGGCCGAACTGTCGGCACATCTCGCTCGGACCGGCCAGATGGTCCCGCTCGACCCTGCCGACGACGCAGCGACCGTCGGCGGCGTGCTGGCGTGCGGATTCAGCGGGCACCGCAGACTTCGTTACGGGCACGTGCGCGATCTCGTGTTGCAGACTCGTCACGTGGATGCCTCCGGCAAGGTGGTCACCGCTGGCGGGCCCACGGTGAAAAACGTCTCGGGGTACGACCTGGCCCGCATGCTGGTGGGGTCGCTGGGCTCGCTGGGGCTGTTGGCCGAGGTGATCCTGCGGACCCTGCCGGTGCCCGCTGCGTCGCAGTGGCTCACGGGCGACGGCGATCCGTTTGACGCCTTCGATCTGCTGTACCGACCCAGCAGCATCCTGTGGGACGGCAGGCGCACCTCGATCCTGCTGGAAGGCGATCCGGCTGACGTCGCTGCAGAGACCAGCAAGCTGGAGTCGGCGGGATTCGCTCCGTGCGAGGGCCCGCCGCCGATCCCGGCTGCGGGGCGCGAGTCGATGCGGCCCTCGGACCTGCGAGCGCTCGCCGGCACCGAGGGCGAGTGGCTGGCCGAGGTCGGCATCGGTCTGGTGCATCGGCACGAACCAGTGCAGGCAGCACCGGTCTCGCAGGCCAATGCCGCGCTGATGACTCAGCTCAAGCAGCGATTGGACCCCCAGAATCGACTCAACCCCGGCAGGAGGGCATGGTGAGCACGGCGAGCCCTCCAGGCGAGCCACTGAGCACGACGATCCCCGTGGGCGAGCCATCGGGCACCGCGGGCACGTTCCCGCTGCATCTCGACATCGACAGCGACACGCTCGCCTCGTGCGTTGCGTGCGGAATGTGCCTGCCGCATTGCCCGACATACCGGGTGACCGGTGAGGAATCGGCATCGCCGCGTGGGCGCATCGCGCTCATGCGCGATGTCGCCGAGCGCGGCGAGGCCGATGACGCGTTCGTGGAATTCATGGACGCGTGCATCCAGTGCCTCGGCTGCGAGACCGCCTGTCCGGCCGGGGTCCACTACGGCCACATGATGGAAGCCACCCGCGAGGCGCTGGCAACCCAGACTCGCTACCAGCCCCGTTCGCGGCGGCTCGCCTATCGCGCGCTGGGCATGCCTCGGCTGCTCGGCTTCGGATCCCGCCTGCTGGGACTGTCCCAACGGCTTGGCCTGATGCGCTTGATTGCTCTGGTGGGCCGTGTGCGTCCGTTCCGCCAGCTCGCTGCCATGACCGCCTCGCTGCCACGCGTGCCAGTTCGCCAGCCGCCGCTCACCGCCAGCGGTGACGATGTCTGGCTCTTCACCGGATGCGTCATGGATGCTTGGATGCGCGACACCCACCGGGCGGTGCAGGCTGTCATCGAATCCACCGGTGCAGGCGTTGCGCTGCCGCCGGCGGGAGCTTCGTGCTGCGGGTCCCTACACCTCCACGCGGGTCTGGCTGCCGACAGCCGGCGACTCGCGCGCAAGGTGATGGCAGCACTTCCGGGCGAGGCTCCGATCCTGATCGACTCGGCGGGCTGCGGCGCCACGATGAAGGAATACGGCCACCTGCTGGGCACCGACGAGGCCCGACGTTTCGCAGCGCGAGTCCAAGACGTGCACGAGTGGCTGGCCGCGCGGGTCGACGACCTGCCGCCAGACGCCTCAGATGCCGATGGCGCAGCGCCGCTGCAGATCGCAGTCCAAGACCCGTGCCACCTGCGCCACGTCCAGCAGGCGCACTTGCCCGTACGAACGGTGCTCAGCCGGTACTTCGAGGTCGTCGAGCTCGACGACGACGGGCTCTGCTGCGGCGCTGGGGGCGCGTACTCCCAGCAGCATCCCGAGGTCGCCGGGGCAGTGCGGGAGCGCAAGGTGGCCGCCGTCGAACGCACCGGTGCGAGCGTCGTGGCCAGCGCGAACCCCGGGTGCACATTGCACCTGCGAGCTGCGGGCCTCGACGTGCGCCACCCGCTGGAGTTCGTGGCCGGGCACCTTCCCGCCCGGGAGGCATGAGTCGATGCACGACGAGATCACCGAGCTGGCCGATCGCCTCGACGACACGGCTGAACAGCTGGCCGAGCTGAGCATCGAGCTGTTGCAGGGGGCTCTCGCCGATGCGGACACCAGCGACGAGCGATCCCGTCTCGAGCGAAGCGTGACCCGCGCCCGCAGGGCCACCATCAAGGCGGCGTCGATCCTGCGGGAGTCCACCCGAGCCGGCGCTGACGCTGAGGATCTGTGGTAGTCCTTCGAGACACGACATCGACGCGGGAGGAGACATGAAACTGCAGTGGTCCCATGCGGTCGTGAGGGTGCGTGATCTCGACACGATGGTGGCCTTCTATCGCGACGTACTGGGCCTGGCGGTTTCGGATCGGGGGCCGCTCGGTCCCGGCAGGCCAGAGATCGTGTTCCTGAGCGGCAATTCGTCCGATCACCACCAGATCGCGTTTGTGCCGGTGCGCGGCCCCGAAGACGCGTCGAGCCTCGAGCACATGGCATTTCGCGTTGACACGCTCGCCGAGGTGAAGCTCTACCTCGAACGCATCAAGGCGGCCGATCACGCCCCGAAGTTCCGTCCGGTCACGCATGGAAATGCGATCTCGGTGTACTCATTCGATCCCGAGGGCAATGGCGTCGAGGTCTTCGTCGACACGCCGTGGCACGTGCGTCAGCCGCAAGGCGAGCCGTGGGATCCGTCTCAGAGCGACGAGGAGATCCTGGCTGGGGTGCGTGAGCGATTCGCCTCGGAGCCCGAGTTCATGCCGATGGAGGACTACCGCGCCCAGCAGGCGGCCCGCTTCGGCGAGAAGGTCAGTTGAGCGGCGGGCGAATGCGCTGATCTCCCACGCCGCCGTGCGTCGGGGGACAACTCTCAGTAGCCGCTCGAAATGCGATACAGCTCGCCGATCAGGTCGTCGTACAGGCCGATGGCGAGTGTGATCGCATAGGCCCCGCCGACGACCGCCCCTGCGATCGCGAACGGCCTGCGGTCGAGCACCCGACCCACGGCAGGCACTGCGAACGGCAGCACTGCGAGCAGCAACAGCGGCAGCAGCGCTCCCGCCGCGTACACCCCCATCAACGCCAGCGTGCGGAGTTCGTCGGTGCTGGCTTCGTTCAGGATGTCGCCCAGCCGGGGGCCGACACAGGGCCGCCACAGCCAGCTCGCGATGGCGCCCCCGACGAATCCGCCACCCGCGGCGAGCGGCGAGTTGCCCGTCGGCGCCTTCCACGCTGCCAGATAGGTGCCTGCGGCCAGTACGGCGACGACTACGACGATCAGGCCGCGCATGTCGGTGCGCCAGTACCCCGCGGCGGGCGCCCACGCCATGAGCGCGACCCCGGTCGCATACAGCACGCCGACGGTGAGCCGGGCTCGGCGCGCCACCAGCACGAGCGCCAAGCCGGGAACGGCGATGGGCAGCGTGCACGCCCACGTGATGACGCTGATCCCCTCGGTGAAGGTGTCGACGAGGGTGTCCACGGCGGGACGGCCTGCCTATGCGCTCTCTTGGGCGAGGAGACGCTCGACGGTCGCGTAGAGCTCGCGGTAGGTGTGCGCGCCGTCGCCGCGGCGGTCGAAGCGGATCTGGTTCTCGCTGTCGATGATGTAGACGCGGGGCCAGTAGCCGGTCGGGCCTTCCTGCCAGACGTGAAAGTTGTACTTGGTGGTGTCGAGTGCGATCGGCCAGACCACGCTGAGTTCAGCAGCGGCCTCGATGATGTTGTCCACGTCGGCCTCGTACGCGAACTCGGGGGAGTGGACCCCCACGACCTCGACGCCGCGATTGCGGAAATCGGCATGAAGCTGGCCCAGCGCGTCGAGCGTCTTCTTGCAGTTGCGGCAGCCGAAGGTCCAGAACTGCACCACCGTCAGGGTGTTCTGCTCGCGAATCTCCTCGAGCGACGTGGCATCGGTATTGAGCCATCCGTCGAGTCTGCTCAGCGTGAACGCAGTCCCCAGCACGGGGATCGGCTCGGGCGGCTCGGTTGTGGCCGTGGCCGCTGGCGATGTCGTGGGAGGTGACGGCGCGGCTGCGCTGTCGGCGCCTGCCTGCGTGGCGTCGTCGGTGTCGCTCGCAGCTGCGGGCGCTGGCTGCGTGCTGGGCGAATCGGCGGCCTCGAGGACTGTCGGCGTGGTGTCGGGATCGGCGACCGCGGTCCAGACGATGACGGCGATGCCGGCCAGCACGATGACGAGTGCCCCGTAGCGCGCGTAGGAGGACTTCATCCCACAGCGCAGCGTACGCCTCACCCATTCCGCCGCATCCGCGGCACAATCGGTGAACGCGGCTGCTGTGCTGTTTGCGCAGTCGCTAGACGCGGCTGCTGTGCTGTCTGCGCAGTCGCTAGACGCGACTGCCGAGCGATTCGAGCGGGATGAGCTTGCGGTCGGTGGCGTTGTCGGAGGGGCGCAGGATCCGGCTGCGAACCTCGGGCGCGCCGTCGGCGTTCTCGTAACCGGTGAGACGCTGGCGGGTGCGACGCCCGAGGGGTTCTGCGATGTCGCGGAAGTCCTGCTCGGTGAGACCTTGGCCGTGCTGGGCGCCCGCAGCGCGCGAGATGTTCTCATCCATGAGCGTGCCGCCCATGTCATTGGCACCCGCCCGCAGGATCTGCTGGGCTCCCGGCGGCCCGATCTTCACCCACGACACCTGGATGTTCTCGATGAGGCCGCGATAGGCGATCCGCGGCACGGCATGCATCAGCAGCGTCTCCCGGAAGGTCGGTCCCCGCCGGGCGCCCTTGCGCAAGTAGATCGGGCTGGCCATGTGCACGAACGGAAGCGGGACCCACTCGGTGAACCCGCCCGTGCGCTTCTGCAGCTCCCGGGTGGCAACAATGTGGTTGGCCCAGCTCTCAGGATGCTCGATCGATCCGAACATGATCGTGATGTTCGAGTGCAGGCCCACGGCATGAGCCGCCTCGTGGCATTCGAGCCACTCGGCAGTGTTGATCTTGTCTGGGCACAGCACCGCCCGCACCGAATCGTCGAGGATCTCTGCCGCAGTGCCCGGCAGCGACTTCAGCCCAGCTTCCTTCAGCCGCATGAGGTAGTCGACGAGTGACTCGCCGAGCCGCTTGGCCCCCTCGATGACCTCCAAGGCAGTGAAGCCGTGCAGGTGCATGTCGGGTACGACGTCATGGATGGCCCGGCAGACATCGATGTAGTAGTCGCCGTCGAAGCTGGGGTGGATGCCGCCCTGCAGCGTCACCTCGGTGGCGCCCAGCTCGGCTGCCTCGATCACCCGCTCCTGGATGTCGGCCAGCGTGAGCATGTAGGGCGTGCCCCGCAGGTTCAGCGACAGGGGCCCCTTGGAGAAGCCGCAGAACTTGCACTTGAACGTGCAAACGTTTGTGTAGTTGATGTTGCGGTTGTGCACCCAGGTCACGATGTCGCCGACGGCTTCGCGGCGCAGCTCGTCGGCCACTTCGCCGACGGCCACCACCTCGGGTCCGCGAGCCCCAAACAGCGTCACGATCTCGTCGTGCCCGACCTGCTGACCGGCCATCACCCCGTCGAGTACCTCGCGCACGGCCCCGCGGGCATGCGAGGGGCCGTCCATGATGTTCGTGGGCAGGTGACCGGCGCCGCCGGAGTACCACTGGGTGGAGTTCTCGTCCGCGACCAGCACGTCTGCGCCAGAGCCGGCGTCGAGATTCTCCATCGTCCGTTCGGGCATCTGGCTGCCGGGGTCGTCACGGCCGAGGCCCTCGGCGTCGGAACGGTCCATGACCGGGAACCGGTTGGTCTCGGCCAGCCAGCGTTGCGGATCGAGTGCGAACTCGGGGTAGATCGTCAGCCGCGGGGCCAGCGTGAATTCCCGTGCTTCGGTGACTTCCCGCAGGCGATCCAGTGCCGGCCACGGGCGCTCGGGATTCACATGATCGGCCGTGACCGGCGAGACGCCGCCCCAGTCGTCGATGCCGCAATCCAGCAGACCGCCGAAGTCGTCCGAGAGGTTCGGAGGTGCCTGCAGGTGGATGTCGGCAGGCAGGATCAGGCGTGCCAGCGCGATGGCCTGCGCGTACTCGTCGGGCGGGCAGGCGGGCATGTTGTGCATGGCCGTGCCCGCCTTCGGCAGGAAGTTCTGGACGATCACTTCCTGGATGTGGCCCCAGCGGGCATGGCTCGCCGCGATGGCCTCCAGCGCTGCCAGTCGATCCGCCAGCGACTCGCCGATGCCGACGAGGATGCCCGTGGTGTAGGGGATCGCCAGCTCGCCCGCAGCCTCGAGGGTCGCCAGGCGCCGGGCCGGCTCCTTGTCGGGGGAGCCCCGGTGGCAGTCGAGGTGCGGGTTCAGCGACTCGATCATCATCCCCTGGCTCGGCGAGACCTCCCGCAGCGATGCCAGCTCCTGGGCCGTCATGGCACCGGGATTGGCGTGGGGGAGCAGACCGGTCTCGTCACGCACCAGCCGGCACATCTCGACCAGGTAGTGGACAGTGGAGTCCCAGCCGTGTGTGCGCAACCACTCGGTTGCCGCGGGGTAACGCAGCTCGGGCCGCTCGCCGAGCGTGAACAGCGCCTCATGACAGCCGGCCCGGGCACCGCTCGTGGCGATCTCCAGCACCTGTTCGGGCGTGAGATACGGCGAGTCGAGCCGGGCCGGGGGCTGGGCGAACGTGCAGTAGCCGCACTTGTCGCGGCACAGCATCGTCAGCGGGATGAACACCTTCGGGCTGTAGGTGACGCGTGTGCCGAACGACCCGTCGCGCACCTCGGCAGCGCGCTCTGCCAGCTCGGCCAGCGGCAGGGCGGCGAGTGCCAGCGATCCGGCCGTGGGCTGCGGCGCCACGGCGATGCCGTTGGCGGACGCGCCGTCGGCTGCTGGGTCGTCGACGGTGTGCGATGGTTCGATGACGGTCACAGGGCCCCTCCGTTCGTGGGGTGCTGTTGGAAGGCTCGGGACGCCCCGGCAGCGACCAGCTCGCGACCGGGTGACGTGTCGCTGTGGCCCGCGAGGCTGCGGATGCGTGTGGGGCTGACGGGCTCGTCGCAGGCGGGACAACGCGTGGCGATCTCCAGCGGCGTGCCGCAGTCGGCATGCACCAGGACGGTCGGTGCGTCGCCGTCGTGGCACCAGCGGTCGCCCCACGCCATCAGCGCGAGCAGGCTGTTCGACAGGTCGAGGCCTTTGGGGGTCAAGACGTAGTCGTAGCGGACCGGCCGGTGCTGGTAGGGAACCTTGGCCACCACGCCGGCATCGGTGAGGCGGCTCAGCCGGTCGGCCAGCATGTTGCGAGCTATGCCCAGGTCGTGCTGCATGGCGCTGAACCGGCGCACGCCGCGGAACAGGTCGCGAAGGATGAGCAGCGTCCAGCGGTCGCCCACGATGTCGAGCGTCGACTGTATGGAACAGGCGGGCTGGCGCTCATCCGATTGCTCATCCAACACGGTCACGGCCGCGCACCCTAGGGGAGTCAGTTTCGGTTTGCAACTGACTCGACCGGTGAGGCGCGGGCGAACCCGTCAAGCGCGGGAGTCAGCTTGGCGAGCCGGTCAGGCGAGCGAGTCAGCTTTCGTCTGCAGAGACACCAGCAGCTCGTCGAAGCTCTTGGTGAACGCTGCGACGCCCTGCGCCTCCAGGACGTCAGCGACATCGTCCAGGTCGATGTCGTGCGCCGTCACCGCATCCAGCACATAGCGGGCAGCAGACTGGTCGGCATCGATCGTGCGACGCAGCTTGCCGTGGTCGCAGAAGGCATCGAGCGTGACGTCGGGCATGGTGTTCACCGTGTGCGGCCCGATGAGCTCGTCGACGTACAGCGTGTCGGGATATGCGGGATTCTTCGTGCTCGTCGATGCCCACAGCGGGCGCTGCATCTGCGCGCCGAGCGCAGCGAGCCGGTCCCAGCGCGGGCCGCCGAAGATCTCCTCGAAACGGCCATAGGCGGCCTGTGCCTGGGCCACCGCCGTCCGGCCGCGCAACCCGAGAGCGCTGGCCGAGCCAACGGCGTCGAGGCGACGATCCACCTCGGTATCGGTGCGGCTCACAAAAAACGAGGCCACGCTCGCGATGTCCGACAGGTCAGCCACACCGGCGTCGGCCCTGTCCTCGAGTCCGCAAAGGTATGCCTCGGCCACCTGCACGTATCGAGCCACCGAGAAGATCAGCGTCACATTGATGCTGTGACCCTCGGAGATCATCTGGCGGATGGCGGGCAGACCCTCGACCGTGCCGGGGATCTTCACCATCAGGTTCGGGCGTGCAATGCCGAGGTGCAGGCCCCGGGCCTCGCTGATGGTGGCCTCTGTGTCATGCGCCAGCGACGGGTCGACTTCGACCGATACGAATCCGTCGGTACCGCCGGAGGCCGCGTGCACCGGTTCGAGCGCGGCCAGCGCCCCGCAGATGTCGCTCGTCACAAGCTGCCAATACGCGTCGTCGACCGGTGTGCCGCCGCGCACCAGGTCGCCGAACTGTTCGTCGTAGTCAGCAGATGACTCGATGGCTTTCTGGAAGATCGACGGGTTCGAGGTGAGACCGCGGATGCCGCGCTCCACCCAGGTTTCCAGCTCTCCGCCGGTGATCCAACCGCGGCGCAGATTATCGAGCCATGGACTCTGGCCGCACTCGGAGAACAGCGAGGTGAGCTTTCCATTCGTTGTACTGCCAGCAACGCCGTCGCTCATGGCCGTCCCTTCAAGATGACGTTTCGCAGTCTCTTTCTAGAGCAGCTTGCGTGCTGCATCGGCGATGCTGGGGGCCGTAAAGCCGAAGTGGGTCATCAGGTCGCTGCCGGGTGCGCTGGCGCCGAAGCGGTTCATCGAGACCGTGGCGTCGGCATAGCGGTCCCAGCCGAACGCCGCGGCGGCCTCGACGCCGAGCACTGGCACTTCCGCGGGGAACACCATGGACCGGTACTGCGCGTCTTGGCGCTCGAAGAGATCCCAGCTCGGCATGGAAACGACCGTGCTCGCGATGCCGTCGGCTGCGAGCAGGGCCGCTGCTTCGGTACAGCACTGCACTTCGCTGCCTGTGCCGGCCAGAATCACTGCGGGAGCGGGCGTGTCGATGAGCACATAGGCGCCGCGTTCCACTTGGCCAGCGCGCTCGGTGCCGTCGAGCACCGGGACGTTCTGGCGGGTCAGCACGAGCGCCGTGGGACCCTCACGGTCGACCGCGATCTGCCATGCCTGTGCGGTCTCGTTGGCATCGGCAGGGCGGATCACGCTCAGACCCGGTATCGCGCGCAGCGATGCGAGGTGCTCGATCGGCTGGTGGGTGGGCCCGTCCTCGCCCACGCCGATGGAGTCGTGCGTCCACACGAACACGGTCTTGGCCCCACTCAGCGCAGCCAGACGCACCGCAGGCCGCATGTAGTCGCTGAACACCAAGAACGTGCCGACCACCGGAAGCGCCCCGCCGTGCAAAGCCATGCCGTTGGCCACCGCGCCCATCGCGTGCTCCCGCACGCCGTAGAAGAGCTTGCGGCCGCCCGGATTGTCGGCCGACAGCACCTCGGCCGCGATGTTGGTGCCGGTGTTGCCGGTCAGGTCGGCACCGCCGCAGATGAGGGCGGGCACGGTGTCCAGCGACGCGTCCAAGACACGGTTCGCGGCAACGCGGGTCGCCATCTGGGTGCCGGCTTCGAAAATCGGGCCAGCACCCGGGTCGCCGTTGGTGGACCGGGCGGACCACAGCGCATCCAGCCAGCCGGGATCGTGGCCGCTCGCGGCGATGCGGGTTTCCCATTCGAGACGCTCGACGCTGCCCCGCGCACCGGCGGCGGCGTAGGCCTGTGCTACGTCGTCGTCGACGACGAACTCGGCGCTGGGATCGATGTCCATGGCTCGCTTGGTCGCCGCGATCTCTTCAGCATCCGTGATGGCACCGTGAGCCGCCGAGGTGTCGATGGCGGTGGGCATCGGATAACCGATGTGGGTGCGGATGATGACCATCGACGGCCGGTCGTCGATGAGCATCGCGGAGCGCAGCGCCCGCTCGATCGCGTCGAGATCCTCCGCCGCCTCCCCGAGGTCGGCGACATGCCAGCCGTAGGCCTCGAAACGCCGGGCGGCATCATCGCTGAGCGCCAGATCGGTGCTGCCGTCGATGGTGATGCGGTTGTCGTCGTAGACCGCGATGAGGCGGCCGAGCTGCTGATGGCCTGCCAGTGACGCCGCCTCGTGGCTGATGCCTTCCATCAGATCGCCGTCGCTGACGATGACGAACGTGCGGTGGTCCACGAGGTCCGCGCCCAGCCGGGCTCGCAGTCCGCGTTCGGCCAGCGCCATGCCGACAGCGTTGGCGAACCCCTGACCGAGCGGTCCGGTGGTGACTTCGACGCCGGGGGTGAGACCCCGTTCGAGATGGCCGGGAGTGATCGAGCCGAGCTGGCGGAAGTCGCGGATGTCGTCGAGCGTGACGCCATAGCCCAGCAGGTGCGTCATGGCGTAGACGAGCATCGAGGCGTGGCCCGCGGACAGGATGAAGCGGTCGCGGTCCGGCCAATCGGGCGCACCTGCGTCGTAGCGCATGATGCGGCTGAACAGCACGTGTGCCGCCGGAGCCAACGCCATCGCCGTGCCGGTGTGGCCGCTGTTGGCCCGCATCACGGCGTCCATCGCCAGCGCCCGGATGGTGTTGATCTGCCGGGCTTCGAGTGCTGTGTTCGCGGCGCTCGTGCTCATGACGCTCGGCTCATCATTGCTCGCCGCCGTCGGTGAACAGCGCCATTGATGCGGTGAATCCGTGGACGTACGAGCGTGCTCCGACGGGACCGATCTCGCCGGCGCAGAACATGCCGCCCACCTGCGCCCCGACGTGCTCGGCGAGGACCGAGGCGTCGTGGTGGGGGGTCTCGAACAGATGGGTGCCCCTCCCGTTGCAGGTGAACAGCAGCGCGCCTGCGGCTGCCCGGGCGGCCGGTGGCGATTTGCCGAGTGCCTCTCGCAAGTCCTCATCGGCCGTGTCGGCGTCACGCACGTGGAATTGCACGGTCGCGCCGATCGGTGCCTCGTCGCCGATGGCGATGGCGCCGCTCTCGCGGTCGGCGCCGAGCACGCCGCGGATCAGGAAATCGCCTCGATCGAAGGAGACCTTGGCCTCATCGGTGACACGGCCGACGTGCAGTCCCCGTTGGATCAGCCGCTGGTCGGCCGGGTCGAGCTTGGCGAACATCTGCTGCAGCCGTTCGAACGGCGGGAGCCCGCCGAGCGAGCGCACGACGTTCCCTTCGGCCTCGGTGATGATGTAGGGCTGGCCGATCGGCCGGCAGCCCTGGGACACCAGGTGCGTCACCGTCGCGCTGCCGCCCACGATCAGCGCCGCAGCGCCCGAGCGATGCACGCCGCCGTCCACCACAATGCGATTGCCGTCCGGCATCGGTGCCCCCGACGCCAGGCCGCCCAACACGCCGACCTGCGGCCACTGCTCGGCCCAATGCGACAGCGCCGCATCGACGGGATAGGAGTACGGGTCTGCCAGCAGGATCATCGACGGATCACCGGAGACGCCGACCTCGTCGATCGCTGCAGCAAGCGCCCCATCGTCGGCTGCCGGATCCGGCACGCCGGAGAGCTGGACTGCGCGTGCCCGCCTCGCGGTTCCCGAACCGAGGCTTCCCACCCACAGCACCGCGGCGGTCTGTTCCTCGATCTCGCGTTCGCCGGCAGCCACCGAGACGGCCGTCGTGCCGACGAACGCAGCGGGAGCGAGCAGCTCGACGACCGTCGCGGCAATCTCCTCGGTGTGATTCATGTGGTCACCCGACGTGAACAGAAGGGCCACGTCAGGCTGGGCGCCGAGTGACTCGAGCACGTGGCCCACGAGCTCGCCGGTGGCCACGCCGGGATCGGTGTGCTGGGACAGCCCGACGGTGAACGGCATCGCTGGTCGATTCGCCTAGCCGGATTGCTCGGCTGGTGTGCCGGTCCAGCCGCCAGTGGCAGGGGCCTCCGGCGGGCTGTCGTCGGCCGGCGGGGTCATCGTCAAGGGAATGACGATGGCCTCGCCCTGGTCGACACGGCAATGGGCCTCGATAGTCGACGGCTCCTCGAAGGTGAGCTCGGCTTGGACGAGGTTGTAGCCGAACTTGCCGGGCTCCACGCTGAGGGGCTGCACGTTGCGGGCCACCTGCTCATCGCCCCGCATGAATCGCACTTCGAGCGCCGCGAGGCCAGTGTGGGATCCGGGGCAGCGCACGAGCACGATCATGTGCGGGGTGATCGTCACCGGAAAGGGCCCAGGGGCAGCCATCGAGAAGTGCACGCCGCCGAGATCGATGCGCGCTGCGCCGCCGGCAGCCTGGCGCATGTCGAAGTGCTCGATGAACAAGGCGGACATGATCTGCACGCTGTGGATCGTAGGCGTGCGAGATGCCTGTCAGGCGAACGCATTCCGGCTCAGCCTCGTAGATTGCCGCCCATGGCACAGAGCGAGAGATTCGACGGCGAGTACGGACCCAGCACATGGGACTGGGTGAGGGAGCAAGCGGACGCGTATGAGGCGTCGAACGGCAGCGAGGCCAACACGCTGCGAGACACCGGCTTGCCGATCATCGTGATGACGACGGTCGGGCACCGCACTGGTCTGGTGCGCAAGGTCCCATTGATGCGCGTCGAGCACGAGGGCGAGTACGCGATCGTCGGCTCCAAGGGCGGCGCTCCGGCGCACCCGGGCTGGTACCACAACCTGATGGCCGACCCGACCGTGCTCATCCAGGACGGGCCCGAGCCGTTCGAGACGACGGTGCGACTCGTCTCGGGTGCTGAGCGTGACGCATGGTGGGAGCGCTGTGTCGCCGCCTTCGCGCCCTACGCCGAGTACCAGGCCAAGACTGATCGCGAGATCCCCGTCTTCATCTCCGCCCGTCCAGGTTGATCGGGCCGCAGCTTCGCGCTGCGCTGCCCGCTCTTGTTCCCAGTTTCAATTGGACACGGGCTCACGGGCGGCTCGGGCCGCGGCTTCGTCTTCGGCTCAGCCTCAACGGGCGAGCAGCTGGCGGTAGACGTCGGCTGCCCGCTCCAGCTCTGCGATCTCGACCCATTCGATCGCCTGGTGGGCTTGATCGATGGAACCGGGGCCGAACACCACGATCTGATCGGCCACCTCGCCGTAGCGCAGCGCATTCGTGCCGAAGTCGGCCACGGCGGGGCTGTGGCCTGACATCTCCGCCAAGGCTCCGATCAGATCGCTGCCGGGGGCTTGAAAGAAGGCGTTCTCGCCCATGTCGTTCGCCAGCTGCACCTTCACACGCGCCGGCAGCGCTGCGGCGCGCACCAGGTCGGTGAGGCGGGCGAATTCCTCCTGGTAGTCCTCGCCGTCGGCGATGCGCCTGCCGACGTACATCTCGCATTGGTCGGGGATGATGTTGCGGGCCCGCCCGCCGCTCATCTCGTTCACCGAAACCGTGCCCGCACCGAGCACGCCGACCTCTCGCTGGCTCGCCAAGCGCGCTTGCTCGGCGTCGATGGCAGCAATGATCCGGGCGCCGGCGGACAGCGCATTGATGCCCAGGTGCGGTTTGGAGGAATGCGCTGCACGCCCCTCGACCTCGACTTCAAGGCCGAGCCCGCCCTTGTGGCCGTACACCGGAACGCACATCGTCGGCTCGGCCACCACTAGCTGCTCGCGACGCTCGCCGCGCTCCAGCAGGCGGTCGCGGTATGCCCCGGCGCCGGCTAGGCCGCCGCCTTCCTCGGAGATCGTCCCCACGAGCTCGACGGTGCACATCGGCTGCTGCCCGGCGGCCGACATCTCGGCCAGCACAGCGAGCACCACGGCCATGGTCGCTTTGGTGTCGACGGAGCCTCGCCCCCAGACCCGTCCTTCGCTGATGCGCCCCTCGAAGGGATCGCCCTCCATGTGCTCGACGCCGACGGTGTCGAGATGCACGTCGATGGCGAGCATGCGCTCGGTGCGGCCGGCGAAGCGGGCATACACGTTGGGACGCCCGGGTTCGATCTCGTCGAGCTCGACCTCGGCGCCCAGCGCTGTTGCTCGTTCGGCCACCCAGTTGGCCATGTCGGCTTCGGCGACGGTGCCCGAGCGCGGCCCGTGGTGCAGCGGGTTGACGCTGGGGATGCGCACCATCTCGCTCAGCAGCTCGGCAATGGAATGGCCGGTGGCGGTGCCGTTCATCGTGCCTGTCGCCTCGCCGTCGCTCATGAGTCACCTCTTCGTGGCGGAGCGTACGCGCAGCGCGATCGCCACGCTGCGAAAGACGGCGCGAGGTGCGCCGAAAAGCACTGCTGATCCGGGAGCCCGAAGCCGTACCGTTGTGGCCTATGTCGACTGGTCCTGCGTCTGCTGGCGGTTCGCGCGTGCTGGCCGAGCTTCCCGTAGGGGAGCGGGTGGGCATCGCATTCTCCGGCGGGCTCGACACCTCTGCAGCGGTGGCGTGGATGAACGAGCGCGGCGCGCTCGTGTGCGCCTACACGGCCGATCTGGGCCAGTACGACGAACCCGACCTGTCAGGGGTGCCGCAGCGGGCACTCGACTACGGCGCCCACGCAGCACGCTTGGTGGATTGCCGAGCCGAGCTCGTGCGAGAGGGCTTGATGGCGCTGCAGTGCGGCGCATTCCACATCTCGACAGCCGGGCGCACCTACTTCAACACCACGCCGCTGGGCCGGGCGGTGACCGGCACGATGCTGGTGGCGGCTATGGCCGAGGACGGCGTGGACATCTGGGGCGACGGCTCGACGTACAAGGGCAACGACATCGAGCGCTTCTACCGCTACGGCTTGCTGGTCAACGCCGGGCTGCGCATCTACAAGCCTTGGCTGGACGCTGCGTTTGTGGACGAGCTGGGCGGGCGGGCCGGCATGAGCGAGTTCTTGGTGTCGCGCGGGCTGCCGTACCGGGACCCCACCGAGAAGGCCTATTCCACCGACGCCAACATCTGGGGCGCCACGCACGAGGCCAAGCAACTGGAGGACCTGGGCACGTCGATGGAGATCGTTGAGCCGATCATGGGCGTCGCCCACTGGGACTCGGCGGTCGGCATCGAGGCCGAGGATGTCACGATTCGCTTCGAGGCTGGCTGGCCGGTCGCCATCGGCGGTCGGGAATTCGCTGCCGACGGCTCCGACGACCAGGTTGCGCTGGTGCTGGAAGCCAACGCCGTCGGCGGGCGCCACGGCCTCGGCATGAGCGACCAGATCGAGAACCGCGTGATCGAGGCCAAATCGCGCGGCATCTACGAGGCGCCCGGGATGGCGCTGCTGCACATTGCGTACGAGCGGCTGCTGTCCGCGATCCACAACGAAGCCACGCTCGACAACTACCGCACGATGGGCCGCCGGCTGGGCCGGCTGCTGTACGAAGGCCGCTGGTTCGACCCCCAAGCGCTGATGCTGCGCGACTCGCTGCTGCGCTGGCTGGGCTCGTCGGTTTCGGGCGAGGTCACGCTCCGGCTGCGCCGCGGCGACGACTACTCGGTGCTCGACACCAGCGGCCCGGCGCTCACGTACGCGTCAGATCGGCTGTCGATGGAACGGGTCGAGGACGCAGCGTTCGGCCCAGGCGACCGCATCGGGCAGCTCACCATGGCCAACCTGGACATCGCCGACAGCCGGGAGAAGCTTGCGGCCTATCGCGACACCGGCCGGCTCGGCCCCGGCGGGCTGGCCGAGCTCGATACCTGATTCGAGCGTCGGCGCTGCTCGGCGTCAGCCGCCGCTGCGGAAGCCGTCGAGGATGTCGTTGAACGTGGCGCTTGGCCGCATGGCTGCCTCGGCGAGCGCGGGGTCGGGCAGGTAGTAGCCGCCGAGGTCAACCGGCACTCCTTGGCACTCCACGAGCTCGGTGATGATCTGGTTCTCGTTGGCGGCCAACGCCGCCGCCAGCGGGGCGAATCGCTCGGCGAGGTCGGCGTCGGTGCCCTGGCGGGACATCTCGTCGGCCCAGTGCTTGGCGAGATGGAAGTGGCTGGCGCGGTTGTCGGGCTCGTTCACCCGGCGGCTGGGGGCGCGGCCCTCGGCCAGCCACGTGCCGATCGCAGCGTCGAGCGTGTCGGCGAGCAGTTGCGCGACGGGGTTGCCGGCCACACGGGCCAGGTGCTCGAGCGACACCGCCAGAGCCAGGAACTCGCCCAGACTGTCCCAACGGAGGTGGTTCTCGGCCACCATCTGCTGCACATGCTTGGGCGCTGAGCCGCCGGCGCCGGTCTCGAAGAGGCCACCACCGGCCATGAGCGGCACGACCGAGAGCATCTTGGCCGACGTGCCCAGCTCGAGGATCGGGAACAGGTCAGTGTTGTAGTCGCGCAACACGTTGCCGGTGACCGAGATGGTGTCGTCCCCGCGCCGGATGCGCTCCAGCGAGAAGCGGCAGGCATCCGCCGGCGCGAGGGTGGTGATGTCGAGCTCGCCGATCGAGGCGTCGTCGGCCTGCCGTTGCGCCAGTCGCGCATCGACCTTGGCGATGAGCTGCGCATCATGGGGCCGGTCGGCATCGAGCCAGAACACCACCGCAGCCCCGGTGAGCTGACCGCGCTCGACGGCCAGGTCGACCCAATTGGCGATGGCTGCTTCGTTGGTGGTGCACATGCGCCAGATGTCGCCCTCGGCGACCTGGTGGCTCATGAGCACCTCGCCGGACTCGGTGGTGACCCGCATCGTCCCGGCAGCGTCCACCTCGTAGGTCTTGTCGTGACTGCCGTACTCCTCGGCCTTCTGGGCCATGAGGCCCACGTTGGGCACCGAGCCCATGGTCGTCGGGTCGTACGCGCCGTTGGAGCGGCAGTCGTCGATCACCGCCTGGTAGATGCCCGCGTAGCTGGAGTCGGGGATGACGGCCTTGGTGTCGTGCTGGTTTCCCTCGGCGTTCCACATTTGGCCCGAGGACCGGATCATGGCCGGCATGGACGCGTCCACGATGACGTCGCTCGGCACGTGCAGGTTGGTGATGCCGCGATCGGAGTCGACCATGGCCAAGCCGGGGCGGTCGGCCAGCGTGGCAGCGATGTCGGCCTCGATGGCCGCGCGCTGCGCTGCAGGCAGCGATTCGACGGCGGCCAGCACGTTGGCCCAGCCGTCATTGGGGTCGGCACCGGCGGCCGCGAGTGCTTCGGCGTGCCGGTCGAACACCGGTGCGAAGAACGCCCGCACTGCATGTCCGAAGACAATCGGATCGGCGACCTTCATCATGGTGGCCTTGAGGTGCAGCGAGAACAGCACGCCACCCGAGCGGGCCTCGGCGATCTGATCATCGAGGAATTCGCGCAGCGCGGCGACCGACATGAACGTGGAGTCGACGACATCGCCGGCACCGACAGGGACTTTGCGCATCAGGCGAACGTTCCCGTCGTTGTCCACATGCTCGATGCTCAGCGAGCCGGCACCGGCTGCGGTAACTGACTGCTCATTCGAGCGGAAGTCGCCGCCGGACATCGTCGACACGTGGCTCTGGCTCTGCGGTGACCAGGCGCCCATCGAGTGGGGGTACTGGCGCGCGTATTCCTTCACGGCGCGCGGTGCGCGGCGATCGGAGTTGCCCTCGCGCAGCACCGGGTTTACCGCCGATCCCTTGACCCGATCGAAGCGCTCGCGAATCTCACGCTCGGATGCGTCGGCCGGGTCGTCGGGATAGTCGGGAACTGCGTAGCCCTTCGATTGCAGCTCGGCGACGGCGTCCTTGAGCTGGGGGACCGAGGCGGAGATATTCGGCAGCTTGATGATGTTGGCGCCGCGGTCCTGGGTCCACTCGCCGAGTTCGCTCAGCGCATCGCCGATTCGCTGATGCGGGTCGAGCATGTCGCCGAAGGCCGCAATGATCCGCCCTGCCAGCGAGATGTCACGCGTCTCGACGTCGACCCCTGCAGCGTCGGTGAACGCGGTGATGATCGGCAGCAGCGAATAGGTGGCCAGCGCTGGTGCTTCGTCGGTGTGGGTATAGACGATCTTCGAGCCGGTGCCTGGAGCGTCAGAGTCTTGGGGCGAGGAGGACATAGCGATTGGACGCTACCGCCCGCCGGGGAGTCGTCGCCCGTTGAGCTGAGACTGTTCAGCCGGCGGCGTGCGCGGCGGCGGAGCTGCCCGCCAGCCGGCCGAACACCGCACCAGCGGAGAGGCCCGAGCCACCGGGATAGTTGCCGTAGAACAGGCCGCCCACCAGCTCGCCGGCGGCGTACAAGCCCCTGATCGGCCGCAGGTCGGTGTCGATCACACAGCCGGTGTCATCGATGCGCAGCCCGCCGAACGTGAAGGTCAGGCCGCACGTCACGCGGAACGCTGAGAAAGGCGGCGTCTCGATCGGCATCGCCCAGTTCGTCTTGTCGGGGCTGAGGCCCGTGGTGCGGCGGCCGTCGAGCACGTTGGGGTCGAACGGGACGCTGCGGTCGACTGCTGAGTTGAACTCGCTGATGGTCGCCAGTGCCCGCTCGGTGTGCACGTCCTCCATGCGCGCGCAGAGCTCTTCGATGCTGTCGGCGGTCACTTTGGTGACCTGGCGGATGCGGTACTCGTCGCGCTGCAGGTGCTCGGTGCTGGCGTCGAAGACCTGCCAGGCCGAGTGCCCCGGCTGGGCCAGGATCTCGCGCCCGTAGCGGGCGTAGGTGTAGTTGCGGAAGTCGGCGCCCTCGTCCACGAAGCGCTGACCGTCCTGGTTCAGCACGATCGCGAACGGGTAGCTGTGCTTCTGGAAGCCGTCGCCAATGGCGAGATCGCCGAACTCCGGGGCGTTGTAGTCCCACGCCACGGCGTGGGCGCCGCTCCAGTTGCCGTACGGCATTGCGCCGATGTCGAGCGCCATGGCGATGCCGTCGCCGGTGTTGAAGCGGGTGCCGCGCACCTTGGCCAGGTCCCATCCGGGACCGAGGTAGCAGGTGCGCCATTCGGCGTTGGCCTGGAACCCGCCGGCGGCAAGCACGACCGCGCCGCTCTCGACATCGGCGACGCCGTCACTGCGCCGCACGCGAACGCCCTGCACCGCGCCGCTGCCGTCGGTCAGCAGCGAGCGTGCTGCCGCTTCGTGCCACAGGTCGATCTGATTGCGGGCCAGCGCCGCCCGCAGCGATTCCACGAGACCCTCACCGCCGCCCACTGACTCGACGGTGAGGCCGCCCCAGAACGTGAAGCGACCGTCCACCTTGAATGCCTGGCGCCCCCAGATCGGCGCGAACCGCACGCCGTGGCTCGCCATCCACATGAGCGTGTCCTTGCTGCGGGTGACGAGCGTGTCGGCCAGTTCCGGATCGCACCGGTAGTCGGTGATGCGGCCCAGGTCGGCGTAGAACTGCGCTTCGGTGTAGGTGCCGAAGTCGGTCATCTCCACCTCGGCATCGGTGAGATCGGGCATCAGCGCCCGCAGGTCATCCACGCCGTCGTAGGCGAAGCGGATCGCGCCGGCCGTGAAGCGGCTGTTGCCGCCGGCCTCGGCCTCGGGCGCCCGTTCCAGCACGAGCACCCTGGCACCGCCCTCGTGGGCCGCGAGCGCCGCGCACATCGCCGCATTGCCCGCGCCCACCACCACGACGTCGTAGCGCTCCGTCGAGCCTGCCGCCGCCGATCGATCAGGCGCATTCACGCCGAGCGAGCCTATGTGGAGCGTCCCGACGATGCGGGGGCGGGGTCGGCCGGCCGAGTCCCTGTGCTCTGGTGCGGAAACGAACCGGGGGAGCCGCGTACGCTGCGGCGATGAGCGAATCCAGCACAGACAATCACGCTGCGAACAGCGACGTGGTGATCGATCATGAACGCCTTGCGGAGTTCATCGCCGAGATCTTCCGCCATACCGCGTGCTCCGATGCCGAAGCGGAGCGCATCGGTCGCAGCCTCGTCGGGGCCAATTTGGCAGGCCACGACAGTCACGGCGTGATCCGCTCGGCGCTGTACGTGGAGCTCCTGGCCAACGGCGTCCAGTTGGCCGACCAGGAGATCAAGGTGCTGATCGACTCCGGTGCGCTGCTGCTGGTGGACGGCCAATACGGCATGGGCCAGACCGTCGGGCCTGCCGCAGTGGAATTGGGCATCGAACGATGCAAGGAATTGGGCGTGGCGGTGGTCGGGCTGCGCAACGCGGGCCATCTCGGCCGTATCGGCGAGTACGCCGAGATGGCCGCAGCCGAAGGCCTGGTCTCGGTGCACTTCGTCAACGTCGCCAACAGCCGGCTGGTGGCCCCGTTCGGCGCCAAGGCCCGCCGGATGGGCACCAACCCGTGCGCCTATGGCGCGCCGGTGGCCGGTCGCCGCCCCGTCATCCACGACTTCGCGACGTCCGTGGTGGCCGAGGGCAAGGCCATGGTCGCCCTGCACGGAGGCCCCGCTGTGCCCGACAACGCCTTGGTGTCCGGCGACGGCGAGATCACCGGCGATCCCCGGGTGCTCTACACGTTCCAAGAGGGAGAGCGCCCCAACTCGATGGACGGTCCGGGCGCACTGCGGGCGATGGGCGAGCACAAGGGCTCGGGGATTTCGGTGATGTGCGAGCTGCTGGCCGGTGCGCTCACCGGTACCGGCACCGCCGGGCCGCGCCGGGTTCGCTTTGCCAACGGCATGCTCTCGGTCTACGTCGACCCAGCCCAGGTGGACGCCGCAGTGGGCGAGACCGACGACGGCTACAACGGCATCGCGGCGGACTATCTCGACTGGTTCTACGACGCCGACGCCATCGATCCCGCCGAAGGGGTGAAGCTGCCCGGCGACGTCGAGCACGAGCGGCGCCAGCACCGCATGGCCAACGGCATCACGCTGCCCGCCGAGACGTGGGAGAGCATCTGCGGCGGCGCCCGAGCCGCCGGCGTACCAGGGTCAACGATCGCCGCCGCAGCCGCCGGCTGAGCCGACTGCGTCCTCGGGCAGCGGCGCTACTCGTCGAGGGTGGGGCCGGCGCCTTGCACGCGGGTCTGGCGCATGTAGCGGCGCCAGCGGTCGGCGTCGTAGCCGGCGCCCCGGTGCAGCAGGCAGCGATTGTCGTAGATGACCGTGTCGCCCGGGCTCCAGCGGTGCGCGTACTCATCTTCGGGACGGGTAGCGGCCTCGTTCAGCTCGTCGATGAGCCGGCGGCTGTCGATGCCGTGCCAGCCGACGATCGACCGAGCGTGCGACCCCGCGTAGTAGTTCTTCAGGCCGTTGCCGGGGTTGGTGCGCACCAGCCGCTGGGGGATCGGCGGCAGTGATGCGGCGTGGTTCGGATCGACCGGGGCGACCTTGGTCCGGCTGAACACGTAGTCGTGAAGCACCACTAGGTCGTCGATCTCGGCCTGACGCTCGGGGCTGAGCCTCGCGTACGCGGCGCGTTGGCTCGCATACAGCGTCTCGCCGCCCTCGCCGGGCACTTCGTAGGCGCACAGGATCGACACGTACGACGGCACGAGCCGGAATGACGAATCCGAGTGCCAGAGGTTGTTGCCCTTCTGGTTGTGGGTCAGCGGGTGTGACTCGTCCCGCTTGGTGTCGGCGTCGATGACGTTGCCGATCGTGCCGAAGTACTCGACCTTGCCCGTCTTGCCGAAGACCACATGGTTCGGCTCGGGCTCGCCGAGGCTGCGGGTAAGCGCAAGCTGCGCTTCGTCGGACATCTGCTGGTCTGCGAAGTGCAGCAGCGAATAGGTGTCGACGGCCTCATGCAGCTCGGCAACGGCTGCGCCATCGAGCGGCTTCGACAGATCGATGCCGCTGGCCTTGGCGCCGAAGTCGGGATGAATGGGCTCGAACGTCAGCACTAAATGTCTCCCTCGGTCAGCCCCGCCATTGATTCTGGTCGCAGGCAATTCTGGCCGCCACTGCCGGCCGCCGGGCTCTGCCGTCAGCTCTCGTGGCGCGCCAGCGAACCGCCCTCGGCTGCCAACCGTTTCAGCAGCGGGCTGGGCGTCCAGTGGTCGCCGCCAAGCGTCTCGTCGTAATGGCGGATGCGACCCAGCACCTCGCCGAGCCCGATCTCGTCGGCCCAGTACATCGGCCCGCCGGTGTACATCGGCCAGCCGTAGCCGTTGATCCAGGTGACGTCGACGTCGCTGCCCCGCAGAGCGATGCCCTCGTCGAGGATCTTGGCGCCCTCGTTGACCATCGGGTACAGGCAGCGTTCGAGGATCTCCTGATCGGTGACATCGCGCAGCACCGCTCCCCGCTCAGCGGCGAAGTCGCGGATCATCTGCTCGACCTCCGGGTCGGGCGTCGAGGCCCGGGTGTCGGGGTCGTAGATGTAGTAGCCGCGGCCTTTCTTCTGGCCCCGGCGGCCCGACTCGCACAGCACCTCGCGCACCGTCGAGCTCGACGACGTGTCCTCGTTCCAGCCGACGTCGAGCCCGGCCAGATCGCTCATGGCAAACGGCCCCATGGGGAAGCCGAAGCCGTACACGACCTTGTCGATCTGGGCCGGCGTGGCGCCCTCCAGCAGCATCTTCTCGGCCTCGATGCCCCGCATGAACAGCATCCGGTTGCCGATGAAGCCATAGCAGACACCGCACAGCACCGGTGTCTTGCCGATGCGCTTGCCGATCGACATGGCAGTGGTGATGGCTGTGTGCGAGGTGGCATCGCCGCGCACCACTTCGAGCATCCGCATGACGTTGGCGGGGGAGAAGAAGTGCATGCCGATGACGGCCTCAGGCCGTGACGTGGCCGAGGCGATCTCGTTCACGTCCAGCGCGGAGGTGTTGGTGGCGAGCACCGCACCCGGCTTGCAGATGGCGTCGAGCTGGGAGAACACGTCCTTCTTGAGCGCCATGTTCTCGAAGACGGCCTCGATCATCAGGTCGCAGTCGGCGAAGTCGCCCATGTCGGTGGAGCCCTGCAGCAGGTCCATGCGGGTCTGCACGTCGTCTGACGAGATGCCGCCTCGCGCCGCGGTGCGCTCGTAGTTGCGTCGCACCACGCCGAGGCCTCGCTCGAGGCTGGCCTCGTCACGCTCCACGAGGGTGACCGGGATGCCGATGTTGGCGAAGTTCATGGCGATGCCGCCGCCCATCGTGCCGGCGCCCAGGATGCCGACACGCGCAATGTCTACGGGCGGCGTGTCGCGGGGAACGTCGGGCACCTTCTGCGCAGCTCGCTCAGCAAAGAAGTAGTACTGCTGCGCGTTGGCCTGCGAGCTGCCCATCAGCTCGCTGAAGATGCGCTGCTCGGCGGCGAGCCCAGCCTTGAAGTCGCCGCTGGCGCCGGTCTCGACGGCTGCTTCCACGCAGCGCACGATGCAGTCAGGTGCTTCGAAGCCGCGCGTCCGGCGGGCGATCGAGGCCCGGAAGGCGGCGAACTGCTCGGCACCGAAGCCTTCGAGGCGATCGTTGCGATCGCGGATACGCGGGCGAGGCATGCCTTCAGCCACCGCTCGGCGGGCGAATGCCACCGCCCCGGCTTCGAGTTCGGTCAGCGTGTCGCCCACGATCTCGTTGATCAGACCGCATTCCAGGGCCTCAGAGGCGCCGATCGGGTCGCCGCTGACCATGATCTCGAGCGCCCGCTGCGGGCCGGTGATGCGCGGCAGGCGCTGCGTGCCGCCGCCGCCGGGCAGCAGTCCCAGCTTCACCTCGGGCAGGCCGAACTGGGCTGTGCTGATGGCGACCCGGAAGTGCGCGCACAACGCGACCTCCAGCCCGCCGCCGAGCGCAGTGCCGTGGATCGCAGCCACTACTGGCTTGCTGCAGTTCTCCATGGCCTCCTGACCGGGCACGAGGGCGGGGGGCTTGGGCGGCTGGGAGAACTCGGTGATGTCTGCACCGGCGATGAAGGTCCGCCCGTCGCAGATGAGCACGATCGCCGTTGCGTCGCTGGCCTCGGCGGCTGCCATGCCGTCGATGAGGCCTTGGCGCACGTGGTAGCTCAGCGCATTGACGGGCGGATTGTTCACGATGAGCAACGCCACGTCGTCGCGGCGCTCGAGTCGGACCGACTCGGTGATCTGGCTTTGGTCCTGGGTTGTCATGGGCCGCAGCGTACGCAACGACGGCCCCCCCTGGACCGGGCTGGTGCGTACAGCCAAGCGACTCGGCGGCAAATTCTCCCCGGTGCGGACAGGGTCCGGCGATACGCTGCGAATGTCTTGGACGACCGCAACGCCCAAGCCATCCCCATGGAGCGCCGGTGACTGACAAGCCCGACCCGTTTACGGTCCCCTTCGGGACCATCTTCTGTGACTGGATGACCACCGCCCGCGCCGACGACGGCCCGTACGTCTACGGCGGGGGAGCTGAGCCATTCGGCGATTTCACCATCAGCCCAGCGGCACACGTACTGCACTACGGCAGCGCGATTTTTGAAGGGCTGAAGGCGCACCGGCAGGTGGACGGGTCGCTGGCGATCTTCCGGTTGGACCGCCATGTGGACCGCATGGTGTCCAGTGCAGAACGGCTCCGGCTGCCGGCCATCGACGGGGACGTCCTGCACCAGATGTGCGTCGACGCCGTCGAGGCCAACGCGGGCGAGGTGCCCGACCCGCCCGGCTCGCTCTACATCCGCCCGACGCTGATCGGCACCGAGCCAGACATCGGCGCCGCGGCCCGGCCGACCAGCAGCGCGTTGCTCTACGTCGTCAACTGCCCGGTGGGCGACTACTTCAAGGGCGGCGTCCGGCCCCTGACCCTGCTGGTGGAGACCGAGATTCCCCGCACCGTCCCGCAGTTCGGCATGGTGAAGTGCGGCGGCAACTACGCCATGGCGCTGGCACCCACGCTGGATGCCATGGCCGGCAACGAGGCCATCGACCAGATGCTGTTCGCCACCGGTGGGGACATCACCGAGACCGGGGCGTCCAACTTCTTCCTGGCCGACGACGAGCGGGTCGTGACCCGCCATCTCGACGAGTCGTTCCTGCACGGTGTCACCCGGTCATCGGTGATCGAGCTGGCTGCGTCGCTGGGCTATGAGGTCGAGGAACGCTCGATCGACCCCGAGGAGCTGATCGAGTGGGCTGAGCGAGGCGAGGCCTTCCTGTCCGGAACCGCCGCCGTGCTCGCGCCCGTCGGCACGATCCTGTACGAGGGCAAGACGCTCACCGTGGGCGACGGGCAGCCGGGCCGCAACACGATGCGTCTGCGCCAGGCGCTCGTTGACATCCAGATCGGCGCAGCGCCGGATCCCTTCGGCTGGCGCACGCCGGTCAAGGGCTGACGGTCAGAGACTGCCATGAGCAGTCAGGACACCGGCCGCATCGTGTCCTGGACCGCAATGGAGCACGGCACCGCCGAGGACTACGAGCTCTTGATGCCGTGGCACTACGCGCACACCCGGTCTCGGCTGGTCGACAACCTGCTCAACATCCTGCAGTACCTGCGTGGCCCCACGCTGGGGTACCAGATCGACCGCTACGACCACTCTCTGCAGTGTGCCACCCGTGCGCTGCGCGGCGGCGAGTCGACAGACATGGTGGTGGCGGCACTGTTGCACGACATCGGTGATTCGTTTGCGCCTGAGAACCACAGTGCTGCCGCGGCAACTGTGCTGCAGCCCTACGTGGACGAGCGGACCCATTGGATCGTGGCCCATCACGGGCTCTTTCAGGGCTACTACTACTTCCACCACCTCGGCGGGGACCGCGGCGCCCGCGAGCGGTGCAAGGAGTCGCCGCACTACGACGCCTGCCTGGACTTCTGCGAGAACTACGACCAGAACTGCTTCGATCCGAACTACCCCAGCCTGGCCGCGGAAGACTTCCGACCTCTGCTCGACGAGGTCTTCAGCCGCCCCTCACGGCTTCCTGACACCGCCCCGCTGACCTGATTCGCCACGCCGCCGGGACGCTGCTCTCCGCCTCACCAGAGCGTGGCGACGGGAAACTCCTCAAATGCGGGGTCCCTCGTGACAAGCGTCAAGGACCCGATCTCGGCCTGCGCCGCCAGCATCCGGTCGAACGGATCCTTGTGCGCGGCCTCGTAGCTGCCTGCCCTGAGTGCCTGCTCGTGTATGACGGGAAGGTGCAGGAATCCGTCTGCGGTTACTGATGCGCCGAAATGGGGAACGAGCTCGCTGAATTCGCCGAGTCGGCCCATTCTTGACTTGGTCGCCATCTCCCATGCGCTCACCGCGCTAGCGAACACCAGAGCATCTGAATCGGAGATCGCTTCGCGGGCGACCGGTGAGAGCGATGGATGATCCGTCCACCACCACAGCAAGGCGTGCGTATCGAGCAGAAGGTCGTTCACCCGCCCTCCCAGGCCGCGAGTTCATCGTCGGGCAACGGATCGAAGAACTCGGGCGGGATGGTGATGCCACGGAATCTGCCCGGCATCCGTCGAGTCGCCGCCGGCACATACGGAACGAGACGGGCACACGGCCTGCCCGCCCGCGCGATCACGATCTCCTCGCCCGCCTCGACCCGGCTGAGCAGCTTCGACAGGTGTGTCTTTGCCTCATGCACATTCACAATCGATGAAGATTTCATAGAATTTCAGCCTTTACAAGTTATTTTCGCCGCAACGACGCTTATAAACTTAGTCTAATGACTAGACTAACTAGAGCACACGGCGGCCCAAGGTGCAGGTGAGGACGTTTACACCGGGAGGCGGAGATGGGTCAGAGGCGGGTGATGGGGTCGCCGGCGCGCACGGTGCCGGGCTGGACGACGCGGCAGTTGACGCCCCGCATGCGCAGGTCGCGGCCTTCACCGGTGTTCACGAACCGCAGTGCGTCGCGGCCGAAGCGGGCTGCGAACTTGGCACAGCCCCGGTGCGGCTTGGCCGTGACCTCCACGACGGCATCGCCGAGACCCAATTGGGCGCCGGCGGGCAGCGTCTCGTGGCTGATGTCGAGGTCCGCATAGAACTGGTCGCCCGCCAGCGGCCAGCGCTCGACCGGTCCGATTACAGCGGCCGCCGCACGCGCGCTCATGATGGTGATCTGGGCGTCGGGGTGCGGCCCGCCATCGGCTGATGACGGTGAGCTTCGCTGGTTCCACGTGTCGCCCTCGATGCCCTCGTCCGTGCTGATGCGGGCTTCGCTCAACACCTCGCGGGCATCCACGGCGGGCCGACGGACGATGAGCTCGATGGTGCCGCCGTCCGCGGGTGCCTCGCGGATGTGCGGCAGCGCGGCCTCGAGCTCCTCAGTGCTGCGGTGGAGCGTCTCGTTGGCGTCTTCGTGCTTGGTGGCGGTGCCGGTTTCCGCTGGTGCGTTCATGGGTGCATGCCTTCGCTTGCGTTCGGACGGGCAGGGGCGTCGCCTGTCTCTGCCACGGGAGGACTATTGCGCCATCGGCGGCTCTGGCGAAGTGAATTCGAGCTCCTGGTCGCGCGCCACAGCCGCCGGGCTGCGATCGGCCGGGTCGCCGTAGCCGCCGCCACCCGGGAATTCCACGATCAGCCGACGGTCGCCGGAAATCACCGAACGGCCCTTGGAGCGCATCTCCGTGCCGTCGTCGAGCGACAGGCGGCCCAGTGCCCCGGGGCCGCCGCCATGGCGACCTCTCGCAGGGAACACGGTTCGCTCGTAAGTCGCGCTGATCGAGAAGTCACGCCCCTGGCGGTTCTCCAGCTCGATGACCTGGCCGAGCCCGCCCCGGTACTTTCCCTGCCCGCCGGAGTCGGTGCGGAACTCCTTGCGCCAGAACACGAGCGGCGAGCCGATCTCGTTCACCTCCACCGGCATGTTGCGCACCCCGCTCGGGAAGGCCGTGGCCGACAGTCCGTCCGCATGCGGGCGGGCGCCGGCGCCGCCCGAATGGAAGCTCATCAGGATGAACCGCTCCAGCTTGCGCCGGTCGGATTCGGCGCCCGATTGGCCGACCGTCGTGCGGGAGCGATTCGTCGCGCCGACGCCGGTGTCGGGCTCCCACATGCCGGTGCCGAGCAGATTCCACAGCGACGACGTGCCCTCGGCCGGCACCCGCTCGGGCACGACTTGGCTCAAACAGCCGAACACGGCGTCCGGCAGCAGTTGGCCCATCACATGGCGCACGTTCACCGCTGCGGGGTGGGGCGCGTTGAGAATGCAGCCCTCGGGCGCGCTGACCCGCACGGCATCGAGCGAGCCCGTGTTGTTGGGGATGTCGGGGCCGATGATGCAGCGCACGCCGAATGACGTGTACGCGTCGGTGTAGGCCATCGGCACGTTGATGCCCCAGCTCGACTGCGGCCCGGTGCCGTCGAAGTCCACCTCGATGCCGTCATCGCCGACGGTGAGCGAGCACACGATGTCGATGGGCTGCTCCATGCCGTCGACCCGCATCGTCGAGTTCCACGTGCCCTCCGGCAGCTCGCCGATTGCATCGAGCATCGCCTGGCGCGACGACGTGATGATGTGCTCGGCCAACTCGTCCAAGTCGGCCATGCCGTACTCGTCCATCATCGAGATGAGGCGCGCAGCACCGGTCTCGTTGCAGGCAGCCAGCGAGTGAATGTCGCCGATGACCTGCACCGGGTCACGCACGTTCGCCTCGATGATCGCCACCACCGTCGGGTCGAACACGCCGTCGGTGGCGAACTTCAGGATCGGCAGGTACAGGCCCTCGTGGTACACCTCCTTCGAGTCGGTCGTGAAGCCCGCCCCGCCGATGTCGACGACGTGGCTGGTGCACGCGAACAGCGCCACCAGCTCGCCTGCACGGAATGCCGGCGTGACCACGACGATGTCGAAGAGGTGACCGGTGCCCTTCCACGGGTCGTTGGTGAGGAAGATGTCGCCGGGACGCATCTCCGAAGCCGGGAAGCGCTCCAGGAAGTGCAGCACCGAGTACGCCATCGAGTTGACGTGACCCGGCGTGCCGGTGACCGACTGGGCGAGCATCCGCCCGTGGGGGTCGAAAATCCCGGCGGAGAGGTCGCCGGCTTCTCGGGTCGAGGTGCTGAATGCCGCACGGACCAGCGCCCGTGCCTGCTCCTCGGTCACCGAGATGAGCCGGTTCCACTGCACGCCGAGCCGGACGGCGTCCAGCTCGTTCGCATCGCTGGCGCTGGCGCGTTTCGCGGAGCCGGCCTGATGCTCACCGGTCTGCGCGGGGATGTCCGTTGCCGGTGCAGTCGTGAGCCGCAGGTGCCCCCCGGCAGCGACCGTGGCAACCGATCCTGCGGGCACCACGGTGGTCGTCTGGTCTTCGATGATCAGGGCGGGGCCGACCAGCCAGTTGCCTTCTGCGAGTGCGCTTCGCTCGAACGTCGCGTGGTCGATCGCCAGCCCGGAGGCGGTGTCGATGACCGGTGTCACAACGGGCGATGTGACGGGCCTGGCGGAGGTCTCCGTGTGCAGCGAAGCCGCCTCGGGCCCTGGGGTGCGTACCTCCAGCAGCCAGCTCAGGACTTCGATCTCGAGGTTGCCGATGTGACGGGTGTAGAGCTGCCGGTACGCCTTGGTGAACGCCGTCTGCAGCTGGCCGCGCAGTTCAGCATCGGTCGGAGCGGGCGCGCCGCCGCCCGTGTCTGCGCCCAGCAGCGCCGCCGCATCGATGTCGACATTGATCTCATGGCCCTGGCCGCGATAGCGCATGAGCGCCCTCACCCGGGTGCTGGTGGGTGCGCCCGGTGCAGCCGTATGGGTGATCCCGAAGGCCTCGTCGGCCATCTCGCCCAGCAGTTCGGCCAGCGCCGTCACCGTCAGCTCGCTGACACGGGCATGGCGAGTGCGCACCGACTCGTGGGACACAGGTGCCCGCAGGAAGCCGATCGCCGATCCGACACCCGCTCCGGCCGGCACCACGATGTCGCTGATGCCGAGCTTGGCGGCCACGCCGGCGGCATGCAGCGGGGCGGCTCCGCCGAACGCGATGAGCGTGCCGCGGCTGATGTCGCAGCCCTGGTCGGCGGCATGGACGCGGCCGGCGTTGGACATGTTCTCGTCGACGACCTCGGAGATGCCGATGGCAGCGACCGTGGTGTTCAGTCCCGCGGGTTCGGCCACCGCTGAGGTGAGCGACTTCGCGGCAGCCTCGGCATCGAACGTCATCGTGCCGCCTGCGAAGCGCTCCGGTGCCAGCCTGCCGAGAACTGCGTCTGCGTCCGTCACGGTGGGATCTGCCCCGCCCCGCCCGTACGCGGCAGGTCCCGGCTCGGAGCCGGCGCTGGCCGGCCCGACCGTGATGCGCCCGAGGGCGTCCACGCTCGCGATCGAGCCGCCGCCGGCACCGATCTCGACCATCTCGATCACGGGCAGCCGCAGCGGCAGTCCGCTGCCGGGCAGGAACCGGTACTCGCGCCCGACCTCGAACTCACGGCTCGTGCGCGGATGCCCGGACTCGACGATGCAGAGCTTGGCGGTGGTGCCGCCCATGTCGAAGCTGAGCGCCCGCTCGCAGCCCAAGCCTCGGGCGATCTCCGAGGCGAGCAGTGCCCCGCCGGCGGGACCGCTCTCGATCAGCCGGACCGGGAAGCGCACGGCCTCCGCGAGCGTTCCCAAACCGCCGCCCGAGGTCATCAGGAACAGCCCGCAGCCCAGGCCCAGCGCTTTGAGGCGCGCATCGAGGTCGGTCAGGTAGCTGCGCATGAGCGGAGCGATGTACGCGTTGGCGCACGCGGTCGAGAAGCGTTCGTACTCGCGGATCTCAGGGCACACCTCCGACGACAGCGTGACGGTCGCCTCGGGCCAGCACTCGGCCAGGATCTCGGCGGTGCGCTGCTCGTGCCGCGGGTCAAGGTACGAGTGCAGGTAACCCACCGCCACCGAAGTCACCCCGTCGTCGGCAAGCTGGGCAGCAGCGGCACGCACGGCGTCGGGGTCGAGCGGCAGCAGCACGCTGCCGTCAGCGCTCAGCCGCTCGGGTATGCCGATGCGACGGTCCCGCGGCACGAGCGGCTCAGGCCGCCGCATGTAGAGGTCGTACTGCTCGAACCGGTTCTCGTGGGCCATCTCGACCGAGTCGCGGATGCCGTGCGTGGTGAGCAGCGCCGTGCGGGCGCCGCGGCGCTCGATCAGGGCGTTGGTGGCCAGCGTTGTGCCGTGGATGAACACCTCCACCTCCGCGGGCTCGACGCCCGCAGCGGACAGGACGTCCCCGACGCCCTCGAGCACGCCATCGGCTGGCGCGTCCTGGGTTGTCAGCACCTTCGCCGTGTGGAGTTGGCCGGACCCGCCGTCACCGCCCACCTCGAGCGCGATGTCGGTGAAGGTGCCGCCGATGTCGGCCGCGAGCCGGGCGCGCGCGCCTGCCATCCGCCCAGCGTAGGCGCGGGTCGCCCCCTGCGATCAGGGGGGTACCGTGCAGGCGTGGCGAGCGGCGACCAACGGGCCGGCAGACCGCCGGCGGGGGCCGGTGCGGGGCTTCGCATCGGCGTCGTGCGGGCGACCTGGAATACCGAGATCGTGGACCGTCTGGCAGCGGGGGTCGAACGGGGCCTCGACGAGCTTGGTGCAATTCACGCGACCGAGGTGACCGTGCCGGGGTGCTTCGAGATCCCGCTGGCGGCGAGGCTGCTCGCCGGATCTGGACAGGTCGATGCCCTCGTGGTCATCGGGGCGGTGATCCGTGGCGAGACCACGCACTACGAGCTCGTCAGCGGGGGTGCAGCCCAGGGTGTGATGGCGGTGCAGCTCGAAACTGGCGTCCCGGTCGGCTTCGGCTTGGTCACCGTCGAGAACGAAGAACAGGCGTTGCAGCGCAGCGAGGGTCCAGGCGGTCACAACGTGGGCGAGGACGCCGCCTGCGTGGCCGTCGCCATGGCGCTGCTGGCCCGCGACTTCCTCGCCCGCTAGCTGGGATCTGGACGCATTCGCACCAGCACTTTGCCGACGGCTTCGCGCTCGTCGAGCAGCCGGTAGGCCTGCGCCGCGTCTTCGAACCGCAGCACTTGCCCGATGGGCGGCTTCACCGCACCCGATGCGATCATGGGAAGCAGTCGCTCGTGGATTCGGGCGGGAATCGTCGGGTCCGCCGCCACGGCTTCGCCCCAGGCCGCGCCGACGAGGCTGACGTTGCGCAGCAGAAGCCGGTTCACCTTGACCGTCGGGATCTCGCCCGCAGCGAATCCCACGACGACGAGGCGTCCGAAGCGTGCCAGCGCCCGGATGCCGTCGAGGAAGCGATCGCCGCCGACCGGGTCGTAGGTCATGTCGACGCCCCGCCCGCCCGTGAGCTCGCGCACTTCGTCCTTCCAGGTATCGCTGATCAGCACGATGTGATCGGCACCTGCAGCTCGAGCGATGTCGCCCTTGGCCTCAGTCGACACCAGGCCGATGACCGGGCCGGCGCCGACGCCCTTCGCCACCTGGATGCCCGAGGTGCCCACCCCGCCCGAGGCGCCGAGCACCAGCACCGACTCGCCCTCGCGCAGACCCGCCCTGTCGATCATGCAGAACACGGCGGTCTGGTAGTTCATGACCAGCGCCGCCCCCTCTTCGAACGAGAGCTCGCCGGGCAAGGCGAACAGGTCACGGGGCTTGGCGGCCACGACCTCTGCCAGGCATTCGCTCGACCACACGCACACCCGATCGCCGGGCGCATATCCCGAATCGGCAGGCGCTGAGCGCACCACACCCGAGGCCTCGATGCCCGGCCTGAACGGCGGATCGGGCCGGTACTGGTAGAGCCCTTGGCTCTGCAGCAAGTCGGGGAACGACACGCCGCCGCAGACGATGTCGACGATGACCGAGGCACCGTCAGGATCGGCGACCGGCTCGGGGGCGTCGACGACGGCGACGCCCGCAGGACCGCTCAGGGATTGCACTTCCAAAGCACGCATGGCGTCACGATGGCACATCGCGCGCAGTCGCCGCCCGAGCAGCACCGGTGCACCCACGGGAGCCGGGCGAAGGCCGCTGGTACTGTGGGCCGCGCAGTGCGTTTGCGCTGGGCAACCAGGCGTACTGACGCTCAGACAGAAGCAGGGGAGAGCGATGCGGTACTACTCGTGTGACTCGCACGTCGTCGAGGCAGCCGAGATCTATGCAGGACTGACCGACAGGTTCGGCGATCGGGCACCGTTCATTAGCAAGGACTACAACGACAAGCCGGGTACCTGGCTGGTGCTGCCCGGCGGCATCCGCCCCGTGCCGGTGGGCCGGCTGGGCATTGCCGGTGCCAGCCTGTCCGATCCCGCCACCCATGCCCGCATCGAGCGGGGCTATGACGGATTCAACCCCGGCGTGATGGACCCGGCCGCGCGGCTGGACGAGCAGGCCCAGGACGGCATCGTCGGCGAGGTCATGTACCCGAGCCTGTCGATGTTCACCTTTGCCATTCCTGACGACGAGGTGCGCGACGCCGCCTTCCGCAACCACAACGACTGGGTGCTCGACTACTGCTCGGTCGATCGCAACCGGCTCATCGGTGTCGGCTGCTTGCCGCTGCCCGACGTCGAGCGCGCGATTGCCGAGATCGACCGCTCGGCCCAGCTCGGCGTGCGCGGCTTCGCCATCCCCGCCCACGTCGACCCCGCCAAGCCGTACTGCCATCCCGACTTCGACCCGTTCTGGGCCCGCGCCCAGGAATTCGGTGTGCCGCTGACCATGCACATCTTCACCGGGTCGAGCCTCGAGGGCGGCATGCCTGAGCACTGGGGCACGCCTGGCGGCCACCTGAAGGGCTACACGCTGGCCCACACCACCATCGCCAACACGATCATCGACCTCATCTGCGGCGGGGTCGTCGAGCGCTTCTCGGATCTGCGCTTCGTCTGCGCGGAGTACGAGACTGGCTGGGTCGGCCACTTCAAGCAGCGACTCGACCACGCGGCGTACCGCACGCCCTGGGAAGTGTCCGACGAGCTCACGATGAAGCCGTCGGAGTACTTCGACCGGAACTTCTGGGTCACCTTCGAGGACGATGTCGAGGGCGTCGCGACCCGGCACTCGATCGGCGTCAGCAACCTGCTGTGGGGCAACGACTACCCCCATCACGATTCGATCTGGCCGAACTCGCGGCCGATCCTCGACGAGATTCTCTCGGGCGTTCCTGACGACGAGAAGGAACAGATGGTCTGGAGCAACGTCCTCGAGCTCTACGACCTCGATCCGGACGATCTGCCTGCCGCTGCCTGAGCGACGCCCCGCGCGGCTACGCCGCGCTGCGTTGATTGATCGCGGCTACGCCGCGAGGGGCTCGAGATGTGCGCGGATGGACTTGGCGACCATCTCGCCGTTCTCCATCGGGCCGAAATGGCTGAGCTCGGCGAACGTCTCGAGACGGCCGTTGCCGAGCGCCTCCGCGATGGGCTGTGCGACGCGAGGCGGGATTTCGTTCCACTGCGCAGGGGCGTCGCCGCGGGCGATCACAGTGGGGCAGGCGATAGCGCCGAAGCCGGAGAAGTCCATCGGCATGCCTGACTCGTAGATGCGTGCCTCGGTGTCACCCGAGCACGACAGTCGCACTGCGTCGTCGCCTGAGGGATACGTGCCGATCTCGACGTAGGCCCTGACCGCTTCGGGCTCGCAACGCGAGAACGGCGGCTTGGACATGAAGCGGTCGTAGGCCTCGTCGACGGTCGCGAAGCGAATCCGCCGCCGCCTCGAAGCCACGACGAGTTCATGATCGGAATCGGGCATCGGGAAGCCCTCGGGAACCAGCACCGGCTCGTACAGGTACAGCCCCCGGTAGGTGCCGGGCTGGCGAAGTTCGGCGTGCAGCAGGCTTGCCGCTCCCAGCGAGTGGCCGACGGCCAGCATCGACTCGCCGCCGAGGGCATTCACCGCGGCCAGCACCTCGTCGGTGAACCGTGACCGCTCGACCGACATGCCGTCATGCTGAGGGCGCGATGCGCCATGGCCCCGGAAGTCCAGCCCCCAGCACCGGAAGCTGTCCTGCAGATGAGGCACGACCGTGGCCCACATGCCTGCGTTGAGACCGTTCCCGTGCGTCAGCAGCAACGGTGTGCCGTGCCCGCCCAGGTCGTGGAGCACGGCGTGCTCGCCGTCGGAGGTGGTCAGCCGCATCATCGCAGCGGCACGATAGTGGGCGGCCCCGGCGTTGTCGTGTTGTGGAGCGCGGCGGTTCGCCTGCCCCGCTGGCGCGCTGCGGGCAGACTGGCGTCATGGCGCACTTCATGCATGGCACAGCGGACATTCACTACGACGACCACGGCTCGGGATTCCCGTTGCTGCTGATCGCACCAGGAGGCATGCGATCCGCCGCTTCCTTCTGGCCCCAGATGCCGTGGAATCCGATCACGCAACTGTCCGACCGGTACCGGGTCATCGCGATGGACCAGCGCAACGCCGGTCGCTCGAGCGCTCCCGTGTCTGCCGAGGACGGCTGGGCCACCTACACCGCTGACCAGCTCGCGCTCATGGACCACCTCGGCTGCGAACGGTTTCACCTTGCCGGCATGTGCATCGGCGGCCCCTACATCATGGGACTGATCCAGGCAGCTCCCGAGCGGGTGGTCAGCGCCACGCTGTTCCAGACCATCGGGCTCGACGAGAACCGTCACGCGTTCTACGACATGTTCGACGACTGGGCGCAGGCGATCCGTAACGACCATCCCGAAGCCGACGAAGCCGCCTGGACACAGTTCCGCTCGAACATGTACGACGGCGACAATTTCCTGTTCAACGTCGACCGGGACTTCGTGGCCACCGTGCAGACACCGTTGCTGGTGCTGCTCGGCAACGACCTGTACCACCCCGAATCCTCGTCGAGGATCGTCCATGAGGTCGCGCCGAACTCCACGATGATCGAGGACTGGATGGAGGGCGACGCTCGTACCTCCGCAATGGAGCAGTTCGCAGCATTCCTGGCCGAGCACACTCCCTGAGCAGGCCGGAGAGTCCCGCCGCCTCTCGGGCCCACGCCGCGCATTAGCTTGCGCGCATGACGAACGCAGCCACCACAGACAGTTCCCACGGCACCAGCATCCGGCTTGACGGAAAGGTGGCAGTCGTCACCGGAGCCAGCCGCGGCATCGGCGAAGCGAGTGCACGCGCGCTGGATGTTGCAGGCGCGCAGGTGGTGCTGACCGGGCGGACTACCACTGATCTTGAGAATGTTGCTGCCGCGCTGCAGCACGATCCCGTCGTGCTCACGGCCGACCTCGCGCCCGCAGGTGCGGGAACTGACCTCGCTCAGCGCATCTTGAACGAGGTCGGCGGCGTGGATGTTCTGGTCAACAACGCCGGCATCCCGATGCGCCGCACTCCGTCGCAGCTCAGTGAGGCCGATTTTGACCTGGTGTTCTCGATCAACGTGCGCTCGCTCGTGATGCTGAGCGTCGGCTTGGCCCCGTCGATGATCGAGCGCGGCGGCGGTTCGATCATCAACATCAGCTCGGTGGCGGGTGTGCACGGTCCGCTCGGTCGCGTGGCGTACGCCGGCACGAAGGGCGCTGTCGATGCGATGACCCGAGCCCTGGCCGCAGATTGGGGTCCTGAGGGAATCCGTGTGAACTCGATCGCGCCTGGCCTCATCGCCACGGCCATCTGGGAAGACGCTCGCAACAACGTGCCTGGTCTGATCGAGGACCTCGCCGGCCAGATCGCGCTCAAGCGCTGGGGCTTCGGCGACGACATCGCCGACGTGGTGCTGTTCTTCGCGTCAGATGCATCCCGTTACGTCACCGGGGAGACGCTGGTGGTGGACGGCGGACTGGCTCGCGTGACTGCCTCGAACACCCCGGCGCGCCTGCCTGAGCTGGAGGACTGAACAGCAGCAGACGCGCAGAGGGCGCCGGGCTGCAGCCCGGCACCCCCTGCTGAGTGCTTGTTGTGCCGCCGGCCAGATCAGGCAGCGGCTATGTGCACCTGCTTACGCAGCTGCGCGAGCAGCGTCGAGCCAGGCGTCGACTGTGGCGCGGTTGTTCGCGATCCAGTCAGAGGCCAGGTCGCCAGGTGCGGCGCCCTCGCCCTGCTCGACGTTGGCCAGCGACACCTCGATCACTGACAGCTTCACCACCTCGAGCAGCTTCGCGGCGGCCGGGTTGGCAGCCAGGAAGTCATTGTTGGCGGTGACCAGGATGTCGGCAGCGATCCAGCCGATCGGGCACAGGCCGTCAGCATTGTCGGCTGCTGACGGGCACTGGTCCGCTCCGATTGCTGCGTAGCCGCCAGTGCCGTCTGCACCACGCTGCGAGTGGGCCTCGCCGCCCTCGGTGCCAGACGGGTTGGAGTCGTCGAGGATCTCGTCAACACCCATCCAGTACACGTTGTCGCCCGGCCGCAGCTGGGTGATGTACGCCGAGGGCGTCCACGTGTAGGCCACCATCGGGATGCCTTCGTTGGCAGAGTCGACGGCCTGGGCGAACATGGCGTCATAGCCGGCGATGGTCTGGTTGATGTTGTCCCAGTCTGAGAACAGGATCTGGTTGGTGATGATGTTGTCGCAGGTCCACGACTCGGGGCAGCCGAAGATGTCGGCGATGCCGTTGCCCGGCACCGGGTCGGTGGCATCGAATGCCGCCAGTGCCTCGGCATTGCTGTTCAGGTCGTCCATGGTGTAGACGCCGTACTCGTCAGCGAACGACTTGGTCACCAGGAAGCCTTGCAGGCCGCCTGCGATCATCTCCTCGCCCACGATCGACAGGTGGTCGCCGACGAGCGAGCCGTCGGGCAGCTCACCGGCCAGCCAGGCGAGGTGGCCCGGATACCAGCTGTTGGCCCAGAAGTCCATCTGTCCCTCGGCCATGGCGATGTAGCCGTTGTTGGGACCGAGCTCGAGTTCAGCCGGATCGGTGACCGTGTAGCCCAGCTCTTCCAGCATCTGCCGGTACAGCTCTGCCTGGAAGTAGCCGGTGCTCCAGTTGGCACGGCCCATGGTGACGGTGACGCCTTCGCCGGGCGTCATCGACATCTCGTCGGCCATCTCTTCTTCGGCCATGTCCTCGTCGGCCATGTCCTCTTCTTCGGCCATGTCCTCGTCGGCGGCCATGTCCTCGTCGGCCATGTCCTCATCGGCCGCAGCCGGTGCCGACGTCTCTTGAGTGGCGGTGGCGTCGCCATCGCCGTCGCCGTCGTCGCCGCACGCTGCGGCGAACAAGGCGAACGCTGCTAGCAACAGCAGCAGCTTGGTCATTTGTTTGGTGAACATTGCGGAGATCCTCCCTGATCTGCCTCAGATTGCGTCGCGCGGCGCACCGTGTTGGGACCACGCAAGAGTGGCGCCGATCGCCCGGCTCGACGAGGGCTCCCTGCCGGGAGCGTAGTCGGGCCCATAGCTCGTCCTAGACCCTAGACCGCGCATGCGTGTTCGGAAACCACCGCATATCGCTGAGCGGTTCTTGGGTTACTGCGCGCTTGCAGGGATATCGCCGTAGATCTTGTTCCGCTCGAACTCGGCGAGCGTTCCTCGTGACGTCGCGAACATCGTGAAGCCCGCCGTCAGCACGAACACCGAGCCGACCCCTGAGACGAAGTTCTGATCGGCAACACGGACGATGGTCAAGACCCACGAGAGCGCGAGAACCGAGATGCCGATGCCAGCGCCGCCTACAAGCGCGCTCCAGCGATAGCGGCGCGACTCGTCGATGCCGGTCAGTCCGATCGCCGGCACCACCATCACCAATGCAGCGATCCCAGCGATCAGCGCCCAGATGCCCAATCCGGCGCCCTCAGACTCGAATCCGTCGTGGATGACGTCACCGGTTCGCTTGGCCTCGGCGATCTTCGCAGCGATGTCAGCTGCTCGGACACCCTCGAGCGCGAGCGCCTGGTTCTCTTCTCGTCGCAGTTCCTGTGCGCGCTCGAGATCGCCGGCGGCCTCGGCCTCGTCTGCTCCGATCGCTGCGGCTCGAGCCGCATCCGCTGCTGCCTGGCCCTCTGCTGCGATCTGATCGAGTTCGGCTTGGAGTTCATCGTCGATGACGGATTCGGCGCGGGTGTCGAAGCTCCATCCTGCGTACCCGCCCATGACCAGCAGCACGATGCAGAACGAAACGCCCAGCAGCCGGCCCCAGCCGACATTTGCGGGCAACGGGCGACGCGCCGTCATGGGCGCGCGCCAGATCCAGACGGCTGCCGCGATCGATGCGATGAGGGCGCCGACGACGGCGAGGTAGACGCCCGCTCCCTTGCTGTAGATGGCGAGCTCCTCGACGTTGTCGGGTGGTCGCGCGAAGAGATACGCCACCGTTACGACGAGTGTTCCGATGGAGAACACCGCCGCACCGTGCGCGGACAGCCAGCGCGAGCCTTGACCCGGCCGGAACAGGGTGTTGAGCCCTGCCAGCAATACGACCGCCGCCATGACGCCGATGAAGATGCCGATCCACGACCCGCCGGATGCGGACACGCCGTTGTAGCTCTGGGAGATATAGGAGACGTCACCGGCGCACACCAGCTCAGTACTGCCCTCAGCGAGCGGGTCGAGCGATTGCTCCTCGAACCATTCGCCTGAGCACTCCACGAGCCGCAAGTCGACGTCGGTGCTGCGAGCGAAGGCTGAGACGAGGCCGGCATTGACGTTCCAGGGCAGCAGCAACGCCACGAGCGTCACGGCTGCACCGATGGTGGTCGCGATGACGGCGCCGCGCTCCGGCCCGCTGACGGTCTCGAATGCCTCGTCAGGCACTGGCGGTTCGGGATCCGGTGATCCGGAATCAGCCGACTCGGCTTCGATGAGCAGCCTCTCGGGGGTGCGCCGGTTTCGCCAAGCGTTGGTGATCCGGCTGAGGAGATTGCCCGAATCGCTGGCCTCGGGCTGGCTGAGCCGGTCCAGCACAACCGCCACCAGGAAGAACGCCAAGCCGCCAGAACCCGCTTGCGCGATGTCGAGGTTGGAGATTGCCTGGAAGAGCAGCCGGCCCAGGCCGCCGGCGCCCATGATCGCGGCGATGCCCAGCATCGATATGGCGAGCAGCAGCGTCTGGTTGAGGCCGGTCATGATTGCCGGCCGCGCCAGCGGGAGCTGCACGTCAGTGAGCACGCGCCATTCGGGCGCGCCATAGGCGCGCGACGCCTCGACCACGTCCTCGGGAACCTGACGGATGCCGAGGTTGGTGAGCCGGATCAGCGGCGGCAGGGCGAACGTCATCGTGACCATGGTCGCTGAGACGAACCCGACGCCGAAGAAGAAGATGAACGGCAGCATGTACACGAACGAGTGCACGACCTGCATGGCGTCGAGAACGGGACGGACGACTTTCCACGCACCGTCGACGCGGCCGCACAAGACGCCGAGGGGTATCCCGACGATCACGCAGAGCAGCACGGCGACGCCGATGAAGCCGATCGTCAGTGCGGTCTCACGCCAGTAGGCCTCTCCCAGCACGCCGCAGATCAGCAGGCCGATGAACGCCAGGAAGCCCACTTGGAAGTTGCGGATCAGCCACCCCAGCAAGAACACGCCGAGGCAGACCGTCAGCCAGGACATCTGCAGCAGCCACTCGTCGACGATGACGTTGAGCAGCGTCCGGAACGGCCACTCGATCACCTCGAGCGTGGCCTTCATGTTGTTGTCGACCCAGAAGACGGTCTGTTCCACCCAGTCGCCGACCGGGATCTGCCAGTTGTCGAGCACAGTGTTCTGCCGCGCTTGCGCGACGACGCCCGACGAGCATTCCAAGATCTCGCCTTCGGCGTCGACGAGGGCGTCCCGGCATTCCGTTCGCTCGCCGTCGATCAGGTAGGGGTGGGTTCCCGAGTCGACGATCTGCTCGGGTCTGAACCGGTACCACCACATGACGACGATCCCGACCAGGCCGCCCGCCGCGAGGCCGTAACGACGCCCCACGACGCCGCCGGACAGGATCAGCAGCGGGACGATGAATAATGCGGCCAGGAATGCCCACTCGATTCCGGTGGTGACCCAGTCGACGACACGATCGCCCGCCTCGGGTGCGGTGACGGTGTCGACGAATCGGTCGATGAAATGGCCGGTGTCCTCTTCTGCGGCGTCTTCGCCGTTGGCCTGCGCAAGCAGTGCGATGGCGCTCACATGAACACCTCCCGCTCGAAGCCCTCTATGAGCCGCTCGACTCGACCCATCTCCTCCATGATCAGGCGCGGGTCGAGATTGCCGACGAGCTTGCCGTCGTCGTCGACGACCGCGATGGACAGTCCTCGTCCCGCCGCGGCGTAGAGCTCGTTGAGCGTGGCGTCGGGACTGCACTTGTCGAAGTCGGATCGCAGCGCCTTGGAGAGGTCATTGCTGCCCATGCTGCGGGCGCGCAAGCCGTCGGCCGCCGTCAGCAGCGAGACTGGCCGGCCGTCGGAATCGCAGCAGAATCTGCCGGCGATGTCGTCGCAGAGGGTCAGCGCGTCGCTGAGCGACATGTCGGTCGGGATCGGCTGCGGCACGGACATGACCTCGTGGACCTGAATAACGCGCCCTTGGTCGACGTCCTGGACGAACTCGGCTACGTAGCCGGTCGCGGGCTCGGTGAGGATCTCTTCAGGCGTGCCGATCTGCACGACCGCGCCGTCCTTCATGATGCAGACCCGGTCGCCTATGCGCAGCGCCTCGTTGAGGTCGTGGGTGATGAACAGGATCGTCTTGTGGACTTCGTCCTGGATCTCCATCATCTCGTCCTGCATCTGGCGACGGATGAGCGGATCGAGGGCGCTGAAGGCTTCGTCCATGAGCAGGATGTCGGGGTCGGAAGCAAGCGCCCGGGCGAGACCGACGCGCTGCTGCATGCCGCCCGAGAGCTGAGCGGGACGGTGCTCCGCGAACGCTGCGAGACCGACGAGTGAGAGCGCCCGCATTGCGGCCTCGTTGCGTTCAGAGCGGTCAACCTTCTGCACCTTGAGGCCATAGCCGACGTTGTCCAGCACGCTGCGATGGGGGAACAGGGCGAAGTGCTGGAAGACCATGCCCATCTTTTCCCGGCGGAACTGCTGCAGGTCGGCGCCTTGGAGCTTCTGAACGTCGGTTCCGTCGACGAGCACTTCGCCGTGCGTGACGTCGTGGAGCTTGTTGACCATCCGGATCGCCGTGGACTTGCCGGAGCCGGACAGGCCCATCACGACGAAGATCTCGCCGCGCTTGACCGAGAAGTTCACGTCTGTCAGCCCGACGACATGCCCCGACAGCCGTTGCACATCGTTCTTGGGCACGCCGGAGCGGGCCAGCTCGAACGCGCGGCCCCGCGGCTGGGGTCCGAAGATCTTGTACACGTCACTCAGGCGGATGATCTCGTCGCCGTCCGCACTGCCGTTCGCGGCATCGTCGCTCATGAGTGCCCCCTGACTCGTCCCGTGCCACGTTAGGCGCGCGGACTCGGGCGGCCGGTAACCCGCGCGACCGCGTCTGCTGCGCGGGGCGGCCGACAGTTCGGCTCGTGGCGGTGCATTGCGGTGGCCGTTCGCTGTGCGATCCTGTGTGCGTGACGCGCCTTGGGTTCCTGCTGGACAGCGGCGCGTGCATTGGCTGCCACGCGTGCACGGTGGCGTGCAAGAGCGAGCACGACGTGCCCTTGGGCGTCAACCGCACGTGGGTGAACTACGTCGAGACGGGCGAGTTCCCCGACACGCAACGGCACTTCGCGGTGATGCGCTGCAATCACTGTGACGACGCGCCGTGCATCTCGATCTGCCCGACGGGGGCGCTGTTCCGTGCGAGCAACGGCGTTGTCGATTTCGACGACTCACGCTGCATCGGCTGCAAGGGCTGCATGAATGCCTGCCCGTATGACGCGCTCTACATCTCGCCGCGCACCAACACCGCGCACAAGTGCAACTTCTGCCAGCACAAGCTGGAGGTGGGGCTGGAGCCTTCGTGCGTGTCGGTCTGCCCGACCCGCGCCATCACGGTGGTCGACCATGACGATCCGAATGACCTCGTTGCCCAGCGGATCCAGAGGGAGAGCCTGCCCGTGCGAGCGCCAGAGCGTCGCACGCTGCCGAAGGTGCACTACGCGGGCACAGTTCCCGAGGCGCTCGATCCGCTGGCTCGGCCCGTCGCACCTGACGGGTTGATCTGGTCGGACTGGACCGGCAGCGCAACGTGGCCCCAAGACAGCAGCTCAGACGCGCGCACCGCGTACACCGTGGCGCACTCCGAGCCGTGGGGAGCCAAGGTCTCCGCATACTTCGTCACCAAGGGTGTAGCGGCCGGCGTGATGCTGTGGGCGATGACAGCGGCGTTGCTCGGCTGGGACGATCGCGCAGCGCTGGCTACGGGCCCCGCCGTCATCGCACTGGTCGCGCTCGCTGTGACCGGTGTCCTGCTGATCGCCGACCTCAAGCGGCCCGAGCGCTTCTGGTACCTGTTCACCAAGGGCCGGCTCCGCAGCTGGATCACTGCGGGTGCGTGGGTGATCATGATCGACGGAGTGCTCGTGACGCTGTGGGGCATCGGCGGCCTGTGGGGCGGCTCGACGTGGTTTGCCGTGCTGATCATCCCCACGGCGCTCTTCTCGGTGGCGACTGCCGGGTACACCGCGTTGCTGCTGCGCCAGTGCCGCGGCCGTGTGCAGTGGGCGGATCGTCCCGTGCTCGCGCTCATCGGGCGGCTGGTGGGCGAGGCAGTCCTGGGCGGCGGTGCGGTCTGGGGCGCGCTGGTGGCAATGCGTGCCGACGCAGCCGTCTTCTCGTGGACGCCCGTGGCTGCGTTGGCGGTCTTGGCGTGGCTGTGGCGACATGATCGAGCATTCCTGCGTGAGGCGCAGGCGGTGCCCCTCTCATGAGCGAACCGTCATGACCGATCAGGATCAATCCGCGAGCGCGGAGGACGCTGCGATGCGTCTCAGCTCGGCCGTCCCGCACAGCGAATGGCATAACTGGACCGAGCTCGATGCTGCGGCGTGGCCCGAACGCGTCGAGCGCAACTACTCCCTGGTGCCGACGACCTGCTTCAACTGCGAGGCAGCCTGCGGGCTGGTCGCCTACATCGACCGCGACACCGACGAGGTGGTGCGCTTCGAGGGCAACCCCGAGCACCCCGCCTCACGGGGTCGCAACTGTGCCAAGGGTCCCGCCACCGTCAACCAGGTGCAGGACCCCGAGCGGATCCTGCACCCGCTTCGCCGCACGGGCGAGCGGGGGGGCGGCGGCTGGGAGCGCATCAGCTGGGACACCGCGCTGGACGAGATCGCCGAGCGCATCCGCACCGCGATCACCGAGGGCCGCCGGGACGAGATCATGTACCACGTCGGCCGGCCCGGCGAGGACGGCTACACCGAGCGCGTCCTGACGGCGTGGGGCATCGACGGGCACAACAGCCACACCAACGTCTGCTCCTCCAACGCACGGGTCGGGTACGCCAGTTGGATGGGCCACGATCGGCCCTCGTCCGACTTCGCCAATGCCGAGGTGATCTTTCTCATCTCGAGCCATCTCGAGGCTGGGCATTACTTCAATCCGCATGCGCAGCGCATCGTCGAAGGGCAGCAGCGTGGGGCCAAGGTCATCTGCGTGGATCCTCGGCTCTCCAACACGGGAGCCAAGGCGGACCATTGGCTGCCGGCGTGGCCGGGGACCGAGCCGGTCCTGCTGCTGTGCCTGGCGCGCCTGCTGATCGAAGCCGGAACCTGGGACCGCGCCTTCGTGCACCGATGGACGAATTGGCAGACCTACCTGTCGCGGACTCGCCCCGATCTGCCGCCCGTCTTCGAGTCAGTCGAGCGGGCGCTGCTCGACGCCTACGCCGACTACACGCCTGAGCGGGCAGCCGAATTGTGCGGGCTGGACGCGGATGAGCTGCGCGAGATCGCTGCATTGATCGGCAGCGCGCAGAGTCGCTTTGCATCCCACAACTGGCGGGCGGCCGGTGCGGGCAACCTCGGCGGCTGGCAGACGGCCCGCTGCCTGTTCTTCCTCAACGTGCTCACCGGCTCGGTGGGCACGCCCGGCGGCACGACAGGTGCCGGCTGGCACAAGATGAAGCCGGCGCCTCCGCTGCGGCCGCCGGCATCCGATCACTGGAATGAGCTCTCCTGGCCGCCCGAGTATCCGCTCTGCCACCACGAGATGTCGATCCTGCTGCCGCACTTCCTGCGCGAGGGGCGGGGGCGTCTGGATACCTACTTCACCCGCGTCTACAACCCGGTGTGGACGAATCCCGACGGCTTCAGCTGGCTGGAGGCCCTGTCCGATCCTGAACGCGTCGGCTGCCACGTGGCGCTGACGCCCACCTGGTCCGAGACAGCGTGGTTCGCCGACTACGTGCTGCCGATGGGTGTCGGCTCGGAACGCCACGACCTGGCGTCCTTCGAGACTCACGCCGGCCAGTGGCTGGGATTCCGCCAGCCGGTCATGCGGCGCTACGCGGAGCTGGCCGGGCGAGAGGTGGGTCCGCACAGCCGCACTCACGAGTTCAATCCGGGGGAGGTCTGGGAGGAGAACGAGTTCTGGATCGACCTGTCGTGGCGGATCGACCCCGACGGCTCGCTCGGCATCCGCCAGTGGTTCGAGAGCCCCGCCAGGCCCGGCGAACCCATCAGCGTCGATGAGTACTACGGGGCGATCTTTGCCGACGAGGTCCCCGGGCTCGCAGACGATGCGGCCGCGGCCGGCCAGACCCCGCTGGATTTCATGCGTGACCGCGGCGCCTATGCCATCGAGGGCGACCCTTACGGCCACCACGAGCGCGTCGTGGCGCCGTCGCAGCTGCTGGGAGCGGTGCTCGGCGACGACGGGGTGTACCGGCCGCAACGTGACACGGTCGGCGCGGCGTCAGCGCCGCTGCCCCCGCTGGGCGACGGTGCGCTCGGAGTGCACGTGGCAGGCGCGGCGCGGCGGGGCTTCCCGACGCCGTCCCGCAAGCTCGAGCTCTACTCCACGACGCTGGCCGACTGGGGCTGGCCCGAGCACGCCACGCCCGGCTGGATTCCCAGCCACGTGCACTGGCAGGAACTGGACCTCGCCGGAGACGAGCGGATCCTGGTGCCGACCTTCCGGATCCCGACGCTGATCCACACCAGATCCGCGAACTCGAAGTGGCTGGCGGAGATCAGCCATCGCCACCCGCTGTGGATCCATCCCTCCGATGCCGAGGTGCTCGGCATCGACGTCGGCGGGCTGGTGCGGATCTCCACCCGGATAGGTCACTTCGTCATCTCGGCATGGCGCACCGAGGGCATCCGCCCGGGCGTGGTGGCCGCCTCGCACCACATGGGTCGCTGGCGGCTCGACCCCGCGCCGGAGGCTGAGCCGGAAGGCGTAGCCGTGGACCGAGCGGCCCGTGAGCGGAGCGAACAAGAGCGGGCAGGACGTGGCCGCAATGGCGATGGCCCTCGGTCGTGGGCCGGCGGTCCCGCAGAAATCGATCGGGACGGCACGACCTGGCGGCTGCGGCGCACCGGGTCGATGGCGCCGTTCGCATCGGACGATCCTGACTCCGAACGGGTCTGGTGGAACGACACCGGCGTGCACCAGAACCTGACCTTCTCCGTGCAGCCCGATCCCGTATCGGGCATGCAGTGCTGGCACCAGCGCGTGCGCGTGATGCCGGCTGAGGCCGGCGACAGCTACGGCGACGTGGTGGTGGACACGGCACGTGCCGCGGAGGCGTACACCGATTGGCTGGAGATGACCCGGCCCGCGCCGGGCCCCGGCGGCCTGCGGCGCCCGTTGTGGCTGTCGCGCCCGCTCAAGCCCCAGGCCGAGGCGTACCGCTTCGAGCAGAGCTAGCCGAGTCAGCCGGGCTTGTGGGCCTTGCGGGAGCCGGCTTCCCAGTCCTCCATCTCGGGATTGTCAGACATGGTGCCCAGCACACGCAGCTGCGGAGCCTCGCGCAGCGACCGCTTCAGCTCGGCGAAACCGGGAAAGCGTGCGAGTTCGATGACGGCGTTCCACAGCGGGACGGCCTGTTCGTCGGTGGGCACGCGTGAGATGACGGGTCCGAAGAACGACAGCCCGTCCGGGGGCTCGACAGTGATAATCGGCGTGCCCACATCGCGCCCGGTGCGGCTGAGCGCCAGCTCGGTCTCGGCCTCGATCTCGGCATCCCAGCTCTCGTCGTTGACGGCTGATGCGAAGTCGGTGGGCAGCCCGGCGGACGCCAGCGCTTCTGCGGTGTGGGCTTCGGTGCCGATGCGGTCGCGCAGCCCCGAGCCCTTGGGCATCTCCCAGTAGTGCTGGCCCATCGCGTCATACAGCGGACCCATGACGTCCCGACCGAGCTCTGCCCGCACCGCAGCGGCGGTGCGCAGCATCCGCAGCCCCGCCGTGTGCCCCTGCTCGTATCCCGCAGGGAACTCGCTGGCGTAATCGCGGTGCTTGTTCAGGATGCGCAGCGAGATGAATCGCCAGTCCACCGAGTAGCCGGTCTGGGCGACGACCTTTTCCACCCAGCGCGAGGTGATCCACGCGAACGGGCAGACCGGATCCCAGAAGAACTCGAGATCGGGGGGTGCCTCAGCGCCCGCAGCGGCGTCTGTAGTACTCATGCGCGCATGGCTAGCACATGTGCTGCGCGGACACGTCTGGGTCCGGCATGACTACCTCCAGCAGCGGCATGCCTGCGCCGGCGATGGTCGAAGTCGCCGACGGGGTCGAGCTCGCGCTGCATTGCTTGGGGGGCGACGGCCCGCCGCTGCTGTTCGTGCACGCAACCGGATTCAACGGTCGGGTCTACGGCCCGCTTGCGAGCCGCCTCGTCGAGCACTTCACCGTCTGGGCGCCCGACCTGCGGGCACATGGCTGGAGCCCGCCGCCGGCGGACCGCGACTTCCTGTGGACGACGCTGGCAGATGACCTGCTGGCGATCGTCGATCACTTGGGCATCGCCGCTGGAGAGCTGGACTGCGTCGGCCACTCGATAGGCGCGGCCACGCTGCTGCTGGCCGATGCACGGCGACCCGGCACGATCCGGCGAATGTACGGCTACGAGCCGGTCGTGTGGCGCGTCGAGGACCGGTTCGGCCCCGGTGAGAACCCGCTGCTCGAATTCACTCACAAGCGGCGGGAGACGTTCGCGTCACGCGGTGAGGCCTTCGAGCGGTACGCCCCTCGCCCGCCTTTCGGGTCCATGAGGGCCGATGCCCTGGCGAGTTATATCGCGAACGGGTTCGAGGATCTGCCCGACGGCACCATCCGGCTGAGGTGCCGTGCGGCAGACGAAGCGGCGACCTACGACGGTGAGTGGGTCTCGACGACCGCCTTGCTCGACGGCAGCCAGACGCACGTGGCCATCGGCAGGGGACTGCAGCTACCGCCACGCGAAGATGCGGATATCGGCGTGCCTGCACACGAGGCGCTCGTCAACTCGTGGCTCATCACCTACCCGCAACTGAGTCACTTCGGACCGTTCGAAGACCCCGATCTCATCGCAGCCGACGCGCTCGAAGCGCTGTCCGGCAGCTTCGGCGCCAGCGCGCAAGTTGAGACGAACTCGACGAGGTAACCCGTCACCAGCTCGGGCTGATCTCGGTGGGCGACGTGGCCGCAGTCGGCCAAAAGGTGACCTTCGGCCCCCCTCACCCGCTCGGTGATCGTCCACACCTGCGCATCGGTGGCGTACTGGTCTCGGTCACCCTGCAGTACCAGTACCGCGCAGTCGATGCCTTCGAGCAAGGGCCGCATGTCCCACAGGCTGAACCGAGGTGTCAGCCAGGCGTCCCGCCAGCGCTCGAACGCGAGGCGGGGGTGGTCGTGGTGGCGGGCCAGTCCCGAGATGACCCGCTCGCGCTGACCGTCGATGGCACGGATGCCCTCGATGCAGACATCCTCGATGAAGGTGTGGGGCGCGATGACCGCGACGCCGAGCGGGCTCACCGAGCCTGTGGCGGCGGCGATGAGGGCGATGGAAGCCCCGTCGCTGTGCCCAACCAGGATGGGCCGATCCACGTCGAGCTGTTCGAGCACCGTGGGCAGCACGTCTGCGGCCTCGCGTTCCATGAAGCCGTCGGCATAGGTCTGCGGCAGGGGATCGGAGCGCCCGTAGCCGCCGCGGTCATAAGCCACCACATCGAGACCGCAACGCCGCGCCAGCACGCTGGGCAGGTCGCGCCACTGCGTGATGCTGCCCAAGCCCTCGTGCAGCATCACGACAGTGGGTCGCTCGCCGGCCGGCCCATGCTCCCCGGTGGCGTCGCTGGCCGGCGTGAAGCGTCGCCAGGCGATGCCCACGCCGTCGACGGCGATGCGTCCGTCTTCGGTGCTCACCCCGGCGTGGACGCGATCGGGGGGTTCGGCCGCCGCTGCGGTCACGGGATCGGCGCTCAACCCCAGGCGCGTGCAACGGCTCGGGGCAACTCCTCGATCCACTGGATGAGGTCATGCCCGCACACACGCTCGGTCCATTCGTGGGGCGACTTTGCGAAGTGCAGCCAGGCCGCCCACGCCTCGGTGGCCTGGTGGAAACCGCCTTCGAGCGTGCCGGCGCACAGGTGCACGAATGGCGCCTCGGCGGCGTTCCAGCTCATCTGCTCGTTCGGCGGCATGCCGGTGGAATAGGCCATGGCGTGACCGAACTTGTCACGGTGCATGTGCCCGACAGCGAGCGCATGGCCGCCGCCGTCAGAGGCGCCGAACACGCCGCGCTCGCTGCGATCCTCCGAGACGCCGAACGTCTGGGTCGCCCAAGCCGTCAGTTCCTCGACGAAGAAGCGCTGGTGGCGGTCGAATCGGTCGTTGTCGAAGCCCGGCAGGTACTCCATGGCGCGCTCGTTGCCATATCCGCCCATGGGCGCCGAGTGGGCTGCCACGAGCACGAAGCGGGGCACGGTCTCGTTGGTGATACCCGCGTCAAGGCGCCGGATGTACGGGCCGATCATGCCGCCGTCGGTCGCATACAAGACCGGCAGCCGCTCGGCGACCGAGTGACCCGGCGGCAGGTACACCGTCACCGTGCGCTTGGAGCGCAGCGCCGTGCTGTCAATGGTGTGCACCTGGGTAGCGCCGCGCAGCTCGTCGTCTGGGTGTGAGGGCAGCTCGGCTGGCGCGTCGGGACCGCGGAAGCGATGGGGCACCGGCCCGCGCTGGCCGCCCAGCAGGCTGCCCGCGTCGTCAAGCGGCCAGAAGCCGTAGCCGATCACGGCTTCCGGCAGACGTTCGATGCGCACGCTGAGCGCCCACAGATCGCCGCCGTCAACGTTGACGCCGTTCTCTTCGATGCGCCACATCGGCAGCTCGATGACCGGCCCAGGCAGCACGCCGGCGGCATCGCTGCGGCAGACGAAGGTGAGCTCGTCGCCGTCGGCCCAGCAGCCGGCCGGATCGGCGTCGAGTCGCGACCCGAGAAACCCCGGCGACGGGTCGCGCCAGACCCGGCACATGCGCTGGCCGGGCGGCAGGCCCGGAGTGTCGGCCCGTTCGCGGCTGAGCTCACGGTTGCGGCGGTCGATCTCTGCACGCCGTTGTGCCAGCGTCGGCAGGCCGATGCGATTGCGGGACTCGTCGTCGACCGAGCTGTCCACCGGTGCCAGCACGAGGTCGCCCAGGTGCTGGGTGACCACGGTGCCGAACTGCTGGGGCCGCCCGCTCAGCAGGCTCATCTTGTCGGCGCACTCGGCGAACACGACCCCGGCGCCTGCCTGCCCCGAACGGTGTGCGCGAGCGGCCAGCTCACCCGCAATCGACAGCGTCTGGGGCCCGCCATGGACGCTGAGTGCCCGGGCAGCCCGCAAGGCCAACGGCCCGTCTGCCTGCTGCAGATTGGGCGACCGCGCCAGCAATTGGACCAGCAGCGGCGCCTCCGACGGTTCCGCCATCTCGATCCGCGCCAGCAGGTCGCCCACCTCGTCGCCGCTGCCGTTCATTCCGCGCTCCGGGTTCCGTATCGTGCCTGGTCGCGTCGCGAGGCTACTGTCGGCGCCTGAAATGAAGGAGTTTCCGTGAGCGAAGAACCCCTCGTCCTCGTCGAGCAGCGCGGCTACGTGCAGATCCTGACGCTCAACCGCCCTGATGCGATGAACGCGTTCAACATGGCGTTGTCGGTGGCACTGGGCGAGGCGCTCGAAGCGCTGGACGCCAATCCCGATGCGCGGGTCGGGGTGCTCACCGGGGCGGGGCGCGGCTTCAGTGCCGGCATGGACCTCAAGGCATTCGTGGAGGGGGGCGGCCTCGCAGGCATGCCCAATCCGCCCGAGCGGGGCTTTGCCGGCATCACCGAGAAGAGCGCGTCCAAGCCGCTCATCGCGGCGGTGGAGCGCTTCGCGCTGGCAGGCGGGCTGGAGGTGGCTCTGTCGTGCGATCTCATCGTGGCGTCCGAAGGCACGATGCTCGGCATCCCCGAAGTGGGTGTGGGCCTGTTCGCTGGCGCTGGCGCGCTGTTGCGGCTGCCGCGACAGCTGCCCTACAGCCTGGCCATGGAAATGGCATTGACCGCCGAGCCGATCACCGCTGAGGTGGCCCACCAGCACGGCATGGTGAACCGCGTCTGCCCGCGCGGCGAGGCAGTGAACGTCGCAGTCGAGATCGCTGAGCGTATTGCGCGCAACGCGCCGATGGGAGTGCGCGCCTCGAAGCGCCTGATCCGCGATGTGCTGGGTGTGTCCGAGGACGGCTTCTGGGAGTACCAGCGGCCGGAGATGGAGGAAGTGTTCGGTTCCGCCGACGCCATCGAGGGCGCTTCCGCATTCGCGGAGAAGCGTGACCCCGTCTGGGAGGACCGCTGAGCCGCTGGTCCGAGCGAGGCGACATTCCCCGCGGGGCGGCATACGACGACCGCTGGGCCCAGTTGGCCGCGCGGGGCGAATCCATCCACGGCGAGGCCGATCTAGTTGATTCGCTGCTTGAGTCGGGAGCAAGCGTGCTCGACGCGGGCTGCGGAACGGGTCGGGTGGCGATCGAGCTGGCTCGCCGCGGCTATGACGTCGTGGGCGTCGATCTCGACCCGGCCATGCTCGACTTGGCCCGCGACAAGGCTCCCGACCTTGCGTGGATCCAAGGCGACCTGTCTGCCGTCGTCGTGAGCGACGACGCCGACGAACGGCGTCAGTTCGATGCCGCCGTCGCGGCGGGCAACGTGATGATCTTCCTCGAGCGCGGCAGCGAGGCGGCTGTCGTGGCCAACCTCGCGGCACACTTGCGCCCTGGCGGCGCGCTGGTGGCGGGCTTTCAGCTCAGTGACGGCTACATGGCACTGCACGTGTATGACGCACTCGCCGAGCGCAACGGGCTGGAACTCGAGGCCCGCTACTCGACATGGGAGGGTGCCCCCTTCGGCGGCGGCGACTACGCCGTCTCGATTCACCGGCGAACCGGATGAGCCGGTGCCGCCGAGCTGAAGGCGCTGGTTCGGCTCAGTCGGTGGGCAGGCGGGCGAGGAGCTCGATCTTGCGCTCCTCGTACTCGTCGAAGCTGATCTCGTCGTTGTCGAACTGGGTCTGGACCTCTTCGACGAGGCGGATCAGATCAGCCGCCGACAGCTCTTCGTCGAGGTTGCCGTCGAGCACGGCACCCGTGCCTTCGGGCTCGGGTGTCTCGTTGACCAGCGGACCGCTCTGGGGGACCTTGCCCATGCGCTTGGCTCGCTTGGCCTCGGCCTTTGCCTTCTTGGCCCGGTCCCGTTGCAGCTTCTCAAACGTCGTGCGACCTGCAGCCATGACAACACCTTGCGCCCTATCCGGCGAACCATGTTACTGGGGACCTGCCTGATTTCGGGTGCAGCAAAAGGTTCACTTCGAGGGCCAGGTGTGGTCGGCGAATCGGGTGCGCAGGAGCTTCTTGTCGATCTTGCCGGTGCCGGTCAGCGGTATCTCGGGCACGACGACGATGTCGTCAGGCAGCCACCACGACGCCACCTTGGGCTTGACCGCATCGAGCACGGCGCCGGCATCGAGGGTGGCACCGGCGGCGAGTTCGACGATGAGCAGCGGCCGTTCGCCCCAGCGCTCGTGCGGCAGGCCGATGACCGCAGCGGCCGCCACACCGGTCGCAACAAGCGCAGCGTTCTCGAGCTCGATCGAGCTGATCCACTCGCCACCGCTCTTGATGACGTCCTTTGATCGGTCGGTCAGCGTCAGGTAGCCCTCGGCGTCGAGTACGCCCACGTCGCCCGTGCGCAGCCAGCCGCCGTCGGAGGGCTGCAGGTGCGAGTCGGCGAAAGCGTCGGGGTCGGCGAGTTCGCCGAGGTAGTACGTGCCGCACATCCACGGGCCGCGTGCCTGTATCTCGCCGACGCTGCGCCCGTCACGGGGCAAGACGTTGCCGTCGGCGTCGACCACGCGCAGCTCGATGCCGTAGAGCTCGCGGCCGGCTTTGGCCTGGCGGTCGCGCTGGGCGTCGCGGCTGGCGCGCTCGACCCGGTGCGTGAACCGTCCCGACGTGCCTTGGGTCATCTCGGTCATTCCCCAGACGTGGCTGACCGTGACGCCGTAGTCGTCCTCGAGGGTGTCGATGAGCACCCGCGGCGCGGCCGAGCCGCCGACGGCCACCTTCTGGAGTGAGGGCACGCTTCGACCCGTGTCCTGCAGGTACTGCACCACGCCGAGCCAGATCGTGGGCACTCCCGCCGAGAACGTGATGTCCTCGGCTTCGATGAGCTTCACAAGCGCCTCGGGGCTGAGGTCGGGGCCCGGCAGCACGAGCTTCGCGCCGCTCATCGCAGTGGCGAACGGCAGTGCCCAGCCGTTGACGTGGAACATCGGCACGGTGCCGAGCACGGCGTGGCCCGAGTGCACGTCGTGGCCGTCGCCGGTGCAGGTGGCCCAGGTCTGCAGCACGATCGACCGGTGGCTCTGCAGCACGCCCTTGGGGTTGCCGGTGGTGCCCGACGTGTAGCAGAGCGTTGCGGCCGCACGCTCGTCGAAGTCGGGCCACGCCGAGGGACCCGGTGCATCTGCGATCCAGTCTTCGTACGCGATCTCGCCGGGCAGGCCAGCGGGCGCATCGAGTCCGCCGAGCACCACCCAGCGGCGGACCGTCGGCGTGCGCGGGGCGAGCCGCGCAGCAATCTCGATGAACGATCGGTCGACGAGCACCACGCTGTCGGCGGCGTCGTTCAGGATGAATGCCAGCTGGTCGTCGTGGAGCCGCGGGTTGACGGTGTGCAGTACGGCGCCGATTCCGGTGATGCCGTAGTAGGCCTCCAGGTGGCGGTGGTCGTTACAGGCAATGGTGGCAACGCGTTCACCGGGCCGGATCCCGTCGGCCACCAGCGCCCCTGAGACCGAATGGGCCCGCTCCGCCACCGTCCCCCAGTTGCTGCGCGTGGTGACGCCCGCCGAATCCACGGCCACCACATCGGTGCTGGCATGGCTGCGCGCCGCATACGAGATGAGGCTCGAGACCAGCAACGGCCGATCCATGGTGTTGCCGAGCAGCATCGGCTCGGCGACCTCTGCTGCCATCAGCGGCGAATCCGCGCCAGACGCTGTGAGCCGGTGCTCATCGGAGCAGGCTGAAGAAGGCGCGCACGTCGTCAATGAACAGCTCGGGCTGCTCGAAGGCCGCAAAGTGACCGCCTGCAGGCATATCGGTCCAGTGCCGGATGTCGGAATAGATGGGCTCGGACCACGACCGCACCGGCGGGATGATCTCGGCGGGGAACTTGGCAACGCCGGTGGGAACGTCCACCGTCATGCGGGGGAGCTGCCGGAAGCTCTCCCAGTACAGGCGGCCAGACGAGGCTGCGTTGGCATTCAGCCAGTACAGCATGACGTTGTCGAGCATCTCGTCGCGGCCCAGCGCGTTCTCCGGGTGACCGTCGCAGTCAGTCCACGCCCAGAACTTCTCCAGGATCCACGCCGCCTGCCCGGCAGGCGAATCGGTGAGGCCGTAGCCGAGGGTCTGCGGGCGGGTGGACTGCTGCTTCGAATAGCCGGAGTCCCAATCGTTGTAGTGCTTGGCCTTGGTAAGGGCTGAGATCTCCTCGTCGTTGGGCTCACGGTCCTTGGGGCGGCTGCCGCGCATCACCATGTTCAGGTGGATTCCGATGCAGCGGTCGGGGTGACGGCTGCCGAGTGCGCTGGTGACGGCTGATCCCCAGTCGCCGCCCTGCGCGCCGAAGCGGTCGTAGCCCAGGCCGGTCATGAGCTCGGCCCAACAGTCGGCGATCTTCTCGATGCCCCAGCCGGGCTCGGTCGGCTTGGCGCTGAAGCCGTACCCGGGCAGCGATGGGCAGATCACGTGGAAGGCATCAGATGCGTTGCCGCCGTGCGCGACCGGGTCGGCGAGCGGCTCGATGACCTTGTGGAACTCGACCACCGAGCCGGGCCAGCCGTGGGTGATGACGATCGGCATCGCATCGGGCTCGGGGGAGCGGACGTGGATGAAGTGCACGCCCATGCCGTCGACATCGGCCATGTACTGGTCGAACCGGTTGAGAGCGGCTTCGCTGGCCCGCCAGTCGTAGGTGTTGGCCCAGTAGTCGCAGACTTCCTGGACGTAGGCGAGGGGGATGCCTTGGGACCAGTCCTCCACCGGTTCGGCGTCTGGCCAGCGGGTTCTTGCCAGGCGGTCCTTGAGATCTGCTAGCTGCTCGTCTGGGACGTTGATCTGGAACGGTTCGATCTGCATGGGGCGCACGGTAGTCCGGCTGTGTGAGACAGCCCGGGGTGTACGAGGGCAGGGGCACCCGTGCTTCAAACAGATGCGGCGCGCTGTGGGCTGGCGAGGTGTCGCAGGGGCGCCGCATAACTGCGCGCGGGTACCCCTGCCCTCGCACACCCCTCGGTTGCTCGCTGTTTCCGTCAGTCGTAGACGAAGCCGAGTTCGGCTGGTGGGGGGAGCTTGCCTCCTATGTGGCCGTCAGCGCGCAGGCCGGCGATCTGCTTCTCGTTGAGGCCGGCTACTTCGGCCATGACTTCGTCGGTGTGTTGGTCGAACAGGGGAGAGGGGCCTGCTTGGGCTGGGCGGGTGCCGTCGAGGGTGAAGGGGGACGCAATGTGACGCATCGGGCCGGTGACTGGGTGATCGACGATCTCAATGCGATTGGCAACTGGATGGTGGTCGGGTGCGGTCCATGGGTCCCAGCAGAACTCGGTGCGGGCACCGGCGAGCCGCAGGTTCGCGTTCAAATCTGCACTGGTCCGGACGGGCCTGCCGCCGTTGGTCTTGATCTCTTCGAGCAAGCCGCGGATCACGTCGACCGCGTGTTGGCCAAGGGGCGGATCGTGCGGGTTGCTGTCGGCGATGACGGCGAGCCAGCCGTCTGTGGCTTGGATGAAGCCGCTCCAGGAGGTGTTCGGTTCTCGGTTTCCCATGCGGCCGATGTCTCGGCCTGCTGTTGAGGCGAGTACGAGTGCTTCGCCGCTGTGCTGCCAGGTTCCTTCTTGCTGGGAGACGTCGATCTCTATGCCCTGGCCGGTGCGCTCCGCGTGGTGGAGGCCGCTCAGCAGGGCGAAACCGGCGGTGATGCCGGCGATCGGGTCGGGGAAGTAGATGTTGGAGATGCGGGCGCCTTCGTGCTCGTAGCCCTGCCGCTGACCCATCCCGCCCATGGCCTCGATGATCGAGCCGAAGCCCACCGCGCCCGCATAGGGGCCGTCGACGCCGAACGCGGGCATGCGCACCAACACGATGCGGGGATTGACCTCGGCCAGTGTCTCGAAGTCGAGCCCGAGCTGGGGCAGCACGTGGGCCGAGAAGTTGGCGACCAGGGCGTCGCAGTTGCGCACCAGCTCCATGAAGGCGGCGCGGCCCTCGGGCGTGGCGAGCGTGACGACGCAGTCGCGCTTGCCCTTGTTGACGGCGTTGAAATGCCCGCCCGCCTCGTAGAAGCGATTGTCGTGGACTAGGTGTTCGAGGCCGGGCGCCATGCCATGGTCGTAGGGCCGCTGGGTGCGGAAGCCGTCGAATGGGTTCTGCGCCTCGATCTTGATGACGTCGATGCCGAGCGGCGTGAGCAGGTTGCCGATGTACGGCCCGGCCCAGGCAATGGTCATCTCGATCACCCGCAGCTCGCGCGCCGGTCGCAACACCACCGGGGCGGCATCGATTGGCGGGCATCTGTCAGCACCCTGATCGCTCACTCGTTGCCCCGCCACGGGCAGGCTCGGCGCGGCGAAGGGCTGGATGGGCGCCAAGGCCGTTCCCGCCGGTGTCTTGACCTCACCCAGGAAGCCCCGGTCGGCGAGATGCTCGTCTTCCAGGGCGTCGAGCGGCGTCATCACCATGCCGACCGCCCACGGCGTCTCCAGCGCGAACTGGAACAGCTCTCGCTTGGTGCGGGCGGCATACCAGGGCTCGATGACCTCACGGATCTTGTCGATGTGGCGGGCCCGGCGGTGACGGTGGCTCAGCTCTGGGTCGTCGATCCACTCGGGCATACCCAAGTGCAGGCACTGCATCTCCCAGTCGTCCCGCCGGATCGAGCCCGGGCACACGTAGCCGTCGGCGCAGCGGATGGCACCTGACGGATACGCCGTCGGCGGGTGCGGCCCCACCAGCGGCCGGCGCCGCTGGCAGTGCAGCGAATCGCAGTAGCAGAGCTCGACGGCGGTCAGCAGCGCCCCGAGCCACGACACATCCATGTGCGTCTCGGGCCGCCGCCGGATGAGGTGGGCAGCCCACGCGGTGAGACCCCCTGCGCAGTACTGGGCCTGCCAGCCCGGGAGCCGCAGCGGCTCGGCGCCCTCGTCGCCGTTGAAGCCCAGGAAGCCGGTGGCGGTCTGTACCAGCAGCTCGTCGGCGATGACGCCAGGGTCGGCGGCATCGGCACCCCAGGCCGTCACCGTCACGAGCTTGGGCACGCGTTCGCCTTCGGCCGCACGGGCGGCCGTCCGCTGGGGATCCCACGCTCCGCCGGCAAGTCCGGCCAGCGTGTCGCTGGCGATCACCACCTCGGGCCAGGTCTCCTCCACGCTGTCGGCGGTGCAGTTCAGCTTGCCCGCGTTCAGATGGACAAACAGCGGGCTGATCTCATCGGGCCGCAGCGGGATGTCGTCGACTGGTTGGCGCCGTGCAGGATCGCCGCCCGGCGGTTCGACCTTCACCACGGTCGCCCCCGCGCCCGCCAGCAGACGTCCGGCATACGGGCCGGCGATGCCGGTGGCCAGTTCCAGCACACGCATCCCTGCGAGCGGCGGCCGTTCAGTCTCGGCGGCTCCATCGGCCGGGCCAGGCATCGGATCACGGTACCGCCCGATGACCCCGGCACACCGGGCCGACGAGCGGGCCGCCGTGCTTGCTGTGGCGGGCTCAGACGGGGGTTCAGTAGGGTCCGAATATGAGCTTGTCACACGGCGCTACTGCATCCAACGGGGCCTCCAACGGCGCTCATGGCCCGGTCACGGTCTGTCTGAGCTTCGACTTCGACGCGATCTCGATCTGGACCGGCCCGCGGGGCTCACGGTCGCCCAATCTGACGGCCCGGGGCGAATTTGCGTCGATCGGCGCGCACCGGCTGCTCGACCTGCTCGATGAGCGCTCCCTCCCGTCCACGTGGTTCATCCCCGGCCACACCATCGACACCTTCGGCGATGTCTGCGCGAGGGTGGCCTCGGACGGGCACGAGGTGGGCTACCACGGCTACTGCCACGAAGCGCCCTCATCGAAGCGGGACGAAGCCGACGAGCGGGCCATCCTGACGCGCTCCATGGACTGCCTCGAGCGGCTCGCAGGCGGACCGCCCGTGGGGCACCGCGTGCCGGGCGGCAACTGCGGCGACCGCTGGATCAGCCTGCTCATCGAGCACGGCTTTTCCTACGACTCCTCCATGGCGCGCAACGACTACGCACCCACGTGGTGCCGGCTCGGCGATGTGCCCACCACGGACGGCCCGCACCGATTCGGCGACGAGGTCGACCTGGTGCAGCTGCCGTTCGACTGGATCCTCGACGACTGGCCGTACTTCAGCTACGACGGGCCCACGGTGCAAGGGCTGCGCACGCCCGATCACGTCTTTGACGTGTGGTCGGCCGAGTTCGACTACCTGTACGAGCGGGTCGGCAGCGGGGTGTTCGTGCTCACCATGCATCCCCAGTGCATCGGGCGCGGCAGCCGGATGCTCATGCTCGAGCGGCTCATCGATCACATGGCGTCCCGGCCGGGCGTGGCGTTCGCCACGATGGAACAGGTCGCCGAGGGATTCCGCTCGGTCTCCGCGCCCGGGGACCGTGCCAATCGCCGCCTGTAGCAGCCGCCAGGCCGATCACCGCCCTCGCGGGAGGCCGGGCCAACCGCCGCCTCGAGGGGTTGGGGCCGCTAGTTTGCCGCCGGGCACCGCTGCGAGCCATCGGCGGGTCTCGTCTCGGAGGAGAGCGAGCGCATGATCGGACGACCGAGAGCGGCGGTGGAGGGCCTCCCGCAGTACAAGCCGGGTCGTTCTGCGGCGCAGGCCGAGGCCGAGCACAACCTGGCCGAGGCGATCAAGCTGGCATCCAACGAGAACGCCAACGAGCCGCTGCCTTCGGTTGCCAAAGCAGTGTCCGAGGCCGCCCTGGGCATGAATCGCTATCCCGACCATCGCTGCACCCAGGTGCGCGAGGCGCTGGCCGACCGGCACGGCGTCGAGCTCGACGAGGTCACTGTTGGCTCCGGTTCGGTGGGCGTGCTGCAGCAGCTCTTCGCTTCCTATGTCGATCCCGGCGACGAGGTGGTGTTCCCCTGGCGCTCGTTTGAGGTGCACCCGGTGTTCTGCGCCATCTCAGGCGCCGAGGCAGTCACGGTGCCGCTGGTCGACCACGCATTCGATCTCGACGGTGTCGCAGCCGCGGTGACCGACCGCACCAAGATCGTCGTGCTCTCCACGCCGAACAACCCCACCGGCACGGTGTGCACATCGGCGGAGCTGCAGCGTCTGCTGGCCGCAGTGCCGCCCGACGTCATCGTGGTGATCGACGAGGCCTACCGGGAATTCGTCACCGATCCCGCCGTGGCCGACCCGATCCCCACGTTGCTGCCCGAGCACCCCAACGCCCTGGTGCTGCGCACGTTCTCCAAGGCGTACGGCTTGGCCAACCTACGCGTCGGCTACGGCGTCGGGCACCCCGACGTCATCGGCGCGCTCGACAAGGTGGCGCTGCCGTTCATCGTCAGCGGGATCGCGCAGGTCGCGGCGATGGCCTCGCTCGAGCCGCAGGCCAGTACGGAGCTCGAACGACGCGTCGCCGGCATCCTGGCCGAGCGCGACCGGGTGAGCGCAGCCATGTCCGATCTGGGCTGGCCGGTGGTGCCGAGCCAGGCCAACTTCGTGTACCTGCCGGTGGGCGACGGGGCGACGGACCTGTTCGTCCGTCTGGAGAAGCAGGGCCTGGTGACCCGCCCGTTCGAAGGCGAGGGTGTGCGCATCAGCCTGGGCACCCCGGCCCAGAACGACCGACTGCTGGCCGCGTTGGGATCCTTCGAGCCTGTCGGCTGACTGGCTGAATCAGGCTCGGTCTAGACCGCCGACTCGCAGATCAACTTCCAGAGCAATTCGATCTGGGATCGATCGGTGCGCGACTGGCCGACGGCAACGCGGATGATGCTGCGACCGTCCAGCTTCGAGGGCGTCAGGTAGGCGATGCCGCTGGTGTTCACCGCGGCCGCGATGGCATCAGTGGCACTGTCTGCGGCGTCGTGCGCGGCCGGTGAGTCGTCGGCCGCCCGGCAGCGAAAGCACACCAGCGAGAACGGGTGCGGGGCCACGATCTCGAACCGGGAGTCCTCGCTGATCAGCTGCGCGAACTCCTGGGCCATGGCCACGTGATGGCGCACCATCTGGCGGATCCCCGTCGCGCCGTAGCTGCGCAGCACCCACCACAGCTTGAGTGCCCGGAAGCGCCGGCCGAGCGGCACCTGCCAGTTCCGGTAGTCGATCACGTTGCCCGCATCGCTCTGGGTGTTGCTCAGGTAGGGCGGGTCGATCGACAGGGCGTCAGTCAGCGCCGCTTTATCGGCGACGTAGAAGGCCGAGCAGTCGAAGTTCACCATCATCCACTTGTGCGGGTTGAACACGTAGCTGTCGACGAACTCGATGCCGTCCTGGTGATGGCGGAACTCGGGACAGATCATCGCCGTGCCCGCATACGCCGCATCGACGTGATGCCACAGGTCGTGTTCGATCGCAACGTCTGCGATGGCCCGCACGGGGTCGACAGCAGTAGTGCCGGTGGTGCCGATGGTCGAGCCCACAAACGTGGGCACCAGCCCCGCGGCGAGGTCGGCCTCGATTGCCGACGCCAGTGCGTCAGGCCTCATCGCCAGGCTCTCGTCGGTGTCGATGAGGCGCACCACGCCGAAACCGGCCACGTTGGCGCCCTTCTCCACCGAGCTGTGCGCCTGCGCCGAGGTGTAGGCGACCATCTGCGTCGCGGGTTGGCCGCTGCGTTCGGCGGCACGATGGCGGGCTGCCACGAGCGCGACGTGGGTGGCGTCTGACGCGCTGCCCTGCAGGACGCCGCCGCCGCTGGCCGTCGTCTTCCAGTGCCCGGGCAGGTCGAGCAGGTCGACGAGCCAGTCCAGCATGTGGCTCTCGACCTCGGTCAGCGCCGGCGAGGCAGCCCACAGCAGCCCGATCAGTCCCAATCCGGCCGACACCGTGTCTGCCAGCACCGATGGCGGCGAGTTGTTGGCGGGGAAGTAGGCAAACCAGCCCGGGTGCTGCCAGTGGGTCACGCCCGGCACGACCACCCGTTCGAGATCCGCGAGCAGGTCGTCGAACGGCTCGGGTTCTTCGGGCGCGGCCTCGGGCAGCAGCTCGCGGATGTCGCCCGGCTGGACCGTCGAGGCCACCGGCAGCGACTCGATGCGCTCCCAGTAGTCGGCGATCCAGTCGATGACCGCCCGCCCGTGCTCGCGGAACTCCTCGGGCGTCATGTGCGGCGGCGGCGAGGTCAGCGGCGGGGGCACGTCTGGATCAGCGGGGTCCATGGCGCCGAAGCTACCGGTCGATCTCTGCGCGGCCGGTGTCGGTTTCGCTGCGGTCGCAGGTCACCGGTCGACGCTGTGCACAGCCCGCTGCCGCGTGAGGCAGTTGCCGTAGTGTGTGCGGACCGCGCTGGCACGCAGCGAGTGTTGCGACGCAGAGGGGACAGGCGAGATGACGGACGGTGCGAACGACGGCGCTGCGGATACGGGAATTCTCGGTTATGACGTTCCCGCGGTGGAGGCGTGGATCGACGCCAACGTGGACGGCCTCGAGCCGCCGTTCGAGTGGAGCCAGCTCGAGGGCGGGCACAGCAACCTCACCTACAAGCTCACCGCTGCAGACGGCACCACCGCCGTCGTGCGCCGCCCGCCGATGGGCGAGCTGCTGCCCAAGGCGCACGACATGGGGCGCGAGTTCACCATCATCAGCGGCCTCGGCTCGACTGACGTGCCGGTCGCCATTGCGTACGGCTATTGCGAGAGCCCAGACGTGACCGGGGCGCACTTCTACGTCATGAGCTACGTCGAGGGCAAGCCGCTCTTCGAGTCTGCCGACGCCCGCGAGCACCTGACCGCCGAGGGCCGGGCACACGTCGGCATGTCGTTCATGGACGTGCTGGCGGCGCTCCACTCGGTGGATCCCGACGATGTCGGGCTGGGCGAACTGGGCCGCAAGGACGACTACGTCGGGCGGCAGATCCGCACCTGGTACCGCTCATGGACAGCCTCGGCCGAATCAGCCCAATACGACACGCCGGTCACCCATGAGCTGCACGACTTCTTGCAAGAACGCAAGCCTGCGCAGGGCCCAGCGCGGGTGGTGCACGGCGACTACGGACTGCACAACTGCCTGTTCAACCCCGCTGGCGAGCTCCAAGCGGTGCTGGACTGGGAGATCTCCACGCTCGGCGACCCGCTGGCCGACTTCGCCTACGCGCTGAACAGCTGGACCGAGGCCAGCGACGACATTCTGGAAGGCTCAGACCCGCCGACCTTGGTGGACGGATTCGTCGGCCGCGCCGACCTCGTCGAGCGCTACGAGCAGCAAACCGGCGCCGACCTGTCCGACTTGGCGTACTACGTCAGCTTCAACCACTGGAAGTCGGCCTGCATCATCCACGGCGTGTACGCCCGTTACATGCGGGGCCAGAAACCGGCCGATGATGTCGATCTGGACCTGTACCGGGCGCGCATCGGGCGGGGCATCGAGCTGTCGGCCGCCGCCGCCGAGACGATCTCCTAACGCGGGGCTGTCGCGGGCATGCCGCGCACCGACTGGAACCCGATCCTGCGGGGAGAATTCTCGAAGCCGTACTGGCCGATCCTGCAGCAGTTCGTGGCCGACGAGCGTGCCCAGGGCGCCGTCTACCCGCCCCACGATCAGGTCTTCGCCGCGCTGCACCTGACGCCCTACGCCGAAGTCAAAGTGCTGATCCTCGGCCAAGATCCCTACCACGGTCCCCGGCAGGCGCACGGGCTGTGCTTCTCGGTGCCTCACGGCATCGCGCAGCCGCCGTCGCTGCAGAACATCTTCGCCGAGCTGCGCGACGACCTCGGCATCGAGCCGCCGTCGCACGGAAACCTGGAGGGGTGGGCGAGTCAAGGCGTGCTGCTGCTGAACGCGTTCCTGACCGTGCGTGCCCGTCAAGCTGCCTCGCACCGCTCGGCAGGCTGGGAGACGTTCACCGATGAGGTGATCCGGGCGGTCAGCGCGAAGCCCGAGCGGGTGGTGTTCATCCTGTGGGGCGCATTCGCCCGCCGCAAGAAGGCGCTCGTGGACCTGACTCGCCACGTGGTCATCGAGTCGGCCCATCCGTCGCCGCTGAGCGCCCACAACGGCTTCTTCGGCAGCAAACCGTTCAGCCGGGCCAATGCAGCCCTCGCAGCCGCCGGCCGCCAGCCAATCGACTGGAGCCTCCGAGGCTGATGCACAACAGGCACTCGGCCATCCAGCGTTCAGTACATTGGGAGGGCACCGCTCGACGCTGACTGCGTCGCCGAGCGGGCCAGATGCGCATCGGGCAAGTTCCCAGGAGTCGCAGCGAACCGGGGGGAAGCGAATGGCTGCATACATGATCGTGGTGGACAGCGAGGTGCATGATCGTGAGCAAGCAGACAGACTCTCGATGCGCATAGCCGAGCTCATTGAGGCCAGCGGCGGCAAGTACCTGATCCGCGGCACTCCGTCCCTGTCTCTGGGGCCCGGTGCGCCCCCGGCGAGCATCACCGTTTCGGAGTTCGAGACCTTGGACGGCCTCAATACGGCATTCGGGCAGGACGAGGTGATCAAGCTCCGGCTCGAACGCCGCGAATATGTCGAGTCCGTTGCATTCATGGTGGAGGGCCTGTAGGCGACGCGGCACCCGCCGACTGGCCTAGCGCTGGCTCCACAACCCAGTGACAGCAGTCGACGCCTCCATCCTCTACGAGCCGAATGATCGGTTGCCTGCCGGCTTGACGCTGGGCATGGGGCTGCAGGGCCTCCTGCTGTCGGTCACCACCACCGCACTGACGATCTCGCTGTTTGCCAATGCTGCCGGACTCGACGATGACGACCGGTCGTGGATGATCTTCGCCGCGCTTGCGGTCAACGGCGTCGCCACCGCAGCGCAGTCGACGCGCGGCGGGCCGATCGGCTGCGGGCACATTCTGATGGTCGGCACAGCGCCGTCGTACCTCGCCGTCACTCTGCTCGCCGCTGAGCGGTCCGACGCACGCACGCTGGCCACGCTCATCGTTGTGTCGTCGTGCGTCCAGTTCATTCTGGCGAGATGGCTGCCTCGAGCCCGGCAGATCATCACACCGTCGGTTGGCGGCATCGTGCTGATGCTGATAGCGGTCACCGTCGCCGGCGTGGCGGTCGGCAGGCTGGCCGAACCGCCCGGCGGAACGGCATCGAGCGCAGGACCGGCGGTGGCAGCGCTCACCGTCGCCGTCGCTGCGATGCTGGGCTTGCGGGCGAAAGGCCGGGTACGTCTGTGGTCGCCGCTCATCGGCATCGCAGTGGCGTGCGTCGTGGCGGCGCTGTTCGGCTTGTTCGACTCGACGAGGGTGGCGGCCGCTCCGTGGATCGCGCTGCCCGATCCGCAGCTGCCCGGCATCGGACTGACCGCCAGCTCAGAGTTCTGGTCGCTGCTGCCGATGTTCGTGGTGGTGTCGATGGCTGCCGGGCTGCTCGCGATGAGCAGCGGAGTCATCATTCAGCAGGTCTCGTGGCGGAACCCGCCGGTGACGGACTTCCGTCTGGTTCAAGGCGCCATGAACACCAACGGCGCGGCGAGCCTGATCGGCGGCTTTTTCGGTGCGCTGCCCACCGTGGTGTACGGCCCGACGTCGGCGACCATGACGACGCTCACCGGAGTTGCATCGCGCCGGGTGGGCTACAGCGTCGGCGCCATGCTGGTGGCTGTCGCGTTCGCGCCGAAAGCGACGGCCGTGCTGGCCTCGATTCCCGATGCGGTCACGGCCGGTTACTTGCTGGTCATCATGGGCATGGTCTTCGTGGAGGGGATGCGGGCGGTGGCCAGGGAAGGCCTGGCACGCCACAGGGCCCTGATTGTGGGCATCTCGCTGGGGATTGGCTTCGGGCTGCAGGGCAGCAGCGTGGTGACCGATCTGATCGGTGGGGCGTGGGGGGCACTGCTCGGCAACGGCATGGTGGCGGGCACGATCGCGGCCATCGCCCTCACTGCATTCGTGGAGGTCAGCGGCCGGCGTCGCCAGCGGCTCGAGGTGGAGTTGCACATCGACTCGCTGGGGTCGATCAGCGAGTTCTTGGATTCGCTCGCCGCTGGTGCCGGGTGGAGCGAGGCGTCGCGCAATCGTCTGCGCCTGGTCGGCGAGGAGGCCCTGGCGAGCCTGCTTGAGGATCGCAGCGACCCCTCACAGGCCCGGCTCGTCGTGATCGCCCGGTCTGCCCCCAATTCGATCGAGATGCAGTTCCTGGCGGCGCTGGAGGAGCAGAATCTCGAAGAGCAGCTTGCCTGCCTCAGCGAGCGGGCCGAAGTGCCTGAGGAGCGGACGATCTCGCTGCACCTGCTGCGGCACTTCGCCTCGACGGTGCGGCACCGCAAGTACAGCGGGATCGACATCGTGACCGTCGAAGTCGAGCGGTCCCGCTAGCTGGACAGCGAAGTCTGGTGCCCGAGAACCGCGTGGCCGCCTGAGCCGTCCAGCGGTACAGCGGCTCAGCCTGCTCAGCCTGCTCAGCGCAGGGTGACGCGCCCGTTGGGTGTGTCGAGCACGGCTTCGACGCTGACTGTGTCGCCGGCCTCGACAGCGACGTCGATGCCGATCTCGCTGTACAGCGCCCGGATGTGATCGGGGTCGGGATGGGTGCCCGACATCGACACCAAGGTGCAGCCGGTCGGCGTCACGGTGGCGGGATGGGTGGTGTCGCCCCACTCGATGACGAACGGCGCCAGTCCGGCCCCTGCTGCCAGTCCGGCGGGTGACAGCGTCAGCGACCAGTGAATTTCTTCGCCGTCGGGCTTGACACGGCTCATCGAGATGACCTCGCCGGGGTCCTCGCCGCAGGCGCGCATTGCGGCGACCACGCCATCGATGGTCTCGCCTTCGGAGGCATGAATGGCGAATGTCACCAGCTTCGGACCGTCCAGGCTGTCGATGCCGAACGGTCGCGGATTGGCCGGTTCGGGCTGGTCAGGGTCGGGAGCGATGATCTCCAGGTACACGTCGTCGCCGAGCGACATGAGCGTGTTGCGGGTGCCGACACCGGGATGGGGCCCGCCCGGCGCCGCCCGCATACCGACGAGTTCTTCTACCGCGGCGGTCCCGGCCTCGAGGTCGGGCGCCGCTACGACGATGTGATCGATTGCAGCCATGCGGGCACGTTAGCCATGGGCGGCAAGCCCGTCCGCGCCCAGCGTGCTAGTCGAAGGCTTCCGCTGCGGCCAGTTCGGCGACCTTGTCGGCGTCGTAGCCCAGGTGCTCGGTGAGCACCTCGTACAGGTGCTCGCCGAGTGCGGGTGCAGCTCGTTCGGGCCACACACGGCTGCGCGACATGGTGAACCGGGGTGCCTCGATGATCGTGGTGCCATGTGTGGAGTGGGGGACTTCGACCCAGTGGCGCCGGTGTGCGAGCTGCGGGTCGACCGCCAGCTCGGGGCTGTTCTGCACCCGGTGGGCGGCGATGCCCGCTGCTTGGCACTGCGCCTCGACGTCAGCTTCGTCGAGCTGGCTGGTCCATGCCGACACTGCGGCTTCGAGCTCCTCCCGGCGGGCGAGGCGGTCGTCCAGCGGCAGTGCCGCAAGACTCGGGTGCCCGATCAGCCCGGCCAGCTCAGTCCATGCGCTGTCGTCCTGGGCTGCGACGGCCACCCAGCGATCATCTCCGGCGGCCGGGAATACGCCGTGTGGGCAGTAGTGCTCGCTCTGGTTGCCGCGCCCTCCCACGACGGTGCCGTTGCGCAGGTACTCCAGCACCGCCGGGGCGATGAAGTGCACCGACGCCTCGGCCTGGGAGAAGTCGAGGTAGCGGCCCTCGCCGGTGCGCCGCCGGTGGTCGATGGCGGCGAGCAGGCTGGCCGTGGCCGGGTAGGGCGAGGTGTAGTCGGTGATGGCGCCGTAGGGGCCGACCGGGGCACGGTCGGGCCAGCCGGTGATGTTGTAGAAGCCGACCATGGCGCCCGACAGGTTGCCGTACCCGCCGAAGTCGGCGAGCGGGCCCGACTGGCCGTAGAGGCAGCTCGACAGCATCACCACCGAGGGGTTGATCTTGCGCACGCTGTCGTAGTCGAGGCCCCACGAGCGCATGATGCGCGGCGTGTACGACTCGCACACCACGTCGGCCCAGCGCACGAGGTCGTACGCGACCTCGCGGCCAGCGTCGGTGGCCGGATTGAGCGTGATGCCGAGCTTGCCGGCGTTCATGTTGTTGAACGTGGCGCCGTTCTCGGGACCGGGGTCGTTGTCGATGAACGGAAGGAATGTGCGGACGGCGTCGAGCTTGACCGACGACTCCACCCGGATCACCGTCGCGCCTGCATCGGCCAGCAGGCGGGAAACGGTGGGCCCGGCTACCGCCCACATGAAGTCGAGCACCTTGAGCCCTTCGAGCGGGCGGTCAGGCGCCGGCGGTGCTGGCGGCGCGGACACTGCAGGCTGGCGCGAGCTGGTCAGGACTTCGGCGGTGTGCTCACCCGCGGCCGGCACCCGGTGGGCCGAGCCGTTGCTGGGCTCGGGCTTCATCCAGTGCCCCGGGTAGCGCTCGCCGTCGACGACATCCCAGTAGTCACGTGAAGCGAGCTGCTCGGAGGCGACGAGATCGGCCGTGGTAGCGACCGGTGCGAGCAGCAGGCGACGCTCGAGGGCGAGGGCGAACAGATCGTCCTTGGTGCGCGAGGCCGTGAACGCAGCCACGCAGTCCTTGATCCGCTCGAACTCGTCGAGTGTCTCGCTGCCGTCGCTGAGCGCCATCCCGTACTGCACCCAGTCTTTGCTGGCGGTGGCCCCGTCGCAGAAGCCCGCTTCATGCACCAGCGCCATCATCCGGCCGGTTGCCGGCCCGATCGCCGCGCCGAAGACGTGCGTGAACGAGACGTACCCGTCCTTGGCCGGGTACACCACTCGCAGCCGGATGGGGCCGCTGCGGATGCCGCCGCCGCCCCGCAACGTCAGCGGGGCGTCGACCAGCGAGCACAGCACCGACGACATGGTCGAGTTCATCGCCACCGCCTGGGCCGACACGTCGATGTGCTGGCCGAGCCCGGACCGGTTGCGCTCGACGAGAGCGAGCACCGCCGCTGCGGCGGCTTGGCCTGCCGCGTGCAGGAATGCCTGCGGCACCCCGACGCCCAGCGGTGCCCGGTCCTCGTCGCCGCACATGTGCATCGGGCCGCCCGATGCCCACACGGTCAGATCGGTCGCCGCCCAGTCAGACTTGGGACCGGTCTGGCCGAACGGCGAGATCGAGGCGACGACGAGTGCGGGGTTGATTTCGGCAAGTGCTTCGGGCCCGAGACCGAGCGAGGCCATGCGGCCCGGCGGGGCAGATTCGATGAGCACATCGGCGCCGGCTGCCAGCCGCCGCAGCGCATCCGCACCGTCGGCTGTGGTGATGTCGAGCTCGACCGATTTCTTGCCCCGTGCGTAGGAGGCGTAGGTGAGCGAGGTGCCGCTCGCATCGAACGGCGCCAGCCGCCGAACGGGGGAGCCGCCCGGCGGCTCGATACCGATCACCTCGGCGCCGAGCCTCGCCAGGATGAACCCGGCCAGATGCCCGCGATCATCAGTCAGGTCGAGCACCCGGTACGGCGACAGCAGTGTCATACGCCGCGGAAGCTAATCGCGCACCTCGAACGCATCGAGGTGAAGGTCACGCATCTCGCGACGGAAGCGGGTCCAGCTGCCGGGGAAGAACGGCAGGATGCGACCGTTGCGGTCGCGGTACCAGCCGGGGCAGTCGCCCGCCCAGCTCATCTCCTGCAGCTCCGCCTGGGTGGCTTCGGCCCATTCGTGGGTGGCGTCTCGGCGAGCCTCGATGGCGCTCGCGCCGCGGGCGAGCAGGTGTTGGATCCAGCGGCCGATGTAGTTGGTGGCGACCTCGGCGGTCATGAACACCGGAGCATGGCCTGGGGATCCGTTGACACCGGCGACGGTGAACCAATTCGGGAAGCCCGGGATGGCGACGCCCCGGAATGCTTCGGGCGCCCGAGCGAAGGCTGTGCGCAGGTCGAGGCCGTCGCGCCCGTAGATCTCCAGCGCAGGCCCGCCATCGGCCCGGCCGCCCAGCTTGTACCCGGTGCAGAAGATGACGATGTCGACATCGATCTCGGCGCCGTCGGCGCTGACCACGCCGCTCGGGGTCAGCGCGGTGACGCCGTGCGGGACGAGCGTCACGTGATCCAGCGCCAGGGCGCGGTAGTAGTCGTCGGAGACCAGGATGCGTTTGCATCCCGGGTCGAACGAGGGCGTCAGTGCGGCGATCATGTCCGGATCGGAGATCGCAGCGCGCATCTGGTCCATGACCTCAGCGCGCAGCTCCTCGATGGCGTCGGTCTTCTTCTCGAACGCCCGTTGCCACAGCATCGTGTCGCGGTACTGCTGGCGCCGAGCGCGGTGCCAACCCTCGTCGGTGGCCAGCTCCGCCTTCTCCTCATCGGTGTAGAAGCGGTTGCGGCGAGGGCGAACCCAGTTGGGCGTGCGCGAGTACACGAAGACCTCGGCCGCGTCCTTCGCCACCTCGGGAACGACCTGAACCGCGGCCGCTGCGCTGCCCACCACCGCGACCCGACGCCCGGCGAGCTCGACGTCGTGGCGCCACGACCCGGCGTGCCACACCAGGCCTTCGAAGAAGTCGAAGCCGTCGAGGGTGGGATAGTGGGGTTCGGTGAGGCCGCCAGTGGCTGAGACGACGAAGCGGTGGCGGAGCCGTTCGCCCCCTGCCAGCTCGAGTTCCCAGCAGGTGTCCTCAGGCTGCCACGATGCCCGTTCGACGGTGGTGTTGAGCCGGATGTGGTCGGCGATGCCGTATTTCTCGGCGCACGACCTGATGTACGCCTGGATCTCGGGTTGGCCGGAGAACACCATCGAGAAGTCGGGGTTGGGCTCGAAGCTGTAGCAGTAGATGTGCGACGGGAGGTCGCAGTGCAGTCCGGGGTAGGTGTTGCGCAGCCACGTCCCGCCGACATCGGACTGCTTCTCGTAGACGACGAAGTCGTCGATGCCCAGACGCTTGAGCTGGATGCCCATCACCACGCCGCTGAGGCCCGCGCCCAAGATCCCGACTAACGCCACGGCACTAGTGTCTCAGCGGAGGCCGCGGGGACGGGCAGGCTCGAACATGACGGTCTACGACGAAGCGCACGAGTGGTACTCGGCTCACTGGGATGCCGAGATGCCCGTGGGGGAGTGGTGGCGGCTCATCGCCGAGTCCGGATGGGGCTATCCGTTCTGGCCGGCCGATCGGTTCGGTCGCGGCCTCGGCCACGTCGAAGCCACCGAAGCCGACCGCGCCCGAGATGACGTCGGGGCGTTCGGGCCTCCAAACGGGGTGTCGGTGACGCTGGTGGCGCCCACGCTGTTTGAACACGGTCCCGACCTGCTCCTCGATCGCTACCTTCCGAAGATCGCCACAGGCGAAGAGCTCTGGTGTCAGCTCTTCTCCGAGCCCGGCGCCGGATCGGATCTGGCGGGGCTGCGGACCACCGCCGAGCGAGATGGCGACGAGTGGATCATCAACGGCCAGAAGGTCTGGACGACTGCCGCTCACACGGCCGATCGGGCTGTCGTGATGGCGCGCACCGACCCCGACGTGACCAAGCACCAAGGCATCTCGTTCTTCTGCATCGACATGGGCCAGCCCGGCGTCGAGGTTCGCCCCTTGCGGGACATGACCGGTGACTGCGAGTTCAACGAGGTCTTCATGGACAACGCCCGCGTGCGTCACGACGATGCGATCGGCGGGCTGAACAACGGCTGGCGGGCCGCCATGACGATGCTGTCCGTCGAGCGCGAGCTCGATGCCGTGGGCCACGACGGCGGCGGTGACGTCGTCAACGACGTCGACCTCTCGGCGCCTGTCGGAGTGGTCCAGCATGAGCAGGCCACGAGCACCGGCATCTCGGGTTTCAGCTACACCACAGGCGCCATGAAGGACCGGGTCGTCCGATCGTTGCTCGATGACGAAGATCGAACCGATCCGCTGCTGCGACAGGCGCTGGCCAACGCGCACATCGAACGAGCTGTCCTGGACTGGAACGGCGCCAGACAGGTGAATCCGTCGCTCGGCAAGCTCGGCAACTCGCTGTTGTGCCGCACCCTGCGCGATCTGGGCTTCTCCGGCAAGGGCATGCCCGCACAGCTCGGCCGCGACGATCAGCCCGACGGCGGCCACTTCCTGAAGACGGCACTGTTCGCCCAGGGCATGGCCATCGCCGGCGGTACCGACGAGATCCAGCGCAACCTCATCGGCGAGCGCGAGCTCGGTCTTCCCAAAGAGCCTGATCCAACCCGGGGTCTGGCGTTCAGCGAACTCCCCGACCAGTAGGAGAAGCCAATGCCCTACACCGCACAACAGCTGTCGGACCTCCAGGACATCCGCGACGTCCTGCACTCGTACTGCCGCGCCATCGATGACAACCGTCCCGACGACGTCGTCGAGCTGTTCACCGATGACTGCGAGTACGACTACGGCGGTGATCTCGGGACGTTCAACGACAAGGGGTACGCGTACAAGTTCTTCCGGGCGGGGACCGACAAGATCTACAAGCGGTCTGCGCACTACGTGAGCAACATCGAGGTCAGCTTCAACGGCGAGGACTCGGCCGAGACGGTGACCTATCTCGACGCGTGGCACGAGTTCCACGAGGACATCGACAACGCATGGATCTTCGGCCGCTACGTCGACTCGTTCGTGCGCACCGACGCGGGTTGGAGGATCTGCAAACGCCAGGTGCTCACGATGGGTCAGGAAGCGTGGCCCCGAGAGGTCGACTACATGGCGCGCCACGTGCTGCCGCCCCGCCGCTGAGGTTCGCTGCCGCCGTTGGGGGCCGGCGCCTCGCCGGTCAGCCGACGCCCGACGGCACGCCGTCGATCATCACGCCGGTGTCGTGCAGCTTGTCGATCTGTTCGGCGGACAGCCCCAGCTCCGCCAGGACCTCGCGGTTGTGCTCGCCCTGGAACGGTGCCAAGCCTGCGGGGGGAAGCTCGCCCGCGCTGAACTTCCAGGGCGGCGACGGGACGCGAGCGGTGCCCCCGGCACGGTCGTCCACCTCGCGGATCGCTCCGCGCTCGGTGGCCCACTCGGACTCGGCGATCTCCGACACCGTGCGGATGGTGCCCACCGCCAGCCCAGCCTCGCTGACCTGGGCCTCGAGCTCTTCGATGGTGCGGAACGTCAGCACCCAATCGCGGATCTCGGCATGCAGCTCGGCCCAGTTCTCGCGCCGGAATTCGGGGGTGATGAACCGGATGTCGAGCAGCAGGTCGTTGCGGCGCATCATGGCGCAATAGCGCTGGAACACGAACGTGGCGACGGGGCTGGCCGCAATGGTGATGAGCTGGCCGTCGGGGAGCTCGAACACCGGCGATTCAGGCGCGCTGAGGGCCAGCGGTTCGCCTTCGACGTCGATGTCCGACAACTCGTAGCTCACGCGGTCGTTGACAGCGAGCATCGAGTGCACCATGGCCACGTCGACGTGTTGCCCCTCGCCGGTGCGGTCGCGGTGCGCCAGCGCGGCCAGCGTGGCGATCACGCCCTGGAGGCCGGTGTAGACGTCGGCGTGGTTGTACGCGTCGTTCTCGACCGAGGTCAGCGTGTCGCCATAGTGGCGCGAGATGATCTCTGTGAACCCCGACTCGGCCTGCACCGTCGGGGCGAACGCCGGCCGGTTGCGCCACGGACCGGTCTGGCCGTATCCGCTGATCGACACCATGATCAGCGTCGGGTTGACGGCGAGAAGATCCTGGTATCCGAGGCCGAAGCCGTCGAGCGTGCCGGGCCGGAAGTTCTCCACCACGATGTCGGCCTCGGCCACCAGCTGGCGCACGATGTCCTGGGCTTCGACGAAGTTCAGGTCGAGGCTGATGGCGCGCTTGCCGCTGTTCTGCTGGGCGAAGTAGAGCGACATCGGTCCGACGTGGGGCTGGCCGCTTCGGCCCGTGTCCGGTGCGGGGGGCTCGATCTTGACCACCGATGCGCCCAGGTCGCGCAGTTGCTTGGTGCAATGAGGGCCGGCGAGCACCCGGGTGAAGTCGACGATCTTGACGCCGTCCAGCGGGGCGGTCATCGGCCCTGGAAGATCGCGGTGCCGGGACCGGTCTCGGCGAAGGCGGTCATGCCGGTCTGGAGGTCTTCTGAGGCCCACACGGGCTTCGCGGCCTCGTCCTGGACCGCATCGGCGGCTCGCACACCCTCGCTGGTGGTGATGGCGGCCAGGCGTTTGATGGCGGCGTAGGAGACGTTCGGGCCCGTCGCCAACTGGCGGGCCCACGACAGTGACGCATTCTCCAGTTCGTCGTCCTCCACCACGACGTTCACGATGCCCCACTTCTCGAGAAGCACGGGATCGTGGCGGCGGGCGAACATCGCGATCTCTTTGCCGCGGCTCGCGCCGGCTCGATCCACGACGCGTTGCACTCCGCCGAGCAACGGCATCAGGCCCAGGGTGGCTTCCACGAGTCCGAGCCGGGCGGAGGCCCCGCAGATGATGAAATCGCAGGCCAAGGCGACCTCGAATCCGCCACCGAGCGCGAGGCCCCCGACGGCGGCGATGGTGGGAAGCGGCACGCCCTCGAGTCGTTCGAGGACTGCGGCCGCGTCCTGGGAGCGGCCTTCTTCGGTTCCGAACCCGTCGACGTCGGCTCCGGCCGAGAAGTGCTTCATCTCGCTGCGGAGCAGGATCGAGCGGCCACCGGCGTCTGCTGCGCTCTCGAAGGCCCCGATCAGCTGGTCGATGAAGGCGCCGTTGAGCAGGTTGTGCGGTGGCTTGGCCATCGTGACCACGGCGACGGCGCCGTCTATCTCGAGCCGGACATGGTCGGACATGAGCCAAGTTTGCCCGACGCTCAGCTGTCCCCGCAGAACTTCGAAAACCATGCTGCCGGGGCCGGAATACCTCGGTACGGTCGTTGAGGCGATCCCGATCGGAACACAGCGATGCCCCAGAGTTCTCAAACCCCCGTCTCGACTGACCTCGCGACACGGTGCGAAATCGGTCCTCGGGATCGGCAAGAAGATCGAGTCCTCACGGCCGTGAACAACGACGGTTCTTGGATGATGGCGGTGGCTGACGGGCTGGGCGGCCACCCCTTCGGCGACGAGGCCGCGCAGGCGGCGGTGGATGCGTTGCCAGAACGGATCAGCAGTCCCGCCGAGATGGCGGCGGCGTTCGATGCGGCCAACGCGGCGACGTGGGCGCTGCATCCGGAGATGAGAAGCCCCGACGACGGTCTGTCGTCGGTAATCGCGTTGACGACGTTGGCAGTTGCTGCGTGGACTCCCCAAAGCGGATTGTTGGTGTCGTGGGTGGGCGACTCGATGGCGTTCTTGGTGCCGGTCGCTGGCGGGCCGGGGTGGCACAGCACCCCGCACGGCGGTCCCATGGGATTCGTGAGCCGGGGCGTCGGCATGTTCCGTGCGGGTCATGGCGACGGCTACGAGCTGCCACCTGGCCATCTCGAGAATCTGAGCGACGATGTCCCAGCTGGGCGTGTCGAGGGCTGGATCGACGATCAGGGGCTGCTGGTGGTGCTGGCGAGCGACGGGCTGTTCGACCCGGTACTGATGGCTCACGACAGGGGCTGGTTCGGCGACGATCCCGACGACCTCAGCCTCGGCTTCGCATTGCCGTCCTATCAGCGCGGCTCCGCCGACGCCGTAGCCGACACGCTGATGGACACCGCCCAATTCGCCGGCCTGATCGACAACACCACCATCGCGGTCGCCCACATCACCCGAATAGGGAGTGGAGCTAAGGGGAATTGAACCCCTGACCTCTTCCATGCCATGGAAGCGCTCTACCAACTGAGCTATAGCCCCGAGGCCTCACGACGATACCAGCGCGCTGCTCTGAATCGAGGGGGAGCCGCCTCGACAATCCGGCGCGCGGGCGGTGCGCTGCGGGCATATCGTCGGGCACATGAGCATCCCCGTGGAGCCCGGCGACATCGGCAAGCAGATGGAGCAGTTCGGCAACGCTGCCTACGTGCTGACGGTGCGCGACGACGCCACGCCGCACATCGCCCACTTGGCGATGCGGCTCGACGGTGACGTGCTGCGGTGCGGCGCCAGCCGTTCGGCGGCGGCCAATGTGGCGCAGCGGCCGACGATCTCGGTGCTGTGGCCGCCGTACGAGCCGGGCGGCTACTCGATGATCGTGGATGCCGTGGCCCGCACGGCCGACGGGGCTGACGGGCTCGAACTGGAACTGCGGCCGACCAATGGTGTCCTGCACCGGCCTGCAACGCCGGCAACCCCGGCGACCAATCCCAACTGCGGTTCAGACTGCGCGCCGCTCAGCTCGTCGGACTCCTGATCGACGCCCCGTTGCGCCTCACGGCGTCGGCGTGCGGCTGCTGACGAAAAGTGGCTTGACTCATCGGACCCATATCTCCCATATTCATGGGTATGGGTACTCTGGGTGACGTGAAGACAACGATTGACGTGCATGACGAGTTGCTGAAGCGAGCTAAGCGGCACGCCAAGGAAACCGGCCAGACGCTGCGAGCCGTCATCGAGGAAGGCCTGCGATTAGTACTGGAGAAACCCCCGCCGACCGGCTACAAGCTGCCTGATCTGAGCGTCGGGGACCCGGACGGACCGAACCCGTTCGAGAAATTCACATTCGCCGAGATGCTCGAAATGAGCGAACGGGAATGGCCGAAGCCGGAATGATTGCCGTCGACACGAACATCCTCGTGTACGCCCACCGCCGCAGCTCACCGTACTGGCATGAGGCGATGCGTCTCCTGGGGGAACTCGCCGGTGGGCCCGATCTCTGGGCCATCCCGTGGCCCTGCTGTTACGAGTTCTTGGGAGTGACAACGAATCGTCGCGCCTGGGGAGACAGCGTGAGCACGACCGATCAGGCATGGCGCCAGCTCGAGGCGTGGACGGCGTCGCCGTCGTGCCGGCTGATCGGCGAGACCGCTGGCTTCATGGACACCTTGTCGGAGATCGTGAACGGCCTGAATGTTCGCGGCCCCAAGATCCACGACGCCAAGATCGCAGCGATCTGCCTGGCCAATGGTGTCGACGTCTTGCTGACCAACGACCGCGACTTCGCGATGTTCCCCCAGCTCGTGACGAGGAACCCGTTCGTTCGGTGAGCAGTTTCGAACTAGCGGGCGCTAGAGCAACCCGAGTGCGGGTACCTCGAGGTGCTCGCGGAGCTGGGAGAGAAACCGACCGCTCATGCCACCGTCGATGAGCCGGTGGTCGAACGTGGCTGAGATGGTCATGACCGGTACTTCGACGGGGTTGCCGTTGTTCAGCCGTACCTGCGCCCGGGCGGCTCCGAACGCCACGATGGTGCTGGTGCGGACGGGCAGCATCGGCGTGCCGGCCTCGATGCCGACCGCGCCGACGTTGTTGACGGTGCATGTCGGATCGGCGAGCTCATCAGGGGAGATCGTGCGTTCTCGGGCCGCGGCAGCCAGGCGATCAATCTCTTGCGCCAGCGATGCCACCGAGCGCAGGTCAGCGTCGCGCACGACTGGCACCAGCAGTCCATTCGGCGTATCGACCGCAACGCCGATGTCGTAGCGCCCGAAGTACACGGCCTCATCGCCGTCGAGGCGAGCGTTGATGACGGGATGTTCGCGTAACACCGGGATGAGCAGTGCGATGAAAACCGCGTCGAGCGGCACCGGCAATTCCAGGCGATCGCGCAGGGCGGCCCGGGTTGCCAGCAGGCCGCTGGCATCGACATCCACCATTGCCGTGAACTGTGGGATGGTCCGCGCCGACTCAGTCAGGTGTGCCGCGATGGAACGCCGCGTTGCACTCAGTCGTTCGCGGTGCTCCCGTGTAGCGCTGGGCTGAGCTCCCGAGGGGCCGTCCGCGACAGCCGTCAGATCGGCGAGTGTGACGGCACCGTCTGGGCCGCTCCCGCGCACTTGGGCGAGGTCGATGCCTGCATCGCGAGCCGCTTTGCGCACCTTGGGCATGGCTCGCACCGTCCCGCTAGCGCAGCTTGACCCTATATCGGGAGTGGAATCCGGCCGGTGTGCTATCACGGCCGTCAAGCGAGCCTCGATTGCCTGCAGGACATCCGCGCGAGTCACACGTCCACCGGTGCCGCTGCCCGAGACCGACGCAATATCCACGGCATTCTCGGCGGCGAGACGTCGCACCAACGGAGACGAGATGACGCTCGCGCCAGTCGCTGCTCCCGCTGTTGAAACCTCCGCGACGGCATCCTGGCGCGCCGTTTCGGGCGCGACGGATGCTCCGGCGACTCCCTCAACAACGGCCGCGGCAGTGCGCTCTGTCGTGCCTGCTCTCATCTGCGCTGGCAGCGATTCACCCGCCGCGCCTACAGCGATGATCGGCTCGCCGACGGCGACGACATCGCCGGGTTCGCCACCGAGCGCAAGCACCGTGCCACGGTACGGGCTCGACAACTCGACCACCGACTTGTCGGTCTCCACCGAACAGACCAACTGGTCGAGCTCGATCTGGTCGCCCTCTGCCACGTACCACTCGACGATCTCAGCCTCGACCATTGCGTCGCCGATCTTGGGCAGCAGGAAGATCTCAGCCATGGCGCGGCCTGTTCAACCAGCCATCGCCCGGCGTACGCCTGCGGCGATGCGCTCTGCGGTGATCGCGGAGTATTTCTCGAGCTGGGTCGGCCCCCAGAACACGTCCATGTGGGCCACTCGCACCGGCGGGCTCTCGAGTGAGTAGGCAGCCTGTTCGGCGACGGTTGCCAGAATCTCGGCACCCACGCCGCCGCTCGTATGGTCCTCATGGGCTACTACGAGGCGTCCGGTCTTGGCCACGCTGTCGAGCACCATCTCGGTGTCCCACGGATACAGCGTGCGCAGGTCGATGACCTCGACCGAGACGCCTTCGGTGTCGAGCGCAGCAGCGGCCTTCTGGGCTTCATGCTGTGGCGGGCCGAAGGTCACGACCGTGACGTCGGTGCCCGTGAGACGCATCGCCGCTCGTCCGAACGGGATCGAGTACGGCGCCACCGGCACGTCTCCGGACAACCCTCGATACAGCGCGATCGGCTCGAAGAACATGACCGGGTCGGGGCTGCACAGCGCCGTCTCCAGCAGACCCTTCGCGTCGTACGGCGTCGACGGGTACACCACCACCAGGCCAGGAGCGTGAGTGAAGTAGCTCTCAGGCGAGTCGGTGTGGAATTCGTACGCCCCGGTATTGGTGCCCACCGGCATGCGGATGACGATCGGGGCGGTCATGTGGCCCCGGTAGCGCCAGCGAAGACGTCCGACATGGCCGACGACCTGGTCGAATGCCGGGTATACGAAACCGGCGAACTCCATCTCGGCGACCGGGCGGAACCCGCCCATCGCCATGCCGACCGACGTGCCCACAATGCCGGTCTCGCACAGCGGCGTGTCGACTACTCGCTGGTCGCCGAAGCGCTCCGCCATGTGCTCGGTCACGCGGAACACGCCGCCTTCGAGGCCGACGTCCTCTCCGAGCGCAATCAGCGAGTCGTCACGCTCGAATGCATCGATGAGGGTCATGTTGAGCGCTTCTGTCAGGTCGACTCGCCGCGTGGGCCCCGACGGCTCCGGCTCGGGCCCGATCTCCCAGATCTCCTCGGGAGCAAACTTCGTCCTGGGCTCACCCACGTCGTCCTGTTCGCGATAAAGCTGCGCGACAAGCTGCTGAGGGGCCCGGGCAAAGAGGTACCGTGGCGAGTAGTCCCGGCCGACGCCCGGACGCGCCTCGAGCTCATCGATGATCGATTCGAGCTGCGACCCGAGGTCGGCGCTCATCTGCTCTTCGGTCTCGCTGCGCCACAGGCCCTTGTGCTCTAGGAAGCTGCGCATCCGGCGGACGGGGTCGCGCTCGCGCCACACCGCCTCGTCGTCGGGCGTCCGGTACACCGGCGTGCCGTCGTAGGTGGAATGGGGGGCGTACCGATAGGTGTTCATCTCAATGAACGTGGGACCCGCGCCGGTTGCGGCGCGCGCACGTGCCTCGATCACGGCCTGGTACATCGCCAGCGGGTCCATACCGTCCACCCGCACCCCGGCAAAGCCGTAGGCCTGTGCCTTGTGAGCGAGCGTTTCGGCCGCAGTCTGCTTGTCGAGCGTCGTCGACTGCGCCACCTGGTTGTTCTGGCACAGGAAGACCGTGGGCGTCTTCCACACGCCGGCGAAGTTCATGGCGGCGTTGAAGTCCGACTCGGAGGTGGCGCCGTCGCCGAAGACGGCCAACGTCACGGTGTCCTTACCACGCAGCGCGCACGCATACCCGAACCCGACGGCGTGCGGCAGATGCGTTCCGATAGTGGCGTTGAGGCGTGTGATCCGGTCGCCGTGCACGTCCCAGATGTCGTCGTCGTCGGGAATGCCCAGCCAGAAACCCACGGCGCTGCGGAGGTCCATGTTGCGGCCGATCCACAGCGGCAGCTCGCGGTAGGCGGTGAAGATCCAATCGGTGGGCCGCAGGGCTAACGCAGCCCCGGCGGCTGCCTCTTGACCGCTCGATTGGTAGTAGGCCGGGATGCGACCCTGGCGCTGCAGGTTCAGCAGCTTCTCGTCAACTATTCGCGCCGTGAGCACCTTGCGCAACAGATCGACAAGCTGATCGTCGCTGAGATCGGGTGCGACATCGACGAGTTCGCCATCGGGGTCGAGAATCTGATGCACGCTCACTCCTTCGCCTCAGCCGTGTCGCGGACCTCCGCGAGCGTGACACACTCTGAATGTGAATCACAGGGCAATCATCGATTCGACAAGTGAATCATCGATCATTGCGCCACTGTGCCAAGAAATCAACTGTGACGCCGTTGTCTGGTGCCATTTCGTTCCACCGCGTGGCGACTGGTACGGTCACGCATCATGACTGCGGCAGACCCGTTCTCGGTCGCCGGCCGTCGCATCGTGATCGTCGGCGGCACTGCCGGCATCGGCTGGGCAGTGGCAGTGCACTTGGCGAATGCCGGTGCTTCAGTCGCCATCACCGGCCGGCGCGACGCATCGGAACCTGCGATGCAAGCCGGCATGACATTCGTCCCCATGGACGTCGCCAGCGTCGCCTCGGTGAGAGACGGGTTCGCGGCCATTGCCGAGCAGGTCGCCCACATCGACTGTCTCGTGCTGAACGCCGGCATCGATATTCACCACGGCGAGATCGACGAACTCGATCTTGCCGTGTTCGAACAGGTTTTCGACGTCAACACGCTCGGTCTCGCGAGAGCACTTGCCTGCGGCATCGGCTTGATGCCGGCTGGCGGATCGGTCATCGTCACCAGCTCGCCTGCTGGCTCGGTCACCACGCCGGGCATGGCGGCGTACTCCGCTTCCAAGGCCGCGCTGGACATGCTGGTGAGGACTTGGGCACTCGAGCTCGGTCAGCGGCAGATCCGCGTCAACGCAGTGCTGCCCGGCCTTGTCGAGAGCGAGATGGACGCCGGTTCTACTGGCGAGTTGGAGGTCATCCGCCGGATGACCGCCAATGGCGTCCACCGATCGGCGGCAGACATGGGCCCTGTGTTCCAATTCCTTGCCAGCGCGGCCAGTGCGCCGCTGACCGGTTCGCTCGTCGGAGCTCATGACGGCATCGGTGTGGGTTACAGCGCAGAGGTCATGGCACACCTCGCAGCAGATCTTCCCGATGCCGGGACACTCCCATGAACAAGCCGGCGGTGCTCGACGACATCGACCGCTCGCTGATCAGTGCCCTGGTCGCTGACGGCCGAGCCACCTACGCCACGCTCGCGCCTGCCGTCGGGCTGTCGCAGGCAGCGGTGCGGGCCCGTGTCCAGCGATTGCTGGACGAGCGCCTGGTCATCGTGACCGGCCGCGTCGATCCGGCGAGCCTCGGGCTGGGGGTGTTTGCGTTCGCGTTTCTGGAAGTCGACAGCGAGGTCGACAAGACAGCGGCCCGTATCGCCGAGATCGACGAGGCGGTCTTTGCAGCGATCAGCTCGGGGCGTTTCGACCTGCTGGTGGAACTGCGCTGTGCCGATGACCGCCGCCTCACCGAAACGCTCGACCGTGTACGCGGCATCGCCGGTGTGCGCCGGCTCCAGTCGGCGACAGTGCTGCACTACGAGAAGCAGGACTGGACGGGCATCGGCAACCGCCACGCAGTGCGCCGCACGAACCCAGCGGTGCGCACCGGCAGCGAACTCGACGAGATCGACCGCCTACTGCTGCGCGAGCTCATCGCGGACGGCCGCGCCACCTACGCCGCACTGGCACCGACCGTCGGGCTGTCGCAGGCGGCCGTGCGCGAGCGCGTCATCGACCTCATCGGCGGCAATGTGATCAGGATCGAGGCGCACCCGGTGCCCGAGGCCATGGGCATCGGCGGATTCTCCGGCATTGCCGTGAAGGCCGTGGGACCGGTAGGTCCAGCAGCCGAAGCCGTGGCCGAACTCGCCGAATCGACGGTCGTCGCACGCACGCTGGGCCGGTTCGATGTGCTCGCCGAGCTCTGGTACGACGACCATGACCATCTCGCTGAGGTACTGGACCGCTTGCGGGCGGTGGACGGAATCGGCTCGGTCGACACCATGCCGTACTTGCGGATCGCCAAGGAGCAGTTCGGACCCGGGTCGCTGTCGTAGAGCCGTCAAATCGTCGGTCGACTCAGGATTCTGCGGCAGATTGACGACATGACAAGTGATTCACTTGTCTGGCAGGCATATCGCAATTAGTGTCGCATCATTCGAGTCACGGCAGCCCGGGCTGGTGCTCGGGAATCGTGGAGGGGGCTGCTCACATGACTGACCGTTCGAAGCGCTTCGTGCGCCTGCTGGCGCTGCTGTTCGCTTTCGCGTTGCTCGCTTCGGCCTGCGGAGACGACGGCGACGCCGATGACGCAGATGCGGGGGCACCCGCCACGGAGGCGCCTGCTGAGGACATGGCCGACGAGCCGGCGGACGACATGGCCGATGAGGACGTGTCCGACGACATGGACGATGGCGAGATGTCAGACGACATGTCTGACGACGAGATGTCAGATGACATGGGCCACATGGCCGACGATTCGCTGCCCGCGGTGAAGGTCGGTCTGATCGCACAGGACGAGGAGCTGCTCGCATTCCCCGAGGTTCGTTCCGCCAGCCAGGCGTTCGTCGACTACTTCAATACAGAACGCGGCGGCGCCGGAGGGCATCCGATGGAGCTGGTGGTCTGCGGTGCCGGCGATGCCCCCGAGTCGCATGTCGCATGCGCCCAGGAGTTCATCAACGCCGACGACATTCACCTGGTCGTGGCCGCCGGCTTCCTTGCGAACTCCGCAGCCGCCGCCGCGCTGCTGGCCGAGGCCGGTGTTCCCACGCTCACGCTCGGCAACGACTTCATCGACTACCTGATCCCAGGCGTCTACTCGCTGGACCCGGGATTGCCGGGCCTGGCGCAGGTGTTCTTCGTGTACGCAACCAGCGTCCGCGGCGATGTCTCCGCGACGCTGTTCATCGCGGACGATCCTGCCTTCGAGCCCTTCATCCCCGCCTTGCAGGCGATTGCGGAGTCGAACGGCATGATCATCAACGAAGTCGTGCCACTGGGCTTCGAGCCCGACCTGACCGGGCCGGTCAGCGCTGCGAATCCGGAGAACGACGCCTGGCTGTTCGTGCTGGCAGACGGGGCGCAATGCGGCGCCGCTGCCGCCGCGGTCGACACGGTCGGCTACACCGGCAGCACCTACGCGAACGATCTGTGCATGGCGCAGGGCGTGATCGAGTCGGGGGCGCTCGACGGCTGGGCCGGTCCTATCGTGTCTGCCGCGCCGACCGTCGACGGCGGCGAGGAGGTCGATCTGATCGTCCGTGTGCTCGACACCTATGGAGACGAGAACTCCCAGACTGCGGGCCTCACCGGCTGGGCCATTTCCAATATCTACGCGGCGCGCGACGTGCTGACTGCGGCAGGATTGGCAGATGCCACTCGCGCATCGGTGCTGGAGGCGCTGTCGACCTACTCGAGCACGGAAATCCCGGGCTTCCCCGATGTGTCCTGCCCCGGGCCGACGGTCTGGACCGGCGCATGCAACCAGTCACCGCTCATGGTGGTGGTCGAGGGCGGGCAGCTGACCAGCCCGGACGGCTTCGTCCAGCTTGACTTCAGCGAGCTGGACTTCCTGCTCGGCGGCTGAACGCACGCCGACCATATGCGCGTGCGCCTTCGGTGCGCACTCCGGAAGGGCCCCGAACAGCCTGCGTGGCAGCCTGTTCGGGGCCGCTTCGCGTAGGTTCCTGCGGGGGTTGCGGCTGCGGCGGGCGGTAGTGCGCCGGGGTGGTCGCAGGCGAAGTGCCGGGGAGAGATGATTGCGTAATCGACCGCTCGCCGAGCAGATCGCACTCGCGGCACTCGCTGTGGTCGGTGCTGCGTGGGCAGTCGCTGCGTTCATCGACACGCCGATCTTCTTCCAGCCGGTGCTGTTCGGCCTCGGTACTGGGGCAATAGTCGCTGCCCTCGCTCTGGGTCTCGTGGTGGCGTACCGAGCCTCTGGAGTCATCAATTTCGGTCACGGCGCGATAGCCACCTATGTGACCTACGTCTACGTGTCGCTCACCGACACGGGCGACTACCCGATCCCTCCGCTGCCGAATCCGCTCGCGCCGATCGAGGGCATCGGGGGCATCGAACTCGTCGACTTCCCGACCATGGTCGGGATGGGCGGCCCGATGCATCCGGCGCTCGCCATGACCGTCGCGTTGTCTACTGCCGCGGTTCTCGGGTTGATCGCCCACTATGCGATCTTCCGGCCGCTGCGCTACGCCCCCGTGCTGGCCAAGGTGGTGGCCTCGGTGGGCATCATGCTGTTCCTGCAGGCTGCCGTCGTGCTGCGCTTCGGCTCGCGTGCGAAGAGCGCAGACCCGATCTTCCCGAACGATCCGGTCGACTTCCTGGGGGTACGCGTCGGCCAGGACCGGTTCTGGCTGCTGGGCACCGTCGCGGTGGGAACGCTCGCGCTGTGGCTGCTGTTCCGCTACACGCGGTTCGGCATTGCGACCCGAGCGTCGGCTGAGAACGAGCGCTTCTCGACGCTGCTCGGATTCAACGCCGACTTCCAGGCAGGCGTGAGCTGGGTACTGGCGTCGGTGTTGGCTGGGCTGGTCGGCATCCTGGTGGCGCCCATCACCGGCGTGACGCCCAATCTGTTCACAGTGCTGCTGATCTCCTCGCTGGGCGCAGCACTCCTGGGCCGCATGTCGTCCTTCGTGATTGCTGCGGCGGCAGGGCTGATGCTCGGTGTACTGGATCAAGAGCTGTTCCGGCTGGAATTCGAGTTCGCGTGGATCCCCGACATCGGCATCCGCCGAGCACTCCCGTTTGTCGTGATTGCGCTGGCGATGGTCGTGCGGGGCGAGACGCTGCCCTCACGTGGCGCGGTGCAGGCCGAGCGATTGCCAGAGGCGTATGCGCCCCCGATCACGCGGGGGCGCATGATCGGTTATGGGCTGCTGGCCGCGATCGCTTTCTGGGTGACGGTGTTCGCGCCGTTCCAGTTCCGTTCTGGCATGCAGAACACACTGATCGGCGTCATTCTGGCGCTGTCATTGGTGGTGGTGACCGGGTATGTCGGACAGATCTCGCTGATGCAAATGGCACTTGCCGGGGTCGCTGCCTTCGCAGTCGGTTCGTTCGGCACGTCGGCGGGCCTGCCGATGGTGCTCACGCTGCCCCTCGCAGTCTTGAGCGGTCTCGGCTTCGGCCTGGTCGCAGCGCTGCCCTCGCTGCGGACGAGAGGTGCGAGCCTGGCGATCATCACCTTGGCGAGCGGCCTTGCCATCGAGGAGATCTTCTTCCAGCGCTCGGGATGGTTCGGGCTCGGGCGCACGACCAAGGTGGCGCCGACGCCCGAGATCGGGGGCGTCGAGTTCGGGACTACCAGCGAGTTCTTCTGGGGCGACGGCAAGATCCCGACGGGAGCGTTCGGCTTGTTCCTGCTCGTGCTGGCGATCGGGTGCTGTGTGGCGGTCATGCGGCTCCGACGCTCCCGGCTCGGCGAGCAGATGCTGGCCGTGCGCGCCAATGAACGCGCCGCCGCGGCTGCCGGCGTCAACGTGGCGGCGATCAAGCTGTCGGCGTTCGGCATAGCGAGCTTCTTCGCTGCGCTCGGCGGAGCGCTGACGGCCTACAAGCTCGGCACCTACGCGCAGGACTCGTTCGGGATCTTCGTCTCGCTGTCGGTGCTGGCTTTCGCCTATCTGGGCGGGATCTCCACGGTGGGCGGCGCCATCATGGCCGGGACGCTCTTCGCCGAGGGCATCGGCATTGTCGTCACCAACGAGTGGTTCATCGACGTCGGGCCGTACACGGCATATGTCGCAGGCTTCTTCCTGATTGCCACGGCCGTCTACAACAACGAGGGCATCGACGGCTTCCAGCGGCGTCAGCTCGCAGGCCTGTGGAATCGGCTGAGACGGCGGCGAAGGGCGGCATCCGGCAATCCGCCGGCCGGCGTGGGGGCCAGCAATGAGTAGCCCATCGGCGCCGGACGCGGTGCTGCGAACTGAGCATCTCGTGGTGCAATTCGGCGGTCTGCTGGCGGTCAACGACGTGAATCTTGAATGCGGCCGCGGCCAGCTCACCGGGCTCATCGGTCCCAACGGCGCCGGCAAGACCACGTTCATCGACGCAGTGACGGGCTTCCTGCCCGACAATGCGAGCGGCTCGGTCACGCTCGAAGGTGCCGAGGTCTTCGGCAGATCGCCGCACCGGCTCTCCCACGACGGGCTGACGCGCACGTGGCAGACGCTGGAGCTGTTCGACGACATCTCCGTGCGCTCGAATCTCGAGATTGCCCGTGAACGGCTCAGCCTCGTCGGCGCGCTGGCCGACTTCTTCCGGCCCCGGCGCCGGGATGCACGTGTCGACGAGATCCTCGAACTCCTGGGGTTGGAGGATTTCGCAGCGCATGAGCCGAGGGAGCTGTCGCAAGGACAGCGCAAGCTGGTGGGGGTGGGGCGGGCGCTGGCCTCGACGTCCAGCAAGATCCTTCTGCTCGACGAGCCCGCTGCCGGCCTCGACAAGTCGGAGACAGCATGGTTCGGCGAGCAGCTGCGAGGGCTGGTCGACGAGGGCCACACGCTGCTGCTGGTGGATCATGACATGGGCCTGGTGCTGAACGTGTGCGACCAGATCCACATGCTGGTCTTCGGCGAGTTGGTTGCGTCGGGTTCGCCCGCCGAGATGCGCAGCGACCCCAAGGTCATCGCCGCATATCTGGGCCACAGCGGAGGTTCGGAATGACCGAACGGCTGCTGGACATCTCCGGGCTGCACACTGGCTACGACGGTGTGGCGGTCGTGCGCGACCTCGAACTCCATGTCGATCCCGGGGAAGTCGTGGCGCTGCTCGGGCCGAACGGAGCCGGAAAGACCACGACGCTCATGACCATCTCGGGCCTGGTGCAGATCCTGGAGGGGAGCGTGAGCGTCATGGGACGCCCGGTGCCGAAGCTGCGCCAAGCCCAGAGGGTGGCGCGCTGGGGCGTGACCCATGTGCCCGAGAACCGCGGCGTGCTCTTCCAGCTGACCGTGCGTGAGAACCTGCTGCTGGCCAAGACGCGGGGGCGTGTGGATCTCGACCGAGCCGTCGAGTTCTTTCCGGCGCTGGGGCCGCTGATGAGTCGTCGCGGCGGGCTGCTCAGCGGCGGCGAGCAGCAGATGCTGGCACTTGGCCGGGCCATCGTGGCTGAGCCGAAACTGCTGATGGTCGACGAGATGAGCTTGGGTCTCGCGCCGGTGATCTACGAGGAGCTCATGCCGGTGGTACGCCGCATCGCGGACGAGACCGGCGCCGGGGTCCTCCTGGTCGAGCAGCATGTCGACCTGGCTCTCGAGGTCTCCGACCGTGGCTACGTGCTGAACCACGGCGACCTCGTGATGTCGGGTCCCGCAGCTGAGCTGCTGGCCAACCGGGCGCTGCTGGACGCCAGCTACCTCGGCGTGGAGTCGCTGGAGTAGCCGTCGACTGATCGGCCGTTCACTCAGCCAGCAGGCACAGGATCTCGTACATCAAGGTGGCCCCGACCAGCGCTGTATTGCCGCTGGGATCGAATGGCGGCGCCACCTCGACGACATCGCCTCCCACCAGGTTCAGGCCGCGCAGGCCCCGCAGCAACGTCAGCGCCTCGCGGGTCGTGATGCCGCCCACCTCGGGTGTGCCGGTGCCCGGTGCATAGACCGGATCCAGCCCGTCGACGTCGAAGCTGATGTAGGTGGGTCCATCACCGACCACTCGGCGGGCTTCGGCTACCGCCGCATCGACGCCGAGTTCGGTGAACTCCTCGATGAACATCACCCGCATGCCGGCCCGCGCCGAATACTCCCAGCCGTCCGCCCAGTTCTGAGCACCCCGGATGCCGATCTGGATGGTCCGAGCCGGGTCGAGCAGCCCCTCGTCGCAGGCCAGCCGGAACGGTGAGCCGTGGTGGAATTTCTCGCCTCGAAATGCGCTCCAAGTGTCGGTGTGCGCATCGATGTGAACCATGCCGATGGGCGCGTCAGGTGTCGACAGGGCACGGAAGATCGGGTACGTGATGGAGTGGTCTCCGCCGGCAGCCAGAGGCGTTGCCCCGGCGGCAACGATGCGCCGCACGAAGGCTTCGATGTCGTCCACCACAGCAGCGTTGTCGTAGACGCGGTTGAACCGGACATCGCCCACGTCGGCGACAGCGCACAGCTCATAGGGGTTGACACCGGTCGCGTGGTTGATAGCGCGCATCAGAGACGACTGGTTGCGGATCTCGCGCGGCCCGTGGCGCGCACCGGGCCGGTTGGTGACACCGCCGTCGTAGGGCACGCCGTACAGCGCGATGTCGACACCGTCGAGATCGGGCCGGTACGGCGCACGCATGAATGTGGCGATCTCCTGATAGCGCGGCTCGTACATGGGATCGTCGCCGCTGTCGGCACCCGTCGGCGCCGGCTCGTGCTCGCTCATCGGCTCATCGCGAACGTCGTGAGTTCGTCGGTGTCGAGCGGTCCTGCCCCCAGATGGCAGCGCTGCGTGTCAGCGAGTTCGAATATCGAGGTTGCGACAGTGATCTCGTCATTCGGTCCTGCGCCGGCGCGTGACCGGCAGATGGGTTTGGTCTCGTACATGGCAGCAATCTCCCCCAGGCTCATGTCGGGCCTCACGGTGGCTTCGAGCTGGTTCAGCCGGTCGATTGAGGAATCGAGTCGCGGGTAGTGATATTTCGGCGTTGCCCGGAACGGATGGTTGGTGTGGATCGCCCGGTTGCCGTCGTGGGAGACCTCCACTTCGACTGCCGACACTTCCACGGCCACGGAACGATCGCAGGTGCCCAGCACCCAGCTGTTGCCACTCGCCAACGGCGTAGCCCGCAACCAGCGCAGCGCTTCGTCGATGGATCGGCACCGCAACAACGTCGGTATCACAAAGCCGCTCGACACTCCGCCAGATTGGTGAGCGAGCTGGCTCAGCGTCGTGATGCACACTGCGACACCCGACGAGTTGACGCCGTTGTAGGCAAGAAGGCCCGCGCCCGACGGCGCCAGGATCTCCAGCCCGTCCGGTTCGAGATAGCGCAGCATCACCTGGCCGCTGTCGAAGTGCCGGTACAGGTCTTGAGTCTGGGCGACGAAGCCCTGGGACCCATCATTGACCGCCATGGCCGAGCAGGCCTCGTGGCTGCGCAGCTCACCGGTGATCTCGTCGAGGTACCACCAGCACTCGTCGATGAGCTGCCACGCGAAAACGGTCTCGAGCGGCTGCGATGCACCCTCGGCGATGCCGACCACCTCGTCGTACAGCTCGGGCGTGTAGCGCTCGACTGGCTCGCGCAGACCGCTGTCGGCGAAGATCTTCCTGACGAATGCGCGCGGATCGATGCGCGGAGCCAGTGCCTCATACCAACCGGCGAGCACTTCGGCGATTGCCCCACGCAGCTCTTCGCCGTGCTGGCGGCCACGCGCCCGTCCCGTACCGCTCAGGGTCAACTCGCTGATCATCACCGCTCCCACAACCGGATCCCCATGGGTCGATCCGGGGCGAAGGAAACGGCGAACTCCCGCCCCCAAGGAGTCGTGGGATCCGTCATTTCGTGGCGGAACCTGGCACGAAATCGCTCGATGGCCTCGGTCGCTTCCAGCAGCGCGAAATGGCGGCCGACGCAGAACTTCGGCCCGGTCAGGAACGGGAAGTAGGCACGCCGGTCGAGATGCAACGGGCTGTCGTCGGCCCAGCGTTGGGGAAGAAACTCCCCGGGCCGTTCGAAGTGTTTCGCATCGCGGTAGATGACGTACTCGGGCACCAGTACTTCCCAGCCGGCGGGCAGCAGTACCCCTCGGGCCTCGGGCGTGCCGGGATCGCAGTCGACAACAAGATCCTTGATGATGGCCCGGTTCGTCACGTGCACCGGCGGGTACAGGCGGAGCGTCTCGTCGACGACGAATCGGGCGGCAGCGCCGGCGTGCTGGGGGTGGCGACCGAGCAGGTCGATGGCGAAGCAGATCGTGTTGGTGACCGTCTCGTGTCCCGCGAGGATCAGCGTCACTGCTTCGTCTCGCACCCCGCGGCGGTCCAGCCGGGCGTCGGGCTCGTCCACCGCCGCCAGCAGGAGCCCGGCCATGTCACTGCCCGGATCGCCGGGTGGACGGGCGTCGAGCACACCGCCGATGTAGCCGTCGAGTGCCGCCATGGCGGCGTCGAATGAGGCAGGCCTGGCGTCGATGTCTGTATTGGCCGGATCGGACTCGGCCCATGCATGGATCTCGGCAACTGCCGTGGCGATGACCTCCATGGCCTCTTCGGTGAGATCGTCGCTGAACAGCAGGTCGGCAACCACGCGCAGGGTGAGCCGCTTCACGAGGTCGTGCACTTCGACAGGCTCGCCGGTGGGCCAGCGGCTGAGCTCAGAATCGATGATCTGGCACATGCGCGTGTGCAGCCGGCGCACGGTTCGGGCGCCGAGCGGGCGGGCGATGCGGCGTCGCCGGGCCAGCCACAGATCCCAGTCGTAGTTGGTGATCAGACCAGACCCCATCACGTGCGCAAGGCGTTCGAAGACCAGGGGCCGCCCCACATGCTCGAGGCGATTCACGAACACGGTGGCGATCACGCCGAGGTCGAAGACCACCGCGGTGCGCACCCCGCCGAGGTCGATCGGCACGATGCTGCCGTGACTGCGCAGGTCGCGCAGGTACTCGAACGGCGCGGCCGCGTACTGCTCGAACTGGTCGCCGGCCGGACCGGCCAGTTGCGCCACCGAGACAGGTGCTGTGTTCACGGCGCCCCGAACGCTCTGCTCTCGCTGTTCGGCGACGGCGGCGTCCTCTGCTGGGTGTTCGCGATCAGCTCCAGCGGGTCGTAGGCCTGAGGCGTGAGCGAGCCGTGCGGCGGGCGCTCGACGGGTCGCGGGTGGTCGAGCCAGTCGTCAATATCGATGAGCTCGGGAGGCTCGTAGTCGGCCGGGAACCCGAGTGGGTCGAATCCGAATTCGGCTGCCAGCTCGATGCTGTACGCGTCGAGTGCCGCTGCGTTGACGTAGTTGAGGTGTCCCTCGCGTTCGCAGTACGAGTACCCCCCGGTCAGGTCCGGCTCGGGGCTCTCGATCAGCGCTCGGAATCGCTGCCAGCGCTCAGGGTGGCTTTGTTCATCACGTACGTGGTTGGCGATCAGGTCCGCGGCTGCGCTCACCCCCCAGTAGCCCCCGGCAGCGAGGTTTGCGGGACCCAGCACGCACAGGTGCGGGTAGCGGCGATGGAACATCCACAAGAACAGGTCGTTGTCGGCGTCGGTGGACGAGATGCGGCAGTGCTCGGGGTCGATGAACGGCATCTCATCGCGATAGCCGGTGGCCCACAGGATCAGATCCACTTCGTCGCTGCTGCCGTCGACGAAGTGGACCCGCTGGCCGTCGAAGCGGGCGATCTCGGGGCGCCAGACGAGGTCTCCGTGGGAGAGGTGATGCAGCACCTGGTCGTTCAGGATGGGGTGGTGCGTCAGCGGGGGATGATCGGGCGCGCCGAATCCGGTGCGGGTGACATCGCCGACGTGCAGCGCCAGGAATTCAGCCAGCCGCTCTTGGCTCGACACGGTGTTGATGCCAAAGTGGTCGAGCGGAACGCCGCCGATGAGCTTGGGGAAAAACCAGTAGCCGCGGCGGACTGAGATGACGGCCTGATCCGCGGCGAAGGCCGCATCCACGGCGATGTCGACGCCCGAGTTGCCGGCGCCCACGACGAGCACTCGCTTGTCGCGCAGCTCGTCGACACGCTTGTAGGTCTGGCTGTGCCGGGCTTCGCCGGCGAAATATCCCGGATACGAGGGAATCCGCGGCACCCGCTGGAACCCGGGGCACGCGATCACGCCTCGGTAACGGCGCCGATGTCCGTCGGTGAAGGTGACGTCCCAGCGTTCGTCGGGTGCATCGCCGGTCGGCACCGCCGTTTCGACCTCGGTGTCGAACTCGTAGTGCCTGCCGAGGTCGTGGTGTGCTGCGTAGGCGCGGATGTAGTCGCGGATCTCCCACCAGCGCGGGTAGTCGGGGTAGTGGTCGGGCATAGGCAGGTCCGCCCACCCTGAACGCGCCGCCGATGAGATGAAGTGGGCGGTCTCATAGATCGCCGATCCGGGATTGTCGAAGTTCCAGAGTCCGCCCGGTTGATGATCGGCTTCGACAGCGTCGAAATCGACCCCAGCGGTTCGCAGGGCCAGCGCGACCGAGAGACCGGATGGGCCCGCTCCGACGACGAGCCACCGGTCGCCGCGGTCCTCGACTCTCGCAAGCGCTGCAGCCACTGACCATACGCTAGCGTATGGTCGGCAGACGGTTCCGTTCTTCGATGTACCTGATGTGGACCGGCGGGGAGTGCCATGACCGACAGCGTCTTCGACGATCACGATGCCGTGGGCCTCTCGGAGCTCGTCCGTTCGGGCGACGTCACCCCAACCGAGTTGCTCGAGGAGGCGATCGAACGAGTCGACGCCGTGGACCGTCAGTTCGGCGTGCTCGCTGATCGCTATGAGGATTTTGCCCGTCGACAGATCGCCAGCGGCCTTCCTGACGGGCCGTTGACCGGTGTGCCGTTCGTGCGCAAGGACTGCGCGTGCGAGATCGCTGGGCTGTCTGCAACCGAAGGTCTGCACCTGCTGGCCGATCACGTCGCAGACACGACATCGGTGCTGGCTCAGCGGTTCATGGACGCAGGGCTGGTGGTGCTCGGCGCAACGTCAGTGCCTCCGCTGTCGGTGTCGATCGACACGGATCGCTCGCGCACCGGCGCCTGCCGCAACCCTTGGAATTCCCGCCTGACCCCGGGCGGTTCGTCGGCCGGTGCTGCAGTGATAGTCAGCACCGCTGCTTTGCCCGCTGCGCACGGCAACGACGGCGGCGGATCATTGCGAATCCCCGCAGCATGGTGCGGAGCATTCACCGTGAAGCCGTCACGCGGACGAGTGCCGAACGGGCCGGTGTACACCGAATTCTGGATGGGCTTCTCAGCAGATGGCGTTATCACCCGGAGCGTGCGGGACTCGGCAGTGCTGCTCGATGCCATCGCGGGCCCCGAGACGGGAAGCCGGTACGTGGCCCCCTCGCCCCAGGTGCCCTATTCGGTGGGCATGCGTCAACCCGCGCGTCCGATGCGCATTGCCATGCTCGAGCAGACCCATGCGGGACGCGACTTCGATCCGGAATACCTTGCAGCGACCCATCGCACCGCGGAGCTGCTGAGGGCGCTCGGTCACCTCGTCGAGTCGGCGCCGTCGCCTGCGTTCGACATCGAAGTGCTCTCCAGGGTGCTCTTTGCGACCGTTTCCGTTGACGTCGCACGTTTCATCGATGGCCTCGGCGAAGGCAGGGGCCGGCCGGTGGACGATGACGAGCTGGAAGTTCTGCTGGCCGCCATGAGAACGCAGGGGCGGGCAGTCAGCGGTGCCGACTATGCGCGGGCGAATGACGTCAGCATGGAGGTGGCGTACGCATGGGACGAGTACATGCGGCGCTACGACATGGTGCTCTCGCCGACGATGACTGGGCCTCCGCCCCCGATCGGCGAGATTTACCGGCACGAGAACGATGTTGAGGCGTATCGCCGCGATCTGACGGAGTACCTGAACATGACCATGGTGCAGAACGTCACCGGGCAGCCGGCGATGAGCGTGCCGTTGTGGCGATCCGAATCGGGTTTGCCGATCGGCATGATGTTCGTTGCCCGTTACGGCGACGAGTCGACGCTGTTCTCGTTGGCTGCCCAATTGGAGGAGGCTCATCCGTGGTGGCATGTGCGCCCGCCCGTTGCGTTCGCCTGACGTATGCAGCCGCCGCCGTCGGCAGCCGATGACCTGTAGTGACAGCGGCGGAGGGGAGTAGCCGTGTTCTCGCTGGAAGGCAAGTCGGCCATCGTCACAGGCGGCGCATCGGGGATCGGGGAGGCTGTCGTTCGCCGGCTTACCGCTGCGGGCGCGACGTGCATCGTTGCGGACATCTCGGATGCCAGCGAGTTGGCGGCCGAAGTTGGCGGCGAGGCCCACCATTGCGATGTCACCGATGCCGATGCGGTGCAGGGGTTGGTGGCTTCCACGGTCGAGCGTTGCGGCCGGCTCGACATCATGGTCAACAACGCAGGTGTTCTGGGTCCGGGGCGTGGCCTGTTGGCGGACGATCCGGCAGCCGGCTGTGCCGCGCTGGAAGTCAATCTCGGAGGCGTTCTCAACGGGGTACGAGCTGCAGCGTCGGTGATGGAGGCTGGTTCGGTGATCGTGAACACCGCTTCTATGGCCGGGGTTGTGGGCTTTCCCGGCATCGGTTGGTACGGCATGGCCAAGTGGGGCGTCGTTGGGCTTACCAAGCACGCCGCCGTCGAGTTCGGACCGCGGGGAATCCGTGTGAATTGCGTCTGCCCGACCGGGGTGGACACGCCCATGGTCGGGGTCGAGGCCGCAGACCATTGGGCCGTTCGCAGCCAGTCGCTGATGAACCAGCACGTCACCCGCTTGGCCACTGCCGACGAGGTCGCCGCCGCGATCCACTACTTGGCATCCGATGAGGCAGCCATGATCAATGGCCATGCACTGGCCGTCGACGGCGGGCTTGCCGCTGGTCCCAGCGTGCAATTCATCGAAGCGGCTCTCGGCACGGCGATCGGAGACGAGGGCGGCATCTACGAGTAGCCGGCTGGGCAGCAGTGCAGGCCGTCGAGCTGTTGAGTCCGAGGCCAGTGATTCAATTGCCGATCATGGCGGCGATGACGCAGTCGAGCTGGGCGCGCATGTCATCAGGGCTGAGCCGCTCGCCGCTGACCTGCTGCCACAGGTACAGGCCCATATATGCAGCCAGGCCGCCGACCGCCCTGTCCCGGCTCACTGCAGGTTCGACGCCGAGCTCAGTGAGCGCCGCAGTGAGCCATTCGATTCGACGCTCGGTCACACGCCGCAGCGAGGCCGCAACGCCTGGATCGTCGAGACTGCCGGCGAGTGCGACGTCGACGAAACCGTCGAGTCCAGTGCCCAGGCCGGCTGTAGCTGCGTCGGTGAGCCGCTGTCGGGGGTCGGTCGCCGCTTGCTCATTGACGAGGTCTGCTTCGACGATCTCCTCCCAACGCGCGAGGGCAGCCTGCAGCAGTTCCTGGCGGTTCTCGAAGTGGTGGTAGAAGCTGCCCTTGGTTGCGTCGAGCCCAGCGGCGAGCTGCTCGACGTTCACAGCTACCGTGCCGCCCGCCGCCATTGCCCGCAGTGCTGCATCAGTCCAGTCGGACCTCGACAGGCGTGATCGCGCTGGCACCCTGCCAGCGGTCATGGCTGCCCCTGCCCTCCTTGCAGCGGCCAATCCTGATCGGGCGCGTAGAGACGTCGCAGGCGCAGGGCAGCGACGCGCTCTTCGAGCAGGCTCACCGTGAGCTCGGGATGGGGGAGCAGCCAGAAGTCTCCGGCCTTGATCCCGTCGATGGCAAGCCGGCCCACGGTGTCGGGCGAGAGCCCCCGAGCCAGGTAGTCGGCAACGTCCTCGCCGCCGGTCATCGCCGTGCCTTCATCGGCCAGCGACTTGTTGGAGTTGGCGACGATGTCGGTAGCGACCGGACCGGGGCAGAGCACCGAGACGCTGATGCCTTGATGATCCCGGCGCAGCTCCATCCCGAGCGACTCCATAATGCCGACGACTGCGAACTTGGTGCCGTTGTAGATGGCCAGGCCGGGGTCCGCGACCAGACCTGACAGTGATGCAGTGGCGCTCAGGTGCCCGGATCCTTGCGCGATCAGCGTCGGCAGGAAGCTGCGGATGCCGTTGATGACGCCGTTCACGTTGACGTCGAACAGCAGCCTCCAGTCCACCTCTGTGCACTCGGCGACAGGCTTCACCAAGCCGAGTCCCGCATTGAGGCACACCAGGTCAACCCGGTCGAACTTCTCGAGGACGAGGTCACGCAGCCTGTCCACTTCGGCGGGGTGGCGAACATCGCACGCCCAGGCTTCCGCGTTTGCGCCTTCGGCACGCAATGCCTTCGCTGTCTCACCGGCACGTGCGGCGTCGAGATCGGCGATCGCCACCCGCATGCCGTCAGCGACGCAGGCGCGCGCCAGTCCCAACCCGATGCCGCCCGCGGCCCCGGTGATGACGGCGACACGATCTGCGCTGGTGGAGCTCGTCGTCATGGCCGTGACCATACTCAACCGTATGGCGTGCGACTCCTACGGGGTGACGATCACTTTGCACTGGTCGGTGGGCCGCCGCAGAGCTTCGAATGCTTCGGGGAGTTCGTCGAGCGTCACACGGTGGCTCAGCATGGGAGTCGGATCGAGCCGGCCCGCGGCGATCATCTCGATGACGAAGGCGTTCTCCTCGGTGGTGTAGGTAGCCGGGAATCGCACCGTCGGTTCCTTGAGATAGGCAGCGACATGGTCGATCGAGTCGGGCTGCATGCACACCCCGCCGGCAATGACCGAGCCCCCGTGCCGCACGATGTCGATCGCTTGGGACAGCACGCCAGGCAACCCCACGCACTCGATCACGATGTCGGGGGGCTGGCCCAGCAGACCTGTCACGGCAGCGCCCATGTCGTCGACACCCGAAGCGTCGATCAGATCGGTCGCGCCCATGACGGTTCCGAGCGACAGCCGGTGAGAGACCATCTCGCTCATGACCACGCGGCGCGCGCCGAAGAACCGCGCCCACGCCACGGTCGCGAGACCGATCGGACCGCCGCCGATGACCAGCACCCGGTCGCCGACCGACAGCTCAGCCTCCCGCACCAGCATCAGGCCCGTGGCCAGCGGCTCGACGGATGCGGCAATATCGAGCCCGACGCCGTCGGGAACGCGCAGCAGGTCGTTGGTGTGCACGCGGAGCAGCTCGGCATAGGCACCGTCTGGCTCGTCGGGGCCGAGGGCGCCGAAGAACTTGATCTGCTCGCAGCGATGCCCTTGTTCGGTCAGGCACCAGCCGCAGCTGCCACAGGTGAATCGCGAGACCACGAAGACCCGATCGCCGACTGACCACGTACCGATGGGATCGGGGCCGAGTTCTGAGATGGTGCCGGCGACCTCGTGTCCCAAGATGCCTCCGGGCCGGGCGATGCCGCCTGGTGCGGTTGCATGCAGGTCTGAGCCGCAGATGCCGCACGCATGCACTCGCAGGATTGCTTCACCGGAACCCGCGTGAGGCTCGGGCACTTCGGCGATGCGCAACGGCATCCCCGGCCCGTCGAAGACTGCGGCTCGCATCACGTCTCCCTCACGAGGTCCTCCCCGCGGTGCCAGTCGTACTATGGATCGCGGGTCAGGTTAGATCGCCGGATGAGGAGCGCACCCTGGAGAGCGACTCCGCAGGGGAGCCATTCGTGACGCAGCGCATCAATACCGTCTTGTCCATCCCCGAACCGCGAACGGCGGCGCTGATCGACAAGCCCTATCCGGTGATCACGTCGGGTTTCGTCATCGTCGAGGTGGCCATTGCGCCGGTGTGCAACGAGGCCCGCATCTACCGCGACCACCAGTTCGAATGGCACGACAGTCCTACCCACCTCGGCCACGAGGGGGTGGGCACCATCGTCGAGACGGCTCCCGGATCCCGTTTCGATGCCGGCGATCGGGTCATCGTGTTTCAAGGCAACAGCTGCCAGAAGTGCTTTGTGTGCACTCAGGGCCTGTCGCCCACCCACTGCCTCGGCATACCTTATGAGGGCCACACCGACGGCATGGCACCCCAAGACGTGACGGCCGGGCTGCTGGGTATCGAGCGGGTCAACGGCAGCAAGTCCGGCGGTTTCGGCATGGTGCAATTCCGGATCGCGCCTGAGCACATGATCGTGCGTTTGCCTGACGACCTGCGCTTCGAGCACGCCGCAGCGGGAAATTGCACCTTGGGGCCGTCGTTCACGGCCTGCGAGGAATTCGGCGTCGGCGCCGGCGATGTGGTCCTCGTCGGCGGTGTCGGGTTCATCGGTCTGGGGGCCGTGGCCAATGCGCTCTACCGTGGCGCAACCGTCATCGTGCTGGGGCGCCATCAGTACCGCATGGACTTGTGCCGGACCCTGGGCGTGCACGCCATCATCGATCCTGCCGATCCTGACTGGCTGCAGCAGGTGCATGCCGTCACCGGCGACCGCAAGGGTGCGGACGTGGCGTTCGAATGCTCCGGAGCGCCGTACTACCTCGAACGCTGTCTTTCCGGTCTGCGCCGCTACGGCAAGCTGTACTCGCTGGGCCACAGCGGCTCCGAGAGGTACTCGCTGAGCATCCTGAATGACCTGATGGATCGTCACATTTTCTGGACGGGCGGTCACGATGTCCGATTCCGTGATCGGGACGGTCTGCTGCGCATGATGGGCGATGCCGCTGTGCAGCGCAGCATCGACACGATCGTCACCCACGACCTGCCGATGTCACGCGCTGCGGAGGCCTTCGAAGCCGGTCTGTCCAAGAACTGCGGCAAGATCTTCCTGAGGCCCGGCAGCTAGAGAGGCACAGATGGCAGACAACCCGCAACCATTGGGCGGCAACGAAATGCCTCGTTTCGCCGGCATCGCCACCTTCATGAGGCTGCCTGCAACGCATGATCCGGCCGACCTGGACGTCGCGGTGGTGGGTGTTCCCTTCGACATCGGAACGTCGAATCGGCCAGGCGCGAGATTCGGGCCGAGGGGCATCCGTGATGAGTCGGTGCTCTTGCGCCCGTACAACATGGCCACGCGGGCAGCGCCGTTCGACAGCCTCCGCATCGATGACACCGGCGATGTGGCAACCAACCCGTACAACCTCGCCGACGCCATCGACCGGATCACTGCGCACTATCGCTCGTTGCTCAGCTACGACGTGATCACCGCGACGCTGGGAGGCGATCACACCATCGTGCTGCCGATCCTGCGCGCCATGGCGGCAAAGCACGGCCCGGTCGGGCTCGTCCACATCGACGCCCACACTGACATCAATGAGCACATGTTCGGCGAATTGATAGCGCACGGCACGCCGTTCCGGCGGGCTGTCGAGGAAGGTCTGCTCGATTGCAACCGGGTGGTGCAGATCGGCATGCGCGGCACGGGCTACGCCGCCGACGATTTCGACTGGTCGCGCTCGCAGGGCTTCCGGGTGGTCCAGGCGGAGGACTGCTGGAATCGCAGCCTCTCGCCGCTCATGGACGAGGTGCGAGATCAGGTCAGCGGCGGGCCGGTGTACATCAGCTTCGACATCGACGGGCTGGATCCTGCCTTCGCTCCGGGCACCGGCACGCCTGAGGTGGGGGGACTGACGGTGCCTCAGGCGCTCGAGATCATTCGCGGCTGCAGGGGGCTCGACATCGTCGGCTGCGATCTCGTCGAGGTGGCGCCGATCTATGACAGCACCGGACTGACGTCACTGACTGCGGCGAACCTGGTCTACGAGATGCTGTGCGTGTTGCCCGACGTGGAGTACCGCGACTGAGACTGGGCACCGGGCAGCACATCGCGCTCGCTGCATGCGCGACAGACCGAGGCCTCAGTCCGCGTCGTGCTCGGCCCGTAGCGCCTCGATGTCCAGCCCGACGCTGTCGACGATGCGCACAAATGACTCCCAATGAGCCGGCATGATCTCGACTGGCGCTTGGGCCTCGATGTTGCGCCAGCCGCGCTCGCCGGGCAGGTAGATCTCGTCGACACCCGGGCGCCGCTTGGCGCTCTTGACGTGGTCGACCAGCACGTCGGAGCGGCGGCTGGCGGCGTCGTTGCCCATCCAATGCGACGGATCGAGCACGATCACACAAGCGCCGCCGGTGAGTGCCTCCTCTCGAGGCTCCAGCCAGTACGAAGGCGGGCCGGCAATCTCGGGACTCATGCGGGCGCCAGGATTGATGATGCCGGCGAGCATCTCGGTGAACAGGTTGAAGGCGTACATCCGCGGCGAGCTGAACACCGTTGGCGCGCGACAGTCGGAGATCCGGCCGTAGTCCTCCATGCGTTCGAAGTACGGCGCCGGATCGTCGGTGAGCTCGCCAGTATCCGGGTCCACCAAGTAGTCGCCGTCGAGCCTTCGGCCCTCGAAGTAGGCCTCACTCAGGTCGCCGTCATGGACCTCGATGGCCTGGATGTCGGTGACGATGGGCGGGTGCTCGCCGCCCGGCGTGGCAGCCGCGAACGGCGCCCCAGACAGCACGTTCTGCATCCCGCCCCACGGCGAGACCAGCGGCAGGCTGTTGTTGGTGGCCATTGCCATCATGCCGTGGCGGGCAGCCATGCGGACATAGGTGCCGAAGGCGCCGGCGTCGTTGAAGTCACGGGCAAAGCCGATGGCGATGGCGTGCTCGCGGGCCTTGGCGATGGCCGCATCCATCGCCATCGTCAGCGCCCACTGGCCCGACGAGCGGTTGCCGTCGACCACCACCCAGGTGGGTCCTTCGTCAACGATCTCGGGTCTCGCGGTGACATCCATCGTCCCGGTGCGCGCCAGCAGCACTGGAATCTCGAAGACGCCCATTCCCTGGGTGAGCTTTCCGTTGCGGTCCCCGTCGGAAACGCACCGTGCCACGATTTCCGCATGCTCAGCAGCGAATCCGAGTTCTTGCAGCACCCTGCGGTAGCAGTGCTCGAGAAACTCCGGGTCCTCGCTGAGACGTGTCTCTTGGGCGGCGTTGTCGTTCATGGCAGCTCCTTGGCGACCGCGATCAACGAATCATCTACGTTGTCATGCGTCGGCGCTGGCTGCGTCGGCGGAACTCGCCGGCTGGAGGCCAACGCCTCCGCGCCATGCGACGACGGACGTGACGCTTCCATGGTGACCAACCTCGACGCTGTGAGCGCCCATGGGTGCTGAGCTGACTCGACTGCCAGGCAACTGCTCGTTGGAGGACATCTGCGAGGTCAGCGACCGGGACGGCGGCGTGATCATCGAGGACTGGCTGCCTGCCGGGGTAGTGGACAGCTTCAACGCAGAGCTTGAGCCGTGGCTGGCAGCCCACGCCGGCACCGACTCGGGAACCGCAGCATCCGACGAGTTCCTCGGTCTGCGAACCAAGCGTCTGCAAGGGCTGGTCACCAAAGCACCGACGTTCGTGCGGATCATGACCGACGAGCGGCTGGTCGGCTATGCCGAGCAGGTCATCGGGCCGATCAGCCCTGTCGTGATCCTGAACAACGGCGAAGTCATCGATATCGGCCCCGGTGAGTCGGCTCAGCAGTTGCATCGTGACGACGATGCATGGAACTTCGCCCGTCCTGGCGCGCCGATGATCGTCAACAGCATCGCGGCACTCGTCGACATCACATCAGAAATCGGGGGCACGCTCGTCGTGCCGGGCAGTCACCGCTGGGAACCGGATCGGCAGCCGTCGAGCGACGAAATCACCTGTGCAGCGATGCGGGCCGGCTCGGCGTTGTTCTTCCGTGGCGACCTGATGCATGCCGGCGGTGCCAACGCCACGACTGACCGCCGACGCCGAGCGCTGTCGACCGGGTTCTGTGCCGGATGGCTTCGCCCCGTCGAGAACAGCTACACGAACGTGCCGCCCGAGATTGCCCGCAGCCTGCCGCGCCGCGCCCAAGAACTGCTCGGATACGCCCTCTACGACGCTTCGTCAGTCGGCGGCGGCTACCTCGGCTATCACGACATGGGCGACCCGATGCGGCTGTTCGACTGATCCGGCCGTTCCCGCCGAGCCGTTGACCAGGTGCGGCCAAGCGGCTGGGGCATCGGCGTTCACTCCGGCGGTGTCCGGTTCAGCTCCGTAGGCGTCCAGCCCAGCGGCGGCTGGGGCGGACTGATGGGCTCGGTACCGCGCAGCCGCAGGTGTCCCACGAGCAGGCACACGAGACTTGCTGCTGCTGCTGCGATCCATGTCGGGCCTGCTCCCCATGCTTCGTACATCGCTGCGGCAGGCAGGGCCGCAATTCCGGCCCCCAGCACTTCGGCTGCGCCCATCAGGCCGAGCGCACCGGCCTGGCGCGCTTCGGGAACGGAGCGGGACACCGCAACCTGGCCTGCGGTGAAGCCGTACCCGTCTGCGACGCCTGCAATGGTCATCACCGCGACCACCGGCCAGATGCCAGGAATCAGCCCATAGCTGAAAGAGACTGCGGCCGAGATCGCCATGCCGATGATGGCGACGCGAGCAGGCCCCACCCGATCTGCCGTACGACCCGCGCGCGTGCTCACCAGTGCGATGGGAATGGCGAAGATGGTGAATCCGATGCCGGTTTCGAGTGCTCCGCCCCCGCGGTCGACGAACATCAGCGGGAGCACGGCCTCGAAGGCGCCGATCAGGAAGAAGTAGCCGAAGATCAGCAGCAGTGCGCCTTGCAGGCGGCGATACGCGAGCAGATCGGTGGATTGCCGTGCGCGCCGGGTCTGCTGGCCCCGATCCTGCGGCAGGCGAGCAACGAACGGCAGGAACACGGCCATGCCGATGCCGAACACCACAAACGGCAGGCGTATGCCCCCGATCTCGGCAAGAAAGGCAGCGCAGATCGGGCCCAGGATGAAACCGATGATCTCGCCGATGATGAGCCGGCCGAGGTTCTCGCCGGCTCGCTGTGGATCGAGCACGGTTGCTGCCCGGCGCAGCCCCGGCAGCAGCAAGCCACCGGCGAACCCGAGCGATGCACGCGAGGCGATCCAAATCGGCACCGCATCTCCGACCGCCATCGCAAACAGCGATGCGGCACTGATGGCAATGCCGGCCATCGCCATGAGGTGGCCGTAGCCCCGATCTGCGAATGGCGCCAGCACGATCTGCGCGACGAATGACGCCAAGAAGCCGGCCGCCACGATGATGCCGACACTGATGTCGCGAAATCCGAGTTCGTCGCGGAGCTCGCCTATGACGGCCACGATGGCCCCGATTGCGCCGCTGGTGACACCCATCACAATCTGGAAGGGCAGCAATGTCCCAGCGTTGCGATTCACCAGCAGATCACCGTTCGCCGGATCGCAGGTCGTCGGCTCTCAGATCATCGACGGAAGCCAGCGTCGAACCGGTCGACATCAGCTCCAAGATCGTTCCGAAGGGATCCCGGCAGTAGACGACCTCGGCACCGCTCGAGTCGAGGCGGACGGGGTCGCCCATCCGGCCGCCGCCGAGCTCCACCACCCGGTCGAGCGCTTCGGTCACATCGGTGACCTCGACAGCTAGGTGGCGCAGACCCAGTTCGTGGGCATCCAGCCGTCCGGGGGCCTGACCGGTCGGCGCTGGTGCCGAGTATTGCCACAGTTCGAGGTACGAGCCTGATCCACGCAGCATCACGCCGTCGGCCGACGAGCCGCTCAGCCCGACCGCTTGGTCTTCCAGCGGCGCAGGCGCCCGCCAGTGATCGCGCTCGATGATCTCCATGTCACATAGCGCGGTGTAGAACTGCACGGCTGCATCGAGATCGTCGACGACGAGTCCCGCGTGATGGATGCCGCGAACCTTCACGCAGCGAATTCGAACCGCTCGCGGACTTGGACGATGTTGCCCGACGGCTCGCGCAGGTAACCCGTGATGCTGCCGATGCGGTCGTCCTGCGCTGGTGCCGAGATCTCCTCGAAGCCGGCCGCGACTGCGTCGGCGTAGGCCTGCGTGACGTCGGCAGCTTGATACAGCACGGACGAGATCACCGGTCCGTGACGATCCATGAGCGCGTGCTCGGCGTCGAGAGCGGGTGTCGCCAGCACGCTGACACACTGGCGGTCGCCGTAGGTGTGGTCGGCGAGGTAGACGACTCCTTCGTTATCGCTGCGCGCATCGTGCACGATCCGCTGGCCCAATACCTCGCAATACCAATCGACCTGTGTGTTCAGGTCTCGGCAGAGCTGCACGACTCCGAGCGTCTGCAGCCCGACATGCCCGACGGGACGGAACTCGACGTCGGGGGTCTTGAAGCCGCCCACGTATTCCATGATCTCGACCCAGCGGCCCTCGGTGTCGATGGCCACAAAGCCGTTGTACGTGCCGCCGAACTCCTCATAGGGCATGGCGACGGTGGCGCCCGCTGACTGCAGGTGATCGACGGTCTCAAGTGCGTTGGGGACGATCCAGCAGATGTGGTTGATCCCTGAGCCGTGCTCGGCAAACCACCGCCGTTCGTACTCGAATTGGTACGGCGGCGCTTCGAGCTGCATCTGGAACGGGCCGCCGCAGGCCAGGAAGGTGTAATCGACGCCTCCCTCGCCGGTGTGGTGCATGTCGGCGTAACCCTCCCAGTAATACGCAGGTATGGCGTGATACCAGCGCAGCCAGTTCCACATGGCATCGCGTGGCTGGCGTTCGTAGATGCACAAATGGTGGAGCTGATAGGCGGGTGCCTGCACGGAAACGGCCCTTCGGTGAGGCAGTGGGTGCTAGCTCTTCAGGTCGTTGCTGTGCCTGATGCTTCAACGACGCTTCGAGTCAGCTGACGCTAGCTCTTCAGGTCGTTGAAGATGGTCTGCCAGCGCTGGCGGTCGCCCTGGTAGGGGGCGTAGAAGCTGACCCGGTCGACCACGTCGGCGTAGCGGTGCTTCAGCTCGGTTGCCACCTGCTCGGGTTCGGCCACGACAGCGAACGCGTCGAGGATGTCGTCGTCGACCAGGTTGGCCATTTCGACCCAGCGGCCTTCCTTGGACATGGCGTTCAGCTCGGTCTGCATGTCGCCCCAGCCATGGCAGTCCAAGACCGGCCGGTACGCCGGCGTGGAGCCGTAGAACGCCACCTGCTGCTTGGTGGCCTGGCGCGCCTTGGACATGTCCTCTTCGGTATTGCCGGTCACGATGAACGACGGCCCCGAGATGGTGATCTCGCTGGGGTCACGCCCGGCCCGGGCCGCACCCCGCTCGATCGCGGGGATCGTCTCCTCGCGCAGGTACTTCTCGGTGGTGAAGCCGTGGCAGAGGAAGATGTCGCAGGTTTCGCCCGCCACCGCGGTCATCAGCGGTCCCACGCCCGCCAGCGCCAGCCGCGGCGGTCCGTAGGGATTCGGCCCGGGATCGAAGAATGGCGTCATCAAGGTGTGTTCGTAGAAGTCGCCGCGGAAGTTCAGCTTCTCGCCGTTGTTCCAGCAGTCCCAGATGGCCTTGATCGCCATGATCATCTCGCGCATGCGGGCCGCCGGCTTGGACCACTCCATCGAGAAACGCCGTGTGATGTGCGGACGGATCTGGCTGCCCAGACCCAGGACGAACCGCCCTTCCGACAGCGTCTGGATGTCGTTGGCGCTGTAGGCCAGCGACATCGGGTTGCGGGCAAAGCCCACCGCGATGTTCGTGCCGAGGTCCACCGTCTCGGTCGCGTGTGCGACGAGCGGGAGCATCGTGAACGGATCGTGGCTGGTCTCTGGCACCCACAAGCCGTCGTACCCCAGTGCTTCCTGTTCTCGACTCGACTCCATGAGGTTGTCGAATCCGCTTGTGACTCCGAGGCCGCCGTCTACCTTCATGGCGGGGACCATAGCGGTCTGCAGCCGCACCGTCCGCGGAACGTGCGTCTGCACTGGCCCGCGACGCCGGCCACTCCGGCGACCAAGCCCGACTGCGTCCCGCTCAGCGAGCTAGTCGGCGCTAGCTCTTCAGGTCCTCGAAGACTGCCTGCCAGCGCTGGCGGTCGCCTTGATAGGGGGCGTAGAAGCTGACCCGGTCGACCACGTCGGCGTAGCGGTGCTTCAGCTCGGTCGCCACCTGCTCGGGTTCGGCCACCACGGCGAACGCGTCGAGGACGTCGTCATCGATCAGGTCCGCCATCTCGGGCCAACGGCCCTCCTCGGACATCGCATGCAGCTCAGTCTGCATGTCGCCCCAGCCGTGGCAGTCGAGCACGGGCCGGTACGCGGGAGTGCGGCCGAAGAAGGCCACCTGCTGCTTGGTGGCCTGGCGCGCCTTGGACATGTCCTCTTCGGTGTTGCCGGTCACGATGAACAACTCTGCCGAGATAGTGATCTCGCTGGGATCGCGGCCCGCTCGGGCAGCACCCCGCTCGATTGCCGGGACGGTCGCCTCACGCAGGTACTTCTCGGTGGTGAAGCCGTGGCAGAGGAAGATGTCGCAGGTTTCGCCCGCCACCGCGGTCATCAGCGGGCCCACGCCCGCCAGCGCCAGCCGCGGGGTGCCGTAGGGATTGGGCCCGGGATCGAAGAATGGCGTCATCAAGGTGTGTTCGTAGAAGTCGCCGCGGAAGTTCAGCTTCTCGCCGTTGTTCCAGCAGTCCCAGATGGCCTTGATCGCCATGATCATCTCGCGCATGCGAGCTGCCGGCTTGGACCACTCCATCGAGAAACGCCGTGTGATCTGCGGGCGCAGCTGGCTGCCCAGACCCAGGACGAACCGCCCTTCCGACAGCGTCTGGATGTCGTTGGCGCTGTAGGCCAGCGACATCGGGTTGCGGGCAAAGCCCACTGCGATGTTCGTGCCGAGGTCCACCGACGACGTGGCGTGCGCCATCAGCGGGAGCATCGTGAACGGGTCGTGGATGGTCTCGGGCGCCCACAGGCCGTCGTAGCCGAGCACCTCCTGCTCGCGGCTCGATTCCATCAGGTTGTCGAAGCCGCCGTCTGTGCTGATGCCGCCGTCCACCTTCACGGCGGGGACCATACCGCTATGCGGTCGCCGTGCCCGAGGGACGCTGCGTCCCCAGAGCGCCACCTCAACGCGGACATGTCACAGATCGGCCAGCACCGCTTCGGCGCGTTCGGCAAGCGCCACGATGCTGCGGGGAAACTCGTGAACCTCCGGGGGAATCTCGGGAATGGCACCGCCCACATAGCGGGCATGCACGCCCTCGAGAATGCATGCCAATCGCCAGCTCGCGAAGGCGAAGTGCCACTCGATGCTGCTGATGTCGCGGCCGGTCAATTCCGCGTAGGCATGAGCGAGCTGGTCGCGGTTCCAGAAGCCTTCGGCCGCAGTGGCGTCGTGGCCGAGCGGGTTGAAGCCGTCGTCTGGTTCGACCCAATAGCCGAGCAGGAATCCCAGCTCGGCGACCGGGTCGCCCAGCGTGGAGATCTCCCAATCCAGCACGGCCGCTAGGTCTCCATCGGCGGTGGAGAGGCAGTTGTCGAGGCGGTAGTCGCCGTGAACCAGGGTGGCTTCGGCCTGCGGCGGGATCGAGGCCACCAGGACATCGTGGACGCGTTCGATGATCGGCAGGTCCCGCGAGGTCATGGCGTTGAACTGGCGCCGCCAGACATGGATCTGTCGAGCGACGTAGTCCTCCGGCCGGCCGAGTGTGGCCAGCCCGGTCGCCTCCAAGTCGGTGCTGTGGATGGCGGCGAGCACCTCCACCATCCGCTGGCTCAGCTCCCCGCGGGCCTCGGGCGTCAGCGCCTCAGCGTCGTCGAGCGAGCGCAGCACCGTGCCGTCCACGAACTCGGTGACGTAGAAATCGGCGCCGTTCACCTCGGCGTCGGTGCACAGGCCCACCACTGGCGGCGTGGGCACCTCGGTGGGTTCCAGCGATGACAGCAGACGGTGCTCGCGCACCATGTCGTGCGCTCCGGCCAGCAGGTGCGCCAGCGGCGGGCGGCGCAGCACCCACCGATGCCCTGCGGAATCGGTGACCCGGTAGGTCAGGTTCGAGTGCCCGCCGGCGATGATTGCGAACTGCAGCGGCGGGCTGAGATCGACGCGTTCGGCCATCCACGCCGTGACCGGCTGCGGATCGATGCCGGTGACCGGACCGCTGGCATCGGAGCCTGCATCAGACACCGTCGTTCCCTCCTGTGGTCGACTCCGCAGCGCTCCATCATGGCCGGGGCGATGCCACTGTGCCCGCCGCTGTATGGCCAGTCCGGGTCGCGTTGGCTGTTCGGCGGCTGGGCGGTGGCCTGACTGCTGCTCGCGGTGATCGCGATGCTGAGACTGAAAGCTGTGAAAATTCCACCAAAGATCATCAAAATGAGTCACTAAGTTCGCTTGAATGCGAGCCCCGGGCGCTGGGCCTTCAGCAGACGGACCCTCAGCAGACGGGCGCTCGACCGACTGGCGTTCCGTGTTGGCCGAGTTGGCGGGTGTTGCGCGTCGAGCCGGCACGGTGCCGGTGCTGGTCGCGGCCGGGGCACTCGTTGTGGTCGTGGGCGCCGGCTTCCTCGTGGGGGTGCGGCACGGAGCGCCTGCGCCTATCGAGCTGCCTGCGGCCGCCCAGGGCGCGCCGCTGCCGATCGCGACAACGCAGCCTTCGATGCTTCGAGTGCACCTTGCTGGCGCCGTCGAGGCACCGGGGTTGTACGAGATACCCGCTGGCTTCAGGGTGGGCGACCTGGTCGACGCCGCTGGAGGGCCCGCTGCCGGCGCCGATCTGGCAGCCGTCAATCTGGCCGAGCGGATGCGTGACGGTCAGCAGATCTATGTGCCGCTCGTGGGCGAGCAGCCAGTGATTGGCGCTGGCGATGCCGCCACAGGCGCCGCAGGGCCGATCGATATCAACGCTGCGACAGCCCCCGAGCTGGAAGGACTGCCCGGCATCGGCCCGTCGCTGGCGGCGGCGATCGTTGCCTACCGGGACGAGAACGGGCCGTTCATGACGCTGGACGAGCTCGAAGAGGTGCCCGGCATCGGGCCGGCCAAGCTGTCGCAGCTCAGGTCCCATGCGACGGTCTGATGCACTCGGGGTCGCCCTGGCGGCACCCCGGCGGTTCGGGGGGCTGAGCGCCGTCGACGATCGCTGGATCGTGGCAGGCGCGCTCGGCGCGGCGATCGGAGCGATCTGGGCGCCGGCGGTGTCATGGTGGTGGGGAGCTGCGCTGGTCATCGACGGTGTCGCCACCCGCGCACGCGTGCTCATTCCGGTGGGATTGCTGCTGCTGGCTGCAGCGTCGATGGGCGTCCAGCTCAGCCGGCTCGAAGCCGCCGTCGGCGGCGATGTCGAGGGTGGCGTTGTCCTTGCAGCGGACCCTCGGTGGAGCGCCGGTGCCTTGGTCGTGCCCTTCAGCACGTCGATCGGCGGCGAGCGATTCCGGTGGGAGGGCTGGGCCCGCGGCCCGGCTGCATGGGCGCTGGAAGACGCCGCCATGGGGGAGCGCTGGCAACTGAGAGCGTCGGCTGAGCCGGCCGGAGCAGCGGAACGCAGCTTCATGTGGCCGCGTCACCTCGCGGGTGGGGCGCAGGTACACGCGGCGCATCGCATCGACGGCGGTGCTGCGCCGTTCCGTGTCGCCAACCGCCTGCGTGATCGCGTTGCCGCCTCAGCAACGTCGCTGTCTCAGCGCGACGCCGCGCTGCTCGCAGGATTCGTGTACGGCGACGATCGCGGGCAGCTGCCAGAAGTGGTGCACGACTTCCGGGCCACCTCGCTGACCCACCTGCTCGCCGTGTCGGGCTCGAACGTGGCGTTCGTGCTGCTGTTGTTCGCGCCGCTGCTGGTGCGACTGCGCCCGATGGTGCGGCTCGGCGCAGTCGGGCTGCTGCTTGCCCAGTTCGCCGTGCTGACCCGCGGGGAGCCATCGGTGCTGCGGGCGTGCGTGCTGGCCACCTTGGCCGTCGGGGCGCATGCGATCGGCCGGCGGGCGTCCGCGCCGAGACTGCTGGCGACGGCTGTCATTGTGCTGCTGGTGGTGGACCCGCTGCTGGTGCGTTCGGTGGGCTTCCAGCTCTCGGTTGCCGCCACGGCAGCAATCGTGCTCGGGGCCGGCCGCGTCGCCCGGCTGCTGCGAGGCCCTCCCTGGCTGCGACTCGCGCTCGCTGCAACCCTGACAGCACAGGCAGGGGTGCTGCCCGTCCAGCTCGCCGTGTTCGGTTCGCTCCCGCTGGCCAGCATTCCAGCCAACGTTCTGGCCGGCCCGGTCGCAGGTCCGGCCATGGTGTGGGGCCTCGTCGCGGGTCTGGCGGGCGGTGTGGCCGGCGACGCAGTCGCAGCAATCCTGCACATGCCGACGAGGCTCATGCTGGGCTGGGTCGCCACTGTCGCCCGCTGGGGAGCGGGACTGGGTTGGCCCTACATCGAGGCTCCCGAGATTGCCCCCATCATCGCGGTCGCCGGTGTGTGCACGGCCGTGGCGTTGTGGGGGCGCCGACGCATGGCCGGCGCCGGCGGCCTGCTGACGATTGCATTCGTCTTCGGGGTATGGGCAGTGGCAAGCACCCACCGGGCACCGCCACCGCAAGGCGCGCACCTGTGGGTGCACGGTGACGACCCTGCAGTCGTCGTCATCGATCGCCCCGATGCTGCGAGAGCACTCGACCGGCTCGCCACCGCAGGCATCGGCGACATCGACGTGCTGGTCGTCCGCTCGGCCAGCCGGGCTGGCCGCGAGGCTGTGCGGGCGCTGGCCGCACGCCACGAGATCGGCCGAGTGCTCGCGCCCGAGCGCCTCGGCGGCAGGGTTCCGTACGCGCCGGTGCGCGAGCCGATCACCGTCAGCGGGCTGCAGATCGCACCCGCCGGCGAGCGACTCACTGCAGCACCCGCAGTAGCGTCGAAAGAGTGGCAGGCGGAACCGTGAGGCTCATCAGCGGTTCCGACGAGATCCTCACCGCCGAAGCCGTGCTGGCAGCGGTCAACGAACTGGTGGGCGACGCCGACCGGGCCGAAGTACTCCACGAATTCTCCGGAGACGAGTACACCGTCGAAGACCTCGTCATCGCTGCGTCTACGCCGCCCATGCTGGCCACGCACCGCGTCGTCGTCGGTCGCGGACTGAGCCGCTTCGGATCGTCCGACCTTGCAGCTCTCATTGCATGGCTCGACGATCCATGCCCGACCACCGATCTCGTCTTGGAATGGGACGCCGGCCGCATCCCGAAAGTGCTCGCAGAAGCGGCCGAGGCTGCCGGAGGCCAGCGAATCTCCTCCGACGTACCGGGCGGGGCGCGCAACCAGAGGGCGTGGACTACCGAACGGCTCGCTGAATCGTCGGTGGAGCTCGATGCCCGAGCCCAAGCGACGGTCGTCGAGCACCTCGGCTCCGATCTCAGCCGCCTGGGCTCGATGCTCGAGACGCTCGAAGCCGTCTATGGCGCCGGGATGCGCCTCGGCCCCGACGACGTGCTCCCGTACCTGGGCGCTGAGGGAGATGTGCCGCCGTGGGAGCTGACCGACGCGATCGACCGGGGCGACCTGGGCGCGGCGCTGGCCGTCCTGCAGCGCATGTGGGGCGCCGGTCGTCACCCGCTGGCCGTAGCCGCGTCGGTGACCGGCCACATCACCCGCATGGCCCGGCTCGACGGCACTGCTGCTGCGAACGAGAAGGAGGCGGCGGAAATCCTGGGAATCCGCGGCTCCACGTTTCCCGCGCGCAAGGCACTCGATGCCTGCCGCCGGCGGGGGAGCGATGGCATCGCGCGTGCTGTCGAACTGGCGGCCGCGGCCGATGTGGACCTACGCGGGCGGTCAGGGCTCGATCCCCGCTGCATCACTGAGATTCTGTGCGCCCGGCTCGCTGCCGGCGCTCGTTAGTGCCGGCTGGGAACCCGGCGAACGAGAGCTAGGTCGGGCTCAAGCGCCGCGAGCAGCCCGCGTTGCCAGCCGGGACTTGCGCCGCCCGGCCTCGTTGCGGTGGATGACGCCCTTGGCGGCCGCCTTGTCGAGCCGCTTCTGAGCAAGGCGCAGCAGGTCGTCGGTGGGCTCGCCAGCAGCGGCTGCGCTGACGACGGCCTTCTCGCGGGTCCGCAGCTCGGAGCGCACAGCACGATTGCGCACGCGGCGCGCCTCGTTCTGGCGATTGCGCTTGATCTGGCTCTTGATGTTGGCCACGCGGGCGAGTCCTTCTGCGAGTCGTTCCGGCAGGCAAGAGGCCTGGCGAGCAGCACCGAACTGTCGCTGAACCGGCCCCGCAGGGTACCGTGCGGCCTGCAATGCCCAACGTGCCCCCTGAGCCGGATATTCGGCAGGGTTCCGGGGCCTCAGGATCCTCCGGCCCCGCTTCGATACGCAATTTCTCAATCATTGCTCACATCGATCACGGCAAGTCCACGCTGTCGGATCGGATCTTGGAGCTGACCGGCGCAGTGGAGGAGCGCTCCATGCGCGCCCAGTACCTCGATTCGATGGATCTCGAACGCGAGCGCGGCATCACCATCAAGGCGCAGAACGTGCGGGTCGGCTGGCGCGGCCACACCCTGCATCTCATCGACACACCCGGCCACGTCGACTTCGGGTACGAGGTGAGCCGCTCGCTGGCCGCGTGCGAGGGCGTCGTGCTGCTCGTCGATGCTGCTCAGGGCATCGAGGCTCAGACATTGGCCAACTGCTATCTGGCCCTCGAGGCGGATCTCGCCATCGTGCCGGTGCTCAACAAGATCGACTTGCCTGCGGCCGACCCGGACCTGTACGCGTCGGAGATCGAGCGGGTGCTGGGCATCGATGCCGGCGAGGTGCTGGCGATCTCAGCGAAGACCGGCGACGGCGTTCCCTCTCTGCTCGACGCCATCGTCGAGCGCATCCCGCCGCCGAGCGGCGACCCGCACGGCCCGTTGCAGGCCTTGATCTTCGATTCCCATTTCGATCAGTACCGGGGCGTGATCTCCTCGGTGCGCGTGATGAACGGCCGACTGGCCACCGGAGACCGACTGCGCTTCATGCATGCCGGCGGCGTCCACCTTGCCGAGGAGGTGGGCGTGAGGGTCCCGGCGGCGACGCCGGCTGACGAGTTGGGTCCCGGCGAAGTCGGGTATCTCATCGCAGGCATCAAGGACGTCGCGGAGGCCCGGTCGGGCGAGACCGTGACCTCTGCTGTGGCTCCCGCAGAGGCCCCGCTCGAGGGCTACGACGATCCGAAGCCGATGGTCTTCTGCGGCCTGTATCCCGTCGACGGCGACGAGTACCCCGAGCTGCGCGACGCCCTGGCGAAGCTGCGGCTCAACGACGCGTCGGTCTCGTTCGAGCCCGAGACATCGGGCGCGCTGGGGTTCGGGTTCCGATGCGGGTTTCTCGGCTTGCTGCACATGGAAATCGTCCGGGAACGGCTCGAACGCGAATTCGACCTGTCGCTCATTGCGACAGCCCCTTCGGTTGCCTACCGGGTGCGGACCAGCGACGGTGACGACGTCGAGGTCGACAATCCGTCGGAACTGCCGCCTGCGGCGCAGGTCGACGAGATCGCAGAACCCATGCTGAACGTGTCCATCCTCACGCCCAGCGCCTACACGGGCGCAGTCATGGACCTGTGCCAGTCGCGGCGGGGCTCGATGTCCCAGATGGACTATCTCTCGCCTGAGCGTGTCGAGCTGCGTTACGAGCTGCCGCTGGCGGAGGTTGTCACCGACTTCTTCGACCAGCTCAAGAGCCGCACACAGGGCTACGCCAGCTTGGACTATGACCACGCCGGCTACCGGGCAGAGCGCCTGGTGCGCGTCGACATCCTGCTCAACAGCGAGCCAGTCGACGCGTTCTCGGCCATCTGCCACCGCGACGGGGCCTATCCCTACGGCAAGGCCATCACAGCGAAGCTGGCCGAGCTCATCCCGCGCCAGCTCTTCGACGTGCCGATCCAGGCGGCCATCGGGGGCCGGATCATCGCTCGCGAGACCGTCAAGGCCAAGCGCAAAGACGTGCTGTCGAAGTGCTACGGCGGCGACATCACTCGCAAGCGCAAGCTGCTCGAGCGCCAGAAGGAGGGCAAGAAGCGGATGAAGGCCATCGGGCGCGTCGAGGTGCCGAACGAGGCCTTTGTTTCCGCGCTGCGTCTCGACCAGTGACAGGCGCCCGCTGCGGAGGCGACGGAGCTCTCCGCTCCAGCGATCCAGCAGTTCGCAATGTCGCAGAGTTCTCCGCGGCCTCCTTCGCTGTTCCCCCTGCTGGCAGTGAGAGGCATCGGTAGCATCGCGGGGCAAGCTGCGACGGTCCGCACGGGATTGGCTGCGGAGGTGTGATGGACGAGCGCAGAGCCACGGTGCTGCGAGCCGTCGTGGAGAACTTCATCGAGAGCGCACAGCCGGTGGGCTCGGGCGCCGTGCTCTCCACGACCCGTCTCGACGTGTCGCCGGCAACGGTGCGCAACGATCTCGCGGCGCTCGAAGCCGCCGGCTTTCTGGCGCAGCCGCACACCAGCGCCGGGCGCGTCCCCACTGAAGCGGGCTACCGCTACTTCGTGGACGGCCTCGGACCGGGCTCGCTGGACAGCGCCGGCGTCCAGCAGGTGCGTGCGTTTTTTGCGCATGCCCAGGGACAGATCGAAGAACTGCTCTCCGACACGAGCCGGCTGCTGTCGGACCTCACCGAGTACGCGGCAATGGTCGTGGCACCCAGCCATGACCGAGACACCATCCGTTCCGCCCAGCTCGTCGACCTCGGCGGAGGGCGGCTGCTGGTCGTGCTGGTGATGTCGTCAGGAGCGGTGGAACGCACCTACGTCGACGTGTACAGCAGTCCAGAACTGGTGGCTGCAGCCCAGGGACCGGCCACCGGGGCAGCCTCGGCCGTGCTCAACGAGGCGCTCACCGGACGGGCTCGTTCGCGCCGGCTGGCGGTGCAAGCAACCGGCGACGCTGCGACCGACGCGTTGGTGGATGCGGCGCTGTCGGCACTCGCTGCTGACGAGCCCGCCTCCGGGGAGCTCTACGTGGGAGGCACCGCCAAGATCACCGAGCAGTTCGAGGCCGTGTCGTCACTGCGGTCGGTGCTCTCGGTGCTGGAGGAGCAGCTCATGGTGGTGACGCTGCTGCGCAGCCTGGTGGATCGGGGGCTCAGCGTGGCGATCGGCTCGGAGACCGGCATGCAGCCGCTCGCGGAGTGCTCGGTGGTGGTCGCGCCGTACGAGGTCGACGGCGAGACTGTCGGCAGCGTGGGCCTGCTGGGCCCGACGCGCATGGACTATCCCAAGGCACTCGCAGCAGTGCACACCGTGAGCCGGCGACTGTCAGCCTCGCTCGGCGACGGCGACGGTGCTCATGTACCCGCTGGCGCAGCGGGCACTGCCCCCCACTAAGCCCACGCCCGATGCGTGCCGACTACTACGAGCTGCTCGGCGTCAGCCGTGATGCCACCGAGGGCGAGCTCAAGCGTGCATACCGCCAGAAGGCACGCGAGAACCATCCCGACGCGAACCCGGGCGATGCCGGCGCCGAAGCCCGCTTCAAGGAGATCAGCGAGGCCTACGCCGTGCTCTCTGATCCCGAAGCACGGGCGTCCTATGACCGGTTCGGCCACGAAGGATTGCGCGGCGGCATGGGCGGACCCGCCTTCGATTTCGATCTGAGTGACATCTTCGAATCGTTCTTCGGAGGCAACCCGTTCGGGGGGTCCCGATCCCGACGGCCGGCGGGGCCGCCACGAGGCGACGACCACGAGACAGTCATCGACCTGGATTTTGCCGAATCCGTTTTCGGGGCTGATCGTCCCATCGACATACGGGCGCAGGTGAGATGCGACGACTGCGACGGCTCGGGCGCCGCGCCGGGCACCGTGCCGACCGTCTGCAGCGTCTGCGAAGGCGTGGGCCAGGTGCGACAGGTGCGCCAGAGCTTCCTGGGACAGATGGTGACCACGGCACCCTGCCCGCGATGCCGCGGGATTGGCGAGGAGATTGCCGATCCGTGCCGATCATGCAGGGGCGAAGGACGCCGCGCCGAGCAGGTCTCGCTGGTCGTGCGGGTGCCGCCGGGCGTGGAGGGGGGAGCCACGCTTCGACTGAGCGGCCGCGGTTCAGTGGGACCCCATGGCGGTCCGCCTGGCGACCTCTATGTGCACCTGCGCGTGCAGGAGTCCGATGTGTTCGTGCGCCAGGGCGACAGCCTCGTGGCAGAACTGCCGGTGACGATGCTGCAGGCGGCGCTCGGGACGATCCTCACTTTCGAGACACTCGATGGCTCCAAGGAACTACGCGTGGAGGCAGGCACGCAGCCCAATGACACGATCCGCTTGAACGGGCTGGGCGTGCCACGATCGAACGGGCGGGGCCGGGGTGATCTGCATGTGGTCGTGAGAGTGGACATCCCCAGGAAGCTCTCGAAGGCCGAGGCTGCAAAGCTGCGAGAGGTGGCGGCCGAGCGCGGCGAGACTGTGGTGGGAGGGCCAGACCCTGAAGGGCCCCCGGAGAATGTGGATCAAGTCGACGGCGAAGCGCGCGCCCGCAACCGTCGCAAGCGGCGCAGCAGACGTTGACATGATCAGCCGCCGCCAGCACATCGATGCGCTGGTCGGGGAGCGCTTGCGTTCGGCGCGCGAGCGACGTCGCATGACACTGGGCGATGTGGAAGCAGCCTCCGGCGGCGAGTTCCGCATCTCGGTGCTCGGGGCATACGAGCGGGGCACGCGTGGCCTGGCCGTGCATCGCTTGGTGCGTCTGGCGGAGATCTACGGCGTCTCACCCGCAGAGCTGCTGCCGGACGATCATCAGGGCAGTGATCGGGATCATGCGGCATCGCAGCGCTACCCGCCCGATTCGGTGCTGTGACTGACGTCGACCGCGCGAGGCCCGCATTCGGCGTCTATGTCCACGTTCCGTTCTGCACCCATCGCTGCGATTACTGCGCGTTTGCGACCTGGACCGACCGCAGTCATCTGGTGGCCGACTACATGGCGTGCTGCCGGGATCAGGCACGAGAACTGGCCGCGGGCATGCCGGCGGTGACGTCGGTGTTCTTCGGCGGCGGCACGCCCAATCTGGTTGCACCGTCGATGCTCGATGCGGTGCTCGGCGAGCTGCCGCTGGCCCCCGGCGCAGAGATCACGGTCGAATGCAATCCAGACCTGGTTACGCCTGCGGCGATGAGGGCCTACTGCGACATGGGCGTGAACCGCGTCAGCCTTGGCGTGCAGTCGATGGTGCCCCATGTGCTCGCGGCGCTGGGCCGCCAGCACGATCCGACCATGGTTGCTGCGTCGGTCGATGCCGTCCGCAGCGCAGGCATCGGCCTGCTCAATCTCGATCTCATATTCGGCTCGCCCGCCGAGTCGATTGCCGACTGCGAACGGTCGCTGACTGCTGCGATCGCGTTCGGACCTGATCATCTCAGTGTGTACGGGCTGACCCCTGAGCCGGGCACGCTTCTGGGGGACGATCCCTCTCGCCATCCCGACGATGACGACATGGCCGACAAGTACGTGATTGTCGACGAGATGCTGGAGCAGGCTGGCTTCGAGATGTATGAGATCTCCAATTGGGCTCGGCCCGGCGCGCACTGCCGGCACAACCTGCTGTATTGGCAGCAGGGTTCCTATGCGGGCATCGGCTGTGCGGCGCACAGCCACCGCAACGGCCGCAGGTTCTGGAGCGTGCGCACTCCCGAGCGCTATATCGAGGCGATCAGGGCCGCGGCCTCAGTTGAGGCGGGAAGCGAGTCGCTCGACCCCGACGAGCGCCGGCTGGAGGCGCTGCAACTTGCGCTGCGCACCTCGGCAGGCGTGCCCGCAGCAGCGGTGCCCGACGACGTGGCAGATCTGATGATGCCCGCCGGCGACGGCCGTCTCCGGCTGACTGTGCAGGGACGCCTGCTGGCAAACGAAGTCGCCATCCGGCTGCACCACTCTCCGCACGGGACCGAATAGGACGCCCTCAGGAATCGCTGCCGGCCGAGGACGGAGTGGATTGCCCGGAATCGATGCTCAGTTCGCCGTAGTGCACCACCACGACATCGCAGCTCAAGCTCGGCAGGTCATCCGCCTCGGCGAGCGACCATTGCCCGCTCGGCAACGTCAAGAGGCCCGCGAGGGCTTCATTTTCCGAATCCGCTCCCGGTCGCGTTTCTGAGCAGTCGACGTCGCCGGGGTCACCTTCAGCGGTCTCGGACGTGCCGCCTGGGGAACACTCATGGCGGGCGGTGCCATAGAGCAGCGTCGCGCCGCTGCGGGCGGAGACGTCGCGGATCGGCGTCGTTGTCGGAAGCGCCGGCGCGCTGTCGTCGCTGTCAGCTTCGGTCGGCGGCACGCTGGCGGGCTCGTGCGAATCCGTTTCGGACGCATCGATCGATGTGATGGGAGCGATCGGCGCGTTGGCCGGATGCGGCGTGCTCACGGCTTCGGGAATCTCCCCGCCGCTCAGCGCCCGCCAGGCGATGACGGCGACGATGACGAGCGCGACCGCCAAGGCAGCGGCGGCGATCCATCGGCGATCCCGCGCCGATGGGCCCCGCTCAGGCCCGAGCAGGGGGAGGCGGACCTCGGCGTCATGGGGGGCCGAATTCGCAGCGTGACGGATTGCTTCGAGGCGGGCGATCCAGGACTGCAGCGCGTCGCCGGCATGGGGTGCCTCCGCCGCCGCGGCAGCGAGATCGCGGCTTGCGATCAGGGCGTCGCCGCAGTGCCGGCGCTCTGACGCGACTGAGACCGCACGATCAGTGCGTGTGAGTTCCGTCTCGGCAATCGCGGCGAGGCCGGCGAGGTCCGTTCCGGGCAGATGCTGCTGGGCGTCGGCCGGCCCTGTCGCATCGCCGAAGCCGCAGAGCACGGGACGCAGGGGTCGGGCGAGCAGGACATGGTCACGGTTGAGTGCGCCGTGACGGACGCCCCGGTGGTGCAGTTCGGCGAGCGTCGTGCCCGTGGCGATGAGGACATCGAGCGCATCGGACAGACCGAGGGGCGGGTGCTCGGCGAGCGTGGCCGCTTCGAGATACTGCAAGCGAAGCTCGCAGCGACCGTCGACGTCGTCGAACCCGACCGCGGTGACCACACCCTCGATGCGAATGGTGTCGAGCAGTTCGGCCTCGTGGCGCAGCCGGGAACGTTCGGCGCCCGTGGCGTGCTTCACCAGGACGGCACTGCCGGTCCCATCATCGCGGACTGTCGGGCTCCTCAGCATCACGAAAAGCTACAAAAAGCTATAGAACAAACTCAAATCAATTCACTATTGATGGCCTCTGTGGCTCATCCGGTCATCCCGAGAGTCGGATGCGTCCCGTTGTCTCGGCCTCGATGCGTCTCGTCGCCGAGCCTTGAACGCTCCCGATCAAGCCGATGATCCGCCGTGCCGAGCCGGAGACGGAGACACGCACTGCCGCAGGCCCTGCCTGCGACACGGTCACGGTGATCGAGCCGGGCTCGAAGACTGCAGACACACGGTCGGAGGTCGTGCGCTGCGCCCACGCTCGCAGGTGCCGGAGGCGGAAAGGATCCAGCCGGTACACGCCTTGGCGGCGTAGGGCACTCTCGTCGACGGCGAGCGTGACCAGATCGTTCGCGAGCGACGACGCTGCTGAGGCGGCTTCGCGCTGGGCAACGAAGGCGGCGGCGCTGTCGATCGTGATGCTCGCCAGCAGCGTCACGATCAGCACGCCCACCGGCACCAGCAGCAAGGCCGTGCCCCGCTCGCAACTTCGGCTGACGGCCGCTTCGGCTTGGCGCTGGCCCATCGTCGCGAGTTGTTCAGGACGGCAGTCGGCAGGGCGCCCGCCCGCCCAGTCCATGCCGGAACGGATCGACGATCTCGCTGGCGCGGGCACGCACGACGGCCGGAGACCTGCGTGGGTGCGGCAGGGCGAGCCGGGGGACTTCCAGGCTGGCTGCGAACGTCACCCGCTCGCAGCGACGCAGTCGCGGTGTGCCGACCGCAGCGATGGTCCCGTCGCCGTTGATGGAGTAGCCGGAGATCGCCCGGGTGCCCACGGCGACGGCAGCGCCGGTGGCGTCCGCTGAGCCGCGGCCAGGGTGCTCGACGAATGTCCGGACGGCTTCGCGAGCCCCGGAGGCAGCGGCCAGCTTGGCATCCAGCGCCGCCCACGCTTGGGCGAAGACCAGCGTGCCGACGACGAACACCAGCACCACGAACGGCAGCACTTCGGCCCCGACGAGACCGGATTCGTTCCTTGTATCAGCCACCGTGTGCGGCTCAATCAGCCGGACCGAATCGAGCCAGCTCTCGACGCATCTCGAACCTCCGCTCGATGCTCCGCAGGCTCGAGAGCGCGGTGGCATCGAGGAGCAGGTTCGGGGGTCTCGCCACCACCTCCAGTGCGACGACCTCGGTGGTCGTGGTCCACCGGATCGACTCGATGTCCATCGACGATCCGATGCGGGATCGCAGCCATCGCTCTGCATCGGCCTGGGCTGTCTGGCTCTCGCCATCGAACGCGGCACGTCGCGTTGCCTCGTGACCCGTTGCGGTCACGATCGAGGTGGCATAGAGATGTACTGCGACCTGGACCGCCAGCATCAGGAACGCCCCGAACGCCAGCACGCTCCAGGGCAGCGCAACGAGCCCGACACCGTCCTCGCCGCGGGACCGCATCACTTGCCGATCTTGGAGATCTCAGAATTGGTGGTCTCCTCCGCGTTTTCCCACAGCGTCTTGAAACCGACCCACATGAGGGCGCCCAGCGAGGCGATGATCAGAACGGCGATTGCCGCCGAGATCACCCCCTCCCCGTGTTCATCGCGTCCGGGTCTGCGGCGGCGCCACAGCAAGGTGGGCGTGCTGTGGACCTCGAACGCGCGGAGGCCGCTGCTGGCACACACTGCGCTGAGCGCGGCGAGGCCGTATTCGGGCGCAATCGTGAGGGCGGAGTGCCCGAGAGTCGCCAACAATGTCACTTCCATCACATGTCCTTTCCGTGGAAGCCGGTACTGGGGCTGGCCTGGGGAGACATGGCGTGGTGACCGTCACAGCGCCGCGTAGTCACGCAGGGCATCGCTGAAGGGGATCGCCAGCAGGACCGCTCCTGGAACCAGCGCTGCAACCGTGACGGGGATCCACACCTGCTCGTTGCGGCGCTCGATGCGCTCGATGAGGCGACGGTGGGCCTCCAAACGGGCGGAGCGGGCCTCGTCCGCGACCAGTGCGGCGATGTCGGTCGCGTCCGAGTGCAGCGTGAGCACGCCGACGAATCTCCGGATCTCAGCCGAGCCGGCGACGTCGGCCCATTCGGCCAAGGCCATCTCGACCGAACTGCCGCCCGACACCTGGGCGGTGACCCGCTCGAGATCGGCAGCGCAGAATCCCTTGCCGCGCTGGGATGCAGCTCGCAGGGCGCCGGTCAGCGACATGCCACTGGCCAGCAGCATGCCGATGTGCTCGGCAACGATCGGCAGCTCCTCGGTGATGAGAGCACGCCGGGCTGCCACCTGCGCACTCAGACGCTGCTCACAGATGCCGTATGCGGCGCCGCCGGCGGCCAGCGCCCCGCCCAGTGCGAGCGCTGCACTTGCACCCGCAAGGCTGAGCGCCGTCGCGCAAGCTGCAAGCGACCCGACGGCACCACCGAGCTGCCGCGCGCGAAAGCTCGCAGGTGTGCCCCCAAGGCCTGCCGCCGACAGCCGGGAGGCCAGTTCGGCGTCTGCGTCGAACAGGGCGGCGACGCGCCGGGGAAGCTGCTGCCGGACGGTCACTGCAGGAACACCCGCGTGCGCAGCGGGATCGCCATGATCCGGCCCGCCCACCACCAGCAGCCGACCACGGCCAGGATGCTGAGCACCACGAGCCACTGGCCGTCGGGCGCTTGATAAGCCTCTCGACCGCGCCCGATGCTCAGGCCGATGACGGCCATGAAGCCTGGTACGAGGGCAACGAAAGTGCGCGCAAAGCGAGCACCGGCCTGTTTGGCGTGCGCATCAGAGCGGGCGGCAGCCTCGGAGTGCGCGGCCTCAGCCAGGGCGCGCAGGCGGGCATCGAGCCGCACTCCGCCGATGTGGTGAGCCGCCAGCAACGTCTCGCAGATGGCGTCGGCAGTCGGGTCTGCGAGCGAGTGCTTCAGAACACGCAGCGCTGCTTCGAAGTCGGTGCTCAAGGCCCACGTCCGCGCCGCTTCTTCGAACGCCGCGCGCATGTCCGCGGGGGCGTGGGCCCCGGCGGCAAACAGCGCGGCCGGGATGGACTGATTCCGGTGTGCCACGCCGATGCGGATCTCTGCGAGCAGGCGCGGCCATGACTGTCGGGCATTCGCGGCGCGACGTCGGCTGCGATCCGCGCTCGCGCGTCCAGGCAGCGCAGCGCTGCAGGCTGCAGCGAGCAGCGGTGCCACAAACCCGCCGAACAGCACCCACGTCGCGGTCCACCCAGCCAGTGCTGCTGCTGCCGCGCCGAGCGCTCCCAGCAGCAGGCGCCGCGGCCCGGCGCCGCGGGCCCCAGCCGCCGAGCCCGGTGCCGCAGACCATCGGCGCGGAGCAAGGGGCACGCCCGCATGCGTGCCCGTCAGCAGCCACACGCCCAACGCGCCGCAGACCGCAATCGCAACCCCGGTCACGACACCGTCCGTCTCGGCGTAATGCGCCGGCCATCGGCTCCCGTGAAGTCGAAGCCGGCGGTCTCGAGCTGTGATGCGATCCGCCGCGGCACGTGCTGCGTGCGGCTCGCTGGTTCGCCGGGCCGCTCGTTGGCGTACAGCAATGTCATCTCGAAGGCGACGACGCCATCACTGCCTCGGGGATCTTCAGTCGCCGCGATCTCGGTGACATGCACCCCGTGCGGACCTCGTTGGGTGTGCACGACCAAGTCGATCGACTCGGCCACGAGGTTGGTGATCGCGGCCACCGGCATGTCGCGCACCTCCGGGGCGAGCTGGCACATGAGCCGGAGCCTGCCGAGTGCCTGCCGGGCCGATCCGGCATGGATGGTCGCGTATCCGGTCACGCCGCTCGAGAGCGTCAGCAGCAGCGGCACGGCCTCTCGGTCCCGGACTTCGCCCACGATCGCAACGTCTGGTGCCATGCGGAGAAATCCGGCGACGAGACGCCTCAAGTCCACTGGAGCGCGCTCGACGTGCCCGGGCCGGGTCTGCATGGCAGCGACATTCGGCAGCGGTATGTCGAGCTCGAACACCTCCTCGGCGGTGACGACGCGCAGATGCGGTTCGAGTTCGGCGGCGCAGCATCCGAGCAGCGTCGTCTTGCCGCTGCCGGGAGCCCCGGCGAACAGGATCGACAACCGGGCGCGTACCGCGGCACCCAGGAATTCGGCGACTTCACTGCTCAGCGTGCCGTTGGCCGCCAAGTCGTCGAGGCTCGAGAACGGGATCCCGGTGAACTTCCGGATGTTGAAGATCAGGTTGCCGCCACGGCCGATGTCAGGGTGGACGATGTGGAGCCTGGCGCCGTCGTCGAGCTGTGCGTCCTGAAGTCCTTCCCCCGGATCCAGTTTGCGATGCGACGCGGTCGCGTCGTCGATGATCCTCGTCAGCGTGCGCCGGACGTGCTCGCTGTCGTGGAATACCTCGCTGTGACGCCCGGAGGGTCCGCGGTGGCGCTTGACGAAGATCTCGTGCGGCGCATTGACCATGATCTCCCACACATCGCCATCCTCGAGCAGCGCCTCGAGCGGCCCGTATCCCAGCAGGTCGCGCCGTGCCCGTTCGGCGAGCGCATCGGAGTCGGTCACCGGGCGGCTGCGGACCCCGCGCTTGAAGTCGAGATTCCATTTCCGGATCTCCTCATGCGCGAGCGCCTTGATCGCCGCATCTGCCCCAGGCGCACGGGGATCCACCCCGGCGTCGCGAGCCCGCTCCGACACCGAGCGCTCGACCTCGGCCAGTGCCTCGAGATCAGTCATCGCTCGGCCGCTTCCGGATCACGGGATGCCCCAGGTCCGGATGAGGGTGATGGCGCCCGCATCTGCGGCCGCGGCGACATCGGTCGCAACGAGGAGATCGGGCACCTGCAGCGTGACGGTCACGGTTGCCGCGAGATGCTGCGCATCGGAGCGATCGTCGACGTCGAGCACCCTGGCATCGCTGGCAACGACGGTTGCGCTGATCGGCTCGGAGGGCAGGGTGGCCACCACGTCCACCCGCTCGCCCGGTCCGAGCAGCCCGTTGAGCGCGCGAGGTCGGTCGAGTTCGACGGAGACGGCATAGCCCCCCTGCGCAGACTGCGCGAAGCGAGGCGAGGTGACGTCGCTGCGCGCCAGCAGTTCGCCGGGGCGCACGGTGCCCACGATGAGACCGCCGACGACATCGTTGCGGTTGTCGAACACCGTGGCGGAAACCTCGGCCGGCAATCGGATCGGCACGAGCGCAACGTCCGTGGCATCGACGATGACGCCGGGCGCGAGTTGCGTGCGCGCTATGGCGAAATGCGTCTGGGGCTCGGCCGCAGATTGCTCGAACGCCCACCACAGCCCCATCGCTGCGACCCCGCACAGCACGCCGCCGGCGACGACTCGCGTGCGAACAGCGCGCCTCGATGTGCCGGCACCGCCCCGTGGCTCAGCCGTACCCATCCCGGCGTGGCGACCGGCCGACTGCAGGGGCTCGCGAGACATGCCGAGAACATAGCCAAGTGAGAATGACAGACCAAGAAATTAATTGAAATAGATAGAAACATTGCCAATATGTCGCATAGATATGGCGATATAGCGCGCAATGTCAATGATCCACAATGAAATGCACGATGCCCCGAGGCGTGCCCACTAGCGTTGCCGTCAAGAGATCGGCAGTGTTCCGGCCACGTCAACGGCCAAGGGACTGCAAGGAGCGATCATGCCCGACGAGCCGGAGGCGCCAGACGACAACGGCGGAACGAGCCAAGTCGCGTATGAGGACATCACTTGGCTGTCCACGCTGAAGGCAGCGGATCGCATGGGCATCACGACGCGGACCCTGTACCGCTTCATCGACCGCGGCGACCTGCCCGCCTACCGCTTCGGGCGCGTGATCCGCTTGCGTCTGTCCGACGTTGACGAATTCATCGAACAGTGCAGGGTTGAACCGGGAAGCCTCGAGCATCTCTATCCCGAAGCGCGCCCCGACGATCCTGACGAAGACGACGAAGAAGCCGGGTAGGTCGACGGCGATTGAGCAATCCCGAGCTTCCACCCGCTGACCCCGGCGCGCCAGGGGGCGTGTGGAGCACGATCAGCCCGCGATTCGCGCTGCGACCCGATTGGCACCGTTCGGCGACGCCGCGTCTGTGGCCGGCTGGGCTGGCGTTGCTCTTCCTCGTCGGTCTCGGCGGTTCGATCGCTTTGCTGATGGTCTCATTCGCGGCGGGGAGCGTGGGTTTCGAGAACACATTGGCGGACGAACTGCTCGAACGATCTGTGGTGGAGCAGTTCGTGCTGGTGGCGCTCTTCGCGCCTGTGCTCGAAGAGTTCCTGTTCCGGCTCCCGCTGGCCGGCCGTCTTCGCGTCGGCATGCTGGCTGCCGTCGGCGCGATCGGCTTCGTCAACTTTGTGGCGGGTGACGGCGCGGTGCTGGCCGTCGCTGCGCTGTTCGGCGCCGTCACAATTGCGTGGGGTGTTCTGTGGATCCAGTCGCTGATCGTCGGCGTGGCACACACCGATCGCGACAGCGACGTCGCACCGGCGAGTCGCGCGTGGCGGGATGGGGCCGCCCGCTGGTGGGCGGCGCACCCGCGCTGGCCCATGTGGATCGCATTGGCGGCGTTCGGACTGGTGCACCTCAGCAACTACGACGTGAACTGGTCCGCTGCGGCAGTCGTCGTGGTGCCGCTCGTCGTCAGCCCGCAGCTCTGGCTGGGCCTGATGTTCACGATTGCGCGCGTGCGATATGGATGGTGGGCCGGCTTGGTTCTGCACGCAGTCCACAACCTGGCTGTCTGGGGCGTCTCGAGCTTGCTCAGCGAACTCGAGCTGTCGTAATCGTCGACCGCCGGCGAATGCTTCCGAGAGCGCAGTTGCCGTTCGGCATCGCGACCCATCAATTCAACGGTCCGTTGCTTGACCTCTCGGTACCCTTGCTGGCCGAGCGGGACCCGAGCACGTTGCAGATCTTCGACACGATGACGCGGCGCAAGACCGCTTTCGTCCCGCGAACGCCGGGCGAAGTCTCGATGTATGTGTGCGGGCCGACGGTCTATGACGTGCCGCATCTGGGCCACGGCCGCACTGCGCTGACCTACGACATCATCCGGCGGTACTTGGAGTGGGCAGGATTCGATGTGACGTTGGCTTCCAACGTCACCGATATCGACGACAAGATCGTGGAGCGGGCCCAGCGCGAAGGGCGCACCGAGGCGGACGTGGCGACGGAGTTCACGGCTGCCTATGACGCCCAGATGGAGCGGCTCGGCGTGCTCCCGCCTGATTCTCGTCCCCACGCGACCCACTTCATCCGTCAGATGATCGAGGTGATCTCCGAATTGCTGTCCATGGGAGCCGCGTACGAGGTGGCGGGCAAGGGCGTGTACTTCGCGGTGGACTCGGCCCCCAGATACGGACAGCTCGCGGGACGCACCTTGTCCCAACTCAACGCCGATGCCGGTTCGCGCGTCGATGTCGATCCCGACAAACGCTCGCCGCTCGACTTCGCGCTGTGGAAAGCGGCCCGGCCGGGCGAGCCTCGCTGGGATACCCCATGGGGAGAGGGACGGCCCGGATGGCACACCGAGTGCGTGGCGATGTCGCTCAGCGCGCTCGGACCCGGCTTTGACATTCACGGCGGCGGAGACGACCTGGTGTTCCCGCATCACCAGAACGAATGGGCGCAAGTGACGGCTGCCGGCGAAGCGTTCGCCCGCTACTGGGTGCACAGCGCCATGGTGAATGTCGGCAGCGAGAAGATGGCCAAGTCCCTCGGCAACTACACGCAGCTGGCCGACGCGATCGATGCAGCCGGCGCTCGCGCCGTGCGATTGCTCGTGCTGCAGACGCACTACCGCAGAGCGATGGAGATGGGCCAAGATGCGCTCGACGCTGCCCGCAGCGCCGTCGGCCGGCTCGATGCCTTCGCCCGCCGAGCCGCCGCAGCGGGAATCTCGCCCCAGCGGTGGGCCGCAGTACGGCGGCCTGACATCGAGAGCGGCGCTGCGGTGGGGCTGGACGTCGAGGCAGCGCGAGCGTTCGGCGCGGCCATGGACGACGACTTCGCTACGCCCGCGGCGCTTGATGTCGTCTTTCGCTTGGTGCGCCGTGCGAATGCTGCGCTCGATGCTTCCCGAGACAGCGCGGCACGTGACGTCGCCACGGCGCTGCACCTGCTCGGAGTCCTCGGCATCAAGACCGGCGATGCGGGCGAGGAGGCTGCGGCAGCCGACGGGCTGACCGATGTCGAGGTAGAGGCACTCCTCGAAGAGCGGGCAACGGCGCGCGCCGCACGCGATTTCTCGATCGCAGATCGGATCCGAGACGAACTCGCTGCGGGCGGCATCGTCGTGTCGGACAATCCCGACGGGGCGACCTGGCACCGAGTCTGAGATGCGCTCCGGCGAATCGGGCTGATTGACGGCCTTCAGCCGGCACTCATGCGCTCGAGCCAGTCCTCGATGAGCCAACCCGAGATCGACATGCCGCCGCGCGGAACCGGTGGCAGGTTGTCCGCCGTGTACCAGTCGGCGTCGACGATCTCGTCAGGATCGGGGTCGATCTCACCGGCCTTCCAGTCGCAGTTGAAACCGCACATCAGCGAATGGGGGAACGGCCACGGCTGGCTGCCGAAGTAGCGAACGTTGCCGACGGTGATGCCGACTTCCTCGCGGACCTCGCGGACGACGGCGTCCTCGAGGCTCTCACCAGGTTCGACGAAGCCGGCGAGCGCGCTGTAGAAGCGACCCGGGAACTGCCGGCCCCACGCCAGCAGCACCTCAGCACCTCGCTCGACCAAGACGATCATCGCGGGACTGAGACGCGGGAATGCCATGTGCCCGCACTTGTCGCAGATCTTGGCGCGATCCGAGGGGTTGGTTCTGGTCGGGCTGCCGCAGCGACCGCAATAGCGGTGCGTTCGTTCAAACTCCACGATCTGCGCTGCACGCCCCGCAATCTGCCAATGCTCGTCGGGAATCCGGCCGTAGAGCTTCCGCAGCGGGACCGGTTCGAGGTCGCCTTCGTCCAGCGCCGGACCGTCGGCAGGGTCCAGATCGACGGCCCACACCCCGTGCCCGTCGAGCACGCCCAGGAACGCCCGTTGGGCTGAGCCGTCGCTGACCGGTGAGGCTGGGCTACGCCACAGGCCGCCTCCTGGATCGGTGTACACCGTTCCCGAGCGGATCGGGATCCACACGCTCAACGTGTCGTCGAGGTCTGCGGGCGGCTGTGTCAAGACCGTGAACACAGGTCAAGTTGAGCACACGGCCGCGTCCCAGGCCGAGGCAGCAGCGATTGACGATTCGGTGCTACAAGCGCCGGATCACCGTCACGACCTTGCCGTAGATGGTGACCTCGCCGGAGGCGCCGACGATCGGGCGATGATCGGGATTGGCCGGCTCGAGAACGACGTCGTCACCGGAGAGCCGGAGCCGCTTGACCGTGCCCTCTTCGCCATTGATGCCAGCGACAACGATGTCACCGCTCTCGGCGTCTGGCTGGTGCCGAGCGACGACGTAATCGCGGTCCCAAATGCCAGCATTGATCATCGAGTCGCCCCGGACTCGCAACATGAACAGCTCGCCGCTGCCGGTGAAGTCCGCAGGCAGCGGAAGGAGTTCTTCGACGTTCTGCTGGGCAAAGACATCGGTTCCTGCTGCCACGTCGCCGATGAGGGGAACGTGCCGCGTGGGCCTTCGCTCTCCCTTGACACCTGTCTGCCAGTCGAAGTTGACGATGAGAGCCCTCGGCCGTGACGGATCTCGCCGGATCCAGCCGTCTGCCTCCAGCGCCCGCAGATGCCGGTGCACGGTGGCAGGCGATTTGAGATCGACCTCCTCGCCGATCTCACGCACCGACGGGGGATAGCCGCGCTCACGCTGTATCTCGTCGATGAACTCGAGCATGGCGCGCTGGCGTTCTCCCAGATGCGCGACTCGCTGGTCGGCAGCGCTGGCATTTCTCATGGTGATCCTCCTGGGGTGCTGCTGGTTGCAGCGGAGCGTCGGGTGGATGGAACCCTCGTTCCGCGCACTACACTAGCAACAAGTGTTCGAAATTGCGAGCATTTGTTCGGAAACTCAGTCGCGGGCGCGAAGCCACCGCACGAAGAGCACGCCCTCGTGCGTGACGATCTGGGTCAGCGCGAACGCTCGCGGGGTTGACTCAGCCGCTCCGGTCGTCAGCCCATCGGCGATGCGTGGCGCCACGGCACTGATTGCCAGCGGAGCGTGCGTGAGATTGATCTCGTCGACGAGGTCGCAGGCCAGCAGGCCCGCATTCAGCGTCGGACCGCCCTCGCACAGCACCACGCGGGCGCCGCGCGCGCCGAGTTCGGCCAGCGCAGCGCGCAGGTCGACGACCCCGTCTCCTGCGCGCAGCAATTCGGCGCGGCCCTCGAATCGTGCGGCACTCGAGGCGTCGGCGCTGCCGGTCGTCACGATCAGCGGCAGCGGCGCCGTCGCATCCTCAGCGCCCGCTACGAACAGCGGAAGCTCCGGATCGACGCTGAGCGATCCGCTGACGACCGCGATGCGAGTACCCGAACGTCGAGCCCGTCCATACAGTTCGGCATTCGCCGTGCCAGCGCCGACGAGGATGACGTCAGCCTGGGTTCGCAGAGCCGCGAACATCGCTTTATCGGCTGCGCCAGAGAGTCCTGCAGACAGGCCCTCCACAGCAGCGGCCCCGTCGATGCTCGCCACCATGTTGAGCAGCACCCACGGCCTGCTGGAGTGCGGCGAGCGCGGCAGGCCGGCAGCTTGGTGCGGGTCGACAGTCTCTGCCGGCGACGGGAACAGCCGGTGCACGCGACGAGTCTGCCACCGTGGGCCTCGGAGCAAGCTCTGCATGACGGCATTTGCCCACAAAGGGCTGTGGACAACTTGTCCACAGCCCTGCACAGTTGTACACAGGAATATCCCCATGAACGCCTCGATGTCGACCACTGTTGTTCCACAGGACCGAAGCCATAAGGTCGCGGGCTCGTGGCGATGACACAAGCGCAGCGGGCGCAGGGTCCCAACCCCGGCAGCGGGCCTCCGGGCGCGCCGCTGCGGCTGTGCCGGCACTTCACGACGGCCGGCACGCACCCGTACGACACCGTGAGGTGGGAGCGCCACGACGCCTCGATCACCAACGCGACCGACGGCACGGTGGCGTTCGCCCAGCCCGACGTCGAGTTCCCGACCGACTGGAGCCCCACGGCGGTCAACATCGTGGCGCAGAAGTACTTCCGCGGCACGCTCGGTGCACCTGAACGTGAGCGATCGTTGCGGCAGGTCATCGACCGCGTGGCAGGCACCATCACCCGCTGGGCCTCTGAGGACGGCTATTTCTCCTCACCCGACGAGGAGGCGATTTTCGGGGCCGAGCTGTCATGGCTGCTGCTGCATCAGCGCGTCGCCTTCAACAGCCCGGTGTGGTTCAACATCGGCGTGAAGGGCGTGCCGCAGCAGGCTTCTGCGTGCTTCATCCTCGCGGTCTCCGACGAGATGGAATCCATCTTGGAGTGGTACGTCACCGAGGGCCGCATCTTCAAGGGCGGCTCCGGGGCCGGCGTCAATCTCTCGGCTCTGCGGGCGTCCTCCGAACCGCTGTCGGGTGGCGGCACGGCCAGCGGACCGGTCAGCTTCATGCGCGGTGCCGACGCGTCGGCAGGCACGATCCGCAGCGGCGGCAAGACCCGGCGTGCCGCGAAGATGGTGCTGCTCGACGCCGATCACCCTGACATCGAGGCGTTCGTGTGGTGCAAGGCGCGTGAGGAGCGCAAGGCACGAGCCCTCGCTGCGGCCGGTTTCGACATGGATCTCGACGGCGTCGATTCGTTCTCGATCCAGTACCAGAACGCCAACAACTCGGTGCGGTTGTCCGATGAGTTCATGGCGGCGGTGGAGCACGACGCTGCGTGGGAATTGCGTGCGCGCACCAGCGGTGAGGTCACCTCGGTCGTGGCAGCACGTGAGCTGCTGCGCCAGATCGCCCAGGCGGCGTGGGAGTGCGCCGATCCCGGCGTGCAGTTCTCGACCACGATCAACGACTGGCACACCGCGCCGGCCCATGGCCCGATCAGCGCCAGCAATCCGTGCAGCGAGTACGTCCACTTGGATAACTCGGCCTGCAACCTGGCCAGCGTCAACCTGCTGCCATTTTTCGGGGAAGGCGCGGGTCGCGACGGCGGCCGCGAGTTCGACATCGAGGGCTTGCGTCAGGCGGTGCGCATCACGTTCATCGCCCAGGACGTGCTGGTGAGCCACGCGGACTACCCGACTGCACTCATCGGCGAGACGTCTCGCAGTTTCCGCCAGCTCGGCTTGGGCTTCACCAACCTGGGCGCGCTGCTGATGGCCGCCGGCACCCCCTATGACTCGCCGCCGGCCCGGGCACTTGCTGCAACGGTCACTGCGCTGATGTGCGGCGAGGCATACGCCACCTCCGCCGACCTGGCGGCGCGGCTGAGCCCGTTCGACGGCTTCGCTGCGAATGCCGATGCGATGGCCGGCGTGCTGCGCCGGCACCGCGACGCTCTCGATCGCATCGAACCGATCTCGGGCGAGACGGGCGCAGTCCCGACGGCGTCGGGCTTGGGCGCCCTGGCCGAACAGCTGCGCTCGGTCGCACGCGAGCGCTGGGATCACGCCGTGGCCGGCTGTGACACCCACGGCGTGCGGAACTCGCAGGCGACGGTGATCGCTCCCACGGGGACGATCTCGTTCATGATGGACTGCGACACCACCGGCATCGAGCCCGACCTCGGCCTCGTGAAGCACAAGAAGCTGGTCGGCGGCGGCGACCTGCGCATCGTCAACTCGACGGTGCCGGTGGCTCTGGGGCGGCTGGGCTACTCCCTGTCGGAGATTGCCGACATCGAGGCTCACATCCTTCGCAGCGGCGGCGTCGCCGGGGCCCCTCACCTTGCCGACGACCATCTCGCAGTGTTCGCCTGCTCGATCGGTGACGACGCGATCTCACCGCGGGGCCATGTCGCGATGATGGCTGCGTGCCAGCCGTTCGTCTCGGGCGCGATCTCCAAGACGGTCAACCTGGCAGAAGACGCCACTGTCGCTGACATCGAGAACCTGTTCATCGAATCGTGGCGGCTCGGGCTCAAGGCCGTGGCGATCTATCGCGACAACTGCAAGGTGTCCCAGCCGCTGTCGGTCGGACCCGCGGCGTCGGAAGCCGATGCTCCCGTAGCGGCCGCTGCGGCGCTGCAGGGGGCGGTGGTGCCGCCGCGCAACCGACTGCCTCGCAGACGCCGGTCACGCACGTTCTCGTTCCGGGTCACCGACTGCCACGGCTTCATGACCGTCGGCGAGTACGACGACGGCCGGCCAGGCGAGATCTTCCTCACGGTGGCCAAGCAAGGCTCGACGCTGGCCGGGATCATGGATGCCTTCGCCATCTCGGTGAGCCACGGCTTGCAGCACGGGGTGCCGTTGCGCTCCTACGTCGAGGCGTTCACCAATATGCGATTCGAGCCCGCCGGGCTCACGGACGATCCTGAGCTGCGGATCGCTACCAGCATCGTCGACTACATCTTCCGCCGTCTCGCGCTCGAGTACCTGTCATTCGACGAGCGCAGCGAGCTGGGCGTGCTCAGTGTGGACGAACGCACCGATCCGCCGCTGCCCGGCCTCGAAAGTGCCTCGGTCCCGACAGCCATCGGTGCCGAGCACGCACCAGACCCACCGTCGCGGCCCGTGGCGCCGGCCGGGTACCGCGATGCACCCCTGTGCATGACGTGCGGCGATCGGATGGTGCGCGCTGGCTCGTGCTTTGCCTGCCGGTCTTGCGGAGCCACGAGCGGCTGCGGCTAGCCGGCTGGCTGGCTAGACGACGCAGCAGCCGGGGGCGCAGCTGTCAGGCCGCGGGCCGAGACGTCCGATCGCGGGCCGATCGCTGCGCAGACCGGCTGTCTCCTCGACGAGGTCGACGAGTGCCGCGACGAACAGCGGATGGGCGCCGACCGTGCGTGCACGCACCATGGTGATGCCCGCCCGAGCTGCAGCCGATCGTGCCCGGGTGTCGAGGTCGGCCAGCACCTCCATGTGATCGGAGACGAATCCGAGCGGAACGGTGAGGACCGAACGGACCCCGCTGGACCCAAGCTCGACCAAGCGGTCGCTGACGTCGGGCTCCAGCCACGGCACGTGCGGCGGCCCGCTGCGCGACTGGTACACGATCTCGGTCTCACCGGCGAGTCCGGCTGCTGCAGCAACGGATTCGGCTACATCAGCCAACTGGGCTTCGTAGTCGCACGCCGCCGCCATCCGAGCAGGCAGGCTGTGCGCGGTGAACAGGGTGTGCACGCCGTCGTGCACGTGCGCGCCGTCGAGTGCCTCGCGGACACGCTCGGTCATAGCGCCTGCGAATCCTGGGTGATTGCCGTAGACGCGAACCCGTGTGAGCCTCGGTGCCCCGTCCACCTCGGCAGCGGCCTGGGCCAGATCCTCGTGGTACTGGCGGCAGCCCGAGTACGAGCTGAACGCGGAGGTCACGATGACGGCTGCGTTGCGCCGGCCTTCGGCGGCCATCTGGCGGATCGAGTCGGCGAGGTAGGGGTGCCAGTTGCGGTTGCCCCAGTAGCAGGCGAGCGGTGTCCCCCTGCGGGCGAGTTCGCCCGACAGGGACCCCAGCAGCGCGCGGTTCTGTTCATTGATCGGGCTCACGCCACCGTGGCGCAGGTACTGCTGCTCGGCCTGTGCGAGCCGCGCTGGCGGAACATCCCGCCCGCGGGTCACGTTCTCCAGGAAGGGCCTCACGTCGTCGGGGCCTTCGGGCCCGCCGAACGACAGCAGCAGCACCGAGTCGATCGACGCTGGCCCCAGTGCCGCCTGGGCCGGGGCGGCCCGCATCGGCTGCACCGTCACCGGCTTGCTGGGTCTGACTGCCGCCGAGGGCGCCGGTTGGTCCGGCGGAGCCGCGGGCGCAGATGGGGGCCGTGCGCGGGCAGCAGTCACGGGAGCAGCGGCCGCGGCGCGTGTCGCCTGGCCCAGCGCGGTGAGGGCGTTCGCCGTGGTGCCGGCGCGGCTGAATCGCTCTGCCGCCACTAGCAACGGAACGGCTGCCACGCCGAAACACATCGCGATGACGATCGTGGTGCTGTAGCCGCTTGCGTCCACCAGCAAGCCCAATATCGGCGGCCCGATCATCGCGCCGACGCCGGCAGCGGTGTACAGCGCTCCGAGGACGCTGCCGAGTCCGAGGGGACCGAACAGCGCGGCGGCAACGGCAGGCGACAGGGCGATGAAGCCGCCGTAGCTGAGACCCATGAGGATGGCGAAGGCGAGCAGCAGCCAGGCGTTCCACGATGCGCCGAGCCACAGCAGGAAGCTGAGCGCCATCGTGAGGAAGGAGGCCTGATAGAGGCGCATCAGCGGGACGACGGTGCCCAGCGCTCCCAGGCCCAGCCGGCCCACGATGGACGCGCCGCCGATGATGCCCACCAGCAGGGCGCCGCCGGTTCTGCCGATGCCCGAGACGTAGTCAGGCAGATACACGAACGGCATGAACAAGCTGGCGCTGAGCAACAGCATCGACAGGTAGATCGACACGAACACCGCCCGCCGCCCGCTCAGCAGGACCGGCAGCGACGGCAGCTCGCCCGGCTCGACGTGGCCTGGAGCGCGCCGGGCGCCGAGCGCCGCCAGCGCCATGAGCGCAACTGCTGCGACGGCCAGTATCCGGTAGCTGTTGCGCCACCCGTAGGCGTCGATCAGCCAGTCCGCAGCAGGGGAGCCAATGAGCGTGCCGACGCCGATGCCCGCGACGGCGACGCCCATCGCAGCCACGCGCTGCCGTTCGAACCACCCGCCCACGACGGCGACCATGGGTACGTAGGCGCAGGCCACGCCGATGCCGGCACCGATGCCGTAGGTCGCATAGGCGAGCCAGAGATCGTCGGCGAGCGAGGTCAGCCAGAGCCCGGCGAACATGGCGACAGTTCCAACGAGCAGCACCGGCCGCGGCCCGAAACGGTCGGCGAGTCTGCCCGTGACGCTGCCCAGGGTGAAGTAGGCGAACGTGGTCAGTGAGAAGAAGAGCGATGTCAAGCTCGCGCCCACACCGAACTCGTCGCTGATCTGAGGGAAGAATGCCCCGAAGCTGTAGGCGACACCGAACGCCGCGAACGTGGCGAGTGCAGCCGACAGCGCCACCACCCAGGCCGCGGCGGAATCGAGCTGCGGCTGCCGAGCGTCGAGGTTCATCGCGTCACCCGCGACGCCGTGCCGGTCTCGCCGGCGCCAGCGGGGCTCGGAGTCGTGCCGTCTCCCGCCGCTGAGCTCGTGCCGCCTTCTCCGGCGTCTGAGAAGAAGTCGTGGCCATGCTGGGTGTGGGCTGCCCTTCGGCGCACGCGTGGGCTGTCGAATCAGCAGCGGCGCGAGTGGGCAGATTACTGCCGTACCGTTGGCCCCGGCAGGAGCAGATGCCGAGCTGAACGGGAGCAGCGCAGTGGCCGCACAGACTGTAGCCAGCAGTGGATCTGGCGTCCCCGAGGTCATCGAGCGGCCAGACACGCGCGAGACCGAAGGCGATCACGATCGCTTCTCGCACTACGTCAACAAGACGGCGCTGACCCGATCGGCCGTCAGCGGCGAGGCGGTCGTGGCGCTGTGCGGCAAGAAGTGGGTGCCCACCCGCGACGGCGAGCGCTTCCCGGTGTGCCCGGCGTGCAGGGAGATATACGCCGGCCTGCGCTCGTGAGAACGTGCGCGAAATCGGACAGTGACCGATCGCGGGACGCGACTAGCCTTGAGGCCATCGTGACCGAACCACTCGTCGGCAACTCTGAAAGCCGTCTGTGCGCCGTCGCTTCATGAGCGCTGTGCCGCCGGCAAGCTGCGCCGGAGTCCAGTGACCGACACACAGGTCCGGATACACGTTCCGGGCAATCACCTCATGGTGGGTGTGCTGGGCCAGCGCGACGAGCATCTGCGGCTCGTGGCAGACCATTTCACCGATGCCGACATCCACGTGCGCGGCAACGAGATCACCGTCACGGGACCCAGTGCCGCGCTCGTCGGGCAGGTCTTCGAGGAGATGGTGCACGTCCTCGAGGCCGGCCAGCGCATCGAGCCCGAGATGCTCGACCGTGTCATCGACATGGTCGAGGCCGACGAGAGCCCGAGCGACGTGCTGTCTGCGCCGATCGTGCGCGCTCCCAACGGCAGGGTGGTGCGGGCCAAGAGCGCCGGCCAGAAGCGCTACGTCGAGATGATCCGATCCAACATCGTGACGTTCGCGGTCGGGCCGGCCGGCACCGGCAAGACCTGGCTGGCGGTGGCGCTCGCGGTCGACGCATTGATGTCGAAGGCCGTTCGGCGCATCGTGCTCACCCGGCCGGCGGTCGAAGCGGGCGAGCGGCTCGGCTTCCTGCCCGGCGACCTGATGGCCAAGATCGACCCGTACCTGGCCCCGCTGTACGACTCGCTGTACGACATGCTCGATGTGGAGACCGCCGCGAAGCTGCTCGAGCGCAAGACGATCGACGTGGCACCGCTCGCCTTCATGCGCGGCCGCACCCTCAACGACAGCTTCATCATCCTCGACGAGGCGCAGAACACCACGCCTGAGCAGATGAAGATGTTCCTGACACGCATCGGCTTCGGCTCCAAGGTGGTGGTGACCGGCGACCGCACACAGATCGACGTGCCCGGGGGCAAGAGCGGCCTGATCGACGTCGAGCAGGCGCTGGACGGGATACCCGGACTTGCGTTTGCGCGCCTCGGCAGGCGGGACATCACCCGGCATCGCATCGTGGGTGACATCGTGGCGGCATACGACCGGCGCGACGCGAAACGCAACGGCAGCGAGTGAACGCATGGCTGATGGCAGCGCCGCAGCCGACGGCGTGCTGATCGCGGATCGTCAGAACGACGTGCAGCTCGATCCGGCGCGCTACCGCGCGTTGGTGAGGCAGGTGCTCGAAGCCGAAGGCGTGCCGCCGGGCACCGAGACAGCGGTGACCTTCGTGGGCCGCGACGAGATGGCGGAGCTGAACGAATCCCACATGGGCCACGCCGGGCCGACCGATGTGCTCGCCTTCCCGCTGGATCTCGCGCCGGATCCGCAGGCGCCGAACGGTTCGAGCGCTGGCGCTCACGAGAGCGGTGCCCTTGTCGCTGGCTCAGATGTGACGAGCCCAGCCCTAGCGGGCGACATCGTCGTGTGTCCAGCCGTCGCTGCCGCGAACGCGGCAGCCGGCCGGAGGTCCCGCCCGGGGCACGACGGCAGCGTCACCGCGGAAATCGATTTGCTCGTCGTACACGGCGTGCTGCACTTGCTCGGCATGGATCACACCGAGCCCGCCGAGACTGCTGCCATGCGCGCCCGCGAGGCTGAGCACCTGGGCCGTCTTTGGAGATGCTCATGAACTGGGTTCTGGGCGCGGTCGCGGCAGCGATCCTGCTCGCGGCGGCCATGTTCCTGCGCCTGATCGAGGCAACGTTCGTGCGGCTGGGGCGAGCCCGCGCCTCGGGCCTGGACGAGTCCAACGGAAACGGCGAGCGTCACAACGGCGACCGCGACAACGGACACCCGAGCGCCCCGCCGAAGGCCTCGCTGGAAGCGCTGGTCGAAGACCGCGAGGTCGTGCTGGGGCCCGCCTCACTGCTGCGCGTCGTCACCCAGGTCACGCTGGTGGGGGGAGTCACCTGGGTCACCGCGAGCACCACCGGAGCAGCGGGCATCATCGCGGCGATCGCTGTCACCACGTTGGCGCTCTTCGTGGTGACCGAGGCGCTGCCTCGCCGCTGGGGAGTCGAGGCGAACGACCGCATGGCGCGGGTGCTCGCACCGGTTGCGCGCGTCCTGAGCCGCGCCGCGCCGCTGGTATGGCTGGCGCGCTTGCTGACCGCCCCCGCACGAGCGCTCGGCCCCGCGGCGACAGAGAGCGACAGCGGCGAGATCACCGAGGACGAGCTGGTCGCACTGGCGTCAGCCGCAGCGCAGGCCAGCCTGATACGTGACGACGAAGCCGCACTGATCGGCCAGATCATGGAGCTCGACGACACGATCGTGCGCGCGGTGATGGTGCCACGACCCGACATGGTCACCGTGAGCCTGGACGACAGCGTGGCCGACGCTCTCGAGACGATCATCGACTCCGGCTTCACCAGGCTGCCCGTGATCGGCGACAGCGTGGATGACCTGCGAGGCATCGTGCTGGCAAAGGACTTGGTTGCGGCCCACCTGCACGGCGTGGACGCCCCCGGATCGGTGCAGCCCGGGCCGGTTCGGCCCGAAGGCGTCGGACAGCACGACGAGCGGGCGGCAACCTGCGCGCATGTGCTGCGCCCCGCCAACTTCGTTCCCGAGACGAAGCGGGTCGGCGATCTGATGCGCGAGATGCAGGAATCCAAGTCCCACTTGGCCATCGCAGTCGACGAATACGGCGGGGTGGCAGGCCTGGTCACCCTCGAGGACATCATCGAGGAGCTGGTCGGCGAGATCGCCGACGAGTACGACGTCGACGAAGCGCTCGTCGAAGAGGTCGGCGACGGCGCGTTCATGTTCTCGGGCCGTCTGCCGGCGTCACGGCTTGCCGAGGTGCTCGAGCTGCGCCTGCCCGAGGGCGACTGGGACACGGTCGGAGGGTTGGTGCTGGACCGCGCCGGACATGTGCCGGAGCCGGGCGAGACCGTCGAGCTCGACGGCTGGTGTCTGTCCGCTCTCGAAGTCGAAGGCAGGCGCATCAATCTCGTCGGGGCCCGCCGGGGCGCCAGCTAGCCGCCCCGCCAGCGATGCGCTCGGGCTTCGTGACCTTGGTCGGCAGGCCGAACGCCGGCAAGTCCACCTTGCTGAACTGCCTCGTGGGCGCCAAGGTCAGCATCACCTCTGACAAGCCCCAGACCACACGCTTGCGCGTCATGGGCGTACGGCACCTGTCCGACGCCCAGATCGTGTTCGTGGACACTCCCGGCATCGGCAAGCCGGTCACGTCATTGGGCGAGCAGTTGAATGAGACAGCCCGCACGGCCATTGCCGACCTGGAACCGCCTGACGTGATCTGCATGGTCCTCGACGCGACCGCGCCGCTGGGCCGTGGCGATCGCCTGATCTGGGAGTCGTTGCCGACGGGCGCCAACACCGTGGTCGCCGTCACCAAGTGCGACCGGGCGTCGAGAGCCCAGGTTGCCGAGCAGCTGGCCGCCGCAGCGGAATTCGACGCCGACGCGTACTTCCCGGTGTCGGGACGCACCGGTGAGGGCACCGATGCCCTGTTGGAGCACTTCGTGGCAGGCCTTCCGGAGGGCCCGGCCTATTTCGGCCCCGAGAGCGTCACCGACCTGCCCGAGGCATGGCGCATCTCTGAGGCGGTGCGCGAGCAGCTGCTGGCGCGGCTGGGCGACGAGCTCCCGTACAGCATCGCCGTGCGCGTCACCGAGTGGGAACCCAAGCGCGTCCGCTGCGACATCGCCGTGGAGCGTCACTCGCAGAAGGGCATCGTGATCGGGCGGGGAGGGGCCATGCTGCGCGAGGTCGGCACGGCGGCGAGGCGCGAGCTCGGCCTCGACGGCGTCTACCTAGAGCTGCGGGTCCGTGTAGAGCCGGACTGGCAGCGCACCCCTGATGCGGTCGCCCGAATGCTCGCACCCGAGGCGCCCCTCAGCCCTGAGTAATGGGTCGGCCCCGCCTGCTGTTCCCCGCTCTTGTTCGCTGTCGCTCACGGGCCGTTCGGGCCAGCTTCGCCTATTGGCTCAGCTTCGGGTGATCTGCTGAGCCCGGATGGAAGCGAGGAATTCGATCGCTTCGGTCTGATCGACGCTTCGGCGCATGGGCGGCAGCGGATCGAGCAGGCGCGACCGGTAGCGGGCGGTGGCGAGCCGCGAGTCGAGCACCGCCACCACCCCGCGGTCAACGGTGGTGCGGATGAGCCGGCCCACACCCTGGGCCAGCATGTCCGCCGCATTCGGCACGTCGACGGTCATGAAGGCGTCGCTGCCGGCTGCCTCGCGCCGGGCCGCAGCAAGCGGTTCATTGGGCCGAGTGAACGGGAGACGGTCGATGGCGAGCAGCGACAGCGCCGGTCCGGCCACGTCCACTCCCTGCCAGAAGCTCATCGTGCCGCACACCACCGTCGCGGGTTCATCGCCGAGAGCGTCGAGCAGTGCTGCGTTGGACAGATCGCCTCCCTGGCGCAATACCCGGATGCCGTCGAGCCGTTCGGCGAGCGCGTCCGCAGTGTCGGTGAGGGCGCGCCAGCTCGTGAACAGCGCGAGCGTACGCCCGCCCACTGCGGCCACGAGATCCGCCAGCTCGCCGATCGCCGCTGCCCGGTACGCATCGGAGGTGGGCGCGGGCAGATGCCGGGCGCAGTACAGCAGGGCATTCCTGCGGTAATCGAACGGACTGTCCACCGACAGATAGGTGTGGTCGGCGGAGGGCACGCCCAGCCTCCCGACGAAGTGCGGTCCGAGCGTCGCACTGGTCAGTATCGACGCCTGCCGTCCCCACAGCCGGCTCGCGAGCAGGTCTCCCACGTCGAGCGGGGCGAGGCGGAGCCGGCCGCGGCCCTCGACCAGGATCACCGTTCCCTGCGGAGGGTCCATCGCAGTTCGCAACGCGTTGAGCGACTCCGCCGCGATCCGCCCGACGCGCAGCCGTTCTAGGTCTGCCGCGTCGTCGCCCGTCGACCGCAGCTCTGCGGCGAGATCGGCGACCCTGCTGTCGGCGGCTTCGAGCAGGCTGGCCAGGTCGCCGGTGATCGCCCCCAAGCGCGTGTCGCGCAACGGGCCGAGCTCGTCGGCCAGACGGTTCGACACATCAGCGACCGCATCCGCCGCCGTGCCCGCGGCCCCCGCAGCGCGCGCTTCGGCGGCGAGGCGCGTGAATCCCGCCGGCGTGATCTCCAGCCCGGCCACTTGGGTGATGACCGGCTCGAGCTGGTGGGCCTCGTCGAAGACGACGGCGTCGTGCGGCCCGAACAGGTAGCTGTCGGCGAACAAATCGATGCAGTACAGGTGCTGGTTGGTGACCACGATGCTGGCCCTGGCTGAGCGGGCCCGCGCTTCCTCGGCGAAGCAGCGGTGACCCTCGGGGCAACGCTCGGTGCCGATGCACTCCGTGCTGGTCACTGACACCGACGACCACACGCGCGCGTCGGGCGCGACCACCAGTTCCGAACGGTCGCCGGTACGCGTCCGGGGCACCCACTGCTCGATCTCGACGAGTTGCTGCCGCCTGGCCAGCTCTGCGGGTGTCGCGCCACCGCCCTCGAGCTCGAACTGCTGCTGGGCGTGCTCGCCGAAGCGATGGCGGCAGAGGTAGTTGTTGCGTCCCTTGAGGACTTCCCACCGGACGGGGCGTCCCAGCCGCTGGGCCATTCCGGCAGCCACGAGCGGAAGGTCCTTGCCGACGAGCTGGTCCTGCAGCGCCAAGGTCGCGGTGGCGATCACGACTCGCTTGCCCGCAGCGGCAGCGAGCGCGGCTGGTATCAGGTAGGCAAGCGACTTGCCCACGCCCGTGCCCGCCTGGCACAGCAACGTGCCCCCGCCGGCTATCGCCTCACCCACCGCGGCTGCCATCTCGGCCTGGCCGTCGCGCCGTTCGCCGCCGCCGGGAAGCGCTGCGATGACCTCGCCGAGCGCCGCAGCGGCATCGTCGGCGTCGGCTGCAGGGGCAAGATCCCACGGCTCGTCGGACATCTGCCTCCCTCCTTTCGCGCTCTGGTTCTACCCTGCGCAGTGTGAAGCGAGGTGCGGGAATCGACGTGTCGTGCCTGCCGACTCACGTGGCCTGTGTGATGGACGGCAACGGCCGCTGGGCACAGGCACGCGGGCTGCCGCGCACCGAAGGCCATGCGGCCGGCGAGGAGGCCCTGATCGACACTGTCGAGGGCGCGGCCGAGATCGGCCTCGAATGGCTCACCGTGTACGCGTTCAGCACCGAGAACTGGCGTCGCCCGCCGTCCGAGGTGCGCTTCCTCATGGGCTTCAACGAGTCCCTGCTGGTGAGGCGCAGCCGTGAGCTGCACGAGAAAGACGTGCGGATCCGCTTCGTCGGCCGGCCAGACGCCCGCATCCCGCGCCGAGTGCGGGCACGCATCGACGAGGCCGTCGAGCTGACAGCGGCCAACACGGGCCTCACGTTCACGGTGGCGTTCAACTACGGCGGCAGGGCGGAGATCGTCGACGCTGCAGCCGGTCTGGTGCGTGCCGGCGTCCCCGCGGACGAGGTCGACGAAGCGGCGCTCGCCAAGCATCTCTATGACGCCGAGATGCCCGAGGTCGACCTCATGATCCGGACATCAGGCGAGAACCGGCTGTCGAACTTCCTGCTGTGGCAGATGGCCTACAGCGAGCTGGTGTTCACCGACACCCTCTGGCCGGACTTCCGGCGCGAGGATCTGTTCGACGCCATTTGCAAGTACCAGTCGCGTGATCGCCGATTCGGGGGCCTCAACGGCTGAGGTCGGGTGACCGGGGCGTCAGGCTGGCCCTCGCCGGCATTGAGACACGATGACGAGGGGGTGTCCCCCCAGATGCAGTACCGGGATCGAGGAGTCGTGCTTCGTACGATCAAGCTCGGCGAGGCCGACCGGATCGTCACGATCATCACGTCGGGGCACGGCAAGGTTCGTGCGGTCGCAAAGGGAGCGCGGCGCACTCGAAGCAAGCTGGCCGGTCACGTTGAACCGCTCCGCCATGTCGACTTGCAGCTCTACCGGGGCCGCGGCGAGCTCGACATCGTCACCGGCGCGCTGACACTGGACCGCTGGGGGAGCCTGCGTGAGGACCTCGACCGTCTGGGCACTGCGATGTCGTTGGCCGAGGCAGTCGATCAGATCGTGCACGACCGCGGCGACGACCCAGTGCCGTACCAGATGCTGGTGGGAGCGCTGGGCCGCCTCGACCGTGGGGGTGCCGAGATGCTGCTGCCGGCATTCCTGCTGCGCCTGCTCGCGCACGAGGGCACCGCTCCGATGCTCGACGAGTGCGTCGTGGGCACCGGCTGCGACAGCGGCGCCGTCGTGGCGTTCGATCCGGCCCAGGGCGGTGTGACGTGCGAGACCCACCGGCGCGGCCGCCCGCTGTCGCCCGGTGCGCTCGAGCTGCTGCGCTCGATCATGTCCGGGCAGGTCAACGCCGTTCTCGAAGCGCCGCCATCGGCAGACTCCCGCGAAGCCGCAGCCGTCGTCACGCGCATGTGGGAGTACCACACCGATAGACGCCTGCGGAGCACCGACCTGCTTGATTGAGGTGTCTAGCGGAAGATGCGGCTGCGGCTGTCGGGGTTGTCGACGCTCTCGTGGAGCCGCTTGAAGCGCTTTTCTGCGCGAATGTCGGCGGTCGAGCGCCACCACTTCCGGCCCTTCCAGAAGGCACCGGCAAATGCCAGCAGCGCCAGCACGACCTGCGTGCGGGCCAAGCCGCCGCACAGCGGATGCTGGCTCTCTGGCGGCACATAGCTCTGCCCGGTGGCGAGTTCCTCCGCTCGTGCGACAGCGACTGCCTCTCGCACCTCGTCGAGGTCCACGTCGTGCGGGGCAAGACTGAGTAGCGGCATCGAGCAGGTCCATTGGACGTCATCAGCTCGAAGATCCTCATACGGCCCGTTCAACACCGGCAGCGGCATGAACAGCACCATCATCCCGAGAAACGCACACAGAAAGACGACCGTCGTGTCACGCAGCCTCATGGCACCGATCCTAATGAGCGTCCTCATGAGCGGCGCGCAGCCGACGGAGCGCCTGCTCGGCGGAATTCACCCCGATGCCCCCGCAGCCCGTCAGTACCCTTGCCGTCCGTGACGAATACCGTCGGCGTCGAATCCGAGCAGCCGGGCCCCGATCCCGCGCTGTTCGACAAGATCGTCAATCTCTGCAAGCGCCGCGGCATCGTCTTCGGTTCCGCCGAGATCTACGGCGGCTTCCGCAGCGCCTATGACTACGGCCCGATCGGCGTCCAGCTCCTGCGCAATGTGAAGGATGCGTGGTGGCGCTCGATGGTGCAGTTGCGCAGCGACGTCGTGGGTCTCGACGCGTCCATCCTGGGCCCGCCCCAGATATGGGAGGCGTCGGGGCACCTGAAGAACTTCACCGACCCGCTGGTCGACTGCACCTCCTGCAAGACCCGCCACCGCCAAGACCAGCTCGACGATCCCGATGTGTGCCCCACCTGCGGGCGGCACGGCACGTTCACCGAGGCCCGGGCGTTCAACCTCATGTTCCGCACCCAGGCCGGGCCGGTGGAGGGCGCGGGCGCCGAGGTGTACCTGCGGCCCGAGACCGCCCAGGGCATGTTCGTCAACTTCAAGAACATCCTCGAGACCAGCCGCAAGCGCCCGCCGTTCGGCATCGCCCAGGTGGGCAAATCGTTCCGCAACGAGATCACGCCGGGCAACTTCGTGTTCCGCACCCGCGAGTTCGAGCAGATGGAGCTGGAGTTCTTCGTGCCGCCCGCGGAGGCGCCGCAGTGGTACGAGTACTGGCTGGCCGAGCGGATGCAGTGGTACGCCGACCTGGGCATTCCCGCCGGCCGGCTGCGCCTGCGCGCCCATGATCCTGACGAGCTCAGCCACTACTCCAGCGGCACCAGCGACGTCGAGTTCCTCTTCCCGTGGGGCTGGGGCGAGCTCGAGGGCATAGCCAACCGCGGTGACTACGACCTGACCCAGCACGCCGAGCACTCCGGCCAGAAGCTGGAGTACTTCGACCAGGCCAGTGGCGAGCGCTATGTCCCCCATGTCATCGAGCCGGCGGCGGGCGCAACGCGGGCGCTGATGGCCTTCCTGGTGGCTGCGTTCCGGGAAGAGACTGTCAACGACGAGTTGCGCACGGTGCTGGGGCTGCACCCGCGGCTGGCGCCGTACAAGGTGGCGGTGCTGCCGCTGTCTCGCAAGGAACCGCTTCCCGCGCTGGCCGGCGAGGTGCTGGCGATCTGTCAGCCGCACTGGATGTGCGACTACGACGAGACCCAGGCCATCGGGCGCCGCTACCGCCGCCAGGACGAAATCGGCACGCCGCTGTGCGTCACGGTCGACTTCGAGTCTGTCGACGATCGCTGCGTGACCGTGCGAGACCGCGACACCATGGCCCAGGACCGGGTGCCGATCGACGCGCTGGTCGAACATCTGACCGACCGCTTGGATCTCTGAGCGCCATGGCGGACGCTGAGACCGGACTGAGCGCTCGCCATCAGCAGGCCGTCGCCGATCTCAGCTTCGACGAGCTGGTAGCAACCCTGCACCCGACATTTGCGGGCGATGCCGGTGTGGTGCTGACTACCGGTCTGGCGGCATCGCCGGGGGCGGCGTCGGGGCTGGTAGCTGTGGGCTCCGAGGCAGCGCTGGATCTGGCGTCGGCGGGCAGCACGGTGATCCTGGTCGCCACCGAGACGACACCCGCCGACGTGGCCGCGATGGGTCTGTCGGCGGGGATCCTGACGGCCCGGGGCGGCATGGCCAGCCACGCCGCTGTCGTGGCTCGGGGCTGGGGCATTCCCGCCGTGTGCGATGCTCGCGAGATCACAGTCGAAGCTGACAGCTTCATTGTGGGCGAGCGGCGCATCACAAACGGAACGCCGATCTCGATTGACGGGTCCACCGGCGAGGTCACGCTCGGAGACCGCGAGATTGCCGGGCCGGCTGTCGGCGCCGCCGGGGAAGGCTCCGGATCGGTCTCGGCTCTCCCGGCGGAGATCGCCGAAGTGCTCGAGTGGGCGGATCAGGTCGCGGCAGGGCGGTTCGCGGTACTCGCCAACGCGGACACTGCGACTGATGCGGCGACGGCCCGCGAGCTCGGGGCGCAAGGCATCGGATTGTGCCGCACCGAGCACATGTTCTTGGAGCCCGACCGGCTGGCGATCGTGCAGCACGTCGTGCTGCGCGGGCACGACGAGCACGTCGACGATCTCGCAGCGGCCCAGCGAGCAGATTTTCGGGAGCTGCTGGCGGCAATGGACGGGCTGCCGGTCACGGTCCGGCTGCTGGATGCGCCCATGCACGAGTTCCTTGCCGGGGCAGACCCGGACGAAGCCGCCCAGTGGCGCGAGCACAACCCGATGCTCGGCGTGCGCGGCGTGCGGCTCGGCCTGCTGCGTCCCGAGCTCTATGCAGCGCAGGTGGAGGCGCTCGCCGGCGCCGTGGCCGACCGTCGTGCGGCAGGCGGCGACCCCCGTGTGGAGATCATGGTGCCCCTCGTGTCCACCGCCGGAGAGCTGGCGGCAGCGGTAGGCGCGGTGCGTTCGGCGTGGAAGGGTGCCGATGCCGGTGCTGCACCGCCGATCGGGACCATGATCGAGACACCGCGTGCCTGCCTCATCGCCGGAGAGCTGGCGAGCGGCGTGGAGTTCGCCAGCTTCGGCACCAACGACCTCACCCAGATGGTCTTCGGCTTCAGCCGCGATGACACGGCGACCCAGGTCATCGCGCCCTATGTCGTCGACGGGCTGCTGGATGCCGATCCGTTCGCCTCGCTCGACCGAGCCGGCGTCGGCGAGCTCGTGAGCAGTGCAATGGCGCGCGGGCGCGCCGCCTATCCAGGCCTGCGAGCCGGCATCTGCGGCGAGCACGGCGGCGACCCGGCCAGCATCGAATTCGCCGTGCGAGCAGGGCTCGACTACGTCTCATGCTCCCCCTACCGCGTGCCCATCGCCCGCCTCGCCGCCGCCCAGGCCCTGTTGGCGCAGAATTGAGGCGATTGCGGGCGATCCTCCCGCCGGGGCGTGCTGCAGCCAGTTACTAGCGTCATCGGCAGATGAGCATTCGGGACTCCGATGTACAGCGTGTGCGCGAGGCGACCGATCTCGTCGCGCTCATCGGCCGGCGGGTGAGCTTGAAGCGTGTCGGCAGCCGCCACGTGGGGCTGTGCCCGTTTCACACCGAGAAGACGCCGTCGTTCAGCGTCAACGGCGCAGCGGGCTTCTATCACTGCTTCGGCTGCAAGGCCTCCGGCGACGCGATCACCTTCCTGCGCGAGACCGAGCACCTGGATTTCGTCGAGGCGGTTGAACAGCTCGCGGCGGCCGCGAGCATCGAGCTCACCTACGACGCGCCCGGCGCGCAGAGCGCCAACCGGCACCGCAAAGAGTTGATGGATCTGCTCGAGCAGGCGGCTCGCTACTACCACGAGCACCTCATGAGCAGTCCCGATGCGGGCGACGCGCGGGCGTACCTGCGTCGCCGCGGCTACGACCGCGACACGGTGCTGAAGTGGCGCCTTGGCTACGCCCCAACGCTCTGGGATGCGCTGTGCCAGCACCTCGGCGCTCCGGTGGATCTGCTCAGGAAGGCCGGGCTGGCGTCGGCGGAACAGGAATCGGACTTCTTTCGGGGCCGTGTCATGTTCCCGATCTGCGATGCGAGCGGCCGGGTGGTCAGCTTCGCCGGACGCGTCCTGCCTCGGTCCGGTGAGCCGCCGCCGAAGGGTCCGAAGTACAAGAACACTGCCAGCACCACGGTCTACGACAAGAGCAAGGTGCTCTATGGGCTTCACCTGGCCAAGCAGGCTGCCCGGACCTCGGAACGAATAGTGGTCTGCGAGGGCCATACCGACGTCATCGGCTGCGACCTGTCCGGCATCTCCGAGGCCGTTGCCACCTGCGGCACGGCGCTGACCAAGCAGCACGCCGAATTGCTCTCACGTTCCGCGAAGCGCATCGTGCTCGCGTTCGACGCAGACGCTGCGGGCCAGACCGCCGCCGAGCGGGTACACCAATGGGAGCGGGAGTTCGGACTCGACATCTTCGTGGCGACGCTCCCGCCGGGATCCGACCCTGGCGACCTCGCAACGAGCGACCCGCCCGCGCTGCGCAGAGCACTGGACGAAGCTCAACCGCTGCACACCTTCCGGGCCGAGCGGATCCTGGAGCGCGCCGATCTCGACAGTCCCGCGGGCCGAGATCGCGCAGCAGATGAAGCGGCCGAAGTATTCGCCGTGTACCCGTCCGAGATTCTCCTGGGAGGCGACCTAGCACCCATCGCAGGCCGCATTCCGATGGATGTCGAGAAGTTCCGCGACCGCGTTGACGCGGCCCGACACCGTCTGGACGATCGAGCGGCCGCCGAACGGCGACGCGAAACTGCACGCAGTTACGAGGCGGCCGATCACGCCTATCCCGATGACTGGTACGACGACGGCGGGTACCCCGATTATCCGGGCGGCGACGACGACACCGGTTATCGCGACGGTGATTCTCCCTACGTCAACGACGGGAGCGACCGAGGCAGCGGCTCGGGCGAAACCCGTACTTCGCACTCCCAGCGGCGCACCGCGCGCCAGCGCAACACCGATGCTCGCAAGCAAGCCGACGCGGACCTGGCACTGCTGGCGGCGGCGGCTTCCCCCCACAGCGACGTGCTCAGCCTGATGGTGCCCGAGATGTTTGGGACGCCGGCGGGGCGGGAGGCATTCGCGCAGATGACAAGCGACGAGGGCTGGCGCGAGCGTGCCGCGACAGCAGGCCACTCATCGCAGGACAACTCATCGGGAGGCGACCCAGAGCAGGACGACCCATTCGATGCAGACGTCGGTCCTGCTGCCGAGTTGCTGCTCGCTGCTGATGTCGCAGGGGCGCAGGTGAGCGAAGAAGACGCTAAGGACTGCGTGGCGATGGCAATGTGGCACTTCGTCCGCGCAACGATCGACAGTGTCAGCGCAAGCGGCGACATCCCGAGGATGGAGCTTGATCGGAGCCTCTCTGCGGATGCGCAGTTCGAGTTCCGCCACCGGTGTCTGCGATGGCTGCGCGACATCGAACCGAAGTTGCTGGATCTCGACGAACGCATAGCTGCAGTCCAGGCCGTACGAGACTGGCTTGATTCGTTGGGCGAAGCAGAGCCAACTGGATGAGCGTGCTCCGGGGGTGGGGCTCGAACCCACGACAAACGGATTAACAGTCCGCTGCTCTGCCAACTGAGCTACCCCGGACCGAACGGGCAGACGAGTGCTCGCACATGCCCGAACGTGCGGGGCAACGATACTGAGTGCGCCGACCAGTCTGGGGTCGCCGCCGCGGGTGTGGGCCGGGTGGGGATCGAACCCACGACCCAGCGATTATGAGTCGCCTGCTCTGACCACTGAGCTACCGGCCCGGCTGCACCGTACCGGCCATGAGCACTCTTGCGGGGTAGGTCATCGGAGCGCTCAGGGGCTAGTAGTTTGCGCGCAAAGCGCCGCGGCGGCGCCATTGGGGAGGAGAATCCACGATGCACTCAGGTCACTCGCGGCGCGATGCCGGTCAACTCATGAGCAGGCGGCGCCGCCGGGGGTCGCGGCGCTCGGTCGGCATCCGGCTCGGCGTGATCCTTGCCGCATTCGCCCTGATCGCGGTCGCATGCGGCGGCAGCGACGACGGTGACGGCACGGGTGAGGGCCCGGCGCCGGAGCCGGACACCACCGAGGCCGCCGTCGAAGCGCCCTCCACGACCCTGTCAGAGCAGGAAGAAGAGGTGGTCGAGGCCCGCGAAGCCGGAGAGGCCACTGGCGAGGACGTCCGCGAGACCGAGACCGGCCCAGTCCATGGCGGCAAGCTCGTCTACGGGATCGAGGCCGACTCGGCCAACCCATTTGTCCACTACGCCACATCGTGCGCCATCAGCTGCCGGATGATCTTCCGTGCCATAACCGACTCGCTGTACCTCACCGACAGCGACGGCGAGATCGTGCCCTACCTCGTGGAGTCGGAGGAGCACAGCGACGACTACATGACCTGGACGCTCACGATCCGCGACGGCATCACGTTCCACGACGGCACACCGCTGACCGGTGAGGCAGTGGCCTACAACGTCAACCTCTGCCGCTTGAGCCAGCTCACCGGTCCGGCGTTCTTGGGCATCGACAGCGTCACCGGCGAAGGCCAGACCGTCACCGTCACTGCCAGCCCTGGTCAGCCTCTGGCAGCCGGCGTCGGCCCGGCCGGCCGGGCGGAGGTCTGCGGCATGATGTTCTCGCCGGCGTGGATGGAGACGCTGCCCAACAACCCGCTGTATGTCTCGCCGGCATCTCCACTGCCTGAGGCCGCCCGCGAGGCGGCCCTCGCGGCCGCCACCGGCGATCCCTCGGCGCCGGTCGGGCTGGGTGCGTTCAAGTTCGTGAGCTACACGCCGGGCAACGGCAACAGCTTCATCGCCGAGCGCAACCCCGACTACTGGCGTGGCGCCAACGGCATCACGGGCGAGAACCTGCCGTACCTGGACGAGATCGAGTTCGTGGTGGCCGTGGACATCCAGGGCCGTTCGAACGGCCTGAAAGCCGGCCAGTTCGACATCATCCACACGGCGAACGCCGACGAGATCTCCAAGTACGAGGGCGACGAAGACTTCGTGCTGCTGCAAGCCAACGACTTCGGCGAGACGAGCCACAACCTCATCAACGTCGCGTCGGGCGTGAACCCGGTGCTCACCTTCGTGCGCGGCGGCGACCCCACCGATGCGTCCCAGCTCATCCAGATGGACCCGCTGGGCATCAATTCGACCAATCCGTTGGTGCATCTGAGCTGCCGCAAGGCGATGGCCCATGCATTCGACGGCGAGCGGTTCGCCAACGAACGCCACCAAGGCTTGGTGCAGGTCGCGAACGGCCCGTTCCCGCCGGGCAGCGTGGGCTATCTGGAGGACTCCGGCTTCCCGACTTACGACGTCGAGGCTGCGCAGGCAGAGTTCGAGCAGTGCAAGGCCGACAGCGGCCAGAACCCGGTGACGTTCTCGTTCAACACCACCAATGACGCGTTCAACGTGGAGTCCAACGAGCTCATCGTGTCGATGTGGGACGATGCCTTCGGCGACGAACTGGCAGTGACGATCGCACCGATCGAGCAGGGCCAGTACATCGGGCTTGCGCTCGCCGGCGTATTCCAGATGCAGGGCTGGCGCAACCACGGCGGCGTGGATCCGGCAGAGCAGTGGTACTGGTGGAGCTCGGCGACGGCGAGTCCGGTCAACCCCGGCGTGCCTGAGCTCGCGTTGAACTTCGGGCGATTCCAGGATCCCGAGATCGACGCGGCCTACCAGGTCATCCGTCATAATCCCGATCCTGAGGCCCGGCGTGAGGCGGCTGAGGCCGTCAACCGGGCATTCGGCAAGAACGTCTGGAATCTGTGGACCTACTGGACGCTGTGGGGTGTCATCGCCAATCCGCGGGTGCAGAACATCACCGACCTGCCGATTCCCGACAACGCCGAGGGCACCTTCCCGGTGATCTCCGGCAAGCACCATCTCACGCAGATCTGGTGCACAGACGGGAACTGCCAAGGCTGAGCGCCTACCAGATCGAACGAGGAGGCGGCAGTTGGCGCGAGCGCGTTCGCTGGCAGCAGCGGCAGCGTTCGCGCTGATTGCCGTCGCCTGTTCCGCCGGTGATGGCGGCGGCTCGGGCACCCCATCCGATCCAGCAACGGCAGCGGCCGACGGCTCGGCTGGCGACTCAGCCGAAGACGTCGCGACAACGCTGGAGGAGTCCCAGGCGGAGGTCGTCGAGGCACGCGAGGCTGGCGAGGCTTCGGGCGAGGACACCCGCAACGCCTCGGGCGGCCCCACCCACGGCGGCCGACTGGTATACGGCATCGAGGCCGACACGGCCAACCCGTTCGCGCCCTATGCGGCGCTGTGTGCCATCAGCTGCCGCATGATCATGCGGGCTGTCACCGAGTCGATGTACGTCACCGACGCCAACGGCGACATCGTGCCGTACCTGGTGGAAACGGAGACGGCCAGCGACGATTTCCTGACGTGGACGCTGCGGATCCGTGACGGCATCAGGTTCCACGACGGCACGCCGCTCACCGGCGAGGCCGTGGCCTACAACATCAACCTGTGCCGCTTCAGCCAGCAGGTCGGGCCCGGCTACCTGGGCATCGAGAACGTCTGGGGCGAAGGCCAGTATGTCCACTACGAGACGTCCATCCCGTTCGCGACTGGGCCGGGTCCCGCGTCGAGGGCGAATGGCTGCGGCTTCATGTTCTCCCCGGCATGGCTGGAGACGTTGCCCAACAACCCGATGTACACCTCGCCGTTCTCGCCCCTGTCGGCCGAGGAGCGGTCTGCAGGGCTTGCCAGCGCCACCGGCGATCCGGCGGCGCCGGTCGGCCTCGGCGCGTTCAAGTTCGTGGAATACACGCCGGGCAATGGCAACAGTTTCATCGCCGAGCGCAACCCCGACTACTGGCGCGGCCCCAGCGGCATCACGGGCGAGAACCTGCCCTACCTGGACGAGATCGAGTTCGTGGTGTCGGTGGACATCGTGGGTCGCTCGAACGGGCTGAGGGCGGGCCAATTCGACATCATCCACACCTCGAATGCGGACGAGGTCGCCAAGTACGAAGGCGACCCCGACTTCGTGCTGCTGCAGGCCAACGACTTCGGCGAGACCAACTTCGCCATCATGAACGTGGCTTCAGGCACGAATCCGGTGCTCGCCGAGCTGCGGGGCCTCGACGAGCCGATCCAGATGGACCCGCACGGGCTCAACGTGGCCAACCCGCTGGTGCACCTGAGCTGCCGTACGGCACTGGCGCACGCGTTCGACAGCGAGCGATTCGTCAGCGAACGGTTCCAGGGCTTGGTTCGGGCGGCCAATGGGCCGTTCCCGCCCGGCAGCATGGGCTATCTGGACGACTCGGGCTATCCGTCCTTCGATCTCGATGCCGCGCGGGCCTCCTTCGCCCAGTGCAAGGCCGACAGCGGCCAGAACCCGGTGACATTCGGGTTCAACACCACCAACGACCCGTTCAACGTCGAGTCGAACGAGCTCATAGTGTCGATGTGGCGGGCTGCCTTCGGCGACGAGATCTCGGCGACGATCCAGCCCATCGAGCAGGGCCAGTACTTCGGTCTGGCGCTGGCCGGACTGTACGAGATGATGGGGCTGCGCGCCCACGGCGGGGTGGACCCGATCGAGCAGTGGCTCTGGTGGAATTCGGCGACTGCGCTCCCGATCGACCCCACTGTGCCCGAGCTGGCCTCCAACGTCGGGCGCTTCCAGGACCCGGCCATCGATGCCGCATACGACGTCATCCGCCACAATCCCGACCCCGAGGCTCGCCGTGAGGCCGCAGAAGAGGTGAACCGGGCCTTCGGGCGCAACGTCTGGAACCTGTGGACGCACTGGACGCTGTGGGGTGTCATCGCCAATCCGCGGGTGCAGAACCTCACCGATCTGCCGATCCCCGGAAGCGACGTCGGCGCGTTTGCCGTGAATGCCGGGGCACACCATGTCGCCCAGATCTGGTGCGACGACGGCGATTGTCAGGGCTGAGGCGATGCGTTGGTGTAACAACAGGAGCCGGGGGGAGGCGCGACGGGTATGAAGCAGGCTGTTCGCGATCAGCTCGGCCGCATCATCGCGGCGGCGCTGCTGGCCACGATCGTGTGGGCGTGGTTCTGGCGGCCCCCCTTCAGCTGGACCTTCGGCGTCCTCGTCGTCATCGGCACCGTCGGGGCCGGCATCGCCGACGGCCGCTACGCGCTACGTCGCATCGCCGGCGTGATCCCGGTGCTGGTGGGGGTGTCGTTCGTGGTGTTCGCGCTGATGGCGAGCCTGCCCGGCGACCCCGCCATCAACATCCTGGGCCCGGCAGCCACGGCCGACCAGATCGCGATCGTCCGAACGGAGCTCGGCCTCGACGAGCCGTTCTTCAACCGCTACGGCAACTGGCTGGGCGGCGTGCTCACGGGTGACCTCGGAACGTCGATCGTTCTGCGCGAGGACGTCGCCGACGGCATCTCGCGCTCGATGACCCCGACGCTGCAGATCATGGCCTACTCGGTCGTGATCGCCCTGGGCTTCGCCGTTCCGCTGGGCATCTGGGCTGGCTACCGGCAAGGCACCAAGACCGACGGCGCGATCAACAACGTGATGCTGGGTTTCCTGGCCACGCCGAACTTCGTGCTCGCCGTGATGCTCGTGCTCTTCTTGGCCATCGGCGGGCTCAGCGTGGCCGGCAACGAGATCGGAGTCCGCGTGCTGCCAGCCGCGCGCTACGTGCCGCTCGGCGAGGATGTCGTGCTGCACTTCAAGCACATGCTGCTTCCGTCGCTGGCCTTGGCGATGGGCCAGGCGGCCGTGTTCATGCGCTTGCTGCGGTCGGACATGATCGCCACGCTGCGCCTGCCGTTCATCGACTTGGCCCGCAGCAAAGGGCTGCCGACGCGACGGATCCTGTGGCGGCACGCGCTGCGGCCTTCGAGCTTCACGCTGCTGACCGTGGTGGGGCTGACGGTCGGCCTGCTCATCGGCGGCGCGCTGATCGTCGAGTTCATCTTCACGATCCCTGGTGTGGGGGCGTACATCTTCCTGGGTGTCACTCAACGCGATTTCATCGCCGTGCAAGGCGGTGTGCTGGTGATCTCGACCCTCTACATCGTGGTGCTCACCATGTCCGACTTCCTGTACCTGGCTTTGGATCCGCGGCTGCGCGGCCGGGAGGTGGGCGCTCGTGCGTAAACGATTGGGGTTCGTCTTCTGGGTGGCGGTGGCATATCTCGTCGTGCTCGCCGTTGCCGCCGTGTTCGCCGACGTGCTGCCCATCAAAGACCCTGCCGAGACCTTCCCAGGTACTTCCAAACAGGGGCCCAGCCTGTCTCACTGGTTCGGCAACGACGGGGTGGGCAGGGATGTCTTCAGCCGCGTCATCTACGGGGCGCAGGTGAGCCTCGTGATCTCGACCGTTGGCACCGTGCTGGCGCTGGTGATCGGCGGCCTGCTCGGCATGGTCTCGGGGTACTACAGCAGCCGGGTCGATCGCTGGCTCACGGCCACGCTGAACGCATCGCTGGTGATCCCGCCGCTCATCCTGTTCCTGGCGTTGGTGCTGTTCCTGGACGGCGAAGCGAAGCGGCGCATCTTCATCCTGGTCTTCACCTTCGTGCTGCTGTCGATCGCGCCGATAGCGCGAGTGGTGCGTGCCGCCACCTTGAGCTGGGCCGGGCAGGACTTCGTGCTCGCTGCCAAGACGCTCGGGGCCCGAGACGGCAGGGTGCTGTTCCGTGAGATCCTGCCGAATGTCGCGCCCTCGTTCGTCAGCTATTCGCTCATCATCATGGCGGGCCTGATCGTGGTGGAGGGCTCGGTGGCGTTCCTGGGACTGAGCGTCCCGCCGCCGACGCCCACTTGGGGAGACATGATCAACAAGGGGCGCACCAATCTCGACGTGGCCGCCCACATCAGTCTGATGCCCGCAATCGTCATGTTCGTGACGGTGCTGGCGCTCAACTTCGTGGGCGACAAGCTGCAGCAGTACTTCGAGCCGAGGGAGTCGGTCCTGTGAGGGAAGCGCGGCGAGGGCGGGGCTGCGAGGTCCCGGTTGTGAGGGCTGGTATCTGATGGCAGGCAGCGGAAACGCCCATCTGCGCCCGGATGCGCTCCTGAGCGCACGGGATCTGGTAGTCGAGTTCCCCGCGGCCGGCGGCCGGACGGTGTATGCGGTCTCGGGTGTGTCGCTCGACTTGGCCGAGGGCGAGACCCTCGGGCTGGTCGGCGAGTCGGGCTGCGGCAAGAGCACGACTGGGCGGGCGATCCTGCAGCTGCCACGGCCCACCTCGGGCACCGTGCAGCTCGCCGGCCAAGAGCTGACCGAACTCGACGAGGACGCCATTCGCGAGGTGCGGCCGCGGCTGCAGATGATCTACCAGGATCCGATCTCGTCGCTGAACCCCCGCCGCCGCGTGCGCGACATCGTGGCCGAGCCGCTGTTCATCGCCCTGGAGAACGTGTCGAGGCGGACCGCGATGGCGGTGTGGCAGGAACGCATCGGCGAGCTGCTGCAAAGCCTGTTGCGGCGAGCTGCAGCTCCGCTGCGCATCGTGGGCCGGCTGGCCTCGGTGGCGTTCGTGCTGTGGATACTCTCCGAGACCGTCGAGGATCGCGCCGCCGAGGGGTGGCTGGGCTGGACGCAGGTACCTGCAGCGATCATCGGCTTCCCGACGCTCGCGCTGTTGCTGCTGGCCGGCGCTATTGCCCTGCTGGGGGGCCTGATCTGGGTACTGCTGGCAGTGATGCTGCCCTTTGGCTTGATGTCGCGCCAGTTCGGTGAGGTGTCCAGCGCTGTCGGGCTCGCGGGTGTGGTCGTCACCACGGGCGCGAGTGCCTTCATGCTGTGGCGCACCTGGTCGAGTTTCGGGGGCTGGGCGAAATGGCTGAACTCCGGCGGGCTGATCCTGCTCACCGCCGTGCTGGCGGTCTGGCTCGTGCTGTCGCTTGCGAAGCCCGAGCGGGCAGGTGCCAGCGGCGTCGCAACGACGCTGAGCGCCATGGTGGTCCTGCAGGTCTTCTACGTCGCTGGTCTTGACGGAGGCATCAAGCTGGCGGTGCTGGTGGCCTCGGCGGTCGTCGACGCCCTCCTGTTCCGATGGGTCCTGCGGCGTTACCGGGTGAACCGCGACGCCGAGCGCGAACGAGCCGAGCCCCGGGTGCGTGAGGTGCTCGAATACGTCGGCATCAACCCCGACGACGCCATGGACCGCCGACCGTGGGAGTTCTCCGGCGGTCAGGCGCAGCGGCTCTCGATCGCCCGGGCGCTGGTGAGCGTGCCGCAGGTGATCATCTGCGACGAGCCGGTGTCGTCGCTGGACGTCTCGGTGCAGGCGCAGATTCTCAATCTGCTCGAAGACCTCAAGAACCTCATGGGCCTGACGCTGGTGTTCATCGCGCATGATCTGGCGGTCGTCAAGAACGTGAGCGACCGGGTGGCAGTCATGTACCTGGGCAAGCTCTGTGAGGTCAGCGAGCCCGATGCGATGTTCGAGGAGCCCGCCCATCCGTACACGGAGTTGCTGCTGGCGGCGATTCCGCAGCCTGATCCGGAGGCGGAGCTGGGGTCGGGGCGCATCGGCGGCGAGCTGCCTTCGCCGATGGATCCACCGTCGGGCTGCCGGTTTCGCACCCGCTGCCCGCACGCTGCGCAGCGCTGCATCGACGAGGAGCCCGAGATGCGAGAGATCGCACCTGGGCGCTTCGTGGCCTGTCACACGCCGCTCGTCGGCGAAACGGCGCCGGTGCGCGTCGAGACGGCGTCAGCTTCGCGGGGCGAGTCGTGAGCGACGTCTCCGTGCCGGATCTGCCGGGGTCTGACGCGCGGCCGCTGCTCGACGTCGCAGAGCTGCGCACCACGTTTCACACCGCAGTCGGCCCGTTGGTGGCGGTCGACGGGGTCGAATGGTCGCTGAGCCGGGGGGCGCGCTTGGGTGTGGTGGGCGAGTCCGGCTCGGGCAAGTCGGTCATGTCGAGGTCCATCATGCGGCTGCTGCCCAAGTCGCGTGTGACCTCGACCGGCAACGTCAGTTTCGACGGCATCGACATGATGTCGCTCGGCCGCCGCGAGCTGCTCGAGATGTGGGGGCCGCAGCTCGCCATGGTCTTCCAGGATCCGCTCGGCTCGCTGAATCCGGTGATGAAGATCGGCAAGCAGGTGGGCGAGGGCCTGCGGGTGCATCGCGACCTGTCGGCACGTGCAGCACGCAGCGCGGCGCTCGATCTGCTCGAGGAGGTGGGTATTCCCGAGCCGCACCGGCGCATCGACGAGTATCCCCACCAGCTCTCGGGCGGCATGCGACAGCGCATCGTGATCGCCATCGCGTTGGCGTGCAGCCCCCGCCTGCTGATTGCCGACGAGCCAACCACGGCGCTGGATGTCACCGTGCAGGCGCAGATCCTCGACTTGCTCGAGGCCGAGCGGGCCGAGCGGAACATGTCGCTCGTGCTCATCACGCACGACCTCGGCATCGTGGCAGGGCGCACCGACGAAATCATCGTGATGTACGCCGGCCGCATCGTGGAGCGCGCTTCGACCAAGACGCTCTTTCGTGACATGAAGATGCCCTACACCGAGGCGCTGTTCCGCTCGATCCCCAAAGTCACCGATGACAGCCATGCACGCCTCGAGATCATCGGCGGCCAGCCGCCGACGATGACGAGCCTCGATCCGGGCTGCAAGTTCGCCCCACGCTGCAAGTACGCGCAGGATCTGTGCTTCGCCGAGGAGCCGGCGCTCATCGAGGTGCCGACCCCCTCGCCCGCTCGATCACGCATCACCGGCAGCGACGACGACGGCGAGCCCGATGTCGGCGCGGATACCCACCTGTACCGCTGCTTCTATCCCGTGGGCACCGACGATGCCGCCGAGGCGCTCGAGCGCAACATCGCTTCGGGCCGTGTCAGCGAGGCTGGCGTCGTCATCCGCACCGACTGAGCGCCCAGCGAGCCCTCGGGTGCTACGACGGCACCTCGTCGTACCAGTCCTGCGCGTGGTGCAAGAGGTAGTCGCAGATCTTGGTGCAGAGGTCGAACGGCTCGCACATGTCGTCCTCGCCCCGCAGCAGCGCTTGGAGCGACAGCTCCCTGCGCGCCACGATCATGAGCGTCCGCTTGGCCGGGTCGGTCACCGAGGACAGCGAGTCGATCGCTGACACCTCGACCGGCAGGGCCGTGCCGCCCAATCCGGCGAGATCGGTCGCCAGCACCAGCATGTCGGGACTGTGGTCGAGCGGCGGCAGCGCCCAGGTGAACAGCAGCGGCAGCCAGAATTCGTCCGGTGGCAGATCGTCTTCGGGCGTCGCCCACAGCACATCCTCGAAGGACAGCATCGTCCGCGGGTCGACCTCCAGCGTGAGATGCAGGTCGAGCGGCCCCCCGCAGGCCTCCGCGGGGTGCAGGTCGACTTCCCAGGTCTGACGCAGGCTGTACGTCTCGATGAACTGCCGCTCGTCGTGAATGTGAAACCCATGCGCGTGCGCATGGTCCTTCAGGCTTGTCACGTAACCGGCGATGTCGATAGCTGCCATCAGGACGCTCCCCACGCGGCGCCGAAACGATGCGCGGAGGCTATAGCGCCGAGTGGCAGCATTCGACGAATGAATTCCGACGGCACTGGCTGGGTTGAGCTGCTGCGGAGCACCGCCGACTCGGTCATAGCGGCGCTGGACGGCTTCGACCGTTGGCGCGACGGCGGCGACCGCCCCGATCAGTACGCGCTCGATCAGGTCGCCGACGCTGCGGCGCTGGGCGTACTGGAGGCCGCCGGCGTCGGCGTGCTGAGCGAGGAATCGGGGCTGCGCGCTGGGCCGGGCAGCGAGACCGTCATTGTCGACCCGGTCGACGGCTCCACCAACGCCTCACGCGGCATCCCGCACTACTGCATCAGCCTGTGCGTCGTCGACGGGCTGACACCTGTCGCCGGCTTGGTGCGTCACCTCGTCACCGGCGAGGAGTTCACTGCGACTGTCGGCGGGGGAGCTCAGCGCAACGGTGCCCCGATCAGGCCCAGTGGGCAGACGACCGGCGAACGGGCGGTGATCGGCGTCTCGGGCCGTCCCGGCGCTGACCTGCCGGTTTGGCAGGTGCGAGTGCTGGGCTCCGCCGCGCTCGACCTCTGCGCCGTGGCCTGCGGCCGCCTCGACGCGTACATCGACCTCAACTCCAACCACGGCGTCTGGGACTACGCCGCAGGCATTCTGATCTGTGACGAAGCAGGCGCATGGACCGGCGAGGCCGACGGCAGGGAGCTGTTTCACCTCAGCCACAGCGAACGCCGGGGGCCCGTCGCTGCCAGCACGCCCGAACTGGCGGCCCTGCTGAGAGGCTGAATAGACACGCTCGGCCGCCGGGGTCCGGGTCAGGCGACGGCCGGTAGCCTGCCAAACCCGGCTGCGGGGGCGCTTAGCTCAGCTGGCGAGAGCACCTCCCTTACAAGGAGGGGGTCGCAGGTTCGAGTCCTGCAGCGCCCACTGGCTTGCTTCCCGGCTGGCCTAGTAGATGCCGGGAACGATGCGGTACGGGACCCGCTCGCGGTACTCGGCCCACTTGGTGGGGCCGTACTTCTGCGCGCAGCGCCTGTCGTCGTCCATTTGCCGGTAGCTGAACAGCGCGAACACATAGATCAGATACAGCCACGCCCACAGGTTGCCGAAGTGGCCCCACGCCACGGCGAGGCCCAGCCCGTAGAACACTTCGCCCATGTAGTTGGGATGGCGGGATGCGCCCCAGAAGCCGCTGCAGAGAATCTTGCGCTCGCCGGCTTCGATGATCTCGGGCTTGATGCCGAGGAAGCTGCGCTCGGGCCATCGCTTGAACGTGTACTTCTGCATGTTGGCGCCACGGCTGATGCACCAGCCCAACACGTACAGCGCCGGTGCGCCGATCAGCCAGAGCGCCCGCCAGCCGCCTGCGTGGTCCGGATCGGGATGCGCTGCCATGCCCCACATCGGGATGATGAACATCCAGCCGTAGACGAACAGACCGCCCCAGAACATCTTGAATCCGAGGCGCTCGTAGATGATGTCGAATGTGTAGAGCTGTACTCGCTCGAACACGAAGTAGTCGAAGACGTAGAAGGTGAAAAACGCCGCGAAAAGGTACGCCCCCGGATTCGGATCATCGACGTTGTCGTAGTGCCAGGCCGCGCCGGAGAAGGCGTTCAGCGACAGCATCGTGCCGCCGACCACGTAGAAGTACATCTTGAGATCGATGCGGTTGTTGAAGAACTGCATCTCCTGGGCGCGGCCGAACCAACACGCCAGGAACTTGTTCTTGACGTCGCCTTCGGGCTGGCTGAACACGGCAATCAGGGTCATGATCACGGCCAGTACCGTTCCGCCGGCTACGGCGTACAGCGATGAGCGGTAGAACCAGTCGCGCTGCATGCCGGTGAGCTCGAACCACCACAGCGCCTGGGCCACCACGAACACCGCCAGGCCGTTGAGGCGGTAGCTGCGGGGCTGGCCGGTCTCGGTGTCGGTGACATAACCGGGGACGCGCTTTCCGGGAATGACCATCTGCAGCACCCCGAACGCGGCCATCACGAACAGCGGCGTGAGGAATCCCAGCACCGCCTCGCCCGCAGTGAGCTCTGTCAGGTGACCGATGCCGAGCCGTTCGAACATGGGTGACCTCCTCTGTGGTGTCGCCGCGGCCAGCCGGCGCTAGAAGACGCCGGGAAGGATCCGGTACGGGACCCGCTCGCGATACTCGGCCCATTTCTCGGCGCCGTACTTCTCGGCGCAGACCTTGTCGTCCTCGAATTGGCGGGGAACGAAGAAGGTCACGATCATGATCACGTAGCTCCAGGCCCACAGGTTGGTGAAGTGCCCGAACGCCAGGGCGTTGGACAGCCCGTACAGGGCCTCGCCGAAGTAGCCGAAGTGCCTGGCCTTCCCCCAGAACCCGCTGCAGAGGATCTTGCGGTCACCGGCCACGATGATCTCGGGCTTGATGCCGAGGAAGCTGCGTTCGGGCCAGCGCTTGAACGTGTACTTCTGCATGTTGGAGCCGCGGGAGATCACCCAGCCGGCCACGAACAGCGCTGCGCTGCCGATCAGCCAAAGGTACATCGGGCCGCCTGAGAAGCCCGGATCGGGGTGTTTCGCCAAGCCCCACAGCGGCAGCACGAACATCCAGCCCCACACGAAGGGCCCGCCCCAGACCAGCTTGAACCCGACGTTCTCGTGGATGAGGTCGTAGGTGTAGAGCTGCACTCGTTCCCACACGAAGTAGTCGAAGACGTAGAAGGAGTTGATGATGACGTAGAGGACCAGGCCGGGGTTGACGTCGTCGACGAAGTCGGCGTGCCACGCCAACGCGGACCACGCGTTGAGCGAGAGCATCGTGCCGCCCACGATGTAGAAGTACATCTTGAGGTCGAAGCGGTTGTTGAAGAACTGCAGCTCCTGCGCACGTCCGAGATAGAACGCGATCAGCGGGTTCTTCTGCTCGCCCACGGGCTGGGAGAACACTATGAAGGTCGTCGCGATGGCGGCGATGATCACGCCGCCGGCGATCGCGTACATGGTCGACCGGTAGAACCAGTCGCGTGGCAGGCCGAAGAGCTCGAAGGCCCACACGATGTGCGCGAGCACGAACACCAAGATGCCGTTGAGCCGGTAGCTGCGAGGTTCGCCGGTCTCGCGATTGGCGGTGTAGCCGGTGACGCGCCGGGCGGGCAGGATCATGTGCGCCACGAATGCGAACGCGCAGACGAACAGCGGTGTGAGGAATCCCAGCACCGCCTCGCCGGCAGTCAACTCGAATAGATGGCCGATGCCGAGCCAGTCGATCATGCTGCACGCCTCCCCTCGCGCCGGTCAGCGCAGACTGCCAGTATTGCCGTCAGCGGCGAGTGGTCGTGGGACTCAACGACGCACTCGGCGATAGCGTCCGCTGGCAACGGCAGGAAGGTGCGTGAAGCCATGCAGCTCGACAGCGGGGATCGATTCCCCGAACTCACACTGGCCGACCTTGAACATCAGCAGGTCACGATCCCCGGCGTCTTCGGCGACGGCTGGGGCGTGGTGCTGGTGTACCGGGGTCACTGGTGACCGTACTGCCGTCAACAGTTGGTTGACTTCGACGGCGCCGGTTCGCTGCTCAAGACGCTCGGCGCCAGCGTCGTGGCTCTCTCCGTGGACGACAAAGAGACCACGCAGGGCCTCTCGGACGGCTTGCAGCTGCGCACGGTGAAGATGCTGCACAGCGCAGACATGGCCGAGGTGTCATCGCTCACCGGCGCCTACACCGAGGAAGAGCGCGGCATCCTGCACGCCACCGGGTTCATCCTGTCTCCGGGCGGCAAGGTCGCTCAAGCGTGCTATTCGACGGGACCGATCGGACGGTTCACCGCGCTCGACACGATGCGGATCATCCGTTTCGTGCAGCAGATGAGACAGCGCCAGGGTTAACCTCCATCAACCGCCCACGATGAACCGCTGGTGGGTGCCTTGGGAGATCAGCGTGTCTCCGTGGGTGACCTTGATGTCGAACACCAGGCGCCGGCGGTCGATCTCGCTGATCTCGCCCGCCACCACGACGTCTTCGCCTGCGGCGACGGCGGCCTCGTGGCTCACGCAGATGTGGATGCCCACGGTCGTCTGGTTCTCCTCAAGGTGCGGCTGGACGCCGAACAGGCAGGTGCCCTCGATGAGACGGACCATGTCAGGGGTTGACAGCACCTTGTTGGGCAGGTGCGGCGGGGACATCTCGTCGGTGACCCGGTGCGTTTCGTTGACACCGAATCCGACCTCTAAGGCTGCGCTCATGGCGGCAGACCTTAGAGGCTGAGCCCGGGGCTCCCCGCTAGGTTGCGGCTATGGCTGAGCTGCACCCGCATTGCGTGCCCCTCGCCCCGCTGCTGGGAACCTGGCAGGGCGGGGGCACGGGCCAGTACCCGACCATCGACGAATTCGCGTACACCGAGGAGTTGACGTTCGGCCACGTGGGCAAGCCGTTCGTGTCGATGATCCAGCGCACTCGCAACGCCGCCACGGGCGAGCCGCTGCACTCAGAGGCTGGTTACCTGCGAGCAGTGGGGGACGGCCAGATCGAGCTCACCCTCGCACAGCCGTCCGGTGTCACCGAGATCTGTCTCGGACGGGTGCGCACCACCTCGGACGGCTTGGCCATCGAGCTGGCGAGCAAGCACGTGGGTCTGACCCCGACTGCCAAGGAGGTCACCTTGGTGCGGCGGGAGCTGAGCATCGTCGGGACGGGCACCGCCGACGACCCGACGCTGATCTCCGAGCTGTGGATGGCCGCTGTGGGCCGCGCCGAGCTGCTGCATCACCTGCGGGGTGAGCTGACCAGGCAGGCCTGAGGGGGCCTGATCAGCTGGCACGCCGAGAGACCGCCGCGACGCAGCGGCTGTGGCACACCCGGTCCGCTCGGGCGCAACGTCCTACGCTGGCAGTCGGGCCACAGGGGGAGCGATGTCAGAGATGTCCAGAGACAGTGCAGCCAACGGAGCGCGTGGGTCTGACCACGGCGCCCCGACGGCCGCGGGCCGCCCCGATGTGGACGACGAGACGCTTGCCGCGGCGGTTGCCGTGGCGAACATTCCGACGCTGCTGATGGTTCTGGTGCAGATGACGGGCGAGCTGGGATGGCTCGACGATCCCTACCGGCCCAAGCGCCAGCCCGGACTCGGCGACAACGACACGGGCGGCTTGGCACCCGAGCATCAGCAGGAGGTCCGCGAGGCCGCGCTCGAGGCCATTGCGGCATGGCGCGACGGCCGCCCGATGGCGATCGCCGAGCCCGACGACACCCTTATCACCAAGATGCTCAGCACCGCCATGGGCGAGCACGTGCCCGACGAGTACGGCGCTTTCACCGCCGCCCAGCTGGGCCTGGCCAAGTTCCTCGATCACGATCCGATCGACGTGCCGCCCGGCTTCAAGGTGCTGGTGATCGGCGCCGGCGCTTCGGGGCTATGCGCTGCCATCAACCTGCAGCAGGCCGGCGTGCCCTACGAGGTGGTCGAGCGCAACGGCACGGTCGGCGGCGTGTGGTGGGAGAACCGCTACCCCGGCGCCGGCGTGGACACGCCGAACCACCTGTACTCGTACTCGTTCGCCCCGCACGACTGGAAGATGTACTTCTGCTTGCGCGACGAGCTCCACGGCTACCTCGAGAAGGTCGCCGACGACTTCGACGTGCGATCCAGCATCCGCTTCAACACCTCGGTGGAGCGCGTCAGCTACGACGCCGAGCGACAGGTGTGGCAGGCCGAGGTGCGCCAAGTGGCCGACAACGAAGGCCGCTGGGAGACCGGACGGCTCGGCCTCAGCGCCACGCCCGACGAGACCGGATTGCGGCGCCGCGACAACGGCGCAGCAACGGCACCCGGAGCAAACGGTCATGCTCAAGGCCTCGACGGTCCCACCGAGATCATCGAGGCCAACGTCATCATCAGCGCCGCGGGCATCTTCAACCCGCCGATCCGCCCCAACATCGACGGCCTCGAATCCTGGAGCGGCGAGACGTGGCACACCGCACGCTGGCCCGCCGATGCCGACGTCGCCGGCAAGCGCGTGGCGATCGTGGGCAACGGGGCGAGCTGCATGCAGACAGCACCCGAGATCCAGCACGACGTGGAATCGCTGGCGATCTATCAGCGATCCAACCACTGGGCCGCGCCGTTCGAGCAGTTCCGCAAGCCGGTTCCCGACGCCATGCGGACCCTGTTCGAGGCTGTGCCGCTGTACCGGGCGTGGTACCGGGTGCGGCTGGGCTGGACGTTCAACGACCGCATCCACACCGCCCTCCAGAAGGACCCCGACTGGGAGCACCCCGAACGGTCGCTCAACGCCCAGAACGACGCCCACCGGGCCTACTTCACCCGCTACGTGATCGACGAGCTGGGCGACCGGGCCGACGAGCTGCTGGACAGGGTGCTGCCCACCTACCCGCCCTTCGGCAAGCGCATGCTGATGGACAACGGCTGGTACCGCATGCTGCGCAATCCGAAGGTGGAGCTGGTCGACAATCCGATCGCAGAGATCTCCGGCCGGACCATCCGCACCGCGGACGGCACCGAGCGCGAAGCCGACGTGCTGGTGCTGGCCACGGGCTTCGACGTGCTGCGGTTCATCACCACCTACGAGGCAACCGGCCGCTCGGGTCGCAGCCTGCGGGAGTCGTGGGGCGATGACGACGCCAGCGCGTATCTGGGCACGGTCACGCCCGACTTTCCCAATTTCTTCACGCTGTACGGTCCCAACCTGCAGCCTGGCCACGGCGGCAGCTTGATCTTCGTGGTGGAGATGCAGGTGCGCTACGTGATGGACATGATCGCCAAGATGTGCGCCGAAGGGCTCGGTTCGGTGGAGGTGCGCCGTGACGTCCACGACGAGTATCGCGACCGGGTCGACGATGCCCACGAGAACATGGTGTGGATGCATCCCGGCATGACCAGCTACTACCGCAACGAGGCCGGCCGCATCGTGGTCAACTCGCCGTGGCGCAACGTCGACTACTTCGAGATGACCAAGGAAGCCGACCTCGACGAGTACGTCTGCGAGCCCCGAGCGGCCGACCGGGAACTCATCGCCGACTGAGCCGGACGAAAATCGGGGGCTCGGGTTGCCGGCTCCGCCTATAGTTGTGCGGGAGGCCAGCCTCAACCGAGTGTGGTCAGAGCAGGCATTTTGTAGCTCGCACTCGGAGAGGCTGGCCCTATGCGTGAACGTAGGGCTGGCATCGCCTCCGCGCGAAACGAATTTCAGGTCGCCAGTTCGGCGGCGATGGCCTCCAAGGCCGTGTCGACGTCGGCCTCGCTGACGTCGAGGTGCAGCACCATGCGTGAGCGGCCGAAACGCCAGTCGGCCAGCACGCCCCGGCCCTCGAGCCGCTTGGACAGCGTCGGGTCGTTGTGCTCGAGCTGGGCGAACACCATGTTGGTGTCGCAGCCGGTGACGGTGATGCCGTCAATTGCTTCGAGACCGGCCGCGAGCCGCCGCGCATTCGTGTGGTCCTCGGTCAGCCGATCGATGTGGTGTTGCAAGGCATGCAGCCCGCCCGCGGCGATGATGCCGGCCTGGCGCATGCCGCCCCCGAGCAGCTTGCGCCAGCGGCGTGCCTTGGCCACGAGGTCTTCGGTACCGCACAGCACTGAGCCGACTGGCGCGCCCAGACCCTTGGACAGGCACACCGACACGGTGTCGAACGGCTCAGCTACCGCGACGGGGGCCAGCCCCAGCGACACCGCCGCGTTCCACAGGCGAGCCCCGTCGAGGTGCAAGCCCAGTCCGTGGCGGTCGGCCAAGTCACGGGCTGCCTGATGCTGGGCTGGCGTGAGCACCTTGCCGTTGATGGTGTTCTCCAGGCACAACAGCCGCGTGCGAGCGAAGTGGCTGTCGTCGGGCTTGACTGCGGCTTCGACGGCGTCGAGATCCAGCATCCCCGTCTCGTCGGTCGGCACCGTTTGTGGCTGGATGCTGCCGAGCACCGCAGCACCGCCGCCCTCGTACATGTAGGTGTGGGCGTGGTGGCCCACGATGTACTCGTCGCCCCGCTCGCAATGCGCCAGCAGGCCGCACAGGTTGGACTGGGTGCCGCTGGGCACGTACAGCGCCGCCGCCTTGCCGAGAAGATCGGCTGTGTAGCGCTCGAGCTCGTTCACCGTGGGATCGTCGCCCCAGACGTCGTCGCCGACGTCGGCGGCTGCCATGGCGGCCCGCATCTCGGGCGTCGGCTTGGAAACGGTGTCGGAGCGCAGGTCGATCACGGCAGCAAGCCTGCCATGCGGCTCGCGCCGTGCAACGGGCGGACCTGCGCTGGGCCGATCAGACAGGCCCGGTCAGCCCAGTTGCTCAGCCCTTGCCGTTGCGCAGCAGCTTGCCCGGCAGCGTGCCGTGCGGATCGACTGCATCGGCGCCGTCGCGCCGGATGATCGTGCCGTTCACCACCACGGCGTCGATGCCCTTCGCGTCGGAGATCAGCCGGTCAGCGCCGGCGGGCAGGTCGTACACCCGCCGCTTGCCGAGGTGGCCGATCTCGTCGGCATCGAACACCACCACGTCGGCAGGCTTGCCCTCGGCGAGCGTGCCCCGGTCGGCGATGCCGAACACCTCCGCAGGGCGCTGGGTCAGCATGTGGACGGCGGTTTCTAGGTCGAAGCTCTGGCGGCCCCGCACGAACGTCTGCAGGAACTCCGTCGAGTACTTGGCGTCGCAGAGCTGGCTGGCGTGCGCTCCGGCGTCGGACAGCCCGATCACCGTGGTCGGGTCGTGCAGCAGTTCGTCGATGTCGTCGGGGTCGTGGTTGATCACGTCCTGCGTGATGCGCATCTCGAGGTCGGCTTCGAGGGCCACGTCGAGCACCCAGTCGACCGGATCCTGGCCCGCCTCGTCGGCCATCTCCTGGATGTTGCGGCCCTCGAGTTCGGGACTGTGCGGCAGGTAGCTCACCTCGGTGCGAGCCCAGCGATCGCCGATCTTGCCGCCATTGCCGGCCTTCTCCTTGAACTCGGCCCGCCAGTCAGGGTCGGCGTAGTAGCGCTTGCGGCCTTCCAGATCGCTCTGGGACACCGGGGTGAAGCAGCGCAGCGCCTCGTAGATGAACGGCGCCTTCCAGCTCATCTCGAACTGGATCGGCTGCACGGCCACCTGCGGGAACACCGGCAGGCCCCGGTCCGCGATCTCACGGGCCCGCTCCAGCTCGACACGGTGACTGCCTGGGCCTCGCGCCGAGCCCAGAAGCGCCGTCCAGCTGACGTGCGCCCCGGTCGTCTCGGCGATGCGGGCGAATTCGTCGTGGCTGAGGCCCCGGCCCACCGTGGCCTGCATCACGCCGCCGGCGTCGCCGAGCGCTTGGGCGATCTCGACGATCTCGTCGGTCGTTGCAGCGCGGCTCGGCACCGGCCGTCCCTCGTAGCCGACGTGGGTCGGCGCCTTGGAGGTCGCAAAGCCAAGCGCGCCGGCTCGCAGAGCCTCGGCCACCAGGTCGCGCTGGGCGGCGATCTCTTCAGGAGTGCCCTCACGCTCGGTGGCTTCTTCGCCCATGACGTACATGCGGGCGGCGGTGTGGCCGATGAGGGCCGCCATGTTGACCGCAGCGCCGTTGGATTCGAGCGCATCGAGGTACTGCGGGAAGGTCTCGAAGCCCCAGTCGCCGAGGCCGGCTCGCAGCGCATCGACGCTCATGCCCTCGACGTTCTCGAGCGTGCGCATGATGAGGTCTCGGTGCTCGGGCCGGGTGGGCGCCACTGAGAAGCCGCAGTTGCCCATCACGATGGTGGTGACGCCGTGCCACGGCGAGCAGCTCACCAGCCGGTCCCACATGATCTGCGCGTCGTAGTGGGTGTGGATGTCGACGAACCCGGGGCACACGATGCGCCCGGTGGCGTCGATGGTCTCGGCGGCCTCTGCCGCGGCCGAGCCGAGCGCCACCACGTTGCCGCCGGAGATGCCCACGTCGCCGACGTAGCGGGGCGAACCCGTCCCGTCGATGATCGTGCCGCCCGTGATCTTCAGGTCATATGCCATGTCGCCGTCCCCGTGCTCGCCGCGTACGCACTCGCTGCTCTCGGGCCGGTCAGCCCGAAGCCGTGGCGTTCACGCTAGCCGCGCGCATCCGGCCGGTCGCTGAGAACAGCCCGCGCTGTTCGAGATGAATCGCTGCCTAGGGTGCAGCCATGACGACTGCGGAGATGCCCGACGAGCTGGTCAACCGGGTGACGTGGAAGATCCCCAATGCGCTGGCGCTCGTGGGGTCAAGATCCGGCGACGAGCGCAATGCGATGACCACGAGCTGGATCACACAGCTCTCGATGGAGCCGGTAATCATCGGCATCGGCGTGGAGAACACGGCAGTCACTCACCGGTTGATCACCGACGGCGGATCGTTCACCGTGAACCTGTGGGACGCCGCCAACACGCGGCCGTTCGTGAAGTTCTCCAAGCCGGCTGCCTACGAGGCCACAGCCCCCGGCGACGGTCCGGCAACCGGGACGCTGAACGGCTGGGCTGTGTACGAAGCCGCGACTGGAGCGCCGGTGTTTGCAGATGCTGCCGCCTGGATGGACTGCGAGGTGCGCCACAGCGTCAACCTGGGCACCCACACGCTGTTCATGGGCGAGTTGGTGGCGGCGGTCATCAACGACGACGAGGTGCAGATTGCCTCGATGTCGGACACACGCATGAAATACGGCGGCGCCAAACGTCACTGACGGCGCTGCCGCCGGATCAGCTTTTCTGCGGCAAAAGGGGGCCCGTGGGCGGATTCGGACCCCGCTGGACTACCATGTTGTGTCGCCCCTCATGGGGCCTGCGCGTTCACTGCTGTGGGCACGCATGTTCTGCCCGCCGACCAGGGAAACCACGTGCCGAAAGTCAAAGACGACGCCATCTTGCTCGAAGGAAAGACCGTCGAAGCGCTCAAAGGCGGGCATTTCCGCATCGAGCTCGACAACGGCCACGAGGTGCTGGGTCACCTGAGCGGCAAGATGCGCAAGCACCACATCCGGATCCTTCCCGGAGATCGGGTGCAAGTCGAAGTCTCGGCCTATGACCTGACCCGCGGACGCATCACCTACCGCTACAAGTAGCCATCGCCTTTCGGGGCGGACCCAGCCCGGCATCGGAGTCGGCTCGCGCCCTACGCTCGACAGCGCGCCACGGTCGCAATCGAGTTCGCAGAAGGGATCATCATGAGCAGCCAGCCGCAGCCTTCCAACGGCACCGTCAACTACAGCGTCGAGCGGGATCCGGCGGGCGACGTGGCAACGGTCACCCTGAACCGGCCCGAGACGCTGAACTCGATGAATGACGAGTTCATGAACGACATCACCGAGGCCTTCGGCATCGTTGGGGCCGACGACGGCGTGCGAGCGGTCATCCTCACCGGTGCCGGCCGTGGCTTCTGCTCGGGGGCCGACCTGCGGAACGCCGCGGACGGCGACGCCGAGGGCTTCGACGCGGACGCAGCCGGCGAGGCCACCACCGACTCGATGGACAACGTGTTCCACCCGGCGATCCGGGCCGTGGCCGAGTGCCCGGTGCCGACCGTGGCCCGCATCAACGGTGTCACCGCGGGGGGAGGCATCGGCCTCGCGCTGTCGTGCGACGTCGCGATCGCGGCTCGCTCGGCGTTCTTCGTGGCAACGTTCGGACCCCGGCTGGGCATCGTTCCCGACTTGGGAACTACGTGGCAGCTCCCGATGCGGGTAGGCCGTGCCCGTGCGCTGGGCATGACGCTGCTCGGCGAACGGGTGACTGCCGATCAGGCCGAAGACTGGGGCCTGGTGTGGAAGACCGTGGACGACGAGGAACTGGACGCAGCGGTAGGGCAGGTGACCGACGTACTGCGGCGCTGCTCGCCCGCAGCCATGAGCCGCATTCGGGCGTCCGTGGACGGCGCCACGCAGCGTGACTTGGCTGACCAGCTCGACGTGGAGATGGGACATCAGGCTGTGCTGATCCCCCGCAACATGGCCGACGGGGCAGCGGCCTTCCTGGCCAAGAGCGACCCGTCCTTCTCCGGCGACCGCTACTGATCCCAAGTACGCCGGCTGCTGGCAGACTGGCACCATGACCGACACGCTTGACGCCCCGGCTGCCGACCCCGCAGCTGCACGGGTTGACGCAGCCATCGACGAGTTGCTTGCTTCGCACGATCCCCAGCAGCTCAGCTACGCCGAATTCCGCGGCGCACAGTTCGACGCCGGCTTGGCGTGGGTCCACTTCGACGAGGGCCATGGAGGCCTGGGCGTGAGCCCCAGGCTGCAGCGCCGGGTGGAGGAGCGGCTGCGGGCGGCCGGCGCCCGACCCATGAAGCCGGTGACCTTCTTCGCGCATCTGGCCGGGCCGACCATCCACACCCATGGCGGCGAAGAGGTCAAGCGGCGCTTCCTGCGGCCGATGTTCACCGGCGAGGAAGTCTGGTGTCAGCTCTTCAGCGAGCCGGGTGCGGGCAGCGACTTCGCCGGGCTGGCGACCCGTGCGGTCGCCGATGGCGAGGAGTGGGTCGTGAACGGCCAGAAGGTGTGGAACACGCTGGCGCACCTCGGCGACTTCGGGATGCTGGTGACCCGCACCAATCCTGAGGTCCCCAAGCACCGGGGGCTGACGTACTTTGCGCTCGACATGAAGTCGCCGGGCGTGGAGGTGCGACCGCTGCGCCAGATCACCGGCGAGGCCGAGTTCAACGAGGTCTACATGACCGACGTGCGCGTGCCCGACGCCAGCCGCATCGGCGACGTGGGCGACGGCTGGCGAGTGTCGCTGACCACCCTGATGAACGAACGCAATGCCATCGGTGCGGGCGGCGCCGGCCCGCCCGAGCGAGGCTCCGGGCCCATCTCGGTGCTGGTGAAACTGTGGGAGCAGCGCGACCAGGCCGACCGGGATTCGGTCACCAAGGACCGTCTGACGCAGCTGTGGACCCGTGCCGAGGTGCTGCGGCTCACGAACATGCGTGCTGGCGCCAATCGGCGCAAGGGCAACCCCGGGCCGGAGATGTCGATCGCCAAGCTGGCGTTCGCTGAGCTCAACCAGGCCTTGATGACCTGCGCGGTGGACATGATGGGCGCCGACGGCTTGGTCGGCTATGACTACACCTTCCGCCGCCCGGGCGACCTGTCGGTCGACGGTTCCGACGGCGGCGTGCAGCACGGTTTTCTGCGAGTGCGCGCCAACTCCATCGAGGGCGGCACGTCGGAGATCATGCGGAACATCCTGGGCGAGCAGGTGCTCGGCCTGCCGGGCGAGCCCCGCATCGACAAGGACGTGCCTTGGGTGGACGTGCCCCGCAACTGAGGCACGCCCACCCTTCGGGTCACCGATTCAGCTCTTGGCCTCGGTGAGCATGTCCTGCACGATCAGGCCCAGGTCACCCATCTGAGGGATCAGCTCCAGCCGCTCGTAGACGTCCGGCGGCGGGTAGATGCCCGGGTCCTCCAGGATCTCGTCGAGGATGAACGGCGTCGCCGCCTCGTTCGGGCTGCCGTAATACGTGTAGTTGGTGAGCGCAGCACCGTTCTCCGCATCGAGCAGGAAGTTGATCATGGCGTGGGCCGAGCACGGGTTGTCCGCGTTGTGGGGGATGGCCATGGTGTCCACCCAGCGCACACCGCCCTCGACGGGGATCGTGTACACGTGGGTCTCATAGGCGTCGGTCTCGAAGAACGCCTGGGCGAAGCCGCCGCTCCAGCCGTGCGCCACGTCGACCTCGCCGTTGACCAAGTCGTCGCCGAAGGTCACCGAGTCGTACTTGAGCAGCCGCTCGTTGGTGGCTTTGAGCAGCGCGCCGGCTTCGCGGATCGCCTCTTCGTCGCCCGATTCGATGGTCTCGGTGATGCTGTAGCCGAGGTATTTCAGCGCAGCGGACACCGCCTCGGGCGCGTCGTCGAGCAACGAGATGCTGCCCGGCACCAGGGCTGCGGTGTCGGGATCGAAGATGACCGCCCAGCTGGACTCTCCGCCGAGTGCATCGAGCACGTCGTAGGTCATGCCGATGCCGGTGGTGCCCCACTGGTAGGCGACGTGAAAGCGGTGCTCAGGATCGAAGGGCGGGTTGTCCCATGCGTCGTCGATGTTCACCACGTTGGGCAGGGCGTCGAAGTCGAGCGGGCGCAGCAGATCCTCTGAGATCATCAGCGCCACCATGTAGTCCGACGGCACCACCAGGTCGTAGATGGCGGCGCCCGATTCCACTTGCGTCAGCATCTGCTCGTTGGATTCGTACACCGAGTAGTCGACGCTGATGCCGGTTTCCTCCTCGAAGGCAAGCAGCAGCTCTTCGTCCATGTAGTCGGCCCAGTTGTAGAACGCCAGGTCGCCGTCGGTCTCGCCTGCCGCGCAGCCCCCGTCATCGGCGGGCGCGTCGTCGGCCGCCGTGGCTGCTTCGGTGGCCGCAGGCTCGGCGTCCTCATCGCTGTCTCCGTCGCCGCAGGCAGCGACGACGAGCGCCGCGGCGGCGATGAGCGCAATCCAGCGACTTCGTCGAAGTCGCCTTGTGGTCTGGGATGGGTTGGTCATTGTTCCTCCCTTGTGGGCGTTCCGGCGGAACGCCGCTGTGTTTGAGTGCGATGGCAGGGCGATGACATGGAGACGACCGCGCTCACGGCGTGGTGCTCCTCGGCCGCTGCAGGGCAAGCGAGGCCACCACCAGCGTGATCGAGGCCGTCAGCATGAGCGTGGAGATGGCGTTCAGCTCGGGTGTCACACCTTGGCGAATCGAACTGAACACGTACACCGGCAGGGTGGTCGCCCCCGGCCCCGCCGTGAAGGCCGAGATGACGACATCGTCGAGTGACAGCGTCAGCGCCAGCAGGGCGCCCGCGGCGATACCCGGCGCAATCAGCGGCAGCGTCACCCTCCTGAACGTACGCCACGGAGTGGCATACAGATCACGCGCCGCCTCCTCGAGGGTGCGATCGAATTGATCCAGCCGAGCGCGCACCACCACGGCGACAAACGAGATGTTGAACGCGATGTGGCTGAGCGCGACCGTCGTGACGCCCAGGGTCAATCGCGGGCCGAACGTATCGATGAGCTTGAACGCCTCGGCGAAGAACACCAGCAACATCACCGCCATCGTGATGTCGGGGATGACGATGGGCAGATACACGGTGCCGTCAAGCGCACGCCGTCCCTTGAAGCGGTAGCGGTCGAGTGCGAGGGCCACCGCGGTGCCGAGCACCGTGGACACGACCGTGGAGCTGATTGCGACGATCAGCGACACTCGCAGCGCGCTCACGATCTGGGTGTTGCCGAGCGCTTCCCCGTACCAGCGCGCTGAGAGCCCCTGCCAGACATTGACCCGTTCGGAATCGTTGAACGAGAAGATCACCAGGACGACGATCGGCACATACAGGAACGCGAAGACGAACCAGGCGTTGGCCTTCAGCAGGTGCCTGGCCGAGCGCTTGGTGCCGGCGGTTCCCAGGTCGCTCACGGCCTGTGACTCCTCATCGCGTGACGCCCTGGGTTCGCTCGGCATTGGCGGAATTGCGCTGGTTGATGGCCACCGCGACGAGCATCGCCACGATCACCAGCACGCTCAGCGCAGCGCCCAACGGCCAGTTGCGGGCTGCCTGGAACTGGCGTGCCACGTACGAGCCGATGAGCAGGGTCTTTGCGCCGCCCAGGATCTCCGGCACGACATAGGAGCCAAAGCTGGGCACGAACACCAGCACGCAGCCCGCCACGATGCCCGAGCGGGTGAGCGGCACGGTGACGCGCCAGAAGGCCTTCGCTCCGCTCGCGTAGAGGTCGCGGGCGGCCTCCACCAGGCGCCAGTCCATGCGCTCCAGCGCCACGTACAGCGGCAGCACCATGAAGGTGAGAAAGCCGTACACCATGCCCAGCACGACCGCAGTGGGGGTGAACAGGATCCGGAACGTGCCGAAGCCCATGGCTTCGCTGAGCGCCGAGGCGGGACCATTCGATCCGAGCAGAAACCGGATTGCGAAGATGCGCACCAGCCCGTTGGTCCAGAACGGGATCATCACCAGCACGAGCAGCCGGGCGCGCAACCGCGGAGGACGGGTGGCCAGGTAGTAGGCGAAGGGGTAGGCGACCACCAGGCACAGCACGGTGGTGAGGAACGCCAGCCAGGCCGAGCGGGCGATGATGCCGACGATCACGTCGTCGGCGATGCGCTCGTAGGAGTTGAGGTTCCAGCCGCTCAGCGAGGTGCGGCCCGTCGATGTGCGTGTCGCGAACGAGTACACGGTGATCAGGCCGAGGGGGACCACGAAGAAGATCAGCAGGTACAGCGCGCCCGGCGTGGCGATGAGCGTGCCGGTGCGCCGCTTCCTGCGCTGCGCTGCTAACTCTGCAGGTGTCAAGGACGCCGACGCATCGGGCCCAGTCGGCGTCAGCGACGCCAGCGCGTCGGGCTCAGCGTCAGCTGGCCGCGTCGCTGCAGATTTGGCGCGACGCAGCGATGGCATCAGTCCGCGACCACCGTCGTCGCGCCGGGTGACCAGCTGACCGAGACGGGTTCACCAGCGGCGAGTGCCGCTGAGCCGGTTTCCGAGCGTGCGGTGATGGTGGCCGCTCGTTCGCCTGCGTTCGTCCCGCTGGCACCGGCGGTGGGACCGATCGCGACTGTGTACACGAACGCGTGCCCGAGATAGGTGGCGTCAGTGATGACGCCGTCGAGGCATGGGGTGTCGCCTGGCGCCTCGCCGCGGCGATGCAGCCGCACCTGCTCAGGGCGCACGCTCAGCGCTACCGGGGAGCCGGCAGCCAGTTCGTTCGCGGCGGCTACCACCGCGCCGGCATCCAGCCGCACCGCAGAGGGGCCCTCCGTGACGCCCTCGAGCAGGTTGGTGCGCCCGATGAAGTCGGCCACGAAGCGGTTCGCGGGATGCTCGTACACCTCAGCGGGCGTGCCGACCTGCAGCAGCCGGCCCTCCGACATGACGCCCACGCGGTCGCTCATGGCCAAGGCTTCTTCCTGGTCGTGGGTGACGAAGACGAACGTGATGCCGACCTCGCGCTGCAGGGCCTTCAGCTCCACCTGCATCTCTTGGCGCAGCTTCAGGTCGAGCGCTCCGAGCGGCTCGTCGAGCAGCAGCACCTTGGGGTGGTTTACCAAGGCCCGTGCGAGAGCGACACGCTGCTGCTGGCCGCCCGAGAGCTGCGAGGGCCGGCGATGCTCCATGCCCTCGAGCTGCACCAAGGCGGTGGCCTCGGCGACCTGGCGGTCGGCATCGGGGCCGCGGATGCCCCGCATCTGCAGTCCGAATGCGATGTTCTGCGCCACTGTCATGTGGGGGAACAGGGCGTAGGCCTGGAACACGGTGTTGACCGGCCGCCGATCGGGAGGCCACGACGCAACTTCCTCGCCGAAGATCGCCAGGCGTCCCTCGCTGGGGATGTCGAGGCCGGCGATCATCCGCAGCGTGGTGGTCTTTCCGCAGCCCGACGGCCCGAGCAGTGCGAAGAACTCGCCGTCGCCGATCTGCAGATCGACGCCGTCGACTGCCACAACATCGGCGAAGCGTTTCGAGATGCCGTGCAGTTCCACCGCAGGCACGCCGGCATCAGCACCCGGCGGCGACGCGGAAGTAACGGCGTCGCTGCTCATGTCAATCCCAGCGGCTGTGCAGGCGCCCCGGCACGCACGGCCTGCGTGCAGATGAAGTCGTGAGCGAGCGTTGCGGCCGCCAAGGCGGTGATCTCCGACACGTCGTAGGCGGGGGCCACCTCGACGACATCCATCCCCACGATGTCAAAGGAGGCGAGGCCCCGCACGATCTCCAGCGATTGTGCGGTGGTGAGCCCACCCGACACCGGCGTGCCGGTCCCGGGGGCAAATGCCGGATCGATGCAGTCGATGTCGAAGGTCACGTAGGCCCGGCGGTCCGCGACTTTCTCCCGCGCGACCTCGAGCACAGCAGCGGGTCCGTTGCGGTGTACCCAGGGCGCACCGAGCACCGTGAATCCGTAGTCGTCGTCGTTGTGGGTGCGGATGCCGATCTGGACGGACGCCGACGGGTCGATGATGCCCTCTTGCAGTGCACGCAGGAACATTGAGCCGTGATCGAGGCGGCCCTCGTCGTCAGGCCACGTATCAGGGTGTGCGTCGAAATGGATGAGCGCTAGCGGCCCGTGCTTGGCTGCGTGAGCACGCAGGATCGGGTAGGTGACGAAGTGATCGCCGCCGAAGGTCACCATCTGCGCGCCGTGCGCCAAGATCTCGGTGCAGTGGGCTTCGATTCGCTCGACGGCCTCGGTGGGATGGCCATAGTCGATGAAGCAGTCGCCGTAATCGACCACGGCGAGATACGCAAACGGGTCGAAACCGAAGGGATAGGCGTCGAGCTCGGCGAGACCTGTTGACGCCGCCCGGATGGCGCGCGGACCCAGCCGGGCACCTGGCCGGTTCGAGGTGGCCATGTCAAACGGGATGCCCGACACGACGATGTCGGCGTCGGCGATGTCGCGGGTGTAGCGGCGTCGAAGGAACGACAGCGCACCGCCGTAGGTCATCTCGGGCTTGCGGCCGTGAAGGTCGTCTGAGCGGAACGCCTGGTCGCCGAGCGTCTCGGCGTCGGAGCCGGCGATCAAGCCTCCTCCGCCCGCCGCGGGATCGGTGCTGTCGCTCACGCGCCGCTCTGTAGTTGTGGGTTGCGCCAGACGATCAGAGCCGCCCAGCTGTCGGTTGCCGGATCGGCGATGTAGTTCGGCAGGCCGCACACTGCCTCGAACCCGTTCTCGATCTGGAAGCTCAGCGTCCGGTCGTACAGCCGGCCTTCGCGCACCTCGGCGATGTACTCGTCGGCGCTCATGTCGTCCTTGTGCTCGGCGTAGCCGGGGATGACGCCGCCTGCCACGATGCCGTCCAAGCCGAGATCGACGCAGACCTGCTTGCGCAGCACGTAGAGCTCCGCGCCGATGCCCTTGCGACGGTGGGAAAGCCGGGTGGCGATGCTGGTGCCGTAGTACCAGCGGCCGTCGGGATCGTGCCCGCTGGCACTGTGGTCTTCAGGGACGAGATCGGCGATCGTGTGAATCGGGTTCTCCCAGTCGAAATCGCAGCAGATGCCGACCCCCATGGCCACCAGCTCGTCACCGTCGAATCCTGCGAAGCAGCCCTCGGGGAAGTCCTGCGCAAGCTGGGCAAAGCCCTGGGCGTCATAGAGGTCGGCGCGGTCTGCGGTCGGGTGGGAGGCCAGCTCCAGGGCTTCCAGTTCTGCAGCCCACTCCGGGCGGATCCGGGCGTATCGCAGGCCCGAGCGCTCGCCAACCGACACGGCTTCGATCTCACGCATCGCAGCACCCCCGCGGCGCCTGCCGCACTCAGCCGCCGGCTGAGAGATTATCCCTGCGCCGGGAAGCGACTGGCAGCGGCAGTAGTTTTCGAAGAGGATGGCCGCTGCACTGGAATCGGATCCTTGGTCGCTGGAGACGGCATCGACCACGCCGCTGTGGATCGACCGGCTCGAGCCGCCTGTCGCGCCCCGTCCCGCTGCCGCGGGTGATCTTGACGTCGACGTCGCCATCGTGGGCGGCGGCTTCAGCGGTCTGTGGACCGCCTACTACCTCAAGCAGCTGGAGCCCGCGATGCGTGTGGTCGTGCTGGAGCGGCACCACTGCGGCTTCGGTGCCTCAGGGCGCAACGGGGGTTGGGCAGTGGGGGAGCTGGCCGGCTCGGTTGCCGATTACGCGCGGCGTTCCAGCCCGACCGAATCCCGGCGCCTGGTGCGAGCTGTGTTCGACGCCGTCGACGAGATCGGGCGTGTGGCAGCCGCTGAGGGCATCGATTGCGACTACGCCAAGGGCGGCACTATCAGGGTGGCGCGCACGGGTCCCCAAGCGGAGCGGCAGGTTGCCGAGATGGCCGAAGCTCGCAGCTTCGGGCTGACCGAAGACGAGATCCGCCTGCTCGATGCTGACGAAGCACGCGAGCAGCTCAACGCCACCGATGTGCGCAGCGGCGTCCTGCTCGGCCCTTCTGCGGTGGTGGATCCCGCCAAGCTGGCGCTGGGGCTGGCCTGCGCCGCCGAAGCGGCGGGGGTGGAGATCTACGAGCAGACGCGTGTCACCGGTTTCGACGGGGGTGCAGTGCAGATTGCCGCAGAGGGCGCTCGTGGCTCGCCGATGAGCCGCGGCCGCCGCGAAGTTCGAGCACCGGTGATCGTGCGCGCCACCGAGGCGTATACGAGGGACCTGCAGGGCTTGCGGCGGGACATCTTGCCCGTCTATTCACGGATGATCGCCACTGAACCGCTGCCGGAGGCAGTCATCGACGACATTGGCTTGGCGAACCGCCCCAGTTTTGCCGACGACCGCCGCATGGTCACGTATGGCCAGCGCACCGCGGACAACCGGATCGCCTTCGGCGCCACAGGAAATCCGTACAGCTTCGGCTCGCGGATCGTGCCGGCTGCAGAGACGCACCTGCCTATGCACCGCCGGATCTGGCGAGTGCTTGCCGAGATGCTGCCCCAGGTGGCCGAAGCGCGCATCACCCACCGCTGGGGCGGGGTGCTCGGCATCCCGCGCAACTGGCTGCCCGGCGTGCGCTTCGACCCGCGCACCGGCGAAGGCGTGCTGGGCGGCTACGTGGGCGAGGGCGTCGCAGCCTCCAACCTGGCCGGCCGCACCATGGCCGAGCTGATCGCCGAGCGCGATACCGAGCGCACGAGCCTGCCCTGGGTGGGGGTGAGCTCGCGTCGGTGGGAGCCGGAGCCGCTGCGCTGGCTCGGTGTGCGGGCCAGCCGCGCTCTGCTCGGAATCGCCGATAAGCGCGAGCTGCGCTCGGACCGTCCGGATCGCCTGATGTCAGGGATTGCGAAGTTGCTGCGCGGCGGCCACTAGTCCCGTTGCGGGGCGGCGCAGATTGGGCGACGCCTCAGTCGCAGTCGAGGCGGTAAGCGCCCTGGTGGGGGACCATGATGCCGGCGGTGGGTCCCCCGAAGTGGGTGCCGATCACCAGGGTCTCGCCGTCGGCCCAGTCGCCGAACGCCACGTGGCGGGTGCGGCGGGCCTCGTCGGGGTCGGTGTCGAACATCGAGCTGAGATCGGGGTCGGCGAGCTGCATCGGGGTGTGCGCCATGTCGCCGGTGATGATCGCCCGCTTGCCGCCGCTGGAGATCACCACCGACAGGTGCCCCGGCGTGTGGCCCGGCGTGGACTGGAACGACACCTCTGAGCAGATGCTGTCGACGGCTTCGACCATGTTGGCGCGGTCCGCTGCGGCGATGGGCGCCACCGAGTCCTCGAACACGGCATCGCCGAACAGGTCTTCGTGGCTGGCCCAGTAGTCGTACTCGGGCGCGCAGAACAGGTACTCCGCGTTGGGGAATGTGGGCACCCATTCGCCGTCGGCATTCAGGCAGGTGTTCCAGCCCACATGGTCCACGTGCAGGTGGGTGCACACCACATGGGTGATCGACTCGGGCGGGAAGCCAGCGGCGGCCATGTCGTCGAGGAACGGCCCCTGCTGGCGGTGCCACAGCGGGTTGGTGCGTTCCTTGTCGTTGCCGACGCAGGTGTCCACCGCGATGCGGTGTTCGCCTGCCGAGATCACGCAGGTGTGGATTCGCTGCAGCAGGTAGCCGTCGTCGCTGACGAAATGCGGGCGCAGCCACGGTGCGGCTTCCGCTCGGGCCAGCACGCCGCCCTTGCTGACGCCGTCGTAGAGGAAGCGAGGCGAGGTCGGCGTGGCGGCCTCCGTGACGGAGGTGATGGACACCTCGCCGATCTGCCAGCGCTGCGGCTCGGCGCCCGCTGACGCCTGGGAGGCCTCGTTCTCGGCGGCGGCGTTCATGGCTGCCGTCCGACGTAGCCAAGGTAGCGGTGCGACATCGGCGCGTCGTCGGGCACATCGACCGCGTCGGTGATCAGCCTCCACTTGCGGGGAATGTCGCCCAGCGCTTGCACCCGGGCGAGGGCGGCCTCGCACAGGTCGTCGGGCAGGTCGATGTGGTTGCCGCTGGCCTGGGCCAGGTCCCATGCGTGGGTCAGCGGATCCCACTGCACCATGCCGACGAAGTTCTCGAAGCTCATCGGCCCGAACCAGTACTTGTCCTCGGCGGACAGGTCGGCGCCGTCGATTGCGGCGAGCACGCCGTCGCGGGTGGCCTGCCACTGAGCCGGCGGATCGCCGGCGTCGTCGGCCATCTGGGGCATGCCCACCTCGCCGGTGCGGGCGATGCCGGCGAGCGCGTCGAGCACGCCGCACTGATGACGCAGCAGCTCGGTCGCATTCCAGTCGGCGCACGGCGTGTCATTGCCCCAGGCATCGTCGGGCACGCTGGCCACCACCGAGTCGAAGAGCGCGACGGAGCGCTTGAATTGGTCAACGATCTCGCTCATCGGCAAGAACCTCCCTGTGCGGTCGCAACCGAGCGGCGACCTGCGGCGGATGCCGATGGTAGGCCGACTCGCGCCGGCAAGCCCGTGTCAGTCGGCGTCGACGAGATTGACTCGCGGTTCGGCAAGTGCCGGCAAGCCCGTTCAGCCGGCGTCGACGAGGTTGACCCGCAGGCCGGCGAGCGCGACCTGGCTGTCGTTCACGTAGCAGTCCCGCGTGCGGGCTGCTGCGAGCACCGCTTCGCGGTCGACAGTCGTGACATCGATGGCACCGAGGCCTTCGCCGCGCCCGTCGGCTTCCGGCACGAATCTGAGGGTGGCGTTGTCGAGCTGGATCGTGGGGTGGCCGTCGGCATCGGTTTCGAGGTCGATCTGGGCAATCTGACTCCAGCGATCGGCCAGCCGCTGCGGGTCGGGGCTCTGGAGCTCGGCGGCGGCGATGTTGCTCACCCTGTCGGTGCAGACGTAGGGCTCCCAGTAGGAGCCGGCAGGCGTCCAAGCGCCGCCGACGTCGTCGCCGGTGGGTCCGGTCATCTGGTCCATCTCGAAGAAGGCACCGCCGGTGTCGGCCGGGTGCAGCTGCATGCCGACATGGCCCTCTTCGGGGAAGTTCATCTCGAATGCGATCCGGATGCCCATCTCGTCGACGTGGGCACGGCGCGCAGCAACGTCGCTGACCTGGGTGATGACCATGTACCCGGTGTCGCCGCCGCGCCGCTGCTGGTACCGGCCGGCGGCAGTGTCGTCTTGGATCGGCGTGACGCACTCGAGGAACTGGGTGCCCACCGGCCACAGCACATTCTTGAGGCCGAAGATGCCCACACCGGGATCGGTGAAGCACGGCTCAACGCCGAGCACGCTCTGGATGTCCGCCGAGGTCTGGGCCAAGTCGGCAGTAGTAACAGCAATCTGACGAAGACGAATCCACATGCCCGCCACCCTAGGAGAGCGGCCCGGACGATGCCTGTTGGTCGCAGGCCTGCAGGCGGTGGCGGTCGAGGAGGCTGTTGAGCTCGGCGCCGGCGAGCAGGCCCATGGCGAGCAGGTAGAGCCACAGCAGCAAGCTGAGGGCGCCGCCGAGCAGGCCGAAGACAGCGTTGACGCCGTTCGAGGCGAGCTGCAGGTAGGCACCGAATCCGCCTGATACGGCCAGCCACCACACGGTTGCCAGGAGGGCTCCCGGCACTTCTCGCCGCCAGGTGAGCTTGTGGCGCGGGGCGATCCGGTAGACCGTTGCGGCCCACGCCACCACCGCCACGAAGACGACGGGCCAGCGGAGCCAATCCCACGCTGTGCTGAACGAGCTTCCTGCGCCCAGCCGATCCGCCAACTCGGTGCCGCCGCCGAACAGCGGCCCGACGACCACCATCGTCGCCACCACCACGGCAACGACCAACGTCAGGAACGTCAGGGCGAAGCCCACGAGGCGGGTCGACAGCCAGCTGCGAGCGCCGTGGTGGCCGCGGGTCACGTTCAAGGCACGCACGACGGCGATGAAGCCGCGTGACGACGCATAGGCGGCCACGACGATGCCGGCTGTCACCACCCGGGCGTCGGAACGATCGAAAAGGTCGGCGACCGTCGCATCGAGCGTGTTCTGGTCGCCGAACGTGTCGCTGATCCGCTGCAGCAGCCACTCCTCGGTGCTGGTTGCCGCGCCCTGGCCGATGAGCACATCGAGCGAGCCCAGCAGTGCAGCGAACACGATGACGGCCGGAAACAGCCCCAGCAGAGCGAAGAACGCGATCTCCGCCGACAGCCCGGCGATGCGTTTCGTCGCCCAGTCCTGTTGGACCTCGCGTGCGACGGCCACGGCGGCGCCGAACCGGGACAGCGGCTGTGGCGAGTCCTGACGGCGTGGCGCGTCAGCCGCAGCGGCCTGACGGGCCGGCGGCGCCCGTGTGAGGTCTGGGGCGTCGCTGCCTGCGGTGTCGTCACGTTCCGAGCCACGCGAGGCCGGCCTGCTGTGCTCGCCCTCCGATGCGTCAGGGTGCATGCGGCGATCGCAGTTCAGGGGGAGTCAGCCTTCATCAGATCGGCGGCCCGGGCGACCAAGCCGTTGCGGTCGATCTTGGCGGTCGAGGCCAGCGGGATCTCGTCAACGATCCACACGTGGCGGGGATGGGCGTACGCGGGGCCGTTCGCGAGCGCGTACTGCTTGACGTCATCGACCGTGAGCGTGTGGCCAGGTTCGGCACGCACGAAGGCTGCCGGCAGTTGGCCCTTCAGCTCGTCGGGCACCGGAACCACGACGGCCTGGTGCACCGCGGGGTGCTTCTCGAGCATCTGCTCGACGGCATCGGGGTAGATGTTCTCGCCGGCGCAGACGAACATGTCGTCCACTCGGCCCACGAAGTAGTACCAGCCGTCCTCATCGCGAGTCATGAGGTCGCCCGTGTGGTACCAGCCGTCGGTGAGGCGTTCGGCAGTGACGTCGGGCAGGTTGTGGTAGCCGGTCATGACGCCGGGTGAGCGCACCCACAGCTCGCCGGCGTCGGCGTCCTCGCCCGTGTTGGGGTCGACGAGCCGCAACTCCACCTTCGGGTGCTGGTGGCCGACGGAGATCTTGGGCCTGGGCTTGCCTTCGGGATGGGGGCCGAACTCGAGCACCGCTTCGGTGGTGCCGTACCCGTTGGAGACGAGTGCTTGAGGCAGCAGGCGCTGTACGTCGTCGTAGAGGGCTTCTGTCAGGGGCGCAGAGCCGATGAACGCCCTCTGCACCGACGACAAGTCCGGCATCGGTTGACCGGCGGCGACACGGGAGGCGATCTCGGCGGTGACGAGAGCGAACATCGTCGGCACGCCCGAGCACATGGTGACCCGGTGAGACTCGATCGCCTCGATGTATCCCGCAGCTGTGAAGCCCGGAAGGAGCACCACTGTGCCGCCGTTTGCGAAGGCCAACTTGGAGGACATAGAAGCGTTCTTGTGGTACAGCGGCGCTGAGACCAGCATCACCTCGCCCGGCATTGCCGCCCCGTACTCGAGCACCGTGAAGGTGATGTTGCGATGCGTCAGCAGCACGCCCTTGGGCCGCCCGGTCGAGCCCGAGGTGTAGATCTGCACGGCGATGTCGTCGTGGTCCACGTCGGCTACCGCGGCGAGGGGTTCGACGGCGACCAAGGCGTCCCATTCGGGCGTGCCGATAACGATGTGCGGCATGCCGGGCGGGACCAACGGCGCATGCTCGGCATCGGATATCACCAGTCGCACGTCGGCGTCGTCGAGGATGTACGCCTGGGTCTCGGCGGGCAGTCGGGTGTTGAGCGGCACGAAGACCAGCCCCGCAGCGGGCGCCCCGAACATCACGTCGTAATACTGGCCGCAATTGGCAGCGAGCAGCCCGACGCGGGTGAACGGCGCCAGGCCGCGGGCTGCGAGGCCAGCCCCGCAGCGCAGTGCCCGTTCTCGCAAGGTGGAGGCGGTGACCAGTTCGGGCGGTGTGGCCGAGCGATCGATCAGCACGACGGCGTCGTCGTGAGGGAAACGCTCGAGCAGCTGAGCGGCGTTCATCGCCATCGCAGGCTACGACGACGAGCGGTCGGCCGGCTGCCGCACGTCAGGAGCAGCCTCCACCTCGACGAGGGTGTCGTGGAATGCAGCCGAGCCGACATCGGGATCGCCGCCGCCGACTGCTGCGTTGGTAAGCACGTTGACCGTGCGCGCATCGGCGCTGCCCGCCCACCAGCCGAAGGGCATCGTCACCAGACCGGGCTGCAGGCGGTCGGAGATCGCAGCAGTGGTGAACAGTTCGCCGCGGCCGTTGTAGACACGCACTCGCTCGCCCTCGGCGATGCCACGCGCCTCGGCATCGGCGGCGCTGATGTCGAGGCGGGGCCGGGGCGGGTCGGGCAGGTGGTACTCGAACCCGCCGTAATGGCTGTTGAGGAAGCGCTGGTGCTGCTTGAGCGACATCAGCGCCAGTGGGTAGCGCTCGACGAGCTCAGCATCCCCGTCCGCCGACTCAGCAGCAGGCCGGTAGCGCAGCGTGCCGAGCCGGATCGGCCCAAGCGAGCGGGATTGCGCCCCGGCATCTACGCCTGACGGCGGGAGAGGAACCTCCCGGTCGGCCAGCGCAGACCAGCCCGCTGGCACTGCCAGCCGCGCCCAGCCGTCGCGCTGGAGCCGTTCGTAGGTGATGCCGTCGAGCCAGGGGTGGCCGCTCGCGAGCAGGTCCCGCGCCATCTGTTCGTCGCTGTCGGCGAAACCGGATGCGTCGAGGGCCAGCGCGCTGGCCAGTCGCCGGAAGATCTCTGTGTTCGGCAGGCACTCGCCGAGCGGCTCGATGGCCGGCAGGTTCAGCGACACGTAGAGGTGGCCCCACGCGTTCATCAGGTCGAGATGCTCGATCTGGGTGGTGGTGGGCAGCACGATGTCGGCATAGCGAGCCGTATCGGTCATGAACTGCTCGATGACCACCGTGAACAGGTCGTCGCGCTCGAGGCCCGCCAGCACCCGGTTCTGGTCAGGCGTGATAGCAGCCGGATTGCAGCCGTAGTTCACGAGCACGGTGACCGGCGGTTGCAGGGTGGCATCTGTGAGCGCTGCGCCGAGGGCTGACATGTTGACGGTCCGCTGCGGTCCCGGGGGCGGCACGATGTCGGCAAATGCCGTGTCGAAGTACACCTGCGTGGAGCGCATGTACTCCGAACCCGACACGACCGCCAAGGCGGCCACGGCGCGGTGAATGTCCTGGCCGTGCTCGCGGTGTTCCATGCCGATGAGCGCACGCAGCACCGCGGGTTGCTGGTTCGCAATGCGATGGGCCAGCGAGATGATGTCGGCCTGTGCGAGCCCGGTGATCGACGCGGCGTTACCGAGGCTGAGGGCCCTTGCTTCGGCACGCAGCTCGGTCCAGCCCGAGGCGGAGCCGCTCACGCGTTCCTCGTCGATGAGGCCGTCACGGTCGAGCACGCCGATGATGCCCAGCACGAGCGCGACATCGGTGCCGGGGCGCGGCTGGACGTGCCAGTCGGAGCGCTGAGCGGTCATCGTGGAGACCGGGTCGACGACGATGACGCTGGCGCCGTTGCGATGAGCCTGCTCCACGTACGGCCACAGGTGGCGGTTGGTGAGCAGCGTGTTGGTGCCCCACAGCACGATGGTGCGGGCGCTCGCGATCTCGGTGGGATCTGCGCCGAGCGGCACGCCGAGCACATCGGCCGCGCCGTGCCAGGCCGTGACCCCGCAGATGTGCCGGTTCAGCTGCGTGGCCCCGAGCGCTGCGAAGAACCGATCGGCCAGCACGCCCTTCTGCACGAGCCCTTGGGTGCCGTCGAGCGAGTACGGCAGCACCGTCTCGCCGCCATGCTGCGCGACGGCGGTGCCGATCCCGTCGGCGATCTCGGCGATCGCTGTGTCCCAGTCGATCGGCTCGAACCGGCCGTCGCCCTTGGGTCCGACGCGCCGCAGCGGTCGCAGCAGCCGATCCGGGTGATACACCCGATCGAGGAACGGGTTCACCTTGGGGCAGAGCTGCCCATCGGTGAACGGCTGGCCGGGATCGCCGCGCAGGTTCACGGCCACGCCCGCACGCACGGTCACCTCCCAAGCGCACGTATCGGGACAGTCGTGATGGCACGCCCCGCGCACGACAGATGTCGCCGCGTTCATCGCAGCAGCCATCGACTGGAAATCCCCCGCAGCGATTCGGGCATCGCCCCTAGCATGGCGCACAGGAACCCGCCCGCCCGCATCGAATTCCGGGCTCAGCGTCAACGAGGCCAGGGCCCCATGTCGCAGACGACGTTCACAGCGGCACCCGCCGCTCCGCCCCTTGGCGAGCCCACGCGCCTGTTCAGCGTCCCGTTCCTGATCCTGAACCTGAGCGCCTTCTGCTCGGCTGTCTCATTCTCGACACTGCTGCCGCTGATCTCTCTGCTCGTAGTCGAACAGACCGGCGGCGGGGACGTGGCGGTCGGCTTTGCCATCAGCGTGTTCGCTGTCACTGCGATTGCTGCTCGGCCGACCATCGGCATCCTCGGCGACCAGAAGGGTCGACGGTTCCTGGTGGTGTCGGGCTGCCTGCTCACCGCCCTCACGACCTATGGCCACGTGTGGGCAGACACCTATGCCGTGATCCTGCTGATGCGCTTGCTGATCGGGGCATTCCAAGGGGCCTTCTTCGTCGGCAGCGCAGCGATGGTGAGCGACTTGGCACCGGAGCACCGGCGAGGGGAGGCCCTGAGCTGGTTCTCGGTATCGATCTACGGGGGCATGGCGATCGGCCCAGGCGTCGGGGAGGCTGCGCGAGCGTGGGGCGACGCCTCCACAGCGCTCGACGGCTTCGATGTGGCGTTCGTCGTGTCAGGCACGCTGATGCTGGCTGCCACGGCCATCGGGATGCTGTTGCCTCGGGAGGAATCACTGTTGATTCCGAGCCCGGCTCCAACTCCGGCGCCGAGCGGCCAGGCAATCTCGTCAGATTCCCGCGGGACGACCTTCGGTGCCCGTCAACTGCCGAGCATCGCTCAGCCCACGGTGTTCGAGGTGAGGAGTGCCGACGAGCCGCCGGCCCCGACGAACGTCGCCGCGTCCGGTGACCAGGGGACCACCGTCATGAGCCGGCTGTTCTACCGGCACGCCGTCTGGCCCGGAGTGATCCTGGCGATGGGAATCATCATCTTCCCGGCGTTGCAGGGCTTCCTGCCAAAGCTGGCGGCCGAGAAGGACCTCGGCGATTACGGGACGGTCTTCTTCCTGTACGGGATGCTCGTGCTGGTTCTGAGAGTCCTCGGCCGCAAGCTCCCGGACCGGCTCGGAACCACCAAGACTGCGACGGTGGCGCTGTTCGGGGCGGCGCTCGGCATGGTCATCATGGGCACATTCGTGACGCCGTTCGGTCTGTATGCGGGAACCGTGGTGCTGGCATTGGGAGGATCACTGCTCTATCCGGCGCTCATGGTGGCCGCTGTGGACGGCGTGCCGCCCAACGAACGTGCGCGAGCCGTCAGCACGTTCACGATGTTCTTCGAGCTCTCTGCGGGAATCGGCGGGCCGATCCTGGGCGTCTCCGCATGGCTCGTCGGCGCCACGGTCGGTGCCTTCTACGCGTCGGCGGCGTGCTCGCTCATCGGCATCGCGCTGCTGTGGATCTGGCAGCGCGCCCCGACCGTGTCCGGCAGGTAGCGACCACCACAGCCGAACCCGTTCCCATTGCGCAGCGAGATGCGGCGCTGGGTCAGCCGGTGCCGAGCAGGATCATGGTGGCGACGTAGATTCCCAGTAGCACGATGCCGTCGATGCGCCCGGCCCGCTTGCCCACCAGGGCACCTAGGTAGGCCAGCACGACCACGGCCATCATCGCCCCGATGCCCAGGCCGGTCAGCGAGGGATCGTCGATGGCGCCGGCACCCACGAGCCCCATTGCCCCGCCCACGGCGAGACTGTTGAAGACGTTGGAACCGAACAAGTTGCCCACGATCAGCTCGGTATGGCCCTTGCGAGCCGCCGCCACGACCGTGGCCACCTCCGGCAAGGACGTGCCGAGTGCAACGATCGAGAAGCCGATGAACCCGCCGCTCAGATTCCAGTGCTTGGCAAGGGCAATGGCGCCCTCTACAGCGAGCTGGGCACCGATGATCACCCCGCACAGGCCCAGGACCGCCCGCACCAGATTGCGCCAAGCGGCCCCGGCATCGCGTGCCGTCGAGCCGGGAGCGCCATCTGCATCGGGTAACCGCTCGTCGTCACGCGAGGTTCGGATGAGCCAGACCAGCGTGATCGCCATCAGCGCTGCCAGCAGCCCGCCTTCGAGCCGGCTGAGGTAGTCGTCCATCACGAGCACCGCGAAGATGGCGGCGGTCGCCACCGACCACGGGACGTCCCTTTGCAGCGCGGTGCGGGAGAATGGGATCGGCATCAGCAGCGCCGCCACGCCGAGGCCGAGACTCAGGTTCGCGACGTTCGAACCCACGATGTTGCCCACGCCCAGCGCCGGGTTGTCGTTGATCGAGGCCAGCGCCGACACGACCATCTCGGGGGCAGAGGTCCCGAATCCCAGGACCACTGCGCCGATCACGGCCGGGCGCATGCGCAGCGCCGTCGCCAGACGCGACGCACCGGCGACGAAGTGGTCTCCGGCTACCACCAGCAGGACCAGTCCCGCCAGCAGCGCCAGCAACGCCCAGATCATCGCCAAGAGGCTGAGCCGGCAGGCGAAGCCGTGGCTCGAGCGGCCCGTGAGCGGAGCGAACAAGAGCGGGAAGCAACAGACGGCTCAACGAGAAGGTGCAGTCCGTGCTGCATCTGGCAAGACATTTCTGGCGCGCCGGGTGTCGTCATCCGGCCGCTAGTGGTTGTGGCGCGGTGTGCCGTGCGTGCGCGAGGTGTCGCGGTACTTCACTGCGGGGCGCAGCACCATGCCCTCGTCGAACTGGCTGACGATCCCTCGTTGGATCTCCTGCCACGGGGTGTGCGACGGCGGCACCGAGTAGCCGCCGGCGTCGTCCAACTCGGCGCGGCGCCGGGCCAGCTCGTCGTTGTCCACCAGCACGTCGGCGCTGCCAAGCCGCAGATCGATCCGGACACGGTCACCGGTGTGCAGCAGTGCCAGACCGCCGCCGACTGCGGCTTCGGGCGCGGCGTTCAGGATCGACGGCGAGCCCGACGTACCGGACTGGCGACCGTCGCCGATGCACGGCAACGAGTGGACGCCGCGTACCAGCAGCGCTGCCGGCGGCTGCATGTTGACCACCTCGGCGCCGCCGGGGTAGCCCACTGGGCCTGTCCCGCGCACGAACAGCATGCAGTGCTCGTCGATGCCGAGCTCAGGGTTGTCGATGTTGGCCCGGTAGTCCTCCGGTCCGTCGAAGACGATGGCTCGACCCTCGAAGGCGTCGGGATCGTCGGGATTGGACAGGTAGCGCTCGCGGAACTCGTCGGAAATGACGCTCGTTTTCATGATGGCGCTGTCGAAGAGATTGCCCGACAGGTTGATGAAGCCTGCGTCGGCCAGGAGCGGCTCTCCCGCAGCACGGATCACATCGGTGTCCATGATCTCGGCATCCGCGCAGTTCTCGCCGATGCTGCGACCGTTGACGGTCAGCGCCTCGGGATGCGGCAGCAGCCCGGCACGCATCAGCTCGCCGACCACCGCGGGCACACCGCCGGCGTGGTGGTAGTCCTCGCCGAGGTACTCCCCGGCAGGCATGAGATTCACCAGCAGCGGCACGGCGAAGCCGTGTTTCTGCCAGTCGTCGTTGTCGAGCGGCACGCCGAGGTGAGCGGCGATCGCATTGAGGTGGATCGGGGCGTTGGTGGACCCGCCGATCGCAGAGTTGACCACGATGGCGTTCTCGAACGCCTCGCGAGTCATGATGTCCGCCGGTCGAAGGTCGTCGCGCACCATCTCGACGATGCGCAGACCCGTCCGGTACGCCATCTGCGCCCGCTCGCGGTACGGGGCAGGGATCGCCGCGGAGCCCGGCAGCTGCATGCCCAGCGTCTCGGCGAGCGAGTTCATCGTGGTGGCGGTGCCCATCGTGGAGCAGTAGCCGACCGATGGGGCCGACGACGCCACCAGATCGATGAATCCCGCGTCGTCGATCTCGCCGGCCGCGTAGAGCTCCCGGGCCTTCCACACGACCGTGCCCGAACCGGTGCGGCGCCCCTCGTGCCAGCCGTTCAGCATCGGCCCGACCGACAGTGCGATGGCCGGCAGGTTTACCGTTGCGGCTGCCATCAGGCACGCGGGCGTGGTCTTGTCGCAGCCGATCGTGAGCACCACGCCGTCGAGCGGATAGCCCTGCAGCACCTCGACCAGGCCCAGGTAGGCCAGGTTGCGGTCGAGCGACGCTGTGGGCCGCTTGCCGGTCTCCTGGATGGGATGCACGCCGAACTCGAACGCGATGCCGCCCGCCTCGCGGATGCCTTCCCGCACACGCTTCGCCAGCTCGAGGTGGTGCCGGTTGCACGGCGACAGGTCTGAGCCGGTCTGGGCGATGCCGATGATCGGCTTGCCGGACTGGAGCTCTTCGCGTGTCAATCCGTAGTTGGCGTAGCGCTCGAGGTACAGCGCTGACATGAGCGGGTCGCCCTCGATGTCGAACCAGGCCGCCGACCGCAATCCGCCGCGCCCGATGCCGGGATCTGGGCCGCTGGGATGAATCGAGCGGGGTTCAGCGGTCGGCTGTGCATCTGGTTCGGGAGCCACCGGGCCACACTACGCGTCGCTCGTGACAGCAACGGAGTCGCCAACCCGTGACGGCGACGGACGGCCTGAGCGCAGCCGTGATCGGCGTACAGGCCCAGAACTAGGGTGAGGCGCGCTGGAACCGTGCCACGAGGGGGTTCGCATGGATCCGAGTCCAGAGACACTGCTGGATCTGCACCGGCGCATGGTGCGGATCCGCCACTTCGAGGAAGCGGCGGGCCGGCTCGCGGAGCAGAACCGGCTGCCCGGATTCCTGCACCTGTACGTGGGGGAGGAGGCCGTGGCCGCCGGGGTGTGCGCCAACCTCGACGACGACGACCAGATCAGCTCGACCCACCGGGGACACGGGCACCTGGTGGCCAAGGGAGGCGACTACGGCGGGATGATGGCCGAGCTGATGGGCAAGGCCACCGGCTACTGCGGGGGCAAGGGCGGCTCCATGCACATCTGCGATCTCGACCTGGGCATGCTCGGCGCGAACGGCATCGTGGGCGGCGGCGTGCCGATCGCCGTAGGTGCGGGGTTCGCGAACAAATACCGGGGAAGCGACCGGGTCTCGGTGGTGTTCTTCGGCGACGGCGCCTCGAACATCGGCGCATTCCATGAAGCCGCGAACATGGCGGCTGCGCTGTCGCTGCCGGTGCTGTTCGTGTGCGAGAACAACGAGTACGGCGAGTTCACGCCACGTGACCGCACGATGGCCATCACCGATGTGGTGGACCGCGCCGCCGGCTACGGCATGCCCGGGGCGATCGTCGACGGAATGGACGTGGTGGCCGTGTGGGAAGCGGCTCACGAGGCCGTCAGCCGGGCTCGGCGGGGCGAAGGCCCCTCGTTCATCGAGGCCAAGACCTACCGGTTCTACAACCACCACGGCGTGCAGACCCTCGGCATGAAATACCGGTCCGACGACGAGCTCGAACAGTGGAAGCAGCGAGACCCGATCGAGCTGTTCGAGGATCGGCTGGCAACCGCCGGCGTGCTCGACTCCGACGGCGCCCAGGCCGTGCACGACGCTGCGGAGGCAGACATCGAAGCCGCGATCGCCTTTGCCGAGGAGAGCCCGCTGCCCGATCCCGACAGCCTGCTGGTCGACGTCTATACGCAGGCCGCATACTCAGGAGCCGCCTCATGACACCTCCAACCAACACCGACGAGCGCCGCATCGCGTACGGAGCAGCCTTCACCGAGGGGCTGGCTCAGATGATGGACGCCGATCCGGACGTGTTTGTGGCCGGCGAGGATGTGGGTCGGGCCGGGGGAGTGTTCGGCTCGTTCCGCGGGCTGAACGAGCGCTTCGGCGACATGCGGGTGGTGGACACGCCGATCAGCGAGCAGGCCATCGTGGGTCTCGGCACCGGTGCTGCGGTGAGCGGCCTGCGCCCGGTCGTGGACGTGATGTTCATGGACTTCATCCTTGTGGCCATGGACCAGATCGTGAACCAGGCGGCGAAGCTGAAGTACATGTTCGGCGGCAAGGCCACGCTGCCGATGACGATCACGACGAGCGCTGGGGCCGGGCTGTCAGCGGCGGCCCAGCACAGCCAGAGCCTCGAGGCGATGCTGTGCCACATCCCTGGGCTCAAGGTGGTCATGCCGTCGAACCCCTACGACGCCAAGGGCCTGCTCATCTCGTGCATTCGCGATGACAACCCGACGGTGTTCGTGAAGCACAAGCGCCTGCTGGGACTGAAGGGCGACGTTCCCGAGGACCTGTATGAGATTCCCTTGGGCACGGCGAACACCGTGCGATCCGGCGACGACGTCACCGTGGTGACCTACGGCCGGATGGTGCACGAGGCCACATCGGCTGCCGACGCATTGGCGTCGGAGGGCATCGAGTGCGACGTGATCGATCTGCGCACCCTCCAGCCGCTCGACATGGACACCGTGGTCCAGTCGGCACAGCGGACTAGCCGGGTCGCCGTGGTGCACGAGGCCGTCCGGTTCGGCGGCCTCGGCGGTGAGATCGCTTCCCAGATCGCCGAAGAGGCCTTCGACTACCTGGACGCCCCGATCGAGCGCATCGGGGCTCCGTTCAGCCCGGTGCCGTTCAGCCCTGTGCTCGAGAAGGAATGGGTTCCCAACGCCGAGATGATCGGCGAGCGGATCCGGGCACTCGCGGCCGCGTGAGCGAGGCTGCCGGCCCAGCAGTCGGGATCGTCGCCAACCCGCTGGCCGGCAAAGACGTCAGGCGGCTGACCTCGGGGGCGACCCCGGTGTCGGACGCCGTCAAGATCGGTGCGATTCGGCGCGCAGTGGTGGGCGCGATCGAGGGCGGCGCCGAACGTGTGCTGATCAGCGGCGACCGGGCACGGTTGGGCGAACGTGCAGTGGCGGGTCTGGAGGTGCCGGGATCGGTGGAGGTTGCCGAACCCCATGGCTGGCACACCGGTCGCGACTCCCAGCTGGCGGCTGCACAGTTTCGTGATATGGGCGTGGGAGCGGTCATTGCGCTCGGCGGTGACGGCACCCAGCGAGATGTCGCAACGGGATGGCGCACAGCCCCGCTGATGCCGCTGGCCGTCGGCACCAACAACGTCTTCCCATTCCAGATCGAGGCCACCGTTGCCGGTTTTGCCGCGGGAGCGTTGGCGAGCGGTCAAGCCGATGCGGCAGAGGTGACCTCGCAGGCCAAGATCATCGACGTGACCACCCAGGGAAGCCAGCGTGCGGAGGTGGCGCTGGTCGATGTCTGCTTGGTGCGGAGCGCATTCGTGGGGGCACGGGCCGTCTGGGATGTGGGGTCGGTGAGTGAGATCGTGGCTGCGGTCGCCGAACCGGATTCGGTCGGACTCTCGGCCATCGCTGCGGCCGTCGCACCTGTGCCAAGAAGCGGCGCCGGTGGGGTGCATGTCCGCCTGGGGTGTACGTCCCGGAATGAACGGTGTTCGCAGAGCGGCAGACTCGTCCGAGCGGCCGTCATGCCCGGCAGCTATTCCGAGATCGACATCGCGCATCGCGCGCAGCTGCGCTTCGGCCAGCTGGTCACGCTGTCGGGTCCCGGCGTGCTGACCTTGGACGGAGAACGCGAGATCGTGCTGGATCGGGGCGAGCGGGCAGAGGTGACCGTCAATTCCGATGGTCCGCTCGTGATCGACGCGGGCGCTGCGGTTGCGGCGGCACAGCGGCGGCGCTGCCCCTTCGGCCCTGCGGTTGCGGACGCTTGAGCAGAGAGACACCGATGGCCATCGAGTTTGCAATGCCGAAGCTGGGCCTGACGATGGAGTCGGGAACGATCCTGCGCTGGCTCGTGCCCGACGGTGCTGAGGTCACAGCAGGACAGGCAGTGCTGCTGGTCGAGACCGACAAGGTCGAGACTGAGATCGAAGCTTCGGGCAGTGGGGTGTTGGCACAGACCGGCGAGATAGGCGTGGAATACCCCTGCGGCGTGCGGATCGGCTGGTTCCTGGAGGCCGGGGAGGAACCTCCGGCTGCGGGAGAAGCAGCGCCGGCAGCGGCGCAGGTGCCGGCTGCGGCTGCCCTGGCAGCTGCGTCCACGCCGCAACCCGCCCTTGCCGCTCCTCTGCGCAAGCCTGGCGAGCGCATCCTGGCGTCGCCGGCGGCCAAGCGGCTCGCGCGCGAACTCGGCGTCGAGCTCGCGGCGGTGGCCGGGAGCGGGCCCAAGGGCCGCATCACCGAGCGCGATGTGCGAGCAGCACATGAGGCCCCAGCGGCGCCTCGGGCGGCCGAGCCGGCTGGCGCGGCCGGTATCACGGCGCCCGAGCCGGGTGGATCGGTGCCGCCACCGGCAACTTTCGCCGCCAGGCAGCTTTCCGACCTGGTGGGCGTGGACCTTCGGGCCGTGCCCGCCAGCGCCGCCGATGGCCGCATCTCGCGGGCCGATGTTGCCGCATATGTCAGGAAGCTGCTCTCGGAGGCGAGCTCCGCATCCGGATCACCCGCACCAACCCGGCCGGCTGCTGACACGACGGCTGCTGCAGGGGCCGGGACCACGGCACCGCTCACGCAAACTCCGACCGAGCAGATTCCCCTGCGAGGGATGCGGGGGGTGATCGCCGAGCGCATGAGTGCCTCGCTCAGATCGATGGCCCAGCTCACGCTCACGATGGATGTCGACATGAGTGCAGTGGTGGCCCAACGGACAGCGCTCGTCGAGGCTGCCGGCCGTGGCGACGCCGACCCCGACGGTGGCGCGGAAGCCGCCGATGCGGTGGTGCCGGGCTACACCGACTTTCTGGTCGCTGCGGCCGCTGCGGCGCTAGGTGAGCACCCGCGGGTGAATTCTCAGGTCACCGACGATGCGGTCGCGCTCTTGGGGGACATTCACGTCGGGCTTGCGGTCGCGCTCGACGATGGCTTGCTTGTGCCCGTCATCCGTCATGCCGACCGTTTGAGCCTGGGCGAGATCGCGTCGGAGACGAAGCGGCTCGCCGCTGGCGCCCGCGACGGAACGTTGGGCTATGACGACTACCAAGGCGCCACGTTCACCGTGACCGCGCTGGGCATGTTCGGCGTCGATGCCTTCACGCCGATCATCAACTCGCCCAACACGGCGATCCTGGGCGTGGGCCGCATCCGCAACGAGACCGTGTGGGCAGACGGCGCGCCTGAACCGCGGCCCGTCCTGACGCTCTCACTGACGTGGGACCATCGAGCCTTCGACGGCGCCCCGGCTGCGCGCTTCGCGGGATCAGTACGGGACTGGCTCGAGTCCCGCTAGCCGTCGACGTAGCTGCGTTTCGCGACCTCTTCGAGCATGACCTCGGTGGCACCGCCGCCGATCGGCAGGATGCGGGCGTCGCGGCACATCCGCTCGATGGTCGACTCGCGCATGTAGCCGATGCCGCCGTGGAACTGCATGCAGTCGTACATGACCTGGTTCACGACTTCGGCACCGAACGCCTTGACGCCCGACATCTCCTTCGTGGCATCGATGCCCTGCTCCTTGAGCCACGCGGCGTGGTACATCGCGGCCCGAGCGGCGTCGACCTTGGCCTGATTCATCGCCATGCGCTGGCGGATGGCCCCGAGGTCGTACAGGGTCCCGTCGAAAGCTTTGCGCTGCTGGGTGTACGCGTTGGTCAGATCGATGGCGACCTGCGCCGCACCGATGCCCATCCCGACAATGACCATCCGCTCGTTCTGGAAATTCTGCATGGCGGCGTAGAAGCCCCGGTGCACCTCGCCGAGCAGGTGATCGCTGGAAAGCCACACGTCGTGCAGCACGAGTTCGGCAGTGTCCGAACAGCGCCACCCGTGCTTGTCGAGCTTGTTGGCCACCTCGAATCCGTCCGCGCTGGTCGGAACCAGAAACATGGAGATCCCGTAGCGGTCATCGGGGTTCGTGCGCGCAGCCAGCGCGATGACGTCGCCGTACACGGCACCGGTGATGAACGTCTTGGTGCCGTTGAGGCGCCACCCATCACCGTCGGGCACCGCGGTCGTGCGCAATCCCGCCACATCGGACCCCGCGTCAGGCTCGGTGACGCCGATGCACATCATCGTGTCGCCGGACTGGATCGACGGCAGCCAGCGTTCGAGCTGCTCATCAGTGCCTGCGTTGAGCAGGTGCGGCAACGCCATGTCGGTGTGCACGAGGATGTTCGCCTCGAAGCCTGCGTAGGTGGAGGTGCCGAGTGCTTCGGCGAACGTCGCTGAGGCGAGGGGGCCGAGGCCGAGCCCGCCCCACCGCTCGGGCACCCTCAGCGAGAACATCCCGAGCTCGCCCATGCGCTTGTAGATCTCGCGGGGGACTTGGCCGGTCTCCTCCCACACGTCTCCCACCGGGGTGACTTCATTGGCGACGAACGCGACCGTCTGCTCATAGATCGCCTGCAGCTCGTCGGTCATGTAGACGTTTCGATGGACCGTTGTGCTCACTGGGTGCCTCCGAGGGGCGTGCGGCCTGAGCGGCCGCGAGGCTCAGTCTCACGATACGGGAATGACGCACGAACCTGCCTTGCCATGGGCGCGTTCATGTGCGCGTCGCGTGATTCAGCTCACCGTCACCGGAGCGGAACCTTGCTTGACGAGCTCGGCCAGCGGGTCGCCGCGGCGGAATCGCTCGAGCAGCAGATCGGGGTCGAACAGGATGCCGATCGGGTTCTCGGCGAAGGTCGGACCCTGGATGAACTCGACGCACTCTTCCATCGTGGCGTAGTTCTCGATCTGGAACTCCACGCCGTTGCCGTCCGGGTCGGCGTAGTACAACGACGTCGTCGGCCCGTGGTTGATGCTGCGCACCGGCAGGATGTCCTCGTCCTTCAGCCGCGTATACAGGTCCATGAGGTCGCCGAAGCTGCCCATGGAGTAGGCGATGTGGTCGAGACACCCTTTGCGGGCGTCGAACTCGCCGGGCTTGCCTCGCTGGACGAACGCGAGGCGGTGATGCTCGTCGTCGAATGAGATGAACGAGATGAATCCGCCGTCGTGCACGACCTCGGCCTCGAGGACGGTGCACCACCAGTCCTGAACCCGCTTGATGTCATCGGTGCGGAACACCGCGTGGGCCATCTTGATGGGCTTTGCCATGGCGATCTCCTCGGGCCCGTCGTCGCGAAGTGACCCTAGTTGCGACGCCCGCGGGGCGTGCGCCGCCAGCCCGCTCGATGGGATCGAGCCGACCGGTGGATCGCTGCTGGTCGAACATGCCGACGGGGAGTCTGCGCATGACAGAATCGGCGCTCGTGCAGAGGGTTGTCGCGTTGGACATGGAGGGCGTGCTGACGCCCGAGATCTGGATCGCGGTGGCCGAGCGCACCGGCATCGACGAGCTCCGACGGACCACCCGGGACGAACCGGACTACGACGCGCTGATGCAGTACCGGTTCGATGTGCTGCACGATCATGACGTGTCGCTCAACCAGATCCGCGACGTGATCGCCGAGCTGCCGTTGCTGCCGGGAGCCAGGAAGTTCCTCGACGAGCTTCGCCAGCACTGGGTCGTGGTGCTGTTGTCGGACACCTTCGAGCAGTTCGACGATCACTTCTTGGAGCTGATGGGCTACCCGCACCTGCTGTGTCACCGGCTCGACGTTGTCGATGGCCGTCTGGCGGGATGGCGCCGCCGGGTCGACGACGCCAAACGGCGCGCCGTGGAGTCCTATCGGAGCCTCAACTACCACGTGACCGCGGTCGGGGACTCCTACAACGATCTGACGATGTTGCGCGCGGCAGACGCGGCGAGCCTGTTCCGGTGTCCTGCCGCGGTTGCCGAGGCGAATCCCGATCTGCCCAGTACAGACGACTACGACGAGCTGCTGGGGTGGATACGAAGTGTCGGGCCGCCCGCCGGTGAGCTGAGCCTGAACGACTAGGCAGCCCTGTCGCGAGCACCCCGAGCCGTCTGCGGCAGTGCCGGTACGCTTCGGGCCACACTTCGCAAGAACGACTGACATGAACGGAGAAGCGAGATGGCGGTACAGGTTGGCGACCAGATTCCCGAGGTGACATTGCGTGTGCTGGACGACGGCGGCATGCCGGCGCCGGTGCAGTCCAGCGAGATGCTTGGCAGCGGCAAGGTCGTGCTGTTCGGTGTGCCAGGTGCGTTCACTCCCGGCTGCAGCAATGTCCACCTCCCCGGATATGTCGAAGGTGCATCCGAGCTTGCCGGCAAGGGCGTCGACAAGATCGTCTGCGTCTCGGTGAACGACGCATGGACGATGGGCGCATGGGCGCAGGCGCAGGGCGCCGAGGGAATCGAGATGGCCGCTGACGGCAACGGCGAGTTCGCCGAGGCCATGGGTCTGGTCATGGATGGATCGGGCTTTGGGCTGGGCATGAGGTCGCGCCGCTACGCCGCAGTGATCGAGGACGGCACGGTGACGGCGCTCGAGGTCGAGGAAGGCGGGGGCGTCGACGTGTCCAGCTGCGCCTCGATCCTCGGCAAGCTGTAAGCCACGGGGCCGCACTGTGGCCGGCGACGCACCACCGAGACGGGCGTCGCTCGGAACAAGGCGGCACATGTGAGGAGCACGTCAGGCGTTCCCTTGACGCGCCTCGGCTTCGACGTCGGCGGGACGAAGATCCTCGGCGTAGCCACCTCTGACGGCGGCGCGGCGGCACGGACGCTGCGCGAAGCCACTCCTGCGGGTGCCGACAAGCTGGTGGACACTTTGGTTGCGATGGCGCATGAGCTTGCGCCGGCAACGGGTCAGGTCACGATCGGCGTCGGCATGGCCGGATTCATCTCGACCGCCGGGGTCGTAACGGTCTCTCCGAACCTCGTGGGGGTGGACGGAGCGACTATCGGAGCCGATCTGAGTGCGAAGCTGGGGGTGCCAGTCAGCTTCGACAACGAAGTCAACTGTGCTGCCCGCTGGGAGCTCCAGTACGGCGCGGCACAGAGGATTCGCCACGGCGTGATGGTGGCGGTCGGCACCGGCATCGGCGGGGCGTTCATGGTTGACGGCGAAGTCCTGCGCGGTGCCAATGGGTTGGCTGGAGAGCCGGGGCACATGATCGTCGAGGCCGGCGGGCGGGTGTGCCTGTGCGGCAGGCAGGGCTGCTGGGAGATGTATGCGTCGGGCTCTGCGCTGAATCGGCTGGCGGTTGAGCGTCTCGGCCCGGGGGTCACAGGCCCCGATGTCACGGCGGCGGTTCGCGCAGGCGACGCCGGAGCACAGGCGGTGCTGAACGAATTCTCTCATTGGCTGGCGCTCGGCATCTCGAATCTCTGTGTCCTGACCGATCCGGACATGGTGGTCATCGGCGGGGGCATCAGCGAGGATTGGGACCTGCTCGCCGAACCGGTCGACGAGCACTTGGGAGACATGCTCATCGGCCGCACAAGCGAGTCGCGACCGGCGGTCGTCCGATCGGAGGCTGGCGAGCTGTCGGCGGCGCTCGGCGCCGCTCTTGGCGGCGCAGCAGGGGACAGTGCCGCCCTCGGCAAACCCTCTCAGTTGGCGTGAGAGCTCTGCGTACGGCGCTGCTGGTGCTGCTGACAGCAGCGGCTGGCCTGCTGCCCACGGTGGCAGCAGTACGTATGAGCGGAGCCGCGGACGAAGCAGAGGCGCATGCGCTGTCGCTGCGGACGCCCGTGTTGCCCCCAGCGGAGGATCCCGCCAATGCAGTCGCCGTCGAAGCCGAAGCAGGGGTCGCGACCTTGCCGCTGCTGCGTGCAGAACGGGCGCCGGAGGCGCTGTGGCGAGCTGCGCAGCGTCACATCATCAGCAGGGAGATGACGGCGTTCAGCTCGGATTGGCCACAACCGCACTGCCTGGCGATCTGGATCGACGGCGAAGAGGCCTTCTCCAGCGATGTCGAACCGGTGATCCCAGCGTCGGTACAGAAGCTCATCACTGCCGCCGCTGCACTCGCGCTCGCAGATGCCGATGAGCGGATGGTGACCCAGGTGCTCACCGACGCTGAGGTGGCCGACGGCACGCTGGACGGCACGGTCTGGGTGGTAGGCGGTGGCGACCCGCTGATCATGACGCAGTCGTACGCGGATTCCCACCGGCGTCAGCCGCAGTTGCGTACGCCGATGGAAGACCTCGCGGACCAGATCGTCGGGCTGGGGGTCGAGTCGCTCAGCGGGCAGCTCATTGCGGACGAATCGCGCTATGACACAACACGCTTTCCCGAGACGTGGCCTCAGAGGTACATCAGCCGGCTGCACAGCGGGCCGCTGTCGGCACTGAGCCTCAACGACGGCATCACCGGCTTCACCACTGCGCTCACCGCAGCCGAGCAGCCGGCACGCTGGTTTGTCTCGACGCTTGCTGATCTGCTGAGGGTGCGGGGTGTCGCTGTGGATGCCGAGCTGGTCGTGTCGACGGCCCCGAGCGGCATGACCGAGATTGCGCGCCTGACATCGCCGCCGATGATCGAGATCATCCAACAGATGCTGCGCGAGAGCGACAACACCACCGCCGAGCTGGTGCTGCGCGAGATTGGTCTGCGCAGCGCGGGCGAGGGATCGACGGCTGCGGGAGCCGCTGCAGCCGCCCGGATCGTGTCCGAGATGCTGCCTTCGGAGTCGTCGCCCACCGTCGTGGACGGGTCGGGGCTAGATCGGGGAAACCTGGTGACCTGCAGCTTGCTGGCGGCCCTGATCGATCGGCTGGGAACTGACTCCGCAGTTCTGGCGGGACTGCCGATCGCAGCGCAAACGGGCACGCTGTCGCACCGATTCGGCGAGCACCCCGTGGCAGGCAGATTGCACGCCAAGACCGGACTGCTGACCGGGGTCAACTCGTTGGCGGGCTACCTCGAGACGGACAGCGGAACGGTCGTCTTCGCCCAGATTCTCAACAACGTGCCCGCTGATTCCCGCCTCGGCCTTGAACTTCAGGAGTCCTTGGCGGGTCAGCTGTTGCGTTACCCCGTCGGCGATCTCGATGCCCTGCGAGGATTGGCGCATGGCTCTTCCTGAGGGCTGTTCCGATCCTGACCAGGCTGCCCCCGCTGCTGCGCGGGAGGCTGAGTCGGCCGACGGCAGCGTACGGCCGATGTTCCCGCTGGGCTCACCGCTGCTGCCTGATGCAGTGCTGCCGCTGCACATCTTCGAGCCTCGATACCGGGCGTTGGCCCGGCGCTGCACCGACTATGACGAGCCGTTCGGCGTCGTCATGATCGAGCGCGGCAGCGAGGTGGGCGGAGGGGATGTGCGCTCCGACGTGGGCTGCCTCGCCACGATCTCCCAGCATCAAGAACTGCCTGACGGTCGCTGGGTGATGCTTGCCACCGGTGGCCAGCGGATCCGGATCCTCGAATGGCTGCCGGACGATCCGTACCCGCAGGCGCTCACCGCCGATTGGCCTGATGAGGCTGCCGACATCGGGGCACAAGTGCGCCGGAGGCTCGTGGCACGGCTGCGACGGCTGCGAGCGCTGGCATCGGAGATCGGCGCGCTCGGCGTCACGGCGGCCGAGTCGGCGGCGATCGATGATCGCCTTGCGCAGCTCGCGGAAGACGAGGCCGATCCAACGGCTTGGTCTTTCCAACTTGCGGCACTGGTGCCGGCTGGGCCCTTCGACCGTCACGCCATGCTGTGCGCGCCCGATCCGGCACGGCGAGTTGAGGTAATGACGAGCGTGCTCGACGGCGTGGAAGAACTGATGGGCGGCCGGTAGCGTCGCCCCGCGGGCCAAAGCGGCCCGCTCGATCCCGGCGGACGGTGCCAGAGCGAACTGTGCCTCGACGAGACGTCGGCCTGAGAGCCGAGCTTTCCGAACTGGTCGCCATGTTGCGGGCGTACGTCGTGCAGGAGACGGTGGGCCCGCTGCGCGGACTCGGCCGCTACCTGCTCTTCGGTCTGGCTGGAGCGATTGCCGTCAGCGTGTCCATCGTGCTGGCTGCGCTCGCCCTCATGCGAGTGCTGCAGACCGAGACAAGCCTCTTTGGGGCCAACTGGTCATTCGTGCCGCACCTGGCGGGCGCGGCTGTGCTCATTGTGGCGATCGTCGTGCTGGCGCGGGCGATCAAGCCGACGCGAGACGCACATGGAGCCAACAGGATCGCCGGCGGCGCATCAGACGACGACAGCGAAGAGGGCGACGGTGGCTGACAACGACTTCGGGGACGCCGAGGATCAGCGCATCACCCAGGCAGACATCACGGCCCGGGTGCGGCAGCTCGTCGGAGGTGCGGGCGACACTGCAGAACAGTTGTCGAGTGCCGCTGTTGCCGTTGCCGCAGCAGTCGGCACCGGCCTAGTGCTGGCGGCGTTCCTGTTCGGGCGTCGTCGCGGGCGAAAGCGCAGCACCATCGTCGAGGTTGTCCGGGCTTGAGCTGGTCAAGGCGGGAGTGAGCATGGCTTCGGTACCTGGCTCGGGGCGCCTGCGGGATCGAGCCTTCGGGGCCGCGTGGAAACGAGCACGGTCGGGCAGCGGGATCTGGCTCGCCGTGGCGATCACCGCCAGCGGGCTGAAGCTGCTGATGAAGCTGTCGCGACGTGAGCGCGAGGTGGTGTACCGCGGCGAGCTGGCACCCGGCGAGCGTCTCACGATTGAGCACCTGCCGCGCAGGCGCGACGAGAAAGATCCGCCGGCGGATCACGTGTGAGCGGCACCGGCGAAGCCTCCGCGCACCCGCCTCTCGAGGCGGACGATGTGACTCCGGCGGGCGAGTTGCAGTCTGGCGAAACGGTGCTCATGATCGACAGCCGGCTACGTCGCTACCTGGTCACGCTGCAACACGGCGGCGAATTCCACACTCACGCGGGCGTGGTTCGCCACGACGAGATCATCGGGTCCGGTGAGGGCACGCAGTTCCGCAGTGGTTCGGGAGCACGGTTCGTGGCGGTGAGACCGACGCTTGCCGATCAGGTGCTGAAGATGCCGCGGGGAGCGCAGGTCATCTACCCGAAGGATCTCGGCGCAATCTGGATGCTCGCTGACGTGCGCGCAGGCATGTCGGTGTTCGAGACCGGTGTCGGCTCGGGTGCGCTGTCGGCGACTCTGTTGCGCAGCGGCGCAGTGGTCACTGGCTACGAGCTGCGGCAGGACTTCGCTGAGCGGGCGCAGGCGAACGTGGCGGCTGCGGCGGGGAACGAGGCGCTCGGTCGTTACGACGTCCAGCTGCGCGATGCGTATGACGCAGTGGATCCTCCCAGACTCGCCGCAGGCGCGGCAACGCCTACAGCGGGGACTGCACACAGTGCTTGCTACGACCGGGCGCTGCTGGACATCCCCGAGCCGTGGCGGGTGGTGGGGCACCTTGTCTCGGTGCTGCGGCGTGGCGGGATCCTGGTTGCCTACAACCCGTCGGTGACCCAGGTACAGCAGCTGCGCAGGGCGCTCGACGACGGTCCATGGGCGCTGATCGAAACCATCGAGGTCTTGCACCGGAGCTGGCATGTGAAGGGCGCCTCGGTACGGCCGGATCATCGCATGGTCGCCCACACTGGGTTCTTGACGCACGCCCGATTGATCGAGGCGTGAGGCGCACAGCGGCGACGAGTACCGCAACCCTGCAACATCGCCGTGCGCGAGCGGCTGACCGATTCGTGCGGTGGGCGGCCCGAGGGCTCGGCATGGCACTGCTCGCGGCAGCGCTCGTTGCTTGCGGTCCGGACCTTGACGACACCGGCTGGGGAGGACCGCCCATCGTGCCCGTTGCCACAATCGTGGGCGCCGACGGTCCAGTGTGGTTGGGTGCTCCTCCCGCGGCGGTGACCGTCGACGGCAAGGTGCTCGTTGAGGTTGCGAAGGGGGTTGTCGGCGTGCGCGCACACGGTTGTGGACCGGCCAGTCACGGTTCGGCCTTCGCCATCGCACCTGGCCTCGTGGTTGGGGCAGCTCACGTGGTGGCCGGGGCGTCGTACGTCGAGATTGCGTGGAATGGCGACGGCGACGGCGAGCCTGCCGTGTCTGGGGCGGTGGTGGTCGGCTACGACACCGGGCGCGACCTCGTCTTGCTGCGTTCTGATGCAGCGGTGCCGCCGCTGCAGATCGGCCGTGTGCGGTTTGGCATCACCGGTGCGGTGCTTGGCTACCTGCAGGGAGAAGGGCTGGCAGTGTCGCCGGCACGCATCGAGCATGTCGTGGCAGCGTCAATGGACTGGGGCGACGGGTCCAAACGAAGCGTGTACCTCGTTGCGGCTGATGTCCACAAAGGCCAATCGGGCGGACCGTTGATCGACCGAGATGGATACGTTGTGGGCGTGGCGTTTGCGGCCACTCAAGGGTTGGGTGAGATCGGGTTTGCGCTCAGCCGCAGCGAACTCTTGGGGTTCCTGATCTCAGCAGGCGTCGATGCACGGGTCGACTATCTCGGCGACATGGCGATCGGGGCCCAGCCCGAGGAACTCAGCGAGGTGTCCAACGGCCAGTGCCGCATCGGAGGATGAGGTGGCTTACGCCTCGATGCTGTGCTTGTCGCTTCATCTCGGCTTACGCCTCAATGCTGTGCTTGTCGCTTTATTGAGGCTTACGCCTCAATAAAGATGCACTCCCCAGGGCACTCTTCGGCGGACTCGATCACAGCGTCGAGCTGCGAGTCGGGAAACTCTGCGAGGCCTTCGACTCCGCCCGGTTCGGAGAAGATCTTGTCGCCTTCCTTCACGTACGCCAGACCGTCGTCGAGCAGCGTGAAGACATCCGGAGCGATCTCTTCGCAGAGCCCGTCACCGGTGCACAGATCCTGATCGATCCAGACCTTCATCGTGTACCGAACCTTCCTGTGGGACAGCCCGAGAGGGGCGAACCGCGCCAACTATGAAATCTACCGACTCGGCGCGCGTCCTGCACGGCACCCACGGCCAACGTACCGCGCACGGGCCCTGCAAGCGGCCACGCGTCACGCCATCGCGCCAGTGTGCGGGTAGTGTCGGCCGCGCATGGACCAAGACGGCACCGAACCAGAGCGCAGCAGCGCAGCAGATGCGGGCGTGCTCCGCAGCCGCTTGCGCGCGCTCGAGGAAGAGGTCGCACTCTTGCGTCGCAAGCTGGCCGACACTCCGGCACGCGTCAGCACGCTCGAGGAGCGTCTGCTCGAAGCCAAGGGGCAGCTCTCCGCGGCAGTGTCGCAGAACGAGAAGCTGACCTACACCCTGCGCGAGGCCCGTGAGCACATCGCGGCGCTGCGCGAAGAGGTCGACAAGCTCACCCAGCCGCCGTCGGCATATGGGACGTTCATCGCCCGCAATGACGACGGGACGGCGGATGTCCATGCCAGCGGGCGCAAGATGCGCGTCGCCCTGCACCCAGACCTCGCCGAGACCGAGCTGGTCGAGGGCAGCGAAGTGGTGCTCAACGAGTCCTACAACATCGTGCTCGCGCGCGGGCCAGAGACATCGGGCGAGGTCGTGACGCTCAACGAGGTGCTCGCCGACGGATTCCGCGCTCTTGTCACCGGGCGGGCCGACGAGGAACGCATCGTCGAGCTGGCCGGCGACCTGCGCGGCGAGCCGCTGCGTTCAGGCGACAACCTCCTGCTCGACGTGCGCTCCAACATTGTGCTGGAGCGCCTGCCACGGCCCGAGGTGGACGATCTGCTGCTCGAAGAGGTGCCCGATGTCACCTACGACGACATCGGCGGTCTCGACACCCAGATCGAGTTGATCACCGACGCGGTCGAGCTGCCCTACCTGCACCAAGACCTCTTCCGCACCTACGACCTGCCTGCCCCCAAAGGCATCCTGCTGTACGGCCCACCCGGCTGCGGCAAGACGCTGATCGCGAAGGCGGTGGCCAACTCGCTCGCTGCCAAGGTCGGGGAGGTGTCCGGCCAGCAAGGAGCGCGCAGCTTCTTCATCAACATCAAGGGCCCGGAGCTGCTCAACAAGTACGTCGGCGAGACCGAGCGGCAGATCCGGCGCATCTTCGAGCGAGCCCGCGAGAAGGCGTCCGAGGGCTGGCCGGTGATCGTGTTCTTCGACGAGATGGAATCGCTGTTCCGCACACGCGGCAGCGGCATCAGCTCCGACATGGAATCCACCGTCGTGCCGCAGCTGCTCGCCGAGATCGACGGCGTGGAAGGCCTGCGCAACGTCATCGTGATCGGCGCCTCCAATCGTGAAGACCTCATCGACCCGGCGATCCTGCGGCCGGGGCGTCTCGACGTGAAGATCAAGATCAATCGTCCCGACGAGCAGGCGGCGCTGTCAATCTTCAGCACCTATCTCACGCCGAAACTGCCGATCGACCCGATGGAAGTGACCGATATCGGCGGCGGCGACCCGCACAAGGCCGTGCGGATCATGATCGAGCGAACCGTCGACGAGATGTACCGGCCCGATGACCTCAACCGATTCCTCGAGGTCACCTACCAGAACGGCGACAAGGAAGTCATGTACTTCAAGGACTTCGCTTCTGGTGCAATGATCGAGAACATCGTGCGGCGAGCCAAGAAGAACGCCATCAAGCGCTCGCTGGCATCCGGCAGCAACGGCATCCGCCTGGACGATCTCATGGGATCCATCCGGCAGGAGTTCCGCGAGCACGAGGACTTGCCGAATACGACGAACCCCGACGACTGGGCGAAGATCTCGGGCAAGAAGGGCGAGCGGATCGTCTTCATCCGCACCCTGGTCGACCCCGACGACAGCGATGCGCTGGGCGGCCGGGCGATCGAGCGCGTGCAGACCAGCCAGTACCTCTGAGCGTCGGGAATCGCCTCGGCGCAGGTTGCGAGCACCGTCGGGGCGGCACACAGCCGCTGGCGTCGGGAGTGATCGATTGCGGGGTCTGCGGGGCTGAGGGCTAGTGTCTCGCGCGGTGGCGGTTCACAAAGTCGTTGGCATCGAGACAGAGTTCGGCATTCTCCATCGCTGCGACGGCGACTCCAATCCGGTCGCAGCGTCGTCGATGATCATCAATGCCTACGTGAATGGCTTCTTGTGCCAGCGAGTCAGCTGGGACTTCGAGGACGAGCAGCCGGGCACCGATGCTCGGGGCTTCAACGAGTTCGACGCACTCGCGCCTGAGATTGAGACGCACCTCGTCAATGCGGTCCTGACCAACGGCGCCCGCTATTACGTCGACCATGCGCATCCCGAACTGTCGACGCCGGAGTGCTCCGATGCCCGCCAGTGCGTGGTGTACGACCGGGCCGCCGAGGAGATCCTGATCCGCTCGATGGAGGCAGCGAACAACCTCCTGCCCGACGGCGAGGAGCTGGTGATCCACAAGAACAACAGCGACGGCAAGGGCAACAGCTACGGCTGTCACGAGAACTACCTGGTTGATCGGGACGTTCCCTTCAGCCGCATCGTGACCCACATCATGCCGTTCTTCGTGACGCGACAGATTTTCTGCGGTGCAGGAAAGATCGGCATGGAGGTACCGCTGGTGGAACGTGAGCCTGCTGCCTTTTCCGACAGGCCGTTCCAGATCAGCCAGCGAGCCGACTTCTTCGAGGAGGAAGTCGGTCTCGAGACCACGCTCAAGCGACCGATCGTCAACACCCGCGACGAGCCACACGCCGATACGCGCAAGTACCGGCGCATGCACGTCATCATCGGCGACGCCAACATGAGCGAGGTCCAGACCTACCTCAAGCTGGGGACGACGTCGCTCGTGCTCGCGATGATTGACGACGACTTCGTGCCCGAGCCGCTGACGCCGCTGGTACCAGTCGCGGCCCTGCGCCAGGTCAGCTGCGACACGAGCTTGTCGGGCCTTGTCGAACTCGCCGACGGCCGGCGGCTGCGAGCCACCGAGATCCAGTGGGAATACCTGGAGATGGCGCGCAAGTACGCGCAGAGTCACGGGTTGGACGCCGTCGGCGGCGACGATGTCGGCAATGACGTCTTGGACCGCTGGGAGGCAGTGCTCGCCGGGCTGGAAACCGACCCGATGAGCTTGGCGTCGCAATTGGACTGGGTCGCCAAACTGCGCCTGTACGAGGGATTCGCGCAGCGCCACGGTCTTGACTGGGACGATCCGAAACTGGCGGCGCTGGATCTGCAGTACCACGACCTGCGCCCGTCCAAGTCGCTCTCACGGCGGATGGGCCTCGAACGCATCTCCACCGATGACGAGGTGAACGAAGCAGTCTCGGCACCGCCGCCGACGACCCGCGCCTACTTCCGGGGCCGTTGCCTCGACAAGTTCGGCGACCAGATCGTGGCCGCCAACTGGGATTCGATGGTGTTCGACATCGGCACCGATCCTCTGCGGCGAGTGCCGATGCTCGAACCTCTGCGAGGAACCCAGACCCACGTAGGTAGTTTGTTGGACGAGTGCCGTGACGCAGCCGAGCTGCTGCGCCGGCTGGGCAACTAGACAGTCGCCCGCGATTCGGCCCTGCGCACCTGCAGGCGCCGATCGAGACCCGCTCACCGTCGAGACCGCCCAATCGAATCCGGAGGAGGCCCCAGATGGCAGAACGCGAGCAAGTGCGACGGTCGGCCCCGCGGGAAACCGAGAGTCCCACGCCGGTGGATGCGACGGGCGAGGGTGCGACGGAGCTGAAGGCGGAGTTGGACGACCTGCTCGACGAGATCGACGATGTGCTCGAGACCAACGCCGAGGAGTTCGTGAAGAACTACGTGCAGAAGGGCGGCGAGTGACCGCCATGCCGTTCTTCGCTCCAGGCGACGACCCTGGGGCGAGCTTCACCGAACTCCTGCGACGCACCGGCAGCGAGCCATTCGCCGGGTTCGCCCAGGCATCGGTCTCACCGAGCGGCACCGGACCCTTCGACGGTGCCCACGCCACCACCGTGCTGGCGGTGCGCAGCACCGAAGGCGTCGTGGTGGCGGGCGATCGGCGCGCCACCAGCGGGCACCTCATCAGTCACCGCGACATGCGCAAGGTGTTTCCCGCCGACTCGTATTCCGCGGTTGCTATTGCCGGGGCGGCGGGTCCTGCGGTGCAGATGGTGCGCATCTTCCAGCTGCAGCTCGAGTACTACGAGAAGATCGAGGGCAAGCCGCTCAGCCTGGAAGGCAAGGCCAACCAGCTCGCGGAGATGCTGCGAGCGCACCTGCCCCAGGCGATGATGGGTTTGGCGGTGGTACCGATCTTCGCCGGGTTTGAGCCCAGCGACGGCCGCGGCCGGCTCTTCCAGTACGACGTGACCGGCGGTCGCTACGAGGAGCAGGACTACGCCACGGCCGGGTCGGGCAGCCTGCATGCGGGGACCGTGCTGAAGCTCGGCTTCCGTGATGACCTGAGCGAACCCGACGCGCTGGCGCTGAGCGTTCAAGCGCTCTGGCATGCCGCAGACGAAGACAGCGCCACTGGCGGTCCGGATCCGGTACGGGGCATCTATCCAGTGCTCGCCGCGATCGGTTCGAACGGTTTCCGCCAGCTCAGCGATGCCGAATCGGGCGAAGTGTTTGCAGCACTGCAAGCCGACTTGGCGAGCGGCGGCAACGACAGCCCGACAGCACGCATGGGTCCCCCGGAGGCGTCGCGATGAGCATGCCCGGGCTGTACGTCAGCCCCGAGCAGCTCATGCAGGATCGGGCTGACTACGCCCGCAAAGGCATCGCCCGCGGTCGCTCGCTGGTGACGCTCGAATACGACGGCGGCATCGCCTTGGTCGCTGAGAATGCCAGCGCAACGCTGCGCAAGGTGTCGGAGATCTACGACCGGATTGCCTTCGGCGGCGTCGGGCGCTACATCGAGTTCGACCAGCTGCGCATCGCCGGTGTGCGTCACGCAGAACTGAAGGGCTACCAGTACTCCCGATCCGATGTCGAGGCGCGCAGCCTGGCCAACCAGTACGCGCAGATGCTGGGCCAGTTCTTCACCCACGAGCTCAAGCCGCTCGAGGTCGAGATCGTGGTGGTGGAGGTGGGCACCGGCGGTGAAGCCAATCAGCTCTACCGGATCCAATACGACGGCACGGTTATGGACGAGGAGGCCTACTGCTGCATCGGCGGCGATGCCGACGCAGTGCGCGAGCGTGTCTCGGACGGCTACGACCCGAGTCTCGATGTCGAGGCCGCGATCCGGTTGGCTCGCAGCGCTCTCGCCGGCGACGAGCGCGAGATCTCGGCTGCCGACCTCGAGGTAGCGGTGCTGGAGGCGGTCGTGCCCGATGCGTCTCATCGCCGACGCTGCTTCCGCCGTCTCGACGATGCCGAGGTGGAAGTCGCCCTCGGAGACGACGAGGCCGCTGCGGCCGACGAAGAGGCCGATCAGGACGATTCCTGATTCGGCAGTACGGTGAGCGCCGTGCAGCGGCGCATCATGGGCCTGGAGAACGAGTACGGCGTCACCTGCACGCTGCGGGGACAGCGTCGGCTCAGTCCCGACGAGGTGGCTCGCTACCTGTTCCGCCGAGTCGTGTCGTGGGGGAGATCCAGCAACGTCTTTCTGGCCAACGGGGCGCGCCTCTACCTCGACGTCGGCAGCCACCCTGAGTACGCGACACCAGAGTGCGATTCGGTCTACGACGTCGTATGCCACGACCGCGCAGGCGAGCGCATCCTCGAGCAGCTCGTCGCCAGCGCGACCGACCGGCTGGCGGAGGAGGCCTTCAACGGCACGATCTTCCTGTTCAAGAACAACACCGACTCCGCGGGCAACAGCTATGGCTGCCACGAGAACTACCTGACCAGCCGCGCCGACGACTTCTCGAACTACGCCGAAGTGCTCATCCCATTCCTCGTGACCCGCCAGATCTACGCCGGCGCAGGCAAAGTGCTCAACACGGCCAAGGGTGCCCGCTATTGCATCACCCAGCGGGCCGAGCACATCTGGGAGAGCGTGTCGAGCGCCACCACGCGCAGTCGGCCGATCATCAACACCCGCGACGAGCCCCATGCCGACGCGGAGCGTTTTCGCAGGCTGCACGTCATCGTGGGCGACTCGAACATGAGCGAATACACCTCGTTCCTCAAGGTCGGTGCTGCGGCGCTGATGCTGCGGATGCTCGAGGACCCGGCGGTGGTGCTGCGCGACATGACGCTGGAGAACCCGATCCGGGCGATCCGCGAGATCAGCCACGACATCACCTGCCGGCGCAAGGTTCGCCTCGCGAACGGCCGGGAGGTCAGCGCATTCGACATCCAGTCGGAGTACCTCGAGCGAGCGCTGCGCTTTGCCGAGACGAACGACCTCAGCGAGGAGGAATCGCGTGCGTTGCAGATGTGGGAGCACGTCATGGCGGCCATCGGTGACGACCCGCTGAAGCTCGACCGCGAGGTGGACTGGGTCATCAAGCACAAGCTGCTCGCCGGGTATGGCGAGCGCAATGGTGTCGGCATGGACGACCCCCACATCGCGCTGCTCGACCTGCAGTACCACCACGTGCATTCGACGCGCGGCGTGTTCTACCTGATGCAGAAGCGAGGCCTGGTGGAGCGCGTGCTCGACGATGCCGATGTGCGCCGAGCCACCGAAGAGGCTCCCCAGACCACCCGGGCTCGCCTGCGGGGCGCATTCGTCCGCGAGGCCAAGGCCCGGCGCCGTGACTACACGGTGGACTGGGTGCATCTGAAGCTCAACGACCAAGCTCAGCGAACCGTCCTGTGCAAGGACCCGTTCCGCTCCCACGACGAGCGCGTGGACAAGCTGATCGAGTCGCTGTGATGGGTGCCGTCGCTTGCACGGACCCGCGAGACGCAGCCGGCTGAGGGCATCGGATGCCGCGCTTCGCGCGCATGCGAGCCGCTGAGGTGCGTGACGTCAGGCCGGGCCTGCAGCGCATGACTTTGGATGACGGCAGCGAGGCGTTCGCGCTGACCGATCTGTGCGGACCGGCCCAAGCCGGCGACGAGCTGCTCGTGAACGTGTCGGCGGTGGAGTTGGGCCTGGGCACTGGCGGGGCTCACGTGGTGCACACCAACCTGAGCTCGCCGTATGGAGGCGCTCGGGGCGAGGGACGCGTCATGAAGGCGCGCTACCTCGCAGAGCAGACCCCGGTCGTTGCGACGGAGGAACCCGGCGAAGGTGCTGACGCCAGCGACGAGCTCCCGGAGTTGCCGTCGCTGGCGGGCGTCCGAGTATTGCTGTGCGTGCTGCACAGCCATGCGCTGGCGCTGGCCGCAGCAGTGCAGGATGCAACCGGCATAGCGCCGGGATATGTCATGACCGACGGGGGCGCGCTGCCGTTTGTGCTCAGCGATCTCGCCGCCGCCTGCCTCGAGCGCGGCGTGATCGCCACCGCCGTCAGCTCCGGGCAGGCGTTCGGTGCACCCATCGAGTCGGTCACCGTTGCCTCAGGCGTCGCTGCACTGGCATCGCGGCGCGTGAGCCGCGTGATCGTGGCACCGGGGCCTGGACATCTCGGCACCGCGAGCCCGCTGGGCTTCTCGGCGCTGGACTTGGCCGGGCACGCCGCGACGCTCGACCGCCTCGGTGCTTCCACGGCACTTGCGGTGCGAGCGTCGGCGGGCGATCCGCGAGCGCGCCACCGGGGAGTGAGCCACCACACCCGGATCCTGGCGGACCTGACTCCCATGCGGACCGCGGTGCCGGTGCCTTCCGGCGTGGCCGCCACGCCGAGCGAGGCCGCATGGATCACCTCGCTGGGCGATCGAGCGGACTCGTATGAGCCGATCGACATCGCTGGCTCGCTGGTTCGCACCGGCCTGGCGGTTGCATCGATGGGGCGCTCACTGGAAGCCGACGCCCACGCCTGCGGATGGCTCGGCGCGGCAGCAGCCTGGCTGGCGGCGATGTCGTGAACGCTGCCGACGAACCTCTTGGACAGGAGCCCGACGAGGCCGCGGGTCGCTTCGAAGGGCCCGTGGGCCCCGAAACTGGCGACAGCCTGTCCCGGCGGGAGCGCCCGCCGCGCATCCGGCGGGCGATGAGCCGGCGCTCTCGCACCGTGCTGTCGTGGTCGTGGGTGCTGATGGCTGCCGTGGTGCTCGCGCTGCTGATGCGGACGTTTCTCGTCGCGGCGTTCTTCATCCCCTCAGAATCGATGGAGCCGGAACTGCAGATCGGCGACCGGCTGCTGGTCTCCAAGCTCAGCTACCGCATCGGTGACCCCAGCCCCGGCGACGTCGTCGTCTTTCGCACCCCCGATCAGCTGCGCGATCCGCAGACCGCCGAACTGGTCAAGCGAGTCGTGGCCGTTGGCGGCCAGAGCGTCGGGGCAGTGGACGGTCGGCTCGTCATCGACGGGACACCGGTCAACGAGGACTACCTCTCGACCGCCGTGTACACGAGCGACTTCGGGCCGGTCCTCGTACCTGCCGGTTACGTCTTCGTCATGGGCGACAACCGGTTTTCCAGCCAGGACAGCCGGTTCTTCGGTCCGATCCCCGAGAGCGAGATCATCGGCCGGGCCTTCGCGCGCTTCTGGCCGCCCACCCGGCTCGGCGGTCTGTGACGCCCTTCGAGAGGTGCACCTTCAGCGAACATGACCCCTGTCAGGCACAATCAGGCGGACTGAGCGCCGCAGAGGCCCTCGTCGCTGTGGGACCGGGGCGGATCGCCGCGGGAGGCGATGCCCGCCAGGAGCCGGTCGACGTGGTCGCCGTACAGGCCGTCGAGGCCCATGTCGCGGAGTCCTGCCGCCAAGCGGGTGTGCTGGACGTCCCACCCGAAGCAGAACCGCTCGAACCGGTGGAAGAGCGCCGCGAGCCCGCCCGTCCAGTCTTTCGCCGGGAGGTTGACTGCGTCGATGCCGCTGTCGGCCATGGCGGCGGCACGGCGCTCGGGGCCTTCCTTGATGCGACGGATCCGGGTCGAGTCGACGATGTGCGCGCTCGTGCGATTCCTCAGACCGGTCAGCAGGTCCCAATCCCGGTGACAGATCCACAAGCGCTGCTCGGCCCCGGCGTCGCGAGCATTCCCGATGACGGCGTCAGCGGCCGCGGGGTCTTTGAGGTCCACCGAGAGTTCGAAGTCTGTGCCGCAGGCGTCGTACATCTCGGCCAGCGTGGCGATGTCCGGTCCGATGCGCTCGCGGCGCAGCGAGCTGAACGCACGGCGTACTCCGCGGTGCCAGGCGACGCCGTCATGGTTCAGCATCGGGTGCCCGTCGCTGCTCAGCCATACGTCGGTCTCGAGTCCGGTCGCGCCGAGCTCCAATGCCGTGGTGAACGTCTCGAGCGCATTGTCGGGGCCGTGGGCGCGCCCGCCTCGATGCGCGAACGTGATCGGGGGCGTGCGCAGAGACGGCAGCGGCTGCGGGGGCACCTCCCTATCGTGCCAATTCCGACACCGTGCCGAGCGGCACGCACTCAGATCCGTTGAAGTCCTACGGGAAGCGCCCGGTGTCTGGGCCGCGTCTCGCGCCCTATCGTGCGTGACGTGGGCCTGATCTGGCTGCTGCCGGCGGTGGTGTTCGCTGTGCTCGTGGCTGTGGCCACGTTGCTGATCCGGCGGCTGGTCGTCGAGATGCGAGCCATTGCTGCATCGCTCGATGCGGTTTCTGATGCAGTCGCAACGGTGCGGGCCGACCTCGTGCGCGCTCGCGATGCCATCGACAGCCTCGACGTGCCATCGCTCCGCCGCGTTGCGGGGGAGCGGGCGCTGGGGATCGCGCTGCGCTGGGCCGCTCGCCGCGTGCTGCCGCTGCGGGTGTGAGAACCGTCCTGGCAGGCGCGGGTTCTACCATCGAGCCGTGAGCCTGCAGCCCAACGAGGTGCTGATCATCGTGCTCGTGGCCCTGATCGTGCTCGGCCCCAAGCGGCTGCCGGGTGCTATCCGGGGCATCGGTCGCGCTTTCCGGCAGGTCCGTGACTTCTCCACGTCCGTCCGCCAGGAGATGGACGCCACGCTTGCAACGCCGATCATCGAGCCGGCCGACCCGCCGAAGAAGGCGCCGAGCGAGACCTCAGCGCCAGGCGAGACTGAGCCAGCGGCGACGGGATCTCCTGAAGAACCGGCCGCCGACGCCGGGGCGGATCGCCCGACCAGCGACGGAACTGCGTGAGGCTCTGGCCACGACGCCGTCAGCGGCCGGCGGTGATGGGGTTCTGGGACCACGTCTCGGAGCTGCGCAACCGGCTCATCTTCAGCATCATCGCGATCGGCATCGGCATGGTCGTCGGCCTGATCGTCTACGACTGGCTCTTGGAGGCGGTCTTCCTGCCCCCGTACTGCCGGGTGCTGGAAGCCCGCGACGCTCCGGCGAGCGTGCTGGGGGACTCGTGCAGCCTGATCATCACCTCGCCGTTGGAAGGGTTCCGCACCCGCATCAAGGTCTCGGCGTACCTCGGCGTCGTGCTGGCCATGCCAGTGTTGTTGTGGCACCTGTGGCGCTTCATCACTCCGGCCCTGGATCGGCGCGAGAAGCGCTGGGCGGTGCCCTTCGTGATCGTCGGATTCCTGCTGTTCGCGTCCGGTGTAGTACTCGCCTACTTCACCTTCGAGCGGGCATTGGACTTTCTGATCTCCGTCAGCGGTGACGTCGTGGATCCGCTGCTGGGGCCGGGTGCGTATTTGGGCCTGGTGACCTTCATGATGCTGGCATTCGGCATCGGCTTCGAGTTCCCGATCCTGTTGGTGTTCGCGCAGCTCGCTGAGATTGTGACCCCGCGACAGCTCAATCGAGCCCGCCGCTATGCCATCGTCGGCATCGTCGCCGGTGCCGCGATCATCACGCCCTCAGGCGACCCGTTCACGCTCGCTGCTCTGTCGGTGCCGCTGTACGTGTTCTACGAGCTGTCGATCCTGGTCGGTTTTCTGATACTGCGACGACGTGGCGGTGCCGGGCCGTTTCGTCTGCGCCGTCGCCGCAGCCAAGAGCCCCCCGATGAACCCCAGGACGAGATCGCCAGCGTTGCGGACTCCGGTTCGTGAGCGAGACACACACCCATAGCAGGCAACCGTCCAGACTTGGCGACGGCATCGCGGCCGCACTGCCGCCGTTGCTGGCGGACCATGTGGCGGCGCGGGGCATCACGCCCGACGGCTTCCAGATCGAGGCGTTCGAGGCTCTCCAGAGCGGGAGCTCGGTGCTGGTTTCCGCTCCGACATCGGGGGGCAAGACGCTGGTGGCGGAGTACGCGATTGCGCGGGCCCTCGAGTCCGGCCAGCGAGCTGCTTATACGACTCCCACCAAAGCCCTGTCGAATCAGAAGCTGCGCGACCTGCGATCGTGGCTGGGCACTGATCGAGTGGGGCTGCTCACCGGCGACAACGTCATCCGGCCCAACGCCGATGTGGTGGTGATGACCACAGAGGTGTTGCGAAACATGATGTACGCCGAGTCGCCTCACGTGGCCGAGTTCGGCATCGCAGTGCTGGATGAGATCCACTACCTGCAGGACCCCTACCGGGGCGCCGTCTGGGAAGAGGTCATCATCGGCACCCCGCCGCACATGCGCTTGGTGTGCCTGTCGGCGACGGTCAGCAATGCCGTTGAGCTTGCAGCGTGGATTGACGCGGCTGCCGGGCGTTGCGAGGCGGTCGTGTCAGCTGCGCGCCCGGTGCCGCTTGAGGATCGATTCCTGCTGTACGAGCGGCACAGCCGGCGCGTTGTCGATCTTCCGACGTTGCAGGACGGCCGTGCGAATCCGGAGATCGAGCGGTGGGAAGAGCGGGCCCGCTCACGCTCGGGAGGGCACCGGCGGCAGCGCTCGGGGGGCACTCGGCCGGCGCGCCCGCGGCGCTCGGAGATCGTCGAGCATCTCGCAGCCGACGGCAAGCTGCCAGCGATCGTGTTCGTTTTCTCTCGCCAAGGCTGCGACGACGCCGCCCGGACGTTGGTGGCTGACGGAGCGGCATTCCTCGACGCCGCCGAGCGGCATCGGGTTCGCCAGATTGCTGCGGCACACACGGCCGCTTTGGGAAGCGGCGACCTCGACGCCCTGGGTTACGACGACTGGCTGGAAGGCCTGCAGGCGGGCGTTGCGGCCCATCACGCCGGTCTCGTGCCGGCGTTCAAGGAGACGATCGAGGACTGCTTCACAGCAGGGCTGCTGGCCGTGGTCTTTGCCACCGAGACGTTGGCGCTCGGCATCAACATGCCGGCCCGCTCGGTGGTGATCAGCCAGCTCAGCCGCTTCCGCGGCGAGGGCTTTACGATGCTGACTCCCGGCGAGTACACACAGCTCACTGGCCGGGCGGGCCGTCGCGGCATCGACGATGTGGGGTATGCCTACACGCTGTGGCATCCCCACACTGCATTCGCTGAGACGGCACGCCTTGCAGCCAGTGACGACTACGAGCTCGAGTCGTCGTTCCGGCCGACGTACAACATGGTGGCCAACCTGATCGCGAGCCGAACCCACTCCGAGGCCACCGATCTGGTGCGGAGCTCGTTCGCCCAATGGCGTGCCGATCGGCGCATCGACGAGTGGCTTGCAGCACTCGAGGTCGAGCGGCGAGAGCTGCGCGAAGCGCGGGCGCGAGTGCGATCGATGGGCGGCGGCCGATCCCAGAGCCGATCGGGAGGGAACCGGCACCGGGGACCGAAGCACGGAAGCCGGCGACATCGCGGGCGCGCCGGTGATCGGCGACCTGACCGGGCGCTCGCCGAGGCAGAACGCCACGCCGAGCGCATCGGGGCCAGGGTCGGCCGCATGAAGGAGCGCATCAAGATCGCCAAGGGCGGGTTGGCTCGGCAGCTCGACGCCACCAACGAGGTGCTGGAGGAGTTCGGCTGCTCGGACGGCTGGTCGCTCACAGCGTCAGGCGAGTGCCTGCGGTCGGTCTTCCATGAAGCAGACCTGCTGACGGTGCTGGCATTGCGCGACGGCCTGCTCGACGGGCTGACGCCGACGCAGTTGGCCGGTTTGGTCTCGGTGCTGACCTACGAGCACCGCGCCAGCCAGCCGCCGCCGGCACCCCGCTACCCCGACGACGAATGCCGGGAGCGCGCCGGGCTGATCTTCGACCTGGCCGCTGAGATCGCCGACGCTGAACGCCGCCACAGTCTCGTGCTCTCCCGCCCGCCCGATGCAGCGTTCATGGCGACTGCACATGCGTGGGCCGCAGGTGCGACATATGAGCAGTTGTGGCGATCCGACCTCGCGGGCGGCGACGCACCTGCGGGAGGTGACTTTGTGCGGCAGATGCGGCAGCTGATCGACCTCGTCGACCGCATCGCAGATGTGGCGCCTGCGGGGCGCACCCGGCAGACGGCCGCAGCGTCGCGCGCCGCGCTCGATCGCGACGTGGTCGCGGCCGCGGCGCGAGTGTCCGATGAACCTCCGGCTGAGCCAGCTGCAGCGCCGGCGGGGAAGGCGTTCTCGCCGGCACCGGCGTCGACTCGCATTCGCAGACTCCGATGACGATCCGGCGCGGCGAGCCGTGGGGCACTGCAGCACCGCTGCCGCATGGGTCGCCGTTTGCCTCCAGCAACAGCGAGCTGCGCAGGGAGATCACCGCCCAACGGGGCGGGTTCGGGCAGCCCGCGCCCATCGGCGTGACCGGAGGCGACCTGTGGCAGGTGGTGGGCGCGCCCGGCGGCGGCACCCGGCGGCTGCACTCGGACCAAGCCCACACAGCACCCATCGATCTCATCAGGGTGACGGCTGACGGCAACCATCTGTGGGCGTGCGTCGGGGTCATCGCACGCAATTCGTGGTGGCGTGGACCCGTTGTCGCCGTCATGAACGCCGACCTAGCCGGCGCGTGGCGCGTGGCGCCCGCAGCTCATCCCAATGACGGACGCCTTCACGTCCTCGAAACCGGGCTCAACGGGCCGAGCCTCAGCCTGCGGGAGCGCATGCTCGCCCGCAGGCGGCTGCGCTTGGGGACTCACATCCCGCACCCATCCATCTCGGTGCGGCGCGTCGCGGACGCCGAGTACCGGTTCGAGCGGCCGATGGCGCTATGGCTCGACGGGGAGCGGGTGGGCAGATGCCGGGAACTGTCGGTGGCGGTGGTGCCCGACGGCGCCGAGATCGTGTTCTGACAGCGCAACCGCAGATCGCCGATCCGCGGGTGTCCCCGGTTCTCGCCGATTTGGGCCATACCATCGGCGCGGTGCCGCCAAGCAACCTTCCCCGCCGGTGATGCACTACACCGCGGAGACCTTCACTCCCGCAGAGCAGGACGTGCTGCGGCGCTATGTCACCAACCTGCGCCAGCCGGTCTTCGCGCTCGTGAACCTTCCAGAGGTGGTCAAAGGGGCGCTGTTCGCCCGCTACTCGAGGACGCACAAGAGCCTGCGACGGCTGCTGCTCGACGAATTCGTGGACGATCTCGACATCTCGGGTGACGAGACCATCGACGCCACCGTGGGTGTCGCCCGGGCCGAGCAGCTCTACCAGCGGGTATTCGTGGAATACGGCGACGACTCGGTGGCGCAGCTCGGGGCTGTGCACCTCGCGTGCGAGCAGGCGTCCAACCTGCTCACCAAGATCCTCGAACGAGGGCGCCTGATGTCGTACCTCGAGCAGTCGACCCGTTATCTCGCCTATGACGAGCGCTCCGGAGGCCGCTACCGGTACCACCGACCCCCCTCGGTGATGAGCTCGCGTGCCGGGACGCGCTTTGTCGGCGACGTCGACCGCATGTTCGACGCCTACGGCGACATGGTCCGCCGGATGACCGCATGGCTGACCGATCATCCCGACGCGGCGCCCGGCACCAGTGCTGGGGCGTCGCTCGCTGCCAAGGGCAGCGCCGGGTCATCTATCACCGCCAAGGGCGGTGACCTCGCGCGCCGTCGAGCCATCCGTGCGCAGGCGTTCGACTCGGCACGGGGACTGCTGCCTGCGGCCAGCCTGTCCAACCTCGGCATCTTCGGCACGGGTCAGGCGTACGAGGCGCTGCTGTTGCGGATGCGGGCGCACCCGCTGCCCGAAGCCCGCAGCTACGCCCAGATGATGCTGACCGAGCTGCGCAAGGTCATCCCGTCGTTCCTGCGGCGGGTGGACCAGCCCGATCGGGGGGTGGTGTGGTCCGACTACCTCGAGGCCAACCGGACCTCGATGTCGGAATTCGCAGCGGACCTGTTCGCAAACGAGGCCGCCGAGCCGGTGGCCGAAGTTGTGCTCACCGACTGGGATCCCGACGGCGAGACCAAGATGCTTGCTGCCATGCTGTACCCCTACACCTCGCTTCCGGAGTCGCAGATCGCGGCCCGCGTCGCCGACATGACCGAAGCCCAGCGCAGGGATCTGGTGCAGCGCTACTGCGGCGAGCGGACGAACCGCCGCCACAGGCCCGGCCGGGGGCTGGAGCGCCTCGACTACCGCTTCGACGTGCTCGGCGATTACGGCAGTTTCCGCGACCTGCAGCGCCATCGCCTGCTCACGATCGAATGGCAGCCGCTGGTGCCTCAGCACGGGTACGCCGTTCCCGCACTCGTGGATGCCGCCGGCGGGGGAGAGGCCTACGACGATGTCATGGAGCTCTCGGCGGAGCTGTACGACACCGTGGCCGAAACCGTCGGAGCCCTCGAGGCCTCCTACGCCGTGGCCATGGCCTACCGCGTCCGTTACAGCATGCAGTTCAACGCCCGCGAGGCCATGCACATGATCGAGCTGCGGTCGCAGCCCCAAGGTCACACCGACTACCGGCGGATCGTGACCGAGATGTACCGGCAGATCTCCGAAGTGGCCGGCCATCACGCAGTCGCTGCGATGCTGTCGCATGTCGATGTGTCCGAGGGGATCCTGGGACGCTTGGGCGCCGAGGAAGCCACGGTTCGGCGGCGTTCTGCCGAGCCTGCCTGAGGGGCCCCGCATGGAGACCGGAACCGTGGGACTCATCCCGTGCACGTAGTTGCCCGCCCTGCTGGGTCCGAGCACCTGGGCGCGCTCGCGGAGATGGCGGCCGAGGCAGTGGCCGAACAGGAAGACGCCCGAGGGGGCTGGGTCTGGTCGCGCCGAGAGGTGCGCGGGCGTCCGTTCGAGCAGAGCCTGGCAGCCGATCTGGACGATCCCGACTGCGCCGTGTGGATCGGCGTGATCGACGACGCCCCGGTGGGCTACGCCGTGGCGGCCGTCGAGACGCTGCAGACCGGCGAGACGCTGGGTCGCGTCACCGATCTGTATGTCACTCGGGGTGCCCGCGAGGTTGGCGTCGGCGAGGCACTGATCGGCGAAGCACTGCTGTGGTGCGGGCAGCGGAACTGCGTCGGCGTCGACGCGCTCGCGCTGCCCGGCAATCGCGCGACCAAGAACTTCTTCGAGACGTTCGGCTTCACTGCGCGGCTGCTGGTGCTGCACCGATCGCTGCAGCCGGATGCTCCGACCTCGCTTCGCACAAAATGAGCCGGCCGCTTCCCACGGTGTGCGCCGGCGGCATCGCAGTCCGCGAGGATTCGGTGTTGCTGGTGCGCCGGGGCCGCCCGCCGGGCGAGGGTTTGTGGGCGTTTCCCGGCGGGCGCGTGGAGCCCGGAGAGCGCCTGAGCGACGCTGTCGAGCGTGAGCTGGCGGAGGAAACCGGCCTTGAGGTGCGGTGCGGCGAAATGGTTGGCGTGACCGAGCACATCGGCGACAGCATTCACTTCGTGATCTTGGACTTCGCCGTGGAGTGCGACGCCGATGCGGTGCCGGTGGCCGGGGATGATGCGGCGGAAGCCCGGTTCGTGAGCTTCGCGGAGATAGAGGCGGGTGCGCTGCCGCTCTCAGGCGGGATGCGTGAGTTCCTCGACCGCCACGTCCTCCGCGGCTGAGTCGCCGCCTGTCGCGTCGTTCTCGTTGGCTTGGGGCGCTTCGCCTCCAGCGTCGGCATCGTCGTCGGCTTCTGCTGGCACCCTGCCATCGCTCTCGACGCCAGATTCGTCTGCGGTCGCCGCGGTGTCGTCGGCGGACTCGGACTCCTCGGCCTGCGCAGCCGCTTCGGGCTGTTCGGCTGTTCCGGCCTGCTCAGCCTGTTCAGTCGGCTCCGCCTGCTCCGCCTTCGATCGGCGCCCGCGGCCGCGCCGTGGCTGGCTGCGCTGGCTGGCCTCGGCGGGGTCAATCCCGAGCGCGGTGGCCACTTCGGGCAGGCGGGTGGCGACCTTCCGAGCTACTTCGAGCAGTTCGGGGGTCGGTTCGGCTGGGATGGCGGGCAGAACGACGTAGGGGCGCACGGGCGAAAAGGCCACCGCGTCAAGCACCACTGCGATCCGGTGCTGCGAGGCACCGGCGCCGAGTGCCGCGTTGGCCTGTGACGTGAGTTCCTGGGCGATCTCGGGGGGCAGCGGAGCGCCCGCCTTGGGCGGCCGCGAGCTGAGTCGCAGCGCACGCACGACACGTCCGTCTGCCAGCGTGGTGCGCAGCTCGTCGTGCCATTCCCGCTGGCTCCGTTCGACGCGTTCGTTCAGTCCCGCCCTGATCTGCTCGGCCAGCTCCCGCGCTTCTTCATCACGGGCGTAGTCCTCCGCGGCCACGAGCACCGAGCGCAGGTCGCGCAGGTCAGCTCGGTCGATCCCCGCGAGAGCGGCATCGGCACGGTCTCGCCATTCGGCAATCTGCAATGGTCTGACCAGCGACTCCGCCAGGGCAAGCACGCCCTCCGCCGGCACTTCGGGTGTGCCCTCATCAGTTGCCTTGCGATTCTGCGCCTCGATCTCGGCCCGCACGGCCGCGAGACCCCCGCGGGCGACCTGCTCAGCCACCACCTGCTGCTCGGCGGGCAGCGCGGCAATCAGCGCATCACGGTGCTTGCGGCCGGGGCGAAGCTTGCGAGCCTTGGGGCGCGGGGGCCGTTCGGGAGCGGGGGCCTTCTGCTTGTCGGAGACATCTTTGGGCGGGCGCCCCTTGGCGTCGCCGTCCCGGCGTTGGCTCCGATCGGGGTCTCGCCTGCGCCGTCGCTTGTCGCCGTCACGTCCGGATGCAGCCGGACGTTCGCTGTCGCGCTCCCGACGGCGTCCGCGCTCGCCGCGGTCGCGGCGTTCGCCCGATCGACGCTTGGGGCGACCGCCCTCACCGTCCCGCTTGCGTCCCCCGCGGCCGCCGAGGTGGGTCGTAGTGGTGCCAGCACCGCGATCGGGTGGGCCGATCAGCTCGATGCGCTCGGCGGGGGGCTTGCCGCTGCGGGCCTTGGGCGGAAGCACCTGGGTGACGAAGATGCCATCGACTTCGAAGTCGGCATCGACACGCAGCACATCGCCCTCGCCGACACCTGATGGCAGCAAGTCGCCATCCAGCACGCCTTTCGGCTGCTTCGCGCCTGCAGCACGCCACGTCCACGAGCCGTCGTCACGTCGGCTGGTCAACTCGACCTCGAGGCGACGGCTCACAGCGCCTTCACCAACACCCGCGGCAGGGTAGTGCTTGACGCGAGGGCTACCGCATTTGAGGCATGTCCGGAAATTGACTCAGCGAGCTGTCGTCAGCGCCGTACTCTCGACAACGACTGCCGGAGTGCACCAACTGAACGGCGCAGTCCGGCGTTCGCGACGCGCTCGCACACCTCTGCTCTGCATCACCACCAGTCCCTGAAAGGGGCTCCGACGATGGCCGGACCGACCGCACCGACGACGATTGCACGCGAGATCCACGAGATCGATGTCGCCGAAGAGATGCGCGACTCGTTCATGCCCTACGCGCTGTCGGTCACGACAGCCCGGGCGATTCCTGACGTCCGTGACGGCCTCAAGCCGGTGCAGCGCCGAATCCTGTACGTGATGGACGACTTGGGGTTGCGCCCCGGCACACCGTTCCGCAAGTCGGCCGGCGTGGTGGGGGAGGTCATGGGCAAGTACCACCCCCACGGCGACAGCGCGATCTACGAAGCGATGGTCCGCATGGGCCAGAGCTTCGCCATGTCGGTGCCGCTGGTGGAGCCGAAGGGCAACTTCGGCAGCCTCGACGATCCCCCGGCCGCCTACAGATACACCGAGGCACGGCTGCGAGGCGCTGCGATGACGATGGTGGCCGACATCGAAGAGAACACCGTCGAATTCGCTCCGAATTTCGACGGCGAACGGACCGAGCCCACCTGCCTGCCGGCGCTGCTGCCGAATCTGCTGGTGAACGGTGCCAGCGGCATCGCAGTGGGCATGGCCACCAACATGGCGCCCCACAACCTGAGCCAAGTGGCCGCGGCCATCAAGATGGTGCTGCGCCGGCCTCAGCGCCGTCCCAGCGTCGAGACGCTCATGGAGGTGCTGCCCGGTCCCGATTTCCCGACGGGCGGGCGAGTAATGTGGGACGAGCAGCTCGCCGAGGCCTATGAGACCGGTCGTGGCTCGGTGCGAGTCCGCGCCACGGTGCATTTCGAACGGTTGACGGCCACCAGGCAGGCCATCGTGGTGACCGAGCTGCCGTACATGGTGGGGCCCGAGCGGGTGCTCGCCAAGATCCGGGAACTCGTCAGGGCAGGCCAGCTCGACCAAGTTGGCGATGTGAACGACCTGTCGGGCCGCACGAGCGGGCTGCGGCTGGTCATCGAATGCAGGCCGCACGCCGACCCTCAACAGGTGTTGGCCGAGCTGTGGCGGCGGACGCCATTGGAGGAGTCGTTCGGCATCAACAACGTGGCCCTGGTGGGCGGAGTTCCGCAAACGCTGGGCATCCGGGAGCTGTGTGAGCACTACATCGCCCACCGGCTCGACGTCATCGTGCGCCGAACACAGCATCGGCTGGATCGGGCGCGCGAACGCGAGCACATCGTGGAGGGCCTGCTCATCGCGCTTGACGCCATCGACACGGTGATCGCCATCATCCGGGGCTCAGCCGACGTGGAAGCTGCCCGTGCCAGTCTGATCGAGCGGCTGAGCCTGACCGAGGTGCAGGCCAACCACATCCTGGACATGCAGCTGCGGCGGCTGACTGCCTTGGAGACGCAGAAGCTGCGCGACGAGCTAGATGAGCTCCGTGCAGCCATTGCGTCGTATATCGCCATTCTGGAATCCGACGAGCGCCGTCGCCAGATCGTTGCCGCCGAACTCGACGAACTGGTCGAGCAGTTCGGGGTACCCCGCCGCAGCAAGCTGGTGGAACGCGCGAAGGTCGACGCCGAAGCAGCACGGCTGGCTGACGAGGCCGCCCAGGCAGCCGACGGCGGATCGTCCGGCGGGGGAGCGCTGGCAGGAGTGGCTGGTGGGGGAGTGGCAGTCGCCGGTGTGAGTTCCGTGACGCTGTCGACATCGGGCTTGCTCGGGCGTCGTCACGCCGAAGACCCGCTCGCAGCCAAGCCCGGCCGCCACGATGTGCTGGCGACCGAAGTCACCGTGTCCGACCTCGAGACGGTGACTGCGCTCACCGATCGAGCGCGACTGCTCACGGTGGATGTGCGGAAGATTCCCGAGATGGCGCGCGGCAGCAGGGGAGCGCCCCAGAGCGAGATGTTCGATCTGTCGAGGGGCGAACGGATTGTGGCGTTGCTTGCCGCGGAGGCCAGTGCCGGCCCCATAGCGCTGGTGACTCGCAGCGGTACCGGCAAGCGCGTCGATGTGTCTGACTTGCTGGCACGCCGCGACGGCGCCTCAGCCATGACGCTGCGCGACCGCGACCGACTCGTGGCCGCGTTCGAGGCACCGGACGGGTCCGAGCTGGCGGTGGTGTCCTCCACTGGCCATGTGCTGCGCACGGCGTGCGACGCGTTCGCTCCCAAGGGGCCGAACGCCGGGGGAGTAAACGCCATGAAGCTCGCTGCAGGAGCCACGGTGCTGACCGCGGCGCAAGTCGCGTTCGGCTCGCTGGTGGCTGCGGTCACTGATGAAGGCACGCTCAAGGTCACCGACATGTCCGAGGTGCCCGCTCAGGGCCGAGGCACGGCAGGTTCGCCGACCGTGCGCTTCGGGGGCTTCGAGACATGCGTTGCCTACGCGTGGGTCGGCGTGGATCGCCAGATCGCCGCCATCGTGGCTGCCGACGGCGATCCGAAGCGGCCCGACCCCACGCCAGTGCGCCCAGAGTTGGTGCCCACCAAACGGAACCTGCGGGCCCGGCGGGCAGGCCCCAGAATCGTCGCTCTCGGTCAGGATCGGTTCGCATGAGCCCGGTCCGCATGAGGACAGACACGATGGACCTCGCAGCCGACGACGGCCCCAGCCGACCGAAAGCGCCGTCCGCAACTGCGGGAACGGGCGCCTACGACGCCGACGCCATCGAGGTGCTGGAAGGGCTCGAAGCGGTCCGCAAGCGGCCCGGCATGTACATCGGCGGCACTGGCTCTGGCGGGCTCACCCACCTGCTGTGGGAGATGATCGACAACGCCGTGGATGAGGCCGCTGCGGGGCACGGCAAGCTGATCGAGGTCACTCTTCACAGCAACGGTTCCTACGAGGTCGCCGATCGGGGCCGCGGCATTCCCGTCGATGTCAAGGAAGGCGATGTGACGGCGCTGGAAGTGGTGTTCACCGAGCTGCATGCCGGGGGCAAGTTCGGCAATGGCGCGTACGGCGCGTCGGGAGGTCTGCACGGCGTGGGCGCTTCGGTGGTCAACGCGCTGTCGTCGCAGATGGAGGTCGAGGTCGACCGCAATGGCCGCACCCACCGGCTGGAGTTCCGGGACCGTGAGGCAGGCAACACCGACGCTGCTGGGCGCTTCCGGCGAGGACACTCGCTCAAGATCGTGGGCAAGGTGTCGCCGAAGCGAACTGGCACGAGGGTGCGTTTCTGGCCCGATGCCGACGTGTTCGATGCCGACGCATCGATCAGCTACGCCGAGGTTCGTGAGCGCGTGGAGCAGACGTGCTTCCTCGTGCCGAAAGTCAAGTTCTCCCTGACCGACCGACGCCGCGAGCCGATCACGTCTGAGGAACTGATGTCGTCGGGTGGCTTGGCCGATTTTGTCGAGCAGTTGCGAGGCGATGCCGAGCCGGTCGGCGGCCTCATCGATTTGCACGGCACTGACGAATTCACCGAGCAAGTGCCGGTGGATGGCCAGCTCACCGAGGTCACCCGTCACTGCGAGGTGGACGTGGCGATGCGCTGGTGTGCATCGTTCGATTCCCGCATCGTGAGCTTCGTGAACACCATTCCCACGCCCGACGGGGGCACTCATGTGGCGGGTTTCGAACGGGCGCTCACGACTGCTGTGAACGGTGCGCTGGCTGACGCCGATCTGCGCAAGCTGCGACGCCTACGAGACGATGCCCGCGCCCAGCGCGAGGACGCTCAGGAGGGCCTCGTGGCAGTGGTTCGGGTGACGTTCCCCGAACCCCAGTTCCGGGGTCAAACCAAGCGCGAGCTCGGGACGCCCCCGGTGCAGCGGATCGTCAACAACGTGGTGCGGGACGGGCTGCGCGACTGGTTCTCCGGCGCAGCGGCGTCGAGCAAGCGCGTTCATGTCAAGGCAGTGCTCGACAAGATCTCCGACGCGGTGGTGAACCGCGTGACCACCCGCCGGGCACTCGACGAACGGCGCAAGGCAGCGGCGCTGGGCTCGGGCGGCATGCCGGCCAAGCTGGCCGACTGCCGGCTGCATCCCGAGGGCGAGTTGCTGATCGTGGAAGGCGACTCTGCGGCCGGGCCGGCTAAGCGGGCACGCGACAGCGCTTGGCAGGCGGTGCTGCCGCTGCGGGGCAAGGTGGTGAACGCTGGCAAGGGCACGGCCAAGGCTGTGCTCGACAACGCCGAGGCGACGGCGCTGTTCACCGCCGTGGGTGGCGGCTCAGGACCGGCGTTCGATCTAGATCAGACCCGCTACAACCGCGTCGTGCTGCTGGCCGACGCCGATGTCGACGGCAGCCACATTCGCTGCTTGGTGCTCACGCTCGTGTACCACTACATGCGCCCGCTGCTCGATGCGGGACGAGTGTTCGCAGCCCAGCCGCCAACACACGCCTTCACGATCGGGCAGGAGAAGCGATTCGTGTACTCAGAGGCAGAGCGGGATGCGCTCGTCGCCGAGTTGGACACCGCCGGTCGGCGTTACCGGCTGACTCGATTCAAGGGCCTCGGCGAGATGGACGACGACGAGCTGTTCGAAACCACGCTCAACCCCGAGACGCGAGTGCTCCGCCAGGTCACCGTCGGCGACGCGCAAGCTGCTCAGGAAGCATTCGAAGTGATGATGGGTGCAGCGGTCGACCCACGCAAGAACTTCATCATCTCGCACAGCAGCAGCTACGGCCACGCCCTCGACATCTAACGCGGCGCGAGCCACTGCTGGAGTTCTCGAGCTAGTTCTGGGCTAGTGCAAGTACGCCGATAATCGACATTATGTCAAGTTGATAGATTTTGGCCGGGAGGGGCACACGCCGGGATGCACCGCACCGCGCACGAAGTGTCGGATCGTCCTCTACAGCGACTCTCCCGCTTCGCGGCAGGCGGAGGTGGCGCGCAGCAGGTCGTTGAAGCACCAAGGTCGCCAGCCGTAGCGTTCCCATAGTTCGTACGCGGCAGTGACGTTGACGGTGGGATCCAGCCAGGCGTCGCACGGCGACGAGGGCAATTGACCGGTGTCAAATGCAGCTTCCTTGGCCCGGTAGCACCACTGGGCTGCCGGAGTCGATTGTGTGCGTCCGTCACATCGCAGATCAACTGGTGCGACAGACTCGGGCAATCTGCGCACCTCCGGCAAACCGTCGATGGCTTTGCCGGCCCAGCATGTGGCGTTGAGCTGCAGCAGACCCCAATCGTTGGTGATCGAAACCAGTTGGGCATTGCATCTGGACTCTCGCCACGCCATGGCCAGTACGACATCGACATCCCAATCCCTGCCGTCCGCGATGAGCGTGCGGAATTCCTGGCACTCGGTGTGCTCGCCCTGGGGCAGTGACGACTGCAGTGCGTTCGCTGGCTCGATGACGACGGCCGCAGTCTGGATGGGCGAAACGAGCACGTTGGGATGCTCCCCCACCGAGTTCGTCGTGATCCCAGGTTCGCGGTACGGGCGCACGATGACGGGAGCTGCCGGTACTGGGACGGGTTCCTCGAGCACACCCGCAGTGGTGTAGGTCATCTCGACGGAGGCTTTTGGTTGGCCCAGAGGCTGGTTGCGGCCGCCGACGTCGGGCGTACCGCCTGTTGCGAGGACGGCAAAGCCGGCCACGACGAAGCCTGCGAAGGTGAGCGCCGCAGAGACGGCGAGGAGGTGCTTGCGCTGTGCAGTGAGTTTCATTGCTTGAGGGGGTCGGCAAACGAGGCGGGAGCCTAGGTCCGCCCGGAGCTCAGCAAGCGACAGCGTCCCGGCGACCCGTTGACGACGTCGCGCCTGCCTGCAGGCAGCCCGCGGAGCGGTTGGGTAGCGTGAAGGTTTGATGCCGGCGCGTCACGAGGCTGCCGGCACCGGCTTGGACCGATCGAAGCGAGCACACCGGGGGCATGCGATGAGCGCTGAGTTCGACATTCACATCAAGGGCGGGACTGTCGTCGACGGCACCCGGGTGCCGCGCTACAAGGGCGACGTCTGGATCCGAGACGGCAAAGTGGCCCAGCTCGGCGGGCGCCCACAGGGCACGGCCGATCGGGAGATCGACGCCACCGGCAAGATCGTGGCGCCGGGCTTCGTCGACCTGCACACCCACTACGACGCCCAGATCCGCTGGGACCCGTGGTGCACCATCTCGGGCTACCACGGCGTGACCTCGGTGGTGCTCGGCAACTGCGGCTTCGGCTTCGCCCCGGTCAAGCCCGAATTCCGCGATCGCTCCATGCTCACCATGACCCGTACTGAGGCGATCCCCTATGAGTCGATGCGGCTGGGCATGGACTGGGACTGGGAGACCATTCCCGAATACTTGGACTCGCTGGACCGTGCGCCCAAGGGCGTCAACGTCATCCAGTACATGCCCACCGCATCGCTGATGACCTACGTCATGGGCCTCGACAAGGCCAAGGCGGGCGAGCCGGCATCCGAGGCCGAGCGCAAGGAGATGGCCCGCCTCCTGCACGAGGGCATGGACGCGGGCCTCGGCGGCTTTTCCATCCAGCGCCTCGGCCCTGACAGCGTGCAGGCCGACTTCGACGGCTCCCCCATGGTCACCGACATCATGTGCGACGAGGACATTCTCAACCTGGCGCGTGTGCTGGCCGAGCGGGACGAGGGCTTCATCCAGATCACCCAGGGCACCGGTGACATCCGGGCCGACATCAAGTTCCTCGAGGTGCTGGCCGGCACCGCTCGCAGGCCCATCCTGCACAACGTCGTGGCACCGGCCCGCAAGGATCCCGAGGTGCACCGGCGGCCGCTTCGCTGGATCGACAAGTGCTGGAACCAGGAATTGCCGATCTATGCACAGTGCGGCACCGGGCGCGCTGGCTTCGCCTTCACGCTCGAGCACTGGAATCTTTACGACGCCTCCCCCGCCTGGCGTGCGGTCACCACGGGCTCCAAGGAGGAGAAGATCGAAAAGATGTCCGATCCCGAGCTGCGCAAGGCGCTCGTGGACGAGGCCGAGGAAGCCGACCGCCGGCTGCAGGTCATCCAGGCAGGCGTGGGCGGCAACCCCAAGGGCTTGGTTGTCCAAGGCGTCAATCGTCAGGCTGACATGCAGCAGTACGTGGGCCGTTCGGTCGGCGATCTTGCCGAAGAGCAAGGCAAGCACCCCGTCGAGGTCATGCTGGACCTGTCCCTGCAGGGCGACCTCAACGTGGAGTTCCTGGGCCCCGACAAGGGCTCGAACGCGGAGTTCATGGGCGAGATGATGCAGTCGCCCTACGCCATCCCCGGTGTGTCCGACGGCGGCGCGCACACCAAGTTCTTCAGCGGTGGCTCCTACACCACTGATTTCCTGACGTGGCTGGTGCGCGACGAAGGCACCGTGACACTGGAGGAAGCGCACTACCGGCTCTCGGCGCTGGCCGCCCACGCTGCCGGCTTCAAGGACCGGGGCACGCTGCGCGAGGGCGCCGCCGCCGACGTGGTGGTCTACGACATGGAGGAGCTTGAGATCGACCCGCCGTGGATCGGCAACGTGGAACACGACCTGCCGGGCGGCGAGTGGCGTCGGGTCCAGCGGGCCAAGGGCTACGACCAGATCATCGTCAACGGCGAGGTCACCTTCGAGTCCGGCGAATGCACCGGCGCAACCCCTGGCCGACTGTTGCGCCACGGCCGCGGCTGAGCGGGAGCCTCTTCATGACCATCACTCCTGAGACCTACGACGGCCCCAGCGAGGTCGACTTCCACTTCGACGTGATGTGCCCGTGGGCGTACCAGACCTCCATCTGGATGCGCGACGTGCGCGACCAGTTGGGGCTGACGGTGAACTGGAAGTTCTTCAGCCTCGAAGAGGTGAACCTGCGCGAAGGCAAGAAGCATCCCTGGGAGCGCGATTGGAGCTACGGCTGGTCAATGATGCGCATCGGGGCGATCCTGCGGCGCGAATCGATGGACCTGCTCGACCAGTGGTACGCGGTGTCGGGCGAAGCTCTCCATGTCGACGGCAACCGTCCCCACAATCCCGACGTGGCCCGCCACCTGCTCACCCAGATCGGGGCCGATCCCGGCATTGTCGAGCTCTCCATCGACGACCAGAGCACCCACGACGAGATCAAGGTCGAGCACCAGCGGGTCATCGACTCGGGCGGCTTCGGCGTGCCCACGCTGTACTTCGGCGACACGGCGATCTTCGGACCGGTGCTGCTCGAGCCGCCCACCGGTGACGCGGCGCTGCGCATGTGGGAGCTCGTCATCGGCTGGCTGGAGTTCCCGCACTTGTACGAGATCCAGCACATGCCGCGCGACGAGAAGAAGATCTTCGACACCTTCAGGCCGTACCTCGAGGCGCGCGACTGGGTGAGCATCAACCGCGGCAAGGAAGTCGGGTTCGAGCCTGCGGCAGCGGACTGACCGATGAATGGTGCGCGTCATAGCGATGTCGTGGTGCTGGGCGCCGGGGTGTCGGGCATCTACCAGATCAAGCGGCTGGTCGATCTCGGCATCGACGCTGTTCTCATCGAAGGCGAGGACGATCTCGGCGGGACGTGGTACCGCAACCGCTACCCGGGATGCCGGTTCGACTCGGAGAGCTACACCTACGGATACTCCTTCTCGAAGGAAGTGCTCGACGAGTGGCACTGGAAGGAGCGCTTCTCGTCCCAGCCGGAGAACTTGCGCTACCTGAACTTCGTGGTCGACAAGTTCGATCTGCGTCGGCACATGCGCTTCGGGTCCCGGGTGGACCAGATGGCCTGGGACGACAGCACACGCCATTGGCAGCTGAGCCTCAGCGACGGCAGTTCGCAAACGGCGCGCTTTGTCGTCACCAGTCTCGGCCCCCTGTCGGCACCGACGCTGCCGAGCTACGACGGCATGGACGCATTCGAGGGCGAGGCATTTCACACCTTCTTCTGGCCTGCCGAGCCGGTTGCGCTGGAGGGACGACGGGTCGGCGTCATCGGCACCGGGGCGACGGGCATCCAGGTGATCGCCGAGATCGCCGACAAGGTTGCGGAGCTCAAGGTGTTCCAGCGCCGGCCCAACTGGAGCACTCCGCTCAACAACTCCCCCATCTCCGACGCCGAGATGGACGAGATCCGGGGGCGCTACGACGAGATCTTCGCCAACTGCGCAGCCTCGCCTGGCGGCTTCGAGCACGTGCCACGGTGGGGGTTCTGGGACATGACGGCGGCCGAGCGACGCGCCTTTTGGGATGAGCTCTACTCGCAGTCCGGCTTCGCCATTCTGGCCGCGAATTTTGCGGAGATCTTCTTCGACGAGACGGCCAACCGGGAGTTATCCGACTACATCGCAGACCGCATTCGCGGCCGGGTCGACGATCCTGCCGTGGCGGAGAAGCTGATCCCGACTGACCATGGCTTCGGGCTCCAGCGCCTGCCGCTGGAAACCCACTACTTCGAGGCCTACAACCGTCCCAACGTGGAGTTGGTCGATCTGCGAGAAACGCCGATCGAGCGCTTCACGTCGACGGGCATCCAGACCAGCGGCGCCCACTACGACCTCGATCTGATCGTCTACGCCACTGGATTCGACGCGATCACCGGAGCGTATGACCGTGTGGAGATTCTCGGCGTCGACGGCACATCGCTGGCCGAGCGCTGGCAGGACGGACCGAGCACGTACTTGGGCGTGCTCTCGCACGGGTTCCCCAACCTGTTCATGGTGGCCGGACCCCAGAGCGTGTCAGGGTCGACGAACTTCCCCCGGGCTATCGAGACTGGAGTGGATTGGGTCACCGACTTGGTGGCCTATGCATTCGAGAATGGCCACAGCAGGGTCGAGGCCGAACTCGAGGCCGAGCAGGAGTGGGTGAACGAGGTGATGCGTGCCCACGAGCGGATGCTGTTCCGACGCAGCAAGGGATGGTTCACCGGCTACAACTCCAACGTCGCCGGCCACCAAGAGGGCAGTGTCCGCTACCAGGCGTATTTCGGCGGCGCGCCCCGCTACCGGGCCAAGATCGACGCGATCGCAGACGCCGGCTACCACGGCATCCAGCTGAGCTGAGAAGCGGGCGCTGCGGCGAATCTCAGGACGAGGTGAACGTCTCGTCGGAGTCGTCGAGCAGGTTCCCGGCGGCGGCGAGCGCGCCTGCCATCGCAACAGCGCGCTGGTACACGGCTTCGAAGTAGTGCTCTGCAACCATCTCTCGCCCGCCGAGCGGCGGTTTGCCGAGCGAGCGCACCGTCGACGTCGCGTCGGGGGTCACCGAGATACGCGGAGTCTCAGAGGACAGCGCGACGTCTGCCGATGCCACGACAGCATCGGGAGACGGTTCACCCTTATCGGCATCTGCAGGTTGACCTGTCTGTTCCCCCGTCGCGGGATCCGAGATGCCGCCATGCCAGAACTTGCCGCTGGCCTCCGCGGCCTGCCGTTGCTGCGCCTCGGTTCCGCCCAGGCGGCGAGTGCGTGATGTCTTGCGGCGCCGGCGGGAGCTCATGACCCGCCTGCCCCTGCGACGCCGGCAGCCACCAGTTCGCCGATCTCAGGACTGTCGGAGTCCAGGCCGTCGAAGTCGTCAGCCAGGAGCGCATCGGGGTTGATGCCCAGCGCATGGCGGAGCTGCTCAGCGTCGAGATCTCCGATGGAGCTCGACTTGGGAAGCACCATGTCGGCGATCCGCCGCTTGCCGGCCACCACTTCCTCCACGCGCTCGTCGACGGTGCCAGGGCACACCAGGCGGTGGCAGATGACCGTGCGGGTCTGTCCGATGCGCCACGCGCGGTCGCGCGCCTGATCCTCGACGGCAGGGTTCCACCAACGGTCGTACAGCACGACGTGGCTGGCAGCGGTCAGGTTCAGGCCAGTGCCGCCCGCCTTGAGCGACAGCACCATCGCCCCAGGGCCCTCCTCGGTCTGGAAGCGCCGCACCATGCGGTCTCGCGCAGAGCGCCCCAGGCCGCCGTGATAGCAGTCGATGTGCAATCCGGTCCGCTTCGAGAGGTATCCCGCCAGTCGTTCGCCCCAAGTGGCGAAATGGGTGAAGACCAGCGCCCGCTCCCCCGCCGCGAACACCGCTTCGAGGATATGGTTGAGGCGGTCCAGCTTGCCGCTGCGCCCCTCGATGCGATCATCGAAGTCGTCGGGCCGGTAGTTGAGCGGATGGTTGCAGATCTGCTTGAGGGCGGTGATGGCGGCCAGCACGGCTCCCTTGCGCCGTTCCCCCGCCTGCTCGCTCTCCGCCGTATCCACGATCAGCTGGTCCAGCACCGCTTGGTAGAGGCCGATCTGCTCGGGCGTCATGGCGCAATGGGCCATCTCGTCGATCCGGTCGGGCAACTCGGCGGCGATCTGGGGTTCCGCCTTGGTCCGGCGGAACACGAGCACTCCGTTGAGGGCGTGCAGGGCCGACTCGGCCGCGCCTCGGGCGTCGCCGGGTCGCTGCAGCTGAGCGATGAACGGTGCCCTCGCGCCGACCAGGTCCGGATTGCAGAAATCCATGATCGCCCAGAGGTCGCCCAGGCCGTTCTCGATCGGTGTGCCTGTGAGGGCCAGCCGGCTGCGAGCCGTCAAGCGCCTCAGCTGCTTTGCCGTCTCGCTCGTGTGGTTCTTGATGACCTGGGCTTCGTCGACGACGATGCGGTCCCAGGTGATCTCCTCCAGCGCCTCGATGTCGCGCACCGCGGTGCCGTAAGTGGTGATCACCATGTCGATCTGGGGGCTTGCGTGCGAACCGGTGCTCTCACGCAAGGCGCTCACCAGCTCGTCGGGTTCGCGTCGGGACGGTCCGTGATGGACGATCGCCCGTATGCCAGGGGTGAAGCGAGCCGCTTCGGCGGCCCAATTCCCGACGACCGCGGGCGGCGCGATGATCAGTGCCGGCGCGTCGCGCCGATCGGCCGCGACGCGCGCCAGGATCGTCGGCGTCTTGCCGAGGCCCATGTCAAGCGCCAGACACCCGCCCAGCCCGGCTCCGTCCAGGAACTCCAGCCACGCCACTGCCTCGGCCTGGTAGGTGCGCAGCTCTCCGACGAAGCCGTCCGGCCTGCGCGACGGAGCAGGGGGAATCTCCGCAGCAGCTCGCAGCAGGTCCGCCGCCCAGCCGCTGCCCGAGATGGTGACGCCGCCGCGAACCGACGGTCCTTCGAGCCCCAGCACTTGGCGCAGCATCTGGGAGCCGGTGAGCGATGTGACATCTGCACGATCGGCGAGGGCTGCTGCCGCTTCGGCGAGATCGGCGTGGTCGAGCGCGATCCACTTGCCCCGGTCGCGCACCAGCGGGCGGGCTTGGGAGGCCAGGTCATGGATCTCGTCCGCAGTGAGCTCGACGTCACCGAAGACTGCGGTCCAGCTGACTGCGGTGAGCTGCTGGGCGCCCAGCGCGCTGTCTGCGTCCTCGGTGGCAGTGAGCCGCAGCGACGGTGCCGGGCGCTCGCGCGAGAGATCCGGGACCTCCACCGCGAATCCTGCGGACTGCAGGGCGGGACCGGTCACCGACATCAGCTCCCAGGCCTCGTCCTGGCTGAGAATGACCTCGCCGCGCCGCTTGCCGCCCGGGCGCATCAGCACCGGCAGCAGCCGTTCCAGCCGGGTGAGCTGGTCCCTCACCTCGGTCCGGTGTGCGCTGACCCCGCTGACCATCGCGACCTCGACCGGCTCGGTCGCGCCTTCGGGGCTCAGTGCCAGTACCTCGAGATGCCACGCTCCCGCATCGTCCGGCTCGTCGAGCCGCACCACCAGCGACTGCTGGGCAGCAGTCGTCACCGGCCGCGACCACAGCTCGATACGTCGGGCGAGATCCGAGCCGTGCGTCGCTGATCCGACGAAACGGGTGCCGTCCAAGTACGCCAGGAATGCCTCGGCCATCTCCGCCTTGCTGCGCGGCTCGGGAGAAGCAGCCGGCACGTCGAGACGCTTCGCTGCGCTCGTCATGATCGCGTCGACCATGCCGACAAGCGCCGATTGGGTCACCGTGCGGGCTTCGGCCTTCGGTTCTGGGGCTGTGACAGCGCCGGGCAGGCTGTCGATGAGCGCAGCCAGACGCTGCGCGGGCATCGATGCCGGCTGCCATTGGACCGAGAATTCGGCGGTATCGGGACGCTTGCGGTTGCGGCGCTTGCGGGCGCGATGCAGACGGGGCACCGTGCGCCCGTCTGCCACAAGCTCGACAGCGGTGCGGGCAGCTGATCTCAGCCACATCGCGCTGGCACCGATCAGCCGATCGTCGCCCTCACCGACGGCCGCATCGATCTGGGCGTTGCCGTGCAGCGACTCGTCGATGCCATTGCCGGGCTCATTCTCAGCCCCCGCTGTGCTGTCTGTGTCGGTGAGCGTGCCAACGGCTGAGTTGGGGGTGGCGAGGGTTCCGTCGAGGCCGACCAGCCAGCCCAGCACGTCGTCGATGTCGGCCACGAGGGCTTCGGCGGAGCCGCCAGCAGGCAGCTTGACGTTCGGGTTCGGACGCCACACGCTTTCTGGTGCGCCCGTTGCGACGAGGCGATCCATGACGCGTTCGGTGGGCTCGGGCTCGGTGCCGGCTCCTGCAGCCCAGGCCACGACCCGGCCCGGCAGCCACGACAGCTGCAGAGCGGGCGGCTCGGGTGCAGGTCCCGCTGCGGCATCGTCGCTGTCGGCGGTGGTGCTCGGGTCATCGGCATCGACTGGCGAAATGGTGGCGTCGATCCCGGTCAGGCGTTGGTAAGCAGCGGCGAGCTCGTTGAAGTCGGCTTCGAAATCCCGGACTACCTGACGGCGAATCGGCCGCGGGAGCCGGCGCACAGACGACAGGGAGGCCTCGGTCTCCTCGAGCAGGTCGAGCAGCACTCGCTCCCAGCGCTGGGGATCGGTTCGGAGTTTCTCGATGTCAACCGAACCCGCACTGCCGAGGGCTTCGGCCCACACGAGCTGAGCGATCTCGTTCCAGCTCTTGGCGGCGAGCGCTGAGGCGGTCTGCCCGTTGCCGAGGCTTGATCGTTCGGCTACGGCCAGACCGCCGCCCGATGTACCGCTGTGCGCGGGCGCGGATACGGACGGCGCTGGTGCGCCATCGTTCGGAACCCGTGTCCGTGCGTCTTCGTCGCTCATTGGGTCATTGGGAGGGCATCAGCAGGTGCGCCGCATCGTCCGTCCGGACCGCGCATTGCGTTCGATCCGAATCTTCGACACAGGACCTGCTGCGGGCAGAAGTGCCGCTGCCGGTACGAGGCCTCGTTCGTGAGGCTTCGGAGGGTGAGCCGAGACTGCTCTACCGATGTGCTGCCTCCGGCTACGTCGGTTGAGGGTACCCGACGGGCCTCGTATCGCAACGCCTGCGGCACCCTGCAGGTATTGCAGCGGACCCGCCAGCGCCTGCTCATAGCCTCTGTCGGGTGCGATGGTCCGATTCGTTCATCCCGACACTGCGCGAGGCGCCCGCTGAAGCAGAGGCCGCGAGCCACCGACTGCTGGTGCGGGCCGGCTTCATCCGGCAGCTGCATTCGGGCCACTACAGCCTGCTGCCGCTCGGCCTGCGGGTTCACAACAAGGTTGCCGACATCGTGCGCGCCGAGATGGATGCCATCGGTGCCCAGGAGTTCCTGCTGCCTGCCATGCACCCGGCGGATCTGTGGCGGCGCAGCGGCCGGTGGGATCTGGTCGGCGCCGAGATGTTCCGCCTGAAGGACCGCAACGACGCGGATGTCGTGCTGGGCATGACCCACGAAGAGGTGTTCGCCGCGCTGGCTGCGGAGATGAGCTCGTACCGCGATCTGCCGCAGCTCTGGTACCAGATCCAGACCAAATTCCGCGATGAACCGCGCCCGCGCAGCGGGCTGCTGCGGGTGCGCGAGTTCATGATGAAGGACTCCTACAGCTTCGATCTCGACGAAGCAGGTCTCGATGCTGCATTCGCCGCGCACTGGGAGGCCTACCTGCGGATCTTCGAGCGTCTGGATCTCGAAGTGATGGACGTGCAGGCCTCATCGGGTGCGATGGGCGGCGACGCGAGCGTCGAGTTCATGGTGGCGTCGCCGGTCGGCGAGGACGACGTAGCGCGCTGTGATGGCTGCGGCTACCGGGCCAACGTCGAACGGGCCCGCGCATCGGTTCCGCCCATCGACGATCCGCCCTCGTTGCCCGCTCCCGAGCGGTTTCCCACGCCCGGAGTCCGCACGATCGACCAGCTGGCCGACTTCGACGGCGGCGCTCCTGCGGATCGGCAGATCAAGACGATGGTGATGGTGCTGGACGGCGAGCTCTCGCTCGCGATCCTGCGCGGCGATCATCAGCTCAATCTCCAGAAACTGGCTGACGGCAGCGGCGCCGCCGAGATACGGCCGGCGACTGCCGCCGAGACCATGGCGCGGCTCGGCGCTCACCCCGGCAGTCTCGGTGCAGTCGGCGTGAGCGACGTGCCGATCTTCGCCGACGAGGCGTTGCGCGGGCGACGCTGCATGACCACCGGCGCCAACGAAGACGACTGGCACCTGCGCGGCGTCGACATCGAACGGGACATCGGCGATCCCCGCTGGATGGACTTGCGTGAGGTGGGCGCCGGCGAGCCCTGCATCGTGTGCGGCACTCCGCTCGGGATCGTGAGATGCATCGAGGCGGGACACATCTTCAAGCTCGGCCGGCGGTACTCCGAGGCGATGGGCGTGTCGGTGCTGGACGCCGACGGCGAGGCCCGCACCCCGATCATGGGCAGCTACGGCATCGGCATCGGTCGCGCTATGGCCGCCGTGGCCGAGACCCACCACGACGAGAAAGGCCTCTGCTGGCCCATCTCTGTTGCACCGTTCGACGTCGTGGTGTCGGTGCTCGATCCCGGCGATCCTGAGCACGCTGAAACTGCCAGCAGCCTGTACGCCGAGCTCGAGGACAGGGAGCTGGCCTGCCTGCTCGACGACCGGCCGCTGCGTCCCGGTGTCAAGCTGGCGGACGCCGAGTTGGTGGGCATCCCCTACCGCATCACGATCGGCGCCCGCAGCCTGGCGCAACGCAAGGTGGAGCTGACTGAGCGGTCGACGGGCAGGACCGAGATGATCTCGCTCGACGATGACGGACTGCGCCGGCGGCGCGAGGCGCTCCGGAGTCAGGCGCCGGGTACGGCCCATGGAGAGCGCATCAAATCCATCGTCCGCCGGACGCGGGAGATAGCCGCCTAGCACTGCCGAGAGGTGCCGGCAGACGTCGTCACTTTCCCTCGAATCCACACTCGGTTATGTCGCTGTTCCGGCGGGGATCGTGGTACCGTACTGCTGTACCGTTCTGCGGCACAGTTCCACTATGTGGAACAAAGGTAGGCAGAAGCTTCCCGCTGCAGGATGCCAAGGGCGGATCTGCGACAGGCGACCGGGCCGGGGTGCCCGGTACACGTCATGACGATGGCGAGGGGGCAGGGCATGGCCGACGCGGCAGCCGTCGAGACCGACGATGTCGAAGAAGAAATCGACCTGTCTGCGCTCGACGACGACGATCTGATCGCCCAGATGCATGACGATCTCTACGACGGGCTCGGACCCGAAATCGTCGAAGGCACCGAGCTGCTGCTCGGGCGCGGCTGGGCTGCGGACAAAGTCCTCAACGAAGCGCTGGTCGAAGCGATGCGGATCGTCGGAATCGACTTCCGTGACGGAATCCTGTTTGTGCCCGAGGTGCTGCTCGCCGCAAATGCGATGAAGGCCGGGATGGAGGTGCTGAGACCGCTGCTGGCAGAGACCGGCGCCGAGCCCATCGGCAAGATCGTCATCGGCACTGTCAAGGGCGACATCCACGACATCGGCAAGAACCTGGTCGGGATGATGCTGGAGGGCGCCGGATTCGAGGTCGTGGACTTGGGCATCAACACCGATGTGGACGAGTTCCTCGAGGCGCTCGACGCTCACCACCCCGACATCTTGGGCATGTCAGCGTTGCTGACCACGACGATGCCCTACATGAAGGTGGTCATCGACACGCTCATCGAGCAAGGCCTGCGAGAGGACTACCTCGTCATCGTGGGCGGCGCGCCGCTGAACCAGGAATTCGGCGAGGCCGTCGGTGCCGACGCCTACTGCCGTGACGCCGCGGTGGCGGCCGAGACCGCCACTGACCTCATCCGCGCGCGGCGCGCCGCCGCATGAGCACCGCCGCCGCGCCGGCCCCGCCCAAGCGGTTGCTTGTCTTGGCGTGCGGCGCGCTCATCAACGAGCTGCAAGCCATCGTCGGCACGCACGCGCTCGATCACGTCGACGTGGAATGCCTGCCCGCCAAGCTGCACAATCGGCCGTCGCTCATCGCGGGCGCGGTTCGCGACCGCATTGCACGCCTGCAGGGCGAGGGTCGCAGCTACGAGCGGATCCTCCTCGGCTACGCCGACTGCGGCACCGCTGGAGCGCTCGACGACCTGTGCGCGGAGTTCAGCGCCAGAGCCCGCCAGGGCGACGGGCCAGAAATCACTCGCGTGCCCGGGGCCCACTGCTACGAGTTCTTCGCGACGGCGCGCCGCTTCGAGGAAATGTCCGAAGCCGAGCCGGCCACCTTCTACCTCACCGACTACCTCGCTCGGCACTTCGAGCTGCTGGTGTGGAAGGGGCTCGGCATCGCTGACCACCCCGAACTGGCCGAGATGTACTTCGGCAACTACGAACGCGTCGTGCTGCTCACCCAGACTCCCGACGAAGACGAGCGGGCACGCATCGAGGCGTCTGCGCGTGCGAGCGCAGAGCGGCTCGGGCTGCCGCTGGACATCGTCGAGACCGGCTACGGCGAGCTCGAGACTGCGGTGTCCGCGATCGCCGCGCCGAGACGCAAGACCGCGCCATCTCAACTCGCTGCGCCAAGGCGCAGCACCCTGTCAGATCCGCTCGCTGCGCCAAGGCGCAGCGACGAAGACCGGGTGCCCGCGTGACCGACACCGTCATCAGTTCCGCCACACGCGAGGTGGTGATCGGCTTCGACCGTCCCTTTGTCATGATCGGCGAACGCATCAACCCCACGGGCCGCAAGATGCTCGCCGAGGAGATGCGCTCGGGCGACTTCAGCCGGGTGGAGGCTGACGCGCTGGCCCAGGTTGCCGCCGGCGCGCACATGCTCGATGTCAACGCCGGAGTCCCGCTCGCCGATGAGCCAGCTCTGCTGGCCACGGCGGTCAAGCTGGTCCAGTCGGTCACCGACGTGCCCCTCAGCATCGACTCGTCGGTGATCGAGGCGCTCGAGGCCGGCGTCGATGCCTATGTCGGCAAACCGCTCATCAACTCGGTCACCGGTGAGGCCGAGGTGATGGAGCGGATCCTGCCCCTGGTGGCCCGTGCAGGGGCGGCAGTCGTGGCGATCTCCAACGACGAGACCGGCATCAGCGAAGACCCCGATATCCGCTTCGAGGTGGCCCGCCGCATCGTGAGCGCTGCCGCCGATTTCGGCATTCCGAGCCACGATGTCGTCGTCGATCCGCTGGTGATGCCGATCGGCGCGATGGCAACAGCGGGTCGGCAGGTGTTCCAGCTCGTGCGGCGGTTGCGCGACGAGCTGGGCGTGAACACCACCTGCGGTGCCTCGAATGTCAGCTTCGGGCTGCCCAACCGCAATGCGATCACCGGCACGTTCCTCTCGATGGCCATCGGGGCAGGGCTGACATCGGCCATCATGAACCCCCTCCACGCGGAGGTGAAGACCGCAGTCATGGCCGGCGATGTGCTGGCGGGCAACGACGAGAACTGTGCGGCGTGGATCACTGAGCACCGTGACCGCGGTGCTCCAGGAGCGGTCGGGTTGCCAGGAGCCGCAGCAGGGGCCGGAACTGGCGAACGTCCACGCCGACGGGGCGGCCGTCGCGCTCGCGTCGGCTAGCAGTTGCGCGATGCCGTCGGGCACGCTCCCGCCCGTCGAGGTGCCTGAGGTGCGCGTCGTGTTCACGCCCGCAGGCCGTACTGGCGCGGTCAGCGCGGGCACGTCCGTCCTCGACGCAGCTCGCCAGCTCGGCGTCGATCTCGACAGCGTGTGCGGCGGTCGCGGCATCTGCGGTCGCTGCCAGGTGATCCCCTCGCTGGGCACGTTTGACAAGTGGGCGATCACCGCAGGCAGCGATGCCCTCAGCCCTCCGGGCGCGACGGAGGCCGCCTACCGCGGACGTCGCCCGCTGGACGAGGGATCCCGCCTCGGCTGCCAAGCTCGCATCTGCGCCGACGTCGTAGTCGACGTGCCGCCCGACAGTCAGCTGCACGGACCGGTGGTGCGCAAGACGGTCGACGTGGGCGACATCGCTTTGGATCCGCTGGCGACATTGCATGTCGTTACCGTGCCGCCGCCGACGCTGGACGAGCGCCGTGGGCTGGCCCAGGTGATCATCGACGGCGTCGCCGACGAATGGGGTGTTCACCTGGCCGGCATCTTGCCCGAGGCATTGGCCGGACTCCACACGTCGGTGGCCGCCGGGTCCATCGACGACGCCGACGGCCGGCTGGTGACGGTTGCCGTTCGCTGGAGCGGATCTGAGCCCGCGAAGCGCACCGGAATGGTGACGGCGGTGTGGCCGGGAGTGGTGACAGCGGCGCTCGGCGTCGCGATCGATATCGGATCGACCACGATTGCGGGCCACCTGACCGACCTCCACAGCGGCGACGTGCTGGCCTCCGCCGGCCGCATGAACCCGCAGATCCGCCTCGGCGAAGACCTGATGAGCCGGGTCTCCTACGTGATGATGAACCCCGGCGGCGCCAGAGAGCTCACTGCGCTCGTGCGGGATGGCCTCGCAGCGTTGATCACCGAGCTGTGCTCCGATGCCGGTACTGAGCCAGACGCCGTGCTGGAAGTGGTGCTCGTCGGCAACCCGATCATGATCCACATCGCCCTCGGCATCGACCCGACCCCGCTCGGGCAGGCACCGTTCACCTTGGCGACCGACGCTGCCATCGAGCTGGACGGACCGGACATGGACCTGCCGTGCCCATCTGCTCGCGTCTACGTCGGGCCCGCGATCGCCGGTCATGTGGGAGCGGACACGGCGGCGGCAGTGCTTGCCGGAGGCCCCCATCGTGATGACGCCGTCACCCTCCTCGTGGACGTAGGCACCAATGCCGAGATCGTGCTGGGAAGCGCAGGGGGCCTGTGGGCCGCGTCCAGCCCGACGGGACCCGCGTTCGAGGGCGCGCAGATCAGCTGCGGTCAGCGAGCGACGCCCGGAGCGATCGAGCGGGTGCGCATCGATCCGGTGACGTGGGCTCCCCGGGTGCGTGTCATCGGCTGCGACCTGTGGTCCGACGAGGGGGGCTTCGCGGAGGCAGTCGAGCGGCGAGTAGCCGCCGGCGCTCGCAGCGCAGCCGCTGGCGTCACGGGGATCTGCGGCTCGGGAATCATCGAGGTGATCGCCGAGATGTACCTCGCCGGGGTGCTGTCGTCCGATGGTGTCATCGCAGCACCGCCGGATGAGGGCGCGCGGGCGTCGCGTGTGACCTCCGATGGCCGGACCTGGTCATACGTGCTGTACCAGCCTCCCGAAGGCGCCGAGGGACCGACCATCACCATCACCCAGAACGATGTGCGAGCCATCCAGCTGGCCAAAGCGGCACTGCGCGCAGGCATCGACTTGTTGCGTGAGCACGCCGGCATCGAAGCCCCCGATCGGGTGCAGCTCGCCGGCGCATTCGGAGCGCACATCGATCCGGTGCGGGCGATGGTGCTCGGGCTCATCGGCGACTGCGACCCGGACGAGGTGCGGTCGGTCGGCAACGCAGCAGGCACCGGCGCCGTGCGTGCGCTGCTGTCAGGGAGCCAGCGGGCCGAGATGGAACGAGTGGTCCGCGGCATCCGCAAGATCGAGACTGCCACCGAGCCCCGCTTCCAGGAGCTCTTCGTGGCAGCCATGGCACTCCCCCATGCCACGGCCCGAAACCCGCTGCTCGCTGCAGTGGTGGACCTGCCCGAGCGAGACGACATCGTGCCGACTGGCGCCGATTCGGGCGACGTGCAGCCGCCGACCCGTCGGCGACGCGCCGGGAGGCGACGGTGAGCGAAACCCAGAGGTGGCAGGCCGTCGCCCAGCGGTTAGACCTTCGGTGCGAAATCGAGACTCCAGATGACAGCGACGACGAAGCGATGAGCAGGCAGCGATGAGCGAGCGACGACGGCGAGGAGGCGGACGGGCGGCCCGTCAAGCCCAGCGAGCGACAGCCGATGTGGCGTTCAACACCCACGTACAGCGGAAGCTGCCCCCGGTGAGCGTGCTGGACGACGAGGGACTCGCCCAGATCGAGTCCAACGCCGAGACGATCCTGTCCGAAGTGGGCGTCGCCTTCCAGGATTTTCCCCGCGCACTTGAACTCTGGCGCGATGCCGGTGCTGACGTGGATGGCGAGATGGTGCGCTTCCCACGCGGCATGTGCCGCGAGATCGTCCAGGCAACCGCGCCGGCGGCCTACGTCCAACACGCCCGCAACCCGGCGCGTTCGGTGCCGATCGGCGGCGACGCGACGGTGTTCGTGCCCAACTACGGGTCGCCGTTCGTCACTGACCTCGACGGCGGGCGACGCTACGCCACCCTCGGTGATTTCGAGCGGGTCGTCAAGCTGACCTGGATGCTCCCCCACCTGCACCACAGCGGCGGCACCGTGTGCGAGCCGGTGGACGTGCCGGTGAACAAGCGACACCTCGACATGGTGTACGCACACCTGCGCTACAGCGACAAGCCGCTGATGGGCTCGGTGACCGCGGCCAAGCGGGCTGCCGACTCGGTGGAACTGTGCCGGATCGCCTTCCGTGGCGAGCTCGGCGACCGCACCGTGCTCACCAGCCTCATCAACGCGTCGTCGCCGCTGCGCTGGGACGCCACCATGCTCGGCGCGGCCGAGGTCTACGCGCGGCACAACCAGGCATGCGTGATCTCGCCGTTCATCCTGGCAGGGGCCATGTCGCCCGTCACCGTGGCGGCGCTTGCGGCCCAAGCGCTGGCCGAGGCGCTGTCGGGCATGGCGTTCTGCCAGCTTGTGCGGCCTGGAGCGCCGGTGATCTTCGGCACATTCGCGTCGTCGATGTCGATGGCGACAGGCGCGCCCACGTTCGGCACGCCCGAAGCAGGCCTGGCGATCTACGTCATGGCCGAGCTGGCCCGGCGCGTCGGGGTGCCGTTCCGCTCGGGCGGGCAGTTCACGTCATCCAAGGCCCCCGATGCTCAAGCGGCCTACGAGTCTGCGTCGACGCTGCTGCCCACGATGGCTGCAGGAGTGAACTTCGTGCTGCACGCGGCCGGCTGGCTCGAGGGCGGGCTGACCTTGAGCTACGAGAAGCTGCTGATGGACGCCGACCAGCTCGGGATGATGGAGGTGTACGCGCAGGGCGTGGACATGTCCGACAACAGCCAGGCAGTCGAGGCGTTCACGACGAACCCCCACGGCGACCACTTCCTGGGCCATCCGCACACGCTGGCCAATTTCGAGACGGCGTTCTACCAATCCTCGATTGCCGACAACAACAGCTTCGAGCAGTGGGCCGACGAAGGCTCGCTCGATGCCGCCCAGCGAGCCAACCGGTTGATGAAGCAGATGCTGGCGGACTACGAACCGCCGCCCATCGACGACGCAATCGACGCCGAGCTGTGCGACTACATCGCCCGCCGCAAGGCCGAAGAGCCCGACGCCATCGTGTGACGGCACCGCCAGCCAGAGTGTGCGGGTCTAGGTGGCGACGACGGCGGTGACGCCGGCGACAGCGGCCACGATGCCGATGCTCTGGCGTGTGTTGAGGGAGTCCTGGTAGGCGACTCTGCCGACGATGACGCTCATCACCGGGAACATCGATGCGCCAACCACGGTTGCGGGCGGGTCGAACCAGATGCCGACGATGTAGAAGATCGTCGCCGCAGCGCTGGCGACTCCGGTCAGCAGTGCGAAGCCAATCACGTCGGACGGGGGCAGCGCGGGCAGGCCCCGGATCGCGACCACGGCGGCCATGAGCGCCACCGAGGTCAACCGCTGGCCGAACCCTGGCCATGCCCCCGAACTCTCGGACAGGTCGACCAGAACGCTGAGCCCCACGCCATAGCCGAGGCCCGACAGGGTTGCCCAGATGGTTCCGGCCGCCACGTGCTTGCCCCGGCTGCCGCCTGCGGTCACCAGCCCCAGCCCACCGAATGCCACGGCGGCCCCGATGATGCCGACGAGCGGTGGGTCGTGGCCTCGCACAGCGGTGTACGCGAACGGGATGACCGCGGAGAGGGTGGCCACGATCGGTGCCGCGATAGCCGAACCGGCCCGATCCAGCGACGTGTAGTAGAGCGCCAGGCCAGCCCCGAGCCCGAGGCCCGACACGAGACCCCGGCTGAAATCGTCGCCGGCGAACGTGCCTGGAATGAACGGCAGGATCCCGAGCGACACGAGCGCTGCGGCTCCCTGGAACACGATCATTGCTGAGAGCACGTGGCATCGGGTCACCACCCGCCGCCCGAACAAGTCGCTGGTGCCGATACTCACCGACGTGAGCAGTCCGAAGAGGGCTCCCACAGCTCTTGGCTCTCCGGCTGGCCTAGCGCCGCCGTCGAAGCAGCGCCGCGACTGCGGTCGAGGCCCGGGCGGGAATCGGGTGGAACCGTCCCTGCTGAGACACCGTGGGCCCGGCCACCAGCAGCATCCGTCCGGCCACGAAGACGGCCACCGCCACGTGCGATGCCGCCATGACGACGTAAAACGCGTTGAGGCTCAGCGACATCCCGATCGCTGCGCAGATCGGCCCCACTGTGGCGCCGACGCCGTTCATGCGCACCAGCACGGCACTGGCACCTGCTCGCTGGGAACCGCGCAGCCAGTCGTTCGTCTGAGCAACCGCCAGCGAGTAGATGGGGTAGGCGAACGCACCCATCACGCCCATCACGGCGATGCCTGCGATGCCCCGTTCATCGAGCGCCAGCATCCCCAAGCAGGCGGCCGCCGCGATCGAGGCGGCCAGGACCATGACGATGCGTCGGGGCACGCGGTCTGACAGTCGGCCGAGCGGGAGCTGCCCGAACAGGCTGCCGATCATCGGGGCAGCGACGAACGCCGCGACCTGAACCGGCGAGAGACCCCGCGCCGCCGCGTACACCGCTCCGATGCCGGAAATCGAGCCCAGAGCGCCGCCCACGAGGAACGCGACCACAACACCGGTCGGCGCGGTCTGCAGCAGCGTGCGCAGCCCGACGCGCTCGGGGACGACGACAGGAGGGTTGGCCGAGGCCGACAGCGACATCGGCACGAGTGCGAGCGACACCAGCACCGACACGACAGCGAAGAGCGTGAAGCTGTTGGTGTCGGCGATGGCCACCATGAATTGGCCCGTGGCAATGGCACCCATCGTGATGACCATGTAGCGGGCCAGCATCCGACCCCGATTCTCGTTGGTCGCCAGCTCGTTCAGCCAGGTCTCGGCCACCACGATCAACGCGGCGAAGCACATGCCCCACAGGAACCGCCCAGCTCCCCAGACCAGCGGGTTCACCCACACGGCCTGCACGAGCACCACGCTGCTGCCCGCAGACGCCAGCGCCGCAAAGACCCGGACATGACCGACCTGGCGCAGGAAATGGGGCGCCATTGCTGAACCCGCCAGAAAGCCCACAAAGTTCATCGCCATGACCAGGCCTGAGACCGTCGAGCCGAAGCCCTCCGATTCGGCCCGTACCCCCAGCAACGTGTTCTGCAGGCCGTTGCCAGCCATGAGCAGCGCTATGCCGACGAAGAGCGCTGTGCTGCGTGCGGCCGCCGAAGCGAGCGCGGGTCCGCCGACGAGGGGTTCGGGCGTCGGGGCCCGCGAGATGCGCGGCAGGTGTTCGGCTGCCATCTCGCGGGCGCGCCGCAACGCGCGGTCGCGGCGCGTAGCTCGCGCTGTGTCTGATGCACCGCCTGCGGCGGTCGTGTCTGATGCACCGCCTCCGGCGGTCGTGTCTGATGCACCGCCTCCGGCGGATGTTTCGGGCTCGCCCGCTGTCACCGGTGTCTAGGGCTCCGTGCTCTCTGAAGCGGGCGTGTCAGTTGCCGGTGGCTCGAACGCCGGTGCGTGCACGTACTGCCAGCCAAATCGGCCCTTGATGCACAGATGGCCGCTCGTCACCGAGTGATCCTCAGGCGAGGTCACCTTCACGATGCGCTCGTCTTGGGTGTGGAGCTCGAGATTGCAGCCCACGCCGCAGTACGAGCACACCGTGCGGGTGACGGTCTGGTCATCGGGTCGCCACTCCCCCACGGCGCGCAGATCGAACTCGGTGCGGAACTGCAAGGCGCCGGTGGGGCACACCGCAACACAGTTGCCGCAGTAGACACAGGCGCTCTCCGGGAGTTCGACGTCGTACTCGGTGCGGATGCGGGCGTCGAAGCCACGTCCCGCCACCGCGATGGCGAAGGTGTGCTGGGCATCGTCGCCGCACGCTTCGACGCACTTGTAGCACAGCACGCAGCGGTCATACGCGCGGATGTAGAGGTCGTCCTGGATCCGCACCGGATCGTCCACCAGCTCGAGTGCAACCTCTGGCTCGCCATCGGCATCGGCGGCGAGCTCTGCGGCGTAGCGCCGCGCGTCGGCGCCGTAGTGCTGTGACCACTCCGCGATCTCGTCGGCCTGGGACAGGTCGTTGGCCGAGCCCAAGAACTCGAGCACCATGCGCCGGCTGTGGCGCACCCGTTCTGAGTCGGTGCTGATCTGCATGCCGTCTTCGGCAGGCCGCGAGCAGGCAGGCACCAGCGTGCGCGAGCCTTCCAGCTCCACGACGCACACCCGGCAGACGTTCACCGGCGTGAGGTTGGGCGCCCAGCAGATCGTGGGTGTCTCGACGCCGGCGGCAGTGCATGCAGCCAGGATCGTCTGACCCTGCGGCACCGTGACTTCGCGCCCGTCGATGCTGACCGCGACGTGCGAGTCGACGATGCCGTTGCCCGGATTCATGACTGTTCTGTCCCCAGCAATCCCAGTCGCATTCCCGAGAGCACTGCGGAGGCCGCCGTGTGGCCCAGACCGCAGATCGACGCGTCGCCCATGGCGCCGGCGATGTCGTCGAGGAGGAGGCGCTGGGAGCGAGTGGGAGCATCCGCCCGGCGGATCTGGGCGACGATCTCATGCTGGCGAACTGTGCCGACGCGGCACGGCACGCATTGACCGCACGACTCGTCACGGAAGAACTTCGCCAGACGCTCGATCACCGAGCCCATATCAGCAGATTCGTTGAAGACCATCACAGGACCCGAGCCCAGCGTCGTGCCGGCGCTGCGAGTGTCCTCCAGCGACAGCGGCAGTTCGAGCGCATCGGGCCCGACAAAGCTGCCCGCAGCCCCACCCAGCAGGATCGCCTGCAAGTTGCCCTGCACGCCGCCCGCCAAAGACAGCAATTCGCCCAGCGGCGTCCCGAAGGGCGTCTCGTACAGCCCCGGCCGCCCGACGTGGCCCGACAGGCAGAACAGCTTGGTGCCCGGAGAGCCCTCGGTACCCACGTTGCGGTACGCCTCTGGGCCGATCCGCAGGATCTCGTTCACGTTGAGCAGCGTCTCGGGGTTATTGACCACGGTGGGGCGCCCGAAGAGCCCGTGCGTCGTGGGGAACGGCGGCTTGTTGCGGGGTTCGCCCCGGAAGCCTTCGAGCGAGTTGAACAGAGCGGTCTCTTCGCCGCAGATATAGGCACCGGCGCCACGTCGCAGATCGATGTCAAACGGCTGACCGGACCCTGCGGCATCGTCGCCCAGCCAGCCCTCGGCACGGGCTTGGGCGATGGCGTGCCGCAGGCGCTGGGTGGCCAGCGGGTATTCGCCACGGATGTAGATCCAGCCCTGGGTGGCGCCGACGACGAGTCCGGCCACCGTGATGGATTCGATGATCGCAAGCGGGTCCCGCTCGCACAGCAGCCGGTCCTTGAATGTGCCCGGCTCGGACTCGTCGATGTTGGCCACGACGTGCTTGGGGCCATCGCCGTCCGCGACGGCCCGCCACTTGATGCCGGTGGGGAATGCTGCGCCGCCCCGGCCCGACAGCCCTGAACTGCTGATCTGCGAGATGACCTCGTCGGGGCCGAGGCGCAGAGCAGCTTCCAGCGCTGAGCCGCCCCCTCGGGCCCGGTACGCCTCCATCGAGGCAGCATCGGCTGCGCTCGACGGATCGATCATGTGCCGCAGCAGGCTGGGCGCGTCGAGCGATTCGGCCGTGACGCTCACCAGCAGTGAATCGAGGCCGCGCTCGTCGTCGGGCACACGGTCGGGCTCGCGCCGGCCCTGGATGAACACCGCCGGCGCGCGCTCGCACTGGCCCAAACACGGACCCTCATGTACCGCATGGCCCTGGGATCGAAGATTCTCCGCGAGCCGGGATGCGCCGGCGAGCGCGCAGATCGGGTCGACGCAGACGTGGCGAAGGCTCAGCTCGTGCGCCGGGGCTTCGGTGCGGAACATCTCGTAGAACGTGGCCACGCCATAGGCCTCTGCGGGCGGCACGCCCAAGGTGCGGCCGACGAAATTCAGCCCGCCCGGCGAGATCCAGCCGGCCTCTCGCTGCAGAGCGTGCAGGGCGGGCAGCAGCAGGTGGCGCATTTGCTTGCGTCGACGTGTTCCGCCCCGTACCACCCGGGGGTGGTCGACAATGACGGCACCGGGGCCGGCGTCGCTGACGCTGAGCGCCGCCATGACAGCCCGTCGCTCCGATGCGGTCGGGGACGCATCGGAGAAATGAAGGTCAGCCACCAGCACCACCGGCAGCGGCTGCCGCACCAGATCGCCCTGTGCCGGATCCCACTGGGCCCGATCTCGCTGTGCCGGATCCCATTGGGCTCGATCCCAGGGGATCGATGCGCACGGCTGCTGCTTTGAATTCGGCCGTTCCGCTGCGAGCGTCCCAGGCATCGTTGGTGAGCAGGTTGGAGTCGACCAGATCCGGGAAGTGGAAGGTAGTGAACACCAAGCCGGCAGGCAGGCGGTCGGTAATGCTCACCTCCATGTTGACCGAGCCGCGGGGCGAGCTCACCCGCACAGCGTCACCGTCGGAGACGCCGAGCGCTGCTGCATCAGAGGGGCTCACTTCGATGGCATCGCCGGAGCGGATCGGCGAGGAATATCCGGCCGACTGCGCCCCGGTGTTGTACGAGTCGAGAACTCTGCCCGTGGTGAGCCGGAGGGGAAACTGATCGCTCAGCGCCTCGGCAGGCGGACGATGCACGTTGACCGTAAATGGTGCAGGAACGTGACCGTCGAGATCGTCGGCCCACAGCCACGTGTGCAGGAACTCGGTTCCCGGATGGTCGTCGTGCGGGCACGGCCATTGCAGCCCGCCGCTGTCCTCGAGACGGTCCCAGCTCATCCCGCCATGCAGCGGCGACAGCACCCGAAGCTCATCCCACAGCTCGTGAGCGGTCACTGCCGACCAGCGAGCGCCCATGCGTAGGGCCAGGTCGCCGATGATGCGAACGTCATCCCGCGCGTCCCCTTGGGGCGGAACCGCTGCCCGCACACGCTGCACGCGCCGCTCTGACGAGGTCACGGTTCCCTCGCTGGAGGACCAGCCTGCGGCAGCGGGCAGCACCACGTCGGCCATGCGCGCCGTGTGAGTCAGCGAGATGTCCTGCACGACGAGCAGGTCCAGACCTTCGAGCAGCTTGCGGGCATGTGCCACGTTGGCCTCGGAGTCGGCCGGGTTCTCGCCGATGACGTACAGCGCTCGCAGCTCGCCCTCTTCCATGGACTCGAACATGGCGGTGAGGTGCTTGCCGGGGACCGGATTCAACTCGCAGTCCCAGACCTGCTCGTAACGTGCCCGGGCCTCGGCGTCGGCGAGCGCTTGGAATCCGGGCAGCCGATCAGGCAACGCCCCCATGTCGCCCCCGCCTTGCACGTTGTTCTGGCCTCGCAGCGGCACCAGTCCCGAACCGCGCCGCCCGACATGGCCGGTGAGCAACGCCAGGTTGCACAGCGACAGCACGTTCTCGACAGCCGTGTGGTGCTCGGTGATGCCCAGGGTCCACAGGATCTGAGCCGTGGGGGCGATGGCGTAGGCATGCGCCATCTCCGCGATGGCCTCCGCAGGCACGCCAGTCAGCCGCTCGCCCTCGTCCAGGGTGAATGGCTCGACCGAGGCCGCGTAGTCCTCGAAGCCGGTAGTCGCACGCTCGATGAACGAAATGTCGTGCCAACCCTGGGCGATGATCTCGCGACCCACCGTGTTGGCCAGAGCGATGTCCGTGCCGACGTCGAGCCCCAGCCAGACATCGGCGAATTCAGCGGACGAGGTGCGGCGGGGGTCCACCGCGTACATCACGGCGCCGCCCTCGAGCCCTCGCAGCAGGTGATGAAAGAAGATCGGGTGGGCCTCACGGGCATTCGACCCCCACAGCAGAATCACGTCAGTTTCGGTGATCTCCTGGTAGGAGCACGTCCCGCCCCCGAGTCCGAACACTGTCGCCAGACCGACGACCGACGGAGCGTGTCAGGTGCGATTACAGGAGTCGATGTTGTTGGACTTCAGCACCGTGCGCATGAACTTCTGGGCTGCGTAGTTCATCTCGTTGGTGCTCTTCGAGCACGAGAACATGCCGACGCCGCCGGCACCGTGCTGCTGGGTGGCCGCCTGCAGGCCTGCGGCGGCACGGTCGAGCGCGTCATCCCAGGTTGCGGGCCTCAGCACTCCCCCGTCGCGCACCAATGGAGTCTCGAGTCGCGCGAGGGGCGACTGATGTCCCCTCAGTCGTGCACCATTCCCCCGCGGCATCATCCCTCCAGATTCGCGTACTCGCTGAACGCCGTCGCCCCAAATTCTACGCTGCTCACGGTGCCACTACCGTGATTACAACAGTTTCACTCTGACTACAACCCGCACGACTCGCCGCGGCGGGAAGGCGTTCCGCATCGCAGAACAGTTCCACAATACGGCACAGATTCGGCTGCGTTTGACGGACCCGTCCGTGCTGCGGGGTACCGTGGAGCCGGTGCAATCGATCTCGCGTGCGTTCGCCGTCTTGCGGGCTCTGGCTGTGGGACCACAGGGCGTCACCGATGTCGCGGATCACGTCGGGCTGCCAAAGAGCACCGTGGCGCGGCTGCTGACATCGCTCGAAGCCGTCGGTGCCGTCGCTCAGGATGACGCGGGAGGCGAGTACCGCATCGGCCAGGGGCTCATCGACATCATCGGGGCCGCAGGAGACGATCGCAGCCTGCTGGCCGCAGCCCGCCCTCACCTGCACAGCCTGGTCAACCAAGTCGGCGAGACCGCCGGCGTGAGCGTCCGGGCCGACCGCACCGTCTATTACCTCGACCAGGTCGAGCCGGAGTCTGAAGTGCAGGTGCGTTCGTGGACCGGCGAGTACTGCCCGCTGCACTTGGTGCCGTCGGGACTGGTCTACCTGGCGCACCTCAGCCCCGATGACCTCGAGGACTACCTGGCAGGTGGACTCGAAGCCACCACGGCGAACAGCATGGTCGACGCCGAGGCCTTGCGGATCCGGCTGGCTCAGGTGCACAGCGCCGGATATGTCTGGGTGTATGAGGAGTTTGCCATCGGCATCAACTCCGTCGCAGCGCCGGTGCTGGGGCCTGACGGCGATGTCGTCGCGGCGCTGCATGTGCATGGTCCGGCGTACCGGTTTCCCGACCCCAATCGCACGCACGACATCGGCCTGTTGCTGATCGAGGCCGCGTCGAATCTCGCCGACCACCTAGCGGGTCGAGCGCCACTGTCGATCTAGCCGCGGCCGGCCAGACGTTGGCTAGCTCGATGGGCGGTCCCTGCGGCGGCGGATCTCGTCGGAGATGGCCGGCACCACCTCGTGCAGATCGGCGATCACTGCGTATCCGGCCTTGGCCACCATGTTCGCTTCAGGGTCGATGTTGATGGCCAGAATGTTCTTCGAACCCATGGCGCCCACCCAGTGCTGGATGGCGCCCGAGATGCCGCATGCGATGTAGATCTCGGGCGCGATGCGGGTGCCGGTCTGCCCGACCTGATCGGCGTGACTGCGCCAGCCGTTGTTGGTGACCGCACGGGAGCAGCCGACCCGGCCGCCCAGCAGCTCTGCCAGCTCTTCGAGCGTCGCGAAGCCTTCCGCGGAGCCCACGCCGCGGCCGCCCGAGACCACCACGGGCGAGGTGGACAGCGTGACGCCCTCGGTGAGGGTCACCCGGTCGCGGACCAAGGTTCGTTCGACTTCAGGGCCCAGATCGGGTGCGAAATCAGCGACGACCGTTTCGATCGGACCGCCTTCGCATGGCTCGGCCTCGACGGAATGCTGGGCGATGGTCAGCAGCGGCAGGGACGAGCTGAGCGTCACGTCTTCGAGCAGCGATCCGCCCCATTGGATGCGGGTGATCTCCCATGGGTCGTTCGCGGGACTCACGCTCACGCAGTTGGCCACCAGCGGCAGGTCGGTGCGGGCAGCGAGCTGGGCCATGGCCTCGGCACCCCGGTCGGTGCCCGCAGCAACCACGGCAGCAGGCTGCGCCCCTGCGACGAAACTCGCAAGCGCCGCTCCCCACGCGTCAGGCCCGTAGTCGGCCAGCAGCGCGTGGCGTCCGCGATGCACAACGGCGGCACCGTGGGAAGCGCAGGCGGCGACGAGGCTGGCTCCGTGGGTATCGAACAGCTCGCTGTCGCCAAGCACGACAGCATCGACGGCCGCGCCCAGGCCCGCAGCGAGCGTCCGGGCTGCGGTGAGCGCTTCGAGTGCCCCACCCGAGGGAATACCTCGGTCGTGATCGATGAGGACCGCGACGCTGCTCACAGCACTCCCAGCTCATCCAGCAGGTCCACTACGGCCGGTGCTGCGGCGGCGCTGTCGCCGAGCACCACCGTCGTGCTGGCCCGCTCGGGCGGTCGGTGCAGCCGCTGGCGAGCCTGGCCGCCGGAGACCGCGTCCGGGGCACAGTCGAGAGCGGCGATCTGTGCCTTGCGTGAGGCCAGACGTCCCTTCATCGTCGGGTAGCGGGGCAGGTTGATGCCCTCCTTGACCCCGAGTGCGCACGGGGTCTCCAACTCGTAGACCTCGTAGCCGGCATCGGTCTCACGGCGGGCCACGATGCCACCCTCGGTGACATCGATGCCTTTGATGCCGTTCACGATCGGGCGTCCGAGCGCGTATGCCACCCGGATGCCGACCTGGAAGTTGCCGCCGTCGGCCGACTCGTTGCCGAACAGGATGAGGTCGAACTTCCCGCCGGAGGACTCCAGCTCGCGCACCGCCGCGGTGATCGCGGTCGCCGTGCGCTGGGGGTCCCAGTCCAGACCGCCCTCGGCGACCACCAGTGCCAGCTCGGTGCCGCCCACACTGGCGGCGTAGCGCAGCTGCTCGGTGGACTCCTCCGGGCCGAGCGTCAGCACCACCACCGCGTGACCGTCGCCGTCGAGCCGCTCGGTGATCTGGGCGGCCTCCTCGACGGCGCATTCCTCGTGCGGGCTGGTGGTGAAGCCCAGGTGGGCGGTATCGACCTGCTGACCGTCGGCAGTCACGTTGATGCGCGATCCGACGGCGGGGACCCGCTTGACGCAGACCAGGATGCGCACGCTGGCTGCCTCAGGCTTTCATGCGGCTGTCGTCGGGGTCGAACAGCGCCAGATTCGACCCGGTGGCCGCCACGGTCACCGGGTACAGCTCGTTCTGGTACATCACAGCGAGCTCAGTGCCCACCGCGGCCAGCTCAGGCGGCAGGTAGGCCATTGCCAGGTAGGCGTCGAGCGACGGGGCGTTGCCTGCCGTCGTGAGGCGGCTGACCCTGCCGTGGGAATCGGTGATCCGCTCTCCCGCGGGGGTCAGCACCGGTTCGTTGCCTGCCCCCATCGGGAAGCGGTCGTAGCCGTCAGCGCAACGCAGGCTGTCGAAGCGCAGCATCGCGAGCTGGGCGGCCAGCGGCGCCTCCCGGGCAGCCAGGTAGGCCTCCTTGCCGATGAAGTCAGCCGCCTTGACCCGCGGCCGAGCCAGCCCCGCTTCGACAGGGTTGTAATCGCTCTCGAGCTCGGCACCCATCAGCCGGTAGCCCTTCTCGAGCCGACCGGTGGTGCCGTACACGCCGGCGCCGACGGGTCGCAGGCTGTACTCCCGGCCGGCCTGCGCGATGGCATCCCACAGGGCCAGACCTGCACTGGTCGGGCAGTAGATCTCGAAGCCCGCATCGCCGACATAGGAGATGCGGAACATCTGGGCCGGGATACCCGAGAGCAGTGCGTCACGCACCTGGCCGTAGCCGAAGGCCTCCTGGGACAGGTCGGTCTCGGTCAGCGTCTGCAGCAGCGCGATCGCGTTCGGGCCCCACACGCCGTAGGTGGCGAGGGCCTCGGTGCGGTTCTCGAAGTGCACGCCATCGGCAGGGAGATTGTGACGGAACCAGTACTCGTCACGGCCGCCGTCGAATGCACCGGTGGCGATGCGGAAGCGGTCCTCGGACAGGCGCACGACCGTGAGGTCGGAGCGGAAGCCGCCGTCGGCGGTGAGCACCGGGGTGTAGATCGAGCGCCCGACCGGCAGGTCGCACTTGTTGACCACCATCTTCTCGATGTAGGGCACGACGCCGGGGCCTGACACCTCGAACACCTGGAACGGCGAGATGTCCACCAGCCCGCAGTGTTCGCGCAGGTGCAGGTGCTCGGCATCGGTGATGGGGCTCCACCAGCGAGCGTCCCACTCGTGTGTGCGGCCCTCGATGCCGTAGTGCTCGACGAGGTCGGCATTCGATTCGTACCAGTGCGGCCGTTCCCATCCGCCGGCCTCGAAGTAGTACGCACCGAGGTCATCGGTGCGGGCCTTCGCGGGCCCGCACGTCAGGTTGCGGCGCGTCGCCCATTGCTCACGAGGATGCACGATGCCGTAGGTCTTGTTGAAGTGCTCGTCGGCTCGGGTCTCGATGTGGATGACGTTGCGGTCCTGGGGGTAGAAGCGCGTGACGTCCGAGCCATGGGGATCGGTCATGCGGGGATAGCCGTAGGTCATCCACTCGGCCATCAAACGTCCAACGCCCGGACCTTCCTTGACCCACACCGCCGCCACCGACCACAGGTTCTCAACCTCTGGCGTCGGGCCCAAGACCGGCGAGGCGTCGGGTGTCAGCGAGAGCAGGCCGTTGATGGCGTACTTGATCTCGCCGTCGCCCAGGAACTCCATCAGCTCGATGGCCTGCTCGAGCTGCTCGTCGAAGTCGTCGGGCGTGAAGGGCATCTCGGTCGGGCTGAGCGCTGCTTCCTCGTTGGAGGGGATGTCCTCCACTCGGTGCAGGATCGGCCGGTGGGCGTAGCTGCCCACCTCCATCGAGCCTGCCGACTGGCGCTCATAGCAGAAGGTGTCCATGTCGCGGACGATCGGGTAGGCCAGCTCCTGGTTCGTCTCGACGAGCACGTCGAACGGGCCGACATCGACCATCTGGTGGACCGCAGGCGTGAGCGGGATGGTGGCCCCGGCCATCTGGGCCAGCTTCGGGCTCCACACCCCGCAGGCGATGGCCACCGTGTCGCATTCGATGCGGCCGCGGTCGGTGACCACGGCGCTGATGCGTGGACGGTTCGGTCCGGCCACCGTCTCGATGTCGAGCACCTCGGTGTTGGCGTAGGTCTGCAGGTGACCGGCTTCGGCGGCCCGCCGACGCATCTGCGTGCCGGTTTCGAGCGAGTCCACCGCCGAGACGCTGGGGGTGTAGAAGCCGCCCAGGATGACGTCGGGATCGATGAACGGCACCAGCTCGATGACCTCGTCGACGCTGAGCAGCCGTGCCTCGATGCCCCAGCAGGTCGCCGAGGTCATGCGGCGGCGGAACTCCTCCATGCGCTCGGGCGAGCGGGCCACCTCGATGCCGCCACAGGTGTTCTGCAGGCCCAGCGCCTCGTACTGGCGTTGGCTGTCGACGGTCAGATCGACGATCTCCTTGGAGTGATCGACCGGGAAGATGAAGTTGGAGGCATGACCGGTGGAACCGCCGGGGTTGGGCAGCGGCCCCTTGTCCAGCAGGACGATGTCGCTCCATCCGAGGTCGCTGAGATGACCCACCAGGCAGTTGCCCACGATCCCAGCTCCGATGACGACACAATCTGCCCGCGCTGGAAAGTCGCTCATACCTGTCATCCCCCACTGTTGCCGGATCGCAGCTGTGCCGAATTGCTTCGCTGCTGTTCTGTATGATGGAACAGTTCCGCTCAGCGGAACAGCATCTAGGGGAACAGTAGCCGAACGACTCAGCATTCGACGACCAGCACTTGCCGCCGCGGCACCCGGTGGTGCCGGCGTGCGGCAAGGTTCTGGCAGGGTGTTGGGGGCTCTCACCGAGGAGGGTGTACGGCATGACGACGACAGGCGCGATACCCAGCGATCTCGAGATCGCTTCGGCTGCACACATCCGGCCGCTGACTGACATCGCCGACGAGGCGGGCATCCCGCGCGAGTACTTGGAGCTGTACGGCTCGGGAGTCGCGAAGGTCCAGCTCGAAGCAGCCGAAGCCATGGCTGACCGGCCCCGGGGGCGTTATGTCGTGGTGACCGCCATCACCCCGACCCCGCTCGGCGAAGGCAAGACCACGACGACGGTCGGACTCGGCCAGGCATTCGCCCATATCGGCCGCACGGCGACCATCGCCATTCGGCAGCCGTCGATGGGCCCCACGTTCGGCATCAAGGGAGGCGCAGCGGGCGGTGGCTACAGCCAGGTCGTGCCGATGGACCTGTTCAACCTCCATCTCACCGGCGACATGCATGCGGTGACGGCCGCCCACAACTTGTGCGCCGCCATGCTGGACGCTCACCTGTACCACGGCAACGAATCGGGCCTCGACATCCACAACATCACCTGGCGGCGGGTGCTGGACGTCAACGACCGGGCGCTGCGCAACATCACCATCGGCCTCGGCGGGCGCCTCGACGGCATCCCCCGCGAGTCGGGCTTCGACATCACGGCCGCATCGGAGGTGATGGCGACGCTGGCGCTGTGCACGTCGATGTCGGACTTGCGGGCCCGGCTCGGCCGCATCGTGCTGGGCTACACCAAGGGCGGCGATCCCGTCACCGCGGAGGACATCGGTGCCGCGGGATCGATGGCCGTGCTGCTGCGCGAAGCCATCAAGCCGAACCTGATGCAGACGCTGGAGGGCTCGCCCGCGCTGGTGCATACGGGTCCCTTCGGCAACATCGCCACCGGCAACTCCTCGATCGTGGCGGATCGCATCGGCATCGGGACGTCTGACTTCTTGCTGACCGAGGCCGGATTCGGTGCTGACATGGGCGCCGAGCGCTTCTTCAACATCAAGTGCCGGTATTCGGGCGTGGCACCCGATGCCGCGGTGATCGTGGCCACAGTGCGCGGGCTGAAAGCGCATTCGGGCAGGCACCGGATCGTTGCCGGGCGACCGCTGCCCCCGGCGCTGCTCGAGGCCAATCCCGACGAGGTGCATGCCGGCGGCGACAACCTGCGCAAGCAGCTCGAGAACGTGCGGATGCATGGCGTCTCGCCGGTCGTGGCCATCAACACCTTCCCGGGCGACAACGAAGAGGACCTGGCGGCAATTGCCGAGATCGCGTCCGAATACGGCGCCCTGTCGGCCCGCTGCACCCATTTCGCCGATGGGGGTGCCGGAGCAGCCGAACTCGCCGAGGCGGTGGCCGAAGCGGCCGAAGAACCGACCGACTTTGCCGTGCTGTACCCCGACGACGTCGGGCTGCGGGACAAGATCCATGCAGTCGCCACCAAGGTGTACGGCGCGGAGGACGTGAGCTACACCGCTCGTGCCAACCGCGAGATCGACGGCTACGAGCGCAACGGCTTCGGCAACCTTCCGGTGTGCATCGCCAAGACCCACCTGTCCATCTCGTCGGATGCTTCGCTCAAGGGCGCTCCGACCGGCTGGACGCTGCCGGTGCGCGAGGTGCGGGCGTCGGTGGGCGCCGGCTTCGTGTATCCGATCTGCGGTGACATGCGGACAATGCCGGGACTGGGTCGTGACCCCGCAGCTCGCCATATCGACCTTGATGCCGACGGCGAGATCGTCGGCCTGAGCTGACGGAGTTGCAATTGCTCGCGTTCTTCTCGAATCCCAGGACCAATCGGACGCAGAACTGGACATCAGTCTGGCGGCCTGACTCAGCGCGTCGCCGGTTGGCGAGCAGCCGCAGGCTGTCAAGCGATGACGCTCAGGTGCGTCGCAGGCTGCTGGCCGACGCCCAGTGGGAACTGATCCCGCTGCGCAACCTGGCGGACCAGCTCCCGCACCTGCCGCCTGACTCGCCAGTCTCTGTCACGGCGTCGGCCTCCAAGACACTCGAGGACACGCTGGACCTGACCGCCGAGCTGTGCGCGCTGGGACACCGACCGGTCCCCCACGTCGCCGCACGCATGGTGCGCAGCCGCGACCACCTCGAAGAGCTGCTGGGACGCGTCAGCGCGCTCGGTCTCAGCGAGATCTTCCTGGTGGGCGGCGACGTGACGTCTCCCGCAGGTCCTTTCGACAGCGCTCAACAACTGCTCGAAGCCCTTGCCGACCTCGAGCACACGCTGACGCACATCGGGGTGACCTCCTATCCCGAAGGTCACGCGCTCATCAGCGACGCGGTGCTGCACGAGGCGCTGCATGCCAAGCAGGCCCTGCTGGCCGATGCGGGCATTGCGGGCCATGCAGCGACACAGATGTGTTTCCATCCCCGTTCAATCATCGAGTGGCTCTCGTCCGAGCGCGACAGCGGGTTCACCCTGCCGGTGCACCTCGGCATTCCCGGTTCGGTCGATCCGGCACGCCTGCTGCGCATCGGCACTCGTTTGGGCATCGGCGCCTCGCTGCGCTACCTGCACAAGAACACCGGAGCTGTGGCACGCATGCTGCGACCCGGCGGCTATGACCCCGGCGTCCTGGTGGATGCCCTCGCGCCCCACGCCGACCGGCTCGACATCGCCGGCCTGCACGTGTTCACGTTCAACTCCATCGCTGACACCGTCGCCTGGCGCGACGCCGCCGCGGCGGGACGCCGGTAGCTCACCGCCGGCAAGCGAGAGGCGCGAGGCATTGCCAGCCGGACTGTTGGCGGCGCTGAAGATCGCACTGCTCGCGATCGGGGGCATCGCGCATCGCGTGTACTGGCACGGGGGCATCGACATCACGTACGTGGTCTTTGCCCTGTTCCTCTCGACCAATCTCGTGATCTGCTTCTGGGAGATCTGCCTCTTCTTCCGGCGTGACTACATCGAGTCTCGGTCTGCGTACTGGCAACAGCATCGGCAGCGCACCGGCAGGAGCCCGGCCCTCGCGTTCCTCACCTCCAAGGTTCCGCTGCGCTCAGCGTTCTCTCCGACCGTCTGGGCCGACGTGTGGGCCGCCTATTCCATCTACGACGGTTCGTATGCCGATCGCCGCACCTACGGGTTCAACGTGGACGTGGGCAACGGTTTCGTCACGGCGATTCCCACGCTGATCCTGTACGCAGCGTTCACGACGGAATTCCTCCCGCCGCTTGCAGCAGGAATCCTCGGGGTCATGTTCTTCTGGCAGTGGACATATGCGACGTCCATCTACTTGATGAGCTTCTTCATCGCGAAGCGCCACCGGGACATCAGCAGGGGCGAGGTGTGCGGCATGATCCTGGGGTTCAACGCCCCCTGGATCGTGGTCCCGCTGCTGGGGCTGTACGTCTCCATCCGCCTCGTTGTCGACGGCAGCTACAGCGTCTTAGGCGGCTGAAGACGGAGCTCTGCGCCGATGCTCCGCAAGGGTGGGTGCGGGCTCTTCGGAGATGCCGAAGTGCAGTGCTGCGGCCGCTACTCCGAGTGCAGCCGCCACCCACCACCACAGGTCGTACGAGCCGGTGAGCTCTCGGATCTCGCCGCCGCCCCAGGAGCCGAGGAATGCCCCGACCTGGTGGGACAGGAAGACGAAACCGAACAGCGTTCCGGCCCTGCGCACGCCGAATTGACCCAGCACGATGCCCGAGGTCAACGGCACGCTGGCCAGCCACACGATCCCGATCACGACGCCGAACCCCAGGGCCACCACGGGGGTTGCCGGCAGCAGCACCAGGCCGACGAAGGCGAGCGCCCGGGTGCTGTACATGATGCTCAGCAGCCGGCTCTTTGCGAACCGCATGCCCAGCGCACCGGCGGCAAACGCTCCCACGATGTTGAACAGGCCCACGAACGACCACGACAGGTTGGCGACCGCGGTATCGAGGCCGGCGTCGGTGAGCGTCTTGGGCAGGTGCACTCCGATGAACGTGACGTGGAAGCCGCAGACGAAGAATGTGCAGTTCACCAGCAGGTAGTCGCGATGGCGCGCCGCCCTCGCCAGCGTCGTCAGGAGCGATTCGTCGTCCTCCGGCGCCGCCTCCACGGCTTCGGCGGGGCCGGACCGGCTGCGCAGCGGCCGGACGAACAACCCAATGGACAACGTCACGACTGCCAGGACGGTCAGCGCGCTGCGCCAGCCGAATGCACTGATGACGGCGCCCGTCAGCGGTACCAGCACGAAGTGCCCGAGCGAGCCGCAGGCCGTGGCCACGCCCAGCGCCATCGAGCGCCGCTGGGGGTCCACGAGCCGGCTCATCGACGAGAGCACCACTGCGAACGACGCGGCTGACATGCCGAGGCCGACGATCACACCGCCGCCGAGATGCAGCCCGGCGGGCCCGTTGGCTGCTCCCATCACCAGCAGTCCGCCCGCATAGGCGATGGCGCCCACGGTCAGCGTCCGTGCCGCGCCGAACCGGTCGGCGATAGCGCCCGCGAGCGGCTGGCCGAGGCCCCACACGAGGTTCTGCAGGGCAACGGTCAGCCCGACGGTGCCGACGCCGACGTCCAGTGCTTGGTCGATGGCGTCGGGGAACAGACCCATCGTGGCCCGTACGCCCAGTGTCAGCGCCGTGATGAGGCTGCCGGTGATCAGGATCGGCGCGATGGAGGTCTTGCCGGTCCCGGGGCGCACCGGATCACACTATGGCGGGCACCGTTGGTGCGCTCAGCAGGCGTTGATCAACCGCAGCCCGTGCACCGCTTCCATCTCGGTGAGCTCTGCCAGCACCTTGCGAGACGGCCGTCGGGAAACCCGGATCGTGGCGACGGCTGCGTGGTGCTTGGGGCCTGCCACGATCTCGTTGCGCATCTGCAGCACGTTGATGCCGCTGGCTCGCAACGCCATGAGAATCCCAGCCAGCACTCCCACCTGGTCCCTGTGGCGCACGACGATGGTGCTGCGGCCCAGCGGCCGCTCGGCCCGGTTGACGCAGTTGAGCACCTCACCGGTCGCGAACGCCTCGAGCACTTCGACGATGCCGTCGGCGATGTCTTCGGATGCCTGCACGGTGGATGCGCCGATGTGATGCGTGCCGGTGACGCTGGGATGGGACGCAAGCGGCGAACACCACTCGGAGTCGGTGCCGGTTGGCTCCGCCCGGAACACGTCGAGACCTGCGCGCATACCCCGCTTGTCGAGGGCCCGCAGCAGCGCGTCCTCGTCCACGATCTCGCCGCGTGATGTATTGAGCAAGATCGCGCCGTCGGGCATCTTGGCGAGGAACTCGGCATCCACGAGTCCGCAGGTCTCGGCGTTGGCCGGCAAGTGCAGCGACACGATGTGGGCGTCGCGCAGCAGCGTGTCGTAGTCGGGTGCGACCCCGATCTCGAGTCGCTTCATGTCCGCCAGGAGCTCGCGGGAGCGGTCCGAGCGATACAGCGCAGTTACCTCGATGCCGAATGCCGCAGCGCGGCGAGCTACCTCGATGCCGATCGCGCCCATGCCCACGATGGCCATGCGGCGGCCTTTCAGGCCCGAGGCACCCATGTAGCGGGACTTGTCCCAGCGGCCCGAGCGAAGGTCCGACGAGGCATCGACGATCTGGCGATCGATTGCCAGCAGCAGTCCCATCGTCAACTCGGCGACCGCCACGGCGTTGCGCCCTGGAACGTTGCACACGTAGATGCCGTACTTGCTGGCGCCGTCACAGTCGATGGTGTCGGTGCCAGCCCCGGCGCGCAGCACCATGGCCAGCTCGTCAGCGGCCTTGAACACCTTGCGGGTCACCTCGGTGCTGCGCACCACCAGCACCTCGACCCCCGCGATGTGCTCAGGCAGATCATCGGCTTCCAATTCGGGCTTGACGACGCACTCGTGGCCCGCAGCTTCGAGCCAGCCCAAGCGGCCAGCATCGATCTTGTCGGCGAAGAGGATCCGCATCGGACTCAGTGATGCGGCCCGGTTTGCCGCCGCGCTGCAGCGAGGCGAGCCACCGGGAGAACTGTCTGCATGTTCAGCCAGTGTGCCAAACACGCGACCCTGCGCGGTGACACTGTTTCACCCGCTCTTGTTCGCTCCGCTCACGGGCCGCTCGGGCCCCGTTCACCCGCTCTCGTTCGCTCCGCTCACGGGCCGCTCGGGCCCCGTTCACCCGCTCTTGTTCGCTCCGCTCACGGGCCGCTCGGGCCCCGTTCACCCGCTCTCGTTCGCTCCGCTCAGCTTGTGGCGACGTCGTCTTCGAGGTAGGCGCGGATGATGGCGTCGTAGCTCTCGTCGGGAGTGAAGCCCAGATCCAGCGCCCGCCGAGTGTCAAATCGCTCCGGCCAGCCGGAGACGATGTGCGCAACGGTCGGATCAGGCGACTCGACGATCAGCGCCGCCGCTTCGGCACCGGCGACACGAGCCAGGGCTTCGATCTGCTCGCCGACCGTCACCGACACGCCGGGCATCGTGAGGCTGCATCGGGGCCCCAACGCCGCGCTGTCGAGTTCTGCAGCGTGAACCATGTACCCGACTGCGGTTCTGGGACTGGCGTGGCTGTGGCGCACATCCCTGGACACGGGCAGCACCGCCGGTGCTCCAGCCAGCGGCTCGCGGATGATGCCGCTGAAGAAACCGGATGCGGCGGCGTTGGGCGCCCCTGGACGAACGCTGATGGTGGGAAGGCGGATGCCGATGCCATCGAAGAAGCCGCGGCGGGTGTAGTCCGCCAGCAGCGCCTCAGCGATCATCTTCTCCATGCCATACGAGGTGAGCGGCGTCAGGTGGAAGTCATCGGGGATCGGATCTGGGAACGGGGCACCGAAGACTGCGATGGACGACGTGAACACGACCCGTGGGGTCCCTTCAGCGAAACGCAAGGCATCGAACAGCGCCCGGGTGCCATCGACGTTGACGGCCATCCCCTTGTCGAAGTCGGCTTCTGCTTCGCCGGAGACGACGCCGGCCAGATGGAAGATCACATCGGGTACTGGCCTCAGCATCTCAGCGGCGACGCCCGGCTCGCAGATATCGGCGACGCGCGTGAAGCAGATGCCGTCCTCAGTGGCTGTCTCGACGAGGTCGACGAGAGCGATCCGGTCGATGGGACTCCCACGCAGCATGCCAACGTCCACCAGTCGCTTGGTCAGCTTGCGGCCCAGCATTCCTGCGGCCCCGGTGATCAGCACGTGCATCCGGCGAACCTCGCTTCGGGTGTGTATGAGGCGATTCAGCCGGTGCCGAACCGTCGAGTGCTACAGCAGCTGCCCGATGTCGAGCACCAGCAGGATCACCAGCAGCACGATGATTCCGACGTTGAGCGTGCTGACCGGCCACTTCCAGCGGTGATCGGAGCGCCAGTGCCGCTTGATGCTGGCGATGTTGGCCCACAGTGCAACCAACGCGATCGGGATCCCGACCGCGGGGCCCACGCCTGGCGCAAGGCGGATGATCGGTGCCGCGAACGGCAGGATCACGTAGGTCAGGGTGCAGCGAATGGCCGAGATCAGGATGGAGAACCGCAGCGTGCGCGCCGAAGCCTCGTCGAGCTCCGAAGCTGCAGCGGCAGTGTCCGTCACGATCGCCCATTCTCGCAGCCGCAGCCTGCTTTGGTGCACTGCCAACGGCCCGATAGCGACACCGGATGCGCTGCGGTGGTGCGGGGGCCTTGGCACTTGCTCAGTACCATCGTCACCGATTGCTGTGACACCACTTGACCAAGGGGAAACCATGGCTGGCGCACTCGATGGAGTACGAGTTCTGGATCTGTCCACGCTGGTGCAGGGACCGCAAGCGGGAGCGATGCTGCACGATCTTGGCGCGGAAGTCATCAAGATCGAGCTGCCGCAGGTCGGCGATGTCGGCCGGCACGTGGACGTGCTCGAGGACTACGGCCACTCGTCGGTGTACATCGCATGCAACCGGGGCAAGCGCTCGGTCACGCTCGACCTGCGCGTCGTCGCGGGCAAGGAGGCCTTTCTGAAGCTGGTCGAGACCTCGGACGTGGTGCTGTCGAATTTCAAGCCCGGCACGCTCGACGAGTGGGGCCTGGGCTATGACGATCTGGCAGCCGTGAACCCGGGCATCATCTGGGCCGCCGGCAGCTTCTTGGGTCCCTACGGTCCCGAGGCCGACCGTGAGGGTGCCGACATCGCAGGGCAAGCCTCCGGCGGAGTCATCGCCTCGAGCGGATTCGACGGCGGACCGCTGTCAACCTATGGGGCGCTCGTGGCCGATCACTGCGGAGCGCAGAACCTGCAAACGGGGATCCTCGCGGCGTTGTATGCCCGCGAACGCACCGGCAGGGGTCAGCGCGTCGATGTGAGCCTGCTCGGCGGGCAGATCTGGCTGCAGGCATTCGAGTACACCCATCTGCTGATGACAGGCGAGGAGGCCGGACGCTCCAACGGCGGCCATCCGCTCGTGCACGCGCTCTACGGCGTGTTCCCCACATCTGACGGTGCAATCGCCATGGCAGGTTGTCCAGAGCACTTGTGGCCGGGCATGTGCCGAGCCATCGAGCGCCCCGACCTCACCGACCATCCCGCTTGGAACGCCTACTTCGTGCCGCGCGAGGTGGCACTCGAGATGCAGGCATTCTTCCGAGAGGTGTTCGAAACTCGCAGCACCGAGGAGTGGTCAAAGCGGCTCGAGGTCGAAGAGCAGCGGTTTTGCCCGGTGCGTTCCCATTCGGAGGTCGTTGCCAACGAACAGCCCTTCGTCAACGGATACCTGGTGCGAGCCGACCACGACGAATGGGGCGAGCAGACCTTCGTGGGCTGCCCGATCACGATGTCCGACACACCGACCCGTGCCGGCACGATGGTGGCCGAGTTGGGCCAACACACCGAAGAGGTGCTGCTCGAAGCCGGCGCAGAGTGGGAGCAGCTCGAAGCGTGGCGCGAGGCCGGCGCCTGGTAGCTGCAGAACCTCCCGCTGCCTCCGCAGCCAGGGCGTCTGTGCGTTGCCGTTCACACGTCCAGTTCGTTGTTGACCACCACGGGATTGCCTGCCAGCACTGTGTGACGGACGCGGCCGTTCAGCGTGCGGCCGGCCCAGGGTGAGTTCAGGCTGCGCGATTGCAGTTCGACTGCGTGCACTGTCCAGATCGCGGTTGGGTCGAACACGGTGACGTTGGCGCGGCTGCCGGCGCGGATCGGCTGGCCGTGGTCAGCAATGCCCGCGATGCGGGCGGGTGCCGTTGAGACCACTTCCACGAAGCGCTCGGGTGACATCTGACCGGTAGCGACGAACTCCGACCACACCACTGGCGCCATCGTCTCCACACCGATCATTCCTGGCGGGGCATCGGCCAGCGGCCGATCCTTCAGCGAGGGATGGTGGGGGGCGTGGTCGGTCGCGACGGCATCCAGCGAGCCGTCGATAATGCCCTGGCGAAGCGCGGCCACGTCATCGGCGAGCCGCAACGGCGGGTTCATCTTGCCGGTCGTGCCGAGCCGCTCGACGTCATTCTCGGTGAGCACCAGGTGCTGAGGCGTGACCTCCGCCGTTACCGCCACGCCGTCTCGCTTGGCCCGGACGACCAGGTCCATCGCGGCGGCAACTGAGAGATGCAATACGTGGTAGCGGCCTCCCGTTCGCCGAGCGAGCTCAATGTCCCGATGGACAACCGAGACTTCTGCCTCGGCGGGCCGCCCTCGCAGCCCGAGTCGGTCGGCCACGGCACCGGCATTGATGATTCCCCCGGCGACCGTCGCAGGGTCCTCCGCGTGCTGGCTGATGACAGCACCGGGCAGCTGCACGGTCGCCGCAAGGGCGGCTTCCATCAGCGCATCGTCAGCTACACAGTCGCCGTCGTCGGTGAACACGCGCACGCCTAGGTCATACAGCGCCGCGAGATCAGCGAGACGCTCGCCCGCTCGTCCCGCGGTGATAGTCGCCGATGTCCGGACATCGCACGGCACACCGGCGGCCAGTGCTAGCACCTCGGTGACCATGTCGGGTGTGTCGATCGGCGGATCCGTGTTGGGCATGATCACGCAGGCCGTCACTCCTCCCATCGCCGCACCTGCAGCGCCGGACGCCATGTCTTCGCTGTCGGTGGCGCCCGGCGTCCGGAAGTGGACCTGGATGTCGACGAATCCGGGCATGACCCACGCGCCCGAGGCGTCCAGCGTTCGCTGCGCCGCCGGCGCCTCCCCAGCGGGCACCACTGCTGCGATGTGGCCACCCTCAATGACCACATCGACGTGTTCGGTGGCATCAGCCGGCGCAACCAGCCGACCCCCCAAGATCACCAGATCCGCAGCCACCGCCTCACCCTAAGCAACCAGTCGTGACGGTCGGCGTTGCATCATCACGCGAGCGACCATGCACACAGAATGGCGAGCGGATGGCCCGGTACGGTTTGGGCATGACACTTGCCGACGTTGCCCCACCCGCCAGCGTTGCCATAACGGACAGTCAGCGTGCCAGCTACGAGGCAAACGGCTATCTGTGCCTGCCGGGCTTTGTCGGGCCGGAATGGCTCGACGAGCTTCGTGCTGTGACGGCGGAATTCATCGATACCAGCCGCTCAGAATCTGCCTCAGGCAAGGTGTTCGATCTCGAGCCCACGCACACGGCCGATGCTCCCAGGCTGCGGCGGCTCATCTCCCCCGTCGACCAGCATCCGATCTATGCGCGGTTCACCTTCGAAGGCCCCCCGGCGCAGCTCGCCTCGGCCCTGCTCGGCGGCCCGGTGCGCTATCACCACTCCAAGCTCAACTTCAAGTGGTCCGGCGGCGGCGAAGAGGTGAAGTGGCACCAGGACATCCAGTTCTGGCCCCACACCGACTTCTCGCCGCTGACGATCGGGGTGTACCTCGAAGATGTCGACGCCGAGATGTCGCCGATGGGTGTGCTGCCCGGAAGCCACCGTGGTCCGCTGTTCGACCAGTACGCGCCCGACGGGAGCTGGGCGGGGTCGATGGCCGATGCCGATGTGGCAACCCTGGATCTGGACCAGATGGTGTACCTCGGCGGGCCGGCAGGTTCGGTCACTGTGCACAACTGCTGCATGGTGCACGGCTCGCTGCCCAACAACTCGCCGCGGCCCCGGCCCCTGCTGCTGCAGACCTACTCGGCGGTCGACTCCTACCCGATCAGCCACATCGGCGCGAACGGCGTCTTGGGATCCAGCGGCGGCAGGATCTGTGGCGGCGAGGCGTCCCAGATGCTCACGATCGACGGCCGCCAGATGCACGGCGCACCCGACTGGTCCCGCAAAGGTCCGCCGACCATCTTCGGTTCCCAGCAGCAAGACGCCGCGGACGCCTGAACGGCCGCACCGGTCAAGCAACATAGATCTCGTGATGAATTCGACGTGACCGGCGAGCATCATCACCTCATGCCCGAATTTGCCGGCGCACTTGATGTCGTCGTGCGTCGGGAGATAGCTGACTGTGCCGGCTTGGAGCAGGCTGAGCGACTCAGCGGCGGGGCCAGCATGGAGACGTACCGACTGGTGTGCCGACGAGCGTCCGATCTCGATGCCAGCTTCGTCATCTGCCTGCGCCGGGGACCCGACGGCGAGGACCGTGAGGGCGACAACGTCACGGGCGTGGCCGCCGAGGCACAGTGCATGGCTGCGGCCCGTGCGGCGGGGGTTCCCGAGCCGGAAGTGCTGTACGTGCTGACACCCGACGACGGCGTGGGAGCGGGCTTCCTGATGGAGTGGCTGGACGGCGTCACGCTGGGCGCCCGAATCGCAAGAGCGCCTGAGCTGGCCGACGTGCGTTCCAGGCTGGCGTTCCAGTGCGGCCAGGAGATGGCCCGAATCCACGGCATCGACCTCGACGCCTCGAAACTCTCAACCGTGCTGCGCCGGGTCGAGCCAGCCGAGTACCTCGACGAGTCGTGGGACCGCTACAAGGAGATGCCCACTCCCCAGCCGATGATCGACTACGCCGGGCGCTGGCTGACCGAGCAGTTGGACGGCCGCGGACCGGTCGAGCTGACGCTGGTGCACAACGACTTCCGCAACGGCAATGTCATGGTGGATCCCGACGAGGGACTGAGCGCGGTGCTCGACTGGGAGACGGCCCACATCGGCGATCCGATGCGGGATCTGGGCTGGATGTGCACCAACTCGTGGCGGTTCGGGCAGCGGCACCTGCCGGTCGGCGGCTTCGGCCACTACGAGGACCTGTTTGCCGGTTATGAGAATGTGGCCGGCCACCCCGTCGATCGGGATCGTGTGCAGTACTGGGAAGTGTTCGGTTCGTTCTGGTGGGCGGTGGGCTGCCTGTCGATGGCCGATCGCTACCGGATGGGCTCCGACGCCACCGTCGAGCGACCAGGAATCGGTCGCCGCAGCTCGGAATGCCAGCTCGACTGTGTCAACCTGATCATTCCGGGGCCTGTGGAGTTCCAATCCGCCGTGCGTGAGCTGGGCCTGCTTGAGCCTGATTTCGGTCGGCGGCCTCGGGGTCCGTCGCCGCTCGGCGGCAGCGAGACCAGTGCTCAGGCGCACGCAGCGGCGGGAGACATGCCCCGCGTGGACGAACTGCTTGAGAGCGTGCGCGACTTCCTGCATGGCGAGGTCCGCCAGGCCACCGAGGGCCGCACGAACTTCCTGGCGCTGGTGGCAGGCAACTCCCTCGACATCGCGTTGCGAGAACGCCTGATCGGGCCGCAGCTGCACCGCTACGAGCTGGAGCGGCTCACCGCGCTGGTCGGCGACAGCGATTCGATGGTCAGCGACCGCGCCGCACCGGATGCACAGATCGCCGAGCAGGTCACGGAGTTGCGGTGGCGTCTCGTGCACGCACTGCGAGACGGCTCGATGCCGCTCGACACACCCAGCCTCGCCGACTACCTGCGCAACTCAGTCGCCCACCAGGTGGCAATCGACCAGCCCAAATACTCAGCGTTCCGCCACATCGCCACCCTGTGACGGCGCCAGGCAACGCCGGGAGTCAGCGCCACAGCGCCAGCAGTACGCCGATGACGCTGTAGGAGATGAGCGGGTAGCCGGCGTTGATGGCCCACAGTCGCAGGCTGCGGCCCTCGAAGGCGTAGTTGATGCCGTGCGAGGTGAGCACGAAGCCCGCGCCGGCCAACAGGCCCAGGCCGAGGCCTTCGCCGAAGCTGTCGGTGTCGAGGCCCTGGCCCAGCAGCGCCAGCACGAGCGTGAAGACGAAAGCGAGCACGATGGCCAGCACGTAGGGATACCACTGGCGCGGAGTGCCCTTCATCGCCTCCATGTCCTCGTCGGTCAGCCCGACTTCGGCCATCCACGGCTTGGCCAGCGTGCTGTACCACGCCGCCCCGAGCACCTGGTTGAACACGATCGCCACGATGATCGCCCACCAGTTCAGGCTTCCAAAGTCCATCGCATCCATATGCGCCCTCCTGAGATCCCAGCCAAGCTATGACTCGGCGGTTGCCTTGATGGCCGCGAGCGTTGTGGCCATGCCGGCACGCACGACCTCGGCTCGTTCTGCGAGCTGCTCGGCGCTCAGCAACCGGAGTGTGGGTGGCAACGTGAGAACGTCCCAGATCTCGGTCAGCGAGGTTCCGCCCGCTTCGTTGGGCGTCATGCGGTAGGTCCAGCGCACATAGGGGCCCTCAGGGTCCTGCGGGCGGGTCACCCACTCGAAGCACTCCGGTGGCTGGGCCACGGTCACCTTGCAGAGCACGCTCCACTCGCGGTCGCCAATCCGGTTGTGGCCTTCGAACGTCGAGCCTTCGGCAGCGGGCGTGTCGCTCGTCCAGTCCGCCCCGATGTTCTCCGGGCTCCACTCCCCCATCCGCCCCACGTCGGACACCAAGGCATAGACGGCATCGGGTGTGGCCGCGATGTCGACACTCGCTTCGTGCTGCATTCCATGAACGGTCATGGGCGAAACCGTAGTTTCGCCCGCCTGCAAGCGAAGCTGTTCAGGCCCCTGAACCTTCGTTTTGCCATACGGATTGTTCCCCGCTCTTGTTCGCTGCGCTCACGAGCCGCTCGGGCCACGGCTACGCCTGGCGGCTCAGCCTCTGGGCGCAGGCCCCTGTTATGGCCCCGACAGGGCACTGCGGTGCAGCCCGCCGCGCCATACCATTGCGGCGATCGCGGCGGGTCGTGATGCCACCCGCAAGCCGCCGACGCCGAGAGCCACGGGTACGAGGAGCACACATGGGTGAGATCCCACGAACCGAGGACCGTCGCAGCCCGATCCGGCGGCTGGGTCGAACGGTCGAGCCGATTCACACGGTCGCCTACTACTCGCCCGAGATCTACGGCTTCAACGACGACGGGTTCAAGGGCTGGTGGCATGCCTACTTCGCGTACCGCTCGGCTCCCATGGGCAGGGTGAGCGCCGCGACCGTGACGGCGGTGTTCTACAACTTCGCCCCACGCATGGTGGAACGGGCTGTGCCGAGCTGCTGGGACATCATGGATCCCGACGCCGTCCGTGCCCGCCAGCTCGAACTCACCACGGAGGCGATGCAACGGGCGCTGGGCACCTATCCCGATCCCGCTGGGATCGCGGCGGCAGCGTCTGCGCTGCGCAGCTTCGCCGGCGACCTGCCCATCGGCGCTCGACCGCTCTATGCAGGATGGGCAGCGGAGCCGTGGCCGAGCGACAGCACGGGCGGCGGCGATGTGATGGACCTCTGGCACGGCTGCACGCTGTTGCGAGAGTTCCGCTTCGACGGCCACAACATCGCGCTCGCCGCGGGCGATCTCGACCCCGTCGAGTGCCACGTCATGATGACCACCGGCGGTCATGGCAATGGCGCCACCATCCAGAAGATCCGGGGCTGGAGCGCCGACGAGTGGGATGCCGCGTGTCAGAGGTTGATCGATCGAGGCTGGATCACCGCTGAGGGCGAGCAGACTCCCGAAGGCAACGCCGCACGCCGAGCAGTCGAGCACGATACGGACCGGCTGTCGTTGCCTGCAGCCGACGCGCTGCCCGCTGACGATCTTGAAGCGTTGCTGGGAAGGCTCGAGCACATCATGGGCTACCTCGTCGAAACCGGCATCGTGGCGGGCGTCTGGCCTCCTCCGCACGTCACCGTCGACGCCTGAGGATCTGTGACTGACCCCCTCGGGCCCTTCAGCTCAGCCGCCCCTCCCAACGAGTCCGCGAACGGCGGCAGTCGCGACTTCATTCGAGACCAAGTCGAGGCGGACGTGGCGTCGGAACGTTTCGCAGGCCGGGTCCAGACCCGCTTCCCGCCCGAACCGAACGGCTATCTCCACATCGGCCATGCCAAGGCGATCTGCTTGGACTTCACGGTGGCCTCCGAGTTCGGCGGCCGCTGCTTTCTGCGCTTCGACGACACGAATCCCGCAACCGAGAGTCCCGAGTACGTCGAGTCCATCGTCGACGACGTGAAATGGCTGGGCTTCGAGCCCGACGAGGTTCGCTTTGCCTCGGACTACTTCGAACAGCTCTACGCATGGGCGGAACACCTGATCGAGCGAGGCTTGGCCTACGTCGACGACCAGGACGCGGAGACCATTTCAGCGGGGCGGGGGGGCTTCGGGCAGCCGGGCATCGAGAGCCCCTACCGGGATCGGGAAGCCCCCGAGAACCTGCGCCTGTTCCGCGAGATGGCCGCTGGTCAGCACCCCGAAGGCAGCAGGGTGCTGCGGGCCCGTGTCGACATGCAGCACGAGAACATGCAGATGCGCGATCCCGTGATGTACCGCATCCGCCACGAGCACCACTACCGCAGCGGCGATCGCTGGTGCATCTATCCCACCTACGACTGGGCTCACGGCCAGAGCGATGCCATCGAAGGCGTCACCCATTCGCTGTGCACGCTGGAGTTCCGCGACAACCGGGCGCTGTACGACTGGTACCTGGAGCACCTCCCGCTCGCCGAGCTGGGTCATCGGGGCGACCGGCCCCATCAGACCGAGTTCGCCCGCCTCGAGCTGACCCACACCATCACCTCGAAGCGGATCCTCCGCCGTCTGGTGGAAGGCGGCCGTGTGGACGGCTGGGACGATCCCCGGCTGCCGACGCTGCGGGCGCTGCGCCGGCGCGGCTACCCGCCTTCGGCCATCCGGGAATTCTGTGCGTTCATCGGAGTCGCACGCACCAACAGCCGTCACGCTCCCGAGCTGCTGGAGTCGTTCGTGCGCACCGAGCTGAATGCCACCGCGCCCCGGCGGATGGCCGTACTGCGACCGCTGAAGCTGGTGATCACCAATTGGCCGACCGACGATGACGGCGAGCCCCTCGTCGAGTACCGGCAAGCGGTCAACAATCCCGAGGATCCATCGGCCGGCACCCGGCAGGTGCCCTTCAGCGGGACATTGTGGATCGAGCAGGACGACTTCCGGCTGGAAGCGCCGCCCAAGTACTTCCGGTTGGCGCCGGGACGCGAGGTGCGGTTGCGCGCCGGCTATTTCGTTCGCTGCACCGACGCAGTGGCCGACGCTGACGGGAATGTCAACGAGGTGCACTGCACCTACGACCCCGAGACCTCCGGCGGTCAGGCCCCGGACGGTCGCAAGGTCAAGGCCACCATCCATTGGGTCAGCGCCGCGCACGCCGTGCCAATCGAAGCGACGCTGTACGAACGGCTCTTCGATGCCCAGCTTCCGGGCGAGCGCACCGGTGATCCGCTCGACGACCTGCATCCGAACTCCCGCGAGCTGTGCGCCGGGGTCGCCGAACCCGCTATCGCCGACATCGCTCCGGGCCACGTGGTGCAGTTCGAACGCCTCGGCTACTTCTGTGCCGACGGCTCAGGCTCGGACAGTGCCGGCTCACCGCTCTTCCACCGCACCGTCGGTCTGCGCGATGAGTGGGCGAACATCCAGAAGCGCCAGCAACAGCAAGGAAAACGACGATGAACAAGGGCGTGGCAGTCATCACGGGCGGTGGCACGGGAATCGGCAAGGCGAGTGCGCTGGAGCTCTCAGCGGCCGGTTGGCAGACGGTCGTGTGCGGCCGCCGCAGAAAGCTGCTGGACGAGGTGGTAGGTCAGTGCACCGCCGACGCACTTGCTGTGACCGCCGATGTGTCGGATCCGTCTGACGTGGACGCCCTCTTCGCCGCAGCAGTCGAACAATTCGGCCGCGTCGACCTCTTGTTCAACAATGCCGGCATGGGCACCCGACCAGTGCCGGTGGACGAGCTGCCCGTTGACGACTGGCTGGCCACGGTCGGGGTGAACCTGACCGGATCGTGGCTGTGCGCCCGCGCTGCGTTCGCGCAGATGAAACGCCAGGATCCCTCCGGGGGACGCATCATCAACAACGGATCAGTGTCGGCACAGACGCCACGGCCGAACTCATCGCCGTACACCGCCACCAAGCACGCCATCACCGGGTTGACCAAGGCACTCTCGCTCGAAGGCCGCGACCATGGCATCACCGTCGGCCAGATCGACGTCGGCAACGCCGAGTCCCCGCTGACGTCGGCCATGGCAACGGGCGTGCCCCAGGCCGACGGCACCGTGCGAACCGAGCCCGTGATGGATGTGTCACATGTTGCGAAGGCGGTGCTGTACATGGCCGAGCTTCCGCCCGACACCAATGTGCTCACCATGACCGTTATGGCCAACGGAATGCCACTGGTCGGCCGCGGGTGACTCCCGGTTCCTAGGCTGCGCGCCATGAAGTTCGGATACCTGACAGGCAATCACTACGGCGGCATCGATCCAGGCGACCTGGCGCAAGAACTTGAAGAACGCGGCTTCGCATCGGTGTGGTACCCCGAGCACACCCACATCCCGACCTCCCGCGAGAGCCCATATCCGAACGGCGGCCAGCTCCCCGGCACCTACTTCCACATGATGGACCCGTTCGTCTCCATCGGCGTCGCCGCGGCACGGACCAGCCAGATCACGCTCGGCACCGGCATCTGCCTCATCCTCCAGCACGACCTCATCGACCTCGCCCGCACCGTCGCGAGCGCCGACGTGCTGGCCAGCGGCCGTGTGGTACTGGGCGTCGGCGTCGGCTGGAACAAGGAGGAACTCGCCGACCATCGCCCAGACATGCCCTTCAGCCGCCGCTACGGCGCCATGCGCGAGCGCATCGCTGCGATGCGCTCGATATGGGCGGACGATCCCGTGCCCGCATTCGAGGGCGAGTGGGACAGCTACAGCGAGTCGTGGATCTACCCAAAACCCACGAACGACACAGTGCCCATCGCGCTCGGCAACGCCGGCCCGCTGGGCATCCAGCATGCGGCGGAGTACGCCGACGAATGGGCACCCATCGACGTGGGTGTCATGAACACCACCGGCAAGCCCGACGTGCTCGGAGGCATCGAACGCTTCCGCCGTCTTGCTGCTGAAGCGGGGCGCGATGACGCCGACGACATCCCGATCACGCTTTACATCTGGGGCCGGCCCCGAATGGACAGGCTGGAGTCCTACGCCGAAGCCGGCGTGAGCCAGTTCATCCTCACGCCCGTCAACTTCGACCTGCCCTCAGCCGACGAAACTCTGCAGTACCTCGACGAGCTGACACCCACCCTCGAGGCGTTCGAAAACTAGGCCTTCCTGCGATTCCCGACGCAGTACAGTGGCCGGAGAGGCCAGCCTCAGCAGGGTGGTGGCCGAGTCCGAAAGGCGCTTCCCACCCGCGAGGCTGGCCCTCTCGCGAACGTAGCGACAGCCTCGCTCTGACAGCCAATGAATTTCGTTGAATCTTGCGCGCGCCGTAGCCCGCTCACATGGCGCTAGCGGCCGGAGCGCCGGTACTTGAGGGCCGCGTTCGGGCTAGAGGCCCGAACGCCAGTGTTATTGGGGTCGCGCTCGGGCTAGAGCCCCGAACGCTCCAGGATGTGCACGCCGCAGCTGGAGCCGAGGCCGATCACGTGCGCCAAGCCGACTTTGGCGTCGGGCACCTGGCGGTCACCGGCTTCGCCGCGGAGGTGGGTGGCAACCTCGAACAGGTTGGCCACACCGGTCGCACCGATGGGGTGCCCCTTGGACAGCAGGCCGCCAGACACGTTCACCGGGATCTCTCCGTCGCGCCATGGGCCGCCTTTGTCGATCCACTCGCCGGCACCGCCGGGCTCGCACAGCCGCAGGTTGTCGTAGTGCCGCAGCTCAGCCGTGGCGAAGCAGTCGTGCAGCTCCACCAGGTCGAGATCGGCAGGATCGACGCCTGACACCTCGTAGGCGGCATCAGCGGCGTTGCGGGTCAGCGTATTGACGTCGGGTTGCACTTGGCAGCCTTCGGTCCACGGATCTGAGGTCAGCACCGACGCCGAGACCTTGACCGCACGGCGTTGCTGTTCACGCGGCAGCGTCTTGAGCTTCTCGTCGGAGACCAGCACCACCGCTGCCGAGCCGTCGCCGGTCGGGCAGCACATCAGCAGCGTGTTCGGGTAGGCGATCACCTCCGAGCTCATGACCTCGTCAAGGGTGAATGCTTTGCGGTACTGCGCCAGCGGGTTCAGCGTGGAGTGCTCGTGGTTCTTCTGCGCCACTTTGGCGAACTGCTCGAAGCCGACACCGTCGTTCTCGTAGGCGTACTCCATCCCGGCCTGCGCAAAGACGCCGGGCATCATGTTGGTGCCGAGCCGTCCCTCGACGCCGACGACAGAGCCGAAGCGTCCCTTGCGCTCGAACACCTGCTTGTCGGAGCGAGCGGCCCGATCGGCACCGAGCATGCCCATCTTGCCCATCTGCTCGACGCCGACTGCCAGGCCCATCTGCGCCTCGCCGGCCTTGATCGCCATCATCACCGTCCGCACTGCGGTGGCGCCGGTGGCGCAGGCATTGGCCACGTTGTACACAGGAATGCCGGTCTGGCCGAGCTGCTTCTGCAGGCGTTGGCCGACACCGCCGTTGGCCTCGTACAGGCAACCGGCCGCCAGGATGTCCATCTCGCCCATGGCCACACCGCCGTCATCGAGCGCGCCGAGCGAGGCTTCTGCAGCCAGGTCTATGAGGTCTTTGTCGGCATAGCGGCCGAACTTGGTCATCGATGTGCCGAGAATCCACACAGGGTCTTGGTTGCTCATCGGTGTTCGCTTTCTGTAGGTGAAGTTGCTCGTCGGTTGGCAGGTTCGGGCCGAAAGGGGACAGGCTCAGGCGGCTGCGGGCTCGTATCCGAAGGCGACGGCCTCGTTGCCGTCGTCGTCGGTGGCAGTCACGTAGGTGGCGAGGCGCACTCGCATGCCGAGGGTCACATTGGCGGGGTTGGGCTCGATGTTGATGATGTTGCTCTTGACCCGCCCGCCTCCGTCGAGATCCACGACGGCGGAGATGTAGGGAGCTGGAACGCCCCGCGCTGCACGATGCACGATGGTGAAGGTCCGTACCTCGCCGGTATTGGCCAGCCGTTCGGTCGAGAACTCGCGTGCGCCGCATGCGGCACAGGCGTTTCGCCGATCGAAGTAGCTGGCTCCGCACGCTTCGCAGACGTTGGCGACCAGGTGAGGCTCGTCTCCTAGTTTCAGGTATTCGACCATGGAGATCTGCTTCGGTCCGGTCTCATCTGGCGCAGTCTGCTCGCCCACGTCGGATTCCCTCCCCCATCGGGACCAGTGCGAGAGCCAGGTCCCCAGAGCGATCGCCCGGCAGCAATGTACCAGTGGCCCGCCTGCAGTCGACTGCTTCGGTCTGTGCCGGCTAGCGGCCCAGCCAGCTCCCCCAGTGAACCAGCGGTCGGTTCGGCGCAGTCGAGGTCGCCAGCGCCTCGACGTGCGCAGCGTCGGCAATCAGCGGGCGACGGGGCCGGTCTTGGCTTGCGGCCCCTAGGGCGGATGCTTCGGCGTCGCGATCGGGCCAACCCACGGCCACCACTCCGATGGGCTCGTGGATGGACGGAACGCCGAGCATCGCACCGACCGCGGGAGCGTGGTCAAACATGCCGAAGAACAGCACCCCGAGGCCCTCGTCGATCGCGGCGTACTGCAACGCCAGCGAGGCGAAGGCGGCATCAACCATCCAGTACGGCGTGGACCAGGCATCTGTGCCAGATCCGAGTCCGGAGCGTTCCTTGTCAGGCTCCGCGTAGCGCTCGATGTATGCCTGAGGATCTGCCCAGACGGTGACGAGGACCGGGCAGGCCAGCAGCGAGGCCCAGCGAAAGCTCCCGCGGCGGTCAGCGGGCAATGCGGTGTCCCAGTAACGAGCCGTCTCATGGGGTCCACAAAGAACCACGAAGTCGAACCCCTGCGAATTTCCAGCAGATGGCACCCGGCGGGCGGTGTCGAGAATGCGCATGAGCAATGCGTTATCGACAGGATCGGCCAGAAAGTGTCTGGTCATCCTGCGGCGGCGAGCGAGATCGCTGAACGCCCCTGTCACAGGGTTGGGCGCGTGGGCCAGCCCGGCATGAGCCCGCAAGTGCCGTGGCCCTACAGCAGCTTGGCGAGATCTTCCCGGCTGGCCCAGCCGAATGCAATCATCGCATCGCCGTTGGCCGCGTCGTAATCATCAAACAGCGCGTTGAGTTCCGGGGAGGTTTTCTCAGGCCGTGCGGCGGTGTGGTTCAGCACGAACGAAGGTCCGCCGTCGCCGTACACCTTGAACTCTCGCGCCTTGTACTCGCCCTGGACGTCGAAACGCTTCGCAAGCCGGCGTCCCCAGGCTCGGTCCTCGCCGTTGGGTTCGTAACCAGGCCGCGGCACCACCCGGTCCAGCGGCTTGTATGCCACAAATGCAGCGGCGTCGGCCATCTGGCAGGCCACCAGCACGTCTTCGTCCGGAAATGCCAGCACTGCCCGGCGCAGCTGATCGGTCACCATCGCGCGCAGGGCGCTGTCACGACGCGCCGAGCGGCGTGTTGCGCCGGCACCCATCAGCACAGTCGGATCACCGCCGACGCGCTCGAGCGTGCAGAAGCCGTACGCGGCGAGCCTGGCGCCGTCGCGGACATGTGTGATGAGTACCCAGGCGTCACGCTGCTTGGAGAGATGCCCGACGTCGAAGTGCACCTTCTCACCGGTGACCAGCTCGGCCATCTCGGAGATCTCGGCATCGCTCAGTGCCGTGCAGTCCTTGGTTTCAACCTCGAGGGCCATGTGATCTTCGCTCCCTGCAATGCTCGCTGGCCGTTCCCCCGACGGCGCGGCCAGGCAGTTCCGTCAGTGCTCCTTCAATGCGCACCCGCGCCCGGGCAAGGGCAACTCCCGATATGCGGCATCCGCCACTCGTCCCACGGCGACCCGCTCACAGATAGACCCCGCTCCGATCCATCGATTGCGAGGGGCTGGGCTGTGCACCAGCTTCAAGAGCATTGCCCCGCATGCTGCGCAGCTGTCGCTCCGCCATCATCTGCTGTGCCGACACCGCCGCTTGGATGCCGTGGAACAGCCCTTCGAGCCATCCCACGAGCTGGGCCTGAGCGATTCGCAGCTCGGGACCTGAGGGAACGTCTTCGTCAAACGAGAACGCAAGCCGATTCAGCTCCTCCGCCAGCGGTTCCGACACGGCCGTCGCCAATTCCTCGACCGACAGGTGGTACACGTCGCGCATCCGATCGCGTCCCGCTTCGTCGAGTTCGGCATGGCGAACCTCTTCGAGCAGCTTGCGGACCATCCCGCCGATGCGCATCAGCTTCGCCGGTTCCGGCACGAACGATTCGTCGTCGGTGTCGTCCTGCGCGTGAGGTCCGCCATCCAGCAGCTCGCCGTGTTCTGGCTGTTGCACCGGATCGCCGACCACCACCGCGAGGCTATCTGGGAAACGTCTCGCCCCGTCCGGTCAGAAGCCCGCCGAACCCCTTGAACTCGGGCCGCACAGCCCCCTACAGCACGAGAAATGGCACCAGCATTTCTTCTGCTGTCAGCCCTCCATGCCGGCCGATCAGCGGATGATGCGGCACGTCCTCATCGGGCATCGTGAAGGCAGTGAGCGCCCGGGGCACGAGCACTACGTCACCGAGGCGACCCAAGGCGGGCACCGTGACGTGGCGACCCAGCCATCGTTCATCCAGCACCTGCGAGAGCGGAGCGGCCTCCGCGATCAACTCGTAGCGTTCGCAGGCATCCAGCAGCTCCTCAGCGGCGCCGGGGCGTGCGTGCAACCACAACATCCGGGCCTCGCCCGACCAACCGCTGGTGAGCGCCACGACGTCAGCATCAACCATGATGGGTGGCTCGATCACGTCGATGAGGCCATGGTCGGCAGTGACAGCCAGAGGCACGTCGGCGGGCAGCACGGCACGCAGCGCGCCGGCGAGTTGCTCCACTCCGGCCAGCACAGCCAGATACTCAGGGCCGATCCCGAACTCGTGGGCAACCTTGTCGAGGTTGTCGTAATAGGCAAAGACGAGCGGGTAGCCCTGATCGACTGCATCACGCACCGACGCAGCTAAGCCGTCGGGATCGCTCCACCCCCAGAACGTGCCGCCGCGCAGGTGCGCGGTGGTGAATCCGCTGTCGCGGAACTCAGCTCGGGTCACCACCGCAGCCTTGCGGCCGCAAAACGGCGTGACAGGCTGCAGCCCTGATGCGGGCACGGCGGCGCGGGCGTCCTGGCCGCCGGCACGCCAGCGCAGCGTGTTCAGCAATCCGAGTTGGGTCCGCACCCGGTAGCCGACCAAGCCGTGTTCGCCCGGCGTCGCTCCCGTCGTCAGCGATGTCATCGCCGTCGCGGTGGTGCTCGGCGCGACGGTGCTGACCGGCGAGCTGGTGTCGCTGGCCGCTGCGAGCGTCGGGGCCAGCGTGCGATGGCGTCGCAGCTGGTGCCAGCCGAGCCCGTCGATGACGAGCACGACCACGGTCGGAGCACTCGCTACCTGATCAGCGATGAGAGCGGAATCCACACCGGCAAGGATCCCGGGCATCACCTCGGTGACACAGCGGCCGCCGTAGTTGGGCAGCGTGCGCTCGAGCGCAAGCGGCTCGCCCTTCATGTACCGGACCCTAGAGGCCAAGCCGCCGGGCGACGCTGCGACCCAAGCCCGGCAGGCGAGCAGAGCGAGCAGCAGCGGGAAACGGGTTCACCCCTGGATGCAGGGCTACGCTGCCACCGTGGCGGTCTCGACGCGGGGGGACTACGCGAGCCGGGCGCTGCTGTCTCTGGTCCTCAATGACAATGGCAGGCCGACATCGGTGCGCGACATCGCAGAGCGCACGGGCCTGCCCCAGCCGTACCTGGAGCAAATCCTGCTGGCGCTCAAAGGTGCCGGGCTGGTCCGATCCAAGCGAGGCGTCGGGGGCGGTTATGTCATGGCTCGGGATCCCGCCGAGGTCACCATCGGGATGATCGTCAGTGCTGTCGACGGCCCGATCGCCCTCGGCGACTTTGGCCAACCGCACCAAGACGGGGCCTGCGATCACGAGGGGCAGTGCGTGCTGCTGGCAATCTGGGACTCGGTCGGTCGCCGCATGCGCGCCGAACTCGATTCCTACAGCCTCGCCGCCGTGGCCGAAGTGGCTCGCGGGCGGGCATCGTGGCCTGGCTCGCCGCCCGAATGAACAAGCGACGAGCTCAGCGGGTGACGAGCACTCGCGGGTCGGATCCGAATGCGCGCAATGCCCCCGCGAAGTCCTCCGGGATCGGTGCCGCGAAGCTCATCTCCGCGCCGTCGGATGGATGCCGAAACTCCAGCTCGTAGGCGTGCAGCAGCGGACGTCCGATGCCGAATGGATCCGCGACGCCGTAGGTGAGGTCGCCCAGCAGCGGCAAACCGATGCTGGCGAGATGTACTCGGATCTGATGGGTTCGCCCGGTCTCCAACCGGCAGCGCAGCAGCAATGTCTCGTTCGGGCTGGTGAACGTCTCGACAACGCGGTAGTGAGTCAGCGCTGGGCGGCCATCGGCCCTGATGGCCATCTTCGTTCGGTTGGCCGGATCGCGCCCGATCGGCGCATCAATCGTGCCGGTGGGCGAGGAGGCGACGCCACGGGCGAGGGCCGCATAGACCCGGCGAACGAGACGTTTCGAGAGCTGGCTGGCAAGGCTGTCGTAGGCCTCCGCGCTGCGGGCGCAGACCAGGACACCGCTTGTTCCGCGATCGAGCCGGTGCACGATGCCGCCCCTTCCGGGTTCGCCTATGTGGGCCATCTCGGGATAGCGGGACCAGAGGGCGTCCGCCAAGGTGCCGTGCGGATGGCCTGATCCGGGATGGGTCACGACACCGGACGGCTTGTTCACCACCACGACATCGCGATCGGCGTGAAGGACATCGAGCGAGACCACGTCAGGGACCCGATGGGTCTCCGGCTGGGCGGTATGGCCTCCCACGAGTTCGATCACTGTTCCCGGATGCAGACGCTGCGAGCCGGCGAGGGCACGTTCGCCGTCGACGATCACGCTCCCCTCCGCGACCATGCGCGCCGTCACCGAACGGGACTCCCCTGTGAGCAACGACAGCGCCCGATCGAGCCGCTCACCGCCGAGCGACTCCGGGGTCTCGATGCGGCGGTGCGGTTGTGTCACTCAGAAGATCCTTGCGCCGCCGCCCGACCGCGCCGCTCGCTCAAGTACAGATGCACCAACACGACGGCGAGCCCCACCGTGATGGAGGCGTCAGCGACGTTGAAGATCGGCCACCACTGCAGGTCGACGAAGTCCACGACAGCTCCGCGTCCCCAGCCCGCGCCGCGAAACACCCGGTCGGTGAGGTTGCCCAGAGCGCCCCCGATGATTGCCCCAAGACCAATCGCGCCCCACGCGCCGCTGACGCGCCGCCGTGACGACCACAGGATTGCCACGATCACGATGGCCACCAACGCCAGCACGGGACCGAGGCCGCGGCCTGCTGAGAACGCGAACCCAGTGTTGTGCACGAGCCGCAGGCGCAGCGTCCACACCAGATCGATGATCCGGTCGTCGAGTGCGGCAACAGCCCACGCCTTCGTGGCCTGATCTGCAGCGAGAACCATTGCGCAGGTCGCGGCAATCCAGCGGCTGCGCGCTAGGCGTTCCCGTGCTCCAGCAGATTGTTCAGAGGACACCCATGAACAAGCTAGGGCCGGCGCCATGCCGGTCCGCTGCTCTTCACCTCCACTCGCATGGACGCATGCGGGATGGCTTCGAGACGTTCTTTCGGAATCGGCTTGCCCGAGACGACACAGATCCCATAGGTGCCATTGTCGATACGGGCGAGGGCGGCATCGATCTCGGCAATTTCCTCCCGCTCGCGCGCCGAAATCTGCAACGCCCTCTCGCGCTCCACAGCGATGGAGTCTCCCTCCCCGGATTCCTCGTCGAACTGGACGTCGCCCGGTTCGCGCTCATTGACGAGCTGCTCGGCCTCGGCCTCATAGCGTTCGGCATGCTCGGTGTAGCGGCGACGTTCGGCGAGCAGCGCTTGCCGCTGCTTGTCAAGGAATGCCTCGCTGAAGCGCTGCTTGGCACCGCGCTTGCGAGGAGCGGACTTCTTCGCGGGTGCCTTGCGGGATGCACTCGATTTCTTGGCGCCTGCACCCGACTTCTTTGCCGCGGCAGTGCGAGCCGACGACTTCTTCGCTGCGGATTTGCGGGCGGAAGCCTTCTTTGGTGTCGCCATGGCCCCTCCCCCCGGTTCAGCGAAGCGGCAGTCTAGGTCTCCGCTTTCGCCGGATGCGCGGATGTGCGGGCCGCTTGAGTCCCGGAGCGCAGCCTGCGGGTCGCGGTCGGCAGAGTAGCGGCCCGTCGATGTCGGTGCAGTGGGGATACCCTCACCGGATCGTGAGCCGACCCGCACCGTCGGGGGGCATAAGCGGGGCCTGCAGGAGGCGCGGGTGATGGAAGAGCCGAGCGACAGCGTGTACCCGCGCGTCCGGGCACAGGCGAACTTCCCCCAGATCGAAGAACGGGTTCTGGCGCGCTGGCACGACGAGGGGACTTTCGAGGCTTCCGTCGCGAACCGGCCCGCTGATGACGAATTCGTCTTCTACGACGGTCCGCCGTTTGCGAACGGCCTGCCCCACCACGGTCATCTGCTGACGGGGTATGTCAAGGATGTCGTGCCCCGGTACCAAACGATGCGGGGCCATCGTGTCAACCGGCGGTTCGGCTGGGACTGTCATGGCCTGCCCGCCGAGATGGAGACCGAGCGTGAACTCGGCGTCAGCGGACGGGCGGCCATCACGGAGTACGGCATCGAGCGCTTCAACGCTCAATGTCGTGACTCGGTGCTGCGGTACACGGCGGAGTGGCGCAAGACCGTCACCCGCCAAGCTCGTTGGGTCGACTTCGACGACGACTACAAGACGATGGACCTGCCGTACATGGAATCGGTCATGTGGGCGTTCAAGCAGCTCTGGGATCAGGGTCTCGTCTACCAGGCGTTCCGGGTCATGCCCTACTCGTGGGGCGCAGAGACCCCGCTCTCCAACTTCGAGATCAGGCTCGACGATGCCACGAGACCTCGCCAGGATCCCGCGATCACGGTCTGGTTCGAACTCACCGGCACCGATGAACTCCCCGGCGCAGGCGACGCTTCCAGCACAGCCGCCACAGCCAGCACACACGATCCGTTGCGGCTGCTTGCATGGACGACAACACCGTGGACGCTGCCGTCCAATCTCGCCGTCGCCGTCGGTGAGGACATCTCCTATGCCGTGGTGGAGTCCGACGCGCTCGGTGCTGGTCGCTACGTGCTCGCATCAGACTGTCTCGAGCAGTACGCGTCGGAGCTTGAGCCCTACACCGTCATCGGCACGATGAGCGGCGCCGAGCTCGCAGGCCGCCGCTACTTGCCGATGTTCGATTTCTTCGGTCACCGCACCGAAGCGTTCCGGGTGCTCGCCGGTGATTTCGTGGATACATCTGAAGGCACCGGAGTGGTTCACCTGGCGCCTGGATTCGGCGAGGAGGACCAATCCCTGTGCGAGGCTCACGGCATCGAGATCGGCGATGCCCTGCCGGTTGACGACCGGGGTTGCTTCACCCAACCGGTCACTCTGTGGGCCGACCTCAACGTCTTCGAAGCGAACCCGGAGATCATCGCAGAGCTGAAGCAACGCAACCGGGTGCTGCGTCACGACACCTACGAGCACAACTACCCCCACTGCTGGCGCACCGACACGCCGATCATCTACAAGGCGATCAGCTCGTGGTACGTGAAGGTCACCGAGATCTCCGATCTGCTGGCCGAGACCAACCAGCAGATCAACTGGGTGCCCAGCCATGTCCGTGACGGCCGGTTCGGCCAATGGCTGGCGGGGGCGCGTGACTGGTCCATCAGTCGCAACCGATTCTGGGGTTCTCCCATCCCGATCTGGATGAGCGACGACCCTGACTACCCCCGAATCGATGTCTACGGCAGTCTTGATGAGCTCGAGGCCGACTTCGGAGTGCGCCCGACAGATCTGCATCGGCCGTTCATCGACGAGCTGACACGCCCGAATCCCGACGACCCCACGGGCCGCTCGACCATGCGACGTGTGCCCGAGGTGCTCGACTGCTGGTTCGAGTCGGGGTCCATGCCCTTTGCCCAGGTGCACTACCCGTTCGAGAACGCCGAATGGTTCGAGCAGAACTTCCCGGCCGATTTCATCGTGGAGTACATCAACCAGACTCGCGGCTGGTTCTACACGCTCCACGTACTGGCGGGCGCGCTGTTCTCGCGACCCGCATTCCAGAACGTGATCTGCCACGGCGTGCTGCTTGCCGCCGACGGCAACAAGCTGTCCAAGCGGCTGCGGAACTACACCGAGCCCACCGACATCTTCGCCAATCAGGGATCCGATGCACTGCGGTGGTACCTCATGGCGACGAACATCGTCCGGGGCGGCGATACGCGTATTTCCGACGAGGGCATCGACGATGTCGCCAGGCAAGTGCTGATCCCCATCTGGAACGCGTACTCGTTCTTCACGCTGTACGCCAACGTGGACGGGTACCGGGCCCAATTCCGCACCGATTCCGGCGATGTGCTCGACCGCTACCTGCTGGCCAAGACCCGGGTGACGCTGGAGTCAGTCACCGCGAACCTCGACGCGTACGACCTGCCCGGCGCCGCCGCGGAACTTCACGCATTCATTGATGCCCTGAACAACTGGTACATCCGCCGCAGCCGGGAACGCTTCTGGGGCGATTCGAACACCGGCTCGCCTGCGGGGGGAGATCGGGGCGGTGAAGGCGACGCTTTCGACACGCTGTACACGGTGCTGCGGATCTTCGTGGCGATGGCAGCGCCGCTGCTGCCGATGATCGCCGAGGAGATCTACCGGGGACTGACCGGTGGGGACAGCGTCCACCTGAGCGATTGGCCCGATCCCGCACGACTGCCGGCCGATCCGGAGCTCGTTCGCGACATGGACGCCGTGCGGGCGGCAGCCTCTGCAGCTCTGAGAGTTCGCGAGGACGCCGGCTTGCGGGTTCGGCTGCCGCTGCGGCGAGTCACCGTGGCAGGCGCCGGTGCCGAACGGCTGGAGCCGTTCGCGGACCTGCTGGCTTCCGAGATCAATGTCGCCGAGGTGGTGCTGAGCGACGAGCTGGGCGACGCCGCAACTCATGTGCTGCGTCCGAACGGTGCGGTGCTGGGGCCGCGGCTCGGCTCGGCCGCGCAAGGAGTCTTCGCTGCGGCCCGGTCGGGTGACTGGCACATCACCTCCGAGGGCGGCATCGTTGCGGGCGGCCATGAGCTGCGCGAGGGCGACTACCAGCTCGCTCTGCAACCCGCCGATGCGAGCACGATGTCGGTGCTCGACGCTCAACAACTCGTGGTCGTACTGGACACCACGGTGACGCCGGAATTGGAGGCCGAGGGCGCTGCCCGGGATCTGATCCGCAGCGTCCAGCAGAAGCGCAAAGACCGCGACCTCGATGTCACAGACCGCATCCGACTGCAAGTGCGATGGAGTCCTGCCGACTTGGGCGCCGTCCGCCGGCATGAATCGCTCATCGCCGCAGCCGTGCTTGCGACCGAGGTCGAGTGGCTCGAAGGCGGTGAGGAGCCCCAGATCGAATTCGACGTGACGGCGGACTCGGCTGGGCGCTAAGCCGAGAGCGGTTCCTTGCGGATGAGTGCGTCCAAGAACGGGTCGTCCAGTTCCTCCAGCGTGAGCGGGGGTCCATCAGAGGAGATCTCAGCCGCAGTGTCCTCAGGCTCATCTGCGGCGAGATCGCTTTCCTCACCGGTTCCGGCATCTCGGATGGCGTCGTAGGCGGCGTCGACTCGTTCAGCAGATCCTGAAGTCAAGGGCGCAACGATGGCGGGCATGGCTGCAGATTCCTGGGCAGAACGCAGCGACGCTGCAGCGGGTTCGGTGTCAGGCAGCACGTCGTCGACGGTTGCTGCGTCGGCCAGAGGTGCGGAAGCTTCGTTGACAGCCACCTCGTAGCCGGCGTCGGTCAACGTCCGGGAGATTTCAGAGGTGACGAGCTTCGAGAGCGATTCGATCAGGTCGTCAGTTGCGGACTTGAAGGCTTCGTCGAGGGCCTGGCTGCCGGCCGCCTGCAGGGCCGCAAGCGCCTCGGCGATCTGAGCAATGGTGTCGGGTGAGAGCTGGACCTCGACGGGCTGATCGGGATTGCCTGACTCCACGCTGGACATGCGCGTGTCGATCTCGGCAACTCGCGCAGCGAGGGCCGCGACCTGGTCACCGAGACGTTCGAGCAGTCCTGAGCCCAGCGGATCAGGGGATTCATCGTGGGGAGTTGGACTCGCCATGGCGCGGAATGTACCAGCGGACGGGCCGCCCGGCAGGATCGCGTGCCCTAGCGCCCGCAGCCCAGCAGGTAACCCGCGACCAGCACCTGCAGGGCAATGATCAGCACTATCGGCGAGAGGTCAAGCGCGACCCGGCCCATCCGCACCGCAGGCAGCGCCCGCCGCAGCGGACCCATCACCGGCTCGGTGATCCGGACCAGCCATGTCCGCACCACCGTGACCGGGCTGTCGGGCGACAGCGGGATCCAACTGAAGAGCACCCGAGCGAAGACTGCAAAGGTGTAGATCGACGTGAGCGAGCACAGCAGACCTCTCATCGCTCACCGCAACTACTCGTGCCGGGGCATTCGGAGGACAAGCGTCTCAGTGGCCGTCGCCCTGCGCAGGCAGCGCCTCGTGCCCACTGCCGCTGACCACGACATTGGCGGGCACCAGCATGTACACGGCGTTCGCGACCTTGCGCATCTCGCCATCACGGGCGTAACACAGGCCGCTGGCAAAGTCCAGCAGTCGTCGGGCCGTGTCTCGATCGAGCCCTTGCAGATTCAGGATGATCGGTTGGTCGCGTTTGAAACGATCCCCGATCTGCTGCGCGTCGTCGAACATCCGGGGCATGAGCACAAAGGGCTGCGCCGGTGCGGTCGCGACACGACGGACCGCAGTCGAAGGCGCCTGGGGCGTCGCCGGTTGCGCCGCTGCCGTGGTCGGGCGTTCGACCACCGTGACTCCGCTTTGGCCAGCCGGGTCGCTCACCGCATCGGCAATCGGGAGCTCTCCTGGCATGGCGCGCTCGGCCGGAGGCGCGTAGCTGTCATCTGGCCCGAGGCCCAGATAACTCATCGCTTGTTTCATGAACGACGCCATGCCGGTCCTCTGAGGGGGAACTCTCGGTTGCCAAGAGTACCGATATGCAAAGATAGGTTCAGTCACCCTGCGATGCGGTGATGCGGGGCGGACGCTCGCCGAACAGGGCCGTCCCGATGCGCACCATCGTCGATCCTGCTCGCACCGCGTGCTCGAGATCCGCGCTCATCCCAATGCAGCGATGCTCGAGATCGTGGCGGTCTGCGAAGCGGGTCACCTCAGAGAATGCAGCCTCAATCTCGCCAGGCGAACCCTGCGGGCCGATCGCCATACAGCCGCGTACCTCGAGGCCCGCATCCCGGGCTTGGTCGATCAGGTGCGGCGCCTCGTCCAGCCCGCAACCGCCTTGGGTCGATGCGCCGCGCACGTCGAGTTGCACCAGGATCGCGGCGCCTGGACTGTGGCGTGCGATCTCGCGAACGAGCCGCACCCGGTCCACGCTCTGCCAGAGGTCCACAAGCCCCGCAAGCTGCCGGATCTTTTTCGATTGCAGGCGCCCGATGAAATGCACATCGAGACGATCCCGAAATTCCGGATCCAGTTGATCCCACTTGGCACGCAATTCTTGGGCGTAGTTCTCCCCGATCATCATCAAGCCCGCCGTCGCGGCAGCCTCCACTGCGGAGGTGTCGAAGCCCTTGGTGACCGCCACGATGCCGGTACGCGAGGGATCGCCGCCAGCGTCGACGATCCGCTGACGAACTCGGTCCGCGCCGCGAACAACAACAGCCGGGTCAATCACTGGCCGTGCCCGCACGCTGATCGTGTTCAAGGCAGACGAGCAGTGCAGTGCGACCCTGATCGGCCCTGGCCCGGTGCGAGAAGTAGCGACTGTCCGAAACCGTGCACCGTCCCAACTCGGTGTCGACGACCGCTCCGCCGCGGCGGAGTGCCAGCCGCATCCCTTCAGCGAGATCAAGCGACGGCGCATCCCACGCCGTCGTGGCCACGATGCTCGGGCCCCCCCATGCTTCGGCCCGGGCGAGGTCGGCCGCTCCGAACTCATAGTGCGACGAGCAGATATGAGGACCGATGACCGCCCGAATGTGGCCTATACCGTGATGTGTCAGCTCAGCCAGGGTCGCTTCGACGACACCGGCGAGCAAACCCCGCCAGCCGGCGTGAACGGCTGCCGCGGCACTGCGGCCGCTCGAGTCATGCCCGTACAGGGCCACCGGCACGCAATCGGCCGTGCGCACGGCGAGCGTGGCTCCGGTGATCGTCGTCCACGCGGCATCGGCACAGGCGCCAGAGCGGTCTCCAGGTTGATCGACCCGTACGACGTCAGGGCCGTGCACTTGGCGCAGCACCGTCACCGGTGCGCCGGGGGATCCGTCGACAGGTGCACCATCGCTGTCGCCGCGTTCGGAGAAGCTGACGCGCACCGTGCGATTCCCGGCGCGGCGACGCAGCGTCAGCATGGCGGCCCTGCTGATGACGGTCCCAGCAGCGCTGTGTCGCGCAGTATTCGTACAGGCTGATGGGTCGGTGCGGTCTGGGCGGGTTGGCTCACGATGACCGAGAAGTCGGCCGAAGCCTCACCGCAGGAAGCTAGGAACGTCGAACGACTCGTCGTCGTCGTCAAGATCGCCGAACGGGTCGGTGAGCTCGTCGCCGTCGTCCGTGCCGGCGAAGTCACCGAGGGCTGTGCTGGCCGACGATCGCGGTGCCGTGTACCGATCGAACCCCGCGGCAATGACCGTGACACGGATTTCCTCGCCCAGCGAGTCGTCGATCACTGTGCCGAAGATGATGTTGGCCTCAGCGTGCGCGACCTCCCGGATGACCTCCGCAGCCTCGTTGACTTCGAACAGCCCCAGCTCAGGTCCTGCCGCGATGTTCAGCAGGATGCCGCGTGCACCGTCGATGGATTCCTCGAGCAACGAGGACGACACGGCCTGCCGTGCAGCGTTCTTCGAGCGGTTCTCGCCGTGCGCACGCCCGATGCCCATCAGTGCCGTGCCGGCATTGGACATGATCGCCTTCACGTCTGCGAAGTCTGTGTTGATGAGGCCCGGCGTCGTGATGAGACCAGAGATGCCGGAGACGCCTTCACGCAGTACGTCGTCGGCCATCCTGAATGCGTCGATGATCGACGTGTGCTCGCTCGCCACGGTCAGGAGGCGATCGTTGGGGATGACGATGAGCGTGTCAACGCGCTCCTTCAGCCGTTCGATGCCCTGCTCGGCCTGGATCTGCCGACGCTTGCCCTCGAACGCGAAGGGGCGGGTGACCACGCCGATGGTGAGCGCGCCGACTTCCTTGGAGATCTCGGCGACCACAGGCGCACCGCCAGTTCCCGTGCCACCGCCCTCTCCCGCTGTGATGAACACCATGTCTGCGCCCTGCAGGGCCTCGGCGATCTCGTCGCGGTGTTCCTCGGCCGCCCTGGTACCGATCTCGGGATCGCTCCCGGCTCCGAGCCCGCGGGTCAGCTGACGTCCGATGTCCAGCTTGACGTCGGCATCGCTCAGCAGCAGTGCCTGGGCGTCGGTGTTGACGGCGATGAACTCGACGCCGCCAAGTCCGACATCGATCATCCGGTTGACGGCGTTCGAGCCGCCGCCCCCGACGCCTACCACCTTGATGACTGCCACGTAGTTCTGTGGTGAGGCCACGGGGCTCCTCGCGTTCGTCGGCCAGCCACGTCTCGACAACGCCGCAGCCAGCACTTCCTACCGAAATTAGCGCAAAGCACGACAGTACTGATGCCTCTGTAGATCGGCAACACCGGACTCAGAACATGATGAGGCTTATCGATCCTCTGTGCGAACGACCGGCAGATGCGGAACAGACACGTCGAGAACTGCGCCCGAGTGTTCGAGATCGCCGACCACCGCTGCAATTGCCGCCGTCTTCGCCCCGATCGCCGAGTCATCGCCCAGTGCCGTCTCGAACACGGCGCCGTCCGCCTGCCGTCTGATACGTGCTCGCACGTCGCCTCGCCCGTCACGCCACACTGCCGTCACCGCGAAGCCCGGCTGACCGTGGGCAGTGTCGAGCACATCCAGCAAGGCATCAGCGTCAGGGGCCAGGTAGCGGCCTGGCGCGGGCGCGGCGGAGACGCCGGACAAGCGCGGCAGTGACGACGGGGATGCCAGAGCCGTGGTGAGCACACGTCCCTCAGAGTCGACAAGCACCCAGCTGTCCGGGGCGGTGAGTGCGAGGGCCGCGGGGACGCGCTCGACAATGTCGATCTCCACGGTCCCGGGCCAATGCCGCCGTATCTCAGCACTGCGGACCCAGGGCAGCTCAGCAAGAGCATCCCGAGCGCCCTCGGCGTCGAGCGTTCCCATGAAGTCACCAGGTCTGATGCCTGCGGCGCGGTACGCCTCGTCGTAGCTCACTCGGTGCAGACCGCTGAAGTCGACTCGCTCCACATCGAACGCCCCGGCAGCGATGGCGATCACACCGCCCAGCAGGAACAGCACGACCATTACCGCCGAGATCGCCCACCGAAACGCGTGACCTCTCGACGGCGTTCGTGTATCGCCAGACTCCCTCGATACGGTCTGCCTCGACACGGCTCAAGCCGGAGTCGGCGAGCCCTCGAAGCCCACCATGCGGACCTCGGGCTGCAGCACGACCCCGGAATGCTCATGGACGCGGCGACGGATCTCATCCATCAATGCGACGACATCGGCTGCGGTGCCTCCCGGGTCGGACACGATGAAGTTCGCATGCACGCGGGATACCTCGGCGCTGCCCATGCGCAATCCACGCAGTCCCGCCTGGTCAATCTGCGCTCCCGCGGAGTCCGAGGGCGGGTTCATGAATACCGAGCCGGCGTTCTGCCCGCCTGGCTGGTTCTCTCGGCGCCAACGGACGATCTCGGCGATCCGGTCCATTGCGACCTCGGGCGACGTGGGATGTCCTCGCAGCCGAGCGCGCAGCACCACATCGCTGTCGGCCAGACCGCTGCGGCGGTAGCCCAAGGCCAACGAATCAACCCGATGGTTCACGGCCGGAGGCGGCGCGTCGCCTCCGTTGAGATCCGCTATGTCAGCATCGAGCAGACATGACGCCATGTCGCTGCCGTGACCGCCTGCATTCATGCGCACGGCCCCGCCGACGGAGCCCGGCACGCCGACCGCCCACTCGAGCCCGCCGATGCCGGCGCTGGCGCACTGGCGTGCCAGCACCGGCAGTGCCACCGCGGCTCCTGCGGTGACGGTGGCATCGGTCTGATCGATCTCGACCTCGCCGTACGCCTCGCCGAGGAACAGCGCTATCCCCTCGAACCCGCTATCCGCGACCAGCAGGTTGGAGCCGCGCCCGATCACGATGATGTCCAGCCCCGATGCCTCTCCCGCCGTGCGCACGACTTGCAGATCTGCAGGACCATTCGCCTCGAATGCGACCGCGGCGGGGCCACCCACCCGGGAGGTCGTCAGGGCTCCCAGTGGCGCGTCGATCCGTGCTCGCGATCCCAGCACGGCTGCAGCCGTCGAGACCGCCTCAGGATCGGACCACCGTTCAGGACACATGCAGCAGTTCGTCCGCCAGCGTCGTGAGATCACCGGCTCCCAGCGTCAGACAGACATCGCCCGATCGCAGATTTCCGCGCAGATACGACCGCAGCTCTGCCCGCCCCGGCAGGTAGGCCACCGAGGCGTAAGGATGCGCATCGAGCACGGCGCCGAGCACGAGTTCTGTGGACACACCTGGACGGGGCACTTCGCCTGCCGGGTAGATGTCGGTCAGCACCAGCTGATCGGCCCCGGCAAACGCGTCCTCGAAGTCCTGCCAGAGCGATGCAACGCGCGAGTAGCGATGCGGTTGGAAGACCGCCACGATGCGATGCCATCCTCCGCTGCGGGCTGCGGCGATCGCGGCCGCCACCTCGGTCGGCAGGTGCGCATAGTCGTCGATGTACGCGATCCCGTCGCGCTCGCCGCGGCGTTCGAACCTGCGCGCGACCCCGGCGAAGCGTCCCAGCGCTTCGATCATGGGTTCGGCTGCGGCGCCGAGTTCGAGTGCCGCTGCGAGCGCGCCGGCGGCGTTCGTCACGTTGTGCAGGCCTGGCAGGGGCAGCTCGCATGTGCCGATCGAGGTGTTCCCCCGGATCAACTCGAATCCTGCGCCGGAACGTCCCGAGCGTGCATCGACGATTCGATAGTCCGCGTGCGGCGAGATGCCATAGGTGACGCAGCCGCCGATGCGGGCGGCCAACGCTGCTGATTCGCGATCGTCCGCACACAGCACCCGGGGTCCGACGGTACCGGTGCAGAACTGCTCGAAAGCTCCGACGAGGGCCTCGAAGTCGCCGTAGTGCTCGAGGTGATCGGGCTCGACATTGGTGACCAGCACTGCATCGGCACCCAACTCGAGAAATGTCCCGTCGGACTCGTCGGCTTCGACGACGAACCACTCCCCCGCCGTGTCCCAGACGGCTCCCGAGCCGATCTCGTTCAGCTCGCCGCCGACCAGAAACGAGGGATGCTCCCCGGCGGCGACGAGGCACAGCGACAGCATCGACGAGGTGGTCGTCTTGCCGTGGGTTCCTCCGACCGCGAGCGTTCGCTTGCGCCGGCAGATCAGGCTGAGCAGATCTGCCCGGCTCAGCACCGGAATTCCCCGGTCTCGGGCCTCGACCAGTTCGGGGTTGCGGAGCGGCACCGCACTGGAATGCGCCACGATCTCTGCATCGCCGACGTTGGCTGGGTCATGGCCGATCGCGATGCGTGCGCCCTGGGCGGCGAGGCGGGTCATTCCCGGTCCAGGCCGCAGGTCGCTGCCGCTCAGCGTGTGCCCCATCTCTGCGAGCACCAAGCCGATTGCGTTCATGCCCGAACCCCCGGTCCCGACGAGATGGATCCGGCGGGGTTCGCTGAGGTCGGTCGCGGGATCCGTCATGGTGCACCCTCTGCGGGCCGTGCGACCCCTTTGGGAACGGCGGCGCTGTGCTGGATGACGAGACGGGCAACCCGCTGGGCTGAGTCCGCGCGACCGAAGGTCGCGCCGCCCCCCGTCGACGGGACGGTCCGGTCCGCCAGAACAGACATAGCGTCGATCTCGGCGAGCAGTCGCTCCGCGTCGAGATCTCCATCAGGCACGACACGCGCCTGACCTGCGGATACCAGAGCCTCGGCATTGAGCCGCTGGTGATCGTCAGTGGCGATCGGCAGCGGCACGAGCACCGCCGGTGTGCCGAGCACCGACAGCTCTGCCACGGTGGAAGCACCGGCGCGGCAGATCACCAGGTCGGCTGCCGCCAGAGCCATCGGAAGGTGTTCGTCGAATGGAACGGCGCGGTACCAGTCGCGAACTCTCGCGCCGCCATCTCGCCGAGCCGGCGCCGGCGGGCGGTCCTCCCAATCCCTGTGACCGACGACGTGGTACACGAACACACCGTCTCGCTCCTGCAGCGACGGCAGTGCCGACCACAGGGCGGTATTGATACGCCGCGAGCCCAGCGAACCGCCGAAGACGGCGACCGACGTCGCCTCAGCTGGCCAGCCGAGGCGATGTCGCGCGTCGCGTGCTTCGCGCGCCGCCTGCGTGACTTCCGGCCGCACCGGATTGCCGGTCACCACCTCGCGCTGCAGTCCGGTGCCCTGGGTCGGCACGGCAGCCGCGCGTGCGAATCGGCCGACCAGACGGTTGGTGGCGGAGGCGACGGCGTTCTGCTCAGCGATCACGAGCGGCACTCGCCAGATCACCGCTCCCACAGTCGCGGGAAGAGCGGCGTAGCCGCCGAGCGACAGCACCGCTGCCGGACGTCGCTTGCGGACCAGCGCAATCCCCCGCAGCGTCGCCCATGCCAGACTCACCGCCGCTGCCGCATTGGTGAGGTTGATCCGTCTCGCCGTGAGGCCCCGTCCGCTGAGGGCGGTCAGGCCGAAACCTGCAGCCGGCACCAACTGCGCGTCCATGCCTCGCTTGCTGCCGACGAAATGGATCTCCTCCGCCGGCCATCCGTCCTCGGTGAGCGCGTCCGCTACAGCCAAGCCCGGAATGAGATGTCCGGCGGTCCCCCCACCGGCGATGAGTACGCTCGCCGCGCCGGGCACTCGGGCTCGCGTCGCCACGACTCAGCCGGACCGCCGCGTCACGTTCAGGAGCAGCCCAGCGGCGGCGGATGTCACGACAAGCGACGAGCCGCCAAACGACAGGAACGGCAAAGGCACTCCGGTCACCGGCAGCAATCCAACCACACCGCCGACGTTGACCAGTGTCTGCAGCACAAACCAGATGGCAATCCCTGCCGCCAGCAATGAGCCGAACAAGTCCGGTGCCTTCTGGGAGGTCCGGAGGCCTCCGATGCCGACGACGCCGAGCAGCGTCAGGAGTCCCAGTGCACCGATCAGCCCCATCTCCTCCCCGACGATCACGAAGATGAAGTCGGTCGGAGCGTTCGGCACCCATCCCCATTTGGCTTGACCAGCGCCGAGCCCGGTGCCGCGCACCCCGCCCTGCGCCAAGCCCACGAGGCTCTGGAAGGTTTGATAGCCGCTGTCCGCTCGCTCCGCGATCGGATCCAGGAATCCGGTCAATCGCTCGCGCCGGTACGGAGCCGCATACGCCAGCAAAGGAGCCGCTACGCCGACCATCAGCACGATCTTGGTGAGATCGCGGCCCGGCAGGCCAGCAACGAAGAGCATCCCCGCGCCGATGCCCACGAGGATCAGCGTGGTGCCGAGATCGGGCTGCAGCAGGACGAGCGAGCAGACGACCGTTAGCATCAGCATCGTGGGACGCAGGATCCGGTCTGGCCGGTGGATTTGGCTCTTGCGTGCATCGAGGAACGAGGCCAGCGCGACGACCAGAGCGAGTTTGGCGATCTCTGAGGGCTGGAGGCTGAACTGCCCGAGTTCGAGCCATCGACGCGCTCCGCCTGAGCGAGTTCCGACGGCCAGCACGAGCACCAACAGGGTGACGCTGGCCGCCGCCAATCCCAGCGCGAACCGGCGCCAATGGCGGTAGTCGATGCCGAGCGTGATCAAGAGCACGGCTGTGGCGATGCCGACAGACCACAGGTGACGGGTGAAGTACTGAAGCGGGCGATCCGGCGAATCCACGCCCGTCGCTGAGGTGGCAGACAGGACCAGCACCACGCCAGTGAGCAGGAGCAGCAAGATCGCCGACAGCACTGCCGCGTACCGGACCGAGGGCCCGGTGGGGGCACGCGGGAGGTCCAGCCGGTTCATCGGCCCTCCCCTGCGTCGAGTTCAGCCTGGCGAGCTCGCAGGTCGGACACGGCCGCAATGAAGTGATGACCCCGCTCGCGATAGTTCGAATACCAGTCGAACGAGGCGCAGCCAGGCGACAGCACCACGTCTCCCACCGGCTGCGCCATGCGGTAGGCGAGCTCGACGGCCTTGGGCATCGAATCGGCGCGGCACAGCTCGAGACTGCGCTGGGCCTGCCGGCTGAAGCATTTCATGACCTCGTCGGCCGCTTCCCCGATGGCGACCACCCCGCGCACGTGCGGCCACACCTGTGCGAGGTCGCCCAGATCGAGGCCCTTGTTGCGCCCGCCCGCAATGAGCACCGCCGCTGAGAATCCGGTGAGTGCCGCGACGGTGGCATGCGGTGCGGTGGCCTTGCTGTCGTCATGAAAGGTGACATCACCGACCCGGCCGACGAATGCCACCCGGTGAGGCAGCCCCGAGAAGGACCTCAGCTCGGCCGTCACGGCACCGGCGGAGGCTCCCATCTCCAACGCCACCGCTGCTGCAGCTGCGGCATTGGACAGGTCATGTGGGCGCTTGCGCGGCAGTTCGGCGGCGTCGACCAGCGGGCTGCCGTACGCGGTCAGCATGCCGGTCTCGTAGCGCACATCTGCGGGCGCATCGAGGGCGCCGGTCGTGACGAATGTCACCCTGCGCGCGGTGAGGCCTGCAGTCCAGGGTTCGATGGCGGGATCGTCGTAGGGCACCACAGCGACATCATCGGGACCCTGATTGGCCCAGATACGTGCCTTGGAGGCTGCGTAGTCGTCGAGGTCGGGGTGCCAGTCCAGGTGATCGGGTGCCACATTCAGCCACACGGCCACTGCAGGCGCGAACAGCCGTGTGCGATGGAGCCGGAACGAGGACGCTTCGACGACGAAGGTCTCTACGTCCTCGTCGATGGCGTCGACCAGCGCGATATCAGTATTGCCAGCGCCGACGGCGCTGATGCCGCTCCGGTTCAGCATGCGCTCGGTCAGCGTGGTGACCGTTGTCTTGCCGTTCGTGCCGGTGACCGCCGCCACGGGCCGGCTGTCCCATTGGGCTGCGAGGTCGAGTTCGCTGACCACCGGAACCCCGGCGGCATCGGCAAGCGAATAGCAAGGGTGATGGGGCGGTACGCCAGGGGCGGGGACGACAGCGGCGGCGGCAGTCACGAGCGAGCGCAGCAGTGCGGCATCGGCGGAGTCATGTACCTCTGCTGCGTCCAAACCGGCCTCCGCGACGGTGCGGGCAGCGGCAGCTGGCCGGTCGTCAGCCATGACGCTCTTGTGGCCGCGTTTGGCGAGCGCTCGCGCGACGGCGCAGCCGGTAACGCCCATGCCGACGACCAGCACCGGTCCGTCCTGAGGATGGACGAGCATCCGGAGCGGCCGATCTGCGAAGCGCAGCGCGTTGGCGCTCATAGCGAACCTGAGGGGACCTCGACCAAGTCGAGACTCAAGAAGTCGGCGTAGTACAGGCCGAGCGCAAGCGCAACCAGCAAGCTGTTCACCACCCAGAGGCGAATGAGCACGGTGGTTTCCGGCCACCCTCCAAGCTCGAGATGGTGGTGCATCGGCGCCATCCGGAACAGGCGGCGGCCGAACAGCCGGAACGAGCCGACCTGGATGATCACCGAGGCCGTCTCAATGACGTACAGGCCCCCGATGATCGGCAGCAGCAGGTCGACATGCAGGAGCATCGCGAGTCCGGCCATGGCGGTGCCAATCGCCAGCGAGCCGGTGTCGCCCATGAATATGCGGGCCGGTGGCGCGTTCCACCAGAGGAATCCTGCGCAGGCGCCCGCCATCGCCGCCGCCACGATGGCCAAGTCGAGCGGATGGGGGACGTCGTAGGAGATGGGGTGCCTGAAGGCCCAATAGCCGATGACGACGAACGCCGCGAACGCGACTGCGGCGGCACCGGCGGCCAGTCCGTCGAGGCCGTCCGTGAGGTTGACGGCGTTGGACGTGCCCAGGACGATCACCACGGCCCAGAGAATCCAGACTCCCGCCGGCAGGCGCAACGAGTTCCCATCCAGTCGGGTGAAGCCCACGGCCGTGTCCAAGCCGACCCACCACACTGACGCGACAGCGAACCCGATGCCGACGCCAAGCAACCCGATCAGCTTTGCCCGCTTGTTGAGACCGAGATTGCGCTCCCGGCTGACCTTGATCCAATCGTCCGTCAGCCCGACCAGCCCGGCGCCGATCACCGTCGCCAAGAGCACGATGCCCGATCGTGTGATGACCGTTTCGGCCCGCAGGTGACTGACGACGTAGCCCACGACAGCCGCTGCGACGACGGCGACACCGCCCATCGTCGGCGTGCCGGCTTTCGTGATGTGTCCTCGCGGCCCGTCCAAGCGAATCGGCTGACCGACGCCACGGGCCTGCAGCCAGGGCACGAGATAGCGCGTGCCGACGAGCGAGACGAACATCGCCGAACTTGCTGCGATCAGCAACGCGATCATTGCCGCGAACTCCTGCGCCGCCGCAAATGCCGTGCTGCAACCTCGGCGTCATCGAAGGGGACCGCCCGGTCCCCGATCAGCTGCACCTTCTCGTGACCCTTGCCGGCGATCACCACCACGTCACCGGGATCGGCATGCTGCACAGCGAGCGAGATGGCTTCGGCCCGATCGGGCTCGACATGCAGCCGGCCGTCACCCGGGCGGCGGCTGCCGACACCGGCGACGATTGTGTCGATGATCCTCGCGGGATCTTCGCCTCGCGGATTGTCCGAAGTCAGCACCACCACATCCGCGTGGCGGTCGGCGGCAGCCCCCATAGGAGCGCGCTTTGTCCGATCGCGGTCCCCACCGGCGCCGAAAATCGCCCACAGGCGGCTCTCCGGCTTGCCGAGCTCTCGGGCGCTTGCGAGTGCCGCACCGAGGGCGTCGGGCTTGTGGGCAAAATCGATCAGCACGCAGATGTCGTCGTCCGGCACGCTGACAGGCCACAGGCGACCCCGAACCGGGGCAATTGCCGAGATGCCGGACGCCACGGCTTCGTCGTCCATGCCGAGCGCGCTCGCCGTGGCGGCAGCGGCCGCGACATTCGCCGAGTTGACACGGCCGAGCAGGTCACAGCGAACCCGCCGTCCGCGCCACACGCCGCTCAGGCCGCGCTCGCTCACGGTGACCTCGGCGACGTCGTCTGGCTGCCACTCGACCACTGAGTCGGTTGTACCAGCAGCAAGCTCGGCAAGCGTGCGACCCCATGGATCGGCCGAATTGATCACTGCGGTGGCTGTCCTGCCGTCGAACAGGCGAGCCTTGGCCGCGAAGTACTCCTCCATAGTGCCGTGGTAGTCGAGGTGTTCATGGGAGAGATTCGTGAAGACGCTCGCGGCGAATCGGGCGCTGTCCACCCTCCCGAGGTCCAGCGCGTGCGACGAGACCTCCACGACCACCATGGCGGTGCCGGCATTCGCAGCAGCGTCGATGTGCCGATACAGCTCGGGAGCTTCTGGAGTGGTGTGCGGGCCATCCAGCGTGCCGATCACCTCGCAGGACAGGCCGCACGACTGCGCGATCGCTCTGATGGCATGGGACACGGTGGTCTTGCCGGCAGTCCCGGTCACGCCGACGAGCGTGCAGCGGCGCCAAGGATGGTTCCAGACCGCTGCCGAAGCGGGCCCCATCGCGGTTCGTACGTTTGGGACCACAATCTGCGGCACGTCGAGTTCGAGTTCGCGCGAGGTCAGCACCGCTGCCGCACCGGCCGCGACGGCATCGTCTGCGAAGCGATGACCATCATCGTTCTGGCCGATCACACAGCAGAACAGCGCCCCCGTCTCGATGAGCCTGCTGTCGTGACTGATTCCCCGCACGATTGTGGTGTCATCGGAAGCGGCCACGACGCGCCCGCCGATCTCCGCGGCCAAGCGTCGAATGGACACCGCCATCGGTGCCGGCGGCGTGTTCATGCGTTGTCCTCAGACATCGGGTGACACCTGCAGCATGCGCAAGGCGTACTCGGCGACCTCTGCGAATACTGGCGCCGCCACGATGCCAGCTCGGTATTCGTCCGGTTCGTCGAGGACCACCACAACCGTGAGCTCAGGACGGTCAGCCGGCAGGAAGCCGGCGAAGGAACTCACATAATCAGATTCGCTGTAGCCCCCGTCGGGGCTGGGCTTTTGGGCAGTGCCTGTCTTGCCGGCGACGCGATAGCCCGGGATGGCTGCCCGCTTGCCGGTACCGTCGCGGACGACGGCCGACAGCATCTCCCGCATGTGTGCGGCCGTCTGCACAGACAGAACCCTGCGGGTGGGGGCAGGTTCGGCCAGTCGCAGTGCGCCGTCGCTGCCGACGCTTCCCAGCACGAGGCGCGGGGCAACATGGACGCCGTCATTCGCGATCGCGTTGTACGCGGCGGCAAGCTGGATCGCCGTCACTGCCATGCCCTGACCGAATGCAATCGTGGCCAGGTCGGTGCCCTGCCAGGCGTTCGCTGGGCGCAGGATGCCTCGACTCTCGCCCGGCAGCGCGGGCGAGTCGTCAGCGCCGCTGAGCGAGCCGAAGCCGAACGCGCGCAGCGACCGCTGCAAAGCGGTTTCGCCGATTCGTTCGGCAATCTTGATCGTTCCGATGTTCGATGAGTGGACGAGTATTTCCGTCGTCGTCATCTCGCGATCGACCTGCGAGTACGGCTCCACGAACTGCTTGTCCGCGAAGGTGTACTCCGTCGGCGTGGAGTGAACGTCGTCGGGCGTCGTCAATCCCCCCTCGAGCGCCGTGGCGACCGTGAAGCTCTTGGCCACCGAGCCGGGCTCGAAGGCATCGGTGTAGGCAGGGTTGTATGCCACCGGCCGGACTTCGCCGGACTCGGCATCGCGACGCACCGCTGCAAGAGCCAACACGTCGCCCGTCTCGGTGGCCACCACGACCACCATGCCGCTGCGGGCGCCAGTCGAGGAGACCGCATCGGTGAGCGAGCGCTCGGCCACCCACTGCACCTGGGTGTGCAAGGTCAGTACGACATCGTCGCCATGATTGACCGGTTCGAAGAGCTCGATCCCGTTCGGCAGCGGCATCCCGCTTTGCGCGATGCGCGCGACCTCGCGGCCATCTGTCCCGTCGAGCAGTTCGGCGAATTGCATCTCTGCACCGCCGAGAGGATTCTGGTCGATGTCGACTGCTCCGAGCAGACCCCGTGCAAAGTCGTCGCCGTTCGGTCGCAAACGGGAGGATTCCCCGCGCACGTTGATCCCCCGAAGCTGAAGCTGGACGACCGCCTCTCCCTCTGCCGGGCTCACCTGGCGCGCCACATAGACGAAGTGCCGGTCGCTCGCGAGGCGCTCGGCGATCGTGTCCACGTCGATGTCCAACACTGTTGCCAACACGCTCGCTGTTTGATGTGGTTGGCGGATCTCGCGAGGATCAGCCCAGATCGTGGGCAGATTGTCCGAGACGGCGAGCAAGTTGAGATTGCGATCCAGAATCGCGCCCCGTACTGAGGGGATCTGCCACTGCGCAGTGCCTTGGCGCGCACCAAGGTCGACGTAGGTATCGCGATCGAGCCATTGCACCTGGATCAGCCGTCCCGCCAGCAGGGCGAGAGCGGCTGCAGTCGCGATGATCAGCAACAACGCCCGACGCTGCGGTGGACCCGGACGGACCTTGCGGCGCCGCGGCTGTCTGCGCGTATGCGGCGGCTCGGAGGCCGGCGACAGCGTTCGCTGAGAGTCCTCTCTGCTGGGTGCGGCGATCGACGGGTGCCAACGAGAAGCACCGCTCACATCTCCGATCGATGCCGTACGGGTTCGTGAGGGCGCGCTCGGCGTGCGCAACCCAGGCGGCGCACCCATGGAGGGATGCCATGCGCCCGGTTCTCCCCCGGAATCGGTCCGGTCAAGGATGTCGGTCATGCGCTGTGGACGCGTCAGTCAGCAGCGTCTTGATCGACAGCCAGTTACCGCCGTCGTGTGTGATCTCGGCCGGGGCATCGATTGCGGCGATATAGCGAGGCTCGATGCGCACGTCGATGGGATCTGAGGCGTCGATCAGACCGAGCGCTCCCACGCCCATCAGCTCGATCTCGGCCGGACCGTGCAGCGTCTGCAGTTCATAGCGCAGGTCCAGCAAGCGCTCTCGTTCGACGGCTATCTCCGACTCCAGCTCCGACAGCCGGTACTGGCCCGCCGCCAGCCACGAGTGGAAGACTGCGAGCCCAGCGAGCACGGCAATGGCGACGGCCGCCCCGAGCGTCGTGATGCCCACTAACCGCAAACCCACCGCGCGGCGTGCTGGCACCTGCACCAGCGCTGCCGGCGCGTCTGCAGCGTCGAGATGGGCGGCTACGGCAGCCATCAGATGATGCGTTCCCGGTGATGAGCGGCGGGGTCAGCGACTTGCCGGCGCGAGCCGTTCGGCTGCGCGCAGCAATGCGCTGGCAGCGCGCGGATTCCGTTCGACCTCTGCGGCGCTCGGGCGAGAGACCTTGCGACGCAGCAGCCGGATCGATGGCGCAGCTCCGCAGATGCACGGCAATGTCGAGGGGCACTCGCAGACGCCGTCGGCTGCTTCTCTCATAATGACCTTCACGATGCTGTCTTCTCCTGAGTGATACGTGAGCGTTGCGATGCGACCGCCTGGACTCAGGCAGCCGAGCGCAGCTCGTATGGCGGGTTCGATGAGATTGATTTCGTCGTTGACTTCGATCCGGATCGCCGCGAACGTGCGCATCGCTGGATGGCGCCGGCCGCGCCGAGCAGCTGCGGGCACAGCAGCTCGGACGGTGTCGGCGAGATGCCGGGTCGTGTGCAACGGGCGTGCTTCGACGATCGCCGCGGCGATGCGGTTGGCGAAGCGCTCTTGGGCGTTCCGACTCAGGAGCGCACGCAACCGCTCGGGTTCATATGAGTTCACGACGGTGGCGGCGTCGAGTGACGACTGGGGATCCATGCGCATATCGAGCGGCCCGTCGTGGCGGTGGGAAAACCCGCGCTCGGCCGAGTCCAGCTGATGGCTGCTGACGCCGAAATCGAACAGCACGCCGACGGGCGAGCCTGCGTCACACGCAGCGATGATCTCGCCGAGGCGGTCGAAGCGCTCACAGCAGAAGATGACGCGACTGCCGAAGGGCGCAAGACGCTCCCGGGCGGCAGCGATGGCCTCGGGATCGCGATCGATGCCGAGCAATGTCCGGTCCGGGTCTTGGTCGAGCAGCGCCGCGGCGTGACCGCCGCCTCCCAGCGTCGCGTCCACCACCAGTCCACTGCCCACGGCTGCGAAGACTTCGGCGATCTCGGACACCATGACAGGTACGTGAAATGACCTGGTGGCCGCTGCGGCACTCACGACGGCTCCGCCGCTGCAGCATTGCCGGCTTCGGGCGCGCCAGCGCTGCCGCTCTCGGGTGCCGCGAGGAGGGATTCTCCCTGCGCGTTCATGTCCTGCCAGCGCCCCGAGTCCCAGATCTCGACCTCGTCGATCGCCCCGATCACCACACAATCCCGCTGGAGCCCTGCAAAACGGCGCAGTTCTTCGGGAATCGCGATTCGTCCTTGCTTGTCTGGCAGCACGCGAGCCGCTCCCGCTCCGAACGAGCGCTTTGCGGCTCGCCCGGGCGGCCCGCCCGATGCCGACCGTTCGGACATCTGTGCTGCGATCTCGTCGAACCGGTCAGGCGTCATGAGCGCCAGGCAGCCCTCGCTGTGCTTGATGAGATAGCACGACGGCTCGAAGGCGCTCCGGAATCCGGCAGGAAGCACGATGCGGCCCTTGGCATCGAGCGCATGCTCGTGCTGGCCGACAAACAGACTCTCCACCGCAGGTCCCTCCGCAGCGTTCGAACCGGCTCGGTGGGCAATTGCCCCGCTCCGAACCACTTCGTACCACTTTATGGGTTAACCACCCACCATGTCCACCCCGATGTGCCCGAATTCGTGAGATGCAGCCACCGAGAGGCACACCACGCCACCGTGGCGTCTGTGCGGTCGGGAAGGGTCAGCCCCCAGGCGCCGTAATGAAGTCCGTGACCAGCTCGACCAGATCCATTGAACTCAGGCCTCCGCACAGCTCCCCCCAGCCGGTCGCGCGGTCTCGAACCTGGGCCGCGGTGCGATCGTCCAGCAGCGACGCCAGCGGACCGAGTCTGAACTGTTCGTAAGCCAGGCACTGGAAACGGCTGCCCACGCGCGTACGGCGTTGCGAGATGCCGACGAGCTTGCGGCCTGCCACGGTGATTTCACCTGGCCCGCGTGATGCGAAGCACACCAGGCCGTCGCTGGGACCTGCGTCATACGGGCCGCCCCAAGTGCGAGCGTTCACGCCGAGAGATGCGAACGCTGCGGCAAGGCGGCGGCCGAGCCAGTCGAACGCATCACCGATATCTGCCCGCCAGAGCGGATCGCCAGTCGGGACAAAGACATCGATCCAGGTGCACAGATCGGGCTCCAGCCACACGGCTCCCCCACCGCTGCGCCGCCGCACGACGTCTGAACGACTGCCCTCGAAAGGATCAGGACCGGTCGATCCGAGGATCACTGCCGCGGCAGTCGGTCGCAGCCACGAGATCCGTCGACGTCCATCACCTGGCATCGGTCGGTGGTGCAGAAGTCCGGCTGTGCCTCGCCATTGTTCACGCACCCACAGCGCCACGTGTCCACCATGGCAGACCGGACCGGCAGCCACTGGGCGGAACTGCAGACCGGGGCTCGGGCTCAGGCGGGCACCGGACGCAGCCGGGGCAAGTAGTCGGTCCACTCCATGGGAGCGTCGGGACGCATGGCGGCAACGATCGCCAGCGGCTCGGGGGCGTACGGCGTGCGATGCAACCGGTAACGCCCTTCCGAAAGCAGCGAGTCACCCTTGCCAACGTTGCACGTCCGGCAGCAGGCGACCACGTTCTCCCACGTGTGCTCTCCGCCACGGCTGCGCGGGTGAACGTGGTCGATGCACTCGGCCCGATTCCCGCAGTACTGGCAGCGATGAGCGTCCCGCGCAAACACCGCTCGCCGGTGCAGCGGCGCCCGGCGCCTGTATGGCGCCCGAGCGTGGTAGGTCAGCCGGACGACTGAGGGCGCCGGCACCGACATGCGGGACGACCGTATGGCACCTGGGCGGGTATGCACGACATCGGCCTTGCCGGACAGCACCAGCAGCAGGGCGCGCCGGACTGTGGTGATCGACAACGGCTGGTACGTGACGTTGAGCACCAAGGTCCGCTCGGTCAGAATCGAACGCGTCCGGGTCGCCGATCCATCGGCGTATCCACGGTGCCCATTGAGGTGCGCGTGGCCGTTGGTCGGGGCATCGGTCGGTCGAGGCGCGTAGGCGACAGCTCCGCGAACGGTCATTTCTTCCTCACGCCGCAGCCACGCGCGGCCAGCGTCGGCACCATTCCAACCATTGGATCAGATCGTCGGGCTCCGCGGGCAGTCTGCCGTCGCCGCCGAGTGCTGTCATGTGCCGGAATCGCACGTAGTCACGGTGCGGCACCGGCAGGAACGGCGGTCGCAGCCACCACCGTCGCGGCACCAGGCGCCTCGTGGCGTTCATCGCGGCCGGCAACAGGCGCGGGTGCGCTGCAATTGCACGCAGCGAACGGCCCGCACCGGTGATGCGGGGCATCAGGTGTCGGCGATCTCGGCGCACCGGGCCACTCTAAAGCCGCTGTCAGCGGCGACGGTGACTCGCGGAAGACCATGAGTAGCCTCAGAGCCGCCGGAACCACGAGAGTTGAATGCAGTGCGCAACCACACGCCGCAACAAGTGCAGGCAGCCGACGCTGAGACGTTCCGGCAGACGTTCGAACGGATTACCGAGAATGTGGAGCGCGTCATCCGAGGCAAGCCTGACGCGATCGGGCTGGCGCTGCTGTGCCTGATGTGCGATGGGCATCTGCTGATCGAAGACGTTCCCGGCGTCGGCAAGACGAGCTTGGCGAAGTCGCTGGCGGCCTCGATCGATGTTCCATTCGGCCGTATCCAGTTCACGCCCGATGTGCTGCCCTCCGACGTGATCGGCGTGAATGTCTGGGACGAGCGCGAGCGTGTGTTCGAATTCCGGCCCGGTGCCCTGTTCTCCAACATCGTGCTCGTGGACGAGATCAACCGGGCATCGCCCAAGACGCAAGCCGCCTTGCTCGAGGCGATGCAGGAACGGCAGGTCACGACCGACCGCACCACGCGCCCCCTCAGCCAGCCATTCATGGTGATCGCCACACAGAACCCGATCGAGCACGAGGGCACCTACCCGCTGCCCGAATCGCAGCTCGACCGGTTTCTGATGCGCATCGGCATCGGGTATCCCGACGCCGACTCAGCAGTCGAGGTGCTCGACTTGCATGACGGAACCACCGAGATCAATGTCGGGCCCGTCGCGGCGGCCGACGAAGTCAAGGCGATGACTCGCACGGTGACCGAGGTTCACGTCGCTCCGGTCCTGCGCCGCTACATCGTGGCTGTAGCTGATGCGTCCAGAAGGCGTGGCACCATCACCCTCGGCATCAGCCCGCGCGCCACGCTGGACCTCCAGCGAGTGGCCCAAGCCCGCGCGCTCGCCGCCGGCAGGAACTACGTCGTGCCAGATGACGTGAAGGCAGTGGCCGAACCCGTGCTCGGTCACCGCATCCGGTTGAGCCCCGACGCACAGCTCCAAGGCCTGACACCCCAAACGGCGCTGCGGGAGGTCTTCGAGGCGGTTGCCGTCCCGACGAACGCCGGCTGAGGTCGCTGCCATGAATGCCCGGCTCGCATGCTGACGAGACGGGGATGGATCACCGGCGTCGGCTCCGTCGGGGCCGCCGGAGCCGGCCGATTCTTCGGCATCGGCGAGTTCTTGGTTCTGGCCGTTGCCGGGTTGTTGCTGATCGGCACCGCCGCCGTCTGGACCCGGACCCGACGAGTCCGCCTGCGGATCCAGCGATCAACCCAACCTGCACGCGTTCACGCCGGCGGAACGGCGCGCGTCACTCTGACCCTCACCAACCTCGGGGGTCCAGCGCCGGTGCTGCAACTGAGCGATCCGGTGACGGGAACGCTCGGCGCCCGGCTGCGGGTCGGACCGCTGCTGTCTGCAGAACGAGTACAGGCGACGTACCTGCTGCCGACCGAGCGACGCGGGCGTCTCGAGATCGGGCCCGCCGATATAGCCGTAGCTGATCCGCTGGGCTTGGCCAGAACGTCGATCGGCACCGGGCCACGCACGACGCTGGTGGTGTACCCGGCCACCCAGACGCTGGTGGCGCCGCGCTTAGCCCGAGGACCTGAACCGCTCGGCGTGGCCGCCGACGTGCACACCCTGCAGCGCATCGGCGAGGACTTCTACGCCCTACGCGACTACACCGTCGGCGACGATGTTCGGCGGATTCACTGGCCGTCAACAGCACGACTTGGTCGGCCAATGGTGCGTGAGGACGAGGTTCCCCGCCGCAGCCGAGTGACGGTGGTGCTCGACACGCGCAGCGCAACTCTCGACCCCGATCGATTCGAGCTTGCGGTGTCAGCGGCTGCCAGTGTCGTGCTGGCCTGCGCGTCACGCCACGATCCCCTGCGGCTGCTGACGGTGGCCGGGGCCGACACCGGATTCGTCACCTCTGGCGAAGGCTTGGCCCAGATATTCGATCACCTGGCGGAGGTCTCCACGTCGGGCACGGGGACCCTGCGAGCAACGCTGGCCGCTGCTGCTGCCGCGTCCAGCGGAGCCGTCGTGGTGGTGCTCGGCGGAGCCTCCCTCGAAGCGACGCGAGATGCAGAGTCGATATCGGCGGCCGAGTCGCGGAGCTCTGCTCTGACAGTCATCCGCGTCCGCGAGCCTGACGCCAAGCTCCCGGCCGGCGGACGTCGCTGGGTCGACATCACGAGGGCTGGCGATCTCGCGGCAAGGTGGGCCGCTGCTCAAGCGGAATCGGTGCCGGCGTGACGGGCCGAACCCGGTGGCAGGTCGAAGCCTCCCTGTGGGCCTTGACGCTCATCTCGGTGCTCATAGCGCGTCGGCTGTTCGACTCCTGGGAGTATGCGCCGCTGTGGCTCATCCTCGCCGCCGGCGGTCACGCCACAGCGGCGGTGACCAGGCGTCAGCGCTGGCCGCTGGCGCTGTCTATCACGGCTTCAACGGTGGTCTTGATCATCGTTCACAGCGTCGCGCTGTACTCCGGGACGCTGTGGTTGGGCCTGCTTCCAAGTGCGGAAACCTTGCGGCAGGCAGCAGCGGACATCGAATCAGCATGGAACGCATTCGGCATCGTGGAGGCACCGACGCCGGCCACCGCGGGGTTCCTGCTGGTCGGCGGCGCCGCCGTGTGGTTTGCGGCGTTCTGCGCGGATGCCGTCGCGCTGCGGGCACGGCTCGCCCCCGAAGCGCTGCTGCCCAGCTTCGGCGTGCTCGCGTTCGTCGGAGCTCTCGGCACTGACGATTGGCGCATCCGCAGTGCCGCAGCAATGGTGTTGTGCGCCGTCGTGTTTGTCGCCGCACATGGCATCCACCACACGGCCGACCGGGTGCCACTCGGTGCATCGGAACGTCGGCGTTCGACCGTGCCCATGCGCACAGCTCTCCGATTCGGCGCCGCTGCGGCAGTCATCGCAGCGTTGGCGGTCCCGCTCCTGCCCGGCAGCGATGCCCCGGCGATCGTGTCGTGGAAGGACCTCGACGGAACATCTCCGGCATCACGAGTGACGATCAGCCCGCTGGTCAATGCGCAAGGTCGCCTCGTGGGCACCTCAGGCGCCGAGTTGTTCCGCGTGAAAGCCGATGCGCCCGCGTACTGGCGCATGTCCGGGTTGAGCAGGTTCGACGGCGAGTTCTGGGGCTCTGAGCAGCTCTACGCCAACACGGCGCAGGCGCTCAGCGGCCCTGTCAGCCGCGATGTGTTCACCCAGACCTTCACCATCAGCGCACTCGACAGCATCTGGCTGCCCGCCGCATTCGAACCGGTCGCCTACGACGGGCCCGAAGCGCTCTACGACGCGGAGACCGGCACCCTCGTAACCACCCACAGCACCTCATTGGAGCCCGGATTCAGCTACACCGTGAGCTCGGCAACCGACATTCCCTCGCTGGCGGGCCTGGTAGCCGCCGACGGCGACGTACCGCCGGACATCGCCGAGAAACACCTGCTTCTGCCCGATGGCTTCAACCCTCGAGTTGCCGGCCTCGCGTCCGAGATCACGGCTGACGCATCCGGTCCCTATGCGAAAGCCCTGGTGCTGCAGAATTTCTTTCTCGAGAACTTCGTCTACTCGCTGCGAGTTCCGAGCGGACACGACACCGACCGCATGGAACAATTCCTGTTCGAGGACCGCCGCGGCTATTGCGAGCAGTTCGCCGGGACCTACGCCGCGATGGCCCGCGCCATCGGACTGCCTTCCCGGGTGGCCGTGGGCTTCACCCCAGGCGAGCTGATCGACGGCGAGTACGTCGTCACCGGCTCGCACTACCACGCATGGCCGGAGGTGTGGATCGGCGGGCGCTGGGTGTACTTCGAGCCCACGCCGGGGCGGGGTGCTCCCGGTGCGGTCATCTACACAGGTGTGCCTCCCCAGCAAGTCGTGCCGGGCGATCCGGAGGCAGGCGGCGAGGCGGGCTCGGGGTTCATCGGTCAACTGGGTGCCGAGGATCTGGAGGGCATCTCGGGCGATCTTGAGGGCTTCGTGGACATCCTCGGCGTCGAAGGTTCCGGAGAGGAGACCGGCGTCTGGTCCGAATGGCTCGTCGTGCCCTTTTACGCAGTCCTCGCTGTCGGCGTGCTGTGGCTCATCACCATTCCCTCTGCAGTACGACTCCGGCGAGCGCTGCACCACCGGCGCGCACGCCACGATGCTCGCGCCGCAGTCGCAGCAGCCTGGGACGACGTGGCCGAGACGCTGTTCAATCTCGGCATCGATCGCCGCCCGATCGAGACCCACGTCGAGTTCGCAGACCGCGTGCGCCGTCGACTGCGCATCGAGACGGGCGAGATGCAGACGCTCGCCGTCGCCGCACAAGAGGCCAGTTACGCCGCGGACCCGCCCTCGACGCAGACCGTGGCCGAGGCCCGTTTGAACGCTGAGCATCTGGAGACTCGCATCCGAGCGGCGCGCAGCCGCTGGGATCGGATCGGCACCGCGTGCCGGCCCACAGTGCTCGTTTCTGGACCTCGCTCGCGTCGCCGGGATCGGGAGAACCGCAACGGCGTCCTGGTGCGCGACCGGTAAACGTCGGAGCGAACGTTTCGACGCAGGACCTAGCTGGGATCGTTGCGAAAGCGGCGTCGCATGCGATCGCCGAACGAGTCGGCGCTGCGAGGCCGAGTGCGCTTCGCTATCGAATCCGACACCTTCTCGAGACCCAGCCGACCCATCTTGCGGACGTTCCGCTCGATGACGACGGCACTCGCGAAGACGATCAGAAACGCGACGAACGACAGCGCGAAATGCACCTGCAGGCCGAGGCCGATGCCAACCAAGCCCAGAACTCCGCCCAGCACTGCCCACCGGATATTTCGCAGAGCGTGCTTCGTCAGCGTGGTTTCCGACACCTCCCGGGCAAATTCGGGATCGTTGTCGTAGAAGTCCTTCTCGATCTCGAGCAGGATGCGTTGTTCGTCTTCCGAGAGCGGCACGCACAGGCTCCACATGCTGGATTGCCGATGTTGCTGCCAGTGTAGGACTGCGCCCGGCACTACTTCCACGCGCCATGGTGCGCGGTTCAGCCTCCTAGCGTCCCCAGCGTCGCTCGCCCGGCGCATCGTCACGCAAGCCGGCTGCGCCGTGACTGATGACTGCACCGCCGAAGCGGCCCCGAATGGCATCGAGCGCATCAGCGAGCCTGCGGTCCAGCTCAGCGTCGCCGGTCAGGCCAGGCTCGGCACTTTTGGCGGAAGCGGACACCCCGCCGAGATGCCGTCCGACGTCCAACTCAAGCTGGAGCTGGGCGCCGGCAGCTGGCGCCGCCTCGACCCCGACTCCTGCGGTGCCTTGCGCCGATGGTGCTGATGTCTCACTGATGCTCGATACGGCGACGCCCAGCAGCCGGATCCCGGCACTCAGGTCCAGTCTGGTGACGAGCTCGTGCGCCACGCTGGCCAGCAACCGAGGCGTTTGGATCGGTTCGGCCAGAGTGCGCGCCCGCGTCCGCAGTGAGAAATCCGGATACTTGACCTTGACCGTGACGGTCCGGCCCTCCAGGCCGTTCGCGCGCAGGCGCGACGAGACCGCGTCGGCGAGGCGCACGATCTCGCCTCGCAGTCGATCGGGATCGCGAACATCGGTTTCGAAGGTCTCCTCGTGGCTGACTGAACGAGGGATGCCGCCCGGATGCACCGGCCGATCGTCGATGCCCCTCGCCAGCGCCGCGAGTTGGGTGCCGTGTGCAGTGCCGACCGCAGCGACGAGCCGCTCGATCGGAACCGCAGCCAAGTCGCCCACCGAGAAGACATCGATGTCGTTGAGCCGTTTGAGCGTGACAGGACCCACGCCCCAGAGGGCCTCCACGCGATGTGCCCACAAGAAGGCAAGCTGTTCCGCGCGCTCGACTACCCGGACGCCCAGTCCCGGTTCCGGTCCCGAGAACCTCACGGACGGCTTTGCGGCGACGGAGGCGAGCTTGGCCAGGGTTTTGTTCGACGCGACGCCGACGGAACAGTCGAGATCGGTGGCCTGGCGTACAGCGCCGCGCAAGTGCCACGCGATCTCAGGTGAAGAGCCGAAGAGACGGTGTGCGCCCGAGACATCCAAGAACGCCTCGTCGAGGGCGATTGGCTCGACGAGAGGCGTAACCGACCCGAAGACCTCGGCGATTGCCTCGGAGGCTTCTGCATAGCCGGAGAAGTCCGACGTCACCACGACCGCCGCCGGGCACAGCCGCCGAGCCTGAGCCGTCGGCATCGCGGCATGCACGCCTGCCGCTCTTGCCTCGTAGCTGGCAGACGCCACAACGCCTCGCCGTCCTGACCCGCCCACGATCACTGGTCGGCCGATCAGGGCGGGGTCGCGCTTGCGCTCGACCTCGACATAGAAGGCGTCCATGTCGACATGCAGGATTGGCAGCTCGTCGGGGTCCGCAACGGCAAGCTGGTCGTGCTGATCGCCGGTCACAGGACTTCAGCGTGCCGCGGGCGTCACCACCAGGCCGGTGCGATGGTCACCGGTCACCGTGTAGCGGAACACATGGCCACGGCCGGCATCGCCCCTGAGGTACGCCAAAAGCGGTTCGGCCATCCAGGCGTACTGGCCGGCAAGCAGGGCCTCCAACTCGCCATTGGGCACCCACTTCGCGTCGAACACGATGCCATCGGGATCATCGACATCCAGTTCGCCTGACCACGACTCCGCCTCGTGTACCTCGACTCGCAAGAACCAGCCCGGTCCGTCGCTGCCGTCGGCCTCGACTGTGTAGAGCGGACCGTTCCACGACGCCACCATCAGACCGGTCTCTTCGGCTACTTCGCGAGTGAGCGCCCCCAAGACCGTCTCGCCCGGATCGACGACGCCGCCTGGTGTGCTCCAGTCGGTACTGCCGTTGCGGCGCAGGTTGTTGACCATGAGCACCGCGCTGTCGCGCCGCAAAATGCCGCCCGCGACTGCCCATCGATGCAACTGTTGGGGCACGCAGGCAGTCTGCCATGGGAGGTTGACGGCCGAACGAGCCGGGCTTGACCTCCAACGCGCTGGCTGGTCGTACCATGGCGCACGTGAGTGAGCGAGACGGCGGCGAGCACCATGATCGCTTGCCCGCATCGAGCGCTCCGGCGGCACTTGGCGGCGCTGTGCTCACACCTGCTCCGACGGCGCTGCCGTCGGTACTCGCACGCATCATTGCGTTTAGCGCGATTGTGATCTCCGCGGTCTGCGGAGGCCTGGTGGGCTATGCGATCAGCGTGCTCGAATGCAGCCGGGGCTGCGTCGGACCATCGCTCGCGGGCGCAGCGATCGGCGCTCTTGCCGCCGCAGCAGGTGTCGCCGCGATCGCTGCGCTCGTCCTGCGATCCATGAGCGAGTGGGCTGATCAGGCCTCGGTGACACGCCGGCGGCGGGACCGACGTCGCCGACGCGGCGCAGGCGTCTCGTCTGGAGACGACAAGGCGGCACAGCAGTGACCACCAACGTTCTCGCGGTCGAGGACGACGAGCGGATCCGCACGGCGCTGAGGCTGGCGCTCGAAGACGAGGGCTGGAACGTCAGCGAGGCCGAGTCGTGCGAGGAGGCGCTGGAGCGATTCGCTCCCGACAGCACCGACGTGGTGCTCGTGGACATCATGCTGCCCGGACTGGACGGCTTCGAATTGTGCCGATCCATCCGGCGGATCAGCCATGTGCCGATCATCATGGTGACGGCCCGCGACGACACCCATGACGTAGTCGCAGGGCTCGAGGCCGGTGCGGATGACTATCTCACCAAGCCGTTTGCCCCCAAGGAACTCTCGGCGCGGATCAGGGCGCTGTTGCGGCGGAGCCGGACCGTGGACGGCAGCGGGCTGCCGCGCACTGTCGGCGATCTTGAGATCTATCCCGACGAAGGTGTGATTCGCAAGAACGACGAAGAACTGCACCTCACCAAGACGGAATTCCGCCTGCTCTGCGAGTTGTCGGACAACCCGGGCAAGGTAATGAGCCGCGAGCAGCTCCTCGAACGGGTTTGGGGCTACGACTATTTCGGCGACGGCCGCCTCGTCGATGTGCATGTGCGCCGGCTGCGCCTCAAGATCGAGGATGATCCTGCCAACCCGCGCTACGTGGCGACGGCACGCGGCATGGGCTACAAACTGCGAGCCTGAAGTGAACCCGCGCTGGCCACGGCCGTTGCGGCGCCTGCTGGGTCCGATGGCGGCAGCCGCGCGCAGGCTGGAGCCATGAGGGTTCGCTGGCCACGACCACTGCGGCGCCTGCCGCTACGCGCCCGAGTCGTGGGTGCTTTCACGCTCGGTGCGTGCCTGGCGGCGTTCCTGCTGGTGGTGCTGACCTACAGCCTCTCGCGGGGTTCGATGCTGGGCTCGCGTCAGGACTCCTCCGAGGCGCAGTTCTTCGCCAACGCCACCCAGGTACAAGGCTCTCTGCGCGCCGAGAGCCCCGACTTTGCGGTGCTGCTCGAATCGCTGCCGAGCCTCAGCGGCAGCCGCTCCATCGTGCGAACCGGGCCGGATGTCTGGCGATCACCATCGCTCGTTCCCAGCGACCTGCCCGACGAGCTGGTGGCTGCCGTCGAGCAATCCGACCAAGCACACGCGATGCGCTACCGGCTGGACGGCGTTCCCCAGCTTGCTCTCGGCCTGCGCCTGCGCCCCGCAGCGGTGTCCCAGCTCAGCGAAACGCTGTACTTCGAGGTCGTGCCGCTCGCGGAGATCGAAGCGACGCTGGCGAGCCTGCGGTTGATCCTGGGCGTCGGAGCTGCCCTCACCGTCCTGCTCGGCGTCGCAATCGGCGCGTGGGCCGGCGGACGGCTGCTGCGGCCGCTGGCCACCGTGTCCGACGCTGCCAATTCGATCGCGCACGGCAGATTCGACACTCGTGTCGAGCGCAGCGACGATCCCGACCTCGCCGTCATCGTCGAGTCGTTCAACGACATGGCCGATGCCATGGAACGCCGGATCGCCCGAGATGCTCGCTTCGCGTCCGATGTCAGCCACGAGCTGCGATCTCCCCTGCAAACCCTGCGGAGTTCCATCGACTACCTGAACGGCCACCGCGATGAGTTGTCGGCCCAGGGAGCCACCGCTCTCGACCTGCTGGCATCGGAGGCCGACCGGTTTCAGCAGCTGGTGCAAGACTTGCTCGAGATCTCCCGGCCCGACGCCGATGGGTCAGTCTTTGAGCGGGGCCTGGTCAATGTGACCGAACTGGTGCAGCACCGGGTGCGGACGCTCGGCGACGGCGTGAGCCTCGAGATCAGTCCAGCAGCCACCGATGCTGTGGTGATCGGCGACAAGCGCGGGCTGGCTCAAGTCTTTGACAACCTGCTGCGCAACGCCGACAAGCACGGCGGCGGCGTCACTCGCGTGCAGTTAACGCGGCCCGGCTATTCCGTCCGGGTCGCCGTGGAGGACAACGGCCCAGGCGTCGCTCCCTCCGAGCGAGATCTGGTGTTCGAGCGCTTTACGCGTGGGGCTGCGGCGCGCAAACGAGGTGCAGGATCAGGCGCCGGCTTGGGCCTAGCGCTCGTGTACGAGCACACACGACGCCATGGCGGCTCAGTGCGCGTCGAGAACCGCAGCGACGGCGAGCGGGGCGCGCGATTCGTGGTGGAGCTGCCGATTGCGGGGCACCGATGAGCTGGCGCACGAAATGGCTGAGAGTGCCGCTGGCATGCATCTTGAGCTTGGCTGGGTGCGGCCTCCCGACTGACGAGACCCCGAGTGGCATCGACGTGCCCGCCGGCGTCTTCCCCGAGCGTGACGACCAGCCGGTCGTCGGTGTGGCACCGGACACCCCGACGACGTCGTTGCACGCGGTCTACTTCCTGCGCGACGGTCTCCTCGTGGAGCTGCAGCGCCCCCTGGCAGCGCCGGTCTTCCTCGATGCGCCTCTGAACAACCTGCTGGCCGGACCGACGCCCGCGGAAGCGGAGAACGGACTCGAGTCAGCGATCCCGGCTGGCACCGAAGTGGTGGACGTACAGCTCCTGCGCAACAACGTGGTGTCGATCCACCTCAACGAGGTGTTCTTCGAAGTGGAGGGCGCACAGCGAATCCGTGCCGTGGCCCAACTGGTGCTGACTGCCTCCGCGCTGGCACGGGACAGCCAAGGCGTGCTCTTCTACCTCGATGGGGTAGCCCAGTCGCTGCCTGACGGGGCCGGCACGATCGCCCAGGCACAGCCGGGTCAGCTCCCGCGGGCGCTGCGTGTGGAGGACTTCGGCGAGTTGATGCCCCTCACACCGCTGCGATCGGTCTCCTGAGGGGCGGCCCGGATCGACTGCCGATCGAGCCGAGTAGTCCGTCGCACCCGAGGTCGCGCCGACTGCCGTACGTGGCGCGAACGTGTGCCGGCTCGTACCGCCGCGACGAACATCAGCATGGTGGGAAACACCTCGAGGCGGCCGAACAGCATGAGCACCATCATCACCGGCCGCGACCCGCGTTCGAATGCAAGCGCTGAAGAGGTCGGCCCCGCTTCGCCCAGCGCCGGGCCGACGGTGCCGATGGCCGAGACGGCACCTGAGAAGCCCGTCTCAAGATCGTTGCCCAGCGCAGTCATCAGCACACCGCCCGCCAGCGCAAGGCCCAGATACAGCAGCACGAAACCCAGTGCCCGCGCCGCGATGTCCTCGGCGACAGTGGTGTCGCCGAGGCGCATCGGCAGCACGGCCCTGCGGTGGCGAGCACGGATCACCTCCCTGACCGCATAGCGGGCCACGATCTGCAGGCGCAGCACCTTGATGCCGCCTGCGGTCGAACCCGTCATGCCGCCGATCACAAACAGCGCCAGCAGCACGAGCTGCGCGGACGGAGTCCAGAACTGGGAGTGGGTGTAGTCGGTCAGTCCGTAGCCGGTGTTGGAGCCCAGCGAGGCCGCGTAGAAGGCCGCCTCCCGGACGTTGTCGCCAAGATCAAGCTTGCCCGAGTTCAGGATCAGCAGGGCTGCCGCTGCGCCGCCGATGAGTCCCAAGTACCAGCGCAGCTCCGAATAGCTGCGTCGCTGCGACTTCGTGCGAGTGATCAGGTGCCAATGGATCGAGAAGCTCGCGCCGCACGTGATCATGCCGACGATCACCACCAGCTCGACTGCCACCGAGTCGAATGCGGCAATCGACCTCGAGTAGGTCGAGAAGCCGCCGGTGGCCACCGTCGTGAAGGCGTGCGCCACCGCATCGAACAGGCTCGTTCCCGCTGCGAGCAATCCGAGAGCGACCGCCAGCGTGAACGCGCCGTACAGCATCCACAGCCGTCGCGCCGTGGCGGCGATTCGGGGCGTGAAGCGATCAGCTGTCGGGCCGGGTGCCTCGTTGGCGATCAGCTCCAAACCGCCCACCTTCAGTGCGGGCAGCACGCTCACCGCAAGCACGATCAAACCCATGCCGCCGAACCACTGAGTCATGCTGCGGAAGAAGAGGATTCCGTGGGCAACCGCGTCGATGTCGGCCAGGATCGTGGCACCCGTACAGGTGAAGCCCGAGATGGACTCGAACAGTGCGTTGTCGGCCTCGCTCCATCCGATCACGCCGCTGAACAGGTACGGCATCGTCCCGGCTATCGACACCGCCAGCCACGCCCATGCCACCGCCGCAAACGCCAGTGGGGAATCCGCCCGGCCCGATGCAGTCGTGCTGAGGTACATGACGCTGCCCACGCTTGCGGTGATGCCTGCTGAGCCAGCCAGCGCGAGTGCACCGCCTCCGCCGTCGATGAGTGCGACGCACGTGGAAACCGCCATGCCGATCGCAACCAACACCAGCGCCACCCCGCTGATGTGCACCGGGGTGGATTCGAAGCGTCGTCCCCCCAGCACGGCCAAGCCGCTCATCGCACTCTCACTCCGTGAGGCCTGCGCCGACGCCACTGCCCATGTCGAACTGCAGCCACCGCCGGGTAAGCAGCGACGCTCAGCGCCACAGCCGCGGCGGTCACCGACATGCGCCCGCACAACATGAGCAGCCCGGCCGTGATGCGACCTAGCCAGTTGACCGCGTCGAGGTGGCCGGTCGAGCCCTCGACGGCCAGGTGCCCGGTCGAGTCCGCGGCGGCCATCGCAGGGCCAACGTTCGACAGCGTGGACACGGCGTAGGTCAACGCATCGACGATGTTCAGCCCGCTGGCTCCCAGGACAATGGAGGCAGGGATGAGCAGCAGCGCTGCCAGCAACAGCTCGCCGGTGATGCGGCCGATCGTCGATTCGGAGATGGTCGAGCGGCCCAGGCGCAGCCGTTCAGTGAGCGACGGATAGATGGCTCGACGCAGTTCCCGTCCGATGAAGGACGCCAGTGTCAGCAACCGCACTACCTTGAATCCGCCGGCCATCGACGCGCTCATGCCGCCTATCAGCATGAGGACCATCAGGAGCGCCTGGCTGCCGATCGACAGTTCAACGAGCGATGTGGACTGGAAGCCGGTAGTCGAGATCACCGACACCACCGCAAACAGCGACTCTCGGATGTGTTCGCCGCCGAGGATGTGCGTCCAACCGACGCCGTCGCGTGGCAACAGCGTCACCGCCACAGTGGCCAGAAGGATCAGCGTGATGTACAGCCGGAACTCGTAGCTGCGAATGAACCGGGCTGGGTCGCGGCGCCGGATCGCCAAGAACATGAGCGGCAGGCTCACACCGCCGGCTGCCATTCCGAAGATTGCCACCCACTCGATGGCTGCCGAGTCGAACGCGCCCAGCGAGTCCACCTGCGTGGAGAAGCCACCGGTCGAAGCCGTGGTCAGTGCGTGCAGCCCGCTCTGCAGCAGCGGCATGCCGGCGAGTGCAAAGCCGACCGCAACCAGCACCGTGAGCGCGCCGTACAGCAGCAGGAGGCGACCCATCGTGCCGGCACTGCGCGGTGCCAGCCTGCGAGCCGACCGGGTCGCCACTCCCCCATCTGTGTCCAAGCCGCCGACGCCGAGATGGGGCAGCACGCGCACGAGTACGACGATGAATGCTGCCCCGCCCAGCCACTGCCCCATGGCTCGCAGGGCCAGCATCCCGCCGCCGAGATCGGATCCTGCAATGGTGGTGCTGTTGGTGCCGGTGACCGTCGCCGCCGCTTCCGCGAATGCCGTCGCCAATGCGCTGGGTTCCACTGAACCCGTTGCAAGGTGAGCGATCGCGATGGCGGCAACCGCCGCGAACGATCCGAGCACCAGCGCCGTCAGGGTCTGGCGTTCGGTGATGCGCCGCTCGAACCGGCACAGTCGCAGAAGGCCCAAGGCGAACAGCGCGACGGCAACACCCGCGAGCAGCAGCGGGACTGTGTCAGTTCCGAACTCCCCGCTCGCAGCAACCCGTCCGCCGAACAGCCAGTCGAACACGGCGCAGGCCGCAAACACGGGCGCGGCTGCGGCCAGCACGACGAGGGCCGTGATGGCAAGTGTCGATTCGTACGGCCCGCGTGCCCACCTGTGCAGCAGGCCGTCGGCAGCCCGCACCGCTCGCACCACCAGACGGCGAAGCCCCTCGCGCTCCCGAGCCCGGCGAGCCGGACGGGGTGTCACCGAAAGGCCTGCTTGACCTCGTCCACGCAGTCAGGCGTCACAAAGGCGACCACGTGGTCCCGCGCCCTCAACTCGCTTCGGCCCCGGGCAATGCGGGCCTTGCCGTCCCGCACGATCGCTGCGAGCAGCATCTGGCCGGGAAGGTGAAGATCCCGCACAGCCGAGCCGTCTGCCTTCGAACCGGCACCCACCGCGAACTCCAGCACTTCGACATCGCCCTCGAGGAACGTCGCCACGGCTGTGACGCCTCCCCGCACCATTCGCAGGACCATGTTGGCGCTGGCAGTGCGGGGAGACAGGGCAGCGTCGATGCCCACCTGTTCCAGCAGCGGCAGCAAGGACAGGCGGTGCACGACGGCGATCGTCTCGCTTGCGCCTTCGGATTTGGCGTACAGGCACGCCAGCACGTTCGCGTCGTCTTCACCAGTCACCGCGACGACGGCGTCGAAGCTGCCGATGTTCTCGCGCGCCAGGACATCGATATCGGTGATGTCCCCATGCAATACGAGCGCTCCTGCGTGGCGCTCGCTCAGCTCGAGACAGCGTTCGTACTGCTGTTCGATGATGACCACTTCGACGTGGCGCTCGAGCAGCCGGCTGGCCAGCAGCCCCGCCGTCCTTCCGCCGCCGAGAATCATCACGCGGCGCAGGTCCGTGCGGTGAAGTCCCATGATGTTCATCAGTTCGCGGCGACCTTGGCGGCGGCACACCACTCTGAGCAAGTCGTGCGGCTGCAACGTCGTGTCGCGTCTCATCACGGTGGTCTCGCCGTCACGTGACAATGCGCCGAAGATGAAATCCCATTCGGGCTCGTAGTAGGCACCCACCTCGGCCATGGTCTTGCCGACCAGGGGTGCATCGTCGGCGAGGTGTGCGCCGACGACCAGCACCTCGCCGTTGGCGAGCTCATTGATGTCCGATGCACCGTGGTACACGAGCAGATCCATGATGGTGTCGGCAGTCTGCTCATCGGGGTCGAGCACCAGATCCACGCCGATGGCAGCGCGCAGGTTGCGACCTGGGGCGCCGCGCAACTCGCTGTCCTGCAGGCGGGCGACGGTGGCGGGGACGCCGCTCTGCTTGGCCTGCATGCACGCCAAGAGGTTCACCTCGTCGGAATCGGTGACCGCGACAACCACCTCTGCCCGCTCGATCCCCGCCTCGCTGAGCACGGCCGGATTGGTGCCGCTGCCGTTCACCGTGAGCAGATCGACCTCGGACGCGAGCGCATCGAGGCGACCGGAGTGCTGATCGATGACGATGACGTCGTTGCCCTCACGGCTGAGGCGTTCGGCGATGTAGCTGCCGACCTCGCCGGCCCCCACCACGAGAATCCTCACAGTTTTCGAATCTACTGCGAGGCATCCTTGCGGCCTGCCATCCTGCGTAGTTGCAACCTGCTAGCCCAACACACCACAGGAGATCGGCATGGCACTCGTGGTGGCAATCGACGCAGGCACGACCGGCGTTCGCTCCATGGCAGTGGACGAGACCGGCGCAGAGGTGGCGTACGCCTACCGGTCGTTCCCCCAGCACTACCCCGGACCCGGTCTCGTCGAACACGACGCGGACGAGATCTGGGAGGCCACCGCCGCCACGCTGGCCGAACTCTGCGGCAGCCTGCAGGCACTCGGCAATGGACGGACTGGCTCCGTGGCCGCAATCGGCATCACCAACCAGCGCGAGACTCTTGTGGCTTGGGATCGCCGGACTTCCGAGCCGCTTGCGAGGGCCCTGGTCTGGCAGGACGTGCGCACCGCATCGCGCTGTGCCGAACTGGAGGCTGCGGGCCACCTCGATGACGTGCGCCGCCGGACGGGACTCGTGCTCAGCCCCTACTTCAGCGGCACCAAGGCCGAGTGGCTGCTGCAACACGGGGGGGTGCCTCAAACTGCAGACTTGGCCTTGGGCACCGTCGACAGCTGGCTGATGTGGAAGCTGAGCGGCGGCGCCGCATTTGCCACCGATGCCACGAACGCGTCGCGCACCCTGCTGTATGACCTCGACTCGGGCGAATGGTCTGGGCCGATGTGCGATCTGCTGTCAGTGCCGATGGCCGCGCTGGCCGAGGTACGCCCGTCAGCAGGCCGGTTCTGCATGACCGCCGATACAACTGCACTGGGGCCGGGAATCGCCGTGAGCGGTGTCGCCGGCGACCAGCAAGCAGCATTGTTCGGCCAGGGCTGCCATCAGGTCGGGATGGCCAAGAACACTTACGGGACCGGCTCGTTCGTGCTGATGAATGTCGGCGACAGCTGCCCCTCCCCGATCGAGGGGTTGCTCACGACGGTGGCCTGGGACCTGGGCCGTGGGCCTGTCTACGCCCTCGAAGGCTCGATCTTCGCGACAGGCGCGGCCGTGGGGTGGCTGACCGGCATTCTCGATGGCGCCACAGATCCTGCAGCAGTCGAGACGCTCGCCTGCAGCGTGGAGGACAGCGGCGGGGTGATCGTGGTGCCGGCGCTCGCCGGGCTAGGCAGTCCGTGGTGGGATCCGACCGCACGCGGCGCGATCATGGGCCTCACCTTCGCGACGCAGCCGGCGCACATCGCGCGGGCGACGATCGAATCGATGGCGTTGCAGACCCGGGACGTCATCGAGGCCATGGTCGACGGCGCCGGCCGTGACATCGCGGAGTTGCGCATCGACGGCGGCGCGGCGACGAATGATCTGCTGTGCGCCATCCAAGCCGACCAACTCGGTGTCGCCGTCAGCCGACCCGTGGTGACCGAAAGCACTGCCCTGGGCGCGGCGATGCTGGCAGGTCTGGCCGAAGGAGTGTGGTCCTCCCCCGCCGACGCGGCGTCGCTGTGGCGGCTTGATCGACGCTTCGAACCTGGTCAAGAGCGCGCGGACGCAGACGAACTGCACAGGAGATGGCGCGAAGCGCTCCGACGCTCGCTGCGGTGGCCGGGGGGCTGAGATCCTGTCGGCCTCGGGGCCTGCGGCCGGCCGGTATCAGGTCGGCAGCGGCAACTCGTCGAGAACTGTGCGCAGTTGGGCCACTGCTTGGCGGATGCGGTGCTCGTTCTCGACGAGCGCGAACCTCACGTGGCCTTCACCCCCTGGTCCGAACCCCACCCCAGGCGACAGGGCCACATTGGCCTCGTTCACGAGCAGCTTGCAGAACTCGACTGACCCCATGTGCCGGTACGGCTCGGGGATCTTGGCCCAGGCGAACATCGTCCCCCTGGGTGGGGTGAGATCCCATCCGATGCGTCCGAGTCCGCGCACCAGGACATCGCGGCGGTTGCGGTAGGTCTCGCGCACCTCGGAAGGGAAGTCGCGGTCCTCGTTCATGACGACGGTGGCTGCGATCTGGATGGGCTGGAAGGTGCCGTAATCGAGGTAGCTCTTGAGCTTGGCCAACGCGGCGATCACCTCGGCGTTGCCCGCGCAGAAGGCCACCCGCCACCCTGCCATCGAATAGGACTTGGTGAGGCTGTAGAACTCGACCGCGACCTCCTTGGCGCCCTCGGCCTGCAGGATCGAAGGCGGCTCGTAGCCGTCGAACCCCAGATCCGCATATGCGAAGTCGTGCACGAGCAGCACCTCGCGCTCACGCGCGAAATCCACGATTCGTTGCATGAACTCGAGATCGACACAGGCCGTGGTGGGGTTGTGGGGGAACGACAGCACGATCACCCGAGGCCGGGGCCACGAGTACTCGAATCGCTCCACGAGACGCTCGAAGAACGTCTCGCCGACGTCGAGCGGCACCTCTCGCACGCTGGCACCGGTGAACAGCGGCCCGAAGATGTGAATCGGGTACGAGGGCGCCGGCACGAGGCAGGCGTCGCCTGGCGCGAGCAGGGTCCACATGAGGTGTGAGAAACCCTCCTTGGCGCCGATCGTGTTGATGATCTCGGTGTCGGGGTCGAGCTCGACCCCCCACTGGCGTCGGTACAGGTCAGTGGCGGCTTCGCGCAGCTTGGGAATGCCGCGGCTGGCCGAATAACGATGGTTTCGCGCGTTGAGCGCGGCTTCTGCCAGCTTCTTGACAGCGCGTTCGGGCGATGCCAGATCGGGATTGCCGAAACCCAGATCGATGACATCGGCTCCGGCGCGCCGACGTTCGATCTTCAGCGTGTCGATGATCGTGAAGACGTAGGGCGGCAAGCCCTCGATGCGGCGAAATTCCATTGCCCGGGCGGATCCCCCGTCGTCCTAGCTCTCTGGTCCGGCTTCGAGGCGAGCAGCGAAATCGGCGAGCGCTGTGTGGGCGATCCTCCGTTCGGCTCGGCGCTTGACAAAGCCCGGCAGCGGCACGGCAAGTTCCAAGGCGAGCTGGTACAGCACCTCGGTACGCCCAGGCTCGGTCGTCGGATTGAACTCGTACCGACCGTCGAGCTGCTTGACGACATCGCCGTCGACGAGCTTCCACGCCAGCCGGTGCGGAGCTCCGCCGTGGTCATACGCGAGCGTGTACCTGGCCGTGCGCCCGAGCGCTTCGACGCGGAACGCAGCCTGTTCGACGCGGCCGTCGAGATCGCGCTCGATGACCGAAGCTGACGAGATGTCGGTAGCCCATTCGGGGTAGCGCTCGATGTCTGCGATCAGCGCGTAGCACTCTTGGGGTGACGCGGCCACAACCGTGGTCATTGTCATCTCGTCGATCATGGGCAGATCCCGCCTTCGGCGCCGTGTTCGCTCCATTGTCTCAGGATGAGACGCTCGACGGGCTGCTTTTGTGCGGCGATTCGTTGACAGACGGCAAATGCACCGCGATCGGGGTCGCCGACGATCCCGAGGCGGCTCGGGTCAGGCCAATGCTGCGGCCAAACGCTGCGCAAGGGTGTCGTAGGCGAAATGCTCGGTCGCTGCCGCACGTGCTGCGGTGCCCATCTCGAGTCGCCGAGCTCGGTCTGACAACAGTTGTGAGATCGCTCCCGCAACCTCGGCCGTCTTGCGTGGTTGATCGACGACCAATCCCGTCTGGCCATGCCAGACGGCCTCGTGACTCCCCCCGGATCGACCCGCCACCGCAGCGACACCGCAAGCGGCCGCCTCGGCGAACACGATGCCGAAACCCTCCTGCTCCAGCCCCGCCCAGCGGCTGCGGCACGGTGCTGCGAAGACATCGCCCATGGCCATGAACTGCGGCAGCTCTTCGGTGTCGACTCGACCCACGAAGCGAACCGTTGCTGGGCTATCGCGCGCCAACCGCTCCAATCGGGCTCGATCCCGGCCGGCCCCTCCAATGGCCAGGGCCAGCCCGGGATGGCACCCGGCGAGTTCCGAGACCGCGGAGATCACCGTGTCGAAGCCCTTGCGCGGCACCAGCCTGCTCAGGCTCACCACGAGGGGCCCGTCGTCGAATCCGTAGCTCGTTCGGGCAGCTCGTCGTTCGTCGTCGTCTCGTGGGACGAACCGCTCGGTATCGACGCCGGGCGGCACCTCGACGATCGGCAATGCCGTGCCCGCGCAGCGCTCGGCTTCCGCGGCGGCATACCCGCCTGCGGAAATGACCAGCGACGCTGACCGCAGTACGTGCGACATCAGGGCGCTCAGCCCCGCAAGCCGCGCGGGGATCGCGACCTCGGCGCCGTGCAAGACAACGCCATAGCTCAGGCCCAACCGCGGCCCGAGTGCCCCGAGCGGCAACGCGGGATCGAGCAGGACCATCTCGGCGCCTGATTCGCTCGCCAGCGACCTGATCCTCCGCATGAGGCCCCGGTGGGGCAACAGGACCGGTTCGCGGGTCCGCACGATGCGCATCGGGGCAGCCGCATCGAACGTTGCCGCACCCCGATACGGCGTCGTCAGCACCGTCACGCCGTCCGATGGCAGCCGCCGCCACAATTCCCACAGGTAGTTCTGGATCCCGCCGATCTTGGGCGGGAAGTCGTTCGTGACAAGCAGGTGGGGTCGCATCAGTCGCTGCTGCTGCGAGGCCCGGTCGACCTGGCAAGTTCGGCGGCAAGCAACCCATCAGCGTCGTGCGCTGCGAATCCGTCTGCCTCTGCCTCGTCGACCAGGTCAGCTCGGCCGAGGCGGCGAGCAGCCCACACTGCGTGGCTGGCAACGACGGCCGAGGGCGACGCGAGCGCTTGGCGCAGTACCTCGGTGATGCCCGGCTCGGCAGGGTCGCCGACGTTGCCGAGGACAACGAGCGCGTTGCGGCGCAGGTACTCAGGCCTGCGACGAGGGATGTACCAGTGGCCGAAGGTGACCATGAGATCGTCGTCGGTCATGCGCAGCAGACCGACGATGTCGATTGAGCTGCTCCGCATCTTGCGGCCCCCGCGGAGCTCCACAGGCTGAGGTTGGGAATGGCGTCGGGATCGGGGCGGCGCGCTCACCGGGTCGTTGTACGGGCAGACGACCTGGCAGTCATCGCAGCCGTAGATCCGGTCGCCCAGTGCGACCCGGTATTTCGGCGGGAATGCGCCGGGAGCCTGGACCAGCCATGCCAGGCACCGGTTGGCATCGAGCACCTCCGATTCATCCAGGGCGCCGGTAGGGCATGCGGATTGGCAACGGCGACATGTGCCGCAGCCGTCGAGTTGGACTTCGGTGGCGACGGGCAGTGCCGCTGTCGTGACCACCGAGCCGAGCACAGTCCACGAGCCAAGCTCACGCGAGAGCAGCATCGTGTTGCGGCCCAGCCAGCCAAGCCCCGCTCGCGCCGCTGCCGCCCGATCCACGAGGCGATTGTCGTCATAGACGACCCGCGCTTCGAACCCACCGCAGCGCAGTACCTCGCTGACCGCCTCGAGCCCCTCGCGCAGTTCCCCATAAGCGTCAGACGCGACATACGCCGCCACGGCGGCACGGTTGGTGCGGTGAACGGGATCCGAACCACCGATGTGCTCTGCGGGTGGGGAGTAGGAGCGTGCACACGTCACGATGCTGCGTGCTCCCGCCAAGATCGCCGCCGGGGTGGTCGAGCGCTCGGGTCTCCCGTAGGTGAACCACATGCCGGCGTGCAGACCGGCGGCTTTGCGCTCGATGATGGCTCGGCGCTCATCTCCGAACGGCGCTACGTCGGTCACACCGACCGCGTCGAGCCCGGCGTCGGTGGCTGCTCGCCGAATCTTCCCCAGCAGCGCCCGGTCGGGCCCAGCAGCCATGGCACAAGTGTGCCGCGGGCGTCCCCGGCGGCATTGCGAGCTGGGGAGGCGGTTCCGATCAGGCGGGCTCTCTTATATTGGGTGTCACCAGCAGCCGCGGCCGGTGCGATGTTCGAAGACCAAATTGACGTCTGGGTTGGCCGCCAGTACGGCCCGTACAAGATCACCGGGGTGCTGGGGCGTGGCACGGTGGCGCACTGCTACCGGGCGACCACGCTGAGAGGCGACGAGGTCGGCCTCAAGGTCCTGACGCCGTTCGCTGAGGCTCGTGCGGAGGTGCGCTCGCTCTTCGAGCAGGAATACGAGCTCATGGCCCGCCTGGACCATCCCAATGTGCTCGCGGTGCACACCGCAGGGGTGATCGGCGGAGCGCACTACATCGAGATGGAAGTCGTCGAGGGCGAGACCCTGGCGGACAGGTGTGCCAGCCGCCACCCGCCCTCGCTGGCTGAGGGCATCGCTGCGATCCAGCAGATCTGCGCCGCGCTTGACCACGTCCACGAGTGCCGGATCGTGCATCGCGATGTCAAGCCGTCGAACATCATGCTCGACCCCCTGCCCGAAGGAGGCGATCGGGCAGTGCTGTTCGACTTCGGCCTCGCTCATGACCTCGACGGTCCTCCGTCGCCGCCGGGTCGGGTGTACGGCTCGCCCATGTACCTCTCCCCCGAGCAGGCTCTGGCACATCCGGTCGATGCTCGCACCGACATCTACGGCCTCGGGTCGACGCTGTACGTCCTGGCCGTGGGCTCGGCCCCGTTCTACGGCGAACGGAACGACCTGCTGCATGCACACGTCCGGATCCCGCCGCCGGATCCTGCCGAACGTGGAGTGTCGGCAGAGCTGTCAGAGGTCATCTTGACCGCCATGGCGAAGGCGCCCGACGACCGCTTCGCGAGCGGCGCCGATCTCGCTGCGGCGCTGGCTGCCCTCGAGATTCCCGCACACGAGAGCGAACGCCGCCGGGGGCTCCTGCGCCGGCTGACAAGCCGGGCATAAGCCACAGCGCCGGCTGACAAGCCGGGCATGAAACCCAGCGCCGGCTGACAAGCCGGGCGTGAAACCCAGCGCCGGCCTCAGTTCACGCCGTGCCGGAAGCGCTCGACGACCTCAGCTTCGTCGATGCCGTACACCAGGACCGTCTCGGGCGGGGCGTCGTCGAATGCCACGATCGCCATGACACGCCGATCCCCCGGGCGAACCGCGACAACAGTGCCGGTCCGCCCCACCAGAGCGGAGCGGCGCTCGTCGGACGTGCTGGCCAAGCGGACGGTGTCTCCGACGCCGAACGGCAGGGAGAGACCGACGACCACGTCAACCGGCGCTTGCGGCCAACGCGTTCGTGAGGCTGACGGCGGCCTCGAGCTTGGCGGCGGCGCGCCCGTCGGCAACGGCCTGCCGGGCCATCTCGTAGCCCTCGGCGAAGTCTCTGGCCAAGCCAGCGACCACCAGGCCGGCGCCCGCGTTCAACTGCACGATGTGTGCTCGGGGTCCGGTCTCCTCGCCGGCGACGATCGCTCGGAGGATGTCGGCATTCTGTTGCGGGCTTCCGCCCCACAGTGCGGCACGGTTGACGCGTTCGAGTCCGATCGAGGGCGGATCGAAGAGGAACTCATCGGCGATTTCGCCGTCGCGGACTTCGTAGATGCGCGTCACGTCGGTCAGCGTGATCTCATCGAGACGGTCTGCACCATGGACGACGAGGCAATGCTCGGCCCCTCTGGCGGCCAGCACTCCGGCCACGCGGGGCGCCATCACCGGGTCGCTCACGCCCAGCACCTGCCGGGCGACCTTGGCGGGATTCGCTAGTGGCCCGAGGAAATTGAAGGTGGTCGGCACACCGAGTTCGGTGCGCACGGGCCCAGCAAAGCGCATCGCCGGGTGGAACAGCTTGGCGAACGCAAAGCCCAGCCCGATCTCCGAAATGCACCGCTCGACAGCGGGCCCGTCAAGTTCGATCGCGAGCCCGAGTGCTCCCAGCGTGTCGAAGGAGCCCGACGACGATGTCGCTGCGACCGAGCCGTGCTTGCAGACCACTGCGCCGGCAGCCGAAGCAACGAAGACCGCCATGGTGGACACGCTCAGGGCGTGCTGCTGGCGCCCCGGAGCCCCGCCGCTGCCGACGATGTCGATCGTCCCCGCGGGAGCGCTCAACGGGACTGCCGCGTCGTGCATGGCGTCGACGAGGCCGGTGAGCTCGGGAACGGAACCGCCCTTCATTCCCAAGGCGATGATGAATCCGGCCAGCTGGGCGTCGGTGGCCCCTTCACCCAGAATGCTGCCGAGCGCGGCGCGCGCGACCTCCGGAGACAGGTCGATGCCCGCCACCAGGTCAGTGAGCACTGCTTTCCAGCCGCCGAAGTGCTCGAGAGGGTGTGCTTGGGCTTCGTCGGACTCGGCCATGTCTGCACCGCCACTGCTCAAGATGCCGGTTCGTACGTGCCGGCCTGTACGGGCCGGAGACTAGCGATGTGCCGAAGTGCGCTCGGCCCCGCGCCCCGACGCGTGCCGTTCGGGCGCGGCGCGCTCCCTCGGATTGCTTCAGTTGGACGCGGCGGCAGCTTGCGCGTTGCGAGCGCGTGCGGCGGCACGGCGCCGGCGGCGGATGATGCGTACGCGTTCAGCGGCCGTCTGCCCTCCCCAGACGCCCTCCTTCTCGCGAACCGCGATCGCATATTCCAGGCAATCGCCCGATACCGCGCATGCTGCGCAGACCGCCTTCGCTTCGAACGCAGTCTCGTCGTCCTCTGTGGGATAGAAGATCTCTGCTTCGAGGCCTCGACAGGCTGCGTGGCGCTGCCATTCGAGCATGTCGGCGGCGAGGCTGTCCTGGTGGGCGGCCACGACTCGAACTGGTTCTGCGCTCGATGGTCGCCGTCCCGCGGTGGGAGGATTGACGCGTGCTGTTGCTGTGGCAGTGGTCATCTCACGCGCAATCTTGCCGATGGGCTGCCGCTTGTCAAGACCTTATTGAGCGTTCAGTAGCCAGCAAAATGTCGAAGTAGTAACCGATATCTCGGCAGCGCAGACTGTTCGGGCACGCGAGGGACGCCCCAGACTGGCAACATCGACCCCTCGCATCTGGGTGGTGAGAAGACCAATGCGCAGCCTGTTGGGAGTCTTCGGCCGGAATGTCGAGCGCCGGGCCGTCCTGCCAGGCGCGATCGTGTCAACTGGCACTGCACTGGTCGTAGGCGTCGGGGGCGGCAGTCTCGTGGCTGAGCAGACCCCAGTGGCCTATGCCGTGAACGGTGTGCTGTTCGGGGGTCTGATCATGGGCGGCGCGATCGCCGCCTTCCGGGCGCGCGAGAACCACTTGCTGTGCGCGATCCTGACCTCGGGCCCGGTGATGGTGCTCGCGGTCGTGGTGCAGATCATTCGCCGATTCGGTCCCGGTGAGGCCGTCGGGGCACTCGGCTTGCCCCTCGTGATGCTGTTGTCTGCGTCGCTGGCATCGCTGGGCGGTGTGCTCGGTGCCATGGGCCGACAGCGCCGACGGTCGCTTCTCGACCCGCAGCGGCCTCGTGGGCGACGTGCGAGCGGGTCGGGGTGACCGGGGCCGCAAGTAACCTTGCGATTTGCGGTGAGTCGGCCGGGTGGCCGCGGACTGGGTTGGGAGGCAGTCCGCCACGTGCGGAGCAGCGCGAACGGCGCAGTTCGAGGAAGGTCGGGACTCCACAGGGCAGGGAGCTGGCTCGCAACCAGGCGCCGTGAGGCGACGGAAAGTGCAACAGAGAACAGACCGCCGATGGACCGGGCCGAGCTCGGTCACAGGCAAGGGTGAAACGGTGCGGTAAGAGCGCACCAGCGCCGGGGGCGACTCCGGCGGATCGGCAAACCCCTCCCGGAGCAAGGCCAAGCAGGGATCAGGCGGCCCGTCTCATGATCCCGGGTAGGCCGCTCAGATGGATGGCCACCCCGACGGCACCAGCCGACGGACAGAATCCCGCCTACAGGCCGGCTCACCGCCCCGGCGAAGCGCCTTCGGGCCTCAGTGTTGCCAAACGGATCAGCCCTCAGCCATCCAGATGAGTTGTCTCGTTGTAGGACGTGAGTCGTGGCGCCGTTCCGCGGAAACTGATCCGGGTGATCTGCGCCTGCGACACGTGCAGGCGCCACGAGATCTCATCGGAGGTGCCCAGCGCCCATCGCACGGCCGACTTGATCGGCGAGACGTGGGTGAAGACGGCGACGTTGCGCCGTGCGGCCACCGCGGCCAGCTCATCGCACACCGCGCTGACGCGGTCATTGAGCTGTGCCAGCGATTCGCCTCCGGGTGGCGCGAAGTCCGTGTCGGCGCGCCAGCGCTGCCAGTCGGAGACTCGTACCTCCGAGATCGGGAGTCCATCCCAATCGCCGTAGTCCAGCTCTGCCCAGCGCTCGTCGACGGCAACCTCTAGGCCCGTCAGCTCGGCTGTGGCCTGCGCTGTCTGGCGTGCTCGCAGCAACGGCGAGGAGATGATGCGATCCGGCCGCTCATCAATTCGGGACAGTGCAGCCGCGATCTGATCTGCCTGTCTCACGCCGACCTCGTCCAGTTCGTTGTCGACGCGACCTTGCAGCAAACCCGCCGCGTTGGCACTCGTGCGCCCGTGGCGCACGAGAATCAGCATCGGCGCCCGTGGCGCACGAGAATCAGCATGGGCATCCGCGACGCTGGAGGGTGTGCATCAGTCTTCGGGGTCCCGGCGCTGCGGTCCCGCCGAATAACGCAAGCGCCCCGCACGCCAGAAGTCTGCCCGACGGACGCGATCATGCGCGAATCCGGCTGAACGCCACACCCACCAGCAGCCGGCCATGCCTGCCAGCTCCATCGCGGCGATCATCCATACCGGCCGGGAGGCGAGCGGCAGTGTCGTGGCGGCACTCACGCCCCCCAAGGGCCACCAGAACAGATTGGGATGCAGCCACGCGCCATCGAAGAGCTGGTGCCAGAACACTCCGATCGGCAGCGCCAGCCAGCGGCGCCGAGCTCGCCGGTGCCCGATGGTTGCGAGCATCACCACCACCAGACCAGCCGCCGGCAGCAGCAACGAGTGCGTCAACGGCGCTCCGCCGCTCGCCGCGTACGCCACGTCGGGCAGCAGTGCTCCAGCGACAATGACGCGATGATCGATCGCCGGGTCGCCGAACGACCATCGCATCGCCAGCAGCGATGTCGCCACAAACCACAGCAGCATCAGTCCGGCTCTCGGTGAGGCAGAACCGCGGGACTCAGCGCACCAGCAAGGCGCCGCAATGGGGACACTCGGCCAGCTCGTCCGGCTCCAGGCGGGCGATTCGCTCGTAATCGACCGAGGGAATCTCCAGGTGGCACGCGCTGCAGGTGGTGCCGACGAGACGGCCCACGACTGGTTCCCCACGTGCGCTGGCTCGCCGCTGCTCGTACACCGAGATCAATTCCGCGTCCGCCACCGCGACGAGTGCCGCTCGCTCGCCGAGCACCCCGTCCCGCTCGGCCTGCGCCTCGCGTTCAGAGGCGGCGATCGCTGCATCCACGTCGTGCCGGCGTGCCTCGACCTCCGACTGGCGCTCTGCGAGCGAGTCATGCTCATGGCTCAGGGGCTCGATCTGTTCCATCAGTTCGAGGATCTCATCCTCGATGACGACCTGATGCCGTCCGAGAGCTTCGGCCTCGGCCGTGAGGGCTTCGGCTTCTTTGGGCGAGGTCATGTGAGGGTCGTAGAGACGCTCGGAATTCTGCGCTCGCTTGGCTTCGATTCGAGCGACCTCATCCTCGTGACGGCGCTGCTGTCGCTCCAAGTCGCCGATGCGCACCTCGAGTGCGCTCATCTCGGACCCCAGCGCCGCCAACTCGGCATCGATGCCGGTGCGGACCTCGCGTTCGGGCAGGTGAACGACTCGATGATCGATCTGTTCGAGCCGCACGTCGAGATCTTGCAGTTGGGCGAGGATCCCGAGGCGGCTCGCTGGAGGCGCTGGCTCGGAGGCTTCTGGTGTCATCGCTTTATGGTGATGGAGGCAACGAGCTTGGGCTCAGGCCTAGTTCTCTTGGGTCTCGCCAACGCTAGAGGCTTCCTCGGGCGGCGAAGCCGTGGCCCGCGCCGCGAGCTCCATTGCGATCTGGGTGCAGCGGATCCACTCGGATCGCGTCTCGCCGTCCGGTGCGGGCACGGCGACGCTGCACAAGGCGTCAGGCAGCGGCTCGAACTCATTGTCGGGCGTCGGGCGCACCATGCTGCATGGCAGATCAAACTCGAGCGGCGGTTCTGACGGTGTCACCGTGACGGCGATGGTGCAGGTGTCGCCGGGCACGAACAGGTACTGGCTGGAGCGCGGCGGCGGTGGCGGCGGATCGAAGTCCAGCAGCGCAGCGCCGTCCAAGGCTTGCTGCATGTAGGCAGACCAGATGCGGGCCGGTATCCAACCGCCCGTCGCCCGCCGTTCCTGGATCTCACCCATCGGAACCTGCTCATCGGGATGGCCCATCCACACTGCGGTCGACATGTGGGGCGTGAATCCCACGAACCATGCGTCATGGAAGGCCTGTGTCGTGCCGGTCTTGCCAGCTGATACCTGCCCGCTGTCGAGCTGTGAGCGCGTCCCGGTTCCGGATTCGACGTTTGCCTCGAGCACTGAGGTGACCCAGTCGGCCACCGATTCGGTCACGACCCTGCGGCCGTGCGGCACATGCTCATAGATCACCTCGCCGAAGCTGTTCTCGATCCGGGTGACGTAGAACGGCTCCATCCGGACGCCCCCGTTGGCGAACGTGCCATATCCCACTGCCTGTTCGAGCGGCGTGACTTCCTGGGCGCCCAGGGAGATGGACGGGTAGGGCAGGAAGCTGTCCTCATCTGACCGTCCGATGAGACGATTCGCCATCTCGACGACCTCACCGAGACCGGTGACCAGGCCCAGCCGGACGAACGCGCAATTGGAACTGGCGGTCGCCTGGTCCTCCAAGGTGGCCAGACGCCCCGGGCTGTTCGCGAAGTTGGATACCTCGTAGTCCTCGAGCGGCGGGTTGGGAAACACACACGGCCCCTGCCCGCTGATGGTGTCGAATGGGAAGAAGCCGGCTCGCTCGATGGCGGCTGCCAGGACATAGGTCTTGAACGAGGAGCCTGGCTGCCGGAGTCCCTGGGTTGCGAGGTTGAATTCGGAGTCGCTGAAGGCAGGCCCGCCGATGAAGGCAAGCACAGCTCCGGTGGCCGGGTCGACGCTGACGATCGACACCTCGAACTCGCCGGTTCCCTCGGGAAGCACCTCGGACACCGACGAGCGCATCGCCTCCTGCAGGTCGGGGCGCAGCGTCGTCCAGACTCGCAATCCGCCGCCGAAGACTTGGCTGAAGCGAGCCTGGTACGTATCGCCCAGCGCGGGGTTGGCCAGCAGCGCCTTGCGCACCTCGACGAGGAAGTAGTCGCGGCGCAGGGCGACATCAGTGCGCCGGGGTGACAGGTTGCGCGTCGGCAACGGCCGACGCTCGAAGGCCGCCTGCTGGGTCTCGGTGATGATGCCGGCATCGACGGCCTGCTGGAGGGACTGGCTTCGTCGCCGCGTCATCGTCGCGATGTTCTGGTCGAAGCCGTCGAAGAGCCCGGGGCTGCGGATGAGGCTCGCGAGGAACGCGGCATCGCCGACGTCGAGCTGGGAGACCTCCTTGCCGAAGTAAGTCTCTGCACCGGCTTGCAGTCCGTAGGCGCCGTTGCCGAGGTACATCTCGTTGACGTAGAACTCGAGTATCTCCTCCTTGGAGAATTCCTCCTCCAGTCGCGCTGCGATGACGGCTTCGCGAATCTTGCGGTTGAAGCTGCGCTCGTCGCCCACCACTCGCAGCTTCACGATCTGCTGGGTGATCGTGGAGCCGCCGGAGGTGATGCCGCCGGCAGAGACGCCCGAGACCAGGGCCCGGGCGGTCGCGCGCAGATCGACGCCGTTGTGCAGCCAGAACTTGGCGTCCTCGACGGCCACGATCGTGGCGAGCACGTCAGCAGGCACCTGGTCGAGCGTGATGATCTCGCGATCGATGTCATTGACCAGGATGCCGATCGGGTTGCCGGCCGAGTCGAATACCTGCGTGCGCTGCGCGCCAGGACGCAAGTCGATCGTGATGTGGTCGCGATCACGCTCGACAGCGTCAAGCGTGCGGGCCACGTGCGGCGCCGAAGCGCGGGCACCGAACGTCACGAGTGCCGCGCAGACCGCGATCATCACGGCGAGCAGGGGCAGCCGAGCGAAACGGCGGATGACATCCACGTTGGACTGCAAGGTACCGGGGGCAACCCGATGGTTCGGCGCGGCGGCGCGAACGACCATCGCGCCGCTGTCCTTGTTGCCGTCCGCTGGGGCACCAACCCTGACGCGGCGGCGCGAACGACCATCGCGCCATATGCGCTTGTCGGCCTATCACACTGTTGTCATGAGGGGAGCAGTGTCAGCCGAGTCGTCATCAGAGACGGCGCATCTCGATGCCCGCTGCGTCTGGATCATCGACGGAGGGCCCAACGCTCCGCGGCGGCTGCCGCCGAACGAGCCGTCGTGCGTCATCGCCGTCGACCGGGGACTGGCCCATGCATTGCGATTGGGGCTGCGGCCCCACGTCGTCGTTGGCGACTTTGATTCGGTCGATCCCGGGATGCTGGCACGAGCTCGTAATGAATGGCCCGACATCGTGATCCAGCGACACCCGCCGGAAAAGGCACACAGCGATCTGGATCTCGCGTTGAGCTTCGCATGGGGCCTCGATCCAGACCAGATCGCCGTCGCGAGCGGTGCGGGAGGACGCCTCGATCACCTGCTGACCTCGGTGAGCTTGCTGGCGCGGCCCTGCTATGCGGCGCTGCCGCTCGTTGCTTATGTCTCCGACAGCGTGGTGCGCTCGGCCACCGCCGCTATGTCAATGGAACTCGACGCCGCCGACGGCAACCTGCTGACGCTGCTCGCCGCAGGTGGCACGGCTCGCGTGCACACCACCGGCCTGCGATGGAACCTGGCGGCGGCGAAGCCGCTGCGCAGCGCCGCATCGCTCGGGTTGAGCAACGAGTTCATCGAGCCCACCGCCGCGGTGCGCGTCGCTGCGGGCACCGTTCTGGCACTGCAGACACATGGCAAGCCGCTTCCCTAGAAGAAGAGCGAGTAGGCGGAACCTCCTGCTGCATCGTCTCGTGGTGTTGATGTGCGCCGGCGCAATATTCGCTGCGGCCTGTGCTGACACGAGCGAGGGTTCTGCCGCGGTGCGGGTGATCACCCATCGCGACTTTCACCTGCCTGCTGACGCGCTCGAAGCGTTCACCGAAGCCACCGGCGTCGAGGTGGTGATCTTTCGCGAGGACACGCCCGACGACGTGATCGAATTGCTCGACCGAAGCCGCGCGCATCCCGTGGCCGACGTCGTGGTGGGCATCGACACGCTGGATGTGCTGTTCGTCGTCGAAAATGGTCTGACGCAGTCCTACGTTCCCTTGGCGCCTGGACCGCTGACTGAGGGCTTAGCCGTCGAGGGCCACGCACTGACGCCAGTCAGCTACATCGATGCCTGCCTGAACTACCTGCCGTCGTTCTATGTCGTGCCAGATCGGCCTCTCGACGAGCTGCCCGATCTCGAAGTGCTGCCGCCGCCGCTGCCTCGAGGTCTCGATGCACTGTACGACCCGGCACACGCTGGCACTGCAGTGATTCCGGATGCCGGGACAAGCCGCATGGGCGTGTATTTGCTGGTGGCGCTAGAGCGTCTGCACCCCGAACGCGACAGCGACGAGGTGACTCCGTGGCCACAGATTCTCGACCAGATGCTGCGGTGGGGCATTGAGCTGGCGCCGAGCTGGGAGACCTCGGTCTTCGAACGCTTCGCCGGCGGAGAACCTCCGCCGCAGCGGCCGGTCAGCCAGGATGTTCCTGATCCCGTCACGCTGTCTGATCTCGGCGGCCGCCTGCCGCTGGCGTGGGGCACCACCGGACTCCCGGCGGTGTACGCCACCTATCAGCCGGGTCTGCCTGAATCGCTGGACATCGCCGTGGTGACCGACGATTGCGTTCGCATCGGGTTCTATGCAGGCGTCGTGGCCGGTGCCCCGAATGAATCCCTCGGCGGGCGTTTGATCGACTTCATGGGCGAGCCGCTGTTCCAGTTCGGCGTGAGCGATCGTTTCGGTTCCAGACCGGCCCGCAGCGACATCGTGAGCACCCCCGAATGGCGCGAGTTCGGGGTGACCGTGATCCCGTACCGGCCCGATCCCGCGTACGTCGGGGCCAACTGGAAGCAATGGCAACTCACCTGGAGCCAAGTAGTCCGCAACTTCGAAACCGCTCCCCCGCCGCCTGAGCCAGAGGTCACGGTCACGCTCCCCTAGCGGCCATCTGCCTAACGCCCCCGTGCTCAATGCTCGGGCTATCGCCCGACGAGCGTCGGGTCGTAGAGCACGGTGCGGCCGAGGCCGTCGCGTCCGACCAAGGTGCATGCGTAGACACCCTTGGCGCGCAGCACGTTGGTTGCGGCGTCGTCGAGGCGTTCGAGGCTGAGGCGGTTCTCCGAGACCGCAGCCTCGATCTCGGCAAAGGCAGCAGCAGCATCCGTGAGCTCGCCGACAAGCGCAAGATCTGCACCAGCGGTGATCGCGAGGAGCGCCGCCTCGCTCACCGACCAGCGGCTCCGAATGGCACCCATCACCAGCGAGTCGGTCACCACCAACCCACTGTGGCCCAGCTCGTCTCGCAGCAGACCGCCGATGGCCGCAGGTGACAGCGATGCCGGCAAGCCGCCCGTCAATCCGGGGACATCGAGGTGCCCGACCATCACAGCCGCATCAGTGCTTCCCGCGACTGCTGCAAACGGGATCAGGTCGCGCGCGCGTAGCTGCGCCAACGGCGCCGTCGAGGCGAGGGCCTCGTGAGTATCGACATCCGCGCCGCCGTGTCCCGGAAAGTGCTTCACGACCGGCACGACTCCCCCGGCGCTGAGACCCTCCACCGTCGCCATGCCGTACTCGGTCACGATGCCGGGATCGTCTCCGAACGACCGGTCGCCGATGCCTTCGCCAGCCCCGACATCGACCACGGGGGCGAAGTTCATCGTGAAGCCGAGCTCGACCATCTTGCGAGCATGATCGGCCGCCTGCTCACGGACTTCTGCCGGAGATTTCTGCGTTTGGGAGGCCGCCGCCGGCAGGCGGCCGATGACGCCAGCAAGCCGTTGCACGCGGCCGCCCTCCTCGTCCACGGCGAAGATCAGCGGTATGCGGCCGGCGAAGTCCTGCAACTCGGCAATTCGGCGCCACACATGTTCTGTCACCGGACCGAGCAGCAGGATCCCGCCGATGCGCCGGTCTCGCGCTTCCTCCACCGCAAAGCCCAGCGAGCGCTCACCCAGTGCCGTCATGATCGTCTGGCCGATCCGGACCCCTATGGACAGTTCGGACGTGCACCAGCGGTCCACCTCGGTCCACCACGCTCCCGCCAGCAATTGCCGAATGGCGACACCTGACAGCCAGCCGATAGGTCGCTCCTCGCCGGTCAGCACTGTCGGACCGGGATCGCCCACCGAGACCTCCGAGCCGTCGGCCAGCTGAAGCCACACTCCAAGTGCCCCGGGGGCGCCGAGCCGTGCTCCGGTGACCTCGGTATGGATCTCGGACGGTTCGCCGATGATCGGCAGAATCGTGGTGCCGATCGGCTCGATCGAGCCGTCGACGCCGATCACCCAATAGCCGACGCCGCCGGGACCGCTGAGCACCGCAGCGATGCGCGGCGCGTCGGATTGCCCGTCGGCGCTGCCGCCCGCCGGTTCGGGGGCCACCGTGATCAATGGCGGCGAATCGGAGTTTCCGGTGGACTGTGCTGCCGCAGACGGCAGCATCGCCAGCGGGCCAGCGATCCCCAGAGCGAGTGCTCCGACGAGCCACCGTGGTGAGCGCCTCCGCCCCGCAGCAGGCGGCCGCCGCTGCGCCTCCGTGCCGAACGTCCTCACCCTGGCGCCAGGCGCCGGTCCAGTTCCTCCGCAGACAGCAGTTGATGCGGCAGCCCGATGCTGCGCGCACCGGCAGGATCCACCTCGATCGGCGCGGTGAAATTCACGTCCCTGATGAGGCAGAACGTCTCGTCCACCGCAGGGCAGTAGAACACCACCGCTGTGGCGGTCAGCACCGCGGAGCCGCTGTCTGCGGTGACAGTGCCAGCGAGACGCAACGGCATCTCAGGGCCTCGGGCCTCGTAGCGGGCCGATCCCTGCGGGCTGAGCAACGTGCCCTCCGCAGTCCACTCGAACTCGAACAGGCCGTCGGTGTTGAACTTGTAGTCCTCGGGCACTCGCAGGTCGAGCACGATCTCGACCGGTCCGGGGGCAACTTGCTGGGGCAGAAGCACCACGTTGTCTTCGATCACGCCGGCCATCGTCACCGTGGCGATCTCCAGATTCGACAGCGCCAACGTGGACAGCTCGCCGGTCGCCAAGTCGAGCATCCGGATGCGGTGATTGTTGGTGTCAGCGACGTAGAGCGTGTCAGAGGTAGCGCTCAGGCCGCTGGGCTCAGCCAACTGCGCGTCGGCACCGAAGCCATCCCGCAGCCCCGGCGTGCCGCCGCCGACCAGCACCGATGACGTCTGCGTGTCGAGGTCGAGCACCTTGATCTTGTGGTTGTAGGTGTCCGCGACATACAACAACCCGGCGCCCTGCGCGCCCGGCACGAACTCGATGCCGATGGCGTGCTGCAGCAGCGTGTTTTCGAAGCTGCCCACTTCGTCGCCCCACACGAACAGGTGCTTGCCCACCAGCGTGTCGAGCCGCCCGTCGAGGCCGAGCGAGACCTGCCGCACTGCGCTGGCCTCCGGATCGGTGAAGTAGAGCACGCCGTAGCCTGCAGCAAGCCCGGAGGGCTGCGACAGGGTGGCGTCAAGGCGGGCCCCGTCATCGAGACCTTCCGCGCCGGTGCCCGCGAAAACGTCGATCACCCCGGTCCCGAGATGCATCAGCCAAAGCTGATGGCGCCCGGCCCCTGCGATGTACAGCACGTCGCCTTCGAGATGCAGATCCCACGGCGAAGCGATAGCAGTCTGCGCAGCGCGACCGGCGCGGAAGAACGTAACCGGCTCTCCAGTGCCCGCGATCGTGCGCACGGTGCGAAAGCGCAGATCGGCGGTCCGGATGAGATGGTTCTCACGGTCTGCGATGTACAGAATGCTGCCGTCAGCAGACAGGGCCATGCCCTGCGGTCTTCGAAACGAAGCTTCGTCGAAGGCGCCGTCGTCGCGCCCTTCGGCACCGCTGCCGATCACGTCGATGAGCTCACCGTCAAGCGTCGCGACGAGCACCCGGTGACGGCCCGTGTCCGCGATGAAGAGCCGATCGCCGTTCTCGTCGGCAAGCACTTTGCCGGGAAAGCTCAGCACGGTCGGCAGCGCCGGCTCGATCTCGAGAAGCTCACCGAGCGGCGTCGGATCGATGAGGCCGTTGTGGCCGTACTCTTCAGCCATTACCGCTATGGCGGGTTCCAGCCGTTCGTACACGCCCTCGCCGGCAATGGGACCCAGCACCCGACCCAATGGGTCGATGGCGACAACGGTCGGCCAGGCGTTGATGCCATAGGCCCGACGCAGCAGTTCTTGATCGTCGTTCACGATCGGGTGCTGGCGGCCGTACCGGATCGATGCCTCTCGCACCGCTTCGGACTCGCGCTCACTGGGAAACTTGGCCCAGTGCACCGCGATCACCACCACCTCGTCGGGATACTCGGCTTCCAGGCGGTGGAGGTCTGGAATGATGTGGATGCAGTTGATGCAGCCTTGGGTCCAGAAGTCGAGCAGGACGATCTTGCCGCGCAGGTCGCCGCTCATCGACAGCGGCCGGCTGACGTTGAACCAGTCGTAGCCGGCGGGGAACTCGGGGGCAGCGACGCTGCCCTCGAACGTCAGCTCGACCGGCTCGGATGCCGTCGTGGCTGCATCGCTGCCGGTCTCGGAGGAAGTGCCGTCTGCGCGAGCGGCGGCCTCGGTCTCAGGCGCCGGCTGCGCTGACTCGGCGTCGGTTGCGGCCGTGTCGCTCGGATCGGCTGCCGGCACGTCGGTCTCGGCGGCGGCGCAGCCGGCCAGCACCAGCGCGACCGCACAGGTGCCAGCGGCCAACCGGGCAAGCCCGCATTGCCATCGCCGGCGGGTCACCCGCTCGGAAGTTCTCATCGGCCCCGGCATGACGCCCGCCGCG